>NZ_JBICUX010000011.1:0-325593 GCF_043198595.1 Streptomyces sp. NPDC048751
GTCATCATCACCCCGCTGTACCGGCTGTACCTGCTCATCGACCTGCCCGGCATCACCATGAGCGGCAAGCTCTACGACTCCGCCCTCGGGCTCGTGCTGATCCACGTCGCGTTCCAGTCCGGGTTCTGCGCCTTCGTGCTCAGCAACTACATGCGCTCCCTGCCCCACGAACTCACCGAGGCCGCCCTCGTTGACGGCGCCTCCGTATGGCGCCTGTACTGGCAGATCGTGCTGCCCCTGTGCAAACCCGCCATGGCCGCCCTGGCGACGTTGCTGTCCATCTGGATCTACAACGACTTCTTCTGGGCCATCGTGCTGATCTCCACCGGCGAGAACATGCCCATCACCTCCGCGCTGAACAACCTCTCCGGCCAGTACTTCACCGACCCCAACCTCGTCGCCGCCGGCGCCCTCCTCACCGCGATCCCCACCCTCATCGTGTACTTCGCACTCCAGCGCCAGTTCGTCAGCGGCCTCACCCTCGGCGCCAACAAGGGCTGACGCCCACTCCTTGAAAGAGACCCCCGTGCACCACCCCTTCACCCCGGTCGCCTCCGTGCCGGTGGACCCGCGCAGGGCCCGCGTCCACGAGGAAGGCTGGCAGTCCTGGAGCCCGAGCGGCGCCTACGCCCTCGGCACGACGCCGTACCGCCCGACCAACGCCAACTGGGCGACCGTCTGCTACCGGCCCGGCGTCACCGCCCCCGAGGGCGCCTTCCAGGGCGAGGGCCTGCTCGCGCTCGACCCGGGCGACGGCTCCCCGGTCCGCCTCTGGGCGGCGGCGGACCCCCTCCGGGAGGTGCCGTCCATCCGTCTGGTCGTCCGGGACCGGTCCGTGGCGGAGATCAGCGCGGACGGCCCGGTGAAGGAGTGGAGCGGCGAGGACGTCCAGTCGGTGCTGGGGGAGTGGGCCGACGCCCTGGGCGTCGACGAGCCGCGCCCCGCTCCGACGGTCTGGTGCTCCTGGTACGAGTACTTCACCGCCGTCACCGAGGACGACATCCACGAGAACCTGCGCGCGATGGACACCCTCGACCTGCCCGTCGACGTCGTCCAGATCGACGACGGCTACCAGAAGGCCCTCGGCGACTGGCTCACCCTCTCCGGCCGCTTCCGCTCCCGCGCGGGCATCGCCGACGCCATCCGGGCCCGCGGCCGGCGGGCCGGCATCTGGACGGCACCCTTCCTCGTCGACCCGGCGAGCGACCTGGCCGCCGAGCACCCCGACTGGCTCGTCCGCGACACGGCGGGCGGCTTCGCGCACGCCGGCCACAACTGGGACCACGACCTGCGCGTGCTCGACACCACGCACCCGGACGCGGCGGCGTACCTCACCGAGGTGTACGCCACCCTGCGCGCCGAGGGCTACGACTACTTCAAGGTCGACTTCCTGTACGCGGGGGCGCTGGAGGGCGTACGGCACGGGACGGGTGACCCGATCCAGGCGTACCGCGACGGCATCCGGCTCATCCGTGACGCCATCGGCGCCGACGCGTACCTGCTGGGCTGCGGTGCGCCGATCCTGCCGTCCATCGGCCTGTTCGACGCCATGCGCGTCAGCCCCGACACGGCCCCGCACCGCCGCCCCGAGGCCGACGACTACAGCCAGCCCGGCCAGGACCCCGCCGAGTTCACTGGGGCGGCCAGGCAGTGGCAGCACGGCCGCCTCTGGGTCAACGACCCCGACTGCCTGATGGCCCGCCCGGCCGTGGAGACCCGGGAACAGTGGGCGGCGCACGTGGAGGCCACCGGCGGACTGATGGCCTCCAGCGACCGCCTGCTCTCCCTGGACCAGTGGGGCGTCGACACCACCCGCCGACTGCTGTCCGGAGGTGCCGAGTGAAGCGCGCCCTGTCCCTGCCCGGACTCGCGTACGGCGGCGACTACAACCCCGAGCAGTGGCCCGAGGAGGTGTGGGCCGAGGACGTGCGGCTCATGGCCGAGGCCGGGGTGAACATGGTCAGCGTCAACATCTTCTCCTGGGCGCTGCTCGAGCCCGCCGAGGGCGCGTACGACTTCTCGCGCCTCGACCGCATCCTCGACATGCTGTACATCCACGGCATCGCCGCCGACCTGGCCACCCCGACGGCGGCCCCGCCGGCCTGGTTCTTCAAGGCCCACCCCGAGGCGCTGCCGGTGGACGCGGACGGGCGCCGACTGTCGTACGGCAGCCGTCAGACGTTCTGCCCGAGCAGCCCGGCCTACCGGGCGGCGGCCCTGCGGATCGCGGGCGAACTGGGCCGTCGCTACGCCGACCACCCGGCGGTCGTGATGTGGCACATCCACAACGAGTACGGCTGCCACAACGCGGAGTGCTACTGCGACACCAGCGCGGAGGCGTTCCGGCGCTGGCTGCGGGCTCGCTACGCCGATGACCTGGCGGCGCTGAACAACGCCTGGGGCACCACCTTCTGGAGCCAGTGGTACTACGACTGGGACGAGATCATCCCGCCCCGCGCCACGGGCGCGGTCCCGAACCCGACCCACCGGCTGGACTGGCGCCGGTTCTGCTCGGACGAGCTGCTGTCGCTGTGCACGGCGGAGCGGGAGATCCTGGCCCAGGCCGCTCCGAACACCCCCGCCACCACCAACTTCATGGTGATGTACAACTTCGACTCGTTGGACTACTGGCGCTGGGCGCCCGCGCTGGACGTCGTCTCCAACGACCACTACCTCCGCTCCACCGACCCCGAGTCGGAGATCGACATCGCGCTGAGCGGCGACCTCGTACGCTCCCTGGCGGGCGGGCCCTGGCTGCTGATGGAGCACTCGACGGGTGCCGTGAACTGGCAGCCGGTGAACAGGGCGAAGGAACCGGGCGAGTTGAGACGCAACGCGCTCGCCCACGTGGCCCACGGCGCCGACGGCATCGCCTACTTCCAGTGGCGGGCCGCCAAGGCGGGCGCCGAGCAGTGGCACTCGGCGATGCTGCCGCACGCCGGCACCGACAGCGCGATCTGGCGGGACGTCGTCCAACTGGGCGCGGACCTCAAGGCGTTGGCCGAGGTGCGGGGCAGCACCGGCACCGCCGAAACGGCGATCGTCTGGGACTGGAACGCCCGTTGGGCCCTGGAACTCCCCTCCCAGCCGAGCGAGGAGGTCCGCTACCTCGACCTGGTCCGCTCCTGGTACGAGCCGCTGTGGCGGTCGGGCGTAGCGGTGGACTTCGTACGCCCCGACGCGGACCTGTCGGCGTACCGCCTGGTCCTGTCCCCGAGCCTGTACCTGGTGGACGACACGGGCGCGGCGAACCTGACCTCGTTCGCCGAGCGCGGCGGCACGCTGGTGGTCGGCTTCCACAGCGGGGCGGTCGACGAGAACTGCCACGTACGGCTGGGCGGTTACCCCGGAGCGTTCCGCGAGGTGCTCGGGGTGCGCACGGACGAACACTTCCCGCTGCTGCCGGGCCGGACGGTGGGCCTGGAAGGCGGCGGCACGGGTTCCCTGTGGTCGGAGCGGGTGCGCCCGACCGGCGCCCAGACGGTGTCCGCCTTCACGGACGGCCCCCTGACCGGCGTCCCGGCGATCACCCGACACGGCTACGGCACCGGCACCGCCTGGTACGTCGCCACCCTGCCCGACCCGGACACCCTGGCCGCCCTCCTCGAGCGCGCGTCCGACGAAGCGGGCGTGACACCGGTCCGCACCGGCATCCCCCAGGGCATCGAGGTCGTCCTGCGCCGCGGCCCCGACGCCGACTACCTCTTCCTCATCGACCACCTGGGCCTGGGCGCGGAGGTACCGGTCGCGGCGGGCGCGGTCGAACTCCTCACGGGCAAGCTGCCGGCCGACGGTTCGGTGCGGGTGCAGCCGGGCGGGGTGGCCGTGGTCCGGGAGGCGCGCTGACGGTCGGTGCGCGGATCACTTACCGGGGTCGGGCCCGTACCACTGGAGGGCCTGGCCCGTGACTGCGGCGATGCACTCGAAGTCGCGGTCGCGGTGCAGCAGGGTCAGGCCCTGGAGTTCGGCGGTGGCGGCCACGACGAGGTCCACGGCGCCCGCGCTGCGGTGGCGCCCCCGCCGGGTCAGGGCTTCCTGGACCTGCCATGCCCTGTCGTACGCGCGATCGTCGACGGGGACCCACCCGAAGAGCACCCGCAGGTCCTCGATGCCGCGGGCGCGGTCCTCGGGGGAGCGCGCACTGTAGAAGAACTCGAGCTCGGTGATCGGGCACGTCGCGAGGAGACCGGCCGCGGCGGCCCGGTCCCAGCCGTACTGCTCGGCGTCGCCCCGCAGGAACCTCGCGAGGGCACTCGTGTCGATCAAGTACTGGGCTGCGTTCACCGCCGGTAGTTCCCCTTGTCCTCGAAGAGATCGAGGTCGAAGGCACCTTCCCCGGCCGCGGCACGCAACCGGGTGAGGGCCAGCGCACGGCGTCGGTTCTCCAGCACCTCGCGCAACGCGGTGTTGACCGTCTCCTTCTTGGTGCTGGTGCCGAGGGCTTTCGCCACGTCCGCGAGCAGGTCGTCGTCGAGGTCTATCACCGTACGACTCATCGAGGCACCTCCATGTATATCAACTGTGCCATCAATGATATCGCGCGAGGTGTGACCAGATCACGCGCCGGAGCGCGGCACGCCCCCACGACGTGCCGCGCTCCTTCCCCCGGTCCCCCCGGGTTTCCCCCGGCTTCTGGTTAGACAGTCTCCACCGTCGGCAGCGTGCCCGTGCGGGCCGCCTGGCCGTACCACAGGGCGCTGGACTTCGGGGTGCGGGCCAGGGTCGCGTAGTCGACGTAGACCGCTCCGAACCGCTTCTCGTAGCCGTACGCCCACTCGAAGTTGTCCAGCAGGGACCACAGGAAGTAGCCCCGCACGTCCGCGCCGTCGGCGATGGCGCGGCGCACCGCCGCCAGGTGGCCGTGGAGGTAGGCGACCCGCTCGGGGTCGTGGACGCGGCCGTCCGAGTCGGGCTTGTCGTCGTAGGCCGCGCCGTTCTCGGTGATGTAGAGGGGCAGGCCGGGGGCCTCGCGGGTGTAGCGCATGATCAGGTCGTGCAGGCCCGTCGGGTCGACCGTCCAGCCCATCTCCGTGCGGTCGCCCGGCGTCTGGTGGAAGGCGACGTCGTCCGCGCCCGGCCAGGGGGAGTGGTTGCTCGCGCCGTGCCCGTCGGTACGGGGCCCCTGGACCTGTGCGTCCGCCGCCGAGACGAGGGTGGGCGTGTAGTAGTTCAGGCCCAGCGCGTCCAGCGGCTGGTTGATGGTGCGCAGGTCGCCGTCGAGGACGTACGACCAGTCCGTCACCGACGAGGTCGCGGCGAGGAGCGTCTCCGGGTAGGCGCCGTGCAGCATCGGGCCGTGGAAGACGCCGTTGGCCAGGTCGTCGATCTTCCGGACGGCCGCGAGGTCCGCCGGGTCGCTCGGCGAGAGCGGGCGCACCACCGACGAGTTGAGGCTGACCGCCACCGTGTTGCGCGACGGCATCGACGACCGGAGCGCGGACGTGCCCAGGCCGTGCGCCAGGTTCAGGTGGTGGGCCGCGCGCAGGGAGGCCGCCGGATCCGTACGGCCCGGGGCGTGCACCCCCGAGGCGTAGCCCAGGAACGCGCTGCACCACGGCTCGTTCAGCGTGATCCAGCTCTCCACGCGGTCGCCGAGCGCCTCACCGACGATCTGGGCGTACTCGGCGAAGCGGAACGCCGTGTCGCGCTCGGGCCAGCCGCCGGCGTCCTCCAGTTCCTGCGGCAGGTCCCAGTGGTAGAGCGTGACGGCCGGCTTGATGCCGTGCGCGAGCAGCTCGTCGACCAGGCGGCGGTAGAAGTCCAGGCCCACCTGGACAGCCGGGCCGCGGCCCGTCGGCTGCACCCGCGACCAGGAGATCGAGAAGCGGTACGCCGTCAGGCCCAGCTCCGCCATCAGCGCCACGTCGTCGCGGTAGCGGTGGTAGTGGTCGACAGCGATGTCACCGGTCTCACCGCCGGCGGTCTTGCCGGGCGTATGGCTGAAGGTGTCCCAGATCGAGGGGGTGCGGCCGTCCTCCCGCACCGCCCCCTCGATCTGGTACGCGGAGGTCGCGGCGCCCCAGAGGAAGGCGGGAGGAAAGGTCACCGACTGTGCGGACTCAGGCATGGAAGCGCTCCCAGAGGAAGTCGTGGAGAACGACGGTTGGGGGAGGGGAGAGGCGGGAAGGGAGGAGGGCGAGACGGCGGTGGCTCGGCCCTCCGGGGAAGCAGGGGCTCACCCCTTGACGGCACCCTGCATGATGCCGCCGACGATCTGCTTGCCGAAGATCGCGAAGACCAGCAGCAGCGGCAGCGTGCCCAGCAGCGCACCCGCCATGATCAGGGACTGGTCGGGGGTGTAGCCGCGGCCCAGGGCCGAGACCGCGACCTGAACGGTCGGGTTGCCGTTCTGGGTCAGCACCAGGAAGGGCCACAGGAAGTCGTTCCAGGTCTGGACGAACATCAGCATGCCCAGGACCGCCATCGCCGGACGCGCGGTCGGGAACACCACGTGCCACACCACGCGCCAGCTGCTCGCGCCGTCCACCCGGGCCGCCTCGATGATCTCGTCCGGCAGGGCCTGGATCAGGTACTGCCGCATGAAGAACACACCGAACGCGCTCACCAGCGAGGGCAGGATCACCGCCTGCAGCTGGTCGGTCCAGTCGAGCTTGGCGACCATCATGTACAGCGGGATCACCTGGAGCTGCGGCGGCACCATCATCGTGCCGATCACGATCAGCATCAGGGCGCCGCGCCCCTTGAACTTCAGCTTGGCGAAGGCGAACCCGGCGATCGTCGACAGGAAGACGATGGTCAGCGCCGAAACACCGGCGACGATCGTGGTGTTGAGGAACGCCTTGCCCAGGTTGGCGTCCGTCCAGGCGAGTTCGAGCTTGTCGAACAGGCCCGAGCCGAACCAGAACGGCGGCGGGTTCTGCGCCAGGCGCTGGTTGTCGCGCGAGGCGGCGATCGCCGTCCACACCAGCGGGAGCAGCGACACGATGGTGAACACGCCGAGGATGATGTACGCCACCGGACCGGCGTGCATCTGCCCGCCCGCCCGCGCCGCCTTCATGCCGCGTGAACGCTTCGGCGGCTCGGGCGCCGCGTCGGCCTCGGGTTTCGTCAGGGTCGTCGTCACGGCCGGTTCTCCTAACTACTGGCGCGCAGCCGGCGCGAGATGACGTAGTTGACGATGCCGATCACGATCAGGATCAGGAACATCGTCCAGGCGATCGCGGAGGCGCGGCCCAGGTGCTGGTTCACCCAGCCCTGTTCGTACATGTACAGGCCGAGCGTCTGGAACTGGTGCTGCGAGCCACCGGAAGCACCCTTGGTGGAGTCGAACAGCAGGGGCTCACCGAAGAGCTGGGAGGCGCCGATGGTCGACACCACGCAGGTGAACAGGATCGTCGGGCGCAGCGAAGGCAGCGTGACGTGGAGGAACTGCCGCCAGCGGTTGGCCCCGTCGAGGGCCGCCGACTCGTACAGGTCCTGCGGGATCGCCTGCATCGCGGCCAGGTAGATCAGCGCGTTGTAGCCGGTCCAGCGCCAGATCACGATCGAGGAGACGGCGATCTGCGAGGGCCACTTCTCGTTCTGCCAGTCGATCTTGTCGATGCCGATCAGGTCCAGCGCCCAGTTGATCATGCCGTAGTCACGGCCGAAGAGCAGGGCGAAGACGAGGGACGCCGCCGCGATCGAGGTGGCGTACGGCGCGAGCATCGCGACCCGGTAGAAGGTCGAGGCGCGCAGCCGGTAGTTGAGGATGTGGGCGATGCCCAGCGCCATCATCAACTGCGGGACGGTGGAGATGATCCCGATGGTCAGGGTGTTCTTCGCCGCGTTCCAGTAGAAGTCGTCGTCGAAGATCCGGGTGTAGTTGCGCAGGCCCACC
Organism: Streptomyces sp. NPDC048751; assembly: GCF_043198595.1. Classification (NCBI taxonomy): domain Bacteria; kingdom Bacillati; phylum Actinomycetota; class Actinomycetes; order Kitasatosporales; family Streptomycetaceae; genus Streptomyces; species Streptomyces sp. NPDC048751. Next base: position 7,841 of record NZ_JBICUX010000011.1, read on the forward strand.
CACTCCATGTCGGTGGGCGCGGTCAGCTCCACCGCGTGCAGCGAGGCCCACGCCGTGTAGATCAGCGGGAACAGGCCGAACGCCGCGAACAGCAGGAAGAAGGGCGAGACGAAGGCGTACGGGCTCCAGCGCACGTCCCGCTGCCAGCGACGGGAGAGCCGGGCGCGCTTCCTCTCGTCGTCCGGCGGCACGGCGTCGGCGGACGGACGGGCCGGGGCCGCGCCCCCCTCCTTCGCGGGGGGCGCGGCGGCGGTGTCGTGCCGGGTGGACATACCGGTCACTTCTCCAGGTTGTTGTCGATGGTCTTGACCGCGTTGTCCCAGGCGTCCTTGGGCGACTTGCCCTGCGTCACCAGGATGACGCCGTTGTCGGTCAGGCCCTGCTGGATGATCTGGTCCTTCGCGCCGACCACCTGGACCGGGAGCTCCTTGGCCAGCGGCGCGTAGATCTGGCCGATCGGGGCGTCACCGGTCATCTTGTTCTTGGCGTCCTTGACCAGCGGCAGGTCGTAGGCCGCCTGCGCGGTCGGGAAGCTGCCGCGCTTGGCGAAGAGCTTCGCCTGCTGCTCGGGCGCGGTCAGCCAGGCGGCCAGCTTCGCGGCCTCCTCGGCGTGCTTGCCCGACTTCGGCACGCTGAGGAAGGAGCCGCCCCAGTTGGCGGCCTTCGGCGGCACGGCCAGGTCCCACTTGCCGGCGCTCTCCGGCTTCGACTTGCCCTCGATGTAGCCGAGCATCCACGGCGGGCAGGCCATCGCGGCGAACTTGCCGTTGGCGATCGTGGTGTCCCAGGCGGGCTGGAACTGCGTCTGGTTGCCGACCAGCTTGTCCTCGGCGGCCTCGGCCGTCAGGTCGAACGCCTTCTTGACGGCCGGGTTCGTCTTGTAGACGACCTCGCCGGAGGCGTTGTAGAACCGCTCCTTCTCACTGCCGATGATGGCGTTGAACAGGCCGCCGGGGGAGTCCAGGAAGGTGGTGCCCTTGGGGGCCTTCGCCTTGTAGTCCTTGCCGACCTCGATGAGCTTCGCCCAGTCGCCCGCCCACAGCTTGCCGACCTGCTCGCGGTCGGTGGGCAGACCGGCCGCCTGGAACAGGTCCTTGCGGTAGCAGATGGCCATCGGACCGACGTCGGTGCCGAGCCCGACCGTCGTACCGCTCTTCGCGGTCCCCTGCTGCCACTTCCAGGGCAGGTAGTCGCTCTCCTTGCCGTACTTCGACAGGTCGACGAACTTGTCGGAGTACTTCTCGACGACCTCGGCGATGTTGCCGACCTCGATGCCCTGGATGTCCTGCAGGCCGCTGTTGGTGGTGAGGTGGTTGACCAGCGGCGGGTAGTAGTTCTCGTTCCGCTCGATGACGGTCTGCTGGATGTCGATGTCCGGGTGGAGCTTCTCGTACTCCTTGTACAGGCCGGCCTCCTCGAAGCCGAAGCTGCCGAAGAGTCCCAGGGTGATCTTCGTCTTGCCGCTGCCGCCGCCCGACGACGAGCTGTCGCTGTCGTCGCCGCCGTCGTCGGCACAGCCGGCCAGCAGCCCGGTGCCCAGCGACGCGACGGCCGCGAGGACCAGCGCCTTGCGGGCGATTCGGGTACGTGCTCGCATTGCGTCCTCCTGTTGCCCTGACGTGCCGACCCCCCGGCCAACTGCGTGGTTGGGCCCGTTAGTTCTCGTTGCGGCTCGGGCGGGGAACGTGCGGGATGTGTATGTCTCAGGTACCGTGGGAGCGCTCCCACAAGTGATGTGTTGAAGAGTCGTCGGTCCGAGCGGGGGTGTCAAGGGAGTGGGCGCGGAGAGATGTGTTCAGTTATCGGGCTGTTAACTAACTCCAGGGGGTGGCGAACATTCCGCCCGAATTGACATAAATGGGTCCACTGGGTGGACGACAGGGGCGGCAGCCCCCGTGCCGGTCACCGACACGGACAGGACTGTTAAATTCCAGGCCATCGGTAGGGTCGACAGGAGGCGGAGCCCATGGCAAGCCACGGAGCGCGGAACCGGAGTGGGGGGCGGCCCACCCTCGAAGAGGTCGCCGCGCGCGCCGGCGTCGGCCGCGGCACGGTCTCCCGGGTGATCAACGGCTCGCCCCGGGTCAGCGACGCGACCCGCGCGGCGGTGGAGGCGGCCGTCGCCGAGCTGGGGTACGTCCCCAACACGGCCGCGCGCGCCCTGGCCGCGAACCGGACGGACGCGATCGCCCTGGTCGTGCCCGAGCCGGAGACCCGCTTCTTCGCGGAGCCCTACTTCTCGGACATGCTGAAGGGCGTCGGGGCCGAGCTGTCGGACACCGAGATGCAGCTGCTGCTGATCTTCGCCGGCAACGACCGCGAGCGCCGCCGTCTCGCCCAGTACCTGGCGGCCCACCGCGTCGACGGCGTCCTGCTGGTCTCCGTCCACGCCGACGACCCGCTGCCCGACCTGCTCGCGCAGCTGGAGATCCCCGCGGTGATCAGCGGCCCCAGGTCCGCCGCGGAGACCCTCACCTCGGTCGACTCCGACAACTACGGCGGCGCCCGCTCGGCCGTGGAGCACCTCCTCGACCGGGGCCGCACCCGCATCGCCCACATCACCGGCCGCCTCGACGTCTACGGCGCCCAGCGCCGCGTCGACGGCTACCGCGACGCCCTGCGCGACGCGGGCCACGTCGTGGACGAACTCCTCCTCGAACCCGGCGACTTCACCGAGGAGGGCGGCAGCAGGGCGACGCACAACCTGCTGGAGCGCCGCCCCGACCTCGACGCGGTCTTCGCCGGCTCCGACGTCATGGCCGCCGGCGCCCGCCAGGCCCTGCGGGAAGCGGGCCGCCGCATCCCGGACGACGTGGCCCTCGTCGGCTACGACGACTCCGCCATCGCCCGCCACATGGACCCGCCCCTCACCAGCGTCCGCCAGCCCATCGAGGAGATGGGCCGCCGCATGCTCGACCTCCTCCTCGCGGAGATCGCGGACCGCCGGCCTGCGGCGTCGCGGGGGCTGGAGCGCCGGCAGGTGGTGTTGGCTACGGAGCTGGTGGCTCGGGCGTCGTCCTGAGGGCGGCGCGCCCGGGGCATACCTGGCAAGCCATCGACGACGTAGTCGCGGGGCTGAGGGGATCGCACCGTTCGGAGCCCTGGATTGGTGGCAGGTGATCGTCGGTCAGCGCCGATTCGCCTGCGACACGGGGGTGAACAACGCGGCCAACATCAGCTTCCTGCTCTTCACTCGAAGCACCTCGCTGACGTCATCCGTCCCTGAAGGAGTCCTGTGGCATCCATCAAAGACATTGTCTTCGACAGCCCTCATCCGGCGTCGGCCGCTCGATTCTGGGCGCAGGCTCTGGACGATTATGAAATCGCGCCGTACGACGACGAGGAGCTGACCAGGCTGCGCTCCCTGGGGATCGACGACCCGGAGGACGATCCCACTGTCCTGCTCGTTGGCACGGACAGCAGGTTGCCCCGCATCTTCTTTCAACGGGTGCCAGAGGACAAGCGGGCCAAGAACCGGGTCCACCTCGACCTGAGCACGACCGATACTGCCGAAGAGGTCAAGCGGCTATGTGCGCTCGGGGCAACGGTTCAGGCCGTGCACGAGGACTGGATCACGATGCAGGACCCCCATGGCAACGAGTTCTGCGTCATGCGCTCGTGAAATCACGCCTCTCGTTCCTTCCTTGCCCGCACCGGTGTCGTAAGCCCGGTCGCCAACCCATGCCGTGGGTGTCTTCCCGCTCTCCGCGCCGGCTCGCTGGACACCTCGGCCCAGACCTGTTTGCCCCATCGGTAGAGGTCGGTGCCCCACCGCTCCGCCAGGGCATCGACCAGGAGGAGACCCCGGCCGCTGGTGAGGAGGTCGTCACCGGGCTTGGCCACCTCCGGTAGCGTGCGGGCCTTGTCGACGACCCCGATCCGCACGTACCGCTCGCTCGGCCTGGTGATGACGACCCGGATCACGCGGCTGTTGGTGTGCTTGACCGCGTTGGCCACCAGTTCCGAGACGAGCAGTGTCGCGGTGTCGGTCAGCTCCTCCAGGTTCCAGACGGCCAGAGCCGTTCGTACGAGCTTGCGGGCGGTCGCGGCGCTCTCCTCAACACCCGGGAGTGTCTCGGAGTATCCGGGGTGCCCGGTGTGGTGCGGCTTCGCTGACACGATCATCTGAACCTCAGGGGAGTCGGTGTACCCGGCCTTGGTTCAGTCAACGACCAGTCGTCTGCTCCGAGGAGGAAAGGTCGGCCGGGTGTGCGTCGGGCACGACCGGAAATTTCCCCGCTTCTGCCGTCACCGATGGCGCATCGATGGCTACCGTGGGTGCGTGCAGGGGAACGCGAGCCTCAACAGCGCCATGCGGGAAGCGGGCTTCAAGCAGGGCGAGTCAGCCGAAGCCGTCAACGAGTACCTGCGTCTGCACGGCTACGACGGCACCGTCAGCGACCGGACGGTGCGCAACTGGCTGACTGGAAAGACCCACTGGCCTCACCCGCGTCAACGCGAGGCGCTGGAGGCAGTATTCGGATGTACGGCCGAAGCGCTGGGCTTCAGCCCACCAACGGCAGGCCCGCCCGACAGCGAACCGGAGTCTCCCGTGAGGCGCAGGAACTTCCTCACCGCCACCACCGGCACAGCCGCCGCCGTTGTCGTGACGCCGATCGTGGACTCACGACCGACCTCCGTCGGTACCTCCGACGTGATCCGCCTCCGCAGCGGCTTGGATGCCCTGATGGCCCTGGACGCGGCCAGGGGAGGTCACGAGGGTCTGGAGCGGGCCGCCCTGGCGGGAGCGGACGAGGCCCTGGAGAAGGTCGGACTGGCCGCCTCCCAGCGTATCCGCCAACGGCTGTTCTCGGTGGCCGCCAACTACATCGCCACGGCCGCTTGGGCCGCAATCGACGGCCACCAGCTCGACCGGGCCCAGACCCGTCTGGACCGCGCCTTGTACCTCGCAGGGATGGCCAAGGACCCCGTCGCGCAGATGCGGGTCTGGAACTCCTACGCCATGCTCGCCCGTCAGCGGGACCAGCACACCGAGGCCGTGGACGCCGGATATGCGGCCCAGGCGACGGTCATCGCCCGGCGAGACCCCTTCTACGGGTCGCTCGCCCACGCCCGTACTGCTGTCGCCCACGCCAACGTCGGTGACCGCCAGGCCGCCATCCGGTCCTTGGGATACGCCCACGAGGCCTTGGAGAAGGCGCCGCCGGACGAGCCGCGGCCGAGCTGGGTGAGCTTCTACGGGGTGGCCGAGCTGACCGCCATCAAGGCCATCGTGTGGGGCCGGATCGGAGATGCTGCCAGGTCCGAGGCTGCCTCTCATCAGGCGCTTTCCGCGATCCCCAGGCACTTCCGCCGCAACCGCGCGCTGGCCACCACGCGGCTCGCTCTTGCCCAAGTCCACCAACGCGAGGTCGAGCAGGCGACCACTGCGGCGGCCTCGGTCTTCGAGTTGATGTCCGGCAATCCGATCCCCGGCCGGCTGCGGTCGCTGCTCGGAGACTTCTACCGCGACTTGATCACTCTTGTGCCGGACGCGCGGGTCGCACAAGAGTGGGGAGACCGCTATCGATCCGAATGGAGCCGAGCCTGATGGCCGACTTGGACGTCCGTCACTTCACCCATGACGACCTGCCGCAGATCCGGCAAACGATCATCGACATCCACGCGGATGCCCAGGGCGAGGCCATGCAGGACGACTTCAAGAAGCGCTTTCCCTGGTTCGTCGACCACTGGGGCGGGAACCCCAGCTTCGCCTGCGTGATCGCGTACGACGGTGAGCAGGCGGTGGGCTTCGCGTACGGAGCGCCCGCCAACTGGGGCCGCGAGTGGTGGCGGGAGTGCATGGACGAGACGCCGGAGAAATCCAGGACCTTCTCGTACTCCGAGCTGGCCGTCCGCCAGGCGTACCGGAAGCAGGGGATTGCCGACCTCCTCTCCCGGGCTCTGCTCGACAACCGGGACGAAGACCTGGCCGTCCTCCTGGTGGACGTCACACACCCCAGAGTCCAGAAGCTCTACGAGTCCTGGGGCTTTCGGAGGGGGGCGAGCGGCAGCCCTTCCCGGACTCACCTGTGTACGCCGTGATGCTGGCCGAGCTGCCGCTGCCGCAGTGACCGGGCAGGGGTCCAAGACTCACTCGTGCTCACTGATGGGGAACGGTTGACCTCAAGTCCGGTTGAGCTCCTACGTTCGGGTGTGCCGATGTCGACGTACCGGAAAGGAACGGCCATGAGGACGCTGGTGCTGGGGAGGATGCCCGCCAGGGTGACGGCGGTGCTGGACACGCTGCGCGCGGACGGCTTCGACGCGGAGGGGGTGACCGCCGACGAGGAGGCTCGGAAGCTGTTGGAGGCCCAGGAGTTCGCGGTGCTGATCATTGGTGGGGGCGTGGCGCCGGACTCCCGCGCAGCGCTCAAGGAGTTCGCCGCCGAGCACGGGGTACGACGGGTGATCGACGGCGCCTTGACGGAGCCGTTCGACGCCTACGTCCGGCGGGAGTTCGAGCCGCTGATCCGGGAGACCGCCTCCGAAGGGTGACGGCCATGTCTGCCCAGGCGCTGATTCGGGCGGACCCCTCACCAGCCGCAGATCGCGCGGGAGGCGGATGCGGCTGCGTCGCCGCCCCGGCGGGCACGCGCCCAAGTGAAGCGTCTTGAGGGCTCGATCACCACTCACTGCGCGCTGGGAACACCCGCTGGGGCCCGGACCCGATCACCTACGACAGGGGAGAGGTGCCGGGCCTCGAATTCTTCGCGGACGACGAGATCGAAGCGAAGGTCCGCACCGAGGTGAACGCCGTGATCTGCATGGTCCACGACCAGCTCAGCGAGGCCCCTCGCAGTCGGTGCACGCGAGGCTGTCAGCAGGGCACGGGCAGGTGTGGGCGGGCCGCCTGGGTCGAGTGTCGTTGCGGTTGAGGGCCGGCTGTGAGGGCCCGGCTAGGTTTCGGTGCGCTGCTCCAGGCGGCTGCCGCGTGGAAGGGTGACGGACATGATGTCGCTGGGGCCGTCCAGTGCGATGCGGTGCCATCGCCCGCGCGGGACGATGGCGGCCGTTCCCGCCGCCAGCTTGATCTCCTCCTCCTTCTCACCCGGCTGCTCCGGGCGGAAGCAGAGACGTATCCCGCCGGTGAGGCAGGACACGACTTCGTCCGCGGCGGAGTGGACTTCCCAATGGTCAGCGTGGACGTCGGCGTCGGTCTCCACATGGAAGGTCATCATCTGCCAACCGTCCCGCTCGGGGTCGAACACGGGTTGTTCGGCGCGCACCTGGCCGCTCGGGCCAAGGTGAATGAAGGAGGAGAAGAGATCGATCGGGGTGACGGTCATGCCAGGACATCCATTCTGTGGTCGTCGTTCAGCTGGTGAGTTGTAGGGCTTGGGGCGGTACGGTCGGCCGCGGCCGCCTACTGGGCCAGGGCACGGCGCAGGGCTGCGCCGAGTTCGGCGAACTGCCGCTGCGACACCTCGGCGGACAGGACCGCCAGCGAGCCGTGAAAGGTGCCCGGCCACTGGTGCAACTCGACCGGGACGCCCGCCTGCAGCAGACGCAGCGCGTAGGTGATCCCCTCGTCGCGGAGCGGATCGAACTCCGCCGTGGCCACGTAGGCAGGGGGGAGGCCGGACAGGTCGTCGGCCCGGGCCGGGGCGGCGTACGGTGTGGCGGGTCGGGACCCCAGGTAGTGCCGCCACGCTGCCGTGAGTGTGTCGCGATCATGCAAGGGCGTATCGGTGAAGTTCCGCTGCGACCACGTCTCCTGACGGTCATCGAGCAAGGGCTGATTGAGCAGCTGGAAGCGGATGACAGGCCCCTGCTGATCACGCGTCCGCAACGCCACCGCGGCTGCCAGCCCAGCGCCGGCACTGTGCCCTCCGACGGCGATCCGGTTCGAGTCGATGCCCAGCTCAGCCGCGTGCTCGGCCGCCCACGTCAGTACGGCGTAGGTGTCGTCCAGGGCGGCCGGGAACCGGTGCTCGGGAGATCGGCGGTAGTCCACCGAGATCACCACCGTGTCGGCTTCGGCCGCGATCCGGGCGGCGAAGTGGTGATCGGTGTCCAGGTCCCCCATGACCCAGGCTCCGCCGTGCAGCCAGACGAGGGTGCCTTGTGCCCCGCTCGGGCGGTAGATCCGCACCGGCACGTCCGGATCGGCGGGCACGGTACGGTCTTCGATCTCCATTCCTGATGTGTCGGGCGCCGGTGCCGCGGCGGCTCGTGCGGCGTAGTTCTCGCGGTCGGTGACCGGGTCGGACAGGTCGGCTTTCGGGACCAGTGGGACGAACGCTTCGAGTTCGGGATCCATGACGACCATCCTCGTCGTCAGCACCCAAGGGGTCAGCCGCCAACTGTCGCGTATCTGGACTGAGTTACGCACCGACCGGCGCACCGAACAGCTCCTACCCTTGCGCTATGGAGGCTCTCGCTGAACGGCTGTCGCACCTGGACTCACACGCCCAAGGCGCAATTCGCGTCGTCGCGTTCTACGACACATTGATGCGCCGACGGGTGGATCTCCCCGCACTCGCCCGAGCCTCAGCGGGGCTGGCCGGGTGTGTGGTCGGGATTCGGCTCCATGGCACGGGGAGAGTGATCCGCAACTCGCCCGACGGGCAGACGCCCGCTCCGCCGCGCCCTGCGTCCACCACGGCGCCGATCACACTCGACGAGGAGGAGATCGGCACGGCGTGGCTGGAACGCCCCGGCCCGCCCGGTCCGCTCGACGAAGTGCTCCTGGACCGGCTCGCCCTCGCCGCCACCGCGGTCGTCGAGCGCTACGGCCCAGCGCGCACCACCATGGCAGACCCCGCCCTCGTCGAACTGGCGATCAGCTCCGACAGCGACGAGGCGGCCCGAACCCGGGCGCTACGGCTCTTGGGGTTCGCCGCCGACCTACCGGTCCGCGTCGTCGCCGTCCGTTCACCGCTTCCACTCGACCAGGTCGGCACCCTGATCTGCCCGGCTCGCACGGTCAAGGCGGCACCGCTCGCCGACGTGGGTGTCATTCTGGCGACCACCGTGGACCAGGGCCGGTTTCCAGCAGGTGTACGTGCGGGCATCGGTGCCGCCGAAAGCCCTGAGTTGTCCTGGCGGCAAGCCCGCACCGCTCTCCGCTTCACCACCCCGCGCCGCCCGATAGCCTCCTACGTCGACCTCGGGGTGCTGGCGCTGCTCGCGCAGGTCCCCCAGGACAGCGCGCGCGACAACGCCGACGTGGCCGCGATCGCCCGCATCGCCGACAGCCAGCAAGATCTGGAGACGCTGGACGCCTACTGTGCCACCGGCTCCCTCCGCAAGGCCGCCGACCTCGTCCACCTGCACCACAGCAGCGTTGCGCGCCGCCTCGAACAGATCGGCAAGACCCTGAGCATCGAACTCACCGAGCCCGCTGGCCTGATACGGGCGGGGCTCGCCCTCACCACATGGCGGCTGCTCAACGACTGAGGAAGGCCCACGGTCCGGGCGTGTTCGGTGCCTCCTCCGGGCCCGGGCCCGGGAGTCGACTCGGCGCAGGGAACAGTCGGCGACGGGGTCACGGGTGCAGGCGTAGTCGCCAGCGTTGCTCGCCGTCGTGGACTTCGTCGGTGGGGGAGAGGCCGACGGCCGCGGCCACGGTGGCGGAGGCCGTGTGGGCGGGGTGGATGTGGGCCACGATCGTGTGGACGGGGTGGTCGCGCAGCCACTCGACGAGACCCCTCGCCGCTTCCGAGGCGTAGCCGCGGCCCTGCCAGGGCGTGCCGACCACCCAGGCGATCTCGGCGGCGCCCCGCGCGGTGATCGTGGCCTGGACGGTCCCGACGAGCTGCACCTCGCGGCGCGCGCGCAGGACCCAGTTGCACCAGGACACGGACGGATCCGGGGAGCCGGCGACGAGACGCCCGTAGCGGGCCCGCAGGGCGTCGGGGGCCAGGGGCTCGCCGCCGATGAAGGCGTGCAGGGCGGGGTCGGACAGGACGACCGCCATCTCGTGGGCGTGCTCGACGCCCAGCGGGAGGAGGTCGAGGCGGTCGGTGTGGATCGGCTCGGCTTGAACGGTGGCTCCCCGGCGTTTCCGTGCGAAAAGCGAATCAGCCGGTGACCCTGTTTCCAGGGTCACCGGCTGATTACTCAGGGTGAGTGACGGGACTCGAACCCGCGGCATCCTGGACCACAACCAGGTGCTCTACCAGCTGAGCTACACCCACCATGACCGGCGCTTCGAGGAATCTTCTCCCCGACCGGCCGAGAAAAAGTGTACAGGGTCCGAAGGGGTGCTCGCGCACACGTTTCGCGGCGCCCCCTCGCGGACCGAGCTCACGCCTGCTGAGCAGGCAGGACGTGCTTCGCCGCGATCGTCTTCGCGGTGTCCGAGTCCGGGCCGGGCTGCGGTACGAAGATGGCCTCGCGGTAGTAGCGCAGCTCCGCGATGGACTCGCGGATGTCGGCGAGGGCGCGGTGGTTGCCGTTCTTCTCGGGGCTGTTGAAGTAGGCGCGCGGGTACCAGCGGCGGGCCAGCTCCTTCACCGAGGAGACGTCCACGATCCGGTAGTGGAGGTAGCTCTCCAGCGTCGGCATGTCGCGGTGCAGGAAGCCGCGGTCCGTGCCCACGGAGTTGCCGCACAGCGGCGCCTTGCCGGGCTCCTTCACGTGCTCGCGGATGTAGGCCAGTACCCGCTCCTCGGCCTCGCTGAGCGTCGTGCCGCCGGCCAGCTCGTCGAGCAGGCCGGACGCGGTGTGCATCTGGCGCACCACCTCCGGCATGGTCTCCAGTGCCCTGGAGGGCGGCCGGATGACGATGTCGACGCCCTCGCCGAGCACGTTCAGTTCGGAGTCGGTGACGAGGGCGGCAACCTCGATGAGCGCGTCGTCCGACAGCGAGAGGCCGGTCATCTCGCAGTCGATCCACACCATGCGATCGTTCATGCGACCACCCTAAGGCTGAGGTTCACCGGAAAGGCACCGACCGGGGCCCATGTGCCATGGACCCCGGTCGGCTCTCCGCTCTTCTCCGCTCGGCTCAGCTCACGTCCCGCTGCGCTGCCCGGGCAGGCTCGCCCGGCTCGGGACGTACGCCTCGCGGGCGTGGTCGCGGGTGTGGTCCGACTGCAGGCCGATGCCGGCGGTGGCCGCCGTGCGTCGGGCCTGGAGCGGTACCGCGCTCTCCGGGTGCAGACCGGCCGGGGGGAGGCCCGGGGCGCCGGTCACCGGCGGCGGTGGCGCCTCGCCGTCCGTCGGCTTGTCGGCCTGCGGCCTGCGGGCGCGGTACGCGGCCCGGTAGGCGGCGGGGGACGAGCCGAGCTGGCGGCGGAAGTGGCCCCGCAGCGCGACGGGGGAGCGGAAGCCGCAGCGGCCCGCCACCTCGTCCACCGAGTAGTCCGACGTCTCCAGCAGGCGCTGGGCCTGCAGGACGCGCTGCGTGATCAGCCACTGCAGCGGCGCGCTGCCGGTCAGGGACCGGAAGCGGCGGTCGAACGTACGGCGGCTCATGTACGCGCGCGCGGCCAGCGTCTCCACGTCGAACTGCTCGTGGAGGTGCTCCAGCGCCCAGGCGACGACCTCGGCGAGCGGGTCGGCACCGATCTCCTCTGGTAAAGACCTGTCGAGATAGCGCTCCTGGCCGCCGGATCGGCGCGGCGGGACCACCAGGCGGCGGGCCAGCGCGCCGGCCGCCTCGTTGCCGTGGTCCGTCCGCACGATGTGGAGACACAGGTCGATGCCCGCCGCCGTACCCGCCGACGTCAGGACGTCGCCGTCGTCGACGAACAGTTCGCGCGGATCCACGTGCACCGACGGATAGCGCTTGGCCAGCGTCGGTGCGTACATCCAGTGTGTGGTCGCGGGACGGCCGTCCAGCAGACCCGCCGCCGCCAGCACGAAGGCCCCGGTGCACAGCCCGACGATGCGGGCGCCCTCCTCGTGTGCCCGGCGGAGTGCGTCGAGCGCCTCCTCCGGTGGCGGCGAGGTGATCGAACGCCAGGCGGGCACGACCACCGTGCCTGCCCGGGAGATCGCCTCCAGGCCATGTGGTGCGGTGAGTTCCAGGCCCCCTGTGGTCCGCAGCGGGCCCTCCTCGCCTGCGCTCACCAACAAGCGGTAGCGCGGCACGCCGGCGTCCTGGCGGTCAATCCCGAACACCGACAGTGGAATGGAACTCTCGAAGATGGGGCCGCCGCTGAACAGCAGCACCGCGACGATCTCCTTGCGGCGTCGCCCGGAAAGTTTCCGGGCCGCGGCTTCCGGCGCGGCAGTGGAGTCGTGGCTCATACTGCTAAGCCCCCCTCGGTGGTCGCGGCTCCTCGGTTGTGTCGCTCCTGCACGTTTCCCCTCGGTCCTGCACGAGTCCCCCGCCGTAAGACAGTCAAGATCAAATCTACTGGGTGCCGTTGTGCCTCGTGCCGCCGCGGCCGGGTTGGATACCCGGCACATTGTCGACATGGCAACTTGGCGTGAAGCATTCGATCACGAAGCGTTGCACTCGTGGGGCGTGCAGGGAAGTGCGCCTTGTCGCAGTGGCCAATCCACGTAGGGTGCACATGGTCCCGGAGACCCTTTCCATGCAGGTCAAACGGGGGGTGGGGGGTGGTTACGGCAAGGGATGCACACCCGCCAGAAGTTGGCTGAAAAGATGCGGTTGCGTGCGTGAAAACCGGTCAGCCGACCGGTGTGTTTCCCCCAGTGTGACGCCCGCCCCTGTGGGAGTCGGTTCCGGCCTTCCGCGCGCGGCCCCGATTGCGCTCGGAGCGGCGCAGCAGGAACCGGCAGACCGCGGTTACGGCGGCGAGGCCGAGCGCGGTGCCCGCCGTGCCGGCGAGGGAGGCGCCGTACCCGAGCAGGACCACCGGGACGATGACACAGCTGAAGGCGGCCCAGCGGATGACGTCGGTCACGGTGTCCTCGGTCGGGTGACCCTCGGAGGTCGAGCGGGGTGAGGGCATGACGGGCTCCCAGCGATGGCGGTTCACGAGGTTCAACGCGTGTTCGATCGGTCGGTCACTGCCGCGACGGTCCTGTGAGCGCTCGGTGAGTGAATCCTGTGCGAACCGGCTGTACGAGGCAGCAACCATTGCGTTACGGGCGCCCCCTCGTGCATGCTCCCTGGAACCCCGCGCACAGTGGGTCGAGAGCTGAGCCGAGAGCTGGGCCGTTCAGGCTTGGCGCCGTACCCTTGGGGGTAAGGGGTTGGGAAGATGATTCCCGGACACAGCTCCGCCGCACACTGTCGTCCCACCCAATAAGGATCACAACGCCGAGACAGCCATGGCCGGTCACGAATTCTTCGAACCCGCGGACCGCAAGCGGCCGGTCGCCGATCCCACGGCGGCCGATCCCCTGGCGGCGGAAGAGCCACGCCATTCCTGCGATCCCGCCTTCAAGCACGGCGTGGTCGTCGGCTTCGACGGCTCCACCTCCAGCGAGCGCGCCCTCGCGTACGCGATCGGCATGGCCCACCGCTCCGGCTCGGGCCTGATCATCGTCCACGTCGCCAACCGGCTGCCGACGACGGTGTGGGCCGGCTGCGAGCCGCCCGTCTTCGTGGACGTCCCCGATCACCGCACCGAGGTCCTCGGCCTCGAGCTCGCCTGCGCGGACTATCTCGCCGAGGTGCCGTGGATCCTCGTGGAGCGCGGCGGTGACATCTGCCACGAACTCGAAGAGGTGGGGCGGGAGTACGAGGCCGACGCGATCGTCGTGGGCTCCACGCACGGCATCGTGGGCCGCCTCTTCGGCTCCGTCGCCGGCCGCCTCGCCAAGCGCGCGCAACGGCCCGTCGTCGTGATCCCCTGACCGCCGCTCCGCGCCGGTCAACTCCCTTGTGTGCAGCACAAATCTCCCGTGCGGAGGTTGATTGTGCCCTTGTGAAGGGCATATATCGCTCACCGCACCACTGCACCTGCACGAAGGGAGCCCGCCGTGGACAACGACGTCTCCGCGGGAAACACCACCACCACCATCGCCGGCCGACTCGCCCTGGGCATCACCCTGTTGGCTTTCGGACTCGGCCACACCGCTCTCATCGACGGCGTGACGGCGGCTGACGCCGTATCAGTGGCCCACTACGTGGGCGGCGTTGCGCTCTTCGTCGCCGGCCTGCTGGCACTGCGCGAGCGCGACCCCGCCAACGGCACGGCGTTCGCCGTACTCGGCGCGATGTGGTTCACCTGGGCGGTCACCGACGGCGCGCGCGGCTCGGGCAACGCCGCGGGGCTCTTCCTGCTGCTGTTCGCCCTGGTGGCGCTCTCCCTCACCCTCGCGGGCGGGGACCAGCTCGGGCAGGGCGTCCACGGGCTGCTCTTCGTCTCGCTGGTGCTGCTCGCCGTGGCGGTCTTCGCGGACAGCTCCGCTCTCGCCGAGGTCGCCGGCTGGTTCGCCGTCGCGGCGGGGGCGGTGGCCTGGTACGCGGCGACCGCCGCGCGGGCTCACTGGCCGACGGTTCTTCAGCGGCGGGCTGCTCCCGGCCGGGGTGTGACGGCCACGGGCTGATGGCGGCAGCCGAGGCCGGGGGGTTGGGCTCCCCCGGCGCACGAGCGGACCCCCCGTGGTCGTGGCACCACGTGGGGGTCCGTTCTGTTGTCCTGCCTCTGCGGACGCGTGGGGGTTTCTCGCGCCCCCAAAAGGCGACTACTCGACCGTGACCGACTTCGCCAGGTTCCTCGGCTTGTCGATGTCCCGGCCCAGGGCCTTCGCCGTGTGGTAGGCGAGGAGCTGGAGGGGGATGCCCATGAGGATGGGGTCGAGCTCGTCCTCGTTCTTGGGGACGAGGATCGTGTGGTCGGCCTTGGGCTGGTCCTGGTGGGCGACGGCGAGGATCTGGCCGCTGCGTGCCTTGATCTCCTCCAGGGCCGCGCGGTTCTTCTCCAGCAGGTCGTCGTCGGGGACGATCGCGACCGTCGGCAGGGCCGGCTCGATGAGGGCCAGCGGGCCGTGCTTGAGCTCGGAGGCCGGGTAGGCCTCGGCGTGGATGTAGGAGACCTCCTTGAGCTTCAGGGAGGCCTCACGCGCCACCGGGTAGCCCCGGACGCGGCCGATGAAGAGCATCGAGCGGGCGTCGGCGTACTGCTCCGCCAGCTTCTGGACCTCCTCCTCCTGCTGGAGGATCTCGGAGATCTGGCCGGGCAGCTTGCGCAGACCCTCGATGATCCGCTTGCCGTCACGGACCGAGAGGTCACGGGTGCGGCCCAGGTGCAGGGCGAGCAGTGCGAAGGCGACCGTGGTGTTGGTGAAGCACTTGGTGGACACCACGCAGACCTCGGGACCGGCGTGCACGTAGATGCCGCCGTCGGCCTCGCGGGCGATCGCCGAGCCGACGACGTTCACCACGCCGAGGACCCGCGCGCCCTTGCGCTTCAGCTCCTGGACGGCGGCGAGGACGTCGTACGTCTCACCGGACTGGGAGACGGCGATGTACAGGGTGTCGGGGTCGACGACCGCGTTGCGGTAGCGGAACTCGGAGGCCGGCTCGGCGTCCGCGGGGATGCGGGCGAGCTCCTCGATCATCTGGGCGCCGATCATGCCCGCGTGGTACGAGGTGCCGCAGCCGAGGATCTTCACGCGGCGGATCTGGCGCGCCTCGCGGGCGTCCAGGTTGAGGCCGCCGAGGTGCACGGTGGAGAAGCGGTCGTCGATGCGGCCGCGCAGCACGCGGTCCACGGCGTCGGCCTGCTCGAAGATCTCCTTGTGCATGTACGTGTCGTGGCCGCCCATGTCGTAGGAGGCGGCCTCCCACTCGACGGTGGTGGGCTCGGCGGTCGTACGGGTGCCCTCGGTGGTGTACGTACGGAAGTCGTCGGCCTTGAGGGTGGCCATCTCGCCGTCGTCCAGCGTGACTATCTGCCGGGTGTGGGCGACCAGCGCGGCGATGTCCGAGGCGACGAACATCTCCTTCTCGCCGATGCCGAGGACGACCGGGGAGCCGTTGCGGGCCACCACGATCCGGTCCGGGAAGTCGGCGTGCATGACGGCGATGCCGTACGTGCCCTCGACGACCCGCAGGGTCTCGCGGACCTTGTCCTCGAGCTTCTCGGCCTGGGCGCGGGCGATGAGGTGGGTGAGGACCTCGGTGTCGGTCTCCGAGAGGAACTCGACGCCGTCCGCCTCCAGCTTCCTGCGCAGGTCGGAGGCGTTGTCGATGATGCCGTTGTGGACGACGGCGACCTTGCCCTCGGCGTCCAGGTGCGGGTGGGCGTTCACGTCGGACGGGGCGCCGTGGGTGGCCCAGCGGGTGTGGGCGATGCCGGTGGTGCCCTTGAAGCGCGCCGGGACCTTGGCCTCCAGGTCACGGACCCGGCCCTTGGCCTTGACCATCTTCAGGCGGCCGTTGGCCGGGGTGTTGACGACGACGCCCGCGGAGTCGTAGCCGCGGTACTCCAGCCGCTGCAGCCCCTCGAGGAGCAGCGGGGCGACGTCACGCTTCCCGATGTATCCGACAATTCCGCACATATATAGGTGTCCCCAAGCTCTCGTTCACCCGTAGACGATGCGTCGCAGTTGCCTGAGCGTGAGCTCGGGCGGCGCCACCGCTCGGTATTTCAGGTCCGCCTCGATCCGGTCGAAGATCGTCGCGTTGACCAGGCCCTGGGCCTGGAGCTCGCGGTGGCGGCGACGGACGTATTCCTCGGTCGTCTCGTCGAAGTAGGCGAGCACGTCCTGAATCACCCGCAGCGCCTCGCCCCGGTTCAGGGGCGTGGAACGCGTCAGATGATCAACAAGTTCGTCGTGCACCCGCTAGATCTTGAGGCACCGAAGCCGGTTACGCAAGAATCCTGCCCGATTTCGGGCAGACGTCTGTTGGGGATCTTTGGGGGAACGTTGAATCTGATATGAGGACCTGTTCGTCGGCCGTCCATCCGGCGTCCTGTGATTCGTCGCCGGAGGGGACGAGTTTCAGACGCCATGGACACTCCTCGCATGGGCGTACCCGAGCAGCTCGCCGAGCGCATGAGCATGGCCGAGCAGCACGAGTACCTGCGCAGCAGATTCTCCCGACGCACGATGATCCGCGGTGGCGCGGTCACCCTGGGCGCCGTCGCCGGTGGCGCGTTCGTACCGGGTGCCACGGCCCAGGCCGCCGTCCCGACGCGGACCACCCCGAGCACCGAGACGGTCGACGGCTCCCTCGTCGCCCCCTTCGGCCGCCACCTCGCCTACGGCAACGACCCGCGCACGGAGATCACCGTCTCCTGGCAGGTCCCGGTCGCGGTGCAGAAGCCCTTCATCCGGATCGGCGCCCACCCCTGGGACCTCTCCCGCAAGATCGAAGCCGAGGTGCGCACGCTGTTCACCCCGGCCGGGGTCGGCGCGAGCGGCAACCACACCCAGTACTACCTGCACGCCAAGCTCACCCACCTCAAGCCCGGCAAGACGTACTACTACGGCGTCGGCCACGCCGGCTTCGACCCGGCCGCCCCGCACCTGCTGGGCACGCTGGGCACCTTCACCACCGCCCCCGCCCACAAGGCGCCGTTCACCTTCACGGCCTTCGGCGACGAGGGCGTCAGCTACCACGGCCTGGCCAACAACAGCCTGCTGCTCGGCCAGAACCCGGCCTTCCACCTGCACGCCGGCGACATCGCCTACGCCGACCCGTCCGGCTCGGGCAAGACCTCCGACACCGGTTTCGACTCGCGGATCTGGGACCAGTTCCTCGCCCAGACCGAGTCCGTCGCCAAGTCCGTCCCGTGGATGCCGGCCTACGGCAACCACGACATGGAGGCCTGGTACTCGCCCAACGGCTACGGCGGCGAGGAGGCCCGCTGGACCCTCCCGGACAACGGCCCCGACGCCAAGAACCTCCCGGGTGTCTACTCCTTCGTCTACGGCAACACGGCGGTCATCTCGCTCGACGCCAACGACATCTCCTTCGAGATCCCGGCCAACCTCGGCATCTCGGGCGGCACCCAGACCAAGTGGCTGGAAGCCCAGCTGAAGAAGTTCCGCGCGTCCAAGGACGTCGACTTCGTCGTGATCTTCTTCCACCACTGCGCCTTCTGCACCTCCACCGCGCACGCCTCGGAGGGGGGCGTGCGCCAGGAGTGGGTGCCGCTGTTCGAGAAGTACACGGTCGACCTGGTGATCAACGGTCACAACCACCAGTACGAGCGCACCGACGTCATCAAGGGGGGCGCGGTCGCCAAGAAGCTCCCGATCGGCGGTACGGCGTACCCCGAGAAGGACGGCGTGGTGTACGTGACGGCGGGCGCGGCCGGCCGCAGCCTGTACTCCTTCACCGCCCCGCTCTCCTACGAGGGCCATGAGAACGAGGTCGAGTCCGTGGCCTCCTTCATCAACACCAAGGACGGCAAGCAGAACGAGACGGTCGCCTGGTCGCGCGTGCGCTACCTCGACTACTCCTTCCTGCGCGTCGACGTCTGCCCGGCGCCCCGGGGCCGCACCACCACCCTGACGGTGCGCGGCATCGCCGAGAGCGGCGAGCAGGTCGACCACTTCACGGTGGCCCGCACGGCCAAGTAGCGGCAGGTGCGCCCGGAAGGCGGGGCGCACCCACGGCAGGCGGTCCTCACCCGCACTACATGCGCTTGAGGACCGCCTGTTTGGCCATGGTGAACTCCTCTTCGGTGAGCACACCCTCGCGGCGCAGCTCACCCAGCTCGCGCAGCCGCCGCAGCAGCGTGTCGTGGTCGTCCCCGGCAGCAGGCTGCCGCGGGACGGACGCGGGCTCCTCCCTCCGTACGTCCGAGGCGCCCGCGCCGGCCGGGTGCGGGAGGCGGGCCTGGACGGCGGCCGCGACCAGGGCCATCAGCGGGTCCTTCTTGAAACCCCACAGGTCCACGGAGTTGGGGTCGTACTTGGGCGGGGCCTTGGTGGACGCGTTGCGCACGGTGAAGCGCAGCCAGCCGTTCTCCAGGCCGGCCGCCGGATGCCACTCCACGGCCTCGATGTCGGCGACGGCGAGCGTACGGGCGCCTGCGGCGGCCTTGGCGTCCTCCGTCTTCCAGTTCCACTCCAGCCGTACGTGCTCACCGTCGAAGCTCGCGGTGCCGTCCCCGGCGGACACCGACAGGGGCACCGACGGGCCCGGCAGCAGGTACGCGGTGACCGGGTCCGACGGCACCTCGTCGAGCAGCAGCGCGTTGCGCACCTCGTCCACGACGTACTCGGCGACGCCGTAGCGGTCGGACTCGACGACCAACTGGTACGGATCGTGCGGCTCGGTGAGCCTGCCGCCGGTCGCCTGCAGCAGCGGATCGGCGCCGTCCCGCAGCCGCAGCCTCAACCGCCCGTCCCGCTTCCCCTGCTCGAACGACACGCCCGCCAACGCCCCTAAGGGGACGACCAGTTCGCCCAGTGTCCTGCGTAACAGACTCACGTTCTTGTCCCGGCCGGGCGTCAGCCGCAGCGCGTCGCCGTCGAAGGCCCACGTGCCGTCCTTCTGGATGATTTCCGCCATGCGGGGATTCTTCCAAAAAAGCTGACGGGCACCCCGGAGGACCGTACTCCGGGGTGCCCGTCCGACTGTGGGGAGTCACAGGCCCGCTATGGGGTTCTCCAGGTCGCCGACGAGCTGGAGGGCGCCCGACGGGTCCGCGAGGTCGACCATCTGCTTGTTGTTGCGGAGCTGCAGGCGGTTGAGGCAGGACAGGGCGAACTCGGGGGCGAACATGTCGTACTGGCGGAACCTGTCGGCGAGTTCGGGTGCCGAGGCCTGGTACTCGCGGGTGACCTCGGCGACCGTGCGCCAGAAGTCGTCCTCCTCCAGGATCCCCTCGGTGGCGAGGTTCGCGGCGAGGAAGCGGAAGAAGCAGTCGAAGACGTCGGTGAAGATCGACAGGAGCTTCTTGTCCTCGGGGACCTCGACCCGGATCCGCCGCACCTCGGGCGGCAGCACCGCGTCCGGGTCCATGACCGCGATCTCCTCGGCGATGTCCTTGTAGATCGCGCGCCGCACGACCCCGTCCTCCAGGACGAGGATCACGTTCTCGCCGTGCGGCATGAAGACCAGGTCGTAGGCGTAGAAGCTGTGCAGCAGCGGGGTGTAGTACGCCCGCAGATAGTGCCGCAGCCACTCCCTCGGCGTCAGCCCCGACCGCTCGATCAGCGCGCCCGCGAAGGAGGCGCCCTCGTGGTCGACGTGGACCAGGGAGGCCATGGTGGCCAGGGACTCGCCGTCCCGGAGGGAGGGGGCCGGGCTCTCCCGCCACAGGGCGGCGAGCATCTTGCGGTACGGCGAGTAGCGGTCCGTCGCCTGCTCGTACTCCAGGTGCCGGTAGCCCACCGCCGCCCGCTCCCGGATGATCGACAGGCCCGTCGACTTCAGCACCGGGTCGCCCTCGATGAGCTGCGCCAGCCAGTCGTTGATCGCCGGGGTCGCCTCCATGTACGCGGCCGACAGGCCGCGCATGAAGCCCATGTTGAGGACGGACAGGGCCGTCTTCACGTAGTGCTTCTCGGGGTGCGAGGAGTTGAAGAACGTCCGGATGGACTGCTGCGCCAGGTACTCGTCGTCGCCCTCGCCCAGGCAGACCAGGTGCCGGCGGGCGACCTCGGCGGCGAAGGTGACGGTGAGCTTGTTCCACCACTGCCAGGGGTGGACGGGGATGAGGAGGTAGTTGGCGGGGTCGAGGCCCTGGTCGGTGAGCTGCTTCCCGAACCGCTCGACCGTCTCCGCGCCCAGCTCCTCGCGCACGAAGGACTCGTACTCGATCCCCACCCCCGCCGTGAAGGCCGCCCGCGAGCGGTGCGCGGCCAGCCACACCAGCCGGACCGGGCTCGCGGTCTCCGGGGCGTACGACAGGTACTCGTGGATGCCGAAGCCGAGCCGCCCGTTGTTGGCGACGAAGCAGGGGTGGCCCTCGGTCATGCCGGTCTCGATGGCCTGGAAGCCGCTCTTCGCGAGCTCCGCCGACGGGATCTGCGGTTTGGTGAGCTTGTAGCAGGTGCCGGAGAGGGTGGAGGAGATCTCCTCCAGGTAGACCGGCAGGATGTCGTCGCTCAGGCCCAGGGTCTTCTTCAGCTCGATGAAGAAGTCCAGTGCGGCGAGGGGGAGTTCGGCGCCGTCGCGGGTGCGGGTGATCGAGTCGGCGTCCACCTGCCAGTGGTCGAGGGCGCGGCGGGCGGCGGTGAAGCGGTAGGCCGTCAGACCGTCGTCGCTGCGCACGACGTACCGGTCGCCGTCCTGCTCGGGGGCGATCAGCCGCTCGTGGGCGAACTCGGCGAGAGCCTTGCGGACGAGGAGGCGGTTGGCCTTCTCCCAGCGCTCGGGGGAGAGGTGGGCCACGGTGTCGGTGAGGGTCACGCGGTCACTCCCGTCGCCGCGACGAACTGTTCCCGCGTGCAGAAACTCAGCAACGCCTTCTTCTCCGGCTTCTGGATCTCGCGCTCCGGCACGAATCCGACGGCTTCGTTCAGGGTGTGGACGGCCTTGTTGGACACGTCCGGCTCGACGACCACACGCGCGGTCGCCGGGTCGTCGAAGAGGTGCGCCATCACGGCGGTGATCACGGCCCGGGTGAAGCCGTGCACGGGCCGGTCGGTGGGCGCGACCAGGAAGTGCATGCCGACGTCGCCGGGCCGCGGCTCGTACAGGCCGACCAGCTCGCGGTGGGCGGGGTCGTAGTGCTCCATCAGGAAGGCCGGTTCGCCGTCGTGCAGGCCCAGCAGCGCGTGGTGGTGCTCGTCGGCGGCGATCTCCATGTACGCCCGCTCGACGTCCTCCAGCCCGGCGTCCTGCATCATCCAGAAGGCCGCCTTGGGATGGGTGACCCAGCCGTGCAGCAGTTCGGCGTCCTTGACGGGATCGAGGGGACGGAACGAGAGGTTCATACCGCGAACTCCTGGAAGGCGATGGTCTTCTCGACCGGGTAGTACTCCGTGCCGAGCAGCTCACGGATGATGTACGCGTTCCGGTACGCGCCCATGCCCAGGTCGGGGCTGGTGATGCTGTGGGTGTGGACACCCGCGTTCTGCAGGAAGATCCCGCGCCCCGTGACGTCGATGGCGTAGTTGCGGGCGATGTCGTGCCGGCCCTGGGAGTCGTAGCGCAGCCGGTCGCGGACGGGGGCCAGGAACTCGGGCTCGGCGTACCGGTAGCCGGTGGCGAGGACCAGGCCCTGCGAGGAGAGCTCGTAGTCCTTCTCCTGCTCCTCCTGGCGCAGGGACAGGGTGTACGTGCCGTTCTCGTACGTCACCCCGTTGAGCGAGGAGTTGGTCAGCAGACGCGTGGGCACCGGGCCGCCGAGGTTCTTCTGGTAGAGCAGGTCGAAGATCTCGTTGATCAGATCCCCGTCGATGCCCTTGAACAGGCCCTTCTGCTCGGTGGTGAGGCGGTGGCGGGTCCGCTCGGGCAGCGCGTGGAAGTAGTCGATGTACTCCGGGGAGGTCATCTCCAGCGTGAGCTTGGTGTACTCCAGCGGGAAGAAGCGCGGGGACCGCGTGACCCAGTTCAGCCGGTAGCCGTGGACGTCGATCTCGCTGAGCAGGTCGTAGTAGATCTCGGCGGCGGACTGACCGCTGCCGACCAGCGTGATCGACTCCTTGCGCTGGAGTTCCGCTCTGTGCTCCAGGTAGCGGGAGTTGTGGATGAAGTCGCCGCCCAGGCCCTGGCAGGCCTCGGGAACGTACGGCGGGGTGCCGGTGCCGAGGACCAGGTGGCGGGCGCGGAACTCCTCACCGGCCGCCGTCCGCACGGCGTACAGCCCGTCCCCGTCGTCGTACGTCACCTCCGTGACCGTCGTGGAGAAGCGGACGCTGCTCAGCTGGTTCGCGGCCCAGCGGCAGTAGTCGTCGTACTCCACGCGCAGCGGGTAGAAGTTCTCGCGGATGTAGAACGAGTACAGCCGGCCCTTCTCCTTCAGGTAGTTCAGGAAGGAGTACGGCGAGGTCGGGTCGGCGAGGGTGACCAGGTCCGACATGAACGGGGTCTGGAGGTGGGCGCCGTCGAGGAACATCCCCGCGTGCCACTCGAAGTCGGGCTTCGACTCCAGGAAGACGCCGTTGAGTTCGGCGATGGGCTCGGTCAGGCAGGCCAGGCCGAGGTTGAAGGGCCCGAGCCCGATCCCCACGAAGTCATAGGCGGCGTTCGTGGCTTCAGGAAGCGCGGTCAAGGGACTCTCCCAGGTACTGCTCGGCGTGGCCGGCGATCAGATCGAGGACGGCGGCGATGTCGTCGGCCGTCGTCTCGGGGTTGAGCAGGGTGAACTTCAGGTAGTGGCGGCCGTCGACCTTGGTGCCCGCGACGACCGCGTCACCGGAGGCGAACAGGGCCTTGCGGGCGTGGAGGTTGGCGCGGTCGATCTCGGCGGGGTCGGTGACGGCGGCCGGGATGTAGCGGAAGACGAGGGTGGACAGCGACGGCTCGACGACCACGTCGAAGCGCGGGTCGGCGGCCAGCAGCCGCCAGCCCTCCACCGCGAGGTCGCACACCTCGTCGAAGAGCTGCCCGATGCCGTCGGCGCCCATCACGCGCAGCGTCATCCACAGTTTGAGGGCGTCGAAGCGGCGGGTGGTCTGCAGGGACTTGTCCACCTGATTGGGGATACGTTCCTGCACCATGCGGCGCGGGTTCAGGTACTCGGCGTGGTAGGTCGCGTGCCGCAGCGTGGCCGCGTCCCGCACCAGCACGGCGGACGAACTCACCGGCTGGAAGAAGGACTTGTGGTAGTCGACGGTGACCGAGTCGGCGCGCTCGATGCCGTCGATGCGGCCGCGGTACTTCAGGGAGGCGAGCAGTCCGCAGCCGTAGGCGGCGTCGACGTGCATCCAGGCGCCGAACTGCTCGCACAGCTCGGCGATCTCGGGCAGCGGGTCGATGGAGCCGAAGTCGGTGGTGCCGGCGGTGGCGACGACGGCCATGGGGATCAGGCCGTCCTTCGCGCAGCGCTCCAGCTCGTGGGCGAGTGCGACGGTCTGCATGCGCTTGTCGTGGTCGACGGGGATCGACACGACGGAGTCCTGGCCCAGGCCGAGCAGTTTCGCGGACTTCTTCACGCTGAAGTGGCTGACCTCGGAGGCGAAGACGCGCAGTTCGGCGAGCGAGTCCGTCTTGCTCTCCTCGCGGGCGAGCAGCAGCGCCTGGAGGTTGGACTGGGTGCCGCCGGAGGTGAACACGCCGTCGGCGGCCGGGCCGAGGCCGATGCGCTCGGCGGTCCAGTCGATGAGCTTGCGCTCGATGAGGGTGCCGCCGGCCGACTGGTCCCAGGTGTCGAGGGAGGAGTTGACGGCGGACAGGACCGCCTCGCCGAGCACGGCCGGGATGACGACCGGGCAGTTCAAGTGGGCGAGGTAGCGGGGGTGGTGGAAGTAGATCGCGTCGCGGAGGTAGACCTCCTCCAACTCGTCCAGGACGGCCGCGGTGTCGTGCAGCGGCCGGTCCAGGTCGATCCGCTCGATGCGGGGAGCGAGAGCGTCGACCGTGACGCCGGTGAACGGACGGTCGGTGGCGGCGAGTTTGGCGGCCACCCGCTCTACTCCTTCGGTCACGGAGCGGCGGTACTGCTCCGCGGTCGTGTCATTGAGCAGGTGCGAGCGCATGTGGGGAGTCCTCCGGTGGGGGAGCGGAACTTAGGTTAGCCTAACCTAAGTTCCATTCATGTGTCACTCCTGCACCCTCAGCTGTTCCTCGGTCAGGCCCTGCCGCCAGTACCCGACGAACGTGACCCGCCGCCGGTCGACCCCGCGCTCCCCGACGAAGTGCCGGCGCAGCGCCTTCACACAGCCGGACTCGCCCGCGATCCAGACGTACGGGTGCTCGGCGGGCGGGAGTTGGGCGTCGCGGAGCGCGGCGAGGGCCATGGGGGATCCCTCGCCGCGGGTCTCGTCCTCGATCAGCCAGGTGATCTCCGCGTCCGCCTCGGTCGGCAGGTCCTGGATGTCCCCGGCGTCGTGCACCTCCAGCCAGGCGCGCACGCGCTGCCCGGCGGGGAGGGATTCGAGGATCGCCGATATCGCGGGCAAGGCGGAGGTGTCACCCCAGAGAACCACCAGATCGGTGTCCTGCGGGGGGCGGAAGCGGATGGCCCGGTTGTCGGCGATGGCGGGCCCGAGCAGCACGACCCGGTCCCCGGCGCTCGCTTGCGCGGCCCACCGCGAGGCGGGGCCGGCCGGGGTGTGCAGCACGAAGTCGATGTCGATCTCGTCGGGATCGTGCCGCAGCGCACGCAGCGTGTACGACCGCATCACGGCCCGCACGTCGTCCGGCAGCTCCCGCCACGCCTGCCACCACCCGTCCCCCAACTCGTACGGCACGGCCGGCTCGCTCTGCCCGGGGTGCGGCAGGAAGAGAGACAGCGACTGGTCACGCCCGTCGGAGAGGAAGTACTGAAGGTCATCCCCACCGAAGGTCACCCGAACAAGAGACGGCCCGAGCTGCCGAGTCCGAACAACTTGCAGGGAGAAGAACCGGAAAGGAGCGGCTACGGCGGTAGTCATGGGGGACTCCTGAAACGTGGGGAACTCTAGCTACCCAGGGGCGCGGGGCTGTATCGATTTGCGGCTCCGCCGCGTGGGCGCGACCAGCCACAACGGACCCGCAGCCAACCAAACTGCTCAGCTGACCTTCTTCGCCTTCTCCAAGGCCTCCGCAAGGCCGGTGAGAAGCGGCACACACTTGTCGTAAGACAGAATCGGCTCGGGATTACGCGCGATGACCTGCCCCGCCTTCACCGCAGGCAACTTCTTCCACGTCGCCTCCGTGATGTCAGCGGGCTGAATCGCCGACGTCCGGTTGTCCATCATGATGATGTCCGCCCCGTACTTGTCGACGTTCTCCCAGCTCAGCGACTCGAACCAGCCGCCACCCTGCTTCTTCGCGGACTCCGGCGGCTCCACGAAGTTCACGCCGAGCGCCTTGAAGTACTCCAGGTCGATGGAGAGGTTGGTCCCGGAGACGTAGAACAGCTCCTGGCTCGCCGACCCCGCGAGGACCTTGATGTCGGGCTTGGCCTTGGTCGCGGCCCGCAGCCGTGCGGCCGCGTCCTCGAACCGCTTCTTCGCGTCCGTCACCTTGGCGGACGTCACGTCCGCGCCAAGGGACTTGGCGAGCTCCAGCATGCGCTGCAGCGGCTCGGTCAGCTGGCGGTCGTAGACGGAGATGCCGATGCTCGGCGCGCCCACGGCCTCGATCTTCTTCTTCGACTCCTCCGGCACGTACCAGAGCGTGCCCGCGTCGTCGAACATCGTGGAGACGAGGAGGTCGGGTGCGAGGCCGGCGTACTTCTCGACGTTGAACTCGCCCCAGACGTTGCCGAGGATCTCCACCTTGCTGATGTCCATGTCGCCGGCCTGGACGTCGGCCTTGCCGGACGTCGTCTTCGTCGGGCCGAAGACGCCCTTGACCTGGACGCCGTAGTCGTACAGCGCGGCGGCGACGCCCGTGAACGCGACGATGCTCGACGGGGTCTTGTCGGCCTTCACGGTCTGGCCGCGGTCGTCCTTGAAGGAGAAGGGGCCGGACTTCGCGGCCGCCGCCCCGCCCTTGTCCGCGTCGCCGCTGTTCTTGTCGTCGTCACCACAGGCGGCGAGCACGGCACCGAGGCCGACGGCACCGCCCGCGGCGAGGATGCCGCGACGAGTGAGGTGGGTGGCACGGGCGTTGGGCATGGGTAGGACTGCTTTCGAACGGGGCGGAGCACCCGCCGGGACAAGTTCGAAGATAGGTTAGCCTAACCTCATTTTATGTCCAGGGGTGGGGGCCCTTGGGGTCGCGGCGGCGTGAGATGTGTGAGGGTGCGTCAGCTCTGCGTGGCGGCCTCAACCACTGTGCGCGGCAGGCTCGTTGATGCGACATCACAGGCGCGTGATCTCCAAAAGTGATCAACCCCACCCTTGAATCTGGAACCCTCGCGCTCTTTACTGTCCAGCAAATATGAAGATCGGGTAAGGAAAACGGGGGATACGTGCGATCGCACTCGCGCAACGCGGCCGCTGGGCACCGGCGAAGAAGGCCCAGACGCCTTATTGCGTTCACAACCGGAATCACTTCGATGGCTCTGCTGGCGTCCCTGCCGGCGTTCGCGGCAACAGCTTCGGCCGCACCGGCCGAGACACCGTCCGCCTCCTCGGAGACCACGCACCGCACCGCCGCGGAACAGGCGGCGGAGACCGGCCGGCAGGTGGAGGTCACCGGTGAACGCACCGAGTACTCCACCACCATGGCCAACCCGGACGGCACCTTCACCCTCGTGCAGTCCGCGGTGCCGCAGCGCGTCAAGGACGACGACGGCTCCTGGGACGCGGTGGACCCGACCCTCGAACGCCGGGCCGACGGAACCGTCGGCCCGAAGGGCGCCGTGGTCGACCTGTCCTTCTCCGGCGGCGGCGACGGCGCCGGCCTGATCAGCCTCGGCAACGATCAGGGCACCCTGCGCCTCGGCTGGCCGGGCAAGCTGCCCGAGCCCCGGATCGAGGGCGCCAAGGCGGTGTATCCCGACGTTCTCAAGGGCGTCGACCTGGAGCTCACCGCCACGGCCGAGGGCTACCGCGAGGTGCTCGTGGTCAAGTCCGCCGAGGCCGCCGACAACCCGGAACTCGACCGGATCGAGCTGACGGCCTCGGGCACCGACCTGGACGTCGTGCCCGGCGCGGGCGGTGGTCTGCGCGCGATCGACGCCGACGGCAACACCGTGTTCAAGGGCCCGGCGGGCCAGATGTGGGACTCCGCGAGCCGGACCCAGGAGTCCGGTGCCGGTGGCGTGAGCACCCAGTTGATGACCGCGGCCGAGGCCGACGCGCCGGCGCCGGTCCCCGACCCCGTCGAGGACGGCACCCAGCCGCACTCCGGCGACGCCAGCGCGGTGATGCCGGTCAAGGTCCAGGGCGACACGATCTCGGTCACGCCCGACCTCGACCTGCTGCGCGGCGAGGACACCGTGTACCCGGTGCGCATCGACCCGTCGGTCGGTCTCGGGGTGTCCGAGCGGACCGTGCTGTCCTCGGACGGCGACAAGTTCTGGATGTTCAACGGCGACTACGGCGTGGGACGCTGCAGCGTCTCGGGCCCGTACTACTGCGGCAGCAACTACACCAACCGCATGTACTTCGAGTTCTCGCCGTCGAAGCTGGCGGGCAAGTACGTCCTGGACGCCACCTTCCGCGCGTACGAGACCTGGTCGTTCAGTTGCAGCCCCAAGTGGGTCGACCTCGAGCGCACCAACAACATCTCCGAAGGCACCGGCTGGCCCGGGCCCACGCAGCTCGACCAGATGGGCGACCGTCTTGTCTCGGCGGGCCGCGGCAGCCAGTGCAGCCCCGACCAGCCCGACCAGTGGGTCGAGTTCAACGACAACCCGGACGAGGCCGACGAGAACCTCGCCTCCACGGTGCGCAGCTTCGCCGACGGCAAGATCAACCGCCTCACGTTCATGCTGCGGGCCAAGGACGAGTCCGACCCCGAGGCCTGGAAGCGTTTCGACGACAACGCCGAGCTCAAGGTCAACTACGCCTTCAAGCCGGGCGTGCCCACGGACGTCGGCCTGATCCCCGGCGACGGCACCACCGCCTACTGCAAGACCTCCTCGTCCGACCCGCTGATCGTCACCCGCGTCGATCCGATGGTGCAGGCCCGGGTGCAGACCAAGGTCGAGCACAACATGGGCGACGAAGAGGGCTCCCTTCAGGCCGAGTACGTCGTCGAGCGCGGTGACGACGCCGCCTGGCACCAGGTGTGGTCCGACTACCGTCCGGACTCCGGCTGGGACCCGGACGGCACGCTGGAGAAGATGCGCACCACCAACCGGGCCGACGGCGGCCTGTACCGGCTGCGCGCCCGCACCCAGTCGCACTGGTCGTACGGCGCCAAGTCCGGTGACCTGTTCTCCTCGTACTCGTCCTGGTGCTACTTCAAGATCGACTCGACCGCGCCCAAGGCGCCGACGATCACCACGGGCGCCCCGTACACCGAGTGCACCACCAACCTGTGCGACGGCAAGGGCGGTCCGGGCGTCCCCGGCAGCTTCACCTTCAAGCCCAACGCCGCCGACAAGGACATCACCGGCTACCGCTGGCGGCTGCTGACCACCTCGGCGAAGGAGGCCAAGCCGGTCACGGGCACCACGGTCACCGTCAACGACGTCACCCCGTCACTGTCCGGCACGCAGGTGCTGTCCGTGGAGGCCAAGGACGTCCGCAGCCGCTGGGGCGCACCCGCCGAGTTCAGCTTCAAGGTCGCTCCGGCCCAGGGCGCCTCGGGCACCTGGCACTTCGACGACAGTGTGCCCGGATCCGGCGTGACCCTCGCCAAGGACACCGCCACCGAGGGCACCCGGCACGACGCCACGCTCTACTCCGGTGCCGGATGGTCGTCGCTGGCCCGCCGCGGCGACACCGACTACTCGGTGTTCCTGGACAGCTCCGACCCGGCCAACCAGCAGGCGTACGCGGCCACCGCGACCTCCGCGGTGAACACCAAGGACTCCTTCACCATCTCGGCCTGGGCGTACCTGACGGACAACGCGTCCACGCACGTGGTGATGGCGGCCCCGGGCACCAACGCCTCGGCGTTCACCCTGTACTACTCGGCGCCGGCCAAGAAGTGGGTGTTCAACCGCACCGCGGCCGACGTCAAGGACGGGCAGACCTACCTGCGGTCGATCGCCGACACCGCCAACCCGCCGCTGAGGGTCTGGACCCACCTCACCGGTGTGTTCGACACGAAGAACGACGCCGACAAGACGAACGACACCATCCAGCTCTTCGTCAACGGGCGTCCGCAGGGCCAGCCCGTGGTCCTCAACTCCCAGGGGGCCGCGTACACCCCGTGGGTCTCCTCCGGCGGCCTGCAGTTCGGCCGCTCGCTGGTCGGCGGGGTGTACGGCGAGCACTTCCGCGGCCGCCTCGACGAGGTGAACGTCTGGCAGCGCGTGCTGACCCCCGACGAGATCGCCCAGCAGGCGCAGCTGCTGGAGAACGGCGTGGCCGCCAACGAGCTGGTGGCGCACTGGGACGCCGGCTCCTCCACCGGCACCACGGTCAAGGAGGTCGGTTCGTACCCGGCGCCGAGCCTGACGCTGTCCGCCTCGGGCGCGACCCTGGACGGGGAGAACAACGCCCTGGTCCTCGACGGCACCGCGGGTTACGCGGCGGCGACCGGACCGGTCGTCGACGAGAGCGGCTCGTTCACCGTCACCGCCCGGGTGCAGCTCGACTCCGCGAAGCTGGCGGGCAAGCCGGTCGGCTACCAGGCCGTGGTGGCCGGGCAGCAGGCGTCCACCGGTGAGTCCTCCTGGGCGCTGTGGGTGGTCAAGCCCGCCGCCGGCGTCTACCAGTGGAAGTTCACCCGGACCGCGGTCGGCAGCGACGGCAAGGTCACCCAGAGCGCCGAGGTGCCGGGCGGCGACGTCGCCGCCACCGACACCTGGGTCCAGGTCACCGGCGTCTTCGACGCCCAGGAGGCCTGGGAGTGGACCGACCCGAACGACGCGACCAAGACGGCGACCCGCTACGGCAAGCTCCACCTCTTCGTGGGTGAGTTCGACCAGCCCTCCGAGGACGCGTCCGGGTTCACCACCGCCCAGTTCGGCACCGGCACGCTCTCCGTGGGCCGGGGCAGCAAGGGCGGCACCACCGGGAACTACCTGCCCGGCGCCCTGGAGGAACTGCGCGTGTGGACCGGCGCGATGAGCGCCGACCAGGTCCGCTCGCAGGTCCTCGGCGACGTGTGACCGTCTGACCCGCCTCACACCGACTCGGCCCGGGGCCGCGGGACCTCCCGCCCCCGGGCCGCCTCGGCACGGCGCGCGCCCGTCCGGCGCGCCCCGCGACGGGCTGCCGTCGCGTGCGCTCCCGCAGGCTCCGGCGGCCCGCGCCCACTCGGCTGCACCTCTCCGAACCCAACCAAAGGGACTCTTCCTCATGCGACCCAAACCCCCGGTCCGGCACGCACCGGACCGGTCCTCGCCCCACCGCGCGCCCTGGCTGCGGCGCGTCAGCATGGTCGTCGGCCTCGGGCTGCTGCCCGGTCTGCTCGCCCCCGCCGCGGCGATGGCCGACGACGTCGACCCGCTCGGCCGGCCCGCGCTGTCCAAGCCGCGCGCCCAGAAGGTCCAGCCCTTCAAGGGCAAGTCCGACCCGAAGACCACCGCCGTCGTGAAAGCGGCCGCCCAGGCCGACAAGGCGGCCGCCGAACGCGCCGACAAGGACCGGGCCCGGACCACCACATGGCCGTCGGGCGGCTCGGCCCGCCTCACCCTGCCCGTCTCCGGCGCGGCGAAGGCCAAGCCGGGCAATCTGCCCGTCACCCTCACCCCGCCCGCGGCCGGCGCGCGCACCACGGCGGTCACCGTCGAGGTAATGGACCAGAAAGCCGCCCAGGTCCTCGGTGTCAAGGGCGTCGTCCTGAAGGTGACCGGTCCGGCGGCCGGCGGCCGGGCCAGGCTCGGCATCGACTACTCGGCCTTCGCCTCCGCCTACGGCGGCGACTGGGCCGGCCGGCTCGCCGTCCTGCGCCTGCCGGACTGCGCCGCGCAGAGCCCGGCGGCCGCCAAGTGCCGGGCCGCGACCCCGGTCGGCTACACCAACTCCCGCGCCAAGGAACGCATCACCGCTGACCTGACCTTCGCGAAGAAGCCGGCGGGGAGCGGCAAGGCCGGCAGGGCCACGAAGCCCGCGCCGACGGCGAACCCCGGCCCGTCGACCACCGCCAAGGCGGCCTCCGGGCCGACCATGATGCTGGCCCTCACGGCCGGCAGCGCCTCCGCCGACGGCGACTACAAGGCGACCCCGCTGGCCCCGTCGTCCACCTGGGAGGCGGGCACCAGCTCCGGCACCTTCACCTGGAGCTACCCGCTCAAAGCACCCGAGCCCGCCGCGGGCCAGGCCCCGAAACTGGAGATCTCCTACGACTCCGGAAGCGTGGACGGCCGTACGGCCACCAGCAACAACCAGGGCACCCAGGTCGGTGAGGGCTTCGACATCACCTCGTCGTACATCGAGCGCAAGTACGGCTCCTGCACCGATGACGGCCACAGCGACAAGCACGACCTGTGCTGGAAGTACGACAACGCCTCGCTCGTCCTCAACGGCAAGGCCACCGAGCTGGTCAAGGACGACACCACCGGCGAGTGGCGGCTGAAGAACGACGACGCCTCCAAGGTCACCCTGGACACCGGGGCCGAGAACGGCGACGACAACGGCGAGCACTGGACCGTCACCACCAACGACGGCACCAAGTACGTCTTCGGTCTGAACAAGCTGCCCGGCGCCGGCACCGACGACCGCACCAAGTCGGTGTGGACCGTGCCGGTCTTCGGTGACGACGAGGGCGAGCCCGGCTACTCCTCCGGCAGCACCTTCGCCGAGCGCGCCAAGAAGCAGGCATGGCGGTGGAATCTCGACTACGTCGAGGACACCCACAGCAACGCCATGAGCTACTGGTACGAGGACGAGACCAACAACTACGACAAGCTCGGCGACGACGACACCGGCACCCAGTACACCCGCGGCGGCTACCTCGAGGAGATCCGCTACGGGCAGCGCGCCGGCGCCCTGTTCAGCGGCACCCCGGCTGCCTCGCACAAGATCGCCTTCAGCTACTCCGAGCGCTGCCTGGCCTCCGGCACAGGCTGCGACTCGCTCACCGAGGACACCCGGGACAACTGGCCGGACGTACCGTTCGACCGGATCTGCAAGGACGGCGCCAAGTGCCCGTACCTGGACAGCCCGACGTTCTTCACCCGCAAGCGGCTGACCGGGGTCACCACCTACGCCTGGGACGCGGCGGCGGCCACCCCCGCCTTCGCGCCGGTCGACGCCTGGACGCTCAAGCAGCTCTACCTCGACCCGGGCGACACGGGTGACTCCACCGACCAGTCGCTGTGGCTGGACGAGATCAAGCACACCGGCAAGCACGGCACCGACCTCTCCCTCGACCCGGTCAAGTTCTCGCACGTCTTCCTGCCCAACCGTGTGGACAGCCCGAGCGACGACATCCTGTCCTTCGAGCGGCCGCGGCTGAAGACGGTCGTGTCCGAGACCGGCGCGCAGACCATCGTCGACTACATGCCGGCCGACTGCGTGGCCGGACAGACCATGCCCAAGGCCGACGAGAACACCTCGCGCTGCTACCCGGTGTACTGGTCGCCCTACGGCGCCGAGGACCCGATCCTCGACTGGTTCCAGAAGTACCCGGTCAGCGCGGTGCGCACCACCGACCCGTACGGCGGCTCGGAGGCGGTCCAGCACACCTACCAGTACTCCGGTGGCGGCGCCTGGCACTACAACGACGACCCGCTGACCCCCGCGAAGGAGCGCACCTGGTCCCAGTGGCGCGGCTACGAGCGGGTCACCCACCTCACCGGCCCCTCCGGCGGCACCCAGACCAAGACGGTCACGGTGTTCCTGCGGGGCATGAACGGCGACCGCGTCCTCGGCTCGGACGGCAAGACCCCGGACCCCGACCAGCGCAAGACGGCCAAGGTGACGGGCGTCAAGGCCCCGGAGATCACCGACTCCGAACAGTTCGCCGGCTTCACCCGGGAGACCGTCTCCTACGACGGCACCACCGAGACGTCCGGCACCGTCAACGACCCCTGGTCGCAGCGCACCGCCACCCAGCACAAGTCGTACGCCGACACCGAGGCGTACTACACCCGCGTCGGCGCCTCGCACGCGCGTACCAACGTCACCAGCAAGCTCACGCCGTACGACCGGGTCCGCACCACGAAGACCACGTACGACAGCCTCGGCATGCCGACCACGGTGGAGGACCTCGGCGACGACTCCGTGACCGGTGACGAGAAGTGCACCCGCACCTGGTACGCCCGCAACGACGCGGCCAACCTGACCGCGCTGGTGTCGCGCACCCGGATCGTTTCCCGGGCGTGCTCCGTCGCGGACACCTCGCTGGACCTGCCGGCGGACTCCACCCGCACCGGTGACGTGGTCTCCGACACGGCGACCGCGTACGACACCCTCACCTGGTCGGCCACGCAGACGCCCACCAAGGGCGACGCCCGCTGGACCGGCCGCGCCAAGGGGTACGGCAGTGACGACCAGCCGCTGTGGCAGCAGACGGCGGTCACCGAGTACGACACGCTCGGCCGGCCCACCCTGGTGAAGAACACCAACAACGTCGTCACGTCCACCACGGACTACGTGCCGACCGCGGCCGGCCCGCTCACCCAGACGGTCGTCGGCAACGCCAAGAGCTACAAGACCACCACACTCAAGGACTTCGCCACCGGCGTGGACCTGAAGGTCACCGACGTCAACGGCAAGGTCACCGAGTCCGAGTACGACAGCCTCGGCCGCGTCACCAGCGTCTGGCTGCCCAACCGGCTGCGCGCGCTCGGCAAGACCGCGAACTACGTCTACGCCTACAGCGTCAAGTCGACCTCGCTGCCGTGGGTGTCCAGCGCCTCGATCAAGGGCGACGGCTCCGGGTACAACACCACCTACGAGATCTACGACTCGCTGCTGCGCACCCGCCAGGTGCAGGCGCCGTCCGCCGCGGGCGGGCGGATCATCGCCCAGACCCTGTACGACGGCCGCGGCCTGCCCGTGACCGCCCAGGCGGACATCTGGGACAACACGGCCGCGCCGTCCGGCACGATCGTGCAGATCGACGGCGGCCAGGCGCCCAAGCAGACCGACAGCGTCTACGACGGCATGGGCCGGGTGAAGAAAGCCATCACCAAGAGCTACGGCGTCACCAAGTGGTCGGTCGACACCACCTACCAGGGCGACACGGTCCTCACCAGCGCCCCGGCGGGCGGCACGGCCAGCGCCGTGGTCTCCAACGCCCTCGGCAAGACCGTCGAGCGCCGTGACTACGCGGGCACCTCGCCGGCCGGCACCACCTACATGACCACCCGCTACGGCTACGACGGCGGCGAGCGACAGAAGACCATCACCGCGCACGACCAGTCCGCCTGGTCGTACACGTACGACCTCTTCGGCCGTCAGGTCTCTGCGTCCGACCCCGACAAGGGCACCACCACCACCGAGTTCAACGAGCTCGACCAGGTGGCGAAGACCACCGACAGCCGCAACCAGGCGCTGCTGTTCGAGTACGACGTCCTGGGCCGCAGGACCGGCATGTGGCAGACGTCCAAGACCGACGGCAACAAGCTGGCGGCCTGGACGTTCGACACGCTCGCCAAGGGCCAGCAGGACACGGCCGTCCGCTACGAGGGCGGTGTCGCCGGCAAGGCGTACACGCAGAAGGTCACCGGCTACGACCCGCTGTACAAGGTCACCGGCAACCAGCTGCTCCTGCCCGCCGGCGACCCGCTGGTCACCGCGGGCGTGCCCAGCACCCTGTCCTTCTCCACGGGGTGGAACCTCGACGGCACGGTCAAGCAGGCCGCCGCGCCCGCCGTGGCCGGACTGTCCGCCGAGACCGTGTCGTACACCTATGACACGCTCGGCCAGGTGCTGACCGCCAATGGCAGCACCGGCTACCTCCAGGGTGCCGCCTACTCCCCTCAGGGCGATGTGCGGCAGCTGACGCTCGGCACCGACCCGGCCGGCAAGAAGGTGTACGCCAACTACGACTACGAGGCCGGCACCCGCCGTCTCACCCGGTCGTACGTCACCGACGACGTGCACGGCTACATGCTCCAGGAGTTGAAGTACTCCCAGGACGACGCCGGCAACATCACCTCGATCCACGACGGCACCACCCTGGGCGGCACCGGCAAGGAGGACTACCAGTGCTTCACCTATGACGGCTACCGCCGTCTGAGCGAGGCCTGGACCCCCAAGACCGCCGACTGCGCCGCGTCCGGCCGCACCACCGCCAACCTCGGCGGGGCCGCGCCGTACTGGACGAGCTACCAGTACAACGACTCCGGCCTGCGTTCCCAGCAGGTCGTGCACAGCATGGCGGGAGACGTCACCACCGACTACCACTACGGCACCGCCAAGGGCCAGCCGCACGCCCTGTCGTCCACGACGTCCGGCTCGACGACCACGTCGTACACCTACGACGCCACCGGCAACACCGAGACCCGGCCCGGCACCCAGGCCAAGCAGACGCTGACCTGGAACGCCGAGGGCAAGGCCGCCACCGCGAGCGAACCCGCGGCGGGCACCAAGCCGGCCACCGGCACCGGATACGTCTACGACGCCAGCGGTGAGCTGCTCATCCGGAGGCCCACCACCACCGACGGCGAGACCGTGCTCTACCTGGGGGTGACCGAGGTCCACCTCAAGGTCAGCGGCGGCGGCGCCACCAAGGCGCTCTCCGGCAGCCGCACCTACAAGGCGGGCGACACGGTCATCGGTGTGCGTACCTCCACCGCGGGCGTCACCGGCACGAAGCTCACCTTCCTCGCCGGTGACCACCACGGCACGTCGAGCCTGGCCATCGCCTCGGACACGCTGGCCTTCGTCAAGCGCTACACGGCACCCTTCGGCGCCCAGCGCGGCACGGCGTCCGGCACCTGGCCCGACGACAAGGGGTTCCTCGGCAAGTCCGTGGACCAGACGACGGGGCTCACCCAGCTCGGCGTCCGTCTGTACGACCCGGGCAACGGCCGGTTCCTGAGCGTCGACCCGCTGCTCGAACCGGACAAGCCGCAGTCCCTGAACGGCTACGCCTACGCGAGCAACAGCCCGGTCACCAACTCCGACCCGACCGGCAACAGTGACGGCATCGGCGGCATCATCGGGGCCATCGGCGCCATCATCGGCGGGGTCGTCGGAGCCGTGCTGGGCGTCGTGGGCGCCGCGATCGACGCGGTGTCGTCCTCCGGCAGCGGTACGGCGTCGACCGTCTCCGGCGGCTGGACGGGCCAGACCATCAACCAGTGGACGCCCGGGGCGACGTACAACTACATCACCAAGTCCTGGGACCTGCCGTTCAACAGACCCGGCAAGAGCCTGGACGAGATGCTGGCGTCCCTGCCCGACTGGGGCATCGTCCAGGACTCGAAGGCGATGAACCAGTGGGAGTCCTCGCGCTCCCTGTTCTTCGGCTGGCTGTGGGGCGGCGGCTACCCGCTCAGCGACCACCAGGACTTCCGCGGCGGCGACGCCTTCACCGCGATCCTGGCCAAGGACGACACCATCGCCGGGTGGCGGTCCAAGATGGTCGGCCAGGCCCGTGAGGGCACCAAGGGGCAGTTCGCCAAGGAAGTCGACATCCAGTACAAGGACCGCGGACCGGATCCGGGCAGCCCCTGGTGGAAGGCGAACTCGCTGCGCGGTGCGGCCAACGACGTCCTCGGCACCCTGACCAACGGCTCTCTGGGCACGGAGAACTCGGCCGACGCCTTCCTGGGCACCTGGTCGGGCACGGCCAAGATCAAGTCGATCAACAAGAAGGAAGGCTCCGTCACTCTGAAGTTCACGGCCTGGAACCTGTCGGACTGGCATTCCGCGACCCACTTCATTCCCCGGATGATGAACCCCGCCTTCACCGACACGTTCGGAGCGGCGACCCGGCAGGACTTCTCGTGGGAGGAGAAGTGGCCGGTCAACGAGTGCGTGAACTATTCGGACTGGCTCTGACAGCGATCCGCACCAACCGCGCCGCGCCAACCGCGGCGCACCGGTAAGACACCGTGGGGCCGGGACCGTCGAACGGCCCCGGCCCCACGGCCGTTCCAGCCCCACACCTAGGATGCATTCGTGTTCAAGAAGCCGCTGAGGTCCGCCCGCTGGACCGCTCTCCTCATCGCGCCGTTGCTGCTGGTCACCGCCTGCGGCGACACGGAGGAGAAGGCGAAGGTCCCGGCGGAGCAGATCGTCGGCACCTGGACGGCGGCCGACGGCGAGACGTTCTCCTTCGCGGCCGACCGCACCTTCACCTCCGCCGGCCTCGACTCGAAGAAACTCGCCGACGCCCGGTGCCCCGGCGAGAAGGCCACCGGTAGCTGGGCGTTCTTCGCCGACCAGGGCGACGGTCTGTACGGCACGTCGGAGAAGGCTCGCTCCGGCGACGAGATCGGGCTCGCCTTCGACAAGGAGCCGCAGGAGAGGTGCACGATGAACCTCAGCGTGGTCGACGGCGGCAAGACCCTCTGCGCCACCGACGACCCTGATGACCCCTGCGGCCTCGATGTCCGCTTCACCCGGCAGAAGTGAAGTGACGCGGCGCCGGTTGGCAGGGCGTGTCGCGCCCTAGCCCGCCAGCCCCAACTCCCTCGCGATCAGCATCCGCTGCACCTCGCTCGTGCCCTCGCCGATCTCCAGGATCTTGGAGTCGCGCCACATACGGGCCACCGGATACTCGTTCATGAAGCCGTACCCGCCGTGGATCTGCGTGGCGTCGCGGGCGTTGTCCACGGCGACGGTCGACGAGTACAGCTTGGCGAGCGCCGCCTCCTTCTTGAACGGCTCGCCGGACACCAGACGTGCGGCGGCGTCACGCCAGGCGAGGCGGGCCGTGTGGGCCTTCATCTCCATGTCGGCGATCTTGAACTGGATGGCCTGGTTGGCGCCGATGGGCCGCCCGAAGGCCTGACGTGCCTTCGCGTACTTCACCGACTCGTCCACACAGCCCTGCGCGAGACCCGTGCCGAGCGCCGCGATGGCGATACGGCCCTCGTCCAGGATCCGCAGGAACTGCGCGTAACCGCGGCCCTGCTCGCCCAGCAGGTTGGCCGCCGGGACCCGCACGTCGTCGAAGGACAGCTCACGGGTGTCCGAGGCGTTCCAGCCGACCTTGGAGTACTGCGGTGCCACCGTGAACCCGGGTGTGCCCGAGGGGACGATGATCGAGGAGATCAGCGGGCTGCCGTCCGGCTTGCGTCCGGTGACGGCCGTGACCGTGACCAGCCCGGTGATGTCCGTGCCCGAGTTGGTGATGAAGCACTTCGTGCCGTTGATCACCCACTCGTCCGTCTCCGCGTCGAGGCGGGCCGTCGTCCGGGTGGCTCCGGCGTCGCTGCCGCCGTCCGGTTCCGTGAGGCCGAAGGCGCCCAGGACCTCACCGGTGCACAGCCGCGGCAGCCACTCGCGCTTCTGCTCCTCCGTGCCGAAGAGGTGGATCGGCATGGCGCCCAGCGAGACACCGGCCTCCAGCGTGATCGCCACCGAGGAGTCGACCCGGGCCAGCTCCTCCAGGGCCACGCCCAGGGCCAGGTAGTCGCCGCCCATGCCGCCGTACTCCTCCGGGAACGGCAGCCCGAACAGGCCCATGCGGCCCATCTCGCGGACGATCTCGTACGGGAACTCGTGCCGCTCGTAGAAGTCGCCGATCTTGGGCGCCACCACCTCGTGCGCGAACTCCTCGACCGTGCGGCGGAGTTCTTCCAGTTCGGGGGAGAGTCGGAAGTCCATCGGGATCAGTGCTCCTTGATGTCCTGGGCGTCCTCGTGGGACAGGGCTCGGACGGTGCGGGACGGGCTGGGTCGGCCCAGTCGGTCGGCCATCCACACGCTCGTGGCGACGAGGCGGCCGAGGTCGACTCCGGTGTCGATGCCGAGACCCTGAAGCATCCACACGAGGTCTTCGGTGGCGAGGTTGCCGGTGGCGGACTTGGCGTAAGGACAGCCGCCGAGGCCGCCGGCGGAGGCGTCGACGGTGGTGACGCCGTGCTGGAGGGCGGCCAGGGTGTTGGCGAGCGCCTGGCCGTAGGTGTCGTGGAAGTGCACGCCCAGCGCGCCGACGGGGATGCCCCGTTCGCCGAGCGCGGCGAGGAGGGCGTTCACATGCCCCGGGGTCGCGACGCCGATCGTGTCGCCGAGGCTCAGCTCGTCGCAGCCCATGTCGGTCAGGGCCGCGCAGACCCGTACCACCTGGGCGACGGGGACCGGGCCCTCCCACGGGTCGCCGAAGCACATCGACAGGTAGCCGCGCACATGGACGCCCTCGGCCTTCGCCCGGGCCACCACCGGCTCGAACATCGCGAGGGCCTCGTCCACCGTGCGGTTGAGGTTGGCCTTGGCGAAGGACTCGGTGGCGCTGGCGAAGACGGCGACGCGCCGCGCCCCGAGTGCCAGGGCCCGGTCCAGGCCGCGCTCGTTCGGCACCAGGACCGGCAGCGCGACAGGCAGCTCGCTGACGGCCGGGAACAACTTTTCGGCGTCGGCCAGTTGGGGCACCCACTTGGGGTGGACGAAGCTGGTGGCCTCGATGGTCGTCAGGCCCGCGTCGGCCAGCCGGCGGATGAACTCCGCCTTGACCTCGGTCGGGACCGTCGACTTCTCGTTCTGGAGGCCGTCACGCGCGCCCACCTCGTGGATGCGGACGCGGGCGGGCAGGCCCTGGGCCGGTACGGTCATGGGCAGCGTCATTCGTCCTCCTCCACCGGTGCGATGACGGCGAGCACCTGGTCCATGGCGACCGTCGTGCCCGGTGCCACGTCCAGCTCGGTGACGGTGCCCGCGTGCGGGGCGGAGATGACGTGCTCCATCTTCATCGCCTCCACCACCAGCAGGCTCTGACCGGCGGTCACCTCGTCCCCGACGGCCACCTTCACCACGGTCACCGTCCCCGGCATGGGCGCGGTCAGCGAGTCGGCGCCCGCGTGCGCGGCCCGGTTCAGGGACGCGGCGACGGGATCGTGGTCGCGCACGTGCCAGGCGTCGCCGTCGCGGCCGAGCCAGTCGGCGCCGCGGTGGAAGGTGTGGCGGACGCCGTCGAGGGTGACGGAGACCCGGTCGTCGGTGACGGTGTGGGTGCCGCGCGGCACGTACTCCACCGGGTCCTGCACCCGCAGGTGGAAGCCGACAGGCCGGGGCTCCCCGCCGAGCCGCCAGCCGCTCGGCACCGAGAAGGGATCGGTCCAGCCGTCCTCCGCCCTGGGCCGCAGCGCCTCCAGCCGTACGGCCGCCGCCGCCTCGTACACCTCGTCCGGTACGTCGGTGGAGACGAGCCCCTCCACCTCGCGCTCCACCAGACCGGTGTCCAGCTCCCCGGCGACGACCGCCGGATGGGCCAGCAGCCTGCGCAGGAAGCCCGCGTTGGTCTGCACCCCCAGCGTGACCGTCTCCGCGAGGGCGGCCCGGAGCTTCCTGAGCGCGGTCGCGCGGTCGGGGCCGTACGCGATCACCTTGGACAGCATCGGGTCGTACAGGCTGCCGACCTCGGTGCCCTCACTGAGCCCGGAGTCGGTGCGCACGCCGTCGCCCTGGGGCTCGCGGAGCCGCAGTACCGTGCCGCCAGAGGGGAGGAACCCGCGGGCGGGGTCTTCCGCGCAGAGGCGGGCCTCGATCGCGTGCCCGGTGAGAGCGATGTCGTCCTGTCCGAAGGACAGGGGCTCGCCCGCAGCCACCCGCAGCTGCCACTCCACCAGGTCCAGGCCCGTGACCAGCTCGGTCACCCGGTGCTCGACCTGGAGGCGGGTGTTCATCTCCATGAAGTAGTACGAGGAGGGGTCGCCGCCGGGGACGATGAACTCCACCGTGCCCGCGCCCCGGTAGCCGCAGGAGCGGGCCGCCTGGACGGCAGCCTCGCCCATCGCGGCCCGGGTCTCCTCGTCGAGGAGAACCGAAGGGGCCTCCTCGACGACCTTCTGGTGGCGCCGCTGGAGGGAGCACTCGCGCTCGCCCAGGTGCACCACGTTGCCGTGGCCGTCCGCCAGGACCTGGATCTCGATGTGCCGGGGCCGGTCGACCCACCGCTCGACGAGGAGGGTGTCGTCGCCGAAGGAGGCGCGGGCCTCGCGGCGGGCGGCGGCGATCTCGTCCTCCAGGACGGTCAGGTCCCGCACCAGGCGCATGCCCTTGCCGCCGCCGCCCGCCGAGGGCTTGAGCAGCACGGGCGCCCCGAGCTCACGAGCCGCTTCGGCCAGCTCGGGGTCACGGCCGCCGGGGACGACCGGCACCCCGGCCGCCCGGACCGTCTCCTTGGCGCGGATCTTGTCGCCCATCAACGCGATGGCGTCCGCCGGGGGCCCGATGAAGACCAGGCCCGCCTCGGCGCACGCGCGCGCGAAGCCGGCGTTCTCGGCGAGGAAGCCGTATCCGGGGTGGACCGCCTGGGCGCCCGTCCGCGCGGCCGCCTCCAGGAGGCGCTCGACGGAGAGATAGCTCTCCGACGCGGGCGCCGGACCGATCCGTACCGCGGTGTCGGCCTCCCGGACGTGCCGGGCGTCGGCGTCGGCGTCGGAGAAGACGGCCACCGAGCGCACGCCCATCAACCGCAGCGTCCGGATGACGCGGACGGCGATCTCGCCCCGGTTGGCCACAAGCACTGTGTCGAACATCGTCGTCAGGTCCCTCACATCCGGAAGACGCCGAACTGGGGCTCACCCAGCGGGGCGTTGGCGCACGCGGTCAGGGCGAGGCC
Organism: Streptomyces sp. NPDC048751; assembly: GCF_043198595.1. NCBI lineage: Bacteria > Bacillati > Actinomycetota > Actinomycetes > Kitasatosporales > Streptomycetaceae > Streptomyces > Streptomyces sp. NPDC048751. The sequence continues at coordinate 49,901 of NZ_JBICUX010000011.1, forward strand.
CAGCACCTGCCGGGTCTCCAGCGGGTCGATCACACCGTCGTCCCAGAGGCGGGCGGTCGCGTAGTAGGCGTTGCCCTGGCGCTCGTACTGCGCCCGGATCGGCGCCTTGAACGCCTCCTCGTCCTCCAGGGGCCAGGACTCCCCGCGCCCCTCCAGCTGGTCCCGCTTGACGGTCGCGAGGACGGAGGCGGCCTGCTCGCCGCCCATCACGGAGATCTTGGCGCTCGGCCACATCCACAGGAAGCGCGGCGAGTACGCCCGACCGCACATCGAGTAGTTGCCCGCGCCGTACGAGCCACCGACGACGACCGTCAGCTTGGGGACCCTCGTGCACGCCACGGCCGTGACCATCTTGGCGCCGTGCTTGGCGATGCCACCGGCCTCGTAGTCCTTGCCGACCATGAACCCGGAGATGTTCTGCAGGAACACCAGCGGGATCCCGCGCTGGTCGCACAGCTCGATGAAGTGGGCGCCCTTCTGGGCGGACTCGGAGAACAGGATGCCGTTGTTGGCGACGATCCCGACGGGGTGGCCGTGGATGCGGGCGAAGCCGGTGACCAGGGTCTGGCCGAACTCGGACTTGAACTCGGCGAACCGGGAGCCGTCGACCACGCGCGCGATGATCTCGCGCACGTCGTAGGGGGTGCGGGAGTCGACCGGCACCGCGCCGTACAGCCCGTAGGGGTCGACCTTCGGCTCGACGGCCGCGGTCACCTCCCAGGGCAGCTCCCCGCGCGCGGGGAGCGTGGCGACGATGTTCCGGACGATCCGCAGCGCGTGCGCGTCGTCCTCCGCGAGGTGGTCCGTCACACCGGACACACGCGAGTGGACCTCGCCCCCGCCGAGCTCCTCCGCGGTGACGACCTCGCCGGTGGCGGCCTTCACCAGGGGCGGGCCGCCGAGGAAGATCGTGCCCTGGTCGCGGACGATCACGGCCTCGTCGCTCATCGCCGGGACGTACGCGCCGCCGGCCGTGCAGGAGCCGAGCACGGCTGCGATCTGCGGGATGCCGGCGCCGGACATGCGGGCCTGGTTGTAGAAGATCCGCCCGAAGTGCTCGCGGTCGGGGAACACCTCGTCCTGCATCGGCAGGAACGCCCCGCCGGAGTCCACGAGGTACACGCACGGCAGCCGGTTCTCCAGGGCCACCTCCTGCGCGCGCAGGTGCTTCTTCACCGTCATCGGGTAGTACGTGCCGCCCTTGACGGTGGCGTCGTTGGCGACGATCACACAGGCGCGGCCGCTGATCCGCCCGATCCCGGCGATGACCCCGGCGGCCGGGGCCTGCCCGTCGTACATCCCGTCGGCGGCCAGGGGCGCCAGCTCCAGGAAGGGCGAGCCGGGGTCCAGAAGGGTGTCCACGCGGTCGCGCGGGAGCAGCTTGCCGCGCGCGGTGTGGCGGGCGCGGGCCTTCTCACCGCCGCCGAGACGGGCCGCGGCCAGCTTGCCGCGCAGCTCCTCGACCAGCGCGCGGTGCGCCTCCTCGTTGGCCCGCCAGACCTCCGACGCGGGGTCTGCCGCGCTCTGAAGCTCCGGTGCCTGGTGCATCCTGCGGCCCCTCACTTTGTTAATGAGCGTTAACGCATTTCCTTCAGGTTAACGACCGCTAACCTCCCTGTCTAGAATTGCCTTCATGAGCACCCGGACCGACGCCCCCACCCGCCGTGAGCAGATCCTCAAGGAGGCCGCGCGGCTCTTCGCCGAGCGCGGCTTCCACGGCGTCGGGGTCGACGAGATAGGCGCCGCGGTCGGCATCAGCGGCCCCGGCCTGTACCGGCACTTCCCGGGCAAGGACGCGATGCTCGCCGAGCTGCTCGTGGGCATCTCCGGCCAGCTGCTGACAGGGGCGAAGCAGCGGCTGAAGGAGGCCGACGGCGTGACTCCCGGGGAGGTCCTCGACTCGCTCATCGAGGGGCACATCGACTTCGCGCTCGACGACCGTCCCCTCATCACCCTGCACGACCGCGAGCTGGACCGCCTCCGGGACAGCGACCGCAAGCTCGTCCGACAGCTCCAGCGGCAGTACGTCGAGCTGTGGGTGGGAGTCGTCCGCGAGGTCTACCCCGACCTGGGCGAACCCGCGGCCCGCTCGGCCGTGCACTCCGTCTTCGGCCTGCTCAACTCCACCCCCCACCTCGGCCGCGCCGGCTCCCTCCCGGGCCGCGGCGCCACGGCCGAGCTGCTGCACCGGATGGCGCGGGGGGCGCTGGAGGCCGCCGGGACCGAGTGACTCCGGCCGGCGCCGGGTCCGAAGCGTGATGAGCGTTACGTGGACGCAGTCGCTTACTCGCCGGTACGGTGAATGAGCAAGCGCTTAGACATGCTCAGGACGTGGAGGTGGCGCCGTGCGCCGTACGCTTTTCGACGAGGATCACGAGGCGTTCCGGGATACCCTCCGGGCCTTCATCGAGGCCGAGGTCGTCCCCGTCTACGACGAGTGGTTCGCCGCCGGCCAGGCCCCGCGCGACTTCTACTACAAGCTCGCCGACCTCGGCGTCTTCGGCATCCGCGTCGACGAGGAGTACGGCGGCGCCGGCATCGACTCCTACAAGTTCGAGGCCATCCTCTACGAGGAGACCGCCCGCGCGGGTGTCTCCTTCGGCGGCTCCGGCGTGCACGTCCTGCTCGGCCTGCCCTACATCAAGCTCCTCGCCACCGACGAGCAGAAGAAGCGCTACCTGCCGAAGTTCGTCTCCGGTGAGGAGATGTGGGCGATCGCGATGACCGAGCCGGGCACCGGCTCCGACCTCGCGGGCATGAAGAGCACCGCCAAGCTCTCCGAGGACGGCACGCACTACGTCCTCAACGGCGCCAAGACCTTCATCACCGGTGGTGTGCACGCCGACCGCATGATCGTCTGCGCCCGCACCTCCGCGCCCACCGCCGAGGACCGCCGCCACGGCATCTCCCTCTTCGTCGTGGACACCAAGGCCGAGGGCTACTCCGTCGGCCGCAAGCTCGACAAGCTCGGCCTGAAGACCTCCGACACCGCCGAGCTGGCGTTCGTCGACGTCAAGGTCCCCGTCGAGGACCTCCTCGGCGAGGAGAACAAGGGCTTCTACTACCTCGGCCACAACCTGGCCTCCGAGCGCTGGGGCATCGCCTACGGCGCCTACGCCCAGGCCAAGGCCGCCGTCCGGTTCGCCAAGCAGTACGTGCAGGACCGGGTCGTCTTCGGCAAGCCCGTCGCCGCCTTCCAGAACACCAAGTTCGAGCTGGCCGCCTGCCAGGCCGAGGTGGACGCCGCCGAGGCCGTCGCCGACCGCGCCACGGAGGCCCTCGACGCCGGTGAGCTGACCCCCGCCGAGGCCGCCAGCGCCAAGCTGTTCTGCACCGAGGTCGCCCACCGCGTCATCGACCGCTGCCTCCAGCTGCACGGCGGCTACGGCTTCATGAACGAGTACCCCATCGCCCGCCTGTACGCGGACAACCGCGTCAACCGCATCTACGGCGGCACCAGCGAGATCATGAAGTCGATCATCGCGAAGGACATGGGCCTGTAAGCCGCCCGCAATTACTGGCCGGTACAACAGACGCCATGAGCCAGGCACTTCAGGATCTCCTCGATCTGCTCGACCTCGAACAGATCGAGGAGAACATCTTCCGCGGCCAGTCCCGCTCCGCCGTCGTCCCCCGCGTCTTCGGCGGACAGGTGGCGGCCCAGGCGCTGGTCGCCGCCGGGCGTACGGTCCCCCCGGACCGGCACGCCCACTCCCTGCACGCGTACTTCCTGCGCATGGGCGACCCGGGCGCGCCCATCGTCTACAACGTCGAGCGCATCCGCGACGGCCGCTCCTTCACCACGCGCCGGGCGGTCGCGGTCCAGCACGGCAGGCCGATCTTCACCCTGTCCGCGTCCTTCCAGACGTACGAGGAAGGCCTCGACCACCAGACGCCCGTCCCGCCCTCCCCGGACCCGGCCACGCTGCCCACCTCCGAGGAGCGGATGCGCGGCTACGACCACCTCGACGCCGCGGTGGTGGAGAAGTTCCTGGAGACCCGCGAGGCGATCGACCTGCGGTACGTCGAGGAGCCGCCGTACGGCAAGTTCGGCGAGCCGCGCGAGCCGCACTCGCAGGTGTGGTTCCGCACCAACGGCAAGCTCGGCGGTGCTGTTGACGAACCCCTGCTGCACGTGGTCCTCGCCACGTACGTCTCCGACATGACCCTGCTCGACTCGGTCCTGCTCGCGCACGGACGCGGTGGCTGGGCCGTCGGTGACGTCGTCGGGGCGTCCCTGGACCACGCGATGTGGTTCCACCGGCCGTTCCGCGCCGACGAGTGGCTCCTGTACGACCAGGAGTCCCCGACGGCGCACGGCGGCCGGGGCCTGGGGCAGGCCCGCATCTACACCCAGGACGGCGAGCTCGCCATCTCGGTGATCCAGGAGGGCGTGGTCCGCGTCCCGCGCTGACCACGCCTCCCGGGGAGCCTCACTCCCCGGCGAGACCCGCCTCCGCCAGGAGGTACGCCACCATCGGGTCGTAGTGGCGCGGGCTGAGCACATGGTCGTCGAGGGGGACCGTCACCTGCACGGTCCCCTCCGCCTCGGCGAGGAAGAGCGCCGGGTCGTTGCAGTCGGCGTAGCCGACGGAGTCCACGCCGTGCTGTCCCGCGTAGCCCGCCCAGCCGTGGTCGGCGACGACCAGGTCGGGCAGCGGGCGCCCCGCGTGCTCGAGTGCGGTGAGGATGGCCTTCATCGGCTCGCCGGAGTGGGTGTGCCAGAGGCTGGCACCGTGTGCCAGGACCGCCACGTCCGCGAGCTGCCAGACGTACCCCTCGTCCGTCTGCAGCCCTTCCGGGATCACCAAGATCTCGCAGCCGGCCGCGCGCAGGGCGGCGGCCGTGGCGCGGTGCACGTCGAGCAGGCTGCCCGGGTGGCCCGTCGCGAACAGCACCCGCTGCCGGCCGTCGGCCGCCTTGCGCAGCCGGCCCGCCAGCCGCTCCAGGGCAGCGACGGTCAGCTCGGGGTCGATGGTGTCCTGGCCGTACCGGTACTCCGGATCGTCGTTGACGCCGACCCGCTCCGCCATCACCGCGAGCACGTCCTGCTCGTCGCTCCACCGGTCGCCGAGCTCCAGGCCGAGCCAGTACTTGCGGTCGCCGTTCGCCAGCTTGCGGAAGTGGGAGAGGTTGTTCTCACGCGGCGTGGCGACAGCGCCCGCGATACGGGTCCTCACGAGGTGGTCGACGAGCTCGGCGCGGCTGGGTGTCCCGGGTATCGGCATGTGTCCATTGTGAGGCAGCGCTCTGTGCGCGCACTCGACGTCCCGCACGCTGGGACGTGCGTCACGCCATGATCTACAGCCGCCCCAGCGCGAACCACAACTCCATGCGTATGTCCGGGTCGTCCAGGTCGGCGTCGAGCAGCGCCGCGCACCGGGCGATCCGCTGCCGCACGGTGTTGCGGTGCACCGACAGCGCCACCGCCGTACGGTCCCAGCTGCCGTGCAGCGACAGCCAGGTGCGCAGGGTCTCGGCGAGGGCGGGGCTTCCTCCGGTGATCGGCGCGAGGAGCGCGCGGGCGTGTGTCCCGGCCTCGTCCGGCGGCACCAGATCAGCGAACGCGGTCCGCCCGCCGTGCCGGACCAGCGGGGTGCGGGTGGCCCGGGCGCGCGCCAGGGCACGGGCCGCCTGGGAGTCGGCGGCGGGCCACTCACCGGGCTCGGCCGGGGCGCTCACGCCCAGCGTCCACCCGGCCTGCGGCGCCACCTCCCGCCCCTCCGGCACGAGCACCCGTACGACGTCCTCAGCCAGGTCGACCAGCGGGGAGCCCAGGGCGGTGCCGAGCGCGGACGCGGCGACCGCGTCCAGGGTCCGGCCGTGCGGAACGGCGTGCACGACCACCCACCGCCCGCCGCCCAGCAGTGGGGCGACCTCCTCCGTCGTACCGCCCAGCAACAGCCGCACCAGTGCCGACGACCGCGCCGCCCCCGACCCGCTCTGCTGCTCCCCGGTGAGGAGGGAGAGCAGCACGGCGGCGACCGACGCGATCGTGTGGTCACCGGGCTCGCGTTCCGCCGCCGCGACCCCGAGCACGAAGCCGTGCCCGGCGCCCAGGGCGTAGGCGGCGAGGTGGGTGCCGGCGACGGTGTCGGTGGCGGAAGAGGGGGTGGGGACGGAGGCGGTGGGGGCTGAGGTCTCGGCGGGGCTGCTGCCGACCGGATGCGCCGGCCGGACCACCGACGTCAGGTCTCGCAGCGCCTTCCTCGCCGCCTCCCCCGGCGGCCGCCCCGCCGTCGCGATCTCCGTGCCCTCGGGCCCGTACAGCACCGCCCAACCCCCGACCCGCTGGGCCAGCCGGACGAGGACGGACGGCACCGGGTCGGGGCGGGCGGCCGCGGCGGCCAGGCTCTGCTGGGCCTCCGTGACGCGGCGGAGTTCTGCGTGCCGGGCCTGGGCCATCAGCTGCCAGACCGCGCGGGCCACGCCGGAGAAGGTCGTGCGGGGCGGGACCTCCAGCAGCGGCAGCCCGTGCGTGTCGCAGGCCGCCACCAGGCCGCTCGGCACGCTGTCGTGCACCGGGGCGAGCCCGAAGCCCAGGGCCGTGCCGCCCGCCGCGACGATCCGGGAGACATAGGCGTCGAAGTCGAAGGCGCGCCCCGGCCCCGCCGCCTCCGGGAGGTACGCCCCCGCGGTCAGCAGCAGTTCGCCGCCCAGGAGGTAGGGCGAGGGGTCCGCCATCTCGGAGGAGTGCGCACCATGGATCGTGACGGCGCCGTCCGCCGGCCCGGCGATCCGCCGCAGGCCCAGGTCCTCGTGGGCCAGCAGCGCGACGAGGGGTACGGGAGGGGTGGGGGGAACGACGGAGTCCGGCACGGTGGACGTTTCCTCCGGTGTCATGGCTTGATGTGGATGAAACGTACACTTCGCAGTCGCTGTCCACCCACCTAGGGTCAGGACCCGTCAGCCTGGAGCGCAGGAAAGAAGGCACACGACCATGAGCAGCAACGAGACGCCCCGCGGACCCGTCGACTCCTCCCGCGTCCCGCGGTACGCCGGACCCGCGACCTTCGCCCGGCTGCCCCGTCTCGACGAGGTCGGCCGCGCCGATGTCGCCGTGGTGGGCGTGCCGTTCGACTCGGGGGTCTCGTACCGGCCCGGCGCCCGCTTCGGCGGCAACGCGATCCGCGAGGCGTCCCGGCTGCTGCGGCCGTACAACCCGGCGCAGGACGCCTCCCCGTTCGCCCTCGCGCAGGTCGCGGACGGCGGCGACATCGCGGTGAACCCGTTCAACATCAACGAGGCCGTGGAGACCGTCGAGGCGGCCGCCGACGACCTGCTCGGCACCGGCGCCCGGCTGATGACCCTCGGCGGCGACCACACCATCGCGCTGCCCCTGCTGCGGTCGGTCGCGAAGAAGCACGGCCCGGTCGCCCTGCTCCACTTCGACGCCCACCTCGACACCTGGGACACCTACTTCGGCGCCGAGTACACGCACGGCACCCCGTTCCGCCGTGCGGTCGAGGAGGGCGTCCTCGACACCGAGGCGCTCTCCCACGTCGGCATCCGAGGCCCGCTGTACGGCAAGCAGGACCTCACGGACGACGAGAAGATGGGCTTCGGCATCGTCACCTCCGCGGACGTGTACCGCCGCGGCGCCGACGAGGTCGCCGACCAGCTGCGGCAGCGCATCGGCGACCGTCCGCTGTACATCTCCATCGACATCGACTGCCTCGACCCGGCGCACGCGCCCGGCACCGGCACCCCAGAGGCGGGCGGCATGACCTCCCGCGAACTCCTGGAGATCCTGCGCGGCCTGGCGTCCTGCAACCTGGTCTCGGCGGACGTCGTCGAGGTGGCGCCCGCGTACGATCACGCGGAGATCACGTCGGTGGCCGCGTCCCACACGGCGTACGAACTGACCACGATCATGTCCCGCCAGATTGCAGAGGCCCGCGCGAAGTGACTCACGACCACGACCTGGTGCTCCGCCCGACGCCGGCCCAGACGGAGGCCGCGTTGAACCCTCCGCCGGGCCGCCGCGGCGGGGACCTGGTCGTGGAGACCCTGGCCGCGCTCGGCGCGACGACCGTCTTCGGTCTGCCCGGCCAGCACGCCCTCGGCGTGTTCGACGCGCTGCGCCGCTCCGACCTGCGGTACATCGGCCTGCGGGTGGAGAACAACGCGGGGTTCGCGGCGGACGCGTACGGCCGGATCACCGGTGAGGCGGCGCCGCTGCTGCTGTCGACCGGCCCGGGCGCGCTGACCTCGCTCGCCGCGCTCCAGGAGGCGGCCGCGGCGAGCGCCCCCGTGCTGGCCGTCAGCAGCCAGGTCCCGACCGCGGGACTGGGCGGCGGCCGCCACGGCTACCTGCACGAACTCCCCGACCAGGCGGCCTCGTTCCGGGGCGTGGTGAAGTCGGTTCACACGGTCCGTACGCAGTCCCAGATCCCGTCCGCGATCGAGGCGGCCTGGAAGTCGGCGCTGTCGGCCCCGCACGGCCCGGTGTGGGTGGAGATCCCGCAGGACGTCCTGCTCGCCGAGACCTCGATCCCGGTGGTGACCGGGGGCGACGCCTTCCCCGACGAGCTGCCCCCGCGCCCCGAACTGACCGCCGTGGCAGCCCACTTGCTGTCCCGTGCCGCCCGTCCGGCGATCATCGCGGGCGGGGGAGTGGTACGGGCGGACGCGTCGAAGAAGCTGCGCCGGCTGGCGGAGACGCTTCAGGCACCGGTCGTCACCACCCCCGGCGGCAAGGGCGCCTTCCCCTGGACGCACCCCCTCTCGCTCCAGTCCTGGATGGAGGACCGCCACACCACGGACTTCCTGGAGGACGCCGACGTCCTGCTGGTGGTCGGCTCCGGCCTCGGCGAACTCTCCTCGAATTACCACACGTTCAAGCCGCGCGGCCGCGTCATCCAGATCGAGGCCGACCTCGGCAAGCTGGAGTCCAACCACCCGGCCCTCGGCATCCACGCGGACGCCCGCCTCGCGTTGCAGGCCCTGCTGGAGACGGTCTCCGAGCGCCGGGACCCGACGGCGCCGGAGCGCGTCCGCGCGCTCCTCGCGAAGGTCGCCGACCGGATCGCCGCCCAGGAACTCACCCTGGAACAGCAGGTACTGGCGTCGGTGCGCAAGGCGCTCCCCGCCGACTCGCCGTCCTTCTGGGACATGACGATCCTCGCCTACTGGGCCTGGTCGGCGTTCGACGCCAAGGGCCCCAACCACATGCACTCCGCCCAGGGCGCCGGTGGCCTCGGCTACGGCTTCCCCGCGGCGCTGGGCGCGGCCGCCGCCGACCCGACCCGCCCGGTGCTGGCGGTGTCGGGCGACGGAGGGGCCCTGTACTCGATCGCCGAGCTGGCGACGGCCCGGCAGTACGAGCTGAACGTCACCTGGCTGATTGTCGACGACGGCGGCTACGGCATCCTGCGCGCGTACATGGACGACACCTTCGGCGAGACCACCGGTACCGAGCTGACCCGTCCCGACTACGTGGCGCTGGCCGAGTCGTTCGGTGTGCCCGGCGTACGGACCTCCCCGGAGGCCCTGCAGGCGGACCTGGCGAAGGCGCTGGCCGCTCCCGGGCCCTCGGTCGTCGTCCTCCCGGCGGTGCTGCGGATGTTCGCGCCGACGCACCTGGGCTGACCAGCGTCAAAGGCGGCAGGCCCCGGAACGCTGGCCGAAAGACACTTGTCCCGGCAAAGAAAGTCCCATACGTTCACCCCCACCACTGCTTCACAGCATGGCCACATCAATTTCCTTGGCCACTTCAAATTTCATAAAGAGCTCTGGGGAGAGCTCAGGGGGAGAACAAGGGCATGACCAACCCTTGGTTCCGGCGGGCGCGTGCTGCCCGGACGTTCGGCGTGCTGCTCGGCAGCGCCGTCGTCCTGGGCACCCTGCCCGCCGTCACCAGCGCGGCCGAGGCCGCCCAGACCAGACAGACATCCGCCGAGGCGACCGCGTTCGCCCGGGCCGCGGCCACCGGGGACCCGGTGGAGATCCTTCAGCGACGCACCGAGGACGAGCTCGTCTTCGCCAATCCCGACGGCTCGCTCACCAGTGAGACCAGTGTCCAGCCGCAGCGGGTCCGGCGGGCCGACGGCGGCTGGGACGCGGCCGACGCGACCCTGGAGCGGCGCGCCGACGGAACCGTCGGCCCGAAGGCCGCCGTCGTCGACCTGACCTTCGCCGCCGGTGGCTCGCAGGACTTCGTCACCCTCGGCGAGGACGGGAAGTCCTTCACCCTGCGCTGGCCGAAACCGCTGCCCGAGCCCGTCCTGGACGGCGACACCGCCGAGTACCGCGAGGTGCTGCCCGGCGTGGACCTGCTGGCCAGCGCCTCGGTCACCGGCTACTCGTACGTCCTGGAGGTGAAGACCCCCGAGGCGGCCCGCAACCCCGAACTCGCGCGGCTGCGCCTGCCCGTGCGGACGAAGGGGCTCGACCTCGGCGCCGGTGCGGCCGGCGGCCTGGAGGCGGTGGACGCCTCCGGTGAGCGCGTCTTCGGCGGCCAGGCACCAAAAATGTGGGACTCCGCCAACACCGCCGCTCGGCTCCCGGCCGACGCGGTCGCCGCCTCCGGCACGGTAGCCCCGGCCCAGGACGCGCCCGACGCCGCCGCGAAGGTCGCCGACATGGGCCTCGACGTCTCCGCCGACGCGGTCACCGTCGTACCCGACCCCGCCGTGCTGACGTCCGCCGACACCGACTTCCCGGTCTACCTCGACCCGGAGGCCGGCATGTCCAAGAGCGAGTGGCTGTACGTCTCCAGCTCCCACCCGAGCACGGAGTACCACAAGTTCAAGGACGACGAGGGCGTCGGCCGCTGCTCGTACGACACCATCGGCGGCACGTACTACGTGTGCAGCACCTCGCCGTACACCAACCGCATGTACTTCCAGTTCTCCACCTCCGGGTGGCAGAACCGCACCATCTCCAAGGCGGTCTTCGAGGTCTACGAGACCTTCTCCTTCTCGTGCACCAAGAGCACCGTCAACCTGCACCTGGTGGACTCCGCCGGCGTCGACTCGGCCACCAACTGGAACAACAAGCCCAAGGACGGCGACCTGATGGTCGACCGCACGGTGGCCTACGGACGCGGCGACAGCTGCAGCCCCGACGCCCCGCCCAGCTGGGTCGACTTCCAGGACAGCAGCAAGGAGGACAACGAGAACCTCACCTCCACCGTGCGCAAGAAGGCCGCCGCCGGTGACCCGCTGGCCTTCTCGCTGCGGGCCGCCGACGAGGGCGACCCGAACTCCTGGAAGCGGTTCCGCGGTGACAACGCCAAGCTCGTCGTCACCTACAACACCACGCCGAGCAAGCCGTCCAAGGAGCGCCTGACCAACCCTGAGGAGAAGGCCTGCACCACGGACAACACCAAGCGTCCGTGGATCCGCGACGCCACCCCGACCATGGCGGTCAACGGCACCGACGCCGACTCCTACAGCGACGGCACCGGGCAGAACCTCACCGCCACCTTCCGCGTCTGGGACCAGGTCGCCGACCGGCCCATGGTCTACGAGGGCAAGGACGGACCGCAGAACGAGGGCGTGTTCGAGGAGAACATCCCCGTCCGTGAACTCGCGCACGGCCACGGCTACAAGTGGCACGCCCAGCTCTACGACGGCTCCACCGGCAAGCTGAAGGACTCCGGGTACTCCGAGTGGTCCGACTGGTGCGAGTTCGTCGTCGACGTGGAGCGGCCCGACACCAAACCGCAGGTGGAGCCGGTCGCCGGTGAGGAGAACCTCCCCGTGGGCGCCAAGCGGCACTTCACCGTCTCGGCCAACGGCAACTCCGACTCGATCTTCAAGAACGATGTCGAGTTCTACGAGTGGGACCTCGGCAACGACACCCCCGGCCGCAAGGCCACCCCGGCGAGCCTCGGCGGCAACGCCACCATCGAGGTGCCCACGTCCACCTTCGGGCCGAACGTCCTCTACGTGCGCAGCGTCGACCGGGCCGGCAACCGCGGCCCGCTGGAGAAGTACATCTTCATCGCCGACCGCGCCTGTGAGGACGCCCTCGCCGACTCCTGCGCCGCCGCGGTCTACGGCCTCGACCAGACCTCCGGCACCACCGCCCCCGACACCTCCGGCCACGACCGCACCCTGACGGTCAAGGGCGCCGACTGGGTCGCGGGCAACCACTCCGCCACCGACGCCGCCGACAAGGCCCTGCGCTTCAACGGCAGCAGCGACTACGCCACCGCGAACTCCGCCGTGCACACCGGGCAGGCGTTCACCGTCTCGGCGTGGGTGCGGCCCACCTCGCTCAGCGAGAACATCGCGGTGGTCAGCCAGGCCGGCAACAACGGCAACGGCTTCACCCTCTACTACTCGACCGCCTACAAGCGCTGGATCTTCGGCCGCCACATCTCCGACGCGGACGGCGCCAACGACGTCATCCGCGCCATGGCCTCCAGCGAGCGGCCGCCCACCGTCGGCAAGTGGACCCACCTGGCGGGCAGTTACGACCCGGCCGCCCGGAAGTTCACCCTCTACGTCGACGGCGAGGAGCAGGGCAGCGCCACCGTCACCGACGTCTGGAACGCCACCAAGGGCCTCAACATCGGCCGCGCCCAGTTCGGCGGCGTCTGGAACGACTTCTTCGCCGGTGACATCGACGACGTACGCCTGGTCCCCGGCCTGCTCTCGGGCGCGGAGATCTTCCGGCTCGCGAACGACTGACGGCTGCTGACCACAGCCGCTTCCCCGGGCGCCCGTAGCAACACCCTTCGGGCGCCCGGGACTTCACATCACAACGGGAGGGGAGCGCGCATGCGCTCAACACGGAGACATCACGCCCGAAAATGGGCGAAACATCTGGCCGCCGCGGTGTCGGCGGCCCTGACCCTGACCCTGCTCCAGGCGGCCCCGGCGCTCGGTGACGACGACGCCCGTGAGCAGCGGAGGCCCAAGACGCAGGACGTGCCCTCCACCCCGGTGGTGGAGGAGAACGGCCAGGTCACCCCGCTCAAGCACCTCGCCGGCTACGGGAAGTCCCAGCAGGCCAAGGCCAGTTGGCCCGAGCCCGGCAGTGCCACGGTCAGCCTCGGCCAGACCCGGGCGGCCCTCAGCGGTGTCCGCGCCGGCGGCCTCCCCGTGCGGATCGCCGCCCCCAAGTCCCGCGCGGCCACCACACCGACCCGCGCCAAGGTCGACCTCCTCGGCCACACCGCCGCCCGCAAGGCAGGCATCGACGGCCTGCTGCTGAAGGTGACCAGCGCGGACAACGCCCGTACGGCCAAGGCCACGGCCGCGGCCAAGCCGGGCAAGGTCTCCGTCCAGGTCGACTACGCCTCCTTCGCCCAGGCCTACGGCGGCGACTGGGCGCAGCGGCTGCGCCTGGTGGAGCTGCCCGCCTGCGCGCTGACCACCCCGAAGGCGGCCGCCTGCCAGGGCGTCACCCCGATCAGCACCAGCAACGACGTCCGCGCCCAGAAGCTCACCGCCGACGTCCCGGCCGGCGTCGGCGCCAAGGCCCCGCTGCTCGCGGTGTCCGCCGCGCCCTCCGGCAGCTCCGGCTCCTACACCGCGACCTCCCTCGCGCCCTCCGCGTCCTGGCAGGTCGCGGCCCAGACCGGCGCCTTCACCTGGCAGTACCCGCTGCGCGTGCCGCCCGCCGTCGCGGGCCCGTCCCCGCAGCTGGGCCTGGCCTACAACTCGGCGTCCACCGACGGCCGTACCGCCTCCAGCAACAACCAGACCTCCTGGGTCGGCGAGGGCTTCGACCTCAGCGCCGGCTACATCGAGCGGTCGTACCGCTCCTGCACGGAGGACGGCCACGACGAGGCCGGGTCGCAGAAGTACGACCTGTGCTGGCACTCCGACAACGCCACCATGAACTTCGGCGGCCGGGCCGGTGAGCTGGTCAAGAAGGACAAGGACGAGTGGCGTCTGAAGCAGGACGACGGCACGATCGTCCAGCGCAGGACCGACGGCTTCAACAACGACGACAACAACGAGTACTGGGTCGTCACCACCACCGACGGCACCCGCTACTACTTCGGCAAGGGCAAGCGCGAGGCCGCCGACACCGAGTTCACCGGCTCCTCCTGGGAGGCCCCGGTCTTCGGCGACGACAAGGACGAGCCCTGCCACAAGGACACCTTCAAGGAGTCCCGCTGCCAGCAGACCTGGCGCTGGAACCTCGACTACGTCGTCGACGTGCACGGCAACACGATGACGTACTACTACGGCACGGAGACCAACAAGTACGACACCGTGCGCGGCGACAAGGTCGTCTCCTACGACCGCGGCGGCTGGCTCAAGCGGATCGAGTACGGCGAGCAGGAGGGCAAGGAGAACTCCACCGCCGCTCCCGCGCGGGTCGTCTTCGACACCGCCGAGCGCTGCAAGGGCGCCGCCGCCGACTGTGAGCCCGGTGACCTGAAGGAGTCCACCGCCACCCGCTGGCCGGACGTGCCGTTCGAGCAGATCTGCACCTCCGACACCGAGTGCAAGGACCAGTGGTCCCCGACCTTCTTCTCCCGCAAGCGCCTGACGAAGGTCACCACGCAGGTCCTGAAGTCCGACGGCAAGACCTACGACGACGTCGACGAGTGGGAGCTGGCGCACAAGTACCAGAGCGCCGACACCACCCACTCCCCGTCCATGTGGCTGGAGTCGGTCACCCACTCCGGCAAGGACGGCGCGAACAAGCTCCCGAAGGTCACCTTCTACGAGCGGCAGGACGCCAACCGCGTCGACACCGGCGCCGACGACCGCCTGCCGATGTACAAGTGGCGCATCCGGGCCATCCAGTCGGAGACCGGCGGCACCATCTCGGTCAACTACAAGCCGACCGAGTGCACCCCGTCCAACCTCCCCACCCCCGAGACCAACACCAAGCGCTGCATGCCGTCCTTCTGGTCGAAGGAGGGCACCGTCGGGGAGAAGGAGGACTGGTTCCACAAGTTCGTCGTCGACACGGTGACCGAGGACGAGGTCACCGTCACCGGCCCGAACAAGGTCACCTCCTACGACTACTCGGGCGCCGCCTGGGCCTTCGACGACAGCGAGCTCGTCAAGACCAAGAAGAAGACCTGGAACCAGTGGCGCGGCTTCCGCTCGGTCACCGTGAAGACGGGTGACGAGAACAGCAAGCAGCTCCGCACCGAGACCACCTACCTCCAGGGCATGGACGGCGACCGCGAGAAGGAGTCCGGCGGCACCAGGTCCGTCACGGTCACCGCCTCCGACGGCACCAAGGTCCGCGACGACGCCCGCCACCAGGGCTTCCAGCTGGAACAGCGCACCTTCAACGGCTCCGCCGAGGTCAGCGCCACCGTCAGCACCCCCTGGAAGTCGGCCGCCACGGCCACCGAGGGCAGCGACGAGGCGACGTACGCGGCGGTGAAGTCGACCAAGACCCGCACCGCCCTCGACGACGGCAAGGTCCGCCGCGCCTCCATCGAGCACTTCTACGACTCCTACGGCATGCTGGAGCGCTCGTCGGACTCGGGCGACCTGTCCGACCCCGACGACGACACCTGCACGACGAACAGCTACAACCGCAACACCAAGGCCAACCTGCTCACGCTCCTCAAGCGCGTGACGGTGGTCCCGGTGAACTGCGACGACGGCGCCCCCTCCTACAAGGGTGAGGCCATCTCCGACGTCCGCACCTGGTACGACGACCCCGACACCTACGGCACCACGCCCACCAAGGGCGACGTGGTGCGCAGCGAGAAGGTCAAGGGCTACGCGGACGACGGCACCCCGCAGTACGTGACGACGTCGACCGCGAAGTACGACGCCCACGGCCGGGTCACCGACTCCGCCGACCAGCAGGGCAACACGACCAAGACGACGTACACGCCGACGACCGGCGGCCCGGTCACCGGCATGAAGGTCACCGACCCGGCCGGCAACTCGACCACCTCCACGGTCGACCCCCGCTGGGGCCTGGTCACCGCCACGGTCGACGCCAACAAGCAGCGCACCGACCTGGACTACGACGCCCTCGGCCGTCTGCTGAAGGTCTGGCTCCCGGGCCGCGCGAAGTCCGGGGACACCCCGTCCCTGGAGTACGGCTACCTGGTCCGCAACAACCTGCCCGTCGTCACCACCACCAAGTCGCTCCTCCCGAACGGCTCTGTCGCGGTCAGCCACCAGCTGCAGGACGGCCTGCTGCGCCCGCGCCAGACCCAGACCCCGGCTGCCAACTCCGGCCGTGTCGTCACCACCACCGAGTACGACTCCCGCGGCCTCGCCGTCAACGAGATCGGCCCGTTCTACAACTCCGCCGCCGTCGGCACGACCTTCGTGGGCGTGGCGGACGCGTCCGAGGGGACGCCCCGGGAGACGGAGACGGTGTACGACGGGGCGGGACGGGCGACCGACGAGATCTTCCGCGTGGCCGGCACCGAGAAGTGGCGCACGAAGACCACGTACCACGGTGACCACACGACGGTCGACCCGCCGGCCGGCGGCACGCCCACCGCGACGTACACCAACGCGCAGGGGCAGAAGACCAAGATCCTCGAGTTCAAGGCATCGTCGCCGACGGGCGCGGCGGACACGACGACCTACGACTACGACGCCGCGGGCCATGTCGCCGAGGTCAAGGACGAGTCGGGCAACGTCTGGTCGTACGAGTACGACGTGCGCGGCCGTCAGACCCGGGCCGTCGACCCGGACGCCGGCACGACCTGGATGACGTACAACGACCTCGACCAGCTGAAGACGATCCGCAACCAGCGCGACACCACCCTCACCTTCAGCTACGACAAGCTGGGCCGTCAGCGGTCGCTCTACAACGGCGACAAGAAGCTGACGACCTGGGAGTACGACAGCGCCACCGTCCCCAACGGCAAGGGACGCCTGGCGTCGGCCACCAAGTGGGTGGGCGACGACGCCTACACGAGTTCGGTCGACGCCTATGACGCGGGCGGCCGCGCGACGAAGACCTCGGTGACGATCCCCGCCGCCGAGGGCAAGCTGGCCGGCACCTACACCTCGACGGCGTCGTACAAGCCGGACGGCTCGGTCGACGAGGTCGGTCTCCCGGCGGTCGGCGGTCTCCCGGCGGAGACGGTCACCACCGGCTACACGGCGACCGGACTGCCGTCCTTCACCCTGGGCGACACCACCGACTACGCCCGCGAGTCCCGCTACTCCAACTACGGCGAACTCCTCCAGCTCACGCTGGGCACCGCCAGCGCCGACAAGTACACCTGGCTCACCAACACCTACGAGGAGGGCACCAGGCGCCTGGAGCGCGCCCGCATCGACCGGGAGATCGTCAAGACCCCCGACTCCGACATCACCTACGGCTACGACCCCACCGGCAACATCCGCAAGGTCGCGGACACGCCCGAGGGCAAGACCGCCGACGTCCAGTGCTTCACGTACGACTATCTGCGCCGTCTGACCGAGGCGTGGACCCAGACCGCCACCGCCTGCGAGGCGAGCGCCGGTGAGGCGACCGTCGGCGGCCCGGCACCGTACTGGCACTCCTACGCGTATGACGCGGCGGGCAACCGCACCGGTGAGGTCCGCCACGCCACCGGCACGACCGGCGACGCGGCGATCACGCAGTCGACGACGTACGTGCCGAAGGCCCAGGACGCCAAGGGCGGCACGCACGCCCACGCCCTGAAGTCGGCCGAGGCCCGCACGGCCACGTCGGGCTCGTCGGCGCAGGAGGTGACGGCGGCCCAGTCCTTCGCGTACGACGAGGCGGGGAACACCATCCGCCGCACGAAGGCGGCGACGGACCTCTCCCCGGCGGTCGACCAGAAGCTGGACTGGGACGAGGAAGGCCGCCTGAGCGCCGTCACCCCGTACCTGTCCGGCGACGCACTGGACGAGGCGAACAAGACCTCGTTCGTGTACGGCGCCGACGGAAGCCGCCTGCTCCGCAAGGAGAAGGGCGCCGTCACGCTCTACCTGGGCAGCCAGGAGATCCGCCTCGACACAGCGAAGAACTCCGTGTCGGGCACGCGCTACTACTCCCACGGTGGCCGGCAGATCGCCGTGCGCACGTCCGCCGGTGTGACCTGGCTGGTCGGCGGGCAGAACGGCACCGCCGAGATCGCCGTCAGGGCGTCCGACTCGGCGATCGTCCAGCGCCGCACCCTCCCCTTCGGCGAGGTACGCGGCACCAAGCCGGCAGCGGGCGCGTGGCCCGGTGACAAGTCGTTCGTGGGCGGCACGGCCGACGCGACGACCGGCCTGATCCAGCTCGGCGCACGCGCGTACGACTCGGCCGCCGGCCGCTTCGTGTCCGTGGACCCCAAGCTCAACCTCGCGGACCCGCAGCACCTCAACGCCTACGCCTACGGCCGCAACAACCCGTTGGCCTTCCCGGACCCGACGGGCCTGTACTGGGGCGAGTCCTGGATCAGCCCGATCGGCCACGGAGCCCTCGACGTCGTCGGCCTGGTGCCCGGCTTCGGCGAGCCCGCCGACCTGATCAACGGCCTCTGGTACACGGCCGAGGGCAACTACATCGACGCGGGTCTGTCCTACGCCTCGGCGATCCCGATCGCCGGGTACGGCGCGAGCGCGGCGAAGGGCGCGCGGTACGTCGACAAGGCCGTGGACGCGGTGGACGCCGCGACGGACACCGTCAAGGCCGCCGAGAAGACGAAGGACGCGGTCAAGAACGCCGAGAACGTCACGCCGCCGTCCACCCCCAAGCCCAAGCCGCCGCCCAAGCCGGCCCCGCCGGCCAAGCCCAAGCCGGCTCCGCCGACCAAGAAGGCCGACGGCCCGAAGAAGAGCGAGAAGCCGGCCGCCGACAAGCCCGCGAGGCCGAAGAAGGACGACGATCCGGACAACGTCTACATCTACAAGGCTCCGTACAAGGGAAAGACCAAGAAGATCGAGGAGGAGGGCTTCAAGCCCGAGGACTACCCGGGCCGCAAGGGCCAGAACCCGGACGGCCACGCCTACTTCGGCCTGGGCGACAAGGGGCTGGACGTCGCGGAGGACTACGCGGGGCGTGGTCCCTACGATGGGACGGTCGTGGAGATCAAGATCCCCAGGGCCGACTTCGACCAGCACTTCGAGAAGTTCGTCGGTTCGCACAACGGCGTTCCTCGCGCCGAGGTCGGAATCCCCAAGGAGATGTTCGGTCTCCTCAACTCATATCCGCTGAGAGTGATGGACGAGCTATGACCGACCCTGAGGTACCCGAGGCCGAGATGCGCCTCGTGGGGAGCGTCGTCGAGGGAGAGGCCACGGCTGTCTTCCCCTGGGGGGTCATCGTGGACCTGGGCCTGTCACGGGACGGCCTCATCGATGTCCTCTACATCGACGACGACGACAACTACCAGGTGGGTGACCGCGTGTCCTGTTACCTGGACGCCTTCGACGAGATGAAGAACAAGTTCATCCTGAGGCCCCCGGGGCAGGTACCGCTCGCGGAACGCCTGCGCAGGCTCGAGGAGCAGCGAGGTCTCTCCTCCTGACCTTCCGGACAACTGCGATCGCCGGGGAGCGCGTGTGACGAGCTCCCCGGCGAGAGCGACGACGAGGTGGACTGCGGGTGGGTGAGGAGAAGCTCGCGCGGTTCCTGCTGTCGCTGGACCGGTTCCAGAAGCAGCTCGCCGAGTTCATGCTCGGCCGTTACCTGGAGTTCGACTTCAGCGGCGACTCCGGGGAGGAAGACGAGAGCGAGACGGCACTCCTCCCGCAGGTCCTCCTCGACGTCGTGGACGGCACACCAGAGGTGACGCTCCACCACGGCATCACCTGGATGGATCTCACCCGGGACCTCGAGCCGAACGAGTACCGCCTCGCCGTGACCCTCGCCTTCACCGAGGCGGGGATCACGGCGGAGGCGCTCGTCCGGCTCGACCTGGAGCGGGACATGGGCGAGTGGCCGGCCGGGGTCCACACCCCGTACCGGCGGCACGCCGAAGGCCTGGACCTCGACGAGGCCTTGGCCTTCGTCGAGGCCCGGGTCGGGGAACTGTGCCGACGGTACGACGACGCGGCCCGGTTGGGCCTCGTTCGCCGGTGACTGCGGAGGAAGCGATGGGGGCGTTCAACATGGCTGTCGTGCCGCGGCTGCACGGGTGTCCGGGGTGTGGTGACGAGGGTCCGATGACCCTGCAGTTCCACTTCGGGCACACGTTCCAGGACACGTACCGCATCGGCGAACGCCTGAGGTGGGGCGGCAACGACAAGGGGACCCCGGGGCAGGAGCGGGCGGAGGTCATCGGGTATCAGGAGGCCTGCGGCACGTGCGGGCTCGACGAGGACCGGGAGTACGTGCTCGTCTTCGCCTCCGACGTGTTGACCGGGGAGCACCGGTACGCGTTGCCCGAGGACCTCGCGCGTCTCGGGTGACCGGGATACCGGGATGGCGGAGGGGCCCTGTCGGATTCGTCCGGCAGGGCCCCTCCTTTTGTCGTCTCGTGCGCTACCAGATCGCCTCGACCCACTCCGGGTGGTCGATGAACGGGTTGCGGTTGTGCTGGTAGGTGTCGTAGATGACCTGGTTGCGCTTCTCCTCGAAGGCGCTCGGCGGGTCCTCGTCGTTCCACTGCTTGAGCACGGAGAGCTTGCCGATGTACGGGTTGCTGCCGTTGTTGACCTTCTCGTTGGGCTCGAGGTCGGCGAAGCCGTCGCCGCCGTCGTACCGCACGGCCATGTAGAGGATCATGCGGGCCACGTCGCCCTTGTCGGCGTCGCGGGGCTCGAAGGAGTCGGAGTCGACGAGGCTGCCGCCGCCGCCCGTGACCGTGCTGCCGCCGTTGTCGAAGTCCAGGTTGCCGCGGATGCTGTTGACCTTGACGTCCGCGGGACGCAGGTGGTGCAGGTCCGTGCCGGGACCGGTGACCTCGCCGAAGTCGCCGTGGGACTTGGCCCAGACGTGCTCGCGGTTCCAGTCGCCGACGTCGCCGCCGTTGAGAGACTTGCTGCGGGAGACACCGCTGTACAGCAGGATCACGTTGTTGCTGTTGTTCGGGTCCTGGTCGGTGACCTTGAGGGCGTTCCAGACCGCGGAGTACGAGATCTTCGTCTGGCTGCTGATGATGGTGTGCAGGGAGGACTTGAGGCTCGTGCCCGTCTTGCCGATCGCGTTCTTGTAGTACGTCGTGTCGTACGCGGTCGTCGTGGCCGCGGCGGGGGTCGCGGTCAGGGCGGGAGCGGCGAGGCCGACCAGCACGGCGGCGGTCGTCAGCGCGACCGGCTTCCAGCGGCGGCGGGTGCGTGTCGCCAGCATAAGTGGGGTCCCATCTACGCGGGTTGAATGGAGGCGGCAAACGGGAGAGTGGCATGGACATGCGGTCATGTCCATGGAGTCGACGTGTCCATTGGGTGACGGGAAACGGCAAATCGGGGCTTGTCTACGCGAGTTGACGCAGCGGAACGGCCCCTGACCGGGAGTCAGGGGCCGTTGGGGGGCGGCTTCACGCCGGTGTCAGCTGACGTCCGACGCGTCCAGGCGGTAGATCGTCGACTGGTTGGCCGTGCTCGACGACGAACTCCCGCTGTAGTCGCTCTCCTTCACCGCCGTACCGTTCTTCTGCACCCACGCCGTGACCTCGGAGCTGACGTTCGACCCGCCGCCGGGGCCCCCGCCCATGCCGCCGCCACCGACCTGGATGTAGTGCAGCTCGCCGTTCTTCACCAGTTCCTTCAACTTCGCCAGGGTCATCGCCTTGTCGCTGCCGGACCAGCCCCACATGGAGATCACCGGCTCACCGCTGCTGAGGACGAGCTGCGCGGCGCTCTGCGAACTGGACACCGCGAGCAGCCACTTGGCGCCGTCCTGGTGCTTCTTCAGGTACGCGATCAGCTCACTGCTCGCGCCGCCCATACCGCCCCCGGGGCCACCGCCCATGCCGCCGCCGGCGCCCCGGCCGGGCTGGGCGTTGGGCGCGGTACCGCCCGCTTCGGCCGTGCCGCCGGGCAACTCACCGTTGCCGCCGCCGGGCTGCTGACCGCCGGGGAACCCGCCCTGCTGGCCTTGTCCGTCCTGCTGCTGGCCCTGCTGGCCTTGCTGGCCCGGCTGACCTTGCTGCCCGCCAGGCCCGCCGCCGTTCCCGCCCCCGGGGAACCCGCCCCGGCCGCCGCCGCCCCCGCCCATGCCGCCGCCTGTCGAGGGCCCCGCCGTCGGGTTCGTACCGCCCATGCCGCCGCCGCCCGACCCCGCTCCGTACGGCACCGACCAGGCGTACGCCGCCGGTCCCGCGATCGCCGCGACGATCGCCGCGGTCACCGACGCGGCGAGGAGCCGCACGCGCTGACCGGAGCGGAAGACGAACAGCCCCACGATCGCCAGCGCCATCACGACCCCGATGGCCGGCCACAGCCAGGTGTTCCAGCCGGAGGCCCGGCGCAGCAGCACGATCGCCCAGGCGGCGGTGACGCCGAGGGCGAGCGGCAGCACCCACGCCCACCGCTTGTCCGCACGGAAGGCACGCAGCAGCATCAGGCCGCCGCCCCCGCACAGCGCGGCGATACCGGGGGCGAGCGCCGTCGTGTAGTAGGGGTGCATGGTGCCCTCGGCCATCGCGAAGGTCAGATAGTGCAGGGCGGTCCAGCCACCCCACATGAGCAGGGCCGCCCGCGTGAGGTCCGTACGCGGGGCGCGCCCGCACAGCACCAGCCCGCCGACGAGTGCGATCGCCGAGAAGGGGATGAGCCAGGAGATCTGGCCGCCGAGGATCTCGTTGAACATACGGCCGATGCCAGCGGCCCCGGAGAAGCCGCCGCCCCCGCCTCCGCCGCCCCCGCCGTTGCCCTCGCCACCGAAGATCCGGCCGAGGCCGTTGTAGCCCGTGATCAGGTTCCAGGCGGTGCCGTCGGTCGAGCCGCCGATGTACGGGCGGTCGTCCGCGGGCACCAGGGACACGGCCGCGGCCCACCAGAAGCTGGAGACGGCCAGAACCACGCCCGCCAGCAGCAGATTGACGATCCGCTTCACCAACGTCGGCTTGGCCGCGTACAGATAGACCAGGAAGACGGCGGGCAGCGCGATGTAGCCCTGCAGCATCTTCGTGTTGAAGGCCAGCCCGAAGCAGGCGGCGGAGCCCAGCAGTGGCAGCAGCCTGCCGTCCCGCGCGGCCCGCAGCGCGAGGGACGCGCCGGCCACCATCAGGAACACCAGCAGCGTGTCGGGGTTGTTGTCCCGGTTGATGGCGACGGTGATCGGCGTCAGCGCCAGCACCAGCGCGGCGACCGTGGCCGCGCCGTGCCCCCACACCCGCTTCACGGACGCGTGCAGGATCCAGATCGTCGCGACGGCGACCAGGACCATCGGCAGCATCATCTGCCAGGTGCCGAAGCCGAACACCCGGCACGACAGCCCCATGACCATCAGCGCGAACGGTGGCTTGTCGACGGTCATGAAGTTGCCCGCGTCCAGAGAGCCGAAGAACCACGCCTTCCAGCTCTCGGTACCGCTCAGCACGGCGGCACTGTAGAAGCTGTTGAGGCCGGCCCCCGACAGGTTCCAGGAGTACAGCGCCGCCGCCAGGGCCAGGATCGCGATCAGCGCGGGCAACGACCAGCGCGGCGCCTTGTCCGGTGGCTCCGTCGCGGAGGCCGTCGGCTTCGACCAGCCGGGGGACACAGTGGTGCGGGGGTCTGGATCAGTGGCAGAAGTCACCACTGCACCGTGCAGGCGGCCACTGAGCGGGGGCTGTGCTCAACCTTGGCTCAGGCTGTGGGCTCCTCCGCGATGGCCCTGACGAAACGTACCCAGCACGCCCGAGGGATGACGAGGGCGGGGCCATGCGGGTTCTTGGAGTCCCGGACGGGTACGCCTGAGGGGTGCCCGTCCAGGACTTCGAGGCAGCTGCCGCCCTGGTCGTTGCTGTAGGAAGACTTCCGCCAGCCCTCCAGCGTTGCCGCATTCGGGATGCCTCGGTCAGTCATGGCGTTCGTACTCCCTTGCTGTTGCTCTGAGTAGCGCCAGGGATTCCTTGAGTGGAAGGGCGTTGCCCAGCGCGAAATCGTAGCGATGCTGCAGGTCCTGGACCACGGATGGGGTGTCGTGGAGCTTCCCCATGTGAAGGCCTTCGCCGTATGCCGTGGGCGGCTGGTCCTCGAACCACATCAGGGTGAGCATGTTGCTCAGGAGTGGATGGACGCCCAAGGAGAATGGCATCACATGCACCTGGATCCGGCCGCTCTCGCCGAGCTGCACGA
This sequence comes from Streptomyces sp. NPDC048751, assembly GCF_043198595.1. Taxonomy (NCBI): domain Bacteria; kingdom Bacillati; phylum Actinomycetota; class Actinomycetes; order Kitasatosporales; family Streptomycetaceae; genus Streptomyces; species Streptomyces sp. NPDC048751. The sequence continues at coordinate 73,969 of NZ_JBICUX010000011.1, forward strand.
GATGACCGAGCTGCTGGGCCATGACGTCCGGTCCGCCGATCTGGCGAAGTAGTACCGCCTCGTCCAGGAGCGCCCACACTACCGGCGTCACCGGATCGTCCAGGATCTTCGCGCGCTCAAGGCGTGTGACAAGGCGCCTGTCACATTCCTCTTCACTCACCCGAGGGAACGCCGTCCCCAGAACCGCACGCGCATACGCCTTCGTCTGAAGAATCCCCGGTACGAACGACAGGGCGAACTCTCGGATCATCACCGCCTGTTGTTCGAGTTGGCGGGCCGTCTCGAAGTAGTCGGCGACCGCCACGTCCTCCGCCGGCAGGAAGCTGCTCAGTACATCGCCCGTGTTCAGGGCCCTGTCGAGGCGTCTGGCGTCCTCCTTGGACGGGATGCGGCGGCCCGCCTCGATGTGCGCGATGTGCGAACGCGTCATCACCGTCATGTCGGCGAGCTGCTGCTGTGTCAGCCCCGCCGTTTCCCGCTGCTGCTTCAGCCAGTCACCGTACGTGCTGGTCATGGCCACCCCTTTGTGACAAATGACTGGTCACACCCGACCCTCTGGCGAGCCTAGACCGCACCGTCTCACTCTGTGAGTGGATCGCTACAGAACGCGAGACCCCCGCGACCGACGCGACCGGTCCGGGGGCGTGGCCATCAACGAGCCTCACGGAGTTGACGACATGAGTCACCGTATCGCCCGCCTCTTCGAACCACTGCTGCAACTCGTGCTTCCGGGCACCGGACGCCGTCGCCGTGCGGCCACCGTCCCGGCCGGCGCGTGCGCGTGCCCCACCTGCTCGTGTGCCGACGAACGCCCCGCCCGCCCGGTCGGCCCGCCGCCCCTGCGGGGCGAGGACAACGCGATGATCCGCCCCTACCTCGTCGCCCACGAGCGACAGGAGGAGGCCCGGCGGCAGCGGGCCCGGGGTCGGGCCATGTGGCTCGCCGTGCACGGCATCGACATCGGTCCGCGCGTCATCCACGGTGTGGAGGTGACCGCGTGATCGGCAGTCAGAGCGGAGCGATGCGGCTGTTGCCGTGGGCCAGTCCGGAGGGCAAGCCGTGTTACCTCGTCGGTGACGGGACCGGGCGCCTCTCCCGGCTCGCCGACACGGTCGAGGCCGTCCAACTCGGCATGGCGGGTGAACTCCTCGCTCACGCCGCCGACATGCTCGCCGACCGCAAGGTCACGTCCGCGCAACTCCGCTTCCTCGCGGCCCGTATGGCCGAGGCGCTGCGTGACGTCCACCGCATCGCGGAGAGCCGTGGCGCCCGCCTCGACGCACCCGAGCGTCACGATCCCGGCGACGACGGCACACCCGTACCGGAAGCCTGACCAACAGCGTTCGGCCAACGCTCAGACGGTGTGCGGCACGAAGAGGCTCAGACGGTAGGTCGTCGGCTGCTTCAGACGGCCGCAGAGGATGTCCACCCGTACCGCCGGCCAGTCGATCCGCTGGTCCGACGTCCGCAGACGGTGGAGGTAAGCGTGCCATTCCGACTCGTCCTGGGTCGTGAAGAGCACTTCCCAGTGGCCCGCGTCGGGCGTGAAGCGGGCGGCGGCCCGCTGTGCCTCGTCGTACCGCTGACGCTTCCTCTTGCGCTGCCCCGGCATCGGCCCAGCATCGCCGCACCGGGCAACCGCGGCAAGGGGATTGCCCGCCGCGAACAGACGTACAACTATCGGACACTCAGGCGAGTCAAACCCGCATGACTCGCCGCAGCCCTCACCGCACCCGCCTCATCAGCACAGCGCTCACCGCCGGAGCGTTCATATCCTGTGTGGCCGTCGCCGCGCCCGCCGCCGCGGCGCCCGCGCCGACCGTCGCCTGTACGTCCACGAAGGCGGCCCTCGCCACCAAGTTGAAGACCGACATCACGGCGGCCCTCGCCAACCGCAAGGGCACCATCGCCGTAGGCCTCTACGACCGTACGACGAACACCAACTGCACCCTGCGCGCCTCCACCGCCTTCGACTCGGCCAGCACCGTCAAGGTGACCGTCCTGGCCACACTGCTGTGGGACGCGAAGAAGCACAACCGCTACCTCACCGACCGTGAGACCACCCTCGCCAAGGCCATGATCACGCAGTCGGACAACGACTCGACCTCCACCCTGTGGCGGCAGTTGGGCCTGACGAAGATCAACGGTTTCCTCACCGCCGCCGGGATGACACAGACCAAGCCGGGCGCTGACGGCTACTGGGGCCTGACCCAGATCAACGTCACCGACGAGCAGAAGCTGCTCAAGCTCATCACCGCCAAGAACACCGTCCTCAGCGACAACGCCCGCGCCTACATCCTGAAGCTGATGGGCCAGGTCGTCTCCTCCCAGCGCTGGGGCACGCCCGCCGGGGCGCCGTCCACCGTCGCCGTGCACGTCAAGAACGGCTGGCTGCAGCGCGCCACGCACGGCTGGCGGGTGCACAGCCTCGGCACCTTCAACGGCGCCGGCCACGACTACATGATCAGCGTGCTGACCCAGGACAACAGCACCATGGACTACGGCGTCACCACCATCCAGAACGTCGCCAAGGCCATCCACAAGGCCTTGGTGCCGACCGCGTCCAGCGCCACGCGCTACACCCCGACCAGCACGCCCCGCGAGGCGTTCGTGGCGGTTCCGGAACAGGGCTGACGCTTCACGAGGCGGTCTCCCGCCGGTCACCGGACCGTCCTACGGTGACGCCCATGCGCCTGCGAACCGTACTCGCCAGCCTCACCGCCGGCCTGGCGGCGGCCACCTGCCTCTCTGCCGCCGGGCCGGCCGCCGCCACCCCGGGCGACCACACCTGTTCCCCCTTCGTCTCCATCGACCGCTTCTCCGACGCGCTCGACAAGACGACGTACGACGGCACCTTCGTCGGCAACCTCTCCGCCCTCGCCCTCGACCGGAACGGCTCGCTCGCGGCCCTCTCCGACCGCTCCGCCCTGTTCGACCTGGACGCGCGAACGCTCGCCCCGCGATCGGTGGCCGCCCTCGCCGACGAGAACGGCACCGGCCTCGACTCCGAGGGACTCGTCGTCGACCGGGACGGCACGCGTCTGATCACCTCCGAGACGGAGCCGTCGATCCGCCGGTACTCCCGCGACGGCCGGATCCTCGACCGCCTCCCGGTACCCGACGCCCTCCGCGTCGCCCCGGCCGGCCGCGCCCAGTCCAACGGCACCTTCGAGGGCCTGACCCTGCTGCCCGGCGGCCACACCCTGCTCGCGTCCATGGAGTACGCCCTCTCCGGCGACACGGCGGGCATCGTCCGCTTCCAGACCTGGCGGCGGACGTACGACGGACATTTCCGGCTCGGCCCGCAGTACGCCTACCGCACCGACACCGGCCTCGGCGTCCCGGAGGTCCAGGCGACCCCCGACGGCCGCCTGCTCGTCCTGGAGCGCGGCTTCACGGCGGGCGTCGGCAACACGGTCCGCCTCTACCTGGCCGACCCCCGGCACGCGACCGACACGAGCGGGATCGAGAACCTGACGGGCCAGGCCGGCGTCCGCCTGATCAAGAAGACCCCGCTCGCCGACATCGCCGACTGCCCCACCCTGGGCGCCACGGCGAAGCAGCCCCAGCCGAACCCGCTCCTCGACAACATCGAGGGCATGGTGATCACCGGCCAGAGCCGGGGCCGCCTCAAGGTCCTCCTGGTCAGCGACGACAACCAGAACGCGGCACAGACGACGCGGTTCTACTACCTGCGAGTACGCGTCTGAACCCGGCTCGGAGTGTTGCGGAGGGATGAAATCCGCTCCCATCCGCGTTGGTGCCTTCCGGAAGATCAGGCCGAAAAATCGGAGGGCACCGGCGTGGCAGCGCAACCGGGGGACAAACAGGGCTGGGCACGCAGGCTGGCCGGGTACGCCTGGCGCTACCCCAAGGACGTGGTACTCGCCCTCGGCTCGTCCCTCGGCGGCATGGCCGTCATGGCCGTCGTCCCGCTGGTCACCAAGGTGATCATCGACGACGTCATCGGCGCCCACACCCGCGACATGGCGCCCTGGGCGGGCGCCCTGATCGGCGCCGCCCTCCTCGTCTACGTCCTCACCTACGTCCGCCGCTACTACGGCGGCCGTCTCGCCCTCGACGTCCAGCACGACCTGCGGACGGAGATGTTCGAGACGATCACCCGCCTCGACGGCCGCCGCCAGGACGAGCTGTCCACCGGCCAGGTGGTGGGCCGTGCCACCAGCGACCTCCAGCTGATCCAGGGCCTGCTCTTCATGCTCCCGATGACCATCGGGAACCTGCTGCTCTTCGTGATCTCCCTGATCGTGATGGCCTGGCTGTCGCTCCCGCTGACGCTGGTCGCCCTCGCCGTCGCTCCCGCGCTCGCCTACATCGCCAAGCGCAGCCGGAACAAGCTGCACCCCGCCACCTGGTACGCCCAGGCCCAGGCCGCCGCCGTCGCGGGTGTGGTCGACGGCGCGGTGAGCGGCGTACGCGTGGTGAAGGGCTTCGGGCAGGAGGACCAGGAGACGGGGAAGCTCAGGGAGGTCGGGCGCCGGCTGTTCGCCGGGCGGCTGCGCACCATCCGGCTGAACGCGGTGTACACCCCCGCCCTCCAGGCGGTCCCCGCCCTCGGCCAGGTCGCGATGCTGGCGCTGGGCGGCTGGCTCGCCGTGCGCGGGAACATCACCCTCGGTACGTTCGTCGCCTTCTCCACGTACCTCGCGCAGCTCGTCGGCCCGGTCCGCATGCTCGCGATGGTCCTCACGGTCGGCCAGCAGGCCCGCGCGGGCACCGAGCGCGTCCTGGAGCTGATCGACACCGAGCCGTCGATCAAGGAGGGCACGAAGGACCTGCCCGCGGACGCGCCCGCGACCGTCGAGTTCGACGACGTGTCCTTCGGATACGAAGGCGCCTCCGGCACGACCAGTCCCGTCCTCGACGGGCTCAGCTTCCAGATCCGGCCCGGCGAGACCCTCGCCGTCGTCGGCTCCTCCGGCTCGGGCAAGTCGACGGTCTCCCTCCTCCTCCCGCGCTTCTACGACGTGACGCGCGGCGCCGTACTGATCGGCGGCCACGACGTCCGGGAGCTCACCCTCGACTCCCTGCGGGCCGCGATCGGGCTGGTCCCCGAGGACTCCTTCCTCTTCTCCGACACGGTCCGCGACAACATCGCGTACGGGCGTCCGGACGCGACGCAGGAGGAGATCGAGAAGGCCGCCGTCGCCGCCCAGGCGGACCGTTTCATCCAGGAGCTCCCCGACGGCTACGACACCAAGGTCGGCGAGCACGGCCTGACCCTCTCCGGCGGCCAGCGCCAGCGCATCGCGCTCGCCCGCGCCCTGCTCACCGACCCGCGCCTGCTCGTCCTGGACGACGCCACCTCCGCCGTGGACGCCCGCGTGGAGCACGAGATCCACGAGGCGCTGGGGCACGTCATGGAGGGCCGTACGACCCTCCTGATCGCCCACCGCCGCTCCACCCTCAACCTCGCCGACCGCATCGCCGTCCTGGACGCCGGACGCCTCGCCGACGTCGGCACCCACGAGGAGCTCCAGGAACGTTCCGCCCTCTACCGGCGCCTGCTGACCGACCCCGACGAGCTGGGCGGTGTCTCCCCGGGCCACGCCCTGCCCGCCACGCCCCCGGAGGACACCTCCGTACGGGACGAGCTGGACGCGGAGTTCGACGCGGAGCGGGGGGTGACGCCCCGACTGTGGACGGGCGACCGCGAGCCGAAGGACACCGCGCTCTCCGGTATGCCGGCCACTCCGGAACTGCTGGAGAAGGTCGACGCGCTGCCCCCGGCCACCGACACCCCGGACGTCGACGAGGCCCGCGCGGTCGCGTCGGAGGACTCGTACGGCCTGCGCAGGCTGCTGCGCGGCTTCGGGCTGCCGCTCCTGATCAGCCTCGGCCTCGTCGCCGCGGACGCCGGCATGGGCCTCCTCCTGCCCGTCCTGATCCGGCACGGCATCGACCAGGGCGTCACGCAGGTCGCCCTCGGCGCGGTCTGGGCGGCGTCCCTGCTCGGGCTGCTCACGGTGCTCGTGCAGTGGGCGGCGCAGATCGGTGAGACCAGGATGACCGGACGCACCGGCGAGCGCGTCCTGTACTCCCTCCGTCTGAAGATCTTCGCCCAGCTCCAGCGGCTCGGCCTGGACTACTACGAGCGGGAGCTGACCGGCCGGATCATGACGAGGATGACGACGGACGTCGACGCCCTCTCCACGTTCCTCCAGACCGGTCTGGTCACCGCGTTCGTCTCGGTCGTCACCTTCTTCGGCATCATGGTCGCCCTGCTGGTGATCGACCTCCAGCTCGCCCTCGTCGTCTTCGCCACGCTGCCCCCGCTGATCGTCGCCACGTACTTCTTCCGCCGGGCGAGCGTGAAGGCGTACGAGCTGGCCCGCGAGCGGGTCTCGGTCGTCAACGCGGACCTCCAGGAGTCGGTGTCCGGGCTGCGGATCGTGCAGGCGTTCCGGCGCGAGCGGGACGGCGGGCGCAGGTTCGCGGAGCGCAGCGACAGCTACCGGCAGGCGCGCATCCGGGGCCAGTGGCTGATCTCGATCTACTTCCCGTTCGTGCAGCTGCTGTCGTCGGTCGCCGCGGCCGCCGTGCTGATCGCGGGCGCGGGCCGGGTCGACGCGGCCACGCTGACGACCGGTGCGCTGGTGGCGTACCTGCTGTACATCGACCTGTTCTTCGCGCCCGTCCAGCAGCTCTCCCAGGTCTTCGACGGCTACCAGCAGGCGACGGTCTCGCTGGGCCGCATCCAGGAACTGCTCCAGGAGCCCACGTCCACGAAGTCGGCCGACGAGCCCCTCGACGTCCTCTCGCTGCGCGGCGAGATCGCCTTCGAGGACGTGCACTTCAAGTACGGCGACGAGGAGGAGGCTCTCACCGGGATCGACCTGCGCATCCCCGCCGGTCAGACCGTCGCCTTCGTCGGCGAGACCGGCGCGGGCAAGTCCACCCTGGTCAAGCTGGTGGCCCGCTTCTACGACCCGACGGGCGGCCGGGTCACCGCCGACGGCACGGACCTGCGCGCCCTCGACATCACCTCGTACCGCCACCGCCTCGGCGTCGTCCCGCAGGAGGCGTACCTCTTCCAGGGCACCGTCCGCGACGCCATTGCCTACGGGCGTCCCGACGCCACCGACGCGGAGGTCGAGGCGGCGGCCCGGGCGGTCGGCGCGCACGAGATGATCGCCACGCTGGAGGGCGGCTACCTCCACGAGGTCGCCGAACGCGGCCGCAACCTCTCCGCCGGCCAGCGCCAGCTCATCGCCCTCGCCCGCGCCGAACTCGTCGACCCCGACATCCTCCTCCTCGACGAGGCCACCGCGGCCCTCGACCTGGCCACCGAGGCCCAGGTCAATCAGGCGACGGACCGCCTCGCCGGCCGCCGCACCACCCTCGTCGTCGCCCACCGCCTGACCACGGCGGCCCGCGCGGACCGGGTCGTGGTCATGGACCACGGGAGGGTCGCCGAGGACGGTACGCACGAGGAGCTGCTGGCGCGTGGAGGGCACTACGCCGCGCTGTGGCGGACGTTCATCGGCGCACCGGAGGCGGAGGAGCCGGTGGCGGCGCCTCGGTGAGGTCAGGTGGGCGCCTCGGTGAGGTGAGGTGAGAGGGCGGAAGCCGGGGGCCCGGTGACGGTCGTGCAACCATCCGACATGTGTCCTGCGTCCGTACGTCTGTACGGGAAGAGTGGCGGCACGGGAGGGGCGCGGACCGTGGACAGTGGTGCGATACGGCGGTGGCTGGCGCTCGGGACGTCCGTGCTCACCGCGTCCGTCCTCCTCGCCCTCGCGTCACCGGCGGCCGCCCAAGCCGCCCCCACCCAGTGCCAGGGCCGCAAGGTCAGGACGCTCACCTTCTCCACCGGCTCGGTCCAGATCTACAAGCGGGGCGGCTACCTCTGCGCCGTCACGGTCCCCAAGGCCCCGGGCACCCGGCGCACCATGACGGTCAGTGTGCATGCGCGCGGCCTCGTGCCGGTGGTGGACTCGGGACGGTACGCGTACCGGGCGGGACCGGTCACCGTGTACGTCGGGCACCGGCGCGCGCTGGTCAAGGGCGAAGTGGGGCGGGGGTCGGTGAGCTCCGGCTGGACCCGTTTCTGACCTCCTGATTCCAACCTCCCCTGGTGTGAAGCGAGTTGCTCCGATAGCTTCCGGCGCACATCTGTTTCACAGGGAGGGTGCATGCGCAAGGCGCTCAGATGGCTGCTGGCGCTCACGGTGCTCATAGGCACGTTGAGCACGGCCGGAGCGGCCACCGCCGCCGAGCCGGAGGCCACGGACATCAAGGACCAGCTGCTCGCGATACCGGGCATGAGCCTGGTCCAGGAGAAGCCCTACACCGGCTACCGCTACTTCGTACTCAACTACACCCAGCCGGTCGACCACCGGCACCCGTCCAAGGGCACGTTCCAGCAGCGCATCACCGTGCTGCACAAGGACGTCTCCCGCCCGACGGTGTTCTACACCGGCGGCTACAACGTCTCCACGACCCCCAGCCGCCGCGAGCCGACCCAGATCGTCGACGGCAACCAGGTCTCCATGGAGTACCGCTTCTTCAACCCGTCGCGCCCCGACCCGGCCGACTGGTCCAAGCTGGACATCTGGCAGGCCGCCAGCGACCAGCACCGCATCTTCAAGGCCCTGAAGAAGATCTACGCGAAGAACTGGATCTCGACCGGCGGCTCCAAGGGCGGCATGACGGCGACCTACTACGAGCGCTTCTACCCGAAGGACATGGACGGCGTCGTCGCCTACGTGGCCCCCAACGACGTCGTGAACAACGAGGACTCCGCCTACGACCGCTTCTTCGCCAAGGTCGGCACCAAGGAGTGCCGCGACCGTCTGAACGCGGTCCAGCGCGAGGCGCTCGTACGCCGTGAGCCGCTGGAGAAGAAGTACGCGGCGTACGCCGCCGACAACGGCTACACCTTCACCACCATCGGTGGCCTCGACCGCGCCTACGAAGCCGTAGTCCTCGACTACGTCTGGGGCTTCTGGCAGTACAGCCTGCTCTCCGACTGCGACTCGATCCCGGCGAACGCGAAGACCGCGACGGACGACGAGATCTGGGCCTCGGTCGACACGATCTCCGGCTTCTCCGCCTACGCCGACCAGGGCCTGGAGACGTACACCCCGTACTACTACCAGGCGGGCACCCAACTCGGCGCCCCCACCATCCACTTCCCGTACATCGAGAAGAAGTACATCCGCTACGGCTACCAGCCGCCCCGGAACTTCGTCCCCCGCTCCATCCCCATGAAGTTCCAGCCCTGGGCCATGCGTGACGTCGACACCTGGGTCAAGCACAACGCCCGCCACATGCTCTTCGTCTACGGCCAGAACGACCCCTGGGGCGCCGAACCCTTCCACCTCGGCCGAGGCGCGAAGGACTCCTACGTCTTCACGGCGCCCGGGTTGAACCACGGGGCGAACGTGGCGGGCCTGGTCCCCGACCAGAAGGCCCTCGCCACGGCCCGAATCCTGGACTGGGCGGGCGTCCCCGCCTCCGCCGTGGCCCAGGCCAAGCCGCTGGCGAAGTTCGACGCGAAGCTGGACGTGCGGAACGTGGAGCGCGAGCCGAGTCTGCGCCCGTAACTCACAGCCGCGTGGCGCAGCCCACCGGCTTCTCCGCGTTGCCGAGCTCTACGTACAGGGCCGTGGACACCGGGCACTTGGCGCGGGTGTCCACGGCCTTCGTCACCCTGTACTCCGGGGTGTGCCCGCCCCCGCCGTCGCACGCGGTCTCCCGCACCCGGCCGTCGGCGAGGCCGTAGACGCAGTCGCCGACGATGGTGCGGGGGCCGCCCCCGCCTCCCGGGTCGCCGGGGTGCGGGGGCACCAGCCCGCGCATGCAGGCGTAGCCCCGCGGGATCGCTCCGTCGCCGTCCTCGTCGGAGGCGGTGGACTGTTCGCTGATGTGCAGGACGAAGTCGGTGGTGGCGGGGCAGGCGGGGCCGTCGCCCACCGTGCCGTCGTACCGGGCGACGACCCGTGCCGCGGCCCGCTCGCCGTCGCAGGGCACCTCGGTGAAGCTGGTCGTGCCGAAGGAGCTGCACTCGTCGACGCCGAGGAAGACGGCCCCGTAGCCGGAGGGGGTGCTCGTCGCGGCCGCCCGCTCGCCGAGTTCACCTTCCTGCCGCGGCGCGACCTCCTGGCAGCCGGTCAGCAGGGCGGCTAGCAGCACCGGCAGTGCGCGGGCCGCGCCCACGCTCCGTCTCTCACGCATCGCCGTCCCCCCAGATCCCCGACCAGCGTGACCCGCGGCGGCGGGCGCACGCCAGCGGTCCGGGGTGCTTTGCGCCCGTTGTGGATCGTACGCCCGTCACGAGGCGTACGTCCGGATACGCCCAACCGGATACGTCTAGTACGTCAGCCCGAACCCGAGGGGGTACAGCACCCGCGCCGGGTCGTCCGCCCGCTGCACCGGCACCGGCAGCCGTCCCCGCGGGGCGACCCGCCCGGCGATCACGCGGGCGGCCGCGCGCAGTTCGACGTCGGTCCAGGAGTAGGTCGCCAAGCAGGCCTTGACTGAGGGCAGTTGGGCCACGTCGTACGGGTTGCGGACCGCGATCGCCACCACCGGCTTCCCCGTGGTCAGCAACCGCTCCACCAGCGTCCGCTGGGAGCCGGCCGCCGAGACGTTGTACGTCCCCACGACCACCGCGTCCGCGTCGGCGGCCGCCGTCACCGCGCGGGTGATGGTCTCCGGGGAGGGCGCCGTGCCGGTGGACAGGGCCGTCGCCGTGAACCCGAGCTCGGTGAGGGCGGTCGCGAGGACTCCCGTCGGTGGGCCCGTGGTGCCCGAGGGGGAGGCCGGGTCGGCGCCCACGACCAGGATCCTGCGGTGCGTACGGCGCGACAGCGGCAACAGCGGACCCTCGTTGACCAGCAGCGTCGTCGTCCGCTCGGCGATCCGGTCCGCCGTCGCGAGGTGGCCGCGGGTACCGACCGTGCGTCCGACGCCGGACTGGCTGACGTACGGCCGGTCGAAGAGTCCGAGTTTCGCCTTCAGGCGCAGGATCCGCAGGATCGACGCGTCGAGCCGTGCCTCGGTGAGCTCGCCGTCCTGTACGGCCTTCAGGACGGCGTTCCACGCCACGTCCAGCCGGGGCGGGTTGAGGAGCTGGTCCACGCCCGCCTTGAGCGCCAGCACCGGCACCCGGTCGTCTCCGTACTTCGTCCGTACGCCCGCCATGTCGAGCGCGTCGGTCACCACCACCCCGTCGTAGCCGAGGCGTTCGCGCAGGATGCCGGTGAGGATCGGGCGGGAGAGGGTGGCCGGGTCGCCCATGGGGGTCCCCCCGCTCGAGCGAAGCCGAGAGTGGGGGACGTCCAGCGCCGGGACCAGGATGTGCGCGGTCATGATCGAGTCGATGCCGGCCGCGATCGCCGCCCGGAACGGCACCGCGTCCAGCGTCTCCCACACCTCACGGCTGTGCGTGATGACCGGGAAGCCGTAGTGGCTGTCGACGGCCGTGTCGCCGTGCCCCGGGAAGTGCTTGGCCGTCGCCGCGACCCCGGACGCCTGATAGCCCCGCACCTCCGCCGCGACGAGGCGGGCCACCGCGGCGGGGTCGGCGCCGAACGACCGTACGCCGATGACCGGGTTGGCCGGGTTGACGTTCACGTCCGCCACGGGGGAGTAGTCCTGACGGATGCCGATCGCGCGCAACTCCTCGCCCGCGATCCGTCCGAGGGTCCGCGCGTCGGCCGTCGACCCGCCCGCCCCGACGGCCATCGCCCCCGGGAAGAGCGTGGCGGGCCTGCCCACCCGGCACACGATCCCGTGCTCCTGGTCGGTGGAGACCAGCACGGGCAGCCCGCGCGGCCGTGCCAGGGACGCCCGCTGGATGCCGTTGGACAGGTCCGCGATCTGGTGCGGGTCCCGGGTGTTGTGCGCCCAAGTGAAGTAGATGACCCCGCCCACGTGGTACTTCTCGATCAGCTCGGTGGCGCTGCGGACGCCGAGCTCCCTGAGGTTGGCGTCGACGTCCGACTGGTCGGGCGCGGTGGCCGAGTGGCCGTACACGCGCGTGACGAAGAGCTGGCCCACCTTCTCCTCGAGCGTCATCCGGGAGATCAGGGCGCGGAGCTTCCGGTCGTCGTGACCGGCGACGGCGTGCGCGGTGCCGCCGACCGTCAGACCTGCGGTGACACCTGCGGACGCGGCGAGAACGGTTCGTCTGGAGGGCACGTGTGCTCCTTCCGGAGGTCATCCACTGAAGGAAACTGCCGAGAAGTCAGCAATAACCGGGAAGTTTCTACCGGTCAAGGGAGCGCGCGGGCACCGGCTGAGGGGTCGTCATCGGCGCGACCCGAGGGGTCTCGGCCGACCGTGGCTCATTCCGTGGACTTCGCCGCGCCGGAGGGGGCCGTGGGGCGATCATGAGGGCATGGCCCTCGTCGACATCCCCGGTTCCAAGTCCATCACCGCCCGCGCCCTGTTCCTGGCGGCCGCGGCCGACGGCGTCACCACCCTCGTACGGCCACTGCGCTCCGACGACACCGAGGGCTTCGCCGAGGGCCTCGTACGGCTCGGCTACCGGGTCGGCCGTACCCCGGACGCCTGGCAGGTGGACGGCCGCCCGCAGGGGCCCGCGGTGCAAGAGGCCGATGTGTACTGCCGGGACGGCGCGACCACGGCCCGCTTCCTGCCCACCCTCGCCGCCGCGGGCCACGGCACCTACCGCTTCGACGCCTCCGCCCAGATGCGCCGCCGCCCCCTGCTTCCGCTCACCCGCGCCCTGCGCGACCTGGGCGTGGACCTGCGGCACGAGGAGGCGGAGGGCCACCACCCGCTGACGGTCCGGGCCGCCGGGGTCGAGGGCGGGAAGGTGACGCTCGACGCGGGCCAGTCCTCGCAGTACCTGACGGCCCTGCTCCTGCTGGGCCCACTGACCCGCGAGGGCCTGCGGATCGAGGTCACGGACCTGGTCTCGGCGCCGTACGTCGAGATCACGATCGCCATGATGCGGGCCTTCGGGGCGGAGGTGACCCGCGAGGGCGACACCTTCGTCGTCCCGCCGACCGGCTACCGCGCCACGACCTACGCCGTCGAACCCGACGCCTCCACCGCGAGCTACTTCTTCGCCGCCGCGGCCGTCACGGGCGGCGAGGTGACGGTCCCCGGGCTGGGCGAGGGGGCCCTGCAGGGCGACCTGGGCTTCGTGGACGTCCTGCGGCGGATGGGCGCGCGGGTGTCGGTGCGGCCGGACGGCACGACGGTGCAGGGCACGGGCGAGTTGCGCGGCCTCACGGTCAACATGCGGGACATCTCCGACACGATGCCCACGCTGGCGGCGATCGCCCCCTTCGCCTCCGGCCCGGTGCGGATCGAGGACGTGGCGAACACCCGCGTGAAGGAGTGCGACCGCCTGGAGGCCTGCGCGGAGAACCTGCGGCGCCTGGGGGTGGAGGTGGCCACCGGCCCGGACTGGATCGAGATCAGGCCGGGAGCGGGGGCTCCTGCCGGAGGCGCGGAAATCACGTCCTACGGCGACCACCGCATCGTCATGTCCTTCGCGGTCACGGGACTCCGGGTGCCGGGAATCTCGTTCGACGACCCGGGGTGCGTACGGAAGACTTTCCCGGACTTCCACGAGGTGTTCGGAGGACTGGGGCGGGTGTTGGGGACATGAGCTACAAGCTGGAGGGGCCGGTTCTCGAGGGCGCGCTGGTGCGCCTGGAGCCGCTCGAACACCGGCACACGGCCGATCTGGCGGTGGCGGCGGAGGAGAACCGGGGGACCTACGAGTTCACCTGGGTGCCGAGGGCCCACGAGATCGGCGCCTACGTCGACGCCCAGCTCGCCCGCGCGGCGACGGGCCGGCTCGCGCCGTACGCCCAGGTGTCCGTCGCCACGGGGAGGGCGGTGGGTGCGACGTCGTACTGGGAGCCGCGCTGCTGGCTGGACGAGGACCGACTGGACGCCGTCGAGGTCGGGTTCACCTGGCTCGGCGCCTCGGCCCAGGGCACGGGCGTGAACGCCGAGGCCAAGCTGCTGCTCTTCCGGCACGCCTTCGAGGAGCTGAACGTGCTCCGGGTGGACCTCAAGACGGACGCCCGCAACGCCCGCTCCCGCGCCGCCATACAGAGCGTGGGCGCCCGCTTCGAGGGCGTCCTGCGCAACTGGTCCCGCTCGTGGGCACCGGGCGAGGAGGGCCGCCTGCGTGACTCCGCGATCTTCTCGATCACGGCGGACGACTGGCCGGCGTGCCGGGGGCCGTTGGAGGAGCGGGTGGCCCGGTTCCGGTCGTCGCGGGGCTGAGGCGCGGCGGGCGCCGGCCGGATCGTCAGACCAGCCAGCGGCCGTCACGCATCAACTCACGGTCGGGCAACTCGTTCGCCTCGCGCCAGGCCTGGATGCGGCGCGGAGTGATACGGAACCAGCTGTACCGGGTGGCCGACACCCGCGGGTCGAAGCCGGCACGCGCGGCGAACCGGTCCCCGCGTTCCCGCTCCAGTGCGTCGATCGCGAGGACCTCGACGTCGCCTTCGACCATGGACACGTCCCGGGTGTGGCCCAGCCCCAGTCGGACCACCCGGGTGATGGCCAGGTTGCGGCCGGTGGGGCTGTCCGTCGGGGTGGCCGCCCACAGGGCCTCGCCGTCCCAGTCGAAGGACAGCGGCACCAGATACGGCACGCCGTCCGCCGAGGCACTGGCCACCCAGACGTCCTCGTCGTGGGTGAGCCGGTGCTCGGTGTCGTGACGACGCTGGGCGCGGGAGCGGGGTTCGGCGTTCATCGGATCTGCTTCGCCTCCTGTTGGTGGTGGGCACGGTCGGTCCATGCCCTGCCGGACCCGACCGCCGTGGGCACAGCCTCCCCCGGCCGGGGCACGGGCCGAATCCGTGCCGGCCACGGAAACCGCCACGGATAATGACCCGGTGTCCACTCCAGTGATCTCGGCCCGGGAAACCGACGTGCTCACGCTGCTCGGGGAGCACCTCAGCAACGCGGAGATCGCCGCGCGGTTGGTCATCTCCGTACGCACCGTCGAATCGCACGTCTCCTCGCTGCTGCGCAAGCTGCACCTGCCGGACCGCCGGGCGCTCGCCCGGCACGCCGCCGCGAGCGCCCGCGCCGAGCAGTCGCGGTCGGCACCCGCGCTGCCGGCGCCGTTGACGGCGTTCATAGGCCGGGTGCGGGAGCGCCGGGAGCTGGCCGAGGCGGTGCGGGCGCACCGGCTGGTGACCGTGCTCGGCCCGGGCGGGGTGGGCAAGACACGCCTCGCGCTGGCGGTGGCGGCGGACGCGGCCGGTGACTTCGCCGACGGCGTGTGGTTCGTCGACCTGGTCCCGGTCACCGAGCCGGGCCGGGTGGGCGCGGCCGTCGCGGCGGCCGTGGGCGTGGGCGAGCAACCCGGCCACGGCATCGACGACGCGGTCCTGGCCGCGCTGGCGGATCGCGGTGCGCTGCTGGTGCTGGACAACTGCGAGCAGGTGCGCGACGGGATGGCGCCCTTCCTGGAGCGGCTGCTCGCGGCGTGTCCGCGGTTGCGGGTGCTGGTGACGAGCCGGGCCCGGCTGATGGTGCCGTTCGAGCGGGTCTTCCTCCTCCCGCCGCTGTCGCGGGACGGCGGCGACGAGTCGGAGGCGGTGGCCCTGTTCACGGACCGGGCGGCGGCGGTCGGCCTGCCGCCGGGCCCGGCGGCGAGCGACGGGGTCGTGGCCATCTGCGAACGGCTCGGCGGCATGGCGCTGGCGATCGAACTGGCGGCGGCGCGGTGGTCCACGCTCGGACTGGACGGCCTCGAAGCCGGTCTCTCCGATCAGCTGCGCATCCTCACCGGCGGATCCCGCGCCGACGACCGGCACCGGTCGGTGCGGGCGGTACTGGACTGGAGCCACGACCTGCTGGACCCGCGGGACCAGGCGCTGCTGCGCCGGGTGTCGGTGTTCGTCGCGCCGTTCACGGCCGAGGCGGCCGCCGAGGTCGCCGGGTTCGACGCGCCGGACCGGATCACCGTGGTCGACGGTCTCGGCAGGCTCGCCGAACAGTCCCTGCTGGCCGTGACACCGTCCGAAACCGGCACCCGGTACCACGCGTTGGAGACGATCCGGCAGTACGGGACGGAACGGCTCACCGAGGCCGGCGAGCTGATCGACGTCCGCTCACGCCACCTCGACTGGTGCCTGACCGGCGCGAACCTACTCGAGGGAGCCCCCGGCCCGGACTGGCGCGCCCGGTTCGACGCCGTCGCGGACGACCTGCGGGCCGGCCTCACCTGGGCCGCCGGCCGGCCGGAGCGGCGCGCGGACGCCCACCGTCTCGCCCTGTCCCTGGCCGAACTGGCCTTCTCCCGCAACCTGCTGGGCGAGTCCCAGCAGCACTACGAGCAGGCGGCCGGGCTCGCCGATGCCGCCGCCGGCGCCGCGGCACTGCGGCAGGCCGCCGCGGTGGCCGGGTGCCGCAGGCTCGGCGACGACATGTTCCGGCTGCACCGTGCCGCCGGGGAAGCAGCGCGCCGGGCCGGGGACAGCGTCGGGGCCGGCCGCGACCTGGCGACGGCCGCCACCGTCGCGTACCGCTTCTCCACCTCGTTCACGCGGATTCCCCCCGTGGACGAGGTGACCGTCATGCTCAAGGAGGCCCGGAAGCTGGCCGGTGACTCCCCGGGCGCCGAGGCGGCCCTCGTGCTGGCCGAGGCGGCGGTGTTCGCGGACGCCTACGGCGCGCTTCAGGGAGAAACGGAGAACACCGTCGAGGAGACGGTCGATCGCGCCGAGCAAGCCGTCGGGCTCGCCCGTGGCGCGGGCGACCCGGTGGCGGAGTCCGCCGCCCTCGACGCGCTCTCCGGCGCCCGGAGCTGGGCCGGTGACGCCTTCGCCGCCGCGGCCGCCGCCCGGCGCCGGATCGACGTCCTGGCGTCTGTGCCGCCCGCCCCTGCCAGTGCGCACGAGCTGACGGACGCCCTCGCCATGGCGGCCGGAACCGCCCTCGGTGTGGGTGAGCTGCCGCAAGCCCGGCGGTGGGGCGGGCAGCTCGCCGAACACCCTCTGCTGGCCGAGGCGGGCCACCACGCCACGGCCTGGATCCTGACCGCGGACGCCTTCGCCGGTCATGCCGACGAGGTCCGCACCCGCAGCGTGAGGTTCCTCGACGCCTGGGAGCACAGTGGCCGCCCGCAGTCGCTCTCCCTCGGCGCCGCGGCGGCGTCGGTCGCCATGATCCACGGGCTGCGCGGCGATCACGGCGCCCGGTCGGACTGGCTCGCGATCGCCGACCGGGCGGACACGGCGCCGGAGCACCGCCATGGCTACGGCGCGGTCTTCGACACCACGGTCCTGCTCCACCACGGGGACGTGCACACGGCGCTGGAGCGGGTCGCGCCGAAGCCGGACCAGGTGTGGAAGTGGGTGTGCTGGATCTGGCTGCACTGGTACGTGGCGCTCCGGGCGGAGACGGCGGTGCTCGCCGGGCACCCGGACGCCCGGGCCAGGATCGACGCCGCCCGGACCGTGGTCGCCGGGAATCCCGTCGCCACCGCCCAACTGGACCGCGCAAAGGCGCTGCTCGACGGTGACCTGCCGGGTCAACTCGCCGCCGCGGCCGCGTTCGAGGCGGCCGGCTGCCCCTACCAGTCCGCGCGCACGCTGCTGCTCGCCGGGGGCGAGCACGCCACCGCCGGCACGGCCGCTCTCACCGGCCTCGGTCTGAGGCCCGTCCGGTAGCCACCGGACGGGCGGGCGCCGTCAGCTCACCGCCTGCTTCACCAGCGCGGCGATCCGCGCCTCCACCTCGTCCGTCACCTCGGTCAGGGCGAAAGCGGTCGCCCACATGCTGCCCTCGTCCAGCTTCGCCGCGTCGTTGAACCCGAGCGTCGCGTAGCGCGCCTTGAACTTCGCCGCGCTCTGGAAGAAGCAGACGACCCTGCCGTCCAGGGCGTAGGCGGGCATCCCGTACCAGAGCTTCGGCGCGAGGACCGGGGCGTTGGCCTTCACGACGGCATGCACGCGCTCGGCCATGATCCGGTCGGAGTCCTGCATCTCCGCGATCTTCGCGAGTACGTCCCGCTCCGCCTCCGCCGCCTTGTCCGCACGCGAGCCGCGGCGCGCCGCCTTCTTCTGCTCCTGGGCGTGCTCCTTCATCGCGGCCCGCTCCTCGGCCGTGAACCCCTCGTACGTGCTGTTTTCGGCGCTGGCCATGATCACTCCTGTGGTCGTCGTCTCTGGTCACAGCCTCCCCCGGCCGGGCACGGTCCGCCTCCGTGCCGACCACGGAAACCACCACTGAGCACGGTCACGGATCGGGCGTCACAGCCGTCTGCCGTCGACCGTCGGACCACGAGGCCGTCTTCGTCGGCCGGTTCGTCCTGAACCATCAGACCGGCCACACCCGGCTGCGGTCAGCGGTCTATGAGCGGCCGGAACGGTTCGAGGGAGAACGGTGCCTCCACCGGCAGCTCGAAGAACGCCGGTGCTCAGTGCTCGTCCCGGCCGTCCCCGCCCCGTAGCTCCGGTGTGCTCGTGCCGACGTAGGCGATCGCGAGGACGCAGAGCAGGCCACCCGTGACGAGGGAGGTCGCGCCGGAGGTCCAGCCGGCGATCAGGCCGGCGCGGAGGTTGCCGAAGTGGGGGCCCGCCTGGCCGACTATTTGTTCGGCGGCGGTGACGCGGCCCAGGAGGGCATCGGGGGTGCGGGTCTGGACGATGGTGCTGCGGGAGACCACGGAGGTGGCGTCCGCCGCACCGGCCACCACCAGGAGGCCGAGGCCCAGCCATGGGCTGGTCGTGAGGCCGAAGAGGGCCAGGGCGGCGCCCCAGGTGGCCGCGCCGCAGAGCATGACCAGGCCCGGCCGGGCGAGGCGGGTGACCGGGCCGGAGAAAGCCGTCGCCGTGACGCCGCCGATGGCCAGGGCGGAGAGGAAGAGGCCCAGCGTGCGCGGGTTGTCGTTGAAGCGTTCCGCGTTGACGAGGGGGAAGAGACTGACCGGCATGGCCAGGACGGTCGCCGCGAGGTCGGTGATGAGCGCACCCCGTACCACCCGATGGCCCGTCAGGAAGCGCAGGCCGTCCAGCACGCCGTGCAGCCCCGCCCGCGACGGCTCGCCCTCCGGCGGCAGCGCGGGCAGGCCGAAGGCGCCGTAGAAGGCGAGGCCGAAGCTCAGGGCGTCCAGGAGGTAGCAGACACCGATGCCGGTCCAGCCGAGCAGCAGGCCGCCCAGCGCCGGGCCCGCCAGCATCATCGCCTGGGCCGTGACCTGGTTGAGCGCCAGGCCCGCCGCCACCTGGTCCTTGGGCAGCAGACGGGGCACGAACACACCCGCCGCCGGGCCGCCCACCGCCCCGAAGCAGGACTGCGCGGCGACCAGCGCCAGCACCCCGACCACCGGTACGCCCCCGGTGAAGCCCTGCACCGCGAGGAGCACGGAGCAGGCCGCCTGGCCGACGGTCGCGACCAGGAAGATACGGCGCCGGTCCCCACGGTCCGCCCACGCACCCGCGAACAGGCCGAAGACCACCATGGGCAGCGCCTGCGCCAGCCCCACCGCGCCGCTCCACACCGTGCTGTGGGTCATGTCCCAGACCTGGTACATGACGGTGACCATGGTCATGAAGCCACCCAGCACGGACACCGTGCGCCCGATGAGCAGCCGCCGGAACACGGGGGAGGTGCGCAGGGGCCGGACGTCGATCAGGGTCCGGGAGAGGCTCATGAGGGCATGGCGGGGCGCGGCGGCGAGGGCGGGTTCACGGCGCGGAGGCTAACCCGCGCCGACAGCCCCCGGCCAGCGAATTACCGCAGGTGCGGGCCCCGTCCGCGATCCACCGCGGGGCAGCCCTGGCCGGCGATCCGAAGCAGGTGCGGGCCCCGGCCGGCGGTCTACCACAGGGCGTAGGTCCCGGCCGGCGGTCTACCACAGGGCGTAGTTCCCGGCCGGCGGTCTACCGCAGGGTGCAGGCCCCGCCCCCTACGCCGACTCGTTCAGCAAGCGCGCCAAGTGGTCCCGCCCCGCCCCCAGCAGATCCTGCAGCGGTGCCGCGTCCTCGTACCACCGCTTCTCGTACTCCCAGCACAGCCAGCCGTCCCAGCCGTGCCGGGAGAGGACTTCCACGGACTCGGCGAGGGGGAGGACACCGGCGCCCAGGGGGAGCGGGGTGGTGTCGGTGGCGGAGGCGATGTCCTTGACCTGGACGTAGCCGAGGTGGGGGGAGAGCGCCGCGTACGTCTCCGAGGGCTGCTCGCCGCCCAGCCAGGTGTGCATGACGTCCCACAGCGCGCCCACGTTCCGGTGGCCCACCAGGCCCAGGACGCGCATCGCGGCGGCGCCCGTGCGGTGCGAGTCGTGGGTCTCCAGCAGGATGCGTACGCCGAGGTCGGCCGCGTACTCGGCGGCCGTGCCCAGCCGCCGCGCGGCGACGGCGTCGGCCTCCTCGGAGGACTGTCCGGGGTCGGCGCCGGGGAAGACACGGATGTAGGGCGCGCCCAGGTCGCGGGCGAGGTCCAGGAGGCGGCGCACCTCCTCGATCACCGGGTTGTCGTCGCCGGGCGCGGCCACGCGCGCGTACCCCGCGATGCCGAGGACGTCCACCCCCGCCGCCTTGAACTCGGCGGCCACGTCGGTTCGTCGGGCGAGGTCGAGGCCGGGATGGACCGGCTCCTCCGGATGCGCGCGCAGTTCCACGCCGTGATAGCCGTGGGTGGTCGCGAGTCGCAGGACGTCGGAGAGGGGGAGGCCGGGTACGCCGAGGGTGGAGAACGCCAGTTTCATGGTCACTACTGTCACTCGGTTGTGCTGTGCAGGTCCAGCCGCCAGTCCTGGCCGTTCAGATCTTGACCGAAGGAGCGGTGCGGTTTCTCGGCGACGAGGACGAAGCCGTGGCGCTGGTAGATGCGGCGGGCGGCGCCGAGGATGTCGTTGGTCCACAGGACGATGTCACGGTAGCCCGCCACCCGCGCGAAGTCGACGAGCGCCCCGACCAGCCGGTCCCCGATGCCCAGGCCCCGTGCGTCCGGTTCGACGAGCAGGAGCCGCAGCCGCGCGGTGCCGGGGGCGTCGTCCCGGACGCACATCACGCAGCCGACGGCCCGCCCGCCGACCTCGGCGATCCAGGCCCGCTCCAGGTTCGGGTCGTGGTCCTCGGCGAAGTCGGCGACGATCCGGGCGACCAGTCCCTCGTAGTCGGCGTTGAAGCCGTACTCGGAGGCGTAGAGGGCCGCGTTCCGCTCGATGATCCAGCCGAGGTCGCCGGGGGCGGGCTCGCGCAGTACGACGTCCTCGGCGGTCGGTGGCCGGTGGCCGCCGCCGAGGATCGTACGAATCGTGCGCATCGCCTCCGCGAGCCGCGGCCGGTCGCCGGGGGCGACGCCTTCCAGCAGCTCGCCGACGCTCTCCCGGGCCCGCTCGTCGAGCAGCCCGGCGGCGTCGCGGCCCCGCTCGGTGAGGATGATCCGACGGCGTCTCGGGTCCTTCTCGGACGGGGCGCGCTCGACGAGGTCGTCCTCCTCGAACTTGTTGAGGATGCGGGTCAGGTAGCCCGAGTCGAGCAGCAGCGTGCTCCGCAGGTCGGCCGCGTCCGTACCGTCGCGAGGGGCGTGCGCGAGCTCGTACAGGACGCGGGACTCGGTGAGGGTGTAGGGGGCGTACAGGTGGCGGCCGTAGTCGAGGGCGCCGATGACGTTGGTGTAGAAGCGGTTGAAGGCGCGGATGTCCTGGACGGTCATGCTCAACCCCGATCCCCGATCCCCGGATCCCTGATCGCTGACTCAGTCAGAGATGTTGTCGGGGCCGAGCTTAGGCGCCCGGCCGCGCCCCGGCTACCCCTCGGCGCTCGCGCTGTCCGCGGCCGCCGGGCGGTAGACGCACACCTGGGTGCCCGTCTTGGCGGTCGCCGTCGAGACCAGCTCCAGCGGCTGCTTCGCCCCGTCCGCCGGGAAGATCGACTTTCCGCCGCCGAGCAGCACGGGCATCCGCATGAGGATCAGCTCGTCGACGAGACCTTCGTGCAGGAGGGTGCGTACGAGGCTGGGGCTGCCCATGACGAGCAGGTCCCCGCCCTCGGAGGCCCGCAGCTCACGCACCCGCGCGACGGCCGCGTCACCGGCGATGAGGGAGGTGTTCTCCCAGCTCAGGTCACCTTCCGTGAGGGTCCCGGACACGACGTACTTCCGGATCGAGTTCATCCGGTCCGCGAACGGGTCCCCGGCCCGCTCCGGCCACGCCCCCGCCATCGCCTGCCACGTCCGCCGCCCGAACAGCAGCGCGTCGGCCTTCCGCAACGCCCCGTCGAAGGCCCCGCCCACGACCTCCGGGTCGAAGAACGGATGGGTCCACCCGCCGTGCGCGAACCCGCCGTCGGTGTCCTCCTGGGGTCCGCCGGGCGCCTGCACGACCCCGTCGAGACTGATGAACGCACTCACCACAACGCGCATGCCACTCACTCCACTTTCAACAGTTCGTCCGGCTCCCGCCGCCGCTCGGGCGGCTACCGCAATGAAGACAGACGTACGGCCCGGAAGTCATCGGCGAACCGCGAGGAAACCCGACGAGTTTTCGTCACGCCGCGTCGGCGACCGTCTTCGGCGCCGACAGCGCGGGCGGCCTCCCCTCGGTCCACACCGGGCTGACCGTCACCCGGCCGAAGCGCCAGCCGGCCGGGGTGCGGTGGAGGTCGGCGGTGTAGTGGCCGCCGACGGTGAACAGGGTGCCGTCGGCGTGGAGGCCGGAGGATGTCACGTTCGCGGGTCCGGCGGTGTCTTCATGGCGAACAGGCAGCAGACAGGCAGCCGAACAGGCCAACACACCGCACGTACCGCACGCACAAGGAGATCACCATGGCGCCACGCGTCCCGAAGGCCGAGCTTCCCGCGGACCTCAAGGAGAACATGATCAAGCAGCTCGGCGAAGTGCCCGAGCCCGTCGAAGTGGTGTGGCACAGCCCCGACGTCGCCACGTCCAATCTGGAGTTCTCGGCCAGGCTGGCCGCGTGGGACGCGGCCGACGCGAGCCTCAAGTCGTTCGCGCACATGGCCGTGGCGTCGCAGGTGGGCTGCAGCTGGTGCCTCGACGTCGGCTACTTCCAGGCACAGAACGAGAACCTCGACCTCAGCAAGGCGAGCCAGGTGCCGCGCTGGCGGGAGTCGGAGGTGTTCACCCCGCTGGAGCGGGACGTCCTCGAGTACGCCGAGGCCATGACGAACACCCCGCCGACCGTCACCGACGAGCTGTACGCGGGCCTGCTCGACCGGCTCGGCCCCGCCGCGATGGTCGAACTCACCGCGTACATCGCCTTCGTCAACATGGCGACCAGAAACAACAACGCCAACGGCATCACGTCGCAGGGCTTCTCCGAGGCCTGCGAGATCCCGCTGGCCGAGCGCCCCCAGCCGTCCGGCGCGGCGACGACGGCATGACCCAGGACCCGTTCGTCACCCATCGCAGCCTGCTGTTCACGGTCGCCTACGAGATGCTCGGCTCGGCGGCCGACGCGGAGGACGTGCTGCAGGAGTCCTGGCTGCGGTGGGCCGACGTCGACCGGGCACAGGTGGGCGACCCGCGGTCGTACCTCGTCCGCACCGTCACGAGGCAGGCGCTCAACCGCCTGCGGACGCTGTCGCGCAGCCGTGAGGACTACGTGGGCGAATGGCTGCCGGAGCCGCTGCTGACCAGCCCTGATGTCGCCGAGGACGTCGAACTCGCGGAGAGCGTCTCGATCGCGGTGCTGACCGTGCTGGAAACGCTCGCGCCGACGGAGCGGGCGGTGTTCGTGCTCCGCGAGGTCTTCGAGATGCCCTACGGAGAGATCGCCGAGGCGGTCGGGAAGTCCGCGGTCACGGTGCGGCAGATCGCCCGGCGAGCCCGTGAGCACGTCGCGGCGCGGCGGCCCCGCATGGAGGTGAGCCGCTCGGAGCAGCAGGCCGTGGTGGAACGGTTCCTGGCCGCGCTGCGCACCGGGCAACTCCAGGAGCTGCTCGATGTCATGGCACCGGACGTCATCCTGATCGCCGACGGCGGCGGGTTCGCGGCCGCCGCTCCGACTCCGGTGCACGGCGCCGATCTCGTGGCGAAACTGCTCACGCGCGCGGGCCGGGCCGCGTTCCGGACCACGACGGTGTGGCTCAACGGCGCGCCCGCCGGCCGTATCGAGAGCGACGGCCGGCACGCCGCGGTGAGCCTCGTGGTGGACGACGGACGGGTCACCCGGATCTACGCGACGGCGAACCCGCAGAAGCTGACACGGCTGGAGGAACCGGCCGAGCTCTTGAGGTGAGCCCGCACGTCACCGTCGTTCGAAGCCGAAGGAGCAGGAGGAGCCATGCCGACAGCCAGGGCAGCAGCAACGGACAACAGCGCGGTACTCAGCCGCATGCACGACGCCGTGAATACCGGCGACTTGGAGGTCATCGCGAAGACCATCGACGAGATCGTCGCGCCGGACCTGCTCTTCCACGCGCCGGTACCGACCGGTGCGACAGGGGCGCAGGCACTCAAGCAGGTGTGGGTGACACTCCTTCGGGCGTTCCCCGACCTGCACGTCGCGGTCGAGGATGTGATCACCGAGGGGGACAAGATCGTCGCCAGGAACACGGTGACCGGGACCCATCTGGGCGCGTACGGGGACCTTCCGCCGACCGGCAGGTCCGTCAGGTACGGCGAGATCTTCGTCTTACGCTTCGCGGGCGGTCGGATCGCCGAGATCTGGGGGGTGGTGGACGTCATGTCACTGATGCGACAGCTCGGCGGGATTCCCGGAGGCTCTTCGTGACGGCCCCTGATTCCCGCCCGTCCGGCGCTTGAGGGCGAGGCCGTACAGGCCGAAGCGGGGCTGGGTTGTCCTGGGCGGCGACCCCCAGGACACCTCAGCCTCCACTCCCTCAGCCCCGAGGCCCCCCGGAAGACCCCCGAACCATCAACTCCCCCCGCACCACCGCGATCCCCCCGGGCGGCGGCTCCTCGCGCCCCATCGCGATCCGCCCGGCGCGGGCGCCCGCCTCCGCCAACGGCAGCCTGACCGTGGTGAGCGAAGGCACCGCGTCGATGCTGAACGGAAGGTCGTCGAAGCCGGCCACCGACACGTCCTCCGGGATCCGCAGCCCGGACTCCCGCAGCGCGGCGCACGCGCCCAGGGCGACGGAGTCGTTGGCGGCGACGACCGCCGTCAGGGTCGGGTCCCTGCGCAGCAGCTCCAGGGTCGCCTCGTAGCCGGACCGTCGGTCGTAACGGCCGTGGACCGTCCACCGGGGGTCCTCCTCGATGCCCGCCGCCGTCAGCGCGGCCCGGTGCCCCTCCAGCCGGTGTCGTGTCGTCGTCCGCTCCTCGGGGCCGGCGATGTAGCCGAGGCGCCGGTGGCCGAGTCCGATGAGGTGCTCGGTCAACTCCCGTCCGCCGCCGCGGTTGTCGAAGGTGATCGCGATCGCCCGGGTGTCCGGAGCGGGCGGCCGCCCGCACAGCACCACGCGGGTCCCGGCGTCCGCCAGTTTCCGCAGTTTGGACGTCATGGCCGCCGCGTGCGGCTCGTCCTCGATCGCGCCGCCGGTCAGCACCACGGCCGCCGCCCGCTGCCGCTGGAGCAGGGTCAGATAGGTCAGTTCGCGTTCCGGGGAGCCCCCGGTGTTGCAGACGACCGCGAGTCTCTCCCCGCCCGCGCGCCCGCCGGGACCGCCGATCTCCGACTGGATCGCGCCGGCCATGATCCCGAAGAACGGGTCGGCGATGTCGTTGACCAGGATGCCGACCAGGTCGGACGTGGCCGCGGCCAGCGAGCTCGCGGGGCCGTTCAGCACGTAGTCCAGCTCGTCCACCGCCCGCAGCACCCGCTCCCGGGTGGTCGCCGCCACGGGGTAGTTGCCGTTCAGTACGCGCGACACCGTCGCGGGGGAGACCTGGGCGCGGGCCGCCACGTCCGCCAGGGTCACCGTCATCTCGTCGTCCTCCGGTCGCGCATCTAGTCGTACGTCGTCGTACGCCCTCACACGCCCTCGTAGACAAGCCGCTTCGCGGGCATGGTTCCGGGCGTGTCAAGCAATGTCGAAGCAATGTCGAGCAGACCATACGGCCAAGAACCCCGGTTGTTCGCCCCCTCGAACAACTCGGAGTGGACACGGTCTTGTCTGGACCGCTGGTCAGAGGCTAGCTTCTCACTAGATAGAAAGCGCTTGCTGTAACGCTCATCAGTAGGGGCGTACGCGGCGCGCACATCCGCGTACGACGCTGCGTACGACACCTACGAAGGGACAGCCGTGACACGCAAGACGGTGCGTATCGCCATGAACGGTGTGACCGGGCGCATGGGCTACCGCCAGCACCTGGTCCGCTCCATCCTGGCCATGCGCGAGCAGGGCGGCCTCGATCTCGGCGACGGCACCGTGCTGTGGCCGGAACCGATCCTCGTCGGCCGCCGGGAGCACGTGCTGAAGGCGCTCGCCGAGCAGCACGGCCTGGAGCACGTCTCGACGGACGTGGACGCGGTCCTCGCCGACCCGACCGTCGACATCTACTTCGACGCCCAGGTCACCTCCGCGCGCGAGGAGGCGATCAAGAAGGCGATCGCGGCCGGAAAGCACATCTACACGGAGAAGCCGACGGCGACCGGTCTGGAGGGCGCCCTCGAACTCGCCCGCCTCGCCAACGAGGCCGGCATCAAGCACGGCGTCGTCCAGGACAAGCTCTTCCTCCCCGGCCTGCTCAAGCTGAAGCGCCTCATCGACGGCGGCTTCTTCGGCCGGATCCTCTCCGTCCGCGGCGAGTTCGGCTACTGGGTCTTCGAGGGCGACTGGCAGGCCGCCCAGCGCCCGTCCTGGAACTACCGCGCCGAGGACGGCGGCGGCATCGTCGTCGACATGTTCCCGCACTGGGAGTACGTCCTGCACGAGCTGTTCGGCCGGGTGAAGTCCGTCCAGGCCATCGCCACCACCCACATCCCGCAGCGCTGGGACGAGAACGGCAAGCCCTACGACGCCACCGCCGACGACGCCGCCTACGGCATCTTCGAGCTCGACGGCGGCGCCATCGCCCAGATCAACTCCTCCTGGGCCGTCCGCGTCAACCGCGACGAGCTGGTCGAGTTCCAGGTCGACGGCACGGAGGGCTCGGCCGTGGCGGGGCTCAGGAACTGCCGTGTCCAGCACAGGTCGGCGACCCCCAAGCCGGTCTGGAACCCGGACATCCCCGCCACCGAGGTCTTCCGCGACCAGTGGCAGGAAGTGCCCGACAACGCGGACTTCGACAACGGCTTCAAGGCCCAGTGGGAGCTGTTCCTCAAGCACGTCTACGCCGGCGCCGACTACCACTGGGACCTGCTCGCCGGCGCCCGCGGCGTCCAGCTCGCCGAGCTGGGCCTGAAGTCCTCGGCCGAGGGCCGCCGCCTCGACGTACCGGAGATCTCGCTGTGACCATCCAACTGCCCGACGGCAAGGGCGGCCTGCGGACCTACGAGCCCCGCACGGAGCCCCTCGCCGTCACCACCGGCGCCCCCTTCACCTCGCGTACGGTCTTCTCGGCGGCGCACGTCGTCGCCGACCCGTTCGCCGACACCACCCCCGACTCGCCCGCCGCCGTCGACTGGGACGCCACCCTCGCCTTCCGCCGCCACCTGTGGTCCCACGGACTCGGGGTCGCCGAGGCCATGGACACCGCCCAGCGCGGCATGGGCCTGGACTGGGCGGGCGCGGCCGAGCTGATCCGCCGCAGCGCCGCCGAGGCCAAGGCGGTCGGCGGTCTCATCGCGTGCGGTGTCGGCACCGACCAGCTCACCGGCCCGGCGACCCTCGCCGAGGTCCGCGCGGCCTACGAGGAACAGCTCGCCCTCGTCGAGGCCTCCGGCGCGCAGGCGATCCTGATGGCCTCCCGCGCCCTCGCGGCGGCCGCCCAGGGCCCCGAGGACTACCTGGAGGTCTACGGCCACCTGCTGCGCCAGTCCTCCGAGCCGGTGATCCTGCACTGGCTCGGCCCGATGTTCGACCCGGCGCTCGACGGCTACTGGGGCTCGTCCGACCTGGACGCGGCGACGGACACCTTCCTGGAGGTCATCGCCGCGCACCCGGACAAGGTCGACGGCATCAAGGTCTCGCTGCTGGACGCCCAGCGCGAGATCGACCTCAGGCGCAGGCTGCCGCAGGGCGTGCGCTGCTACACGGGCGACGACTTCAACTACCCCGAGCTGATCGCTGGCGACGAGAAGGGCTTCAGCCACGCCCTGCTCGGCATCTTCGACCCGCTGGGCCCGCTGGCGGCGGAGGCGGTACGGGTCCTGGACACGGGCAACGTGGCCGGCTTCCGGGACCTCCTCGACCCGACCGTCGACCTCTCCCGCCACCTCTTCCAGGCCCCCACCCGCTTCTACAAGACGGGCGTGGTCTTCCTGGCCTGGCTGGCGGGCCACCAGTCCCACTTCACCATGGTCGGCGGCCTCCAGTCGGCCCGCTCCCTCCCGCACTTCGCCCGCGCCTACGAACTCGCCGACGGACTGGGCCTCTTCCCGGACCCGAAGCTGGCGGAGGAGCGGATGAAGAACCTGCTCGCGCTGTACGGGGTGACCCAGTGACCGGTGACCTGACCCGCTTCTCCATCAACCAGATGACGGTGAAGCAGCTGTCGATGCCCGAGCTGGCCGCCGCGTGCCGGGAGCTGGGCATCGGCAACGTCGGCCTCTGGCGCGAGCCGGTGGCGGAGTACGGCCTGGAGGCGACGGCGAAGCTGGTCCGCGACGCGGGCCTGACGGTGACGACGCTCTGCCGGGGCGGCTTCTTCACGGCCATCGACCCGCAGGAGCGTGCCACCGCCCTGGCCGACAACCGCCGCGCCATCGAGGAGGCGGCGACGCTGGGCACGCAGGTGCTCGTGCTGGTCTCCGGCGGCCTGCCGGCCGGTTCGAAGGACCTGCGTGGCGCGCGGGAACGCATCGCGGACGCGCTGGCGGAGCTCGGCCCGTACGCGGAGCAGCACGGCGTACGGCTGGCCATCGAGCCGCTCCACCCGATGTACGCCTCCGACCGCTGTGTGGTCTCCACCCTCGCCCAGGCCCTGGACATCGCCGAGCGCTTCCCGGCGCACCAGGTGGGCGTGACGGTGGACACCTACCACATCTGGTGGGACGACACGGCCCCGGAGCAGATCGCGCGGGCGGGTGCGGGGGGCCGTATCCACACCTTCCAACTGGCCGACTGGACGACCCCGTTGCCCGAGGGCGTCCTCACCGGCCGAGGCCAGATCGGCGACGGCGCAATCGACATGCGGGAGTGGCAGCGCTACGTCGAGGCCGCGGGCTACACCGGTCCCATCGAGGTCGAGCTGTTCAACGACGGCCTGTGGGCCCGCGACGGCCGCGAGGTGCTGGCGGAGACAGCGGCGCGGTTCGTGGAGCACGTGGACCGCTGACGTCCGGGGTGGCCGGCCGTCCCCACACTGTGGACGGCCGGACCCCGCCGGCATCCGGTCAGCCGAACATGCCGGGCTCGTAGTCCCCGGCGGGCTGCTGGACGATGACGTTCACACGGTTGTACGCGTTGATGACGGCGATGAGGCACACCAGGGCGGCCAGCTGGTCCTCGTCGTAGTGCTTGGCGGCGTTCGCCCAGGCCTCCTCCGTGACGCCCCCGGCCGCGTCCGCGATCCGGGTGCCCTGCTCCGCCAGCTCCAGCGCGGCGCGCTCGGCGTCCGTGAACACCTTGGCCTCCCGCCAGGCCGCCACCAGATGGAGACGCTGCGCGGTCTCCCCGGCGGCCGTGGCGTCCTTGGTGTGCATGTCGGTGCAGAAACCGCAGCCGTTGATCTGGCTGGCCCGGATCTTCACGAGCTCCTGCGTGGCCGCGGGCAGTGTCGAATCGCCGATCACCTTGCCCGCCGAGTTGATGTGCCGGAAGACCTTGGCCGCGACCGGGTTGCCGAAGAGGTTCAGACGAGCGTCCATCGTGGGCTCCTGCGAAGTGGTGGTTGGTTACACCGCATTGACGGAGCAGCTCGCCGAGATGTGACATGCCGCCGCGAGATCTTTCCGGCGGACGTGACCGGGTGGAGCCGACAGCGGCCAGAAAAAGAAAAAGGGCAAGGAGAGTTCTCTCCTTACCTGTTTCAGGTTATAGCACACTGGGGGGCTTGCGGCAAGGCCCGGGTCACGACGCAGAATCGTCGGCCGAGGCCAGCGGAGGTAATCGCGAATGAGCGAGCAGTACGTGTTAAATCTTCAGGAGATCGACGAGACGCAGGTCGCGGTCGTCGGCGGCAAGGGCGCGCACCTCGGCGAGCTGTCGAGGATCGACGGAGTCCGTGTGCCGGGCGGCTTCTGCGTGACGACGGACGCCTTCCGACGGATCATGGCGCAGGCGCCGTCGATCGACGATCAGCTGGACCAGCTGTCGCGCCTGAACCCCGACGACCGGGAGGCCATCCGCACACTCAGCGCGCAGGTCCGCCGGACCATCGAAGAGATCGCCGTCCCGGACGATCTCGCGACGGCGATCACCCGCGAGCTCGCCCGGCTCGGCGAACAGGCCGCCTACGCCGTCCGGTCCAGCGCGACGGCGGAGGACCTGCCGACGGCCTCCTTCGCGGGCCAGCAGGACACCTACCTGAACGTCGTGGGGCCGACGGAGATCCTCCGGCACATCAGCCGGTGCTGGGCCTCGCTGTACACCGAGCGGGCCGTGACCTACCGCCGGCGCAACGGCATCGACCACCGTACGGTCCACATGGCCGTGGTCGTGCAGCAGATGGTCTTCCCGCACGCGTCCGGCATCCTGTTCACGGCCGACCCCGTCACGGGCAACCGGAAGGTCGCCACCGTCGACGCAGGCTTCGGCCTCGGCGAGGCCCTGGTCTCCGGCCTGGTGAACCCGGACGTATTCAAGGTGCGGGACGGCGAAGTCGTAGCCAAGACGATCGCCGCCAAACACCGTGCCGTGCACGCCCTGCCGGCCGGCGGCACGCGGGAAGTGGCGATCGACTCGCGGCGGCAGGAGGAGCCCGCGCTGACGGACGCGCAGGTCGTGCGGCTCGTGCGGCTCGGGCGGCGGATCGAGGCGCGTTTCGGCCGCCCGCAGGACATCGAATGGTGCCTGGTCGACGACGACTTCCGGATCGTTCAGAGCCGGCCGATCACCACGCTGTTCCCCGTCCCCGAGACCGGCGACCAGGAGAACCACGTCTACGTCTCCGTCGGTCATCAGCAGATGATGACCGACCCCATGAGGCCCCTGGGGCTCTCCATGTGGCAGCTGACGGCCATGGCGCCGATGCTCGAGGCCGGCGGGAGGCTGTTCGTCGACGTCACCCGGCGCCTGGCCTCGCCCGCGAGCCGCGCCGGCCTCCTGGACCTCATGGGGAAGGGCGACCCGCTGGTCAGGGACGCGCTGGAGACCGTCCTCGACCGCGACGACTTCGTCCCGTCCCTCCCGGACACGGGCCCCGGCGGGCCGCCGGCCGGTGCCGGGCCCGCCCCGATCGAGACCGATCCGGCCATCGTCACCGAGCTGATCGAGCGCAGCCAGGCGTCCGTCGCCGCCCTGGAGCGCGACATCCGGACGAAGACCGGACCGGCGCTGTTCGACTTCCTGCTGGAGGCCTTCGAGGAACACAAGCGGGTTCTCCGCGATCCCCTGAGCATTCAGGTGATCATGGCGGGGATGGAGGCCACGTGGTGGCTCAACGACAAGCTGCTGGAGTGGCTGGGCGAGAAGAACGCGGCTGACACGCTCACGCTGTCCGCCCCCGGCAACATCACGTCGGAGATGGGACTGGAGCTGCTCGACGTCGCGGACGTGATCCGCCCGCACGCGGAGGTGGTGGCGTTCCTCCAGGACGTCGAGGACGAGGACTTCCTGGACGAGCTGGCGAAGGTCACGGGCGGCGGAACCGCAGCGCGCGACGCCATAGAGGCCTACCTCGACCGGTACGGCATGCGCTGCGTCGGCGAGATCGACATCACGAGGCCGCGGTGGCGCGAGCGCCCCACCACACTCGTGCCCGCGATCCTCGACAACGTCAGGAACTTCGAGCCGGGCGCCGCCGAACGACGCTTCGAACAGGGGCGGCAGGAGGCGCTGAAGAAGGAACAGGACGTGCTGTCCCGCTTGCGGGTCCTGCCGGACGGGGAGCGGAAGGCCGACGAGGCCAAGCGGATGATCGACCGGGTCCGCACCTTCATCGGCTACCGGGAGTACCCGAAGTACGGCATCATCAGCCGCTACTTCGTCTACAAGCAGGCCCTGCTGGCGGAGGCCGAGCGCCTCGTCCAGGCCGACGTGCTCGCCGACAAGGAGGACATCTACTACCTCAGGTTCCAGGAACTCCACGACGTCGTGCGCTCGAACCAGGTGGACCACCGGCTCATCCAGCAGCGCAAGGACGCGTTCCGGTCGTACCACGCGCTCACACCGCCCCGGGTCCTCACCTCGGACGGCGAGGCCGTCACCGGGGCGTACCGGCGCGACGACGTGCCGGCCGGTGCCCTGGCGGGCCTACCGGTCTCCGCCGGGACCGTCGAGGGACGGGCCCGCGTCGTCCTCGACCTGGCGGACGCCGATCTCGAGGCGGGCGACATCCTGGTCACGGCCTTCACGGACCCCAGCTGGTCGCCGCTGTTCGTCGGGATCGCGGGCCTGGTGACCGAGGTGGGCGGCCTGATGACCCATGGCGCGGTGATCGCCCGGGAGTACGGCCTGCCGGCCGTCGTGGGCGTGGACCGGGCCACCCGGCTGATCCGGGACGGGCAGCGGATCCGCGTGCACGGAACCGACGGGTACGTGGAGATCCTGCCCTGAAAAAAATTCCGGCAAGAAACCGGAATGAAGGTGCAACCCTTTCCCCGTCGACGGTGTCATACATGGCGTCAGAACTTCTGGAGGGGGATCCGGGGGGATCGCGGGGGTTCTGATCGCGGAGGGGAAAGCAGAGGGGGCCCGGTCTACGGACGGGGCCCCCTCGAAGTTTCCACAGGCGTCGCTCAGAAGAAGACGCCACACCTCAGCAGCACGTTCGCGTACGGCCGAGCCTCCCCCGTCCGCACCACCAGCCGAGCCCGGGCCGACAGCTCCTTCAGCCGCTCGTGCGACACCAGCGCCAGGTCGGGAAAGTGCCCGTCCAGCAGTGCGGCCGCCCCGGGATTCGCCGCCCGTACCTCCTGCGCCGCCGTCGCGCCCTCCACCACCAGCTCGCTCAGCAGCCCCTCCAGCACCTCCGCGAAGGACGGCACCCCGGCCCGGAACGCCAGGTCCACCACTCGAGGGCCGTCCGGTATCGGCATGCCCGCGTCGCACACCAGCACCCCGTCCCCGTGGCCCAGTTCGGCCAGCGCACCGCAGAGGTGCCGGTTCAGGATTCCGCCCCGCTTCACAGCCCCTCGCCCTCCGCCGGCCCCTCGACCTCGGCCGCCGTGGGGAACGACTCCTGCGCACCCCGCCGCGTCACCGCCGCCGCGCCCACCCGCGCCGCGTAGGAAGCCGCCTCCGACAAGGAAGCCCCCGCACCCAACCGCCAGGCCAGCGCCGCCGTGAACGCGTCGCCCGCACCCGTCGTGTCCACGGCGTCCACCTTCACCGACGCCACCCGGGTGACACCCGCCGACGACGCCACGAGCGCCCCCTCCGCGCCCAGGGTCACGACCACCGAGCGCGGCCCCTTCGAGAGCAGCAGCCGCGCCCAGTCCTCGGGCCGGTCGCTCACGCGGGCCTCGCCCAGAATCACCCTCGCCTCGTGCTCGTTGACGATCAGCGGGTCGCAGGCCGCGAGGACCTCGGAGGGGAGCGGGCGCGGCGGGGAGGGGTTCAGGACGAAGCGGCTCCCCTCGGGCAGACTCTGTACGACCTCCACCACCGTCTCCAGCGGGATCTCCAGCTGCGTCGAGACGACGCGCGACGCGTGGAACAGGCCGGCCGCCGCCCGGACGTCCTCCGGCGTCAGCCGGCCGTTCGCGCCCGGCGACACCACAATGCTGTTGTCGCCCGACGGGTCCACCGTGATCAGCGCGACGCCGGTCGGCGCGCCGCCCACCAGGACGCCCACCGTGTCGACGCCGGCCTCCCGCTGGGAGTCCAGCAGCAGCCGGCCGTGCGCGTCGTCGCCGATCCGGGCCAGCAGGGCCGTACGGGCGCCCAGGCGGGCGGCGGCGACGGCCTGGTTGGCGCCCTTGCCGCCCGGGTGGACGGCCAGGTCGGAGCCGAGCACCGTCTCCCCGGCCCCGGGCCGCCGCTCGACTCCGATCACCAGGTCGGCGTTGGCCGACCCTACGACCAACAGGTCGTAGTCGTACATGAGTTGACTCCCCTGTGTACGTGCCTGTGTCCGCACCTGTGTACGTGACTGTCTGCGTGACGGAAGGCGGGCGGTCGTCGTGACCCGCCCGCCCCCGCGTCGATGTCAGCCGCTGAAGCCGGCCACGTTCTCCTTCGTGACCACCTTCACCGGCACCTTCACCGTCTGCTCGACCTTCTTGCCCTGGAGCGCGCGCAGCGCGTTGTCCACGGCGATCTTCCCCAACTGGCTCGGCTGCTGCGCAACCGACGCGTACAGCGTGCCTGCCCCGACCGCCTTCAGGCCGTCCGGCGTGCCGTCGAAGCCGACGACCTGGACGGACTTCCCGGCCTTGGAGCCGAGTGCCTTGACCGCGCCGAGGGCCATCTCGTCGTTGGCGGCGATGACGCCCTGGACGTCCGGGTGGGCCTGGAGCAGGTTCGACATCACGTCGAGGCCCTTGGTGCGGTCGAAGTCGGCGGGCTGCTGGGCCACGACCTGGATGCCCGGGTAGGCCTTCAGCCCCTTGGCGAAGCCCTCGGCGCGCTCCCGGGCGGCGGAGGTGCCCGCCTGGCCCTGGAGGATGACGATCCTGCCCTTGCCGCCGAGCTTCTCCGCGATGGACTTGGCGGCGAGCTCACCGCCCGCGATGTTGTCGGAGGCGACCAGCGCGTCCGTGGTGGCCTGGTTGACGCCACGGTCCACGGCGATGACCGGGATCTTCGCCTTGCCGGCGGCCCGTACCGACGGCGCGGCCGCGTCGGAGTCCACGGGGTTGACGACGATCGCGTCCAGTCCGGAACTGGTGAAGTTCTGGAGCTGGTTCGCCTGCTGTGAGGCGTCGTTCTGGGCGTCCGTGACGGTCAGGTCCACGCCCAGCTTCTTCGCCTCGGCCTGGGCGCCCGCCCGGATCTGCACGAAGAAGGGGTTGTTGAGGGTGGACAGGGACAGGCCGATCCTCGGGTTCGTCGCGGCCGAGGAGCCGCCGCTGTGCAGGAAGGAGGTCGCGCCCACGACGGCCACGGTGACCACGGCGGCCAGCGCGTACGTCGCCGCCTGCTTGCCCTTGCCGCCCGAGGAGGTGCCCGCGGCCATCGGGGTCGCCCCGGCCTTGCGGCGCAGGGTGTCGAGCAGCACCGCCAGCGCGATCACCACACCGATGACGACCTGCTGCCAGAACGCGGACACGTTCAGCAGGTTGAGGCCGTTGCGCAGCACCGCCAGGATCAGCGCGCCGATCAGCGTGCCCGACGCCTTGCCCGTACCGCCCGCGAGGGACGCCCCGCCGATGACGACGGCGGCGATCGCGTCCAGCTCGTAGCCCTGCGCGGCCTGCGGCTGCGCGGAGGACAAGCGGGAGGCGAGCACGATGCCCGCGGCGGCGGCGAACAGGCCGGACAGCGCGTAGATGGCGAGCTTCTGCTTCTTCACCCGCAGCCCGGACAGGCGGGCCGCCTCCTCGTTGCCGCCGATCGCGTACATCGAGCGTCCGATGTAGGTCCGCCCGAGCACGAACGCGGTGAGCAGGCCCATGACGACCATCACGAGCACCGGCACCGGCAGCCAGCCGCCGAGGGTGTCACCGAGGTGGGAGACCGAGTCCGGGAACGGGATCGGGGAGCCGTCGGAGATGACCAGCGACAGACCGCGGCCCACCGACAGCATGGCGAGCGTCGCGATGAACGGCGGCAGCTTCCCGTACGCGATGAGGAAGCCGTTGACCAGGCCGGCCGCGATGCCGGTGGCGACGGCCAGGAGCACGGCGAGGAAGACCGGCACGCCGTGTGAAGTGGCGCTCCAGGCCAGGACGGTGGCCGACAGGGCCGCCACCGAGCCGACCGACAGGTCGATGCCCGCCGAGACGATCACGAAGGTGACACCGAAGGCGAGGATGGCGGTCACGGCCGCCTGGACGCCGATGTTGAGCAGGTTGTCGGTGGTCAGGAAGTCCCCCGACAGCGCCGACAGCGCGATGACGAGGACGATCAGAGCGGTGAGCGCTCCGTTGTCGAGGAGCAGGCGGCGCACCGCCGCGGCGCCACCGGCGCCCGTGGTGCTCTTGAGCGTGTCAGCGGCCACGGCCGGCCTCCGGTTCAGTGGTGGTGGGTGTGCTTACGGCGAGCGCCATCACGGCGTCCTGAGTGGCCTCGGCGGCGGTGAGTTCGCCCGCGATGCGGCCCTGGGCCATCACCAGCACCCGGTCGCTCATGCCGAGCACCTCGGGAAGGTCGCTGGAGATCATCAGGACGGCGGCGCCCTGGGCGGTCAGCTCGTTGATCAGCTGGTAGATCTCGACCTTGGCGCCGACGTCGATGCCGCGCGTGGGCTCGTCGAGGATGAGGACCCTGGTGTCGGCGAGGAGCCACTTGCCGATGACGACCTTCTGCTGGTTGCCGCCGGACAGGGTGCGTACGTGCTGGCCGAGTCCTGCCATGCGGACGCCGAGCTGCTCGGCGATCCGGGCGGCCGCGTCACGCTGGCCCTTGAGGTCGACGAGTCCGCCGCGGGTGGCGGACCGCAGGGTGACGAGCCCGAGGTTCTCCTCGACGGAGGCGTCCAGGACGAGCCCCTGGCCCTTGCGGTCCTCGGGCACGAGCCCGATCCCGGCCGTCATGGCCGCGTTGACGTCGTGCCGCCGCACCTGGGCGCCGTCGACCTTCACGTCGCCCTTGTCGTAGGGGTCGGCGCCGAACACGGCCCGGACGACCTCGGTGCGGCCCGCTCCGACGAGCCCGGCGATGCCGACGACCTCACCGGCCCGCACCTCGAAGCTCACGTCGTGGAAGACACCGTCGCGGGTGAGTCCCTCCACGGTCAGCAACGCGGCTCCGGTGTCCGGCCGTTCGCGCGGGTACTGCTGCTCGATGGAGCGCCCCACCATGAGGCGTACGAGCTCGTCCTCGGGCGTGGTCGCGGGGACCTGTCCGACGCTTTTGCCGTCGCGGATGACGGTGACGCGGTCGCCGAGGGCGGCGATCTCCTCCAGGTGGTGCGTGATGAAGACGACTCCCACGCCGTCCTCGCGCAGCGTGCGCACGATGGCGAAGAGCTTCTCCACCTCCTCGGAGGTGAGCACGGCGGTCGGCTCGTCCATGATCAGCACGCGGGCGTTCAGGCTCAGCGCCTTCGCGATCTCCACCATCTGAAGCCGCGCGATACCCAGTTCACGCACCCGCGCGCGGGGCGACACGTTCACGCCGACGCGCTCCAGCAGCTCGGCGGCCTCGGCCTCCATCCGCTTGCGGTCGATCATCCCGAGGCGGCGGGGCTGCCGTCCCAGGAAGATGTTCTCGGCGACCGTCAGATCGGGAACCAGGTTGAACTCCTGGTAGATGGTGGCGATCCCGAGGCGTTCGGAATCCTGCGCTCCGGCGATGCGGACCTCTTCGCCGCCGACCAGGATGCGTCCGGCGTCCGGCGTGTACGCACCCGACAGCATCTTGATGAGCGTGCTCTTGCCGGCGCCGTTCTCACCGAGCAGCACATGCACCTCGCCGCGGCGCAGATCGAAGTCGACGCCGTCGAGCGCGACCACGCCGGGGAAGGACTTGCGTATGCCCTCGATGCGCAGCAACTCGTCCGGGTTGCTCACGACTTGCTCCTTCTTACGGGGGACTGCGCAGCGGGGGACTGCGCGGGGGACGACTCGGGGGGAGAGTCGAGGGGCGCCGGCTCGCCGCACGAGCGGCGTACGACGAGACGGGCGGGGAGGGTGACGGACTCGCCGGGCCGCCCCTCGATGCGGTCGACCAGCGCACGCACCGCGGCACGCCCCAGTTCGCCCGTGGGCTGGGCGATCGCGGTGATCGGCGGGTCGGTGTGCACGAACCACGGGATGTCGTCGAACGCGGCGAGCGCGATGTCGTCGGGAACACGCAGCCCACGCGCGCGTACGGCGTCCAGCGCGCCCAGCGCCATCAGGTTGTCCGCGGCGAAGACGACCTCGGGCGGCTCGGGCAGGTCGAGGAAGCCGTCGGTGACCCGGCGCCCGCTCTCGGCCTGGAAGTCGCCCTGGCCGATGTAGGCCTCCGGGAGCCCGAGACCGTACGCGGCCAGCGCCGCGCGGAAGGCCTCCACGCGCTCCCGCCCGGTCGTGGTCGCCGCGGGCCCCGCGATGATGGCGAGCCTGCGGTGCCCCAGGCCGTGCAGATGCGCGACCAGATCCCGTACGGCCGCCTGCCCGTCCGACCGGACGACCGGCACGTCCACGCCCGGGATCCACCGGTCCACGAAGACCATCGGCGTCCCCCCGCGCGCCGCGTCCAGCATCAACGGCGAGCCGCCGTCGGTGGGGGAGACGAGGAGACCGTCGATCCGGCGGTCCAGCAGGTTGCGTACGTGGTGGTCCTGGAGGTCGGGACGCTCGTCGGCGTTGCCGATGATGACGCTGTAACCGAGCGCGCGGGCCTCCTCCTCGACGGAGCGGGCCAGTTCCGTGAAGTACGGGTTCATGACGTCGCTGATGACCAGCCCGAGGGTGTGGGTCTGGTCGGTGCGCAGCGAACGGGCGACGGCGTTCGGGCGGTAGCCCAGCGTCTCGACGGCGGCCAGCACGCGTGCGCGTGCGTCGTCGCTGACGGACGGGTGGTCGTTCAGGACGCGCGACACCGTGGCGACCGATACACCGGCCGCGGCAGCGACGTCCTTGATGCTCGCCATCGCCTGTCCACCTCCTTGTGGAACTCGTGGAATCGTTTACATCGACGACATGGAGGATTGGAATCGATTACACGCCGGTAATCAACCCCTCCCTCCCATCCCGAGACCCGATCGTGATGCGCTCCCTGGCCCTCGGGCGGCGGCCCGGGACTGTCGGTGCCGGGCGGTACCGTCGGATCATGTCCAATCAGGCGGGGGGCTCCACGGGCGAGCCGCGACTGGCCGTGCTCGAAGGCGTCCTGGAGCGGATCACGTACGCCAACGAGGAGAACGGCTACACGGTCGCCCGTGTCGACACCGGCAGGGGCGGCGGCGACCTGCTCACGGTCGTCGGCGCGCTGCTCGGCGCCCAGGTCGGTGAGTCCCTGCGCATGGAGGGCCGCTGGGGCTCGCACGCGCAGTACGGAAAACAATTTCACGTGGAGAACTACACGACGGTCCTCCCGGCCACCGTCCAGGGCATCCGGCGCTACCTCGGCTCGGGCCTGGTCAAGGGCATCGGCCCGGTCTTCGCCGACCGCATCACCCAGCACTTCGGCCTGGACACCCTGACCATCATCGAGGAGGAGCCGAAGCGGCTCATCGAGGTCCCCGGGCTCGGCCCCAAGCGCACGAAGAAGATCGCCGACGCCTGGGAGGAACAGAAGGCGATCAAGGAGGTCATGCTCTTCCTCCAGACCGTCGAGGTGTCCACGTCCATCGCCGTGCGCATCTACAAGAAGTACGGCGACGCCTCGATCTCCGTGGTGAAGAACCAGCCGTACCGCCTGGCCTCCGACGTCTGGGGCATCGGCTTCCTCACCGCCGACAAGATCGCCCAGTCCGTCGGCATCCCGCACGACAGCCCGGAGCGCGTCAAAGCGGGCCTGCAGTACGCGCTGTCGCAGTCCGCCGACCAGGGCCACTGCTTCCTGCCCGAGGAGCGGCTGATCGCGGACGCCGTCAAACTGCTCCAGGTCGACACCGGCCTTGTCATCGAGTGCCTCGCCGAGCTGGCGCAGGTCCCCGAGGACGGCGGCGACCCCGGTGTCGTACGGGAGAAGGTGCCGGGCCCGGACGACGGCACCCCGGTCACCGCCATCTACCTCGTCCCCTTCCACCGCGCCGAACTCTCCCTCTCCGCCCAGCTGTTGCG
The DNA here is from genome assembly GCF_043198595.1 of Streptomyces sp. NPDC048751. Lineage (NCBI taxonomy): Bacteria > Bacillati > Actinomycetota > Actinomycetes > Kitasatosporales > Streptomycetaceae > Streptomyces > Streptomyces sp. NPDC048751. The sequence continues at coordinate 113,904 of NZ_JBICUX010000011.1, forward strand.
CCTGCTGCGCACCGGGGAGGACCGGATGCCGGGCTTTGGGCAGGTGGCCTGGGACAAGGCGCTGACCTGGCTGAAGGGACGTACGGGCGCCGACCTCGCGCCCGAGCAGGAGGCCGCCGTCCGGCTCGCCCTCACCGAGAAGGTCGCCGTCCTCACCGGTGGCCCCGGCTGCGGCAAGTCCTTCACGGTCCGCTCGATCGTGGAGCTGGCCCGCGCCAAGAAGGCCAAGGTGCTGCTCGCCGCCCCCACCGGCCGGGCCGCCAAGCGCCTCGCCGAGCTCACCGGCGCCGAGGCGTCCACCGTCCACCGGCTGCTGGAGCTCAAGCCGGGCGGTGACGCGGCCTACGACAAGGACCGCCCGCTGGACGCCGACCTGGTGGTGGTCGACGAGGCGTCCATGCTGGACCTGCTCCTCGCCAACAAGCTGGTCAAGGCCGTCCCGCCGGGCGCCCATCTGCTCTTCGTCGGGGACGTCGACCAGCTGCCCAGCGTCGGCGCCGGCGAGGTCCTGCGCGACCTGCTGGCCGACGACAGCCCGATTCCCGCCGTGCGCCTGACCCGCGTGTTCCGCCAGGCCCAGCAGTCGGGCGTGGTGACCAACGCCCACCGGATCAACTCCGGGCAGCACCCGGTCACGGACGGCATGAAGGACTTCTTCCTCTTCGTCGAGGACGACACCGAGGAGGCCGGCCGGCTCACGGTCGACGTGGCCGCTCGTCGCATTCCGGCCAAGTTCGGCCTCGACCCGCGCCGGGACGTACAGGTCCTGGCCCCCATGCACCGGGGTCCCGCCGGCGCCGGCACCCTCAATGGCCTGCTCCAGCAGGCCATCACGCCCGGCCGGCCCGACCTGGCGGAGAAGCGGTTCGGCGGGCGGGTCTTCCGCGTCGGCGACAAGGTCACGCAGATTCGCAACAATTACGAGAAGGGCACCAACGGTGTCTTCAACGGCACCGTGGGCGTGGTCACCTCGCTCGACCCGGTCGAACAGCGCCTGACGGTGCTGACGGACGAGGACGAGGAGGTTCCGTACGAATTCGACGAACTGGACGAGCTGGCCCACGCGTACGCGGTGACCATTCACCGGTCGCAGGGAAGTGAATATCCCGCCGTGGTGATCCCCGTCACCACGGGCGCCTGGATGATGCTTCAGCGGAACCTGCTCTACACGGCGGTCACCCGGGCGAAGAAGCTGGTCGTCCTGGTCGGTTCGCGCAAGGCGATCGGGCAGGCCGTGCGCACGGTGTCGGCGGGACGGCGCTGCACGGCACTCGACTTCAGACTTTCCGGCGCCTGACCCCTTGCCACCTGCGCCCGGTGACGGCAAGGGTGAGGATCACAAAAAATGATCGATCAAATGAGTCACGAAGGTCACAGAGCACTTCCGGTTGGGGAACGGAGGGGGCAGGATGAGCGGGTTGGCGGCACTGAGTGCCGCCGATAAGCCCAATGGCCGACCCCGAGTGCACTCTCCTGCGCCAAATGGGGGATGGTAGAGACAGTCAGGGCAACCTCGAAGAAGAGGCACAACGTCGGTGAGGGATGACGTGAGCGACAACTCTGTAGTAGTGCGGTACGGCGATGGCGAGTACACCTACCCGGTGATCGACAGCACCGTCGGCGACAAGGGCTTCGACATCGGGAAGCTCCGCGCCCAGACCGGTCTGGTCACCCTGGACAGCGGCTACGGCAACACCGCCGCCTATAAATCCGCCATCACCTACCTCGACGGCGAGGCCGGCATCCTCCGGTACCGCGGCTACCCGATCGAGCAGTTGGCGGAGCGCTCCACCTTCCTGGAGGTCGCCTACCTGTTGATCAACGGCGAGCTGCCGACGGTCGACGAGCTCTCGTCCTTCCAGAACGACATCACACAGCACACGCTGCTGCACGAGGACGTCAAGAACTTCTATAAGGGCTTCCCCCGCGACGCCCACCCGATGGCCATGCTTTCCTCGGTCGTCTCCGCGCTGTCCACGTTCTACCAGGACAGCCACAACCCGTTCGACGAGAAGCAGCGCAACCTCTCGACGATCCGTCTGCTCGCCAAGCTTCCGACGATCGCCGCGTACGCGTACAAGAAGTCGATCGGTCACCCGTTCGTCTACCCGCGCAACGACCTCGGTTACGTCGAGAACTTCCTCCGTATGACCTTCTCGGTCCCGGCGCAGGACTACGAGCTCGACCCGGTCGTCGTGTCCGCCCTGGACAAGCTGCTCATCCTGCACGCGGACCACGAGCAGAACTGTTCGACCTCGACGGTCCGCCTGGTCGGTTCCTCGCAGGCGAACATGTTCGCCTCGATCTCCGCCGGCATCTCCGCCCTGTGGGGCCCGCTGCACGGTGGTGCCAACCAGTCGGTGCTGGAGATGCTCGAGGGCATCCAGGCCAGTGGCGGCGACGTCGACTCCTTCATCCGCAAGGTGAAGAACAAGGAGGACGGTGTCCGCCTGATGGGCTTCGGCCACCGGGTCTACAAGAACTTCGACCCGCGCGCCAAGATCATCAAGGCCGCCGCGCACGACGTCCTCTCGGCCCTCGGCAAGTCCGACGAGCTGCTGGACATCGCCCTGAAGCTGGAGGAGCACGCGCTCTCCGACGACTACTTCGTCTCGCGCAGCCTCTACCCCAACGTCGACTTCTACACCGGCCTGATCTACCGCGCCATGGGCTTCCCGACCGAGATGTTCACGGTCCTCTTCGCCCTCGGCCGCCTCCCGGGCTGGATCGCCCAGTGGCACGAGATGATCAAGGAGCCCGGCTCCCGCATCGGCCGCCCGCGCCAGATCTACACGGGTGTGGTGGAACGCGACTTCGTGCCGGTCGAGCAGCGCTGAGCGCATCTTTTCCAGGCCCCGTACCCGACTGTCGGGTGCGGGGCCTCCTCGTGCTCGATGCCGTGGGCATGCGCGCGCAGACATGCTTCATGTGCGCGGAGAACAGAAAGCGCCCTGGCGTCGGTCCCCCCACGGGCCGACGTCCAGGGCGCCTTCCCATGTCCCGGTGCGGATTCCCCCCACGGGATCCGGCCGGGCGTCTATGAGACCAGCGCCTGAATCGCTGTTTGAGCAGAACGAGCAAAACTCGCCGTACTGCTCGGTGTGCGGTCTGCCGGGACAGCGCACGCAGGGAGGGCCGCTCAAAGCTTCCCGGTGTACGTGTCCCGGCAACGCATCTCTGAGGAAGTCCCCCAAGACATCCCCAGATGCCAGTCGGCGCCCCCCAAGACGCTTCCTGACATCGCCAACTTAGACCTTCGAACCCCTTCGATGGTTACGTTCACATCACTGTGATCTGCGTCTCTTGCATTTGTCCCGTTAGATGCGCAAGAGGCTCGGTATGAAAATCGAGACCCCAGCGTAAGGATGATGCGCGAGCCTTGTGAAGAGCTTATGTGAGGCTCGCGCCGGACTCCAGGGGGCTGAGGCCCCCGGCTGCCCGAAACGCGGGGGTAACCGCAGGTAACGCTGGGTATGGCTCAACGAAACGTACGCAGACGGAGACTGTTCGTCACCACGAACACCGAAGAGAACGCCATCGCCGCCCCCGCGATCATCGGGTTCAGCAGTCCCGCCGCGGCCAGCGGCAGCGCGGCCACGTTGTATCCGAAGGCCCACACGAGGTTGCCCTTGATCGTGGAAAGCGTCCGCCGCGAGAGCCGGATCGCGTCCGCGGCCACCCGAAGGTCCCCGCGCACCAGCGTCAGATCGCTCGCCTCGATCGCCGCGTCCGTCCCGGTCCCCATCGCGAGCCCCAGGTCGGCGGTGGCGAGCGCGGCCGCGTCGTTGACGCCGTCGCCGACCATGGCCACGGTCCGCCCCTCGTCCTGCAGCCGCCGTACGACGTCGACCTTGTCCTCGGGCAGTACCTCGGCCACCACCCGCTCGATCCCCACGGCCTCCGCCACGGTCTCGGCCACCGTTCGGTTGTCGCCGGTCAGCAGCACCGGGGTGAGCCCGAGCGCGCGCAGCTCGCGGACCGCCTCGGCGCTGGTCTCCTTGACGGCGTCGGCGACCGCGAGGACTCCGCGGGCTTCTCCGTCCCAGCCGACCACGACGGCGGTACGGCCGCGCCGCTCGGCCTCGTCCCTCGCGCGGGCCAGCTCCCCGGGGAGCGCGTCGGTGTACTCGGCGAGCCGTCCCACGGCCACCTCGTGGCCCTCCACGCGGCCGCGTACGCCCCGCCCGGGCACGTTCTCGAAGTGCTCGGCGCCCGGCAGCGTTCCCGCGCGCTCCTCGGCGCCGGTGGCCACCGCCCGGGCGACGGGGTGCTCGGAGGCGTGCTCCAGGGCGCCCGCGAGCCGCAGCACCTGCTTCTCGTCGGCGCCCTCGGCCACGTACACCTCCTGGAGGGTCATACGGCCGGTCGTCACCGTGCCGGTCTTGTCGAGGACGACGGTGTCGACGCGACGCGTGGACTCCAGGACCTCGGGGCCCTTGATGAGGATGCCGAGCTGGGCGCCGCGTCCGGTGCCGACCATCAGGGCGGTCGGTGTGGCCAGCCCGAGGGCGCACGGGCAGGCGATGATCAGTACGGCGACGGCGGCGGTGAAGGCGGCGACCGTGTCGTGGGTGAGGCCGAGCCAGGCGCCGAAGGTGGCGGCGGTGATCAGCAGCACCACCGGCACGAAGACCGCGGAGATCCGGTCGGCGAGCCGCTGCACCTCGGCCTTGCCGTTCTGCGCGTCCTCGACCAGCTGCGCCATCCGCGCGAGCTGGGTGTCGGCGCCGACCCGGGTGGCCTCGACGACGAGACGCCCGCCGGCGTTCACGGTCGCGCCGGTGACGGCGGAGCCGACCGTCACGTCCACCGGCACCGACTCGCCGGTCAGCATGGAGGCGTCGACGGCGGAGATCCCCTCCGTGACGGTGCCGTCGGTGGCGATCTTCTCGCCGGGCCGTACGACGAAACGGTCCCCGACGGCCAGCCGGCTCACCGGGATCCGCACCTCGCGCCCGTCCCGCAGCACGGCCACGTCCTTCGCCCCGAGCTCCATCAGCGCCCGCAGCGCCGCGCCCGCGTGCCGCTTGGAGCGGGCCTCCAGGTAGCGGCCCAGCAGGATGAAGGCGGTGACTCCGGCGGCGACTTCGAGGTAGAGGGTCGAGGAGGCGTCCGTACGGGAGACGGTGAGGTCGAAGCCGTGCCGCATGCCGGGCATGCCCGCGTCGCCGAAGAACAGGGCCCACAGGGACCACAGGAAGGCCGCCAGCGTGCCGATGGACACGAGGGTGTCCATGGTCGCGGCGGCGTGCCGGGCGTTCGTCCAGGCGGCCTTGTGGAAGGGCAGGCCGCCCCAGACGACGACGGGCGCGGCGAGGGTGAGGGAGAGCCACTGCCAGTTGTCGAACTGGAGCGCGGGGACCATCGCCAGCACGACGACCGGGAGGGACAGCAGGGCGGACACCGCGAGGCGCCGGCGCAGGGCCCACAGTTCGGGATCCTCGTCGTGGCCCGCGGTGTGGCCCTGGTCTCCTGCCGGGGCTTCCTCGCGCGGCGGTTCGGGTTCCTCGGCCGTGTACCCCGTCTTCACCACCGTCGCGATCAGGTCGGCGACCTCGGTTCCCGGCGGGTAGCTGACCTTCGCCTTCTCCGTCGCGTAGTTCACCGTGGCGGTGACGCCCTCCATGCGGTTGAGCTTCTTCTCGACGCGGGCCGCGCAGGAGGCGCAGGTCATCCCGCCGATGTGCAGCTCGACCTCGGCGGCCGGGGCGGCTGTGGGGACCGTGGTGGTGGTGCTGGTCATGTCCGGACTCCAGGCGACGGACCGGATCGTGCGGAACCAGTATCAGCTGGTCGGCACGGTCCGGACGGGGCAGAGAGCGAGATTTCTCAGGCCTGTCCGACGAGTTCGAAGCCGGCCTCGTCGACCGCGGCACGCACGGCGGCCTCCTCGAGCGGCGCGGCGGAGACGACGGTGACCTCACCGGTGGAGGCGACGGCCTTCACCGAGCTGACACCGGGAAGCTCGGAGATCTCGCCGGAGACCGCGCCCTCGCAGTGGCCGCAGCTCATTCCGCTCACCTTGTAGACGGTGGTGACGGTTCCCTGGGTGTCGGTCTGGGCGGTCATGTCGTTACTCCTCATCGGGGCATATGGGGCCGACGAGGCCCACGAGGGGGCTCGCGCTCCTCACGTTATACCCCTAGGGGGTATTTCTCCAAGAAGTCAGGGGCGCGTCCGTGCCGCGCGGCCCAAGCGGTCGCCGACCAGCGGGCCCAGGTAGCGGATCAGTGCGTTCTTCAGCTCCTGGACGTACGCCTCGCGTTCGGCGCCCTCGTGCCCCAGTGCCAGTTCCAGGCCCGCCTTGTACAGCCCGAGACACATGTTCGCGGTGCGGACGAGGTCGGCCCGGGGTGCGTCGGGCAGGAACGACGAGAGGAGGCCCTCTATGCGGGCGAGCAGGGTCGCGTGCAGGGCGTCGTGCTCCTCGGTGATCCGGCCGGGGATGTCGGGGCCGTGCATCAGCGCGAAGAAAACGGGGTGTTCGCAGTTGAAGGCGATGAAGCGGTCGACGGCCGCCCCGACCGCCTCCTCCAGAGGGGTCGCGGGATCGACCGGGGCGAGTGCCTCGCCGTACGTGTCCCGCATCTCGTGCATGAGGCGGTCGCCGAGCTCGATGGCGATCGCTTCCTTGTTCGGGAAGAACTGGTACAGCGTGCCGGGTGAGACGCCCGCCTCGCGGGCGATGGCGTTGGTGCTGGCCGCCGTGTAGCCGGTGGTGGTGAAGACGGTCGCGGCGGCCTCGAGCAGCTGGGCGATCCGGCGCTCGCCGCGCGCCTGTCTGCGGCGCGGCTGTGTCTTCTCCTGACCGTCGGACACGTCGCCGGCCTTGTTGTCGGACACGTTGTCGGACACGCGTTATCCCCAGATCTCCGAACGTGATTGACAAATACGAGTGGACGCTCGCATTCTGGAGAAACGCGAGCGATCTCTCGTGTTTGCCAGTCTATGGCAACGGCGGATCCATGCCGCCTGCCCGCGGGGGCGCACGGGAGCACGGATCAGGTGAAGGGGACACCGCACAATGACCGAAGTCAACAGGCCGCCCCGCGTCGGAGGCTGGACGCGCCTCGTGACCGCCCGCCCCCGGTTGTCGCTGCTCGCGGCCCTGGTGCTCACCGTGCTCGCCGTGCTGGCCGGCAGCGGCGTCGCCGACCGGCTGGGCAGCGGCGGCTGGGAGGACCCCGACGCGGAGTCGACGTACGCCACCAAGGCGCTGGAGCGCGAGTTCCCCGACTCCCAGCCCAACCTCCTGCTGCTGCTCGACGCGGGCGGCGCCTCGGTGGACGATCCGGCGGTCGCCGCGGAGGCCGACCGCCTCACCGCGCGCCTGTCGGGGGAGAAGGGCGTCACGGGCGTCGGTTCCTACTGGCAGTCCAAGGCACCTGCCCTGCGCGCCCAGGACGGCCACGAGGCGCTGATCGCCGCCCGCATCACCGGTGACGAGAAGACCATGGGCGAGACCCTGGACCGCATCGCGCCGCAGTACCGCGGCACGCGGGGACCGGTGGACGTCAAGGTCGGCGGCATCGTCGCCGTGCGGCACGAGATGCAGACGATCATCCAGGAGGACCTCACCCGCGCCGAGATGATCGCGCTCCCGATCACGCTGGTGCTCCTGGTGATGGTCTTCGGCAGCGCGATCGCGGCCCTGCTCCCGCTCGCCGTAGGCATCGTCGCCATCCTCGGGACCAACGCGGTGCTGAGCGGTCTCGCGGAGTTCACCGACGTCTCGATCTTCGCGATGAACCTCACCACCGCCCTGGGCCTGGGTCTCGCCATCGACTACGCCCTGTTCATCGTCCGCCGCTTCCGCGAGGAACTCGCCACCGGCGCCGACACCCGGGCCGCCGTGGCCACCACCCTGCGCACGGCCGGCCGCACGGTCCTGTTCTCCGCGCTCACGGTCGCCGTCTCCCTGGCGGCGATGCTCGTCTTCCCGCAGTACTTCCTGCGGTCCTTCGCCTACGCCGGCACCGCGGTCGTCCTGCTGGCCGCCGGAGCCGCCCTGATCCTGCTCCCCGCGGCGCTGATGCTGCTCGGCGACCGGGTCAACTCCCTCGACCTGCGCCGCCTGCCGCGCCGCGGCAAGCCGAAGCCCGGCGACACCGGTGACACCGACGCCACCGCGGACACGCAGGGCACGGAGGGCACCGCCTGGGCGCGTGCGGCGAACCTGGTCATGCGCCGCGCCCCGTTCTTCGCGGTGGCCACCACCGCCGCCCTGATCGTCCTCGGACTGCCGTTCCTGGGTGTGAAGTTCGGCACCGCGGACGACCGCCAGCTGCCCTCCTCCGCCGAGTCCCACACCGTCCAGCAGCACATCAGGGACGGCTTCCCGGGCAGCCCCGGCGGCGGACTCGAAGTGCTCGCCGAGGGCAAGGCCACACCGGCGCAGTACGCCGCCTACAAGAAGCGGGTCGCCGCCCTTCCCGAGGTGGTGCGCGTCGACGGCCCCCTGGTGAAGGGCGACGCGGCGTACTTCACCGTGCTGCCCAAGGGCGAGTCCGTCGACGACGCGGCGCAGCGCCTGGTGGGCGACCTGCGCGAGACGAAGGCCCCCTTCGACACCAAGGTGACCGGGGCCGCGGCCGTCCTCGTCGACTCCAAGCACGCCATAGGCGGCCAACTGCCCTGGGCCGCCGCCTTCATCGCGATCGTCACGCTGCTGCTGGTCTTCCTGCTGACCGGCAGTGTGCTCATACCGATCCAGGCGGTGATCCTGAACGCGCTCAGCCTGACCGCGATGTTCGGCGCGGTGGTCTGGGTCTTCCAGGACGGCCATCTCTCCGGCCTGCTCGGCTTCACCAGCACCGGCTCCATAGAGACGACCCTGCCCGTCATCATGTTCTGCGTCGCCTTCGGCCTCTCCATGGACTACGGCGTGTTCCTGCTCTCCCGCATCAAGGAGGAGTACGACCACACCGGCGACCACGCCCGCGCGGTCCGCCTCGGCCTCCAGCGCACGGGCGGCCTGATCACCGCGGCCGCGGTCATCCTGGCGGTCGTCATGGTCGCCATCGGCACCTCACGCGTGACCAACACCAAGATGCTCGGCCTCGGTATCGCCCTGGCCGTCCTCATGGACGCCATGGTCGTCCGCAGCCTTCTCGTCCCCGCGATCATGCGGCTCACCGGCCGCGCCACCTGGTGGGCCCCGGCCCCCCTGCGCCGCTTCCACTCCCGCTTCGGCCTCAGCGAGGGCGAGTCCATACCGTCCACGGACGCCACCCCGGCCCGGGACAAGGTCACGGCACACGGCTAGGGCCTGTCCGGCGGAGCAGGTCGCAGGAAACCCACGGCGACCCATCAGCGCAGGTGAGCGGGGCCTGGGGTGTCCAGCTGCAAGGCGGAGGAGGGAGTCGACGCGGCGCGTCGGCGACCGACGACAACGCGGCAGATGGGCGTGCCAGGCCCCGCGTCTGCGGCATGATCCGCCGGACAGGCCCTAACGTTCCGCCGGAAGCGGCGATCTCCGGCCGACCGGAGGAACCGACGTCAAGCGGGGAGTGGAGGACGGGCGCATGCGGGCTGTGGTGTTCGAGCGGTACGGGGAACCGGCCGAGGTACGGGACGTGGCCGACCCCCGGCCCGCGGAGCACGGTGTCGTGGTCCGTGTCGAGGCGACCGGCCTGTGCCGCAGCGACTGGCACGGCTGGATGGGCCACGACCCGGACATCACCCTCCCGCACGTTCCCGGCCACGAACTCGCCGGTGTCGTGGAGGTGGTCGGCGACCGGGTCACCGGGTGGCACCCCGGCGACCGCGTGACCGTCCCCTTCGTCTGCGCCTGCGGCGGCTGCGGGGCATGCGCGGCGGGAGACCAGCAGGTGTGCGAACGCCAGACCCAGCCCGGTTTCACCCACTGGGGCTCCTTCGCCCAGTACGTGGCGCTCGACCATGCCGACGTGAACCTGGTGGCGATCCCCGACGACCTGTCCTACGCCACCGCCGCCTCGCTCGGCTGCCGGTTCGCCACGGCGTTCCGCGCGGTCGTGCAGCAGGGCCGGGTGGCGGCGGGGGAGTGGGTGGCCGTCCACGGCTGTGGCGGTGTCGGTCTCTCGGCGGTGATGATCGCGGCGGCATCGGGCGCGAGGGTCATCGCGGTGGACGTCTCACCCCGAGCCCTGGACCTGGCACGCCGGTTCGGCGCGGCGGAGTGCGTCGACGCGACGACCACCCCGGACACCGCACAGGCGGTCCGCGACCTGACCGGCGGCGGCGCCCACCTCTCCCTGGACGCCCTCGGCGCCCCCACCACCTGCGCCGCCTCGGTGAACGGCCTGCGCCGCCGAGGCCGCCACGTCCAGGTCGGTCTCCTCCCCTCACCCGACGGCCTGACCCCCGTCCCCATGGCCCGCGCGATCGCCCTGGAACTGGAACTCCTCGGCAGCCACGGCATGGCCGCCCACACCTACCCGGCCATGCTGGAACTCGTCCGCTCCGGCGTCCTGCGCCCCGACCTCCTGGTCACGTCCTCCATCCCCCTGCCCGCGGTACCCGCCGCACTGGCGGCGATGGGCACGGCACCGGGGACAGGGGTCACGGTCATCGAACCGTGGAGCTGAGGGCACGCCCGAGGGCGTCAGTCCTGTCTGCGCCCCCGGTTGCCCGGCCGGGACGCCACCCAGGCGCGGACGGTGTCGGCGTACCAATAGGGCTTGCCGTTCTCCACATGATCGGGCGGCGGCAACAGCCCGTGCTTGCGGTACGACCGCACGGTGTCCGGCTGCACCTTGATGTGCGCCGCGATCTCCTTGTACGACCACAGCCTTCGGTCGGTCATGAGGTGCACCTCCCTGCTGATCAGCAAGCCTGTGCACCGTTGAACGACAGGGGGTGAGGAGAGGGGAGGGCCTGTGGACGGTATGTGACAGAAACCGGACTTTTGTGACGTACGTGACGTCGGCGGAACCCCCGGAGGGCTACGCCCCGCACGACCTCAGAAACGCCCGGGTCCGCTGCGCGATCGGCAACGGCCTGTCCGGCTCGCACGGATACATGTCCTGCTCGACGATCGCGAACAGATCGACATCCAGCTTCGCCGCGGCCTCCAGCACCGGCCCCAACTCCGGCACCCCCGCCGGCGGCTCACACATCACGCCCCGCGCGACGGCCGGCCCGAACGGCACCTGGTTGGCCCGCACGTCCGCCAGGATCTCCGGGTCGACCTGCTTGAGGTGCAGGTAGCCGATGCGCTCACCGTAGGTCTCGATGAGCTTGACGCTGTCGCCGCCGCAGTAGGCGTAGTGCCCGGTGTCGAGACAGAGCGACACCAGGTCGGAGTCCGTGCCGTCCAGGAACCGGACGACGTTCTCCTCGCTGTCGATGTGGGTGTCGGCGTGCGGATGGACGACGATCCGCAGCCCGTACCGCTCCCGCACCTCCTTGCCCAGCCGCTCGGTCAGCGAAGTGAGATTGCGCCACTGCTCGGGCGTCAGCGTGTCCGGCTCCAGCACCTCGCCGGTCTTGTCGTCCCGCCAGAAGGACGGGATGACGACGAGGTGCTTGGCGCCCATCGCCTGCGCGAGGACCGCGTTGTCCGCGACGTGCGCCCAGGTCTTCTCCCAGACGGCCTCGCCGTGGTGCAGCCCGGTGAAGACCGTGCCGGCCGACACCTTCAGGCCACGCCTGGCCGTCTCCTCGGTGAGGACGGCGGGATCGGTCGGCAGATAGCCGTAGGGGCCCAGCTCGATCCACTCGTAGCCGGACTGCGCGACCTCGTCGAGGAAGCGCTGCCAGGGCACCTGGGCGGGGTCGTCCGGGAACCAGACACCCCAGCTGTCGGGGGCGGATCCGACGCGGATACGGGAAAGGCCGGAAACTGAGGACTGAGGTGACAACGACGTCATGGCCGCCAGAGTGCGGTCTCACGAGAGGGGTGTCAAGGGCTGGTCCGAATGTCTGGACAAAGGATTGACAGGGCGTACCGCGCCGGACTACAAAGCCGTGGAGAGCCGATACCGAGGCGCACCGGCCGGGCGGGACGAAGGGAAGTCGATGGCGTACGACCTGATCACCATGGGGCGGATCGGAGTGGACCTCTATCCGCTGCAGACGGGCGTGCCACTCCCGCAGGTCACGACCTTCGGGAAGTTCCTGGGCGGCTCGGCGAGCAACGTGGCGGTCGCCGCGGCCCGGCTCGGCCGGTCCACCGCGGTGATCACCCGCACCGGCGACGACCCCTTCGGCACCTACCTCCACGAGGCGCTGCGCGGCTTCGGCGTCGACGACCGCTGGGTCACCCCGGTCGCCGGACTGCCGACCCCGGTCACCTTCTGCGAGGTCTTCCCGCCGGACGACTTCCCGCTGTACTTCTACCGCAAGCCCAAGGCGCCCGACCTGGAGATCGACGCCCACGAGCTCGACCTCGACGCCATCCGCGAGACCCGGATCTTCTGGGTCACCGGCACCGGCCTGAGCGAGGAACCGAGCCGTACGGCGACGCTGGCGGCGCTCGCCCACCGCGCGAAGGCCGGCACGACGGTGTTCGACCTCGACTGGCGTCCCATGTTCTGGTCCGAGCCCGACGCCGCCCGCCCCTTCTACGCCGAGGCCCTGAAGCACACCACCGTGGCCGTCGGCAACCTCGACGAGGTGGAGGTCGCCACCGGGGTGCGCGAACCCCGGGCCGCCGCGCAGGCGCTGCTGGACGCCGGTGTCGAACTCGCCGTGGTCAAGCAGGGCCCCAAGGGCGTCCTGGCCGTCAACAGCAAGGGCGAGTCCGCCGAGGTTCCGCCGCTGCCGGTGAACGTCCTCAACGGACTCGGCGCCGGCGACGCCTTCGGCGGCTCCCTCTGCCACGGTCTGCTGGAGGGCTGGGACCTGGAGCGGATCATGCGGCACGCCAACGCGGCCGGCGCCATCGTCGCCTCCCGCCTGGAGTGCTCGTCCGCCATGCCGACCCCCGACGAGGTGGCGGCCGCGCTCACCGCGGGGGCGGTCCTGTGACCGTCGACGTCTCCGAACTCGTCCGCCTGCGCGCCCACCGCCCCGAGGCGATCGCCGAGGCGGCGGCCCGACGCCCCCGTCGGCCGCTGCTGGGCGACAACGGCCGCCTGATGATCGTCGCCGCCGACCACCCGGCCCGCGGCGCCCTGGGCATCGGCGACCGCAAGCTCGCCATGGCCAACCGCGCCGACCTGCTGCGGCGCCTCTGCCTGGCGCTGTCCCGCCCCGGCGTCGACGGCGTCCTCGCGACCGCCGACATCCTCGACGACCTGCTGCTGCTCGGCGCCCTCGACGGCAAGGTCGTCATGGGCTCGATGAACCGCGGCGGCCTCCAGGGCGCCGTCTTCGAGCTCGACGACCGCTTCACCGGCCACCGCGCCGAGGACATCGAGCGGCTCGGCTTCGACGCGGGCAAGCTGCTGCTGCGGATCGACTACGACGACCCGGGCTCCCTCACCACGCTGGAGACCACGGCCCGCGCGATCGACGACATGGCCGCGCGCCGGCTCCCCCTCTTCGTCGAGCCGTTCATCAGCCGCCGCACCCCCGAGGGCCGCCTCAGGAACGACCTGTCCGCCGAGGCCGTCACCAAGTCCATCGCCATCGCCTCGGGCCTGGGCGGAAGTTCCGCCTACACCTGGCTGAAGGTCCCGGTCACCGACAACCCCGACGACATGGCCGAGGTCATGGAGACGTCCACGCTGCCCGCCGTGCTGCTGGGCGGTGAGGTCGGCGGCACCGCTGAGGACCAGGACGGGGCGTACGAGAAGTGGCGCGGCGCGCTTCAGCTGCCCACCGTGCGGGGCCTGGTGGTCGGGCGCTCGCTGCTCTACCCGGCGGACGGGAACGTGGCCGCCGCCGTGGACACCGCCGTAGGACTGTTGTGAGGGCAGCATGAGCAACGACCTGTACATCGCGCGCGGGAGCACCGCGGACGCGAACCACGTCCTCGACATCGACCCCAAGCGGGCCGGGTGGGCGCACAGCAGCCTGCGGATCGTCGAGCTGGAGCCGGGCGGTACGCACACCTTCACCACCGGTGACAGTGAGTGGATCGTGCTTCCGCTGCAAGGCGGTTGTACCGTGCAAACAGGGGATGAAGAATTCCAACTCCTGGGCAGGGAAAGCGTGTTCGCGTCGGTCTCCGACTTCGCGTACGTGCCCCGTGACGCCCGGGCCCAGATCGCCTCCGGCGCGGGAGGCCGCTTCGCCCTGGCAGGAGCGAAGTGCGAGCGACGACTCCCCGCCCGCTACGGCCCCGCGCCGGAGGTCCCCGTCGAAGAGCGCGGCAGCGGCACCTGCGCCCGTCTGGTGCGCAACTTCGCCTCCGCCGACGCCTTCGACTGCGACAAGCTCATCGCCGTCGAGGTCATCACACCCGGCGGCAACTGGTCCTCGTACCCGCCGCACAAGCACGACGAGCACCGGCCGGGCGTGGAGGCGGAGCTGGAGGAGATCTACTACTTCGAGATCGACGGCCCGAACGGTTTCGGCTACCAGCGCGTGTCCCCCTCCCGGGAGGGCGGATCGGACGTCCTCGCCGAGGTCCGTTCCGGCGACGCCGTACTCGTCCCCGACGGATGGCACGGCCCGTCCATCGCCCAGCCCGGCCACGCCATGTACTACCTGAACGTCATGGCCGGGCCCGGCGAGACGCGGGAGTGGCGGATCTGCTTCCACCCGGACCACACGGAGGGTTACCGATGACGACCCGGCTGACCGTCGCGCAAGCGCTGGTTCGTTTCCTCGCCGCCCAGTACACGGAGCGCGACGACGTACGGCAGCGGCTGATCAGCGCCACCTGGGGCATCTTCGGCCACGGCAACGTGGCGGGCCTCGGCCAGGCGCTCATCGAGTACTCCGACGACATGCCGTACCACCAGGGCCGCAACGAGCAGTCCATGGTGCACGCGGCCGTCGGCTACGCCCGCCAGTCCAACCGCCTCTCCACCCACGCGGTGACGACGTCGATCGGCCCGGGCGCGACGAACCTGGTCACGGGTGCCGCCCTCGCCACGATCAACCACCTCCCGGTGCTGCTCCTCCCCGGCGACACCTTCGCCACCCGCCCCGCCGACCCGGTCCTCCAGCAGCTCGAAGTGCCGTACGCGGGCGACGTGTCGGTCAACGACACCCTGCGCCCCGTGTCGAAGTACTTCGACCGCGTCACCCGCCCGGAGGCCCTGATCCCGGCGGCCCTCCAGGCGATGCGGGTGCTCACCGACCCGGTGGAGACGGGCGCGGTCACCCTCGCCCTCCCGCAGGACGTCCAGGCGGAGGCGTACGACTGGCCCGACGAGTTCTTCGCCGAGCGCACCTGGGTCGTACGACGCCCCGGCGTCGACCCGACAGAACATGCCGAGGCGGTCCGCGCGATCCGCTCGGCGAAGCGGCCGCTGCTGATCGCGGGCGGCGGTGTCCACCACAGCCGTGCCGAGGAGGCCCTCGCCGAGTTCGCCGAGGCCACCGGCATCCCGGTCGCCTCCACGCAGGCCGGCAAGGGCTCCCTGCGCCACGACCATCCCCAGGACGTCGGCGGCATCGGCCACACCGGCACCGCCACGGCCGACGAACTCGCCCGCCTGGCGGACCTCGTGATCGGCGTCGGCACGCGCTACACCGACTTCACGACCGCCTCCGGGACGCTGTTCGAGAAGCCCGAGGTGCGCTTCCTCAACCTCAACATCGCCCCCTACGACGGCCACAAGCTCGGCGGCCTGCCCCTGGTCGCGGACGCCCGCAGCGGCCTCCAGGAGCTCACCGAGGCCCTCCAGATGCACGGCCACCGCGTCGCCGACTCGTACGTCGGCGAGTACACCCTCGACAAGGAGACCTGGGAGCAGCGCGTCGACGCCTGCTACGAGGCCGAGGAGCCCGACGTGCGCCCGACGCAGCCACAGGTGCTGGGCGCGTTGGACGCGATCGTCGACGAGACGGACGTGATCATCAACGCGGCCGGCTCGCTCCCCGGCGACCTGCACAAGCTGTGGCGGGCCCGCTCCCGCGACCAGTACCACCTGGAGTACGGCTACTCCTGCATGGGTTACGAGATCCCGGCGGCGATCGGCGTGAAGATGGCCGCCCCCGACCGGCCCGTGTGGGCGCTGGTCGGCGACGGCACGTACCTGATGATGCCGACGGAGATCGTCACGGCCGTGCAGGAGGGGATCGCGATCAAGCTCCTGCTCGTGCAGAACCACGGCTACGCCTCCATCGGCGGCCTGTCGGAGACGGTGGGCGGCGAGCGGTTCGGCACCGCGTACCGCTACACCTCGGAGGACGGTACGTACACGGGGGCGCCCCTGCCCGTCGACCTCGCCGCCAACGCGGCCAGCCTCGGCATGCGCGTGCTGCGCGCCAAGACCGTCCGCGAGCTGCGCGCCGCCCTGGCGGAGGCGCGCGACGCCGACACTCCCACTTGTGTCTACGTCGAGACCCAAACGGCAGACACAGTGTCGGGCGCGCCTCCGGCGCAGGCCTGGTGGGATGTACCTGTGGCCGAAACCGCGACCCGAGCGTCGGCGGTGAAGGCCCGTGAGCTGTACGAACGGCACGTCTCTACCCGACGCCGCCATCTGTGAAGGAGCACTCGGTCATGACGAAGATCGTCAACCACTGGATCGGCGGCAAGACCGTCGAAGGCGCGTCGGGTACGTTCGGGCCGGTCACCGACCCGGCGACCGGCGCGGTCACCACGAAGGTCGCGTTCGCCACGGTCGACGAGGTGGACGCCGCCGTCGCCGCCGCGAAGGACGCCTTCTCCACCTGGGGCCAGTCCTCGCTGGCCCAGCGCACGTCCATCCTCTTCAAGTTCCGTGCCCTGCTGGACGCCAACCGGGACGCGATCGCCGAGCTGATCACCGCCGAGCACGGCAAGGTGCACAGCGACGCGCTCGGTGAGGTCGCGCGCGGACTGGAGATCGTCGAGCTGGCGTGCGGGATCAACGTGCAGCTGAAGGGTGAGCTGTCGACGCAGGTCGCCAGCCGTGTGGACGTCTCCTCGATCCGCCAGCCGCTCGGTGTCGTCGCGGGCATCACGCCGTTCAACTTCCCGGCCATGGTGCCGATGTGGATGTTCCCCATCGCCATCGCGACCGGCAACACGTTCGTGCTGAAGCCGAGCGAGAAGGACCCGTCGGCGTCGATCAAGATCGCCGAACTGCTCGCGGAAGCCGGTCTGCCGGACGGTGTCTTCAACGTCGTCCACGGTGACAAGGTGGCCGTCGACCGCCTCCTGGAACACCCGGACGTCAAGGCGGTGTCGTTCGTCGGCTCGACGCCGATCGCCCGCTACATCCACACCACCGCCTCCACGAACGGCAAGCGCGTCCAGGCCCTGGGCGGCGCCAAGAACCACATGCTGGTCCTGCCGGACGCCGACCTCGACGCGGCGGCCGACGCGGCGGTCTCGGCCGCCTACGGCTCGGCGGGCGAGCGCTGCATGGCCATCTCGGCCGTGGTGGCGGTCGGCGCGATCGGCGACGAGCTGGTGGAGAAGATCCGCGAGCGCGCCGAGAAGATCAAGATCGGCCCCGGCAACGACCCGACCTCCGAGATGGGCCCGCTCATCACCAAGGTCCACCGCGACAAGGTGGCGTCCTACGTCGAGGGCGCGGCGGCCGAGGGCGCCGAGGTCGTGCTCGACGGCACCGGCTTCACGGTGGACGGCTTCGAGGACGGCCACTGGATCGGCATCTCGCTGCTCGACAAGGTGCCCACCACCGCGAAGGCGTACCAGGACGAGATCTTCGGCCCGGTGCTGACCGTGCTGCGCGTCGACACCTACGAGGAGGGCATCTCCCTCATCAACGCCTCGCCGTTCGGCAACGGCACCGCGATCTTCACCCGGGACGGCGGCGCGGCCCGCCGCTTCCAGCTGGAGGTCGAGGCCGGCATGGTCGGCGTCAACGTCCCGATCCCGGTCCCCGTCGGCTACCACAGCTTCGGCGGCTGGAAGGACTCGCTCTTCGGCGACCACCACATCTACGGCAACGACGGCACGCACTTCTACACCCGCGGCAAGGTCGTCACCACCCGCTGGCCCGACCCGGCCGACGCCCCCGCCGGCGTCGACCTCGGGTTCCCGCGCAACCACTGACGCGCACCCGCGGGCAGGGCGGGGGTCACCGGATCGGGCGGCGTACTCCCGCTGCTGTACACCGGGACACCCCCGTCCCCCCGGGGGATGGCGAAGTGTTCAGACCGGGGGCGGCATCCGTTGTCGATGGCGGCTCGTACCGTTGACGCATGGATCTTCGACTGCCCGCCCTGCGAGGGCTGCGGAAGCCGCGGCGGCTACTGGCCGCCGCGGCGGCCGTCGTCGTCCTCGCCGGTGCCGGGACCTGGACGGCCGTCGCCTCCGACGGGACGCCGCCGGTGCACCGCAGCGACCGGGTCATGGCGGTGAACGGGGTGCGCATCGACACCTCGTACTTCACCTCCGGCGCCGACGGCCGCCGTCCCGCCGTCATGCTGGGGCACGGCTTCGGCGGCAACAAGGACGACGTCCGCAAGCAGGCAGAGGACCTCGCCCGGGACGGGTACGCGGTCCTGACGTGGTCGGCGCGCGGCTTCGGCCGGTCGACCGGGAAGATCGGGATCAACGACCCGAAGGCCGAGGTCGCCGACGTCTCGAAGCTCATCGACTGGCTGGCGAAGCAGCCCGAGGTCCGCCTCGACAAGGCGGGCGACCCGCGCGTGGGCCTGGCGGGCGGCTCCTACGGCGGCGCGATCTCCCTGCTGGCCGCCGGGTACGACGACCGGGTGGACGCCATCGCCCCGTCGATCACGTACTGGAACCTCGCCGACGCGCTGTTCCCGAACGGCGTGTTCAAGAAGCTGTGGGCCGGGATCTTCTTCAACAACGGCGGCGGCTGCCAGAGGTTCGAGCCCGCGCTGTGCGCGATGTACGACCGGGTCGCCGAGTCCGGCACCCCGGACGCCGCCGCCCGCAAGCTGCTGGAGGAGCGCTCGCCGTCCGCCGTGGGCGACCGCATCAAGGTGCCCACGCTGCTGATGCAGGGCCAGACCGACTCACTCTTCCCGCTCGGCCAGGCCGACGCGGCCGCGAAGGCGATCCGCGCCAACGGAGCTCCCGTCGACGTCGACTGGATCGCGGGCGGACACGACGGCGGCGACATGGAGGCCGACCGCGTCCAGGCCCGCGTCACCGCCTGGTTCGACCGTTACCTCAAGGACGACAAGGGCGCCGACACCGGCCCGGCGTTCCGCATCACCCGCACCGGAGGCGTCGACTCCACCGACGGCCAGGCCCAGACGCGGGGCGCGAGCGACGACACCTACCCCGGCCTGGAGAGCGGCGAGCGGTCCATCGCCCTCACCGGCCGCGAGCAGCGCTTCGACAACCCGGCCGGCGCCGGCCCGCCCTCCGTCTCCGGCCTGCCCGGCCTCGGCGGCGCCGGCGGCCTCTCCCAGCTGTCGTCCCTCGGTGTCGGCATCTCCCTCGACTTCCCGGGCCAGTTCGCGGCCTTCCAGTCGGCGCCCGTCACCGACGACCTCCGCATCACCGGCTCCCCGACCGCCACCCTCCACGTGAAGTCGACGAGCGACGACGCCGTCCTCTTCGGCAAGGTCTACGACGTCGGCCCCGACGGCGCCCAGCAGGTGCTGCCCTCCCAGCTGGTCGCACCGGTCCGCGTCGAGGGCGCCAAGGCCGGCAAGGACGTGACGATCACGCTCCCGGCGATCGACCACGAGGTCGACAAGGGCCACCGCCTCCGCCTGGTCCTCGCTTCCACCGACCTCGGCTACGCCTCCCCGGCCGCCCCGGCGACGTACACCGTCTCCCTCAAGGGCGACCTGAACGTCCCGACCGCCCCCGGCGTGAGCACCGCGGCCGCCGCGCTCCCGGCCTGGGTGTGGTGGCTGCCCCTCGCGGGCGCCGTCGCCGCCCTCGCCCTGCTGCTGACCGGTCGCCGCCGCACCGCCACGCCCGTCCCCGACCCCGCGCTCGCCGAAGTCCCGCTGCAGATAACGGACCTGAGCAAGCGGTATGCCCGCTCGGCGGACCGGTACGCGGTGCGGGACCTGTCCTTCCGCGTGGAGAAGGGCCAGGTCCTCGGACTGCTCGGCCCCAACGGCGCCGGCAAGACCACGACCCTGCGCATGCTGATGGGCCTGATCGGGCCCGACGGCGGTGAGATCCGCGTCTTCGGCCACGCCATCCGGCCCGGCGCGCCCGTGCTGTCCAGGGTGGGCGCCTTCGTCGAGGGCGCGGGCTTCCTGCCGCACCTGTCCGGCCGGGAGAACCTGGAGCTGTACTGGCGGGCCACCGGCCGGCCGGCGCAGGACGCCCACCTCGACGAGGCCCTGGAGATCGCCGGCCTCGGCGACGCGCTCGCCCGCGCGGTGCGCACGTACTCACAGGGCATGCGCCAGCGACTGGCCATAGCCCAGGCCATGCTGGGCCTGCCGGACCTGCTCATCCTCGACGAGCCGACCAACGGCCTGGACCCGCCCCAGATCCGCGAGATGCGCGAGGTGATGATCCGCTACGCGGCCGCGGGCCGCACGGTGATCGTCTCCAGCCACCTGCTGGCGGAGGTCGAGCAGTCCTGCACCCACCTCGTGGTGATGGACCGCGGCCGCCTCGTGCAGGCCGGCCCGGTGCGTGAGATCGTCGGCTCCGGCGACACCCTGCTCGTCGGCACCGCCACGCCCGTGGAGGAGCCCCTCACCGAGAAGGTCGCCGCGCTGCCCGGCGTCGCCTCGGCCGTCCGCACCGACGACGGACTCCTGGTCCGGCTCGACGCCGACGGCAGCGCCCAGCGCCTGGTCGCCGAACTCGTCCGGCTCGAGGTGCCCGTGGAGTCGGTGGGCCCCCACCGCCGCCTGGAAGACGCCTTCCTCACCCTGATCGGAGGTTCCGCATGAGCACGCCCACCGTCGCCGACGTGGCCTCCGGCTACCGCGCGGCCCACACCCTGCCCCTGCGGGTCGAGCTGCTGCGCCAGCTGAAGCGGCGCCGCACCCTGGTCATGGGCGCGATCCTCGCCGCCCTGCCGTTCGTCCTGGTCGTCGCCTTCGCCATCGGCGGCGACCCGGGCGGGGGCAACGGCCGCATCACCCTCATGGACACCGCGACCGCGTCCGGCGCCAACTTCGCCGCGGTCAACCTGTTCGTCTCGGCGGGCTTCCTGCTCGTCATCCCCGTCGCCCTGTTCTGCGGCGACACCGTGGCCTCGGAGGCCGGCTGGTCCTCCCTGCGCTATCTGCTGGCCGCGCCCGTGCCGCGCGCCCGCCTGCTGTGGTCCAAGCTCGTCGTCGGACTCGGCCTGAGCCTCGCCGCGATGATCCTGCTGCCCGTGACGGCGCTCGCCGTCGGCACGGCCGCCTACGGTTGGGGCCCGCTCGAGATCCCCACCGGCGGCGCGCTGGACACCGGGACGGCCGCCCAGCGCCTCGCGGTGGTCGTGGCGTACATCTTCGTCTCCCAACTGGTCACCGCGGGTCTCGCGTTCTGGCTGTCGACGAAGACCGACGCACCGCTCGGCGCGGTCGGCGGCGCGGTGGGCCTCACCATCGTCGGCAACGTCCTGGACGCCGTGACGGCCCTCGACCAGTGGCGCGACTTCCTGCCCGCGCACTGGCAGTTCGCCTGGGCCGACGCCGTCCAGCCGCATCCCGAGTGGTCGGGCATGATCCAGGGCACCGCGATTTCCGTGACGTACGCGCTGGTGCTGTTCGCCCTGGCGTTCCGGGGTTTCGCCCGCAAGGACGTGGTGTCGTAGCCGGATCTCTCCTGATGGGGCGCAGTCCAACCGGGTGAAGCTGCGAAACCAATTCCCATGCGTCGGGTTTGCTGAAGCAGGACGGCAGCGACGCCATGGGAAAGGAACGTGCCGTGGACAAGAAGGCCATAGCCGCAGCGGCGGCCACCGCCCCCCTCGTCAGTACGCCGGCGACGGCCGCTCCCGCAGCGTCTGCTGTGGACTAGCGACAACGGACCCCGATTCCTCAGCCCGGGCCGTCAACGGTGACGCGTGAAGAAGAGCATTGCTTTTGTCACGGGCGCCATCCTGGCCCTGGGCATGACCGGCCCTGGACGTCTGTCTCCGTCAACAGGGCGGGTTTTCCCCATTCTTCGAGCAGGAAGGCAATCACCTTGCGAAAGACCCTGAGCAGGGGCGTGTTCGCGGCGGCCGCAGCCACCGGCATTCTGTCCCTGTACGGCAGCCCCGCCCTCGCCGACACGGACGCGTCGGCAGTCGCCAAGGATTCTCCCGGTGTGCTGTCCGGGAACGCCGTGCAGGTGCCGATCGAGGTGCCGGTGAACGCGTGCGGCAATAGCGTCGCCGTGATCGCGGCGTTCGACGCCGCGCTCGGCAACTCCTGCGAGAACACCTCGTACGGCTACGGTGACTACGGCGTCGAGGAGTACACGCCCCCGTCGCCCAGCGCGAGTCCGACGCCTCCGCCCACCAGCAAGCCCACTCCGCCGCCCACGCGCATCAGCGAGACGCATCGTCCCAAGCCCGCGCCCACGAAGAGCAGCGAGGCGCCGCCCATGACCAGCGTCGAGCAGCCCGTCGAGCCGCCCCAGCTGGCCGAGACCGGCAACGGTGCCCTGTGGGCGGCTTCGGCCGCCAGTGCCGCGCTGATCGGGGGCGGGGCGATGATGTACCGCCGCGGCCGCGCCAACTCCTGACCTGCTCCTTGGGGCCGGACGCAACCGGCCCGGCCCCCGGGCGGGCGGTGCATCCCGTCGTCGTCACCGCCTGCCCGGCCCGCGCCGGACGGGCGGTGACGACCGCCACCGGCGGCCGCACACGGGCGGGCCGCCGACGACTTCCTCGCCGTCAGCGGCCCTGGTCCGTCTCCCGGTTCCCCGTCAGGGGCGTACCGGCGCCGGCGACTCGTTCCGGCGGCTGCCTCCCGGTACGGGGACCGTTCCGCCCATCGGGGTCGTCCTGAGCCGACGGCGTACGCCTCGGACGAGTGTCGCCGCCGTGAAGGTCGCGCCGTGGACGAAGCGCATCGCCGGGCCGAAGCCCCCGGCGGTCACCAGACCCGCGAGGAACAGCCCCGGGTGGGAGGACTCGAAGTCCCGCCCGACCGCGGGGGAACCGTCGGGCAGGGCCGCCAGCGACCCGCGCAGCTCGGCGGAGAGCAGTCCGATCCGGTCGCAGCGCGGCCGGAACCCCGTGGCGGCGATGACGTGTTCGGTCTCCAGGGTGTGCAGGGCGCCCTCACGGCTCACCGTGTCCAGCCGTAGGCCGCCCGGCACGGCACTGGCCGCGGCGACCTCGTGACCGGGCAGCACCTCCACCACGCCTTCCACCCGGTCCCGCACCCACCACGCGCCCGCAGGGCCCAGCGCCGTGGTCGCGATGCGCGTCCGGGTCGGCTCCGGCAGACGCCGGAAGAGGTTGGGGCGCTCGGAGTAGAACCAGTTCTTCCACCCGGGGCCGAGGCCGCTGTGCGGGGAGCGGACCGACTGCCACACGGGGCGCTCCCAGGGCGGCGGCACATCGTTCCACACCAGCCGGTCCGCTCGCGCCAGCACCCGCACGCGGGTGCCCTGTTCGGCGAGCAGCGCCGCGGTCTCCAGGGCCGCCTGGCCACCGCCGATGACCGTGACGTCCTTGCCGCGGAACTGGTCGAGTTCGCTGTGGTGGCTGCTGTGCGTCACCAGGGAGGGGTGCAGTCCGCGCAGTGCCGACGGCACCTCGACGAACGGCATCACCCCGACCGCCAGCGCCACCGCCCGCGTGCGCAGCTCCTCCCCGTCCTCGGTGACCACGGCGAACCCGTCAGGGCCGGACGCCACCCGGGTCACCATGCGCTCGTCCACCCCCGGTACCGCGTGCCGCGCGAACCATAGGCCGTACGACGCGAACGCCTCGACCGGAATCGGCTTCGCGTGACGTGCGGTCAGGCCCTGCTCCGCGCAGTAGGCGCCCAGGTGCCAACGCCCGGCCGGGTCGGAGAGGTTGGACGCCCACGGTTCCGACTTCAGGAACATGCCACGGGGCATGTTGTCCCGCCAGCACGCCATGGGCCGGCCGAACACGCGCATGTTCAGCCCGGCGGCCGCGGCGTGGGAGGCGATCGACAGACCGTACGGGCCTGCACCCACCACCAGAAGGTCGTACATCATCAACTGCTCGCTTTCTCGTTGTCGACAGAGGAGGGCGAGGCCGCCCGCGGGATCGGCCGTGGCGTCGGCGCCACAGTCGTCGAGCCCAGCCGTTCACACACCCGCCGGGACACGTGACGGCACCACTGGGCCCACATCGCCCATCCGGGAACGCGGTCGTCCCGGGCGTACCAGGCCAGTTCGCGCCCGGCCGGCGCCGGACGCAGCGCGGCGAGCGGGGCGTAGTTCTCCACCACGAACTCCCGCCCGGCCAGGGGCGCCCCGGCCGGCAGCGGACGGCCCGTCAGGTCCAGGTGCAGGGCGCGTACGACGTCCAGCCCCGCGCTGTCCGCGAAGAGCCGGAACTGGGCGCCGGGGCGCGGGTTGAAGTCGAGCAGGTGATAGCCGCCCGTCGCGCCGCAGCGGCGGAAGTCGAGGTCGAAGATGCCGCGGTAGCCCAGCTCGCCGATGAGCCGCTCGGCCAGCTCCCGCACCTGCGGGTTGGGCGTCCAGCAGCCCACCGCGGTCAGCCCCGCCCCGCGCGGCCAGGCCAGTTGTTTGCGGCCCGGCCCGCCCGCGCGCACGGCACCCGAGCGGTCGGCGTAGCCGTGGAAGAACCAGTCCCGGTCCTTTCCCGGCGGCAGGTACGCCTGCAGCAGCAGCCGGCTGCCCGCCTCCTCGGTGCGCAGGTACAGCTCCCGGGCCTCCTGCTCGGAGCGGACCAGCACCGTGCTGCGCAGCCCGCTGCCGACAGGCAGCAGCCAGGGCCGGCTCCACTTCGCCACCAGGGGGAGTCCGAGCCGGCGCGCGTCGTCGGCGGCTCGCGCCGGACTGTCCGGGACCAGCGTCACCGGGTGCGGGATGTCCGCGGACGCGCACACGGCGGCCAGCTCCGCCTTGTCGGCGACGCGTTCGGGCAGCGTGCCCGGCATCGTCGGCAGCAGGTAGGAGGGCGTGAGTTCGTCCCGCATCCGTCCCGCGGCGATGGCGCTCGCGTCGTCCATCGGGATCAGGACGGCGGGACGCGCGATCCGCTCGGCCACCCGGCGCAGCGCGACGAGGATGTCGTCCGCGGACGCTCCCGGAAGGGGCGGGGGATGCATCCGCCGTACATAACGCGACGCGTGGACGGGACTTCTCGCCGAATCGGCGACGACATGCACCTCCACTCCCGCCCTTCCGAGCGAACGGACGGCCCCCAGAGTTCCGTGGTGAAAGGGGTTCCGGTCGATCCGCAGCAGGACGGCGGGGACGCGGGTGTCGAGAAGCGACACGAATTCTCTCTTTCTCGGATCGGCTCACCCGTGCGGGTGAGCGCAGTACTCGAAAGCCCCAACGGCAATGGCGTCATTGCCTTTTCTGTGCCTGACTTCATATGACTGCTCGTCAATAAGAAAACCGAGGCAAAAGGCCGATGACAGCGAAGAATGCAGACATGGCCCCACGGCACAAGCGGGTCCGGGTCCGCTGGCTGGCCGCGGGCGCGGTGGCGGTCGCCGTGTCGGCCGCCCTGGCGTACGGCCCCCCGGCGGGGGTGCGGGTGGTGCGAGCCGACGATCCTCGCCCTCCGGCGCCGACCCCGACGACCACCCCGGAGCCGGGCAGGGAGGCACCGCCCTTCGGCGCCTTCCTCAAGTCCGACGCCCGTGGTGTGGCCCGCATGGCACAGTTCAGCCACTGGCTGGGCGGTGCCGAACTCCGCGTCGGACACACCTACCTGCCCGGCAACCGCTGGAGTGACATCGAGGGCGACATCGGCTTCCTGGACGCGTGGGCGCACTGGCGCAACCAGAAGGCCGACCGGATGCTCGTCCTCAACGTCCCCATGCAGGCGCGCAACGAGGAAGGCGTCCCCGACGACGAGGTCCGGCAGCTGGTGCGCCAGGGCGCGGCCGGGGAGTTCGACCACCACTTCCGCGCCCTCGCCGAGCGGCTGGTCCGGCTGGACGTGCCGGACGCGGTCCTCGTGCTCGGCTGGGAGATGAACGGCACCACGTACACCCATCGCTGCGGGCCGGACCCGGAGGCCTGGAAGACGTACTGGAACAGGATCGTCACCACCATGCGCGCGGTGCCGGGCCAGAGGTTCAAGTTCGACTTCACGCCGACCCGCGGCCTCGACGACGTGCCCTGGACGCAGTGCTATCCGGGGGACGACACGGTCGACGTCATCGGTATGGACTCCTACGACCAGCCGACCGGGATGTCGTTCGACGAGCAGGTACGAGAGCCCTACGGCCTGCAGAGGCATGTGGATTTCGCGAAGGCCCACGGCAAACCGGTCTCGTATCCCGAATGGGGGCTCTTCCGCAACGGCGACAACGTGGAGTACATGCGGCGCATGCTCGCGTGGATGGACGAGCACAGGCCGCTCTACAACACGCTGACCGACTACTGCCCGCACGGCGTGTGGCAGTGCGACGCCAACCCCATGTCGTCCCACTTCTACCGGTCCGCCCTCTTCGGCCGTCCGGTCGAGGCGACCCCGACTCCCACACCCACGCCCACCCCGGAGCCGACCACGCCCACCGCACCCGACGCGCCGGCGCCCTCGGAGGACTGCACGGAGCTGGACCTGGGCGACTGGGTGGAGTACTGGATCGGCGGGAAGATCTGCCTCCCCGACTGGTGGTAGGGCATCGAAACCCCACCCGTCGGCGACGAGTTCGGGTGAGGGACCGGTCGGGGACACCGTCGTCACCGCTGTCCACGGGCATCGGCGGCGGCGGCCGGGCCGGGCACCGAGGCGGCGGGCGCGGGGTCGTCGTCCCGGCCGGTCCCCCGCGGCCGCGCCAGCAGGACCAGGCCGCACAGCAGTCCACCCGCACTCGCGCCCACCAGACCCGTCACCGCCGGCGACGCGGACGTCGGCTCGGTCGGTTTCACCGCCCGCGAGAACTGCACGAGCCGGACCTGGGTGCTGCTCTTGCTGTGCTCCGCGTGCCGGGTCAGCGCGCGGGAGACCGCGTCGGCCATGTCGACGGCGAGGTCGGATCGCGAGGAGGTGGCCGAGATGGCGACCATCGGCGCGTCCGGCGAGGTCGCCGAGCGCACGCTGTGCTGCAGCGTGCGCACCGGCACGCCCGCCCACACCTGCGCGTCTCCGAGCACCGCGAGCTGCGTGGCGACCCGGCCGTACGCCTGCGCGAAGCCGAGGGCGGAGTCCGGGGTGGACTTCGCGGTGGGTACGGCGATGACGTAGCTGGTGGCCGTGTACGTCGGGGGTTTGACCATGCCGTACGCGCCGCCGAGCAGACCCCCGACGAGGGTGCCGGTGGCGAGCACGGACCAGGACGGCAGCCTCCTGACACGGGCCAGGGACAGGCGGCGCTGACGGGTCGGAGTGTCGGTCATGACGGGCTGGCTCCCAGAGGTGAGCGGGACGACGAGGAACGGGACAGCGCTGCCGCGTACACGTCCATGAGGCGGGCTGCGCTGCGGGTGATGCTGTAGGGGTGCGCGACCTCCGGCGCCGTGCGCGGCCGAAGGCCGGCCGCGCGGACCTCGGCGATCGCGTCGGCGTACGCCTGGAGCCCGCCGCGCACCCGCCGGGCATCGGCGGTGGCCGACGGCGGCAGGTCCTCGAGCGCCGGACAGGAGGCGTAGAGCACGGGCAGGCCGGCCGCCAGCCCCTCCACGACGGCCAGACCGAAGGCCTCGTCCGTGGACGGGGACGCGAGCAGGTCCATGGCGGAGGTGAGCGAGGGCAGGTCGGGACCGTGCGAGTCGTCGGGGACGTAGGGGCGTTCGCCGGTGAACAGGACGCGGTCGGCCACGCCGGCCTCGTGCGCCGTGCGGCGCAGGACGTGCTCCTCGGGGCCGCCGCCCACCAGCATCAGCCAGTGGTCGTCCGGGAGCCGGGTGAGCGCGTGGACGAGGACGTCGAACCGCTTGCCCCGGGTGAGCCGTCCGACGCCCCCGACGACCCACGCGCCCTCCGGCAGGCCGAGGTGCCGACGGGTGCGTTCGCGCCGTTCCTCGTCGAAGCGGAAGCGGTCCAGGTCGATGCCGTTCGGGACGACCTCGATGCGGGGCGCGGGCACGCCCCAGCGCGTCAGGCGGTCGGCCACCGTCGGGGAGACGGCGACGGTCGCCGAGCCGAGCCGCTCGCTGGCCAGGTACAGCGCGCGCACCCCGGCGGTCAGCCTGCGGCCCTCCATCTGGGAGTCGCCCAGGGAGTGTTCGGTGGCGACGACCGCGCGGACCCCGGCGATGCGTGCGGCGAGCCGGCCGTAGACGCAGGCCCGGTACAGGTGCGTGTGCACCAGGTCGTAGCCCCCGGCGCGGATCAGGCGGACCAGGCGGGGGAGCGCGGCCAGGTCGCGGTTGCCGCCCATGCCGAGATGCGTGACGCGGACGCCGTCCGCGACGAGGCCCTCGGCGACCGCACCGGGGTTGGTGAGCGTCACGACGTCGCAGTCGACGGGCAGGTGACGCAGCAGCAGACGCAGCTGCTGCTCGGCCCCGCCGACGCCGAGGCCGGTGATGATGTGCAGAGCCCTCACGTCACACGCCCTCCACCTGACGTCGGCGCAGCCGGTGCAGCCGGTGCTTGAGGTACAGGCGCAGACCCTTGTCGTTCTGGCCGACGTGCACGCGCGGCAGGGCGTGCGGACCGGTCAGCGGGCCGGGGTCGATGGCACAGGCGTAGGTGTAACCCGCTTCCCGTACGGCCTCGACGGCGCGGGCGTCGACCGTGCCGTACGGGTAGCAGAAGCCGTCGACCCAGGCGCCGGTCAACTGCGTGAGCAACGCGCGGCTCTCGCCGACCTCGGCCCGGAGGGTGAGGTTGTCCGCCCGGGTGAGGTCGACGTGCGTCAGCCCGTGCGAGCCGATCTCCACGCCCTCGGCGGCCGCCTGCCGGATGCCGTCCGCGGTCAGCAGCGGCTTGCGTGGGCCGAGCGGGTCCCAGGCGTTCTCGCCGCCGAGCCGCCCGGGCAGCACGAAGAGGGTGGCGCTGCAGTCCCAACGGTGCAGCACCGGCAGGGCCTCGGTGACGAAGTCGGCGTACCCGTCGTCGAAGGTGAGTCCGACCAGGCCCCGCCCCAGCCCTCGGGCGCGGGCGGCGAGCAGCTCGGCCACGGACACGCCCCGCAGCCCGCGCCGGCGCAGCCACGCCAGCTGCCGGTCGAGCCGCTCGGGCGTGACCGTGATGCGGTACGGGTCGTCCGAGCAGTCGCCCACCGAGTGGTACATGGCCACCCAGGGGATCGGGGCCGGGCGTGCGGCGGGGAGTCTGCCGGTGTCGACGGATTCAACGGAAGCGACCATGTGTGAGCCTTCGTGTGACGGCGCTCGCGGAGCGCAGTGCGGATGCGAAGCCCTGGGCGCCCAGGGCCCAGGTGAGCGGGACGAAGACGGTGGTCACGGTGAGGCAGCCGGCCGCGAGACCCGCCACCGGCGACTCCGGCCGGCCGGCGACGAACGCCCCGGCGGCGGTGGCGACGACCGCGGCGCACACGGACCTGCTCAGCTCGGCCAGCACCTGCGGGAGGCGGATCGAGACGCCGTAGGGGCTGTTCTGCCGCGCCGTTCGCAGGCCGACGAGCATCAGGGCGGCCGTGACGGTGATGCCGAGGGCGTTGGCCGCGGCGATCCCCGCCACGCCCCAGACGCGCACGGTCGCGACGCCGATCACGGACGTCACGGCGATGCCCGCGGTCATCACGCAGACGGGATACCAGGTGGGCCGACCCGCCGAGAAGTACGAGCGGACCAGGGCGCCCACCAGCGTCTGGCCCAGCAGTCCGAGGGCGTACACCCGCATGACGTCCGCCGTCGCCGCGGTGTCACTCGCGGTGAACGCGCCCCGCTGGAAGAGCAGTTCGACCATCTGCGGGGCCGCGGCGATCACCGCGCACATGCCCAGCAGCACCAGGCAGGAGGCCAGCGCCAGATCCCGCTCCACGCGGCTGCGCGCCCGTTCGGTGTCGCCGTCCGCGAGTGCCCGTGCCACCACCGGGAAGGTGACCGTGCACACCATCAGCGACAGCGTCATCGGGATCTGGGCGACCTTCTGCGCGTAGTTGAGGTGGGAGATGGCACCGGCGGGCAGCGAGGAGGCCAGGAAGCGCTCGACGAGGACCTGCGACTGGCGGCACAGGGCGAAGAGGAGTACGGCGGCGACCAGGGCGACCTGCATCGGCCGCCCTTCGGCATCGGACCCGGTCCCGCAGGGGGTCGGCCCGCGCGACGCCAGTTGCCGCCACAGCGACGGCAGTTGCACCACCACCATCAGACAGCCGCCCGCCGCGACCCCGACCGCGGCGGACCGCACGCCCCAGCGGTCGCCGAACAGGAACATCGCGGCGACGATGCCGGTGTTGTAGGCGACGTAGATCGCCGCGGGCGCGAGGAAGCGGCGGTGTGCCCGCAGGGCGGCGCTGCAGTACCCGGCGAGCCCGAAGGCCAGCACACAGGTCGCCGTGAGCCGGGTGCAGTCGGCGGCGAGGCGGGGGTCGGGCAGCCCGGGCGCGAGGGCCCGGACCAGGTAGGGAGCGCTGCCGGCGACCAACGCGGCCACCGTGGCGAGGGCGAGGCAGAGGCGGGGCAGGGTGGCGGCGACCAGGGCGCGGACCGGGTCGCCCGGAGCGCCGCGGGCCCGGCGGGCCAGAGCCATGCTGAACGCCGGGATCAGCGCGATGGCCAGACCGTCCTCGATGAGCAGCGTGGCGGCGAACTCCGGGACGGTCCACGCGACCAGGAAGGCGTCCGTGTCGCTCCCGGCGCCGAACAGCCGCGCCAGCGCCTGGTCGCGCACCAGGCCGAGCAGTGAGCCGGCGATGGACAGCGACGCCGTGACGAGCGCGGCCCTGGCGAGGAACCTCCCGGAGGCCGGGGAGGTCGGGTCGGCGCCCTCCGCGGCCTTGGTGGCGGCACGCGCCGCGGGTACGGTCGCCGCGACCTCGGTTTCGGACCCCGGGGGTTGTGAAGGCACTACCGTCATCGCGCCACGGCCTCCTCGACGCGCTCCCGCACTCCGCACCGAGGCTCGTCCACCCGCTCGTGGCCGGCCAGCGCCCACCAGGTGACGAGCCCCAGGCCCACCGCGGTCAGCACGGTCGAGGGGCCGCCGATGTCCCCGTACACGAAGTCGGTCAGCAGCCAGACCAGCAGCCCGCAGGCGACGAGCGCGCAGTCCAGTCCCGGCCCCCGGGCGCGGACGCGCAGCAGCCTCCGCAGCCCGCACACCAGCAGCGCCAGCCAGCTGCCGGCCAGCCCCAGCAGCCCGATGAGGCCCTGCTCGCTCAGCACCAGCAGGTACATGTTGTGCGGCGACAGCAGTGGCTGCCTCGAGTACGTCACTCCCGCGCCCTCGATGTCGCTGGCCGACGACAGCGCCAGGGTGGCGTGCCCGTCCCGGTACTCGGGAAAGCTCTTCATCCCGACGCCGGTCAGGGGGTGTTGACGCCACATGTCGGTGGCGGACGCCCACAGGGTGTAGCGGTCGACGACGGACTGGTCGGGGGTGTCGGCGACCTGCGTGATGCTGTCGATCCGCTGCTGCAGCAGCTCCGAACCGACGCCGAGCCCGCCCACCAGGACCACCCCCGCGGCGGCCACGGCCGCGGCCACCTTCAGCGCGCGCCGCAGCCCGACCAGGGCCAGCTGTACGGCGCAGGTCAGGGCGGTCGCGATCCAGGCGCCCCGGCTGAAGGAGAGGGCGAGCGGCGACAGCAGCGCCAGAGCGCACCCGGCGGCGGTCGCCCGCTGCCGTACCGACGCCCGGCCCAGTGCGATCCCGACCGCGCACACCAGGCCGAGCGAGACGACCGTCGCCATGCCCATCACGTCATGCGGCCCGAAGGTGCCGACGGCCCGGATGTCCGCGCCCTGGTAGGAGGCGCCGGTCCGGGTGACGTACTGGTGGACGCCGAGGGCGCCCTGGCACAGCGCGAGTCCCACGAACGACCAGGCCACCAGGCGGAAGTCGGCCCGGTCACGGATCAGCAGGAGCACGGCCGCCGGGACGAGCACGAAGATCTGCAGATAGCGCCCCAGGCCGGCGAGCCCTGCCTGGGGCGAGGAGGCCCCCACGGCGGCGAGCGCGAGCCCCACGACCGGCAGGCACAGCACCACGGCCGCGGTGGGCGACAACGGGCCGCGCCGTTCGCGCAGGAGACGGATCACGCAGTACACCACCGCCAGCCCCGAGACCGCGTCGGCGGGCCCCGCGCCGTCCCGCGTCAACGGCAGGGCCAGCAGGACGGGCACGGCCACCACGGGCAGGACCGGCGTCAGCGCGGCGGCCCGGCGCGCGAGCGGTGTCAGGGCGTGGCTCACGGTTTTCAGCTCCCCGTCGGGCGCACCAGCGTGGCCGCGGTGCGCAGCAGGATGCAGACGTCCTGCCACAGCGACCAGTCGTCGATGTAGGCGTTGTCGAACCGGCAGCGGTCCTCGATCGAGGTGTCGCCGCGCAGGCCGTGGATCTGGGCGAGGCCGGTGATGCCGGTCCGCATGCGGTGGCGGGCCGAGTAACCGGGGTGGGTCTGGCTGAACTGCCCGACGAAATAGGGACGTTCGGGCCGCGGCCCGACCAGGCTCATGTCGCCTCGGAGCACGTTCCACAGCTGGAGCAACTCGTCGAGCGAGGTGCGCCGCAACATACGGCAGAACCAGCGCATCTCGTTCTCGTTGGCCACGCTCCACCGGGTCGCCGACTCGCGCTCGTCGACCGGGCGGTGCGTACGGAACTTCAGCAGCGTGAACGGCTTCCCGTTCCTGCCGATGCGCTCCTGCCGGAACACCACACCCGGCCCGTCGCTGACCCGAAGCATCACCGCGAACGCCAACAGCAGCGGACTGACCAGCAGCAACAGCGTCCCCGACACGAGGACGTCGAGCATCCGCTTGCCCGCGCTGTCGCGGCGCACCGGGGACAGGTCCAGACGCCGGCAGGTGAACCCCGCCAGCCGCTCCTTCGTCGTGTACGACGGGGAGACGGCGTCCACCTCCCAGACCACGCACCCCGACTCGGCCAACGTGCGCAGCAGCGCCCCCTGTTCGGCGCGCACGGAGGGGTGGACGGTCAGGACCGCCTGCACCCCGTTCTGGATGACCGCGCGCTCGACCTCCTCGCCGGTCGTCAGGACCGGCAGGCCCTCGGTGCCGTCCGGCTGCTCGGCGACGATCCCCACCGGCCGCACACCGCACCGCGGGTGGCGCAGCACGGCGGCGGCCACGCGCTGCGCGGTCGCCGTCGGACCGACGACGAGCGCGGTCTGCGGGTGGCGCAGCAACCTGGCGCGTCTTCGCCCGTGCACCACCGCGCGCAGCACACAGCCCGCCGCCGCCTGCACGGCGATGCCCGCCAGCACGGTGCGGACGGACAGGGCGTGCTCCGGCCGGTACGCCGCCGAGAGCACCGAGAGGGCCAGCCAGACCACCGCGATGCGGCCGCACACGGTGGGCAGTTCCTCCAGCAGCCCCGGCACCGGCGGCCGGCCGTCGCGGGGGCGCAGCAGCAGCGACGCGACGATCAGCAGGCTGACGAGCAGCGGATGACGCTCGGCCTCGGCGAGCGCCAACGTGCCCGACAGGGCGGCGACACCGTCCGCGAGGAGCAACGGGACCGGTGAGGCCGACCGGGCCGGGCGCCGCGGGGCGGGGAACCGGGAACCCGTGGTGGTCTCCCGTGGCGGCATGACCGAGACTGCTGAGAACCCGTGGTCCCGTGGCGGGACGCCGGGGGAGGGGACGGTATGTTCGGCGGTCACGAGTGGATCGACTCCCTGTCCTGGGTGGGCTCGACGCGCTGTGGCGTCTGGTTCGCCTCGGCGCCACAGCCTGTGTCGAGTGGTTGACCGTGGTCAGAGCCCGGGTCCGAACTCCGGACGGGCGCGCGCCACCCGGCACGCATGCTCGTCGCGTCGCCCGAAGCCCCTGGTAGCTCCGCTGCGAGGTCCTTCCGGCGCCTTGCGATCGCCCGGACCAGACGCCGCGCGCTGATCCGGCCGTGGTTCGGACCCGGGCTCGTGGCGCCGAGGGCCTCGGCGGGCTCGACCGCTCGGGACGGCCGCGCCCTTTCGGTTGTGGGCCACGTGCCGAGCAGGTCGCGGTAGAGGTCCGCGACCGCGTCTGCGGTGTGCCGCACGTCGTGGGTGGCCAGCACGTGCCGGCGGCCGCGGGTGCCGAGCGATGCGCGCAGCGGCGGGTCGAGCAGCAGCTCCGTGACGGCTTCGGCCAACACCGCCGGTTCCTCCGGCGGGACCAGGCACCGGGCGGTGAAGGAGGACGGCAGGCTCTCGTGGGCACCGTCGACGTCCGTGACCACCACGGGCCGCCCGCAGGCCATCGCCTCAAGCGGGGCCAGGGCCATGCCCTCCCAGCGGGACGGCAGGACGACGAGATCGGCAGCCTGGTACCAAGGGGCGGCGTCGGCGACGGCTCCCGCGAACAGCACGGACTCCGGGGCGTCTTCGCGAAGTCGCTCGCGGTCCGGCCCGTCGCCGACCAGGACGAGGCGGGCGTCGGGCACCCTGCGCACGACGGCTTCCCACGCCCGCAGCAGGACGTCCTGCCCCTTCTGCCGGCACAGCCGCCCCACGCACACGGCGAGCGGCACCGCCGGGTGGATGCCGGCGAGCGGTGCGAGCCCGGCCCGCACGGCGCCGGCGTCGGCGGGGTGGAAGCGCTCGGGGTCAATGCCGTTGGGGACGACGGTCCATCGGCCGTTGATGTCGGCGCGTACGCCGGTCGCCCGCTCCGCCTCGCTCACACACACCACCCGCGTGGCCCAACGCGCCCCCCATCGCTCCCATCTGAGCGCCAGAGCCGCGGTGCCCCCGTCGACCGCCTCGAACGACCAGGCATGCGGCTGGAAGACCGTCGGAATCCGTCCGCGCACCGCGAGCCTGCCGACGAGACCGGCCTTCGCGCTGTGCGCATGCACCAGATCGGGGCGTACCTCTTCGATCACCCGTGCCAGGTGCCGTACCTCCCGCATGAGCGACGGACCCGGCGACCGCGTCGCGGGCCAGTGCCGTACCTTCGCGCCGAGCGCCCGCAGTTCCGCGGTGAGCGCGCTGTCCGGGCAGGCCACGGTGACGTCCAGACCGGCCGCCAGCTGTGCCCGCACCAGGTCCGTCACGACGCGCGCGACCCCGCCGTCCACCGGTTGGGTGAGGTGCAGAACCCGCGGCCGAGAGGCGGTGGGTGACAGGTGCATATGCGCGGCTTTCTCGCTCACGAAGGTGCTCGGGGCGGGCGACAATGCGCTCACCGCTGGGCGTCGACGGCGACGAAGAGCACACCGGCCCACGCCGCGTCCTGCTGGGACTGGAGCCGGAAGGTCGCCTGGGCACCGGCCGTTTGCAGGCCTTTGTCGAGGTCGAACACGTCGGAGTCGTAGCCGAGGGTGTGGGTGTACGCGGGCACCCGTGCCGCATCCGCTCCGGGCTCACTGATGGTGGAGTTCAGGACGTCGTCCCGGGGGTTGGCGGAGTTGCTGAGGACGGTGGAGGCGGACGCCGTCGTCAGGGTGAGCGAGTCGCCGGTGGTGCCGCGGTCGCCGTTGTACGCCACCAGTCCCACGCGGCCCCCCGCGCCGGCGGGAAGGTCCAGGTCCTGCAGCCGGATCTCCTGCCCGCCGGACCGCAGCGGTGTGAAGCCGTCCCAGATCGAGAGGCGCCGCAGCGGCTCCGCCGCGTTCTCGTACGCCACCACCAGCGTCCAGCCGCCCCATGCCCCGGCCGCCGACTTGCCCATGGCGACGTTGACCTGCGCCACGGTGTACATGCCCGGCCCGGACTCCCGCACCATTTGCGTGACCTCCGCCGAGGCCTGGAAGGCGTCCGCGCCGTCCGCCACGCGGTGTCCGACGACCGTGTCCGCGAGGAGCTCCTTGTACTCCCCGCCGGGTTCGGCGATCAGCACCCGCCCGTTGTCCTCCGGGGGCTTCTGTTCGCCCACGCGCAGGTTGCCGCCCCAGTACAGGCGCGCGTACGTCACCCGGGAACCGGCGGGCAGGCGGACCTCCGCACGGGAGGAGTTGTAGGTGTTCGGGTCGTTGTCGACGTCGCTGTAGAACATGTCGAAGTCGCCGTTCACCCCGCGCCCGCCGCCCTGCACGTCCCGGCACGAAGGTGGCGAGCCCGGCACGCAGCTGATGGAGACGTTGGCCGCCCGCACGATGCCACCGTGCTGGTGCGCCCGGTACCGCTGGGTGAACGCGATGCTGTCCGCCTCCGGTGCGGGCGGTGCGACCCTCGCGGCAGCGGGGGAGCCGCCCGGTGCCCACATCGCGGCAAGGGCGAGGACGCCCACGGTTGCACGACGAAGCGGCGGACCCAGGGAATGGCGCATGACCGTCGGTGCCCTTTCGCAGCAGGTGGGGGGTGACAGCAGCGGCACGAGCGCGAGGTGTCCGCGCTGAGGAGTGCGCTACGCGGTTCGCACTCTAACCATCGACCGGATAAAGACGGCTATATTCGATGAAATCCGACAAGTGTGTCGGAATCGTGAAACCAGCGTCTTCCTCCCCGGAGTTCCGTGACGGAGGTCGGCCGGTTCCGTTCCCTCGAACGCGGGTCGCGGCGCAGCAGTCCTGACGTGACGTCTGGGCAGGCTGGACGCGGCAGCAGAGGGAAGCATCGGATCACTAAAAGCGTATGATCGGTTGCGGAAAGTGATGGGTGCTTGCACGGTGGGCTCAAGATCCAACGCCCGTCGAGAGGACCCACCATGCCCACTCTGCCCGCGTGGCGCGTCGCGTCCAGCGCACTGTGCGCCGCCCTTCTGGTCGGGATCACCGGCCCCGCCGCCGTGGCGGCCGACCCGGCTCGAGAGCACAGCCATGCGGCATCGCCCCACGTGCGGTTCTTGAGCACGGACGCGGTTCTCGCGCAGGCCAGAACAATCAACGGGGGCGAGCTCACCCCGGTCGCCGACCTGCTGCAGGCAGTATTTGGAGCGGACCACGGCCGACCGCCCGTCGCCGATGCCAGGAAACTGGGAGCTGCCGCGAAGGCCGCCCTCGCCAAGGCGGCCGCCAAGGCTCCGGCGGCCTTGGTCACGCCGAAAACACCTGCCCCGGGGATCGGCGTGCTGCTGCCGGCTCCCGCGGTGCCCGCCGCGCCCGCCGTCGCTCCCGCGAGCGACGACCCCGACACCGTGGAGAACGAACTGGACGCCGTGGACGAAGCGCTGGACACCGTGGAGGAGGCGCTGGACGACCTGGAGGACGCCGTCGACAGCCTCCTGGACGCGATCACCTCCGGTGACGAGGACGAGGTTCTTCCGACAGCGGACGACCTGCTGACCGAGCTGGCGGACCTCATCGACGCCCTGACCGGAGGCGGCCTGCCTCTGCTGCCGACGCTGTCCGGCACGTCGACACCGACGTCGTTGGCACCGACGTCGTTGGCACCGACGTTGTTGGCACCCACGTCGTCGACACCGGAATCGTCGACACCGGATTCGTCGACGGAGGTGTCGTCGACGCAGGTCACCTCCGTGTCGGGCGACGAGCTTCCCACGATCACGATGTCGAATTCGGTGCTGCTGCCGGCCTCGTGAGCGTCGTGCGGCAGGGCTTTCGCCCGCCCGGTCGTGGTGCCGCCTTCCAGGGCCGGCACCACGACCGCTTGCTGCTCCTCGGTCTGTCAGAGATCTCATATGAGGACTTGCAATCTTCGGCACCTCCGGTTTCCGCCCAGGCCGCGGCTCGTTAGGTACGACGACAGAAGCTCGCCTCCGGCGACCTGCGTCGCCGAAGAAAGGAACACGATGAAGTCCCTGAAGGCTGCCGCCGTCCTTGCCGGGTCCTTGATCGCTGCCGCCGGGGCTGCCACGCCCGCGTCCGCCCACAACGCCCCCGCCCTGGCGCCCACCGGCCAGAGCGCCCCCGACGTGGCGGCCACCGACCTCAGCGGCGCCGTGAACACCAGGCTCCCCCTCAGCCAGTCGGCCATGCTCGGGAGCAAGGAGTCGGTGGTCCGCGCGGCGAAGGAGGCCGCGACCGTGGTGAACGACGCCAAGCCGGTGCACGGCAACCTGTACCTGTAAGGCTGAGACCACGTCACACGGAGGCGGCCCTCGGTGGAGTTCGAGGGTCGCCCCTCCGTATGCCGGACGGTGACGCCGGCTCTGTTTCTGGACGCCCCACCCACGGCCCCCGACCCGCACGACTTCGCTCTGTCCACGCGGCGGTGACCGCGCGGGACGTTCGGCGGTTATCGCTACGACAACCGGACCGAACGAGGGGTGAAGCATGGGTGTTGGTATCGACGGGGTGCCGGTGGGTGCCGAGATCGGAGCGACGGGCCCGGTGCGGCCCGGACCGGCGGGGACAACACGGCGTGATGTGGCGCGCGGTCTGCGCGCCTGCGCGCTTGCGGCCGCCCTGGCCCCGGTGGCCGGAGCCCTCCCGACGCAGCCCCCCGGATCCGGGCCGGGGCGGGCCCCGGACGACACCGTCTTCGCCCAGACCTACCGCGGCCACCGCATCCGTGGTGCGTGGACCCCTGCGCACGGTGCAGGCGAGGACGGCTGGTGGCAGGTCACGGTCGACGGCCGCCCTCTGCATCTGATGCGCCGTGCCGACGGCACCTGGCTGAGCATGGTCGACCACTACTGCTCGTACCGGACACCGCTCGAGGCCGCCCGAGCCGCTGTCGACGAACTCGGCCCCGGCCGGCTGCTGCGCGACCTGGCCCCGGGAAACCCGCACAGGGGGGACCGGCATGGCGTACGTGCGTAGGGACGTCGGCACGCTCACCGGGGCCGAGAAGCGCCGGTTCGTCAACGCGTTGTTGGAGGTCAAACGGCGGGGCGAGTACGACGCGTTCGTGCGGACGCACATCGAGTACTTCTCGCCCGACGGCGAGCAGGGACTGCGCGTCGCGCACATGGCGCCCTCCTTCCTGCCGTGGCACCGCCGGTTCCTGCTGGATCTGGAGCGCGCGCTACGCCGGGTGGACTCGTCGGTGACCGTGCCGTACTGGGACTGGACGCGCGAGCGCACCACCACCTCCGCGCCCTGGACGGCCGACCTCCTCGGTGGCAACGGGCGCCGTTCCGACCACCAGGTGATGACCGGTCCGTTCGCCCATCGGGAGGGCAACTGGACCATCAAGGTGGGCGTGACCGACGAGGTGTTCCTCACCCGGGACCTCGGTCACCCCCGCGACCCGATCGATCTGCCCACGAAGGGCGACCTGGAGCAGGCGCTGGGGGACCCGGCCTACGATGTGGCGCCCTGGGACTCGACGGTCACGCGAGGCTTCCGCAACAAGCTGGAAGGCTGGGGAAGCGGCCGGGGCAGCACCTCCTGGCACAACCACAACCGGGTGCACCGCTGGGTCGGCGGGGCCATGCTCGGCGGCGCCTCCGTCAACGACCCCGTCTTCTGGCTGCACCACGCCTTCATCGACCTGCAGTGGTACCGCTGGCAGCGCCGGCACCGCGGGGCGCGCTACCTCCCCGCCACACCGCCGGGCCCCGACGATGAGCAACACGAGCGGATCGTGGCACGGCACCAGAAGCTGCCGCCGTGGGACGAGACGCCGAACGAACTGGAGGATGTCGGCCGGATCTACCGGTACGCATGAGGTGAGGCGGGTTCATGGGGAGAGCCCCGGCGCTCGAGGGCGCCGGGGCTCTTGGGTGAGGACGACTGATGTCCTCTCGGGTGAGGACGACAGATGTCAGTGACGGCTGCTGCGGCCGTAGTGGGCCTTCTTGTCGTCCTTCTTCTTGTCGCCGTTCTCGCAGAAGTTGCCGACGGCCGGGTTGAGAGCACCGATCACGGTGACGGTGTTGCCGCACACGTTGATCGGGGCGTGGATCGGAACCTGGACCACATTGCCGGACAGGACGCCGGGCGAACCGATCGCCGCGGCCTCGGCGCCGGCGTCCGCCGAGGCGAGACCAGCCCCACTGAGCACCACGGCACCCGTTCCGAGAGCGACAGCGCCAACCTTCGCGATGCGAGACATCACGTTCTCCTTAGTGACTCGGTAAGTGCGGCAGCAGAACACGCGGCCGCACTGCCCCTTCAACGCGAGGGCCTGGGATTGGTCACGACGGCCATCTCCGGATCACTCCTTTGCTGTGAGCCCTTGGCGGCGCTGCGATGGGATTTTTCAGGAAACTTACGACACCGGGCGTTTCGCATGGAAAAAGAGGTCTCCGCAGCCTACGTTTGCAACTGAAGGTGACCGGGCCGTCACGGCTTGTGTCCACTCGAGAAACGGAGAGGTAATGCGTAAGTACCAGAAGGCTGCGGTCGTCGCGGCCATGCTCGGCAGCGTCGGCTTCCTCGGCGCGGGCATCAGCCACGCCTCGGACGGCGACGGCAAGTTCAAGCTGGACAACAAGCAGAACCAGTCGTGCGAGCAGAACGACTCGACCACGGGCCTCGTCAACATCGACGACGTCAACGTCAACGTCGCCGCCCTCCTCGGCCTGGCCCAGCAGGACAACAGCGAGCGTGAGTCCCTGACCTGCTCGCAGAGCTTCACCCTCGGCAAGAAGTGATCACTGATCGCTGATCGGGTGATCTAGGCAGGTCCCGGAGCTCGCACCATGTCCGAGCTCCGGGGCCTGCCAGCTTGCGTTTTGCCGGGCCGTAACGGAAGGAAGGGGACGGATGTCCAGGTCGAAGAAGACCGCGTCTGTGGCGGCGGGAGCCCTCA
Source organism: Streptomyces sp. NPDC048751 (assembly GCF_043198595.1). NCBI lineage: Bacteria > Bacillati > Actinomycetota > Actinomycetes > Kitasatosporales > Streptomycetaceae > Streptomyces > Streptomyces sp. NPDC048751. The sequence goes on from NZ_JBICUX010000011.1 coordinate 154,587, forward strand.
GGGGCCTCACTCTGATCGGTGCAGGAGCCGTCCGGCCCTCGCCGAGGCCGGCCCCGGTGGGTGCGTCGACGACGGCGAGGGCCGGATTCACTGCATACAGGAGGTGGAGGGCGTTGACGCGCCCGATGTGTGCGTAGTGGCGCAGGTGTGCACTTTTCCAAAAAACTGACGTGGCTGGGCGTTTCGCGTGGCAATGGCCGTAAACGCAACCTACAGTTGGCAACCGTGAGTGACCGATCCATCACGGATCGTGTCGATTGAGAACGGAGCGGTAATGCGCAAGTACCAGAAGGCCGCAGTCGTCGTGACCATGCTCGGCAGCGTCAGCTTCCTCGGCGCCGGCCTCGGCCACGCCTCGGACGGGGGCGAGAAGGTCAAGCTCGACAACAAGCAGCACCAGACGTGCGAGCAGAACGACTCGACCACGGGGCTCATCAACATCGACGACATCAACGTCAACCTCGCCATCCTGGGCCTGGCTCAGCAGGACAACAGCGAGCGCGAGTCCCTGACCTGCGCCCAGAACTTCTCCCTCGGCAAGTGATCACTGATCAGGTGATCTAGGCAGGTCCCGGGGCTCGACCAGGTGTCCGAGCCCCGGGACCTGCCGCCTGGCATTTTTGCCGGCCCAAGCATCCGGAGCGACCCGCCGTCAGCCACGAGGGGTCGACCGCAAAGGAAAAGACAGATGCTCAATTCGAAGAAGATCACAGCGGCAGCGGCAGCCGGAGTCCTCGGGGGCTTCGCTCTGATCGGTGTCGGGGCCGTCCAGGCCTTCGGCCATGCCGGCCCCGGCTCGTGCGTCGACGACGGCAAGGGGCACGTTCGCTGCGTGGAAGTGAACGAGTACAAGGTCACCACCGACAAGCTCGGCAACGTCCACGTCGTCAACGAGTCGACGCAGAGCTGCCCGAGTTCACAGAGCCAGGTCACCTGCGTCAGCAACGTCGTCGTCCCCGGCAAGAAGTCCTGACGCGCCCCAGGCAGCCGCGGCGCCCCTGTTCACGCCGGCTACCCGTCACGTGAGCCAAGTCGCACAGAAGAGGATGGCCGGGACCCGAATTCGGGTCCCGGCCATCCTCTTCTGTCTTCTGGCTGTCAGAGCCGGTCACCAGCCGCTGCAAGCCGCCGTCGAAGCGCCGGCGCCCCCCGCCCCCTGCTCCCGGAGCAGGGGGCGGGTCACTCATCGGCGCCCTGTCGCACAGGCCAGGTCGGCATGGGGCGACTCCATGGGGTTGCAGTACGGCAGGTCGCCGATGGGGCGGTCGGTGCAGAACCGGCCGATCAGGTCCGACGCCTCCTGCATGCGTTCGACGGTGACCAGGTGATCGGCTTCCTTGATCGTCGTGAACCGTGCGGCGGGCATCGTCGCGGCCACCTCGCGGCCCATCTGAGGGGTGCACAAAGTGTCGTACTCCCCTGTGAACACCAGGGACGGCACATCGGGAAGGGGCAGAGGCTCGTAGCAACCGTGCGTCACGAGCCTCGTGTTGTGCTCGACCGCTTTCCTGATCTCCTCCGGCGTCTGGTTCATGAACTGCCGGTGGAGAAGGCGTGCCACGGCCGCGTGCTTGCGGACCTGGCCGGCAGCCGGGTTCGACATGAACAGCCGTACGAGTCCGTCCGCGGCCTCCGAGATCTCGCCCCGCTCGAGCGCGCGCGACAGACGCGGCACGGCGTCGGTGTAGATCTCGGGAAGACGCTTCGCCGCGCCGCAGAAGACGATGCGACTGACGAACTCGGGATAGAGCTGGGCGAAGCGGAGGCCGACGACTTCCCCGAAGCAGCCGCCGAAGAGATTGACTTGCGGCATGCCGGTCTCCACCAGCATGTGCTTGACCGCGGCGGCGAGGAAGTCGATGCCGTATGGGGCAGGCAGGAAGTCCGAGCTGCCGTAACCGGGTAGATCCACGGTGATCAACGTGCACAGTGGGGCCAGCCACTTCTCGTGTCGCTGCCATGAGTATCTGTCCTGGGACGAGCCTCCGAGCAGCAGCAACGGAGCCGTCTGCGGGTCGCTTTGGTGGACGATACGGCAGTCGTACGCGAAGCCCTCGAAGACGAGGCTCCGCTCCTCCGCCTGCTCCGATGCTGGAGGAACAGGCTCGCGACGACTCATGTTGGAGGAGTCCTGGGCGATGGCGACGGCAGTGCGCATGAGCGGCTCCGGGGTGGATGGAACTGCAATGAACCGTTCCAGAGTTACCAGAAAACCCGCCATCTGGATGTAATCACTGCTTTGTGGGCGATTCTGGTAAAACAACCCAGTGGTCGAAGTCGGCCAGGGGGAATCCCGTCCTGTGGGCCGGTTGAGGACCTCGTTGCGCAATGCCGCCTGGTCTGGGTGCGCCTGGGCGGGGGCTTCGCCGGAGTCGTCGGCGGGGGTGACGGCGGCCCACGGGCTGCAGCGCCCGCAGGGAGGCGCTTGGTCTGCGCGTGCCGTGCGACCGGGCCACGAAGAAGCCCCACCGGCATAGGTGCTGGTGAGGCTGGGTTTGCGCCCCCGGCAGGACTCGAACCTGCGGCCAAGCGCTTAGAAGGCGCTTTCCGGGTGGGGTGTCACACCCCTGCTGGCCTGCTTCTCTTCTCCTGCTCGGTGTCTCATTGACCTGACTTCGGCACGGATTCGACAGGCAGGGCAGGCCGGTTGGTACTGCCGCCCCTGGACGACTCGACAACCGTCGACCGAATTAACCCGAATGCCAACGCTGTCGGCCGGGCAGCTGCCGTGCCGACGGTAGCGGCCTGGTACAGCCAGTGTGCGCTGGTTGACCGAACAGGAGAGGCAGAAACTGCAGCAGATCGTGCGCGGGGGCAGCACCAGTTCGGTGCGCTACCGGCGCGCGTTGATGCTGCTGGCCTCGGCCGGCGGGAACCGGGTCCCTGTGATCGCGCAGCTGGTCCAGGCCGACGAGGACACCATCCGGGACGTAATCCACCGGTTCAACGAGATCGGCCTGGCCTGTCTGGACCCTCGTTGGGCGGGAGGCCGTCCCCGCCTTCTCAGCCCTGACGATGAGGACTTCGTCGTCGAAACGGCTACCACCCGCCCGACCAAGCTCGGCCAGCCCTTCACCCGCTGTTCCATTCGCAAACTCAGCGGCTACCTGCGGAAAGTACACGGCCGCGTGATCCGCATCGGACGCGAGGCATTACGGTGCCTGCTCGCCCGCCGCGGCATCACCTTCCAGCGGACCAAGACCTGGAAGGAGTCCCCCGACCCCGAGCGCGACGCCAAGCTCGACCGCATCGAGCACGTCCTGGAGCGCTTCACCGACCGCGTCTTCGCCTTCGACGAGTTCGGCCCACTCGGCATCCGCCCCACCGCCGGGGCCTGGGCCGAGCAAGGACACCCGGAGCGGCACCCCGCGACCTACCACCGCACCCACGGCGTCCGGTACTTCCACGGCTGCTACTCCGTCGGCGACGACACCCTGTGGGGCGTCAACCGCCGCAAGAAGGGCGCCGCGAACATCCTGGCCGCGCTGAAGTCGATCCGCGCGGCCCGCCCTGATGGCGCCCCGATCTAGGTCATCTTGGACTACCTATCCGCCCACAAGGGCGACACGATCCGGCGCTGGGCGAAGAGGAACCGGGTCGAGCTGTGCTTCCCCCCCGACTTACGCGTCTTGGGCCAACCCGATCGAGGCCCACTTCGGGCCACTGCGGCAGTTCACCGTCGCCAACTCCCACTACAGCAACCACACCGTCCAGACTCGCGCCCTGCACGCCTACCTGCGCTGGCGCAACACCAACGCCCGCCATCCAGATGTGCTCGCGGCCCAGCGCAGCGAGCGAGCCCGCATCCGCAGCGAGAAGGGCCTGCGCTGGGGCGGACGATCGGCGAAAGTCGAGTGACCCTACCAATGGCACCGGCGACGCTGACGCCATGACCAGTTCTGCACTGCCTCGACTGCTTCGACCGCGTGCTCTGAGGCCCGGAGATCTCGTTGTCATCGCATCGCTGTCCGGTCCGCTGCCAGCCGCCTACGGGCCCAACATCGAGCAGACGGTGGTCGTGCTCGAGCGGATGGGATTCCGCGTGCGCCGGGCTCCGCTACTCGAAGTAGGACGCCGCCATTGGTGGAGCGCGGCCACGCCGGCGGAGATCGCCGGGGAGCTCAATGGTCTTCTGCGGGATCCTGAAGTGCGCGCGATCGTCGCGAGTGACGGCGGCCAGACCGCGCTCGGCTACCTTGACCTGATCGACGTCGAGGCGATCAGGGCCGACCCCAAGCCGATCGTCGGCTACAGCGACATCTCGCTGCTGCATCTGGTGCTCTATTCGCGCACGGGTCTGGTCGGGTTCCATGCCGACATGGCCGTCCCTGGCTTCGGCGGACACTGGCAGTCTGCGCCCGTGGCGCGCCAAGCGGAACTCGAGAAGCTCTACTCCAGGTTGCTGACCGGTACCGAGGCGATTGGTGCGCTGCCTGCGAGCCCGTCGTGGGAGTGTTGGCGTCCTGGACGTGTCGAAGGTCGGCTGATCGGCGGGGTGATCAATCGCATCGTGCTGGCGCAGGCGACGCGTTTCGCGCTGCCGCTCGAATGGTTCGACGGTGCAGTGCTGTTCTGGGAGGAGATGGGCGGCTTGGCATCGCACGTGTGGAGCTATCTGCAGGTGATGCGACACTGCGGCATCCTCGATCGGATCTCCGGCATGGTCGTGGGCGTTCCGCGCGAGATCAGTGGACTCGAGCCCGGCGCGTCTCCTACTCTGCCCGAGATCGTCCTCGACGTCCTCTGCGACCGTGACATCCCGGTCCTGGGCAACGTCGAGTTCGGGCATGCCGGCCCGAATCTACCGATGCCAGTCGGCATCCGCGTCGGCCTCGATGCGCAGCAGCGGACGTTGTCGCTGCTCGAGCCGGCGGTAGAGCCGCACGCGATGACGGGACCGGTCAGCTGAGCACTGCGGATAGTGAGCCGACGGCCCCGGCAGCACCCTCTGGGGCCAACTCACGCCTTGGTGACCGCCGCTCTGGGTCGCTTGTCCGGCCTGTAGGGGGCCGAATACCTGGTGGCTCGTGTTGGATCAGAAGCTCAGCTCCTGACGTCAGGGATCACCAGCCCGGTGAACGTATGCGGTCAGAGCACTAGGCCGGGACGCGGGGGTGCCGGAGTGGTGCTCCGGCCTGGTGGAGACTGGCGAGGGCCAACCGGTAGGAGGCGATCAACCCGGTCTCCACGTACTCCACGCCCAGGTCCCCGCAATGGCGCCGGACGATGGGCCGGGCCTTGCGCAGGTTGGGGCTGGGCATGCTGGGGAACAGGTGGTGCTCGATCTGGTGGTTCAGCCCGCCCAGTGCGATGTCGGTGAACCTGCCGCCGCGCACGTTGCGTGAGGTGAGCACCTGGCGGCGCAGGAAGTCCGGGCGGTCCTCGCCTGTCAGGATCGGCATGCCCTTGTGGTTCGGAGCGAAGAGGGAGCCGAGGTAGACGCCGAACAGGCACTGGTGGACGGCGAGGAAAGCGATCGCCATACCGAGGGGCAGCAACCAGAACAGGACGGCCAGGTAGAGCGCGAAGTGCGCGAACAGCAGGGCGCCGTCGAGCGCTCGGTGCTTGAGCGAGCGATTGGCCAGCGCCCGCACGCTCGACACGTGCAGGTTGAAGCCCTCCAGCGTGAGGAGCCGGAAGAACAGGAACGCCTGCCAGTGGCCGATCAGGCGGGGGAGCCCGGTGGCGACCCGGGCCTGGTCCTGGGTCCAGACCAGCAGGTCGGGGTCGAGGTCGGGGTCGAGGTCCTCGTGGTTGGGGTTGGTGTGGTGGCGGGTGTGCTTGTCCTGCCACCACCCGTAGCTCATCCCGATGCCGGCGCCGGCGATCCGCCCGGATGCTTCGCTGGCCCGGCGGCGGCGGAACACCTGGCGGTGGGCCGCGTCATGAGCGAGCAGGGCGACCTGGCCGAAGACGACGGCCAGGAAGGCGGCGACGGTCAGGGTCCACCAGCTGTCACTGATGAGCGCGACGGCGGCCCACCCACCGACGTAGAGCCCGGCGACGACGGTGATCCGCAGTGCGTAATAGCCGGGACGGCGCCCCAGCAGGCCGGCATCAGCGATCTTCCTCGACAGCCGGGCGAAGTCACTGGCCGGGCGTCTCCGAGGGTGGGGGGCGTACCGCGGTGTTTGTGGTCATGTTGCTGAAACTCTCTCCGAAGGAGGCAGATGGTCAGACGCCGCCTTGGGAGTTGCTGAGACCGGCCCACAGGCAAGGGATGCGCTTCTGCCGTTGCGGATGTACATCCGCGACCGCGGAGCAAGGACGACGTCTGCTTCGTCTGTCGGCGGCAGCGCGGGCCCTTCGTCTGCATGCGGGTTCCCTGCCAGGCAGGTCTCACACCGTGGCAGGACAGGAATGTGGAGCGGTCCGCGCACTTTCAGGGAAGAGCCGGGGACGGCTGGTGAAGGGGGGCTGGCTGATCACTGAGGGGCACTCATCACGGTGACCGGAGAGGTCCGTCGCCAGGCCGCGGTTTCCGTGATGAGGACGGCGACGGTGACCGGGCCCGGGGTGCCAGTGGTGGCTGCCTCGGCCACCGCCTCCCGGACGGCGCGGGCGACTTGCAATGGATGGTGTCCGGGGCCCACCGCGAGGTGAACCTCGATGTGTCGGCCAGGTGGATCATCATGGTCCTCCACCCTGACCGGGCGGCTGCCCAGCACGGCGGTGAGGTGGGCGACGCCCGGCACACCCGCTGCGACGTCCGCCAGCTCCCCGACGAGTCCCCGCATGGACCCTGTTCCGGCCACCGGGGGCGAGCTCCGCGCGGCCGCAGCCTCCGGCGTGGGCCTCATGGCCGTCGCCGCGGTCCGAGACGCCACGCCTGCCTCCGGGACCTCACGGAGATCCATTACGCGCATGTCAGCCGTCACCGTGGCCAGCCCGAGCCGTTCCGTGGCCGTGCCCAGCAGTGTGCTCCGCAATTCGTCGGCGGTCTCCGGCAGCGGCCGCACGAGGGATGCGGTGAAGGCGGCCTCAATGGTGAGCGGGCCAGGCGGTAGCGCGCTGGCCGGCGGACGGACGGCCGGTTCGGACACGGGTTGGAGCGGTGCCGACCCGATGCGCAGGGACTCCAGTCGGACACCGGGGACCTCGGCGGCAGTGCGCCCGAGGGCCTGGACGGCCGCTTGCTCGGTGATCCACGTCCCGTCGTCGGGCCCGCCGAGCGGGAGCAGCCGGCCCAGGCCAAGCTGGCTTCGTACTGTCTGCGTCCACGCCTCGGACACTGGCCTCTCACCCTTCTTCTCCACGGCCGCGGTTCTCTTCCCGCGGCGCTCTGCCCGGAGTGTCCGCGAGAACTCGAGGCAGGCGCCTCAGGCCACTCGTCGGACCACCCCGTCTCACGCTCTACAGCCGGGCAAAAGGTACTAAAAGGACTATTATCCTAGTAATTGGTGCTCTGTGGCCTCGTGAGGGAGGAATATCCCGATGACTGAGAACACCGGCGTCAGGATCGGCGCTGCGCCCGGTTCTCGTGGCCGGACGACCATCGCCGATGTGGTGGTGGAGAAGATCGCCGGAATGGTGGCACGGGACGTACGCGGCGTCTATGCCCTGGGCAGCGGATTCGCCCGCTCGATGGGATCCATGCGGGAGCGGATGCCCGGCGCCGGCAGCGGCAAATCCGCCACGCGCGGGGTCAGTGTCGAGGTTGGAGAGCTGCAGGCGGCCATCGATCTGGAGCTCGTCGTCGACTACGGCGTCTCGATCACGGACGTGGCCGCCGCGGTGCGGGAGAACGTGATCTCCGCCGTGGAGCGGATGGCGGGTCGGGAAGTCGTGGAAGTCAACATCATGGTCAGCGACGTGAAGCTGCCCGACGAGGAGGAGGAAGGGGAGGAGCGGCAGCGGATCCAGTAGCCGGGGCGGCAGCCCGCATGAGTGAAGGAGTGCGAAATGAGCAGGGCCGTGGTGGGCTTGATGGCCGGAATGGCGCTGGGTTTCGCCGCGTATTTCGGCAACTTCTGGGCTTTCCTGCTGGTGCTGGGGTTGGGTCTCGTCGGTCTCGTCATCGGGCGGTTCACGGAGGGTGATCTCGAACCGGGCGACTTCGTCCGCCGCCGGGACCGGCAGGAGCGGATCCGCGATGACCGGCGACAGGCTCGGGGAGACTGGCGGCGGTGAGCGGGGAAGCCGATGAGCGTCCGGGTGTCCCCCGCGGGGAGCGCGGGGCGACCGCCGTCACCGACCGGGTCGTCGCGAAGATGGCGGCTCGGGTGGCGCGCGAGGCGCTGAGCCGGTTCGCCGAGTCGGCCGGCCACGTACCACCCGGCCGCCGGACGCCACACGTGAGCACATCCGTGCGTCGGGCGCCGGAACGGACCAGCGCAGGACGGGACGCCGAGGCCGCCGACGGACGGCAGGCGATGCTCGGCGAGGCACGGCTGCACATCACCGTCGAGCTCGGCTATCCGTCCGACATCGGGGCGCAGTGCGCCGCGGTGCGCCGGGAGGTCACCGAGCGGATCAGAGCATGGGCCGGCATGGAGGTGTCCGACCTCGCGGTCTCGGTCGGGCAACTGCACTCGGCGCATACGCGGCACACGGACCGGGAGAGGGTGCGATGAGCGCGAAGACCTCGCGGCAGCCGACGGGTGAGAGCGACCTCTCCTCCGGTCCGGGACAGGCGGCTCCGTCCGCCGACGGCACCTCGGGAGCGGCCGAGAGTGCTACGAATACGAAGGTGATCGACGGATCAGGCCGGTCGGCGCACCGTTTCTGGTCGTCGCGGCGGATTCCCGCGGCCTTGGCAGCCCTGCTGTCCGCCGCGGCCGTCGGATTTCTCCTGTACGACGTGGTCGCGGTGCGGGCAGGCCGGAATGCGATGCGTTGGCGGCGGCGGCTCGCCGAGGAACTGGCCACACGGCCCCTGGACGACGTCTGGATGATCGTCGGGGCCGCGGTGGCGATGGCACTCGGCCTGTGGCTTTTCCTGCTGGCGGTGACGCCGGGACTGCGCAGGCTGCTGCCCATGCGGCAGCCAACCGGCATCCCCGGGACAGAGGACGTCCGAGCCGGGCTCGACCGCCGCGCGGCCGCCCTGGTTCTGCGCGACCGGGCCATGCAGGTGCCCGGTGTCCAATCGGCACAGGTCGATGTCGGACGCCGGAAGGTCAAAGCGCGGGCACGGGCACATTTCCGCGATCTTGAGGAGGTTCGCTCCGACCTGGACGCCGAGCTGGGCGAAGCCGTGACGTCCTTGGGCCTGGCCCGGCAACCCACACTGGCCGTGCGCGTCCGGCGCCCCAAGAAGGGCTGAGGTGATCCTATGCTCAAGACGGTGAACCGGGTGCTGCTCGCGCTTCTCGGCCTCGGACTGTTCGCCCTGGGCGGTGGCGTGCTGCTGGGCGCACTGGACCTGCAGCGCCACTGGGATTTCGACGTGCCGGGCTGGTGGCCCTTCCGTGGGCCGGACGATGTGGTGCTGGGCGCCTGGGGACGCACCCGGTGGCGGGACGAGGGCTGGTGGTGGCCGACCGTGATCGCGGTGCTCGCCGTGCTGCTGGCCCTACTGCTGTGGTGGCTCATTGCGCAACGCAGACACCGCCTGGACCGTGTCCTCGTCGACAGCGAAGACGGCGCCGCGGCCCGACTCGACGGCCGCACGCTGGAGAGGGTCATTGAGGAAGAGGCACAAGCCTTGGACGGGGTCTCGCGGGCTCATGTCAGGCTGACGGGCCGACGTACCGCTCCGACCGCACGCGTACGGCTGCTGCTGGAGCCTCACGCGGACCCGGCGCGGACTCTGGGGCAACTGAGCCGCGAAACACTCGCACACGCACGAGACTCGGCCGGCCTGGACCGCCTCCCCTCGAAGGTCCGACTCCGGGAAGCCCGCCACCGCGCCGAACGCGCCACCTAAGGGCTGTCCCGTAATCCCTGGTGGATCAGCGTGCGGCGTCAGATGCGGTGCATCGCAAGGCGGAGGGACGTCCGCATACTGGATGTATGCGGACGTTCCGACAACGCGGCGAGGTGCCGTAGCTGTCGTCGCGCGCCCGCCAGGGATTACGGGACAGCCCTTAGTGCCGTGGCCGGCTATGCCCGATCGACTAAGCAGTGGTCCGGCGGCTCGAAGCCCGACATGGTACGGCCACGCTTCTCACGGCGGCCGGAGTCGCGCCGCTAGTCATCATGGAGATCCTCGGGCACAGCCAGATCAGTTTCACGATGGACGTGTGCACGCACGTCGTGCATGACACCCAGCGGGAGGTCATCAGCCACATGGACCGCCTTTTCAGGCGCCGCCGACCGGCCGCCTGACAGCCGCGGGTGACGGCGTGTTCGTGCGGGAGAGGTATGAAATCGCTTTTGCTCGGCGTGAGGAACGTAACGAGTTGACATCCGGAGAAATGGCAATTTTAGCAAGGTTCTCACTCAAATCCGTGAAAACTTCTTACGTCAGAGAGTGAGTCTTGTCGGTTGGGTCCGACTGCCATTCGTCGTTGGTGTCGACGCCAGGAATCGTGTCAAGGATGCCGGAAGCTCCACGAAGTCCAGCGCCAATTCCACGGCCAAGACCTGGTTCGCCCCTGCCGCCGTTGCGCTCCGCTCTTCGTGAGTGGGCGTTCAACACGAACCGCCACCCCGCCGCGCCCCGAGACGTCGCGGCCATTCTCAGGTGGGTTGAGCGGAACTCCCTTCCTGACTCGGCCTGGGAGGATCCGGAGAAGGTGGACCAGGTCCTGCGCGTCATCGACACCCGCCTCGACGGCAAGCCGGCGGCGGCCTGGTCCCGGAAGCGCAACCGCCGAATCCTCAACGTCGCCATGAAGTACGCCATCCGGCGGCGCATCCTGCGGGCCAACCCCCTCCCCAAGGGCAAGGAGTCGACGGGCGCCACGAAGACCACGAACGCCGTGGACAAGCGGTCCTTGCCGAATCCCGAGCAGGCGGCGGCGATCCTCGACTGGATACGGCGCCGGCCGCGCGGTGGTGAGCGGCTCCATGCCTTCTTCGCCACGCTGTACTACTGCGGCCTGCGACCCGAGGAAGCCGTAGCCATGCGCGTCGAGGATGTGACACTGCCCGAGCCCGGTGCTGGCGACCAGTGGTGCGAGTTGCTGATCCACACGGCGACTCCGGAGGTCGGGAAGCAGTGGACCGACACGGGGGAGATCCACGAACAACGCGACCTGAAAGGCCGTGCGGAGGGTGAGACGCGCACTGTGCCGGGGCACCCTGCCCTGACGCGCATCCTGCGGCAGCACATCGCGGACGAACAGCTTCAGCCGGGTGATCTGCTGTTTCAGGGCGAGTCGGGCGGCATCCTCGCCGGTTCCGTCATCCGCCGGGCGTGGCGCAACGCCCGTAAGGCCGTGCTGCCCCCGCACGTCTTCGAGTCGCCCACCGGGCGGCGCGTGTACGACACCCGGAACACGCGCCTGACGAAGTGGCTCAACGACGGCATCCCGCCCGCCCAGGTGGCCGAGTGGGCCGGGAACAGCGTTGCCGTGCTCCTGGCGACCTACGCCCGATGCATCGAGGGCCAGCTGCCTGACCTTAAGAGGCGGCTTGAAGCTGCGGGAGATCTCCCCGAGCAGCCGTCCGCCAGCTGATCTCTCGGCTGATCCGTCGGCCCAGAACGTCGACACGTATTCGACACAGCCACCCGCGAAAACCCGGTGACAGCCGGACAGCCCCGGAGTCTGCCCTTGATCATCGAGAGGGCGTCCGGGGCTTCGCTGTGTCCAGTGTCACCCGCCCTGACCAGCAAAAAGCCCTCCCCAAGGGGAGGGCGGAGACTTGCGCCCCCGGCAGGACTCGAACCTGCGGCCAAGCGCTTAGAAGGCGCCTGCTCTATCCACTGAGCTACGGGGGCCGGTGTGGTGGCCTCGTGCATGGTGCCCGGTGTGGGCTGATCCGTGACGTTGCCGGGGACAAGGATAGGGCTCCCGGATCCTTGTCCCTGTTGCTTCCCCTCCGTGGCTCAATGTGGAGGTTCGGTGAAGCGGTCCTGATAATCGCAGGCAGGTACGAATCGTGCACCGCTTTTGGCGTCTGGCGCCTCGGGTGTTGTCCACTCGTTATGCCTGCGCTGCAGCCTTGCCCCAGTCGTCCCTTCTGTCCGCTGATCCGGCCGCCGATTCGCCCCCTCTTCCGGCACCTCGTGCACCCCTGGTCCACTTCCTGTTCCGCCTACCGGTTCCCGTCGGCGCGCTGACATGCCTATACGCTTCAGAATTCCCCTAAAATTGGGCATTCTTCGCATGTGGTGACCTTGAACGTACGGCCCCAGCTGCTCGACGCTCTCTCCGCCCTGCGCGAGCGTGTCGCCGCCGCACGCTTCCCGCTGCCGCTGGCGGGGGCTCCACGCGCGCGTGCCAACCGCGACGAACTCCTCGCCCAGCTCGACGACTACCTGGTGCCCCGGTTGAAGGAACCCGAAGCGCCATTGCTGGCTGTCGTGGGCGGATCCACCGGTGCCGGCAAGTCGACGCTGGTCAACTCCCTCGTCGGCCGCCGCGTCAGCGAGGCGGGCGTGTTGCGGCCCACGACACGGACGCCGGTACTGGTCTGCCATCCGGAGGACCAGCACTGGTTCAGCGGCATGCGTGTCCTGCCCGACCTCACGCGCGTGTGGGTGCCCCACCAGGACGCCGGCGAGGATCTGCTGCTCCCGGGCGAGGACCCCTCACGCGTGCTGCGGATCCAGACGGTCGACACCCTCCCGCCCGGCCTGGCCGTCCTCGACGCCCCCGACATCGACTCCCTCGTCGCCGACAACCGCGTCCTCGCCGCCGAACTGCTCTGCGCGGCCGACATCTGGATCATGGTCACCACGGCCGCCCGCTACGCCGACGCCGTTCCCTGGCACCTCCTGCGCACCGCCAAGGAGTACGACGTCACCCTCGTGACCGTCCTCGACCGCGTGCCCCACCAGGTCATCTCCGAGGTCTCCCGGCAGTACGGCGCCCTGCTCACCAAGGCCGGACTGGGCGACGTACCACGCTTCACCGTGCCCGAACTGCCCGAGTCGGCCTGGGGCGCGGGGCTGCTTCCGGCCACCGCCGTGGCGTCCCTGCGCACCTGGCTCATCCACCACGCCCAGGACCCCACGGCCCGCCACCAGGTCATGGCCCGTACGGCCCACGGCGTCCTCAATTCCCTCAAGTCCCGCATGCCCGAGCTGGCCAGCGCCGCCGCCGCCCAGTACGCGGCCGCCCTACGCCTCACCGCCGCCGTCGACGCGGCGTACGACAGCGAGTACGCGCGCCTGCGGGCCCGGTTGCAGAACGGCGCCGTGCTCGCCGGTGACGCCCTCAAGCGCTGGCGCGCCTTTCCCCTCGACTGCACCGCAGGCGAACTCCTCGACGCGCTCGTGGAGAGCCTGGCCACCCTCCTGCTGTGCGCCGTCACCGCCGCCGACGAGCGCGTCGACGACGCCTGGCGCCGCGAACCGGCGGCCGCCGCCCCGGGGCTGGTGGACCGCGCGCCGTCGCAGGAGAGCGCCGAGCACCGCATCGGGATGGCCGTACGACGGTGGCGGCGCGAGCTCGAGGAGTACGCCGAGGACGAGGTGCGCCACCTCGACCGCAGCGTCGTGCCCGACCCCGAGGTGATCGCCGCGCTCGTCGCCACCGCGCTGCTGGGTGGGCGCCGGGCGCGTTCCACCGGCGAGCAGCTCGCCCAGCGGATCGGCCCGCACGGCGCGCTGCGCTTGCGGGACCTGGGTGGGCGGCTGCTCGCCGAGCACCTGGACCGGGTGATCCACGTCGAACGTGAACGCCGCCTCGCCCCGCTCGACGGCCTCGACGTCCACGCCGAACCCCAGGCCGAACTCATCGCCGCGCTGTCCGTACTGCAGAAGGAGAGGTGAGCGGTGACCGCCGTCGCCGATCAGGACCAGGCCGACCACGACCACAGGGGCCACAGCGATTACGAAGGGGACAGTGAGCACAGTGAGCACACCGCCCCCGCTGACACCGGTGACACTGCTGACACCACTGTCCCCGCCGGCGCCCCCACCCCCGCTGACACCACTGTCCCCGCCGGCGCACCCGACTCTCCTGACCCCGTAGACCACAGCAGCCACACCGCAGAGCGCCCCGCACCCGGGGGAGCGTCCTCCACTGACGGAGCGTCCTCCAGTGACGAGGAGAAGCCTCCGCACGCGCGCGTGAAGGGCGACGGTGACCCTGCCCGTCGTAGGCGGCTCTGGGGCCGTACCGGCTCCGCGAGGCGTACGGACGCCGGCGGCTCCGACGGTCCCGAGGGCGCCGTCGGCCGTACGGACTCCACCGGCGCCTGGGACGACGGGCTGATCGCGCGGAGGGTCAGCGAGAGCGCCGGGGCGCAGCAGGCCGTAGCGGCTGCCGCGGAGCCGCGGGTGAACGAGCGGCAGGAGACGGCGGCGCTCGCGTACGACGGATACCTGCGGACCCGGCTGGACGCGTTGCGCGAGCTGGTGGGGCTGTCGCGGACCCGGCTGGACAGCAGGACGCTCGCGGAGGCGGGCCGCGTCCTGGACGAGGCGACCGCGCGGCGCAGGCTCTCCGGGCAGCACACCGTCGTCGCCATCGCGGGAGCGACCGGAAGCGGCAAGTCGCAGCTCTTCAACGCGCTCGCCGGGGTGACGATCTCGGAGACGGGCGTACGGCGGCCGACGACCGCGGCGCCCATCGTGTGCAGTTGGAGCGACGGCGCTGCGAGCCTCATCGACCGGCTCGGCGTCCCGGGCCGGCTGCGCCGCCGCCCGGTGCAGAGCCCGGAGGCGGAGGCCCAGCTGCGCGGGCTCGTCCTGATCGACCTGCCCGACCACGACTCGGCGGCCGTGCAGCACCGCGAGCACGTGGACCGCATCCTGGCGCTGGTGGACGCGGTCATCTGGGTGGTCGACCCGGAGAAGTACGCCGACGCGATCCTCCACGAGCGCTACCTGCGGCCCATGGCCGGGCATGCCGAGGTCATGTTCATCGTCCTCAACCAGACCGACCGGCTGCCCGGGGAGGCCACGGAACTGGTCCTCGACGATCTGCGGCGGCTCCTCGACGAGGACGGGATCCCTCTGGGGGAGTACGGCGAACCCGGCGCGACCGTGCTCGCGCTGTCCGCGCTCACCGGGGACGGCATCGGGGAGCTCCGGGAGGCACTGGGACAGTTCGTGGCGGAGCGGGGTGCCCCGGTGCGCCGGCTCTCGGCCGACGTGGACGCCGCCGCGTGGCGGCTGCGGCCCGTCTACGTCACCGGGCGGCGTACGGGGCTCAGCGAGGAGGCGCGGGACGAGTTCGCCGCGCGGCTCGCGGACGCGGTGGGTGCCACCGCGGCGGGCGAGGCGGCCGAGCGGGCGTGGCTGCGCAACGCCAACCGCGCGTGTGGGACGCCGTGGCTGCGGCTGTGGCGCTGGTACAACGACCTGCGCGAGCCCGCCACGGGCCGGGTGCTGTCGCGTGGCCAGGCCGACGAGGAGGCCACGGCGCGTCAGCGCGTCGAGCAGGCGGTACGTACGGTGGCCGACCGGGCCTCGGCGGGGCTGCCGGTGCCGTGGGCCCAGGCGGTGCGTGAGGCGGCCGTACGCGGCTCCCAGGGGCTGCCGGAGGCGCTGGATGAGCTGGCGGCGCGGGCCGGTCTGCCGCCGGGGCGTCCGCCGCGGCCCGGCTGGTGGCCGGTGGCCGTCCTGGCCCAGGCGTCGATGACGCTGCTCCAAGTGGTCGGCGGGCTGTGGCTCGTCGGGCAGATCGTGGGGGTCATGTCGCCGAACCTGGGCGTTCCGGTGCTGCTGATGATCTGCGGCATCGTCGGCGGGCCGCTCGTCGAGTGGAGCTGCCGGATGGCGGCGCGCGGCCCGGCTCGGCGGTACGGCCAGGACGCGGAGCGGCGCCTGAGAGAGGCGGCGGCGGGGTGCGGCCGGGCCCGGGTACTGGATCCGGTGGCCGCGGAGCTGTTGCGGTACCGGGAGGTACGGGAGCAGTACGCGAAGGTCACGGGGGTGGAGGCGGCGACCGCGACGAGGTGAGTCGGGGCTTCGCGGCTCAGGATCGGCTGGGGTGATCCCCGGCGGGGGCGGCGGAGCTTCACTCGTTCAGGTGGCGGACTTGTCCACAGGTGGGCGGCGGTCCACAGGGCTCAGCGGGCTCGGCCCGGCGGAGGCAGTCTGACTGCAGCCGTACGGGACGGGCCCGTACGCGTTTCCGCCCGGTCCGAACGTCCGGGCAGGGGAGGGGTTCGCGATGAACGAGACGATGGTCTGCGCGGTGGGCAACGTGGCGACGCGGCCGGTGTACCGGGAGCTGGCGGCGGGCCCGTCGGCGAGGTTCCGGCTGGCGGTGACCTCGCGGTACTGGGACCGGGAGAAGAACCTGTGGACCGACGGCCACACCAACTTCTTCACGGTGTGGGCGAACCGCCAGCTCGCCACGCATCTGATGGCGTCGGTGGACGTCGGTCAACCCGTCATCGTGCAGGGCAGGTTGAAGGTGCGCACGGACACACGGGAGGGGCAGAACCGGACCTCGGCCGACATCGAGGCGGTGGCCATCGGCCACGACCTCACCCGGGGTACAGCGGCCTTCCGTCGAGCGAACAGGCCGGAGGCGCAGACGAACACCCCGTCACAGCCCGAGCCCAACTGGGAGACGGCGCCCGGTGGTTCTACGACGCCCGCCCAGCCCGCCACGGAACCCGTCGCGGAACCTGCCGCAGTGACGTGATGTCAGAAACCGCCCGGAGCTGACCGAACTGCGGCTTATCGATGAACGCGCACGTCACAAGGCGGTTGATTTGTCGATAAGCCCTGCTCGCGGGCGGACTTGGGGATAACGATTCCGAGTCGGATCGGTTATCGGACGAGATCATCGGGAGGCCGCGGTTCACCGCGTCCCTAGGATGCCCGACAGAGCACATGAGGCTCTTGAGGCTCGTGATCCTGCTGGTGGGGCCCCACACCCACGCCAACGCGTCCTGCGCGAAAGGGAATTCTGTTGTTTGCTTCGGTCTCCGCGCTGTCCGCGCCGTCCGCGCACGGGCGAGGGGCGGCTCGACTCGCCGCCGCGACGCTCGTGTCCGGACTCCTCGCCGTCGGCGTGCTGGCCGGCGCGGGCTCGGCCGCCGCCGACGAGACGACGCAGACCCAGGGCGGGGCGACCGCCACCATAGGCGGCCTGAAGACCTACGGCACCGCAGTGATCCATGACGCCGGCGGGGACCAGGAGGTCTCGGCGGGCCTGTTCGAGATGTCCGTCGAGGGCGGCGGCACCCTCCAGACGTACTGCGTCGACCTCCACACGCCCACGCAGCGGGACGCCAAGTACCACGAGACGCCATGGAGTGGCACCTCGCTCGGTACCAACAAGGACGCCGGCAAGATCAGTTGGATCCTCCAGCACTCCTACCCCCAGGTGAACGACCTCGCCTCACTCGCCGGGAAGGCGGGCATCGGCGGCGGCCTCAGCGAACAGGACGCGGCGGCCGGCACCCAGGTGGCCATCTGGCGCTACTCCGACGGCGCGGACGTGGACGCCCTCGACCCGGAGGCGGAGAAGCTCGCCGACCACCTCTTCAAGAGCGCTCGCGCCGTGCCGGAGCCCAAGGCGTCACTGACCCTCGACCCACCCGCCGTCTCCGGCCGCCCCGGCGAACTGCTGGGCCCGGTGACGGTGCACACCAGCGCCGAGGGCGTCACCGTCACACCCCAGGCGGACGCGGCCCTCAGCGGTGTACGGATCGTCGGCAAGGACGGCAAGACCGTCACCTCCGCGACCAACGGCAGCCAGCTCTTCTTCGACGTACCCGCAGAAGCGGCGGCCACCGGCTCGTCCGCCCTGACCGTCCAGGCCTCGACCACCGTCCCGGTCGGTCGTGCCCTCACCTCCGACAGCCGCAGCCAGACCCAGATCCTGGCCGGCTCCAGCGAGTCCACGGTCTCGGCCACGGCCAACGCCACCTGGGCGACTCAGGGCGCCGTCCCGGCCCTCTCCGCGACGAAGAACTGTGCCGAGGGCGCCCTCGACATCACCGCGACCAACCGGGGCGACGAGCCGTTCACCTTCGACCTGATGGGCCTCGAACACACCATCCCCGCAGGCGAGTCCAAGACGGTGACGATCCCCCTCCAGGAAGACCAGGCCTACGACTTCACCATCAACGGCCCCGGCGGCTTCGCCCAACGCTTCACCGGCGTCCTCGACTGCAGGACCCAGACCGCCACGACAGGCACCACCGTCCAGACCCTCAGCGAGCCCAGCCCCGCAACCGTGGGCGGCACGGCCCCCGACACCAACCTCGCCGCGACGGGCGGCTCCACCGCGACCCCGCTGATCGCGGGCACGGCCATCGCCCTGGTCGTGATCGGCGGCGCGGCGCTGGTACTGCTCCGCGGCAGGCAGGAACCGCCGCAGAGCTGACGCCACGACGAGGCCCGGCCTCCGGCCTCCGGTCTTCGGTCTCCGGTGGACGGACCCGAGGGCCGGGCGGGGCTTCACATCTCTGGGGTGTACGGGCGGCCCTCAGCGAAATAGAGCCAGCCGTCCAGTACGACGTCCTGCGCCGACGGCCGGAGCGCCAAGGCAGGCGCCGCGGCGTCCAGTAGGCGGCGGGCCGTTCCCGGCTCGTACAGGTTGAGATGGCTGCGGTCCGGAAGACGTACGACGGTGCCCGACTCGAAGTGGCAGTTCGAAACGACGCCGGTCGGGTTCGGGGCGAAGACCAAGGACAGCCGCCGCCGTCCAGTGCTCCTCCCGGCTCCGTCCGTGAAGAAGGAGAGCGTCACACGGCAGTCGGCGTACGAGGGCCGCACCCGCTGCCGGACGGTCCAGTACCAGACGTCCTGCTCCACGACGAGACGGCGGACGCGCCGATCGTTCTTCACGTGCCCCCTGTAACGCTGCTCCTGACCTCACCCTGCTGAGCGAAGTTTGTCGTACCCCACGAAGTCGAAGATGCGGACACCCGGCTGCAGCGGCACGGGCCGACCGCCGAAGCGGTGCACTCCCACCGCCTGGAGCTGCTCCTGACCACTGACCCACTCGCGCTCGAAGCCCCGCC
Organism: Streptomyces sp. NPDC048751; assembly: GCF_043198595.1. Taxonomy (NCBI): domain Bacteria; kingdom Bacillati; phylum Actinomycetota; class Actinomycetes; order Kitasatosporales; family Streptomycetaceae; genus Streptomyces; species Streptomyces sp. NPDC048751. The sequence continues at coordinate 173,574 of NZ_JBICUX010000011.1, forward strand.
CTTCGAACCACTCACAGATCAACGGCACACGGTCAGGATCCTTGCGATTCCTGGTCCAGATCACCCGCCCGCCACTCCTGCACAACTGCGTGCACGCGTCGATCGTGCGCTCGATGTCCGGGTCCGCGATATTGCCGAACACCCCGCAGACCAGGACGATGTCGGCCGGCGTCATCCCCTCGTAGTGGTCGAGCAGAGCGGCGTCGCCCGCAACGACGTCGACCTCGTCCAGCCCGGCCGCCCTGGCGGCCTCAGCCGCAAGAGCAACATTCTCCGGATCCAGTTCCACAAGCCGCGCCCGAACGTCCCGCCGACGCGGATGCCCAGGCAGCACACCCAACAGATCGCGCCCCTGCCCGGCACACACACTCACCACCCGCACAGGCCCAGCCGAACAGTCGTCCAACGCCAACCGAACCCGCTCCTGCACCATCAACAACCGACGGGCAAGCGGCGATTCGGGACTGTCATACCGGTCGTGCCATTTGTGCCAGTCCATGCGGGGACCTTACGAGAACCCAGGTTGCCCCTCCAGCCGATATTCGTGGGGGCGAGGAGCCGGCTTGAAGAGCCAGTTGAGGCCCCCCGCCTCGCTGATGGGGGCGGGGGGTTCCAGTTCTATGGGGCGGGTTCGTAGGTCACGGTGGTGCCGGAGCACCCGTCCGAGAGCTGGGTGAGCGCTTCGAGTTCGACAGCGTCGACGGTGAGGCCCCAGCGGAGCTTGGTGGCGATCCACTCCGAGGCGTACCGGCAGGTGACGTCGACGGCCGGCGGCAGCCACTGGGCCGGGTCCTGGTCGGCCTTGCTGCGGTTGGAGGCAGCGGAGACGGCGACGAGGGAGGCCTGAGCGCCGAGGTCGTTGGCGTACGCCTCACGGCGCTTCGCGGTCCACTGCGAGGCCCCGGAGTCCCAGGCTTCGGCGAGTGGCACCATGTGGTCGATGTCCAGGGCGGACGCCGCGGTCAGCCATTTGGCGTCGTAGTAGGACCACCAGAGCCCTCCCGACAGCTTGCAGCCAGGGAGGATCTCGGGCGGGACGATCGCCTCGGAGATGAGCACCTCCGCTCGGGTGTTGCAGCCGTCGGTGGGGTTCTGGCCCGCGTTCCAGTGCTTGAAGCTCGTGCGCTGGTAGCCGGCCCGCACCTCCGCCGCGAGCGGGAGGGCGTCGACCGCAGCCGCCATCGGGAGTGTGTTCGACTCGGCCGAACGATTCTGCGCGTGCGCCGACGTGGGTGCCGCGAGGGGCACGACAAGGAGTGCGGCCGCAATTGCGGCACGTCTGAGGTTTTTGATCACACATCGCAGACTCGACTGCGTGTATCTAATATGACCGGTTCAACTCGAACGAATGGGCCATGTGGACGTCTGGGTTCACCGGGCAGATGTGCCATGAGAGACCTGCGTGAGGAGACGTCCGTGCTTCGCTGCTCAGCCACCAGAGCAGGTCAGCGCCCAACCCACCGGTATGCCCGCAGCTTCCCAAGTTGAGAGCGCGAGTTCGATTCTCGTCACCCGCTCCAATATGAACCCCCAGGTCATGGACCCGGGGGTTGATTGTTGTCTGGACCAGTGGGCGTGGCGCGCACCATATCCGCACCATGAGGACCAAGCTAAGGGCTGTCCGCTCGTCCTTGTGGTGCGCGGGGACGCCCTTGTCGTGCTTCGCCCGCTCGGCTGGCTCGGCGTACGACTGTCGCCCTCGGCGCTCTCCGCGACGCTCGCGCCGAATGGCGCCGTGCGGGCGCTGCCGCCAAGGCGCGCGTCGTGTCTGGTGCGGCCGGCTGCCTTCCCTCGACCTTGAGATCGCCGCTAGTCTCCCGAAGATCGAGCTGTCGACTGGCCCGGGGATTGGGGGGACGGTGCCGGCGAGGGTCGCACAGAGCAGACGGATCGAGCGCGCGGGGGTCAACGCCCTGCGCGCACTCCTGGAAGACCACGATCAGATAGTTCAGGAGATCGACGGGGGAAACGACTACGGGGAAGATCTGTTCGTCATGCTCACCAAGGACGGCGAGCGTACCGGCGTGGCGATCGCCATCCAAGTGAAGAGCGGTGACAAGTACAAGCGAGCGCACGGTTACGCGATTCCTGTCGGCGGACATGCGAGCGACTGGAGGAACGGTCTACTGCCCGTCTTAGGCGTCGTGTTCGACGTAGATACAAAGCAGTTGTTCTGGACGAACCTCACCGAGGTTCTCGAGTCTTCTGAGGATGCGCCCACCTGGATCGCCGTGCCGGAAGAGCAGGAACTGCACGAGGACACCATCCAGTCGTTCTTGGAACAGGCCCATGCCTTCGTAGAGACCCGCGCACAACGACGCATCGAGGAAGCGACACTCCAAGTCACCCGCCTGTCGGGGTCCTCCGAGGTCTCTCCATGGTTCGTGGGCCGGCGTCAGGAGCAAGAAACGATCAGGGGCAAGCTGACTGCGACCACAGGACGACGAGTTCTCATCTCCGGTATGGCTGGCGTCGGCAAGACGTCCTTGGTGGACCAGGTGGTCAGGCACCGCGATGTGTCCGCGGTGTTCTCCGGTGGCGTGATCGTCACCGATATGTACGGCTTCTCGGCCAACCGCACGCTCATCGCACGCCCCGGCACTGCGTATGCGCCCCTTCTCTCTGCCCTCGGCGTATCGGTAAACGAGATTCCACGAACCCCAGAAGGCCAGGCTGCGCTCTACCACAAAACCCTCGACGCCCTCAGCGCGGCTGGCAGCCCAATACTAATGGTGTTCGACAACGTGGCAGAACTGTCTCAAGTCGCAGAGCTGCTTCCCGGAGCCGACGCCCATGGCGTGGTGATCACATCCCGCAGCAGGCTGGGACTTCTGGAGGGAGTCGAGACGATCACTCTGGACTGCCTCGACGCTCAGGAATCGGAAGCGCTGTTCGCCCGGATCTTGGGCCCGAGGGACCAGCGCTTGCGGGCTCCCGGCCCGATCCGTGGCCTCTGCGAGCTGTGTGGTCATCTGCCACTAGCGCTCAACATCTCGGCAGCGATCCTGAGAGAAGACGCCGAGCTCACGACGTGCGACCTACTGGAGGAGCTGAGCGAGGAAAAGAGCCGGCTCGATGTCCTGCGCTTCGGGGACACGGCGGTCAGGGCAGCACTTCAGGTCTCCCTCGCTCGCCTCGACGACACCCTGAGGGACCCCTTCTGTCGACTGTCCATTCACCCTGGCAGCGAGATGTCCGAGCAGGCCGCCTCGGCAGTTCTCGAGGTGGCAACACCACATGCACGCTCACTCTTGCGCAGGCTCAGCCAGGCCAGCCTCATTTCTCGCGGCTCTGAGACCTCCCGGTGGCGGATGCACGACCTCGTCCACCTGTTCGCTGCCGAGCAATGTGAAGCGACCGTCGCCGCAAGCGAGTGCCAAAAGGCTTTCGGTCGTCTCACTGAGCTGTACTACCAGCTCTCACTGAATGCCGACCTCACTCTGCGAGGAACCCCTGAAGGGAAGCCACCGCAGTTCAACTCAGCGGCTGACGCACTGAGTTGGTTTGACGTGGAGTGCGCAAACTTGCAGGCTACGGCGCGGCAAGCTCGGGACGTCGGCATGACCGAACAGACATATGCGTTGTCGATGCACCTCGTCGTGTACCTCGACCTGAGAGGTCGCTTCACTGAAGCTCTTCAAGCCGCACAGACAGCCTACGAGGCAGCCCGCCGAGAGCGGGACGTCGAACGACAGGTTAGGGCCCTCAACAACGTTGGAATCGGACTCACCAGCCAAGGCAAGTTGGCAGACGCCATCCGAACTCTCAAAAGGGCCGCCGCCATAGCGGAGCGGATCGGCTTTCTGGATGGCCAATGCGATGCAACAATTAGCCTGGGCGCCGCTGTTCGCCAGCACATCAGCCCCGCCGCAGCCATTCCAATCCTGATCGAGGCAGTTGAACTCGCGCGAAAGAATCAAGACCCTAACGACATCGGCGCATCGCTCACCAATCTTGGCTCCGCATATCGGGAATCCGGACGTTTGCGTCAAGCAGCAGCAGCCCTCAGCGCCTCCATTCCGTACCACCGCGCCTCGGGAAACCGGCGACAAGAAGCGTCTGCACACGCCGGTCTTGGCGTAGCCCTGAGCCAGCTGGGCCAGATCGAGAAATCCGAAGAATGCTTCCAGAAGGCCTTCATCGCGTACAGCGAGGTACAAGACGAAGCCGGGATCCATCTCAACTATATGAACCTAGGGCATACTCTGCTCCAAGCTGGCAAGATCACAGAGGCCCGACACGCCTTACATCGAGCCCACCACTATTTTAAAAGTATCTCGAACCAGCATTTCGAGGCAAACTCACTAGGCTTGCTAGGCGCCGCGGAGTGGATGTCAGGCGATATCAGCCAAGCTCAGATCTACTACGAGGAAGCTCTTCGCATCTTTCGCGGTCTGGGACTGCAAGAAAGCGCACGAGAAATGGAGGGCGCACTACGCGAAATGCTGAGCGGTCGCCTTATCTAGCTCAACCCAGCAACCGCCCCTGTCCGCTACGGTCCCGCCAGGGCCAGAGCTACGAATCAGGGCCCTGCGCCCCAACGACGCCTCGGCTCAGACCTTCTCCGCACTCACGCGTGGATGCTCGGTGGTGAGCAGCCCGATGTCTTCCACATCGGAAGTCAGGATCGTCACCTGGCCGGGATGCTGCAGGGCGGTCGCGCACAGCATGGCGTCGATGGCGTACTTGTGGCCGTGCAGCCCCGCTGCGCGCAGCAATGCGGCAGCGGATTGCGCGACGGCCTGGGTCGCCGGCTCGACAGTCAGGCGGGACAGGGTCCACTTCAGTGCGGCTTCGTTGATCTTCGGGTGGATCACCTCGACCAGCACCGCCGCCGAGGTGACTACGGGCAGGTCCGCGTCGCGAGCCGCCGTCAGCCACTCGTGGATTTCCCGATCACGCTGTACGGCCTTCGCAAGGCCCTCGCTGTCCAGGACCACAGCACCGCTCACGCGGCCGCCCCAGCATGTGAGGCACCACCGGTCAGCCGGGCACGCTTGGCCGCCACGGCCTCGGGGTCGGCCGGGCCGTGCACCTTGTCGAAGTCCGCGATCAGCTCGTCCAGGTTGTCCCGCTCGATCTGCCGCTGGGCCGCCTTCTCCAGGTAGGCCGAGACGCCCCGCTTGCCGACCCGCTCACGGATCGCCTGCAGAGTTCCGGCGGTCAGGGTGACGGAGATACCGCTGGTGGGGCCGTCGCCGGGCAGGAAGTCCACATCGTCATCAGTCACACCCCGAGTATGCCATTAAAAATGGCATAGCGCGTGGCAAGTGCGCGGGATTCCGACCGGTGTCACGGAGGAATCCAGCGCCGGAGGCTGGTGGGCGTATGCAGCCGCAACGCCGTCTCAACAGCTGATCTCCGCACGGGACAGCCCGCGCGGAGTTGTCCCCCGGTAGCGCCAGCCTCCCCCTTCCGTGCCCTCCGCGTGCCCGTAAGGACGGAAAAGCACGGTCAACAACGGTGCATTCCGGCCCACACGACCACCCCAAGGTCCAGGCATCTGTGCTGGTCAAATCCATGGAGCCCGCCCAAGCGCCGTCGCTTCCCGGGCTGAGGGCCTGAATGTCAGAGCCAGGTGCTAGCTTCCGCCGTCCACGGAAACAGGAAGGGGATGAGGACGGGTGGGGGCTTCAGGGTGGGACTACTACGTGCCGTACCAGGAGGACCTGAACGCTGCGCTTCAGCAGTTGCGGCGCGAGGTGTTCGAGGCTGGGGACTACTACTGGGTCAACGGCGGCGACTGGCGACCAGAGGAAGACCGGGAGCCACGGCCGCAGTCGCTGGAGGAACTGTGGGAGGACGAGTTGGTCCAGGAGGCCGGCACACACTCGATCCTGGACATCTTCAGCGTCGTGGGGCCTGACGACACCCCGGACTACAACACAGTGGAACCCGTGACGGCTGAGGAAGCGCGCGAGTTGCTGGGTACCGACAAGCTGACCCGTGCGCATGTCGTGGACTTCGACGTCTTCCCCCGGTCGCGATGGATCGGAAGGTGTGCAGTGCTGCACGACGACGAGGGGAACCCCCGAGAGATCCACTTTTGGGGCCACTCGGGTGACTGAACTGCAGACCCAGCACGCAGCGGCTGACATCCGCGAGCTTCACTCTCAGGCCAATTGTCCTGTTCTACGCGTCGGCGTCTATGGACGACAGGGGAATGCGCAGGACGCGGTGCAGTCGGGCGGAGGTCTCGATGTCGAGGCCCAAGCTCGCGTGGCGCAACGATTCGCTGTGTCGGCCGATGAGGGCCAGGTCATGAAGCTGACGGTGCAACTCCGCGGCGAGAACCCCGCCAGGGTCGTCGGCGTAACTGTCATCCGTGTTCGAGCGCTCGTCCACAGCCTCGACAGCGCGGCTGCTCACCACCGAGGCCAGATCACTTGCCCCGAACAGATATGCGGCCGCGGTGTAGAGCACTGCGGCCGCCGCCGGCTCGTCGGCGTCACCGGGGCCATCCTGTCCGTCGTTGTGGCAGTAGTCGCTCAGGAGGTACTCGCCCATCCCGTGCTTGATCTCTCCGAACGCCGCTGAATTACCCAGCGCGGCTTCCCAGAGCGCGTTGAGCAAGGGTCGGAGGCCGAGGGTGTACTCCGCCTGCTCATTGGCCGGAAGAGCCTGCTGGTCCCGCATCAGACGCTCCGCCACACCCACGGCGAACACAACACGCTCATCCGGGGACGCCTTGGCCAACCGATTTGCCAGCTCGGCTTCCAACTCCTGCCAGGTCGCCATCCGTGCCCACCCCAGTCATGACTCTGATCACCTGGCCATGACCCTAGTCGCACCGTCGGGCGTACGGATGATGTACGCGTTCCCGGCCGACGGCCGGCCGACGACATCCCGATCAACCGGCAGTGGTCGCGGGTGCCGCGCCTACCTGCGACGTCTGATGTACCAGCCCGCCACCAGCGTGATGAGGATGGCGACCACGAAGGCCCAGACGGTCGTCGCGCCGTGGTACGAGCGGTAGGTCACCAAGGCAAGCATGTTCAGGCGGATACCCGGGACGGGTGGCTTCGCACTCGGCTGCCGGCCGTGCCTGGTCGGCTGGCTTGTCGGGGTGATCGATGACGTCGACGGTGTTGATGTTGAGCGCGGCGTCCCAGGACCGTCAATGGAGCCGAACAGGCCGACCCAACTGTGACTGAGCGCCTTGGTTGGCCTTACGGCGCATTCGACGGAGGTACGGAAGGCTGTTTCGATCCCTCCATGCAGCCCTGCATCATCGCCGTAGTGACCTTGCCCTTGAAGCCTGCTGCTGGCGTCAGCCGGTCCTGGCACCAGAGAAAGACGTCGTCCGACATGCCGGATCCCGGGTTCTCCCCTTGCCTGGCGAGACCGGCGGCGAAGTCGTAGCCGCGCTTGTATTGGGCGTCCGCAATCGAACCGGGCTCGTACGGGTTCCCGTAGATGATGGGACCTGACGGGTCGAAGGCGCCACCTCGAGGCATGAACATGGCGACCAGCAGCACAGCGGGCAGGCCGACCAAGACCGAGGCGAACAGCCAGCCCATCTTCTGGGACGTCCTCTTGCCGACCGCATAGGACAGCATCGCCAGCGGAATGGCCAGAACGAACGCCAGGAACGGGATGATCACTACACCACCTGCCACAGGTCAGGCCCCCCCCTTTTCGCGGCTCGGCGGCGCCATGTTACGTCTCGTGATCGGGACACGGAGGCGCGGGGTGTGCGGTCCTCAGCGACGCCTGGTGGCCGATCACCACCGGCCGGGTGTCGCGCTCACTGGCCAACGAAAGCGCTCAGTCACAGCAACAGCATCGCGCAGAGCGGGTCGCCCGCCGCCTACATTTCGCGGGAAACCCGCACGAACCCCTCACTCCACTCGTCCTCATCAAGCGAGTGCGCGTCTATGACGAAGCAGTCCGGTTCGTCGGAGAAGCCAGGAAGGAGCCGCGCTCGGCGTATGCGCTCCTCAGCCTTGTCCTGAGTGGAGTAGACGCCGAGCATCTTGACGTCGTCGCCGTCCTGCTCATCGACGTACACCGTCTCCCCGTCGACGTGCAGAGTGGCACCCTCGGCACCGGCTTCGTTCTGGTGCCCGATGTGCCACAGCAGATAGACCGTCATGCGCCGGAGACTACGGCAGCACCCAGTGCAGGGCGGTGGCATCATCGTGGGCCTTGCCCCGCGGCCAGCAGGACGAAACCCCAGCTCACAGCGCGCCGACCATATGGGTTACCACCCGGGGGTGGACCTCAGGCAAGATGGGGTGTATCTGCCCACTGCCTGATTTCAAGCTGCCGGACGGTTTCTCTTGGCTGAGTTCATTTACACCATGCGCAAGGCGCGCAAGGCGCACGGCGACAAGGTGATCCTCGACGATGTCACCCTGAGCTTCCTTCCCGGCGCCAAGATCGGCGTCGTCGGTCCGAACGGTGCCGGTAAGTCGACCGTTCTGAAGATCATGGCGGGGCTGGAGCAGCCGTCGAACGGTGACGCCTTCCTCACCCCTGGTTACACGGTGGGCATCCTGATGCAGGAGCCCAAGCTCAACGAGGAGAAGACCGTCCTGGAGAACGTCCAGGAGGGTGTCGCGGGGATCAAGGGCAAGCTCGACCGGTTCAATGAGATCGCCGAGCTGATGGCCACTGACTACTCCGACGCCTTGCTCGACGAAATGGGCAAGCTGCAGGAAGACCTCGACCACGCCAACGCCTGGGACCTCGACGCCCAGCTGGAGCAGGCCATGGACGCCCTGGGCTGCCCGCCCGGCGACTGGCCCGTGGCGAACCTCTCCGGTGGCGAGAAGCGCCGCGTGGCGCTCTGCAAGCTCCTTCTGGAGGCCCCGGACCTGCTGCTGCTCGACGAGCCCACCAACCACCTCGACGCCGAGTCGGTGAACTGGCTGGAGCAGCACCTCGCCAAGTACGAGGGCACCGTCGTGGCCGTGACCCACGACCGGTACTTCCTCGACAACGTGGCCGGCTGGATCTGCGAGGTCGACCGCGGCCGCCTCCACGGCTACGAGGGCAACTACTCCAAGTACCTGGAGACCAAGGCGACCCGTCTCAAGGTCGAGGGCCAGAAGGACGCCAAGCGGCAGAAGCGGCTCAAGGAAGAGCTCGAGTGGGTGCGGTCCAACGCCAAGGGGCGTCAGGCCAAGTCCAAGGCGCGTCTGGCCCGGTACGAGGAGATGGCCGCCGAGGCCGAGAAGATGCGGAAGCTGGACTTCGAGGAGATCCAGATCCCGCCGGGCCCGCGCCTGGGCAACGTCGTCGTCGAGGTCAGCCAGCTCAACAAGGCCTTCGGCGAGAAGGTCCTCATCGACGATCTGAGCTTCACGCTGCCCCGCAACGGGATCGTCGGCGTCATCGGTCCGAACGGTGCCGGCAAGACGACCCTGTTCAAGATGATCCAGGGCTTCGAGACGCCCGACTCCGGTTCCATCAAGGTCGGCGACACCGTCAAGATCTCGTACGTCGACCAGAGCCGCGAGAACATCGACCCGAAGAAGACGCTGTGGGCCGTCGTCTCCGACGAGCTCGACTACATCAACGTCGGACAGGTCGAGATGCCCTCCCGCGCCTACGTCTCCGCGTTCGGATTCAAGGGCCCCGACCAGCAGAAGCCCGCCGGCGTCCTCTCCGGTGGTGAGCGCAACCGGCTCAACCTCGCGCTCACCCTCAAGCAGGGCGGCAACCTGCTGCTCCTCGACGAGCCCACCAACGACCTTGACGTCGAGACGCTGTCGAGTCTCGAGAACGCGCTCCTCGAGTTCCCCGGCTGCGCCGTCGTCGTCTCCCACGACCGGTGGTTCCTGGACCGCGTCGCCACGCACATCCTCGCCTACGAGGGTGAGTCGAAGTGGTTCTGGTTCGAGGGCAACTTCGAGTCGTACGAGAAGAACAAGGTCGAGCGGCTCGGGCCGGACGCCGCCCGTCCGCACCGTGCCACCTACAAGAAGCTGACCCGGGGCTGATCGATCTTGCGGCACCTCTACCGCTGCCCGCTGCGCTGGTCGGACATGGACGCGTACGGCCACGTCAACAACGCGGTCTTCATCCGCTACCTGGAGGAAGCCCGTATCGACTTCCTCAACCGCCCGGAGAAGAACTTCAAGCAGGGGTCCGTGGTGGCGCGCCACGAGATCGACTACAAGCGGCAGCTCGTCCACCGGCACCGGCCCGTGGACATCGAGCTGTGGGTCACACAGATACGGGCCGCCTCCTTCACCATCACCTACGAGGTGAAGGACGGCGACCACGTCTACGTCACCGCGTCGACGGTCATCGTGCCGTTCGATTTCGAGGCGCAGCGGCCGCGCCGGATCACCGCCGAGGAGCGTGAGTTCCTGGAGGAGTACCGGGACGACGACAAGGAGGCCGTCGCCGCATGACGGTGCTCCACCTCGCCGACGAGGGGGAGGCGGCGGACCTCGCGGCCTTCCTCTCCCGGCTGCTCCACTACGACCGCGGCGCCGCCGTCCGGCTCCAGGCGGCCGGCACCGCCCTCGCCGTGTTCGGACGGCCGCCCTCCTTCGAGGTGCTGGCCATCCGCGCCGTACGGCTCGCCAAGCCGTACGAGCACGGTCTCGACATCACGCTCGACGTGACCGTCTCCGCCGGGGAGCTCCTGGAGACCGTGGACGAGGCGGGGGCGACAGCCGCCGTCCCGGGCGCGGTCACCGGGCCGCCGTGGGCCGGGGTGCTGCCGCCGCGCGGTGGGTGGCAGCCCGTGCCGGGGCTGCCGTCGCCGGACGCCCTGCGCACGACGGTCGGCGCGGCCGTCGCCGAATTCCGCTCCCGTACGGGCGAGTTGGCCGCCGAGGGGCGTACGCGCGCCGAGCTCGACCGGATCGGGCGGGACATCTGGTCCCGGCCGGTCGGGGACACCCACCTGCCGGTACGGGCCGTGCACGCCGCCCAGTCACTCGGCTTCCTGCGACCCGGCGGGAAGCCGGCGAAGGCGGACGTGGGGTTGTTCTCGTCCGGGGCCTGGCTCAGGCTGCGGACGCCGTACGGGTCCGTCGCCGTACGGCGGACCGGGCTCGGGGCGCTGGGTCTCAGCGTGCGCTGAGACCGACCCGAGAGCCCGGCGCCATCAGCTCGGTGCCGTCAGCCCGGCGTGTTCACCATCGACGCCGCCGCGTACGTCAGGTACTTCCACAGCGTCTCCTCGTGCTCCTCGGAGAGGCCGAGCTCGTCCACGGCGTCCCGCATGTGCTTCAGCCAGGCGTCGTGGGCGGCCTGGTCGACGGTGAACGGGGCGTGGCGCATGCGCAGCCGGGGGTGGCCGCGGTTGTCGCTGTACGTCGTGGGGCCGCCCCAGTACTGCATGAGGAACAGCACCAGGCGCTCCTCCGCCGGGCCCAGGTCCTCCTCGGGATACATGGGCCGCAGGATCGGATCCTCGGCGACTCCCTCGTAGAAACGGTGGACGAGCCGGCGGAAGGTCTCCTCCCCGCCGACCTGCTCGTAGAAGGTCTGCTCCTGAAGCGTGCCGCGCCGAATCTCTTTCACGTCCCCCATGGTCTCAGACCGGGCGACCGAGGACTCGAGGCTTAGGACCACGCCCGGTGCTCGCCTCGCGCCGGGTCACGCAGGACAGTGGACATATGGGTACGCACGCTCTCGACAAGGACAGCAAGGGCGACGGGAACGACAGGGCCGAGGGGATCGAGGACCGCGCCGCCTCGGCCCGGGCCGCGCTGGTGGGCGAGATCGAGCTCAGCGGGGCCTTCCGCGCCGACCCGGCTTGGAAGGACGCCTTCCTCGCGGTTCCACGCCACCTCTTCGTGCCGTACTACTACGTCGGCGTCGTCGGCGGCTACGAACGCCGCTGGGGCGAGAGTCCCGACCTAAGCGCGCGTGAGCGCTGGGTGGTCGGAGCGTACGCGGACCACCCCCTGGCCACGCGGATGCGCGACGGAGAGCTGGTCTCCTCCAGCAGCCAGCCCTCGCTGATGGCGCTGATGCTGGCCGAGCTGCGGGTCGAGGAGGGCGACCGGGTCCTGGAGATCGGCGCCGGCACCGGCTACAACGCGGCGCTGCTGGCGTACCGCCTCGGCGACGACCATGTCACCACGGTCGACCTGGACCCGGAGATCACCGAGTCCGCGCGCCGGCACCTCGCCGACGCCGGGTACCACCCCACCGTCGTCACCGGCGACGGCGCCCGCGGAGTGCCCGAACGCGCCCCCTTCGACCGGATCATCGCGACCTGCGCCCTGCCGGCGATCCCGCCCGCCTGGATCGCCCAGTGCCGTCCCGGCGCCCGGATCCTGAGCCCGCTGGCCACCGGCCTGATCGCGCTGACGGTACGGGACGCCGGGCACGCGGAGGGGCGCTTCCTGCACACGCCCGCCTATTTCGTACCGCTGCGCGGCGGCGGCCGTCCCGAGCGGGATCCGGCCTCACTGGCCGGGGTGCCGCGCCGGGCCCGGGAGCACGAGCTGTTCCGGTTCCTGCTGGCGCTCACCCGCGGCAGCCTCGATCCGCAGGAGGCGTACGCGCTGTGGGAGCGCGAGTGCATGCCCCAGCGCGAGCGGTACGGCATCACGGTCGGTGGCGACCGCGAGTGGGCGTGGCTGGACGACCCTGAGGGGCCCTACGTGTGGCCCCTCAGGTGACGCCGGTCGACCGGACTACTGGCTTACTGGCCGCGGTGGATCGTAATCGTCGTCCAGGCACCCACATGGACGCGGTCGCCGTCCTGGAGCGGAACCGGGACGAACGGCTGGATCGGTTCTTCCCCGCCGTTGACCGTCGTGCCGTTCGTCGAGTTCTGGTCGACGACCGCCCAGCTGCCGTCGGGCTGCTGGACCAGCACCGCGTGCTGGTGCGAGACGCCCGGGTCCTCCGGCGGCACCGACAGGTCGATGTCGGGGGTCTCGCCGGTGGAGTGGCGGCGGCGGCCGATGGTGATCTGGTTGCCGGTGAGGGCACGCTGCTGCTCCGGCGAGTACGCGGGCAGGTTCAGACCCGCGGCCTCGGGGCCGGAGCGCTGCATCATCGCCATGAAGTACGCGCGGTCCGGGCCGATGGTCGCCGTCCAGGTGCCGCCGCCCTGCTGGGGGTAACCGGGGCCGGGCGGTGCCTGGGTGGCGCCGGGCTGGGGGTAGCCGTAGCCGCCGGACGTGGGGCCGGGCTGCGGGTAGCCGTAGCCCCCGCCCTGGCCGGGGCCGCCGGACGGCGGGGAGATCACCCAGTCGTCGTCACCGCCACCGAAGGACGGGCCGGACGGACCGGACGGACCGCCCTGCGGCGGCCGGCCGGTCTCCTGCGGGTACCCGGGCGGGGCGGGCGGCGCCGACTGCTGGAACGCCTGCGGGGGCCCGCCCGCCGTGGCACCGGGGCCGGGCGGAGGCGGACCGGGACGCGAGCGGTCGTCACCGAAGCCGCCGCCGGGGCCACCGGGCTGCGGGAACCCGTAGCCGGAGGGGCCGGGCTGACCGGGCTGACCGGGCTGACCGGGACGGCCGGGCTGGTTCGGGCCGCCGGGACCACCGGGGCCGCCAGGCCCACCAGGCCCGCTACCGGGACCCGACGGACCGCCGCCGAATCCGGGCGGGCCGGGCGGGTTCGGGCCGCCGGGACCGCCGGGGCCACCACCGGGCCCGCTACCGGGACCCGACGGACCGCCACCGAAGCCGGAAGGGCCGGACTGGTTCGGCCCACCGGGACCGCCACCGAATGCGGGAGGGCCGGACGGGTTGTGGCCACCAGGGCCGCCAGGCCCACCGGGCCCGCCAGAACCCCCCGGGCCACCACCGAATCCGGGCGGGCCAGACTGGTTCGGCCCACCAGGGCCGCCACCGGGCCGCCCCGAAGGACCGCCAAATCCGGGCGGACCGGACGGATTGTGACCACCAGGGCCACCAGGGCCACCAGGGCCACCGGGACCCCCAGGCCTCGACTGCCCACCCCCGAATCCGGGCGGCCCGGACTGCCGGGAGGGCTCGCCGCCGAACGGCGGGATCGGCTCCGCAGGCCGGTTCACCTGGGACGGACGCGAGCCCTGGTAGTCGAACGAGTCACCGCCGCCGTACGACGGTCCGGCCGGGCCCCCCGGACCGGGCCCCTGACCGGGCCCCTGCGGGAAGCGCGGACCACCCGGACCACCCGGTCCACCCGGCCCGCCAGGACCACCCGCACCGCCAGGACCGCCAGGACCGCCAGGACCAGGACCGGGCCCCGGCGACCGCGGTGCCGCAGGCGTGTACGACGTCGCCGTGTTCGTCAGGAAGTTCCACCGGCACTCCTCGCAGAACGGCGCGCCGCCCTCACGGGGCGTGCGGCACTGCGGGCAGAGCTCCGGCTCGTGGCCGCCGGGCGCACCGCCGGGGCCGGGGGGCGGGAAGCCGTAGCCACCGCCGGGGGGCGGGGGCGGCGGCGGGGGTACGGCACCGGCCATGCGGTGACCGCAGACCTCGCACCAGTCGTCGGAACCCGACTGGTGTCCGTTCGGGCAGGTCGGCATGTCGGCGCTTCCCCCTCTCCTTACCGGCCGGTTCGACCGGATTTTTACCAACCCCGGGGGGTCGGGCTCGCAGCTGCTTACGTCACTTCTTTACACGAACAGTCTTGGTGGACCGGGTTTCGAGAGTCATCTCGTCGGCCTCCGCGACCTTCGCCTTCAGTCGCACAGTACCTGTCGCGGCGTCGACCACGTCCACCACCTTCGCAAGCAGTTTCGCAGTATCGGCGTTCCCCGAGGCACTCGCGAGCTGGACGGCCCGGCCCAGTTTGGCCGTCGCCGCCTCGACATCTCCCGCTTTGCGCAGATCGAGACCCTGTTGGATGACCTGTGCCAGTTCGGCCTGGCCGGTGTAGTGGGCGACCTGGGGGTTGATCGACGTGGAGGCGACCATGTCCTCGGTCCACACGGCCCGTACGAGACCCTGCGCGCCCAGGTTCTGCACGCTGCCGTCGGGCTGCGGAATCACCAGCGAGGCCCGGGCCGCCAGCATCTCCTGGCCGATGTTCGCGGCCGGTACCTCCACGCAGACGTGGTAGTCACGGGACTCGTCGCCCCAGGAACCGGTGGGGTAGTCGCCGGCTCGGGGGCCCGCCTCGGTGCGGCGGTCGGTCAGTTCCACGACCGTCGGCGCGACCTGCTTGACGAATCTGATCGTCGTGCCGACCGGCGTCCACAGCCGCAGGGCGACATCGGCGACCTCCTTGCCCATCGCCGTCTCCATCATCCCCGTGAAGTCGGCGGCGAGGCCGGCCGGGTCGGCGACGATGTCGGCGGTGCCGAGCAGCGCGGAGGCGATGGTTGTGACTTCTTTCACTTCCCAGTCGGTGCCGACACCCCGTGCGTCGCAGGTGAAACGCCCGGCACACGCGTCCAGGGCGGCCTTGAGGTCCTGCGGCGACTCGTGCTCGTTGCGGCCGTCGGTGAGCAGGATGCCGTGGCGGATGGCGACGTCCGCCGACGAGAGCAGGCGGTCGGCGAGACGCAGCCAGGTGCCGATGGCCGTACCGCCGCCGGCGCTGAGCCTGCGCAGGGCCTCCTTGGCCTGGGCGCGGGTGGTGGCGTCGGCGACGGCGAGACGGCCGCCGCCGGGGTAGACCTCCTTGGCGACGTGCGTGCCGCCGATCACCGCGAAGTGCACGCCGTCGCGCAGGGTGTCGATCGCGGCGGCGGTGGCGTCGCGGGCGTTGCGCATCTTCGTCGGCGGGTAGTCCATCGAGCCCGAACAGTCGACCATGATCGCCACGGCCGCGTCCGGACCCTGGCCGGGCGCGTACAGATGGGGTGCCGCGACGGAGCTGCCGACGGTGCCGCCGCCGGTGGCGGTCACCGTGACGATCGCGTTGACCTCGCGGCCGCCCTCCGGCAGGTACTCGTTCTGGTACACGTCCACCGAGAACCGCGGCACGTTCGACTTCGAAAAATTGGCCATGTCTGCTCAAATCCCCCTCGGAAACTCCACGTGGGTGGAGTTGATGACTGAGGACGGACCGGTCCCCTCCGATCCGTCCCCCCTCCGTCGAGTTGCCCCGTTTCTGTCGCCTCAGGCGGATCCTGCCCCCTGCGGCGGGGGCGGGAACGGCAGGACGGCCACTGTTACGTTGTCGTGGCCCCCGCCGTCCAGGGCGCGGCCGACGAGGACCCGGGCGCTGTGCAGGGGGTGGGTGGCGGCGTCCGCGGGGACGGCGTCCGCCATCTCCTCGGCCCCCTCCGCGTAGTTCCACAGGCCGTCGGTGCACACGATCACCACACCCGGCCGGTCGGGCTTGAAGGAGGCGGTGTGCGGCTCCAGTTCGTAGGCGTCCGCACCGAGCCAGCCGGTGATCGCGTGGGCGCGCTCGTCGGCGTAGGCCTCCGCCTCGCTCATCAGGCCCGCCGCGACCATCTGCGCGGCCCAGGAATCGTCCTCGGTGAGCCGGGCGGGGGGTGCGGTGCGGTCCAGCGGGACCCAGTAGGCGCGGCTGTCGCCGACCCAGCCGACGACGAGGAGTCCCGCGGTGACGACCGCGCCGACGAGGGTGCAGGCGGGGGCGTTCTGGTGCGGGGCGTGCTCACGGGCCGTGGCGGGTTCGTCGGCCAGCGCGTTGACGGCGTGCGAGGCGGCGACGATCGCCTCGTGCATGGCCTGCTGGGGGTGGGTGCCCTGCGGCAGGGCGGCCAGCAGCGACTCGCTCGCCGCCCGTGACGCCGCGAGCGAGGCGTCGTCCGGGCGGGTCGCCGAGGACACGCCGTCGCAGACGATCGCCAGGACCGCGGGGGAGCCGTCGGGGAGGGTGGTGTTGCCGAGGGCGAAGGCGTCCTCGTTGCGGTGGTGGCGCAGACCGCGGTCGCTGACCGCGGCCACCGGGCCGAACTCCTGCTCCATGTGGTCCCGTTCCCGTGGCTGGGCGTGTCCGCAGTTCTCGCAGTAGCCGTCGTCGTCGACCCGTCCCGCCCGGCACGCCACGCACACCGCGGTCTCCCCGCCGGGCACCGCGACCTCGGCGGCGACACGCGGATCGGGCGCCTGCAACGGGTACTCCTCGGGCTCCGGCGCCCGGTCGAACCGCACACCGGTGGGCGGCGCGGCGGGGGAGCCCGCGACCGGCGGTACCGGGGAACCCACGGCCACGGCCGGGGGCACCGGTGCGGCGAGGGGAGGCGGTGGTGGGACGGGCGCGTGCGCCGGTACCTGCGGCGGCGCCGGCATCTCGTCCGGAAGCGGCGGCACGGCGGACAGGTCGTATCCGCACGCGCCGCAGAAGCGGTCGCCCGACTCGAGCGGCTCCTCGCAGCTCGGGCACTTCGACAGGGCGGCCTGTTGGGGCATCTGGGACATCAACTACACCCACGTCCGGGGGCGGTAACGATTGGCACGTTCCACCAGGTCGATCCTCTCCTCACCGCCGGTCGCCAGCCGCGCCAGCGTGCGGTACGAACGTTCCAGGCCGAACCGCAGGCCGCGCTCGTCCAGTCCGCTGCCGAGCAGCGTCCGCCCCCCGGCGGCGGTGGGGGCGGAACCCTGGCCCCCGGACAGTATCCAGTCCAGGGCGGAGCCGAGAACTTCGGTGGACAGCTGTTCACGCCGTCTCGGGTCGAGACCGTACGCGTCCAGCGCCTCCACCTGGGCCGCCGCGGCGGTCAGGTCCTCCAGGAACGGTACGTCGGAGGCGAGCGCCGTGCGCTGCCGCAGCCGGGCGCGCACCGCTGCCACGCGGGCGGCGGTGTAGTGGATGGACGACTCCGGAACCGACTCCAGTGTCCGTACGGCACCCCGCCGGTCCCCGGCCGCGAGCTGCACGCGGGCCAGCCCGAACGCGGCGCTCACATAGCTCGGGTCGGTCGACCACACCAGGCGGTAGTACTCGGCGGCGTTGTCGAGTTGACCGAGCACCTCCGCGCACAGGCCGAGGGCCAGCTTCGGCGCGGGCTCGCCCGGGAAGGCGTCGTAGATCGCGTCGAAGGCGAGCGCCGAGCCCTCGTGGTCGCCGGTGACCAGCGCGGTCACGCCCCGGTACCAGACCACCCGCCAGTCGTCGGGCCGCTCCTCCTCCAGTTCGGCCAGCGAGCGCAGCCCGGTTCCGAAGTCGCCGTTCTCCAGCAGGGCCCGGACCTGCCGCAGCCGGGTCTCGACCGACACGGCCGGCGCCGCGGCGAGCGCACCGAGCAGCTCGGCGGGCGCGGAGGTCATCAGGCCCGCGAGGAAACCGGCGTTGGGGTCGGCCGGGTCCACCAGCGGCACGGGCAGCGCGAGGGACGCGGCGGCGGAGTCGACGGGCCTGACGAGGCCCGCCGCACTGGAAGGGGGCAGCGCCACCCGCTCCCGTCTTCCGGGCACCGCCCGCGCGCCCAGCCGCGACACCTCCCCGTCCAGCACCGGGAACAGCTCGGCGTCCGTCACCTTGGTCTCGGGCCCGAACAGCGTCGACAGCGCGGGCCGGGCCCGCCCGGTCTGGAGCGACACCACCTCGCGCAGCACACCCGTCAGCTGCTCGGCCATCTCCTGCGCGGAGGCGAACCGGCGGGCCGGGTCGGGGTCGGTGGCGCGTACCAGCAGCCGGTAGAAGGACTCGTACTGGCGGAAGACGTCGATGTTGTCGGGGTCGGGCAGGGAGTCGACGAAGACGTTCGTGTAGCCCTGGAAGTCGAAGGTGAGCACCGCGAGGGTGCGGCCGACGGTGTAGAGGTCGCTCGCGACCGACGGGCCGACCTCCGCGACCTCCGGCGCCTGGTAGCCGACCGTGCCGTAGATGGCCGACTCCTCGTCGTCCATCCTGCGCACCGCGCCCATGTCGATCAGCTTGAGCTGGTCCTCGGTCTGGATCGCGTTGTCGACCTTGAAGTCGCAGTACAGCAGGTTGCGGCTGTGCAGGTGGCCCAGGGCCTCGAGGGCCTCGATGCCGTACGCGCACGCCTGCTCCACCGGCAGCGGGTCGCGCTTGCCGTCCGGGGTGCGACGGGCGTTGGCGATCTCCTTCAGGGACTTGCCGCCGACGTACTCCATGACGATGTACCCGTCCAGCGAACCCGTCCGCTGGTCGAGGTGCTCCACGAAGTTGTAGATCCGCACGATGTTGGCGTGCTCGATCTCGGCCAGGAAGCGCCGCTCGGAGATGGCCGCCGCCATCGCGTCCTGGTCACCGGTGTCGAGGAGGCCCTTGAGGACCACCCAGCGGTCCGAGACGGCCCGGTCCACGGCGAGGTAGACCCAGCCGAGGCCGCCGTGCGCCAGACAGCCCACGACCTCGTACTGCCCGTGCACCACGTCGCCGGCCGCCAGCTTCGGGACGAAGGAGTACGGGTGACCGCACTTCGTGCAGAAGCCCTCCGTACGTCCCGGCCGCTCCCCGCGCGCCCGGCCCACCGGCGCGCCGCAGTCGGAGCGCGAACAGAACCGCTTGCGCTCGGGCACCTCCGCCTTGTCCAGGACCATCGCGCGCGGGTCGGGCCGCGGCACCTGCGGGACCGCGACCAGACCGGCGCCCAGCCGCGCCCGCCCCGAGGAGCCCGCCGACGAGCCGGAGCTGCGCACCGACACCGAACGGCCCGTGGAGCGCCCCGACGAGGTGCGCGAGAGGCGGCCCGACACCGAGCGGCGCGACTTCGACGACTGCGACGACGTACGGGAACTGCGGGAGCTGGAGCGGGAGCTGCTGCCGGAGCCCTTGCCGCCGCCGGTGATCCCGGTCGGGGGCGACGAGAGCGCCCCGGTCGCACTGACGACCGGCGCGAGACCGCAGGTGTCGCAGTACAGCTCGCCGCCGCCCACGTCCTCGTACGACCCGTCGCAGTCCGGCCGCTGACACTTCTGGCCTGCCTGACTCATGTCCCCTGCTCCCCCCTGCGGTCCTCGGGACCGCCCTGCTCCGGCACGCGCGGGGCGCCGAGCAGTTCGGCGGCCGCGTGCTGGTAGCGCAGCACGGCCTGCTCGGCGACGCGCAGGTCGCAGGGCGCGCTCCACAGCATGCGGCGCGCCGCGTCGTACCGCTCCACCAGGAACGGGTCCTCGGCGAGCCCGTGCCGGGCCACCTTCGCCTTGTACGCGTCGAGACGGCCGCGCAGCTCGGCGCGGACCGCGAGCGGCGCGGTGACCGCGGTCAACGACTCGCGGGCCCGCAGCAGTTCGTCCTCCGCCTTCTGCTCCAGCGACTCGAGCAGCGGGGACAGGCGGTGCCACTGGGCGTGCCGGCGGTACTCGGCGGCCGTCGACAGCTGTTCCTGGAGCACGGTGGGCGGCCCGCTGACGACCGGCACCTCCGTCGCGGCGATCTTCGCCAGGACCTCACCCCGCGCGGTCCGCGCCTCGGCGAGCGTGCGGTCCGCGCGGGACAGCACGTCCCGCAGCTTCACCAGCCGCTGCTCGGCGTCCTGGCGAACCGTCAGCACCGCGTCGATCTCCCGGCGTACGTCCTCCAGGGCGCGCGCCTCCCGGTCGTACACCGTGGTGTCGGGCCGGCCGCCGCCCGGGGCCGAACTGCCCTGCGCGGGGACCCAGTAGGCGAGCGGGTCGGACACCACCTGCTCGCGCAGGGCCGTCAGGGTGCGCGTGATGCGCTCCAGGTCGTCGCCCGCCGGATGCTCACCGGGGCGTACGCCGACGGAGTGGGCGAGCCGGCGGGTGCGCTGGAGTTCAGCGGCGAGTAAATCGATCCGGGCGGGCAGCGCCGACCACACCGCGTCGGCGGCGACCACCATGTCCAGCGAGGACGCGTACAGCTCGTTCATCCGCTCCACCAGCGTGACGAGCGAGAAGGTGTGGCTGAGGCGGGCGGTGCCGTGCGGTGTCGGGGCGTTCGCCGTGGCCGCCGCGGAGTCCGCGACCGTGACGGACTCGCCGCGCAGCAGCTCCGTCAGCTCCACCAGGTCCTCCCGGCTGGACCAGCGGCGCCGCGCCCGGATGTCACGGGCGGAGCGCAACGCGCCCGTGTACGCGTCGAAGTACGCCCACAGCAGGGTGATCGACGCCTCCGCGGCCGTCCAGCGCTCCTGGGTGACACCCGTGAGCTCGGCCCCCTCGAGCAGTCTGCGGCCCGCGTGGTCCTGCAGGGCGAGCAGCGAGGTCTCGATCGCCTCGTGCTCCGCGCCGAGCCGCGCGAGCGCACGGTCCACCTCGTCCCGGTCCATCACCGGCCCGGCGGGGTCCGTGACGCCCATCGATCACCTCTCGCTGCTGTGTGGGTTGCTGGGGGCTCCGCTGTTGGTCGACGTTCCGTCAGCTCGTGCGCAGGTACTGCGGGACGGGTGGCTTCGACGCCGTCGCGTCCCGGCCCAGTGTCGCCGACAGCCACGTGTCGTACGACGCCTGCCAGCCGTTCGCGCGGTACTCCACCAGGATCTGATTGACCCGGCGTACCAGATCGTCGGCGTCCTTCTTCATCGCCACGCCGTAGTACTCGGTGGTGAAGGCCTTGCCCTTCAGTGCGACCGTCGGGTCCTGCGCGGCCTGGCTCGCCGCGAGCGCGCCGTCGTTGACCACCGCGTCGGCCTCACCGAGTTGCAGCCTGACCAGGCAGTCGAGCTGGTTGGGGACGGGCGGGAGGATGTCGACGGAGGAGGGGATCGTGCCCGTCTCCTTGTCCTTCTTCAGCTTCGCGTACGCGATCGAACCGGCCGCCGAGCAGACCTTCTTGTTCGCCAGGGTGTCGTCGTAGCCCTTGATCGTCGAGGACTTGGGCGCCAGGACCGTCTGCCCGGTCCTGAAGTACGGCGCGGAGAAGGCGACCTTGCTCGCGCGGTCGCAGGTGATGGTCGTCGTGCGGACGACCATGTCGACCCGGCCGTCCTGGATCGCGGGGATGCGCTGGTTGGTGGGGATGGCCTTGAACTGGACCGCGTTCGGGTCGCCGAGGATGTCCTGGGCGATCCGGTGGACGAGGTCGATGTCGAAGCCCTCCAGCTCGGCGTCCGCCCGGTTGGGGTCCCGGTAGCCCCAGCGGTAGCTGTTCTGGTCGACGCCGACGATCAGCTTGCGCTTCTCGCCCGTGCGGTTCTTGATGGCGGTGATCGTGGGCCCGTCCGCGCTCGACGGCGCCAGCGTCTGCTTCTCCGGCGCCTTGCAGGTGCTGTCCGCGGCATGGGTGCCCGTGGCGGCGCCCGGACCTGCGGTGCCCGTGCTGCCGTCGCCGGAGGACCGGGCCTGCGGCAGCAGCAGGACGAACGCCAGCGCGAGGGCGCAGACGACCGCCATCGCGCCCACTCCGCCCCAGCCCTTCAGGCCGGCCCGCACCCGTCGCACATGCATCGTCACGCCCCCTTTCACCGGTACTCCGAAAGCCTGCGCCCGATGCCGAGGACGGCGCCCGCCGCGCCCAGGACGGCGAGGACGGCGGCGCCCAGCGGCAGCCCGCCCATCGCGTCCAGGCCGTCACCGGCCGCCTTCCTGAACTCGCCCTGCTCGTGGGTCAGCGCCTTCGCCAGGTTGTCGTCGACGCTGTCGAAGCACTCACCGGTCGCGCCCTGGGCGCCGATCACCTTGGCGAGCGCCTGCTGGTAGTTGCCGTTCTCGTCCTCTTCGCGGGCCGTTGCGTGGCGCTTCTTCCACTCCGTCATGTTGCCGACGGCGGCCGTCACCGGCTTCTCGCCCGCCTGGTCGTCGGCGAGCTTCTCCGCCTGCGCGAGGCCCTTGCCGAGGGCCGCCATGTCCAGGGTGAAGTCGTGGTCGTAGGCGTCGACGGTGTCGTCGCCGACCTTCACCGTCTCGGCGCCGCGGGCGACCAGCGTGAGGTTCTCGTTGCCGCGCGCCTTGAGGGAGGCGATGCGGGCGTCGTGCAGGACGTTGAGGGAGCGCACCCCGTGGTCGTAGGAGTCGTTCAGGCCGGCGCGGGCGACGCTGTGGCCGACGACCAGCCAGAGCAGGACGACGGTGGCGGTGGCCGTGGCCGCGACCAGACCGTGGTTCAGGACGCGGTGGGTACGGCGGTAGTTGCGGTGCTGGGCCCAGGCGAGCGCGGCGAGGGTGAGGACGCCGAGGGCGATGGCGGCCCAGGGGTAGGGCGTGGCGTCCGCGTAGTCGGACTCCAGGCGCTGGTTCTCCTTGGTGTAGAGATCCTGCGCGGCCGGGAGCATCTCCTTCTGCATCTTCTCGTTCGCGTACCGCAGATACGCGCCGCCGACCGGGAAGCCCTGCCGGTTGTAGGTGCGGGCGCGTTCCACCAGGCCCTTGTACTCCGGCAGCAGCTTGTTGAGCTTGGTGATGGTGGCCGCGGAGGGGGAGCCCGCGTCGGAGTTGTTGGCCGCCGTGACGAGCTTCGCGGCGGCCTTGTCGATGTCCTCCTCGTACCGCTCGCGCGATGCGGGGTTCTCCTGGCCGCCGGCGAGGAAGCCGCTGGAGGCGGCGGTG
The DNA here is from genome assembly GCF_043198595.1 of Streptomyces sp. NPDC048751. Taxonomy (NCBI): domain Bacteria; kingdom Bacillati; phylum Actinomycetota; class Actinomycetes; order Kitasatosporales; family Streptomycetaceae; genus Streptomyces; species Streptomyces sp. NPDC048751. Next base: position 196,835 of record NZ_JBICUX010000011.1, read on the forward strand.
TTGGCGTCGGCGAGCGAGCGGTAGATGTCGGCGGCGGCGGCGCTGAGCGGCTGGCTCTTGTGCAGGACGTCGTCGGCGGCCGCCGTTCTGTCCGTCATCTGCCAGGCGGTGACCGAGCCGAAGGCGACGACGAGGAGGGCCAGCAGAGCGCCGATGATGCGCAGCCGGCCCGGTTCGGTCGTCGCGGCGCCGCGCAGCTGGTCGACGCCCTCTGCGAACGCGGTACGGCGGGGTGGCGGGGGCGGGCCGCCGAGGGCCGGCGGCGTGCCGGGGGCGCCGGGAAGGACGGGCGGGCCGGGCTGCGACGGGACGGCCGGGATCGTGGGCACGCCGGTTCCCGGTGGTGCCGCGCTGCTCTTCGGCGGGTGTGTCACCTTGACCTCCCCCATGGTCATCTGTCGCCGCAAGTATCGCTGGCGGGACCCATATCCGCACCGGCATTGACTCGATCTTGATCGGATCGCAGTGGAGCGCTCGCGGCACGGGGGCCGGTTCTGTACCACCCCTTGCCCATGAACACGCCGCGAGAATCTGTTCGGTTCCCCGCGGGGGTCAGTGATCGCGCGTGGGGTCACCCGGTTCGACCAGGCCGGTTTCGTACGCGAGCACGACGGCCTGGGCGCGGTCGCGCAGGGCCAGCTTGGCGAAGATACGGGCCACGTGGGTCTTGACCGTGGACTCACTGAGCGTCAACGCGTGCGCGAGTTCGCTGTTGGACAGCCCCCTGCCCATGAGCGTCAGCACCTCGACCTCCCGAGGCGTGAGCAGGGCGAGGTCGCGGTGGATCGCGGGGTGCCGCGGCTGCAGGGAAGGGCCGGGGCCGCCCGGGGCGCCGGCCTCGGAAGCGCGGGAGACCACGGACGCTCCGGAGGCGAAGCGTTCCACGAGACGGCGGGTGATGGAGGGCGCGAGCAGCGCGTCCCCGGTGTCCACCAGGCGTACGGCGGCGGCCAGGTGCGCCGGTGTGACGTCCTTGAGCAGGAAGCCGCTGGCGCCCGCGGTGAGGGCCGCGTAGACATAGGCGTCGAGGTCGAACGTGGTCAGCATGATCACCCGGCAGTCCGGGACCGTCGCGAGGACACGGCGGGCGGCCTCCAGACCGTCCATCCGCGGCATGCGGATGTCCATCAGGACCACGTCGGGCCGCGTCGCGTGCACCGTGTCCACGGCCTCCAACCCGTCGGCCGCCTCCCCGACCACGTCGATGCCCCGGCTGTTCAGGATGAGACGGAAGCCGGTGCGGACCAGCTCCTGGTCGTCGGCGACCACCACGCGGGGCGCGGGTTCCGCGGGTGTCGTCATGGCCGGTCCAGGGGGATGCGGGCGCGGACGCGGTAACCGCCGCCCAGACGGCGCCGGGCGTCCAGGTCGCCGCCGTAGACGGCGACCCGCTCGCGCAGGCCGAGCAGTCCGCGTCCGGTTCCGTCGGCGTCCCGCGCGTCCGGGCGCCGCCCGGACACCGTAGGCTCGCCCGACAGCACGCTCGGCCCGCTGTTCAGGACCTCCACGCGCAGGCTGTTCTCCGCGTACCGCACCGTCACCTGCGCCTTCGTGCCGTCGCCGTGTTTGAGGGCATTGGTCAGGGCCTCCTGGACGACGCGGTAGGCGGTGACGTCGATCCCCGTGGGCAGCGGGCGCGGCTCCCCGGAGATCCGCACCTCCACCGGCAGGCCGGCGAAGGAGATCCGGTCGATCAGCGGGCTGAGCCCGCTCAGGCTCGGCTGGGGCGACAGATCGGCGTCGTAGGACTCGTCGTCGCCGTCCTGCGCGGGCGCGAGCAGACCGAGCAGGTGCCGCAGCTCGGTCATGGCGTCGCGTCCGGCGGTCTCGACGGCGCTCATCGCGGCCGCCGCCTCGTCGGGCATGGTCCGGAGCACCTCGCGGGCGGCCCCGGCCTGGACGACCATGAGGCTCACGTTGTGGCTGACGATGTCGTGGAGGTCGGCGGCGATCCGGGCGCGTTCGGCGTCGACCGCGGCCTTCGCCGCACCCTCGCGCTCCCGCTCCAGCAGCCACCCCCGCTCCTCGACGGCCGCCCGGTGCCGCCGCCGGGCCCGCACCAGCGCGACGCTCAGCACGACGATCGCCCCGCAGGACAGCGCCCACGCGCCGACGAGCCACACCATTCCCCAACTCCCCACCCGCCCAAGGCTCCCAGCCCCGGGCCCGCACCACATCATTCTCCGGGACCGGCTCCCTACATCCCCAGGACGACGACCCGCTCCGCTTACATCCACCGAGGGACGCCACCGGCCTCCCGCCCCTTCTAGGTTCGTGCCATGACTACTGATCGGGACCGGGCTGGGGACGTCGTCGTACGCCTGGACGACGTGCGCAGGGAGTACGGCGACGTGAAGGCGCTGGACGGTGTCTCCCTGGAGATCCGCACCGGGGAAGCGATCGCGATGATGGGGCCCTCCGGCTGCGGCAAGTCCACCCTGCTCAACATGATCGCGGGGCTGGACCGGCCGACCTCCGGAACGGTGCGGGTCCAGGGACAGGACCTGGGGACACTGAACGAGACCCGGCTGGCACTGTTCCGGCGACGGCACATCGGCATGATCTTCCAGTTCTTCAACCTCATCGACGACCTGTCGGCCCTGGACAACGTCGCGCTCGCCGCACAGTTGACCGGCACCTCCGCCCGGCACGCGCGCCGCCGGGCGCTCGAACTCCTCGACGAACTGGGCATCGCCGAACGCAAGGACACCTACCCGGCCGCACTGAGCGGCGGCGAACGCCAACGGGTCGCCGTGGCGAGGGCCCTGATGAACCGTCCGGCCCTGCTGCTGGCCGACGAGCCGACCGGCGCGCTGGACAGCCGCTCGGGAGAACAGGTGATGGACCTGCTGATCGACCTCAACCAGATCGGACAGACCCTGCTGATCGTCACCCATGACCCGAACCTGGCCACCCGCTGCGCCAGCCGCCTGGTCGAGCTCGCCGACGGCCGGATCACCCGGGAGAGCACGCTGGAGCCCACCGCATGAGCGCCGTGTGGACGACCGCGCGCGCGGCGGTGCGCCGGCGCCGGGTCCAGACGCTCGTCATCGGGCTCGTCGTCCTGTGCTCCACCACGACCGTCCTGCTCGGGCTGGGGTTGCTCTTCGCGGCGTCGGCGCCCTTCGACAGGGCCTTCGCCGCGGAACGCGGCGCCCACGCGACGGCGACCTTCGACCTCACCGGCACCTCGGACGCCCAACTGGCCCGCACCGCGAAGCGCCCCGGGGTCGAGGCCGCCGCCGGTCCCTTCGGGCAGGCCGTGCTCGAGATGCCCCACGACTGGCTGTGGATGCCCGCGAGTTCCGTCACCGTCGTCGGCCGGGCCGCACCGGACGCCCCCGTGGACCGCGTCCGTCTCCTGGAGGGCCGTTGGGCCACCGCTCCCGGCGAGATCGTCGTGAACTGGCCGGCCAGTGGCACCCCCGGCCCCGACCTCCTCGGCACGAAGCTGAAGCCCAGGGGAGCGCCGGAGTTCACCGTCGTCGGCTTCGCCGGCAGCATGAGCAAGTCCGCCGGAGCCTGGGTCTCACCCGAACAGATGGCCGCACTGCACCCCACCGCCGCCCAGATGCTGTACCGCTTCACCGGTTCCCCCGACACGGACCGTCAGATCCGCGACGATCTCGCCGAGGCCACCGAGGACCTGCCGACCGGATCACTGACCACCGCACAGACGTACGTGACGCTGAAACGGGCCTTCTCCGCACAGGTCGACGCCTATCTGCCGTTCATGACGCTCTTCGGCGTCCTGGGCCTGCTGGTCGCCGTCCTGATCGTCGGCAACGTCGTCAGCGCAGCGGTCGTCTCGGGTCACCGGCACATCGGTGTCCTCAAGTCCCTGGGGTTCACCCCGAACCAGGTCATGGCGGTCTACCTGACCATGGTCTGCGTGCCCGCGGTCATCGGCTGTGTCCTCGGCACCCTCCTCGGCACCGCGCTGGCCGGCCCCGTCCTGGGGATGGCCTTCACCGGCATCGAGACCGGCGGCGCCGCCGTCGGCACCGGCCCGTGGCCGTCCGTCGTCTGCCTGCTGGGCATGCCCGCCCTCGTCGTCGTCGCCGCGCTGATCCCCGCGGTGCGCGCGCACCGGCTGTCCGCCGCGCAGGCCGTCACCGCGGGCAGCGCACCACGGGCCGGCCGGGGACTGCGCGTCCAGCGCGGGCTCGCCGGCACCCGGCTGCCGCGCGCGGTGAGCCTGGGCCTGGGCCAGCCCTTCGCCCGCCCCGGCCGCACCGCGCTCACCCTGGCGGCCATCGTCCTCGGCGTCACCACCGTCACCCTGACGACGGGCCTGACCAGCACCATGGTCGCGTACGGCAAGGTCGGCAAGGGCGACGGGGCCGCGCGGGTCGACGTACGGGCGGGTTCGCCCGCGGCCCACCAGCGGGTGCGGAAACTGACCGACGAGCAGACCGAGGAACGACTGCGCTCGCTGCCCGGCGCCGACCGGGTCACCGCCCGCGCGTTCGCCAAGGCGCGGCTCGCCGACCAGACCCAGAGCGTGTACGCCGACTTCTACCGGGGGGACACCCGGGACCTGGCCTCCGAGATCGTCGAGGGACACTGGCCCGCCCGCGCGGGCGAGGTGGCGGCCGGGCCCGCGTTCCTGCGCCAGCACGGGCTGTCCGTGGGCGACACGACCACCCTGCGGCTGGGCGGCGAACAGACCCGCGTCACCGTCGTCGGCGAACTCATGGAGGGCAACGCCCAGGCCGTGGAGTCCAACTGGCCGACACTGACCCTGCTCGCCCCGAGGACCCCGGCGACCGACTACACGGTCCGGCTCGCTCCCGGCGCCGACGCACGCGCCTACGCCGCCGCGGTCAAGGCGGCCGACCCCGGCCTGTACGCGACGCCCCGAGGCTCGGGCGACGCCGCCACCGTCACCGTCGTCGGCTTCGCGTCGGTGTTCACCGTGCTGCTGACGGTCGTCGCGGCGCTCGGGGTGTTCAACACGGTCCTGCTGAACGTCCGGGAACGCCGCCGCGACCTGGGCATGCTCAGGTCGATCGGGATGACGCCACGCCAGGTCGTCGCGATGACGGTGACCTCGGTGGCCGGGGTGGGCGTGGTCGGCGGGCTGCTCGGCATCCCCTTGGGGATCGCGGCCCACCGCTGGGTCGTGGACAACGTCGGAGTGATCAACTTCCCCGAGTCCATGAAGGACGTCTGGCACGCCCCTCAGCTGGCCGCGCCGGCTCTCGCCGGCGTCGCGATCGCCGCCCTGGGCGCGCTGGTCCCGGGCCGGTCGGCGGCCCGGCTCACCATCGCGACGGTCCTGCACAACGAGTAGGGCTCCCGCCCCGGTTCACGACGACTCCAGGTCCAGGCCGGTGGCGCGGAAGAAGCCGTGCGGGCCGTGGGTGCCGGTGCCCAGGCCGGGGCGGCGGGCCGTCGCGCCGTGGTGAAGGGAGGTGACGCCCGGGCGGCGAGTTCCGTGGTGCCCTTGACGGTGCCGTACGTCGATGGCCCGCCCCCCTCAGAAGTGCTCCCGCACCCGCTCCTGCGCCTCCACCCCCGCCCCCACCCGGTCAAGGCCCAGCAGCGCGGCGCCCAGGACCGGGCGGGCCGTCACCACGCGCGGTACGGCCTTGGGCGCGCGGGCGGCGAGCAGGTCGGTGATGCCGTCCTCCAGCTGGGGGTGGCGTGCCATGAGGACACCACCGCCCAGCAGGACCGGCGTCTCCTCGTCCAGGAGGTCCAGGCGTGACAGCGCCACGACCGCCATGGTGACGACCTCGTCGGCCAGGCGGTCGACGATCGCGCGGGCCACCGGGTCGCCCTCGGCCGCCGTCCCGAACAGGACCGGCGTCAACTCGTGCCGGCGCACGGGGGCGATGTGCTCCAGGTGCAGCGCCTCGATGAGCGCGTACATGGAGTCCAGGCCGAAGTGGGCCGGCAGCGTGCGCGTGAGCTCGGTCGGGTCGCCGCGGCCGTCCTCCGCGCGGGCCGCGTGCCACACGGCCTCCTCGGCGAGCCCCCAGCCGCCGCCCCAGTCGCCGGAGAGGCGCCCGAGGGCCGGGAAGCGGGCCGTGCGGCCGTCGGGGCGCATGCCGACGCAGTTGATGCCGGCGCCGCAGACCACGGCGACGCCCTTGGGTTCGGCCACGCCCGCCCGCAGGATCGCGAACGTGTCGTTGCGGACCTCGACGGTCGTGCCCCACGCGCGCGCGTGGAGCGCGGCCGCCAACTGCTCCTCCTCCACGGGCAGGTCCGCGTTGGCCAGGCAGGCCGAGACATGGGTGACTGAGGTGACCCCGGCCAGGGCGTACGCCCGCGCGACGGTGTCCGCGAGGTCGTCGACCGCCGCCCCCACGCCCACCGCGGGCGGCCGGAAGCCGCCGCCGCGGGCCGTGGCCAGGACGTCTCCGTCGGGCGCCACGACCGCGACGTCGGTCTTGCTGTTGCCGGCGTCGATGGCGAGGACGCCGTCGGTCAGGCCCACGCGAGGTGCTCCCGGTTGTGTGCGATCAGCTGGTCGGTGAGGGCGTCGGCGTACGCGTACTGTCCGACGAGGGGGTGCGCGAGCAGGGCCCGGAACACCTGGTCCCGGCCGCCCTCCAGGGCCGCGCGGAGGGCCAGGTCCTCGTACGCGGTCACGTTCGCCATGAGCCCCGCCTGGAGCGGGTCCACGGCAGCCACCGGCAGCGGGGTCGGACCGGACGGGCCCACCGCGGCCTGCACCTCGACGACCGCGTCCGCGGGCAGGAACGGCAGTGTGCCGTTGTTGACCGTGTTCACCACCTGGTAGGGGCTCCCTCCGCCGCCGAGCAGCGCGGCCGCGAGGTCCACCGCCGCCTCCGAGTAGTAGGCACCGCCCCGCTTCGCGAGGAGTTCCGGCTTCTCGTCGAGGGCCGGGTCACCGTACATCTTCAGCAACTGCCGCTCCATCTCCGCGACTTCCGCGGCCCGGGACGGCTTGGTGCGCAGTTCTCGTACGACCTCGTCGTGCGCGTAGTAGTAGCGCAGGTAGTACGAGGGGACCACGCCCAGCCGGTCCAGCAGCGGGCGGGGCAGGTGCAGGTCGGCGGCGATCGTGTCGGCGTGGCCGGCCAGCAGCTTGGGCAGCACGTCCTCGCCCTCGGGGCCGCCGAGGCGGACGCCGGTCTCCCAGGTGAGGTGGTTGAGGCCCACGTGGTCCAGGTGGACGTCGGCGGGCGTGACGCCGAGCAGCGCGGCGAACTTCCGTTGGAAACCGATCGCCACGTTGCACAGTCCGACCGCCTTGTGCCCGGCCTGGAGCAGGGCGCGGGTGACGATGCCGACCGGGTTGGTGAAGTCGATGATCCAGGCGTCCGGGTTGGTACGGCGGACCCGTTCGGCGATGTCGAGGACGACCGGGACCGTACGCAGCGCCTTGGCGAGGCCGCCCGCGCCGGTCGTCTCCTGGCCGACGCAGCCGCACTCCAGAGGCCAGGTCTCGTCCTGCTCGCGGGCCGCCTGGCCGCCGACGCGCAGCTGGAGCAGGACCGCGTCGGCGCCGTCGACGCCCTCGTCCAGGTCGCCGGTCGTCACGACCCGGCCCGGGTGCCCCTGCTTGGCGAAGATGCGCCGGGCCAGCCCGCCCACCAGCTCCAGACGCTCCACCGCCGGGTCGACGAGCACCAGCTCCTCGACCGGCAGGGTGTCCCGCAGGCGCGCGAACCCGTCGACGAGTTCGGGGGTGTAGGTCGAGCCTCCGCCGACCACGGTGAGTTTCATATTCGGGTTAACCCTTTACTCCGGTGAGGGTGACACCTTCGACGAACGCCTTCTGGGCGAAGAAGAACACGAGGATCACGGGGGCCATGACCAGTACGGTCGCGGCCATGGTGAGGTTCCAGTCGGTGTGGTGGGCGCCCTTGAACGACTCCAGGCCATAACTCAGGGTCCACGCACCGGGGTTCTCCGAGGCGTAGATCTGCGGTCCGAAGTAGTCGTTCCAGGCGTAGAAGAACTGGAAGAGGGCGACGGCGGCGATGCCGGGCTTCGCCATCGGGATGACGACGCGCAGCAGGGTGCGCAGGTCACCGCAGCCGTCCACCTTCGCCGCGTCCACGTACTCGTTGGGGATGGTCGTCAGGAACTGGCGCAGCAGGAAGATGGAGAACGCGTCACCGAACGCCATGGGGATGATCATCGGCCACAGCGTGCCCGAGAGGTCCAGTTGCTTCGCCCAGAAGAGGTACATCGGGATGACGACCACCTGCGGCGGCAGCATCATCATCGAGATCACCAGCATGAGCGCCAGATTGCGGCCCCGGAAGCGGAACTTGGCGAGCGCGTACGCCACCGGGATGGACGAGACCACACTGAGGACCGTGCCGAGGCCGGCGTAGATCAGGGTGTTCTTCCACCAGGTGAGGAAGCCGGGGGTGTCGAAGACCTTGCGGTAGTTGGCCCACTCCCAGGTGTGCGGGATCAGGTCCCGGCTGAGCGACTGCGAGTCGCTCATCAGCGAGGTCAGGAACACGAACACGAAGGGGAGGGTGAAGAACAGGGCGGCGGCGACTCCGAGGGAGTGCACCGCGATCCACTCCAGGAGCGCCCGCCGGCGGGCGGTGCGCTCGGCCGGCGAGGACGACGGGGCCGGCAACTCCAGCGGCCGGTCCAGTACTTGGGTCATGTCAGTCACCTGCCTGGATGAGTCCGCCCCGGCGCCGCATCAACAGCGCGGTGAACGCCATCGACAGGGCGAACAGGACCAGGGCCACGACACACGCGGAGCCGTAGTCGAAGCGCTGGAAGCCGAGGTTGTAGACGAGCTGGGGAAGGGTGAGCGTGGAGTGCTCCGGGTAGCCGGGCTCGAACAGGGTGCCCGCGCCCTGGATCACGCCGGAGGCGACCTTCCCGGCGACCAGCGGCTGGGTGTAGTACTGCATCGCCTGGATGACGCCGGTGACGACGGCGAACATGATGATCGGCGAGATGTTCGGCAGCGTGATGTGCCGGAACCGCTGCCACGGCGTCGCGCCGTCCAGCTCTGCCGCCTCGTACTGCTCCTTCGGTACGTCGAGCAGCGCGGCCATGAAGATCACCATCAGGTCGCCGACGCCCCACAGGGCCAGCAGGGTGAGGGCCGGCTTGGACCAGGTCGGGTCGTTGAACCAGCCCGGCGCCGGGATGCCGATCTTCTCCAGCATCGAGTTGACCGGGCCCGTACCTGGGTTGAGGAGGAAGGCGAAGGCCATCGTCGCGGCCACCGGCGGGGCCAGGTAGGGCAGGTAGAAGAGGGTGCGGAAGACGCCCGTACCCGTCTTGATCTTCGTGATGAGCAGGCCGATCCCGAGTCCGAAGAGGACCCGCAGGCTCACCATGATCACGACCAGCCAGAGGGTGTTGCGCAGGGCGGGCCAGAAGAAGGGGTAGTGCTCGAAGACGTACGTCCAGTTCTTCGTCCCGCTCCACGTCGGCGGCTTGAAGCCGTCGTAGTGCATGAACGAGAAGTAGACCGTCGAGATCATCGGGTACGCGAAGAAGACCGCGAAGCCGATCAGCCAGGGCGAGAGGAAGGCGGTGGTTCGAAGCGCCGCTCGGCGGCGCTTCGACGCCAGGGTGACGGTGCTCATCGCTACTTCGCCTGCGCGATGTCCGTGTCGATCTGCTGGGCCGTCTTCTCCAGGCCGGCCTTCAGGTCCTTGACCTTGCCGCTCTCGTAGTCGTAGCCGAGCTGCTGGATCGTCGTGAGGTACACACCGCCGTTGATCGAGGCGGGAGCGGACGTCGAGTTCGGGTTCGCGGCGATGTCCAGGAACGTCTTGAAGCGCGGGTCGTACTTCAGCTTCGGGGACTTCAGGGCGTCCAGCGTGGACGGCACGTTGTGGATCGCGTTGGAGAAGCCGACGACCGCGTCCGTGTCCGTGGTCATGTACTTCACCAGTTCCCAGGCCGCGTTCTGCTTCTTGCTGGTCGCGGCGATGCCGGCGATGGTGCCGGTGATGTAGCCCTTGCCGTACTGGGCCGCCTGGTCGTCGGGGACGGGCAGCGGGGCGACGCCGATGTCGAACTTCGGCTTGGCGTCCAGGGCCATGCCCAGGCGCCACTCGCCGTCGAGCTGCATGGCGACCTGTCCGGTGTGGAAGGGGTGCTTGGGGCCCCACTCGTCGCCCAGGGTGGCGCGGTAGGTCTCCAGCTTCTTGTAGCCGCCGAGTTCGTCGACGAGCTTCTTCTGGAGCGTGAACGCCTTCGCGAACGCGGGGTCCTTCGCGACGTTCGACTTGCCGCTGGAGTCGAAGTAGGTCGGGGAGAACTGGCCGAGGTAGTGCTCGGTCGTGGTCTCCCAGCCGTGGTAGTCCGGCATGAAGCCGAGCTGCTTGTAGGAGTTCCCCTGGGGGATCGTCAGCTTCTTCGCGTCGGCCTCGAACTCCGACCAGGTCTTCGGCGGGCTCTTGATGCCGGCCTTCTCGAACGCCGTCTTGTTGTAGTAGAGCCCGTAGGCGTCGCCAAGCAGCGGCACCGCGCACCGGTCGCCGTCGAACTGGGTGTACCCGTTCATCGCCTTCGGGAAGGTCGCGTCCGGGTCGATCCCGGCCTTCTTGAAGAACGGGTTGAGGTCGACCAGCGCACCCGACGAGCAGAACCTGCCCACATTGGTCGTGGTGAAGGAGGAGATCACGTCGGGCGCCTTGTCGCCGCCCGCGCGCAGCGCCTGATTGATCTTGTCGTCGGTCATGTTGCCGACGATGTTCACGTGGATGTTGGGGTGCGCCTTCTCGAAGCCGGCGACGAGCGACTTGACGGCCTTCACCTCGCCCGGCGCACTCCAGGCGTGCCAGAAGTTGAGGGTCGTCTCCTTGGCGGCGTCGTCGCTCGCGGCCGATTGGGACTGGCCGGTACAGGCGGTGGCGAGCAGGGTCAGTGAGGCGGTGGCGGCGAGCGCGAGGGCCGCCTTTCGTGACATTCCGGGCATGGCAGGGTCTCCCAGGGCAGGGCAGGGCAGGGCAGGGCAGGGCAGGGCGGTGTGGTGAGGGACTACGGGAGGGGGGTGGGGCTGTGGGGTCTCGGGTGGTCCAGCGCGGGTGGTTCAGCGCGAGGTGTCGAAGACCTCGTCGCGGGTGGCGGCCAGCGCGCTCTCCAGTGCGCCGCGCAGCACGGGATGGGTGTGCACGTCGCCGACGACGAGCCGGGGCCGGGAGGCCGCCAGCTCCTCCAGCTCGGCCTGGACCAGGGCGCGCAGCACTTCGCCGCCCGAGGTCAGCGAGGCTCCGCTGAGGACGACGAGTTCGGGGTCGAGGACGGAGACGAGTGAGGCGAGACCGGTGGCGAGCCGGGTGGCGTAGGTCTGGAGCAGCAGCCGGTTCAGGACCGTGTCCTCCGCGGCGGCCCGCTCGACGAGAGCGGCGGCCACCTCGGCGTACGGACCCGCTGGGATGCCGGTGATGCCGAGCTCCCGGGCCAGCTGGGGGATGGCCTGTGAGCCGGCCAGCTCCTGGTATCCGCCACTGTTGGCTTTGGTCACCTGACGGACCAGGGGTGCCCCCGGAACCGGCAGGAAACCCACCTCTCCCGCGCCGCCGGTCCAGCCGCGGTGCAGTCGGCCGCCGAGGACGAGGGCGGCACCGAGGCCCCCCTCGTTCCACAGCAGCACGAAGTCGTCGTGGTCCCGGGCCGCGCCGAGCCGTTGCTCGGCCACGGCCACGAGGTTGACGTCGTTCTCGTACTCGACCGGCATCGGCAGCGCGGCGGCGAGGTCGTCGAGCAGCGCGGGGGAGTGCCAGCCGGGGAGGTGTGAGGCGTAGCGCAGGCGGCCGGTGTTGGGGTCGAAGGCGCCGGGCGTGCCGATGACGAGCCGGCGGACGTCGTCCCGGGTGAGGCCCGCCGCCTTCACCGCGCCGTCGAGAGCGTCGGTGACCTGCTGGACGACGGACCGCGCGGGGCGCCTGCCGGGGGTGAGCAGTTCGTACTCGCCGACCGTGCGGCCGGTGATGTCGGCGACGGCGGCGAGGAGGCGTTCGGGGGTGACGTCGAGGCCCGCGGCGTATCCGGCGGCCGGATTCACCTCGTAGAGCTGGGCGTTGGGGCCGGGGCGGCCCTCACTGGTGCCCGTGGCGAGGACGAGTCCCGCCGCCTCCAGGCGGGCCAGGAGCTGTGAGGCGGTCGGCTTGGACAGGCCGGTGAGCTTGCCGATCCGCGTGCGGGACAGCTGGCCGTGGGTCAGCAGCAGGTCGAGCGCGGCGCGGTCGTTCATGGCGCGCAGGACGCGCGGGGTGCCCGGCGTACCGGCGGTTCCTGCCATGGGGTCGACACCTGCCTTTCAACTGCCCAGCTTCTCAGTGACTTGGAAGGGAAGTCCATCCGGTGGCTTCGAGGAGGCTCCCGCGATCACTGTTAGGAAAGTTTCCTATCCGGTGGGGAGGAAGGTAAGCCCGCCGCGGAAGGGCCGTCAAGAGACATTGGCCGGATCCATGGCAAGGAGCGGGTGTGAAACGACAAAAGGCGGCGCCCGGAACACTCCGGGCGCCGCCTCGAAAGCTGCGGGCGCTGCCTACTTCACCGCCGGCCTCGGCTGGGCGATCGGGGAGGCCGCCGCCGACTGGGGTGACTCCGCGTTGGCGTACACCGACGGGGCGGCGACCGCCGCTGTCGGGTCGGGGGCCGTCGCCTCGTCCTCGGGGACTGCCGTCGCGCCGCCGACGATGCGGATGTCGGCCGCGTCGAAGGCCCGCTTGACGCGCCAGCGCAGCTCACGGGCGACGGTGAGGGACTTGCCCGGCATGGTCCTGGCCGAGATGTGGACGACCATGGAGTCCAGGAGCACGCTGTCCAGGCCGAGGACCTCGACGGGGCTCCACAGCAGCTCGTTCCAGGGCTCTTCCTTGCTCATCTTCTCGGCGACCTCGTCGAGGATGGCCTTGACCCGGTCCAGGTCCTCGGACGCCTTCACGGTCACGTCGACACCGGCCGTCGCCCAGCCCTGGGACAGGTTCCCGATGCGCTTGACCTCGCCGTTGCGGACGTACCAGATCTCACCGTTGTCGCCGCGCAACTTGGTCACGCGCAGCCCGACCTCGATGACCTCGCCGGAGGCCACGCCCGCGTCGATGGTGTCACCGACGCCGTACTGGTCCTCGAGGATCATGAACACGCCGGAGAGGAAGTCCGTCACCAGGTTGCGGGCGCCGAAACCGATGGCCACACCGGCGACACCGGCGGACGCCAGCAGCGGCGCGAGGTTGATCTGGAACGTCGACAGCACCATCAGCGCGGCCGTGCCCATGATCAGGAAGGACGCCACCGAGCGCAGTACCGAGCCGATCGCCTGCGAGCGCTGCCGGCGCCGCTCGGCGTTCACGAGGAGCCCGCCCAGCGCCGTGCCGTCCACCGACTGCGCCGTGCGGCTCATGCGGTCGATCAGCTTGGTGATGGCCCGCCGCACGACCACTCTGAGCACCGTGGCTATGACCAGGATCAGCAGGACCCTGAGCCCGATCGCGAGCCACGTCGACCAGTTCTGCTCGACCCAGCCGGCGGCGTTCGTCGCGCTCTCCTGAGCGTCCTGAAGCGTGGGCACCGTCGGTGCCGTCGTCTCCGACGGGGACGGGGTCGGCGACGGCGACGAACCGGCGGCCAGTAGGACGGCGTCCGCGGGGGACATGGACACGGCAGGTACCTCCAGGTGCAACGGTCCACCCGTTCCGGTACGGCGGTCAGGTCGTCCAGATCACGGATCGGTCACCGGACGGGCAGAACCACCACACTAACGGGGCATTGTGTGGGGGTCGGGCCGATGTGTGAAGGAGAGACTGTGCTCACCTGGGCTTGAACCGGTCATGATCCGGGGGATGTATCAGGGTGTGGTCGAAAACACTCCCAGCCCGTTACCGGGACATGGTGGCGCTTCCACCAGGCATGAGGAGAGACTGACTGCACATCGTCCCGGCGCAAGCCACGCGCCGCCGACGCCCAAGGAGGCATCCGTGCCGCATGTCCTGGTCCTCAACGCGTCGTACGAGCCGCTCGGCGTCGTACCGCTCCGCCGCGCGCTCATCCTCGTCCTGGAGAACAAGGCTGTCTCCCTGGAGGAATCCGGCGCCTTCATGCACAGCGCGACCGTCACAGTCCCCGCACCCAGCGTGGTCCGGCTCAAGCGATTCGTCCGGGTTCCCTATCGGGGGCCCGTTCCTCTGACCCGTCGAGCGCTCTTCGCCCGCGACGGGGGCCGGTGCATGTACTGCGGTGGCGTCGCAACCAGCGTCGACCACGTCATCCCGCGCAGCCGCGGGGGCAAGCACGTCTGGGACAACGTGGTGGCGTCCTGCCGCCGCTGCAACCACGTGAAGGCCGACCGACACCTCGTCGAGATCGGCTGGCGGCTGCGCCACAAACCCGCCCCGCCGTCCGGCCTGGCCTGGCGCATCATCGGCACCGGCCATCGTGACCCGCGCTGGATGCCGTACCTGCAACCGTACGGCGCCGACGACGCCCTGGCCCGGATCGACGGCATCTCCGCCTGACGATCCGGGCCTTCGTATTGCCCGCCCCGAGGGTCCCCTGTTCTCCCGGGGCGGGCTGTCATGGGGCGGTCCCGCGTGCCCTACGAGTACCGCAGCTCCGCCGGGTGCACCGAGCGGCGCAGCAGGGGCAGCGAGGTGGCCGCCGCCAGCAGACACGCCGCGTACACGGCGACCGGGACCAGCAGTGCGACATACGGCACGTCCGTGGTGGCCTCCATGGGCAGCGAGGCGTACCAGACACCGATCCCCATGCCCCCGACGCCCGCCACGGCCACCGCGGGCGCCAGCGGCAGCGCGGTCTCCAGGAGCAGAGCCCGGCCCAGCACCGTCCGCGGCACCCCGGCGGCGGCCTGCGCGGCGAGGCCCCGGCGACGGTTGGCCAGGGACTCGGCGGTGCCGACGGCGAGCCCGGAGAGCGTGATCGCGAGGGCCACCGCGATCGCCGTGGCCGTGAGGTTCAGGCCCGTCGTGTAGAAGGACATGTCCGTGCCGAGCTCGTTGTGGTCCCGCATGAAGTTCAGCTCGGTCAGCAGCGTCCGCCGGACCCCCACGAAGCCCGTACCGACGACCGTCACCAGCAGCACCGCCGCGTGCGTGCGGGCCGCCGCCCACGGGTCCTCGCGCAGCCGCTCCGCCGCGATCAGCGTGGCCGCCGACCGGGCCCGGGCCGCCAACAGCCGCCCGGTGACCTTCGCCGCGGCACCCGCCAGCCACACCGTGCCCGCGCCGACCGCCAGGACCAGGCCGAACATCAGCAGCTGCACCTGACCGTAACCGCGGCCCGGCTGGTTGCCCGAGGTGCCCACGACTGCGAGGAGCGCCAGCAGCACCACCAGCACCACCGCCCCCACGAACAGCAGCCCCGGTCCCCGCCCCGAGTTCGGCCGCACCCGGCGTACCCAGCCGAGCGGCGACGTCACCACCCGGCGCAGCGCCAGCGCGCCCGCCGCCGCGCCCAGCACCGGCACACCCAGCGCGACCAGCACGAACCCGACCCAGGCCAGGGCGACGGGGTGGTCCCACCGGCTCAGCAGCACCGTGAGCGCGGTGACCGTGGCGAGTGCCGAGCCCAGCAGGCAGGACAGCCCCGTCTCCAGCGCGGCGATCCGGCGCACCTGCGCCGGCGTGGCACCCGCCAGCCGCAGCCCCGCCAGCCGCCGGTCGCGGTGCACGGCGCCGATCCGGGCGCACTGCCCGAGGAAGCCGAGCACCGGCACGAGGAGGAGCAGCAGGCTCACTATCACACCGGACCGCTCGCCCGGATGGTTCAGCAGACCGTTGCCGACGGGCACGTGGTAGTACCCACGGAGGGAGGCCAGCGCGGCAGCGGTCAGCGCGAAGCCCGTCGCCAGCGCGGCGCCGGCCGCCGTGAGGCCGACCCGCCACCATTCGCGGCGGTCGGAGCCGCGCGTGAGCTGCCAGGCGAGCCGGACGTCGGTCATGATTCCCGGGCTGCCGGGGCTGCCGGGGCTGCCGGGGCTGCCCGCTGTGCGTGTCTTGGTGCTCACGCGGTCACCCCCACCGGTGCCACCGTGCCGTCGATCAGCCGGACCTCGCGGTCGGCGTACGCCGCCACCTGGGCGTCGTGCGTGATCAGCAGCACCGACGTCCCGGACTCGCGCGCGGTGTGTGTCAGCGCCGTCATCACCTGCTCCGTCGCGAGCGAGTCCAGCGCGCCCGTCGGCTCGTCCGCGAAGACCACCTGCGGGCCGGTGACCAGGGCCCGGGCCAGCGCGACCCGCTGGGCCTGGCCGCCGCTCATCTCACCCGGCCGCAGCCCCTCCTGTCCGCGCACCCCGAACCGCTCCAGCCACTCGCCCGCCTGGGCGTGCGCCTCGGCGCGGGCGGTCCCGGCCAGCATCAACGGCAGCGCCACGTTGTCCACGGCCGTCAGCTCCGGGATCAGCTGCCCGAACTGGAAGACCACGCCGAAGTCCGTACGGCGCAGCACGCTCAGCCGCTTCTCGGGCAGCTGGTCCAGCCGCTCCCCGGCGTACACCACCGAGCCCTCGTCGGGGCGGACGATGCCCGCCAGGCAGTGCAGCAGCGTGGACTTGCCGCTGCCACTGGTCCCCGTGACGGCGAGGATCTCGCCGGTGTGCAGTTCCAGCGAGGCGCCGCGCAGCGCCTGCGACCTGCCGTGTGCCTTGGCGAGGTCACGGCCCGCGAGGAGCGGTACCGACCTACCCCCGTTGTTGCTCATGCTGCGTCGACCTCCGCGGTCAGAGTGATCAGCCGGGCCGCCGTGGTGGTCATCCAGCGGAGGTCGGCGTCGAGGTGGTTGAGGGCGTAGTCCGCCGAGAGCACGGTCGCGAGATCCGCGCCCTTGGCGGTCTTCACCGCGGTGAGCTCACGCATCCGCTCCATGTGGGCGGTGCGCTGAGCCCGTAGATAGGCGGCCGGATCGCCGTTCGACAGGATCGAGACGACGACCTTGGCGAAGATCTCGTTGGTGACGAACGGCGCGGGCGGGGCGATCTCCCCGGCCCAGCGCGACAGCTCACGCGAGCCGTCGTGCGTCGAGCGGTACACGGTCCGCTCCGGGCCGCCGTCCGAGTCGGTGCCCTCGACCTCCGCCAGGCCGTCGCGGACCAGGCGCTGGAGGGTCGTGTACACCTGCCCGTAGGCCAGCGGGCGGGCCTGGGGGAAGCGTTCGTCGTGGCGTCGCTTCAGGTCGTAGCCATGGCTCGGCCCCGTCGCGAGCAGGCCCAGCAGGATGTGACGGGTGCTCATGGGGACCATTATGCACTCGATATATGTACTGAGTGAATAGAGGGGGGTGGGGTGGAGGGAGGTGAGATGGAACATGTGTCTTGTTCGTGGTTCACACGTCTGCCCTCGCGCCTGGTGGGTAGGGCTGCGATAACCCGTTACGACGATTACGAAGCCGTCCGAAGCCGTATTCGACGAAGGAGGCCCTCGTGGCCACGCCGGTACACCCCGTTCTCTTCTCCCGCTCCAAACGCGTGCCCGCTCCCCGTACGAAGCCCTACGTGCAGTCCTGCGCCGAGGCCGACGGCGACGGGTGCATATTCAGCTCCGAGTCGGCCCACGCCGAAGCCCCCCTCACCAGCGAACCGCCCCTCCCTGACGCCGAGCCGCTCACGAGCGAGCCGCCGCTCTCCGACGCGGCACCCCTGACCAGTGAGTCCGACGCCGCCCTGGACTCCGGCACCACGAGGCCGTAGATGACCCCACCCCGGCCGGTCCCCAGCGAGGACCTGTCCCGGCTCGCCGAACTGCACGGCGTCGCCACCTCCTACCGCCCCTCCCCGGACCGCACGGTCACCGCCTCCGCCGCGGCCGTCGTCCGCGTCCTGGCCGCCCTCGACGTCGACGCCGGTACGCCGGAGGCGACGCGTGCCGCGCTGGCGCAGCGGGAGCGGGAACTGAGTGAACGGCTGTTGCCGCCGACCGTCGTCGTGTGGGGCGGTGCCGATGCGTCTGGCGTGCCTGCGATGCCGGCGGTGCTGGCCGGGTTGCCCGAGGGGACTCGGTTGAGGGTCGAGACCGAGCAGGGTGAGGTGCGCGGCGATGCCGAGGGCCTCCCGGCCGGGGTTCATGTGCTGACCGCGAGCGCGCCGGACGGGCGTGTGGCGCGGTCCTTTCTTGTGGTGGCGCCGGCTCGGCTGCCCGCGGTCGGCGGTCGGTCGTATGGGCTGCTTGTTCAGCTTTATTCTCTTTTGTCCCGGCGGTCCTGGGGGATGGGGGACCTCGGGGACCTGGGTGAGTTGGCGGGGTGGGCCGGGCGGGCCTTGGGGGCCGGGTTCGTGCAGGTCAATCCGTTGCATGCGGCTGTTCCCGGGCGTCCTACCGATCCGTCTCCCTATCGGCCGTCCTCTCGGCGGTTTCCCGATCCTGTGCATCTGCGGGTTGAGGATGTTCCGGAGTATGCGTATGTGGTGGGGGGTGGCGGTTCCGGCGATTCGGGTGGTGCCGGTTCCGGTGGTCCCGGTGGTCCCGGTGAGCGGGTGCGGGCTTTGTTGGGGCGGGCCCGGCGGTTGCGGGAAGCGGTGCTGGAGAAGGACGCGCTGATCGACCGGGACGCCGTGTGGGAGCTCAAGCGGGAGGCGCTCGAGCTGGTGTGCGAGGTGCCGCTCGGGCCCGGTCGTCTTGCCGACTACTGCGACTTCCTCGCCGCGCAGGGGCAGGCGCTCGAGGACCATGCGACCTGGTGTGCGCTCGCGGAGGCACATGGCGCGGACTGGAGACGCTGGCCCGTGGGGCTGCGGGATCCTCGGTCGGCGGAGACGGCCCGTGCGCGTGCGGAGTTGATGGACCGGGTCGACTTCCACTGTCGGCTTGCCTGGCTCACCGACGCTCAGCTCACCGAGGCCCAGCGGGTCGCCCGGGAGGCGGGGATGCCGGTCGGGATCGTGCATGACCTGGCGGTCGGTGTGCATCCCGAGGGGGCGGACGCGTGGGCCCAGCAGGCGTACTTCGCCGCGGGGATGTCCGTGGGAGCGCCGCCGGACGCGTTCAACGCGCGCGGGCAGGACTGGGGGCTGCCGCCGTGGCGCCCTGATCGGCTCGCCGAGTCGGGGTACGAGCCGTATCGCGATCTTTTGCGTGGTCTGTTCCGGTACGCGGGTGCTCTGCGTATCGATCATGTGATGGGGCTGTTCCGGTTGTGGTGGGTGCCGCAGGGGGATCCGCCCACGGAGGGGACGTACGTTCGCTACGACGCCGAGGCGATGCTGGCGATCCTGGTGCTGGAGGCTTCGCGGGCCGGGGCGGTGGTGATCGGGGAGGACCTGGGGACCGTGGAGCCGGGGGTGCGGGAGGCCTTGCGGGAGCGGGGGGTGCTGGGGACGTCGGTGTTGTGGTTCGAGCGGGACTGGGAGGGGGACGGGCGGCCGCTGCGCCCTGAGCGGTGGCGGGCCGACTGTCTCGCCACCGCCACGACGCACGATCTGCCGCCCACCGCGGCGCGGCTGGCCGGTGAGCATGTCGAACTGCGGGACGGGCTGGGGTTGTTGACCCGGGACGTCGAGACGGAGCGGGCGGAGGCGGCGGCGGATACGGGGGAGTGGTTGGCGCTGCTCGCTGAGCTCGGACTGTTGGACGGGGTGGGTGGGGGGCTCGGTGAGGCGTCGGAGGAGGCCGAGATTCAGGCCGTCCACCGCTTCCTGCGGCGTACGCCCGCGCGCATGCTCGGCGTCTGGCTCCCCGATGCTGTGGGCGACCGCCGGCCGCAGAATCTGCCGGGTACGTGGGACCAGTATCCGAACTGGCGCCTTCCGATCGCCGACGCGGAGGGGCGGCCGGTGACGCTGGAGGAGCTGGCGGCTTCTCCGCGGGTGCGGGCGTTGATGGAGGTGCTGCGGGAGGGGTAGGGCGGGCGTGCGGGGCGCTGTCGCGCGCCTGCTGTTCGTGGGTGGGCCGGGGGTGTGGCGGTGCGGCGAGCCCGTCGCGGGTCGCGCCCCTCTGCGCGCTGCCACGGTTCAGCGGCGTTGGGACCAGCTGAGCGACGGGCTGCGCCGCACCGCCACACCCCGCTCCCCGCCGTGGGCGACCTCCCCGTCGCGGGGCTCCAGGCCGCCTTCACTGGCCCGTCGGCTCTTATACGGGACCCCGGGCGCGCGGCCGCTGACTGCGTTCGCTACTTTTGCACTGTGGACAAGAAGAACGCCCTGCGCGCCGGCGCCCTGGCTGCCGGTACGACGCTGATGATGCTGCTCATGTCGTCCCCCGCGCTCGCGCTGACCCGCGACGACGGCGACGACCCCGGCCAGGGACTGAGCGTCATCGAGACGCTGGGCCTGTATGTCCTGGCCCCGCTTGTGATCTTCGCGGTGATCGCCGGGCTCGTGATGGTCCTGGACGGGTCGACGGACCGCGAGCCGAAGCCGAAGGCGGAGGCGAAGGGCAAGTCCGAGGCGGGCGCGAGCGCCTGACGTCGCTTGACGCAGGGCGCCGTGGCAGCGGGCAGCGGTGCCCTCGTCGCTAGCTCGTCGGGTCTTGTGTTCCCGCGAGCAATTCACGGAGAAGGTCGGCCAGTTGGCCGGCCTTTTCGTCGTTCAGGGCGGTGGTCAGGGCCTCCGTCTGTACGGCCAGGCCCGCGCCGACGGCCTCGTCGATCAGGGTCAGACCCTTGTCGGTGAGGGTGACGTGCAGGGCGCGGCGGTCGTGCGGGTCGGGGGAGCGGCGCAGTAGGCCGGCGCGTTCCAGCTTGTCGAGGCGGCCGGTCATGCCGCCGGTGGTGAGCATGAGGGTCGCCGAGAGCTGGCGGGGCGAGAGGGTGTAGGGCTCGCCGGAGCGGCGCAGGGTGGCGAGGACGTCGAACTCGCCCCGGGAGATCCCGAAGCGGGCGTACGCCTGCTCCACGCGGTCGCCCATGGCGCGCGAGAGGCGGTAGACGCGGCCGAAGACCTCCATCGCCCGGGTGTCGAGGTCGGGGCGGACGGCCGCCCACTGTTCGATGATCGCGTCCACCGGGTCTCGGGGAGTGGGGGGCTGCGGGGGGCGGCTCTGAGTCATGGGGGCAGTATCCGACTCTTCTTTGCTCGGTCGCAAGAAAGTGACTTGACGGAAAGTTGCTTAGCGCTAAGCTACTTTCTACTAAGTTACTTTGAAGGGGGCCTCGTCATGACGGTCAGCACAGCGTCCTTGCCGGGGCGGTGGGCCCTGCCGGTCACCGCCGCCGTCAACGGTGTCGCCACCGGCATGTACGTCCCGTTCACGCTGGTGTTCTTCCACCACGTCACCGGGCTGTCCTTCACCGTCGTCGGCGCCGTGCTCACCGCCACCGGTCTCGTGGGCCTGGCGCTCCTCCCGCTGGTCGGGGCGGCCGTCGACCGGTACGGCGCCAAGCGCGTGCAGTACGCGCTGTACGGCGTGCGGGTGGTGGGGTTCGCGCTGTATCCGTTCGCCCACTCCCTCGCCGCCTTCGCGGCCGTCGCCCTGGTCACCGCGGCCGCCGACCGTGCCTTTCCCGCCGTACAGCAGACCCTGCTCGGTGAGGTGGCGCGCGGGGGCGAGCTGGACCGGCTCCAGGCCGCCACCCGGGCGCTGCAGAACGCCGGGTACGGGGCCGGGGCGCTGACCGCCACGCTGGTCATCGCCTTCGCCGGCGGGACCGGCTACACCTGGACCGCCTGGGGCAACGCCCTGTGCTTCGCCCTCGCCGCGCTGCTGCTGCGCCCGCTCCGGCCGGTGCGGGCAGGTGGGGGCGCACCGGGCCGTGGGGCGGCCGGGTACCGGCTCGTCCTCGGCGACCGGCCCTTCCTCGTCGTCACCGGTGCCAACTTCCTCAACGCGCTGAACTACTCGGCCCTGTCGGTGCTCGTCCCGCTGTTCGTCGTGGAGTGGCTGCGCGGGCCCGCCGCGCTCTCCGGGGCCGCGTTCACCCTCAACACGGTGGTGTGCGCGGCGGGCGGGGTGTACGTCGGCGCCCGGGTGCGGCGGACCGGCGCCCGGCGCACCCGGGCCGCCGCTCTCGGGGGTGGGCTGTTCGCGGTCGCGTTCGCCGCGCAGATCGTGCTCGGCACCCTGCGGCCCGGCTCCACCGCGGTCCTCGGCACGGCCCTGGCCGCCGTGGTCCTCGTCCACACGCTCGGCGAACTGGTCCACAGTCCCGCCGCCGAGGTGCTCGCCGTGGCGGCGGCGCCCGAGGAGATGCGCGGACGGTACATGGCGGCCTACCAGATGTCCTGGTCGCTGGCGAAGACGGTGGCGCCGTCGTTGTTCACGGCCCTGCTCGCCGTCGACGGCCGGGTGCCGTGGGCCGTCCTGATCGTCACCTCGGCCGTCGCCGCGGGGCTGCTGCTCCGTGTGGAGCGTCATCTGCCGGCGGCGGCGGTACGGCCGGTGCCGGTGACCGTCGCCCAGGGCGCGGCGGCCTCTCCCGCTGCCGCCACCGCGTAAACCACCCGTACTCTCCGAAAGGCAACCGGCCATGCGACGGTTCGCGACCCCCCTGCTGACCGCTCTGGCTCCCGTCTCCTGGGGCACCACCTACGCCGTCACCACCGAGTTCCTCCCGCCCGACCGGCCCCTGTTCACGGGCCTGATGCGCGCCCTGCCCGCCGGCCTGGTGCTGCTCGCCCTCGCCCGGGTGCTGCCGCGCGGTGCCTGGTGGTGGAAGGCGGCGGTGCTCGGCGCGCTGAACATCGGCGCGTTCTTCCCGCTGCTGTTCCTCTCCGCGTACCGGCTGCCCGGCGGTATGGCGGCCGTCGTCGGCTCGGTCGGGCCGCTGTTCGTCGTCGGTCTCTCGGCGCTGGTGCTGGGGCAGCGGCCCACGGTACGGACCCTGATGACCGGCGTCGTGGCCGCGTTCGGCGTCAGCCTGGTGGTGCTGAAGGCGGCCGGGGCGCTGGACGCGCTCGGTGTGGCGGCGGCCCTCGCCTCCACCGCCTCCATGTCGGCCGGCACCGTGCTGACCAAGAAGTGGGGCCGCCCGGAGGGAGTGGGCCCGCTCGCCCTCACCGGCTGGCAGCTCACCGCGGGCGGCCTGCTCATCGCGCCCGTCGCCCTCGTCGTCGAGGGGGCGCCGCCCGCCCTGGACGGCCCCGCGATCGGCGGCTACCTCTACCTCGCGCTGGCCAACACGGCCGTCGCCTACTGGCTCTGGTTCCGCGGTATCGGCCGCCTCACCGCCACCCAGGTCACCTTCCTCGGCCCGCTCTCCCCGCTGACCGCCGCCGTGGTCGGCTGGGCCGCCCTCGGGCAGGAGCTGACGCCCGTCCAACTGGTGGGCATGGGCCTGGCGTTCGGGGCGACCGTCGTGGGGCAGCTGCGGGCGGGCGGCCGGCGGCCGGCGACCGCACCGGTCGTCTCCTCGGCGAGCGGCCCGCTGACAACGGCGTCGCGCCGGTAAAAGAGCGAGGGGCGCCCGGCATGGCACCGGGCGCCCCTCACACACGTACCGACGCCTACTGCTGCGCGTCCGCCGCCTGGGCCTTCAACGCGCGCTCCACACCCGACCGGTTCTCCGAGATCAGGCGGCGCAGGGCCGCGCTGGGCTCGGCGGAGGCCAGCCAGGTGTCCGTCTTGAGCAGGGTCTCCTCGGAGACCTGGACGGACGGGTAGAGGCCGACGGCGATCTGCTGGGCCATCTCGTGGGAGCGGGAGTCCCAGATGCCCTTGACCACCTCGAAGTACCGGTCGGCGTACGGGGCGAGCAGCTCGCGCTGGTCGGTCTGGACGAAGCCGCCGATGACCGCCTCCTGGACGGCGTTCGGGAGCTTGTCGGACTCGACGACCGACGCCCACGCCTCGGCCTTGGCCTCCGGCGTCGGGCGCGCGGCGCGGGCGGTCGCCGCGTGGCGCTCGCCGGCCGCGGTCTTGTCCCGCTCGTACTCGCCCGCGATCTCCGCCTCGTCGAACCGGCCCACGGCCGCCAGACGCTCCACGAACGCCCAGCGCAGCTCGGTGTCGACGACCAGGCCCTCGATGGTCTGGGTGCCTTCGAGCAGCGCGTCCAGCAGGTCCAGCTGCTCCGGCGTACGAGCCGTGGCCGCGAAGGCGCGCGCCCACGCCAGCTGGTGGTCGCTGCCCGGCGCCGCCGCCCGCAGGTGGGCCAGCGTGGCGTCCGTCCAGCGGGTCAGCAGGGCCTCACGGGCGGTCGGGTCGGCGTACAGGTCGATCGCCAGCTTCACCTGGCGGTGCAGCGACTGCACCACGCCGATGTCGGACTCCTTGCCGATGCCGGACAGCACCAGGGAGAGGTAGTCGCGGGTCGGCAGTTCCGCGTCCCGCGTCATGTCCCACGCCGACGCCCAGCACAGGGCACGCGGCAGGGACGACTCGAAGTCGCCCAGGTGCTCCGTGACGAACGCGAGGGACTTCTCGTCCAGGCGGACCTTGGCGTACGACAGGTCGTCGTCGTTGAGCAGGACCACATCCGCGCGGCGCTTGCCGGCCAGCTGCGGCACGGCCGTCAGCTCGCCGTCCACATCCAGCTCGACGCGCTCGTCGCGCACCAGCTTGCCGCTGTCGTCGTCCAGGTTGTACAGACCGACCGCGATGCGGTGCGGGCGCAGCGTCGGCGCACCCTTGGCACCGGCAGGCAGGGCGGGGGCCTCCTGGCGGATGGCGAAGGAGGTGACGACGCCGTTCTCGTCGGTCTCGATCTCCGGGCGCAGGACGTTGATGCCGGCCGTCTGCAGCCACTGCTTCGACCAGGTCTTCAGGTCGCGGCCCGAGGTCTCCTCCAGGGCGCCCAGCAGGTCGGACAGACGCGTGTTGCCGAACGCGTGCGCCTTGAAGTACGCCTGCACGCCCCGGAAGAACTCGTCCTCACCGACGTACGCGACCAGCTGCTTCAGCACGCTCGCGCCCTTGGCGTACGTGATCCCGTCGAAGTTGACGAGCACGTCCTCGAGGTCGTTGATCTCCGCCATGATCGGGTGCGTCGACGGCAGCTGGTCCTGGCGGTACGCCCACGTCTTCATGGAGTTGGCGAACGTCGTCCAGGAGTGCGGCCAGCGCGACTCGGGGTGGGCCGCCTGGCAGGCGATCGACGTGTACGTGGCGAACGACTCGTTCAGCCACAGGTCGTTCCACCACTCCATCGTGACCAGGTCGCCGAACCACATGTGGGCCAGCTCGTGCAGGATCGTCTCCGCCCGCAGCTCGTACGCCGCGTCCGTCACCTTCGACCGGAAGACGTACTGGTCGCGAATGGTGACCGCGCCCGCGTTCTCCATCGCGCCCGCATTGAACTCCGGCACGAACAGCTGGTCGTACTTCTCGAACGGGTACGCGTAGTCGAACCGCTCCTGGAACCACTCGAAGCCCTGCCGGGTCACCTCGAAGATGGCGTCCGAGTCCAGGAACTCGGCCAGCGACGGACGGCAGTAGATGCCCAGCGGCACCGACTGGCCGTCCTTCTCGTACACACTGTGCACGGAGTGGTACGGGCCGACGATCAGCGCGGTGATGTACGACGAGATGCGCGGCGTCGGCGCGAACTCCCAGACGTTGTCCTTGGGCTCGGGCGTCGGCGAGTTGGAGACGACCGTCCAGCCGTCGGGCGCCTTCACCGTGAACTGGAAGGTGGCCTTCAGGTCCGGCTGCTCGAAGCTCGCGAAAACCCGGCGGGCGTCCGGCACCTCGAACTGCGTGTACAGATAAGCCTGCTGGTCCACCGGGTCGACGAACCGGTGCAGACCCTCACCGGTGTTGGTGTACGCGCAGTCGGCCACCACGCGGAGCACGTTGCGCCCCGAGAGCAGCCCCGGCAGGGCGATCCGGGAGTCCTGGAAAAGCTCGGCGGGGTCGAGCGCGTCCCCGTTCAGCGTCACCTCGTGGACCGTCGGAGCCACCAGGTCGATGAAGGACTCCGCCGTCCCGTTCTCCACGCCGTCCGCCGCGACCTCGAAGCGCACCGTGGTCACGGACCGGTACGTACCGCCCTCCTGTGCTCCGGAGAGGTCGAGATCGATCTCGTACGAGTCAACGGTGAGCAGCTTCGCCCGCTGCTGCGCCTCTTCGCGAGTCAGGTTTGTGCCAGGCACGCGGTCATCTCCTCGTTATGTGTGGGTTGCGCCATCCTTCCACGCGAACAACGCGGGGGGCGACGATCACGTGCCCGCCTCTCCGCTTCCCTCACTCATGGCCACAGGAATGTGATGTCGCCGCAGGAATGTGACGTCGCGAATCCGCCGGTGCCGTGGGAGGGGTGCGCGGGAAGCTCGACGCATGACCACCCAGACCCCCGTTCACACCCTTCGGCCCATCCCGGCGGACACCCTCGCCGAGCTGCGCTCCACCGACGACGCGGGCCGTCCCGCCGTCCCCGTGACCGACGAGGAGGGCGGCTCCCCGCTGCGCTGCTGCCTGCGCCACAGCGAGCCCGGTGAGCTGCTCGCCCTCGTCTCCTACGCCCCTCTGCGCCGCTGGGCGGCCGGGACCGGAGCGGATCCCGGTCCGTACGACGAGCAGGGCCCCGTCTTCATCCACGCGCGCGCGTGCGAGGGCCCCGCGGGGGACGGACCGCCGTTCACCGGCTCTCACCGCACCGTCCGCCGCTACTCCTCCGACGGGCACATCCTGGGCGGACGGCTCGTCGAGGACCCCGAAGGGTTCGAGCCGGCCTTCGCCGAGGCGTTCGCCGACCCCGAGGTCGCGCTGGTCCATGTCAGGGCCGTCGAGTACGGCTGCTTCCTGTACGAGGTGCGTCGCGGCTGAGGGGCGGACGCCCGTTCAGCCGCCGACCCCGACCCGCCACGCCCCGTCGGCCTCGATGCGCAGCAGGCCGGGGCGCTCCACCGGGGCCAGCACGTCGAGGTGGCCGACCTCGTTGACGAGGAGGTGTTCCTCGTCCTCGCGTACGTCGGAGTAGGGGGAGCGGATGTGCTGCCAGACGGCGAAGTTGCTCTCGCCCTGGTGGACGAAGGAGAGCACGCCCGCCCCGCCCTCGTACAGCAGCAGGTCCGGGCCGCGGCCGTTGAGGCTGTGGTGCAGGCGCCGGGTGTGGCTGAGGGGCAGCACCCGCAGCGTCCAGGGCGTGTCGGCCCGCACGAGCAGGGAGAGAGGACGGTCCTCCGGCACCATCGCGACCGTACGGCCGTGGACCTCGTCCTCGTAGGCGGCCAGGAGGTTCTGGTCGCTGCGGCCGTACGCGTCACAGGTGTCCACGCTCACGGAGATGCTGTCCCGGCACTCGATCTCGACGACCACGCGGACGCCGGGTGGCAGGTTCGGCGGGCAGGTGACGCGCTGCTTGCCGGAGCCCTGGTGGACGAAGGCCGGGAAGGCCGCCTTGAGCTCGGCCGCGAGCTGCTGGTCGGGGTCCAGGACCGTGAAGGGGGCCGGGTCGGGGTCGGCCCGGGGCGCCGGTGGGTGCCAAGGCGGTGGCGGTGGCGGCGCCGGTGCCCGGTCGGCCGGTTCGTCCTCCACGGTGATGCCGAAGTCCGTGGCGAGGCCCGCCAGGCCGGAGTCGTAGCCCTGGCCGACCGCGCGGAACTTCCAGGTGCCGTTCCTGCGGTAGAACTCGCCGAACACGAACGCCGTCTCCGAGCCGGCGTCGTCGATCGAGAAGGACGCGACCGGCTGCCCGGCCGGCAGCGCGACCCGTACGTCCAGCACGGGGATCTGCCCGAACGTTCCGGCGTCGGCGGAGGCGGCCACCACGACACGGTCCACCGCGGGCTCCACGGCCGCCAGGTCCAGCCACAGCCAGTCCGCGCTGGCGCCGCCGGTTCCCTGCCCCTTGCCCAGGTGCCGCACGCTGCCGGAGGGATGCGCCGGCTGGTTGTAGAAGACCAGGTCGGCGTCGGAGCGGACCCGCCCCGACGCGTCCAGCAACAGCGCCGAGACGTCCACATCGGGAACGCCGGGCCCCTGCTGCCAGGTCACCGCCACCTGCAGCGCTTCCACGGGAACGAGCAGATTGCCGCCCTTGGCCATCTGGGTCATGACGTGATCGTCACACGAACGCCGGACACGCAGGGCCGGATTCCCCCAGTCCGGAAGCGAAAACCGGAGAGGGGGGAGGTACGGAAAGGGGGCGGTGCCCTTTCGGTGCCCGCCCCCTGGGAAACGCGTGTGTCAGCGCTTGAGCTCGGCCGCCACGAGTTCCGCGATCTGTACGGCGTTCAGCGCGGCGCCCTTGCGGAGGTTGTCGTTGGAGACGAACAGGGCGAGGCCGTGGTCGACCGTCTCGTCGCGGCGGATGCGGCCGACGTAGGACGGGTCCTGACCGGCCGCCTGGAGCGGGGTCGGGATGTCGGAGAGGGCGACGCCGGGGGCGCCGGCGAGCAGCTCCTGGGCGCGCTCCGGGCTGATCGGGCGGGAGAAGCGGGCGTTGATCTGGAGGGAGTGGCCGGAGAAGACCGGGACACGCACACAGGTGCCGGAGACCTTCAGGCCGGGGATCTCCAGGATCTTGCGGGACTCGTTGCGGAGCTTCTGCTCCTCGTCGGTCTCGTTCAGGCCGTCGTCGACGATGTTGCCGGCGAGGGGCAGCACGTTGAAGGCGATCGGACGCTTGTAGACGGACGGCTCGGGGAAGTCGACCGCGCCGCCGTCGTGGGTGAGCTTGTCGGCGTCGCCGACCACCTTCTGCGCCTGGCCGTGCAGCTCCGCCACGCCCGCGAGACCCGAGCCGGACACCGCCTGGTAGGTGGCGACGACCAGCGCCTCCAGGCCCGCCTCCTCGTGCAGCGGCTTCAGCACCGGCATCGCGGCCATCGTGGTGCAGTTCGGGTTGGCGATGATGCCCTTGGGGCGGTCGGTGGCCGCGTGCGGGTTCACCTCGGAGACGACCAGGGGTACGTCCGGGTCCTTGCGCCACGCCGAGGAGTTGTCGATCACCACGGCGCCCTGGGCGGCGACCTTCTCGGCCAGCGCCTTCGAGGTCGCGCCGCCCGCCGAGAACAGCACGATGTCCAGGCCCGTGTAGTCCGCGGTCGCCGCGTCCTCCACCGTCACGCCGTCCAGGACGCTCCCCGCGGAGCGGGCCGAGGCGAACAGGCGCAGCTCGGTGACCGGGAAGTCGCGCTCCTTGAGGATCCCGCGCATGACCGTGCCGACCTGCCCGGTGGCTCCGACGATTCCGACCCTCACGGTGACTCCCTCTGTCTGTCTCTTCACGTGCCTGCTGCCCGGCCGAGGCTTTTCCATCATGCGGCCGACCCCGACCCGCCTGCCAATTCTTTGCGCCGCCTGCCCGAGGAATGGGACGCGACGATCCGACGGCCGGTTGCGGACCTGCGGTGCGCACCCCGGCTGAGCTGGAGATATTCGTTCGCAGGCGGCCCCTGACCGCAAGCTAGCCTGCCCGGCCGGGCACCGGCCACACGGCGGTGTGACGTACACCTCTGTCCGGCGCGGAAAATTCCGGACGCTGGGATCGAACGTTTCTCCCCACCGCGGCGTCATAGGGGAAACGCGGCCGGGACGGGTCCTGGGGGAGGGGTGGCTGTGCTGCGCAGAAAGGCCCGCCGCGGCCAGGGGGACGAGGTGCGGGACGACCCCCTGGACGCGGCGCAGGAACGCCGGGTGCGGGCGGTGCTCGCGCTGGGCGGGGTGCCTCAGGCGGACCTGCTGGACGGGGTGCAGCAGGTCCGCCTGCGGCTGCTGGAGCGTGCCGCCGACGGGCGGGAGGCGCCGCGGGACGTGTCGGCGTGGGCGGCGGTCGTGGCCTCCAACCTGGCCATGGACTGGCACCGCGCGAAGCGCCGCCAGGAGCGGATCGGGGAGCGCCTGGCCTCCCTGCGCCAGCTCGAGCACCCCTCCGGCGAGGACACCAGCCTCCTCTCCCTCGCGGTCGCCCAGGGCCTCGACGAGTTGCCCGACGCCCAGCGCCAGGTCCTCGTCCTGCGCTTCTACGCCGACCTCCCGGTCCGCTCCATCGCCGAGGAACTCGGCGTCCCCGAGGGCACGGTCAAAAGCCGCCTCCACACGGCAGTCCGCGCCCTGCGCGCCCGCCTGCACGAACACGAGGTGGTCTGACATGCCCGCCCAACACAACAACACACCGGCCCACGAGGGCCCCCTGGACCACGAGGACTCGCGGGGCCCGGAGGACTCGCGGGGCCCGGAGGACTCCCCGAACCACGACAGCCCCCCGGGCCATGACGGCTGCGAGGTCTACGACGGCATGGACGCGTTGATGGTGGCGATCACGGGGGACCCGCTGCCGGAGGGGGCGGGTGAGGATGCCGGGTTCGTGGCGGGGTATCGGTCGGCCGTGGGGGATGTGGCGTTGCTGCGGGAGCAGCTGGGGGTCATCGCCGAGGTGCTGACGGAGTCGGCGGCGGAGCCCTCCCCGCGGCCCGCTGCTGCCTCCCGGGAGACGCGGCTGGTGCGGCGGCCCTCCCGGCCCCGGCGCCGTCTGCTTCCGCTCGCACTCGGGGCCGTCGGCGTGGCGGTGGCCGGTGTGATGGTGGGCGGGCTGGGATGGCTGCTCGTTCAGGCCGGGGGCGGGGCGGAGGACTCCAGTACCTCGGCGGCTTCCGGCTCGAAGTCGGACGCGAAGGCCGAGGCCGCCGACGGCAGTGCCCTCGGCAGTCCCGGCTATCTCGCCTGCGCCCGGCTCGTCGTGGAGGGCGACGTGACGAAGGTGGTCCGTGACTCCCGCAGCGGCGAGGACCGCGTCACCCTGCACGTGACCCGCTCCTACAAGCCCGAGCGGGGCAAGGACGAGGTCGGCTTCGTGCTGGACTCCGACACGGACCCCCTGCTGAGCAAGGGCGACCACGTCCTGGTCGGCATCTCCCGCGGCTCCGCCTCCCCGGACGTGTGGATCGTCGGTGCCCAGGAGATCGCCCGCGAACGGGACGCCGTACAAAGGGCGTTGCCGCAGTCGCACGGCATGCCCTGCCCGTAGGGAACAACCGCACGGGAGACAGACAGAGGGCGGGCGCCCCCCACGGACGCCCGCCCCCTCGACCGATGCCGGCCCTGAGGGGTCCTTGCACTATGCCCGCCCGGGTCGCGCGGCCTGGCACCGCTCCCCCACGCTCGGCTTCTCCCCCACTCTCGACTTCGCTCGAGCGGGAGGGGCCCCCATGCGCGGGAGGGACCCCCACCGCCGCGTTGCCGAAAAGCCCCAGTAGCTCCGCTACTGCGGCTCTCCGGCGCCTTGCGATGCACGGCACCAGACCACGCGACCTCATCGGGCGCTCATAGTGCAAGGACCCCTTAGACCCCTTCCCTGTCCCACACCCAGCTGCCCGTGGGGTCGCCCGGCTTCGGCTTGGGCGGCTTGGGCAGCGTGGGCAGGTCATCGTCGTCCAGGCCGACGGCCGTGGGCGGTGCCTGCGCGGCCCGTACGGACGGAGCGCTGTCCGCCGAGGCGCTGTGGAGCGTGCCGAGGGCCAGCGGAAGCGCCAGCGTCGCGATGGCTGCCGCGGTGCCGAGGGCGTTCCGGACGGCTCGGCCGGTGACCTGTCTCATTCTCTGCCTCTGCGTTTCTCGGTGCCGGTCGTCGTACGTTCTGAGTCATACGGTTCTGCGTCGTACATGCGTCGTGCGTCGTTCTAGGATCGATCATCCGGGGATGCTCATGTCCCTGTCAGCTGATCCCCGTGGCCTCAGGCGGCCATGGCATCGTCATGCCAGCCATCGGCCCGTCGC
Source organism: Streptomyces sp. NPDC048751 (assembly GCF_043198595.1). Taxonomy (NCBI): domain Bacteria; kingdom Bacillati; phylum Actinomycetota; class Actinomycetes; order Kitasatosporales; family Streptomycetaceae; genus Streptomyces; species Streptomyces sp. NPDC048751. The sequence goes on from NZ_JBICUX010000011.1 coordinate 228,295, forward strand.
CCGGGTGTGCCCGTGGGCGCTCAGATAGCGGTCGGGCCGGCAGTCGTTCAGCACCCAGTCCGGCAGCAGCCCGGGGACGTCCAGCCACTTCTCCCACCCGTACCGGGCCCTGACCACCGCCTCGTCCAGGCTCGCGGCCTCGACGAAGGTCATGCCCACCAGCCGGCCACCCCAAGGAGTCAGCGTGACGTGCGCGATGCCGGGCTGCGGGACGGCCCTGAGGTACCGGGCGATCGCTTCGAGCCGCTGGTCACCGGGTATCGCGGCGGGCGGTCCCGGTCCGTCGGGGAACTCGGGGTAGCCCGGGTCGGGTAGGGGCAGGAGGAGGACCTTGACTGCGTACACCCGGTCGACCCTAGGCAAGAGACAGGTCCGTACCTCCCCCGTGGATGTGTCAGCCCCTGGTCATGGCAGGGAGCGGCCAACTCCCGAAAGACCGTCACAGCCACCCGCGCCGCACCGCCTCCGCGCCCGCCTGGAACCGGCTCAGCACCCCCAGCCGCTTCTGCAGGTCGGCCGTGTTGCGGCGGACCGTGCGCAGGGAGACCCCCATCTTGCGGGCGATCCCCTCGTCGGTGAGACCCGCGGCCAGCATCTTGAGCAGGGCCGTCTCCCGGTCGCTCGGCGCGTCCTCGGCGGTGCTCTGCGGGGCCGTGCCGAGCGGCACCGCGTTCTCCCAGACCAGGTCGAACAGTTCCTCCAGCGCCTGCACCATGCTGGGGTACCGGATCAGCAGCGCGCCCTGCCTGCTGTCCTCGGCGTCGATGGGGATCACCGCCGTCGTGTGGTCGCAGAGGATCATCCGCATCGGCAGCGTGGGGACCGTACGGGTCTCACCGCCGACGGAGGCGAGCCAGGTGGCGTAGGAGACGGTCGCGGCGTCGTTGCGGACGCTGTCGAGGTAGACGGTTCGCATCCGCACCCCGCGCGCGAGGTTCTGCTCGTCCAGCGGACGGCCCGCCTCGAGTGCCGCAGCGCTGAGCGCCCCGCCGGGGACGAAGGTGCGCACCTCGCTGGTGGCCTGGTGGGCGAGCTCCATCAGCCGTACGCGTACGGCGTGGACGCCCTCCAGCCGCTCCACCCCGCTGTCGCCCCGGTGGGCGGCGAACGTCGCGTACTCGGAGGTGAGCGCGGCCAGCGCGGCCCGCTCCTGGGACAACCGGGCCCGCTGCTCGTCGAGTTCGGCCTCCTTGCGCAGGAGCATGGGGGAGAGGCTGACGTCGGGGCTGACGGGCACGAACTGGTGGTCGGCGGCCTCGTGCAGCAGGGACAGCTGGGTGAGCCGGTCGAGCGCGGCACGGACCTCGGCGCAGGCGAGACCGGTCTCCCGCGCGATGTCCTCCAGGGTCCAGGAGGGGTGCAGGAGCAGCGCCCGGTAGACGTCGTGGGTCGGTCTGTCGATGCCGATGGTCTCCAGCAAGGTTCCCCCACAGAAACGGTGACTGGTCAGGTCGCGTGGCCTGACGGTATCCGATCCTCCGTTCGACACGTCGGGAAACGGAGGCGTCGGAAGCGGATCGATGGCAGCCCCCGGCCATGGCCGCCGGGTGCCAGCCGACAGGCATCCCCCAGGGCGTCGCACGGCTCTAGTGTCGGGTGCACCGGGAAACGGAAGACGGGTTCCGGCCACTTCCCCCGGGTCCATGGCGAGGGGGAACCGCCATGGGCGGGAGGGGGCGGGGGCGGATGCCCCGAAGGAGCATCCGCCCCCGCACACGGAAGTGGTAGGGACGCCACAGGGGAGCGCCCGTGCCGTGACCGTGCCCGGGGTGGGCCGCGCCTGACCAGCGCGGCCCGCCCCGGGGATCACCGTCAGCCGGTGACCTTCTCGATGACGACGGTGCCGAGACCGGCGGCCGTGCCACGGCCGTTGACCAGCCGGACCTCGCCGAAGAACTGCCGGCCGGCCGCACCGGCCGAGCGGACCAGGACCTCGGCGGAGACCTTCGCGGAGCCACCGCTCGCGATCGAGACGGTCTTGCCGGAGTCGACGTTCACCGAGCCCAGCGCGGACGAGAAGTACACGTCCTTGTAGGCGTACGTCGTCGAGCCCGACGGCACGCTGTAGCCGTCGACGCGGACCGTGTACGTGCCGGCGGCGGGCTTGGTGAGGCTGACCGCCTCCTCCGAGTCGCCGTCCGCGGACTGACCGACCGTCACGCCGTCCTTGAGGACGACCAGGTCGAGGTCGGCGGCCGCGTCGGAGACGTCACCGATGGAGATGTCGAGACGCTCGACGCCCTCCGGCACCTCCACGGTCTTCGTCTGGACCTCACGGTGCGCGATGGTCGGCGTCTCCAGCTTCGCCGAGCCCAGCGAGCCGCCCTGCAGCTTGCCCTCGATGGCCGCGAACGCGTTGGTCACGGTCCAGTCGGCGGCGATCGGCGTGCCGATCTTCGCCTCGGGGACCGTCGTCACGGCCGGGTCGAAGGCGGTGCCGAGCACCGACACGTCCAGCTTGTAGGGGTTGTCGAGGTAGGGCGAGGTGCGCCGCGACTCGACCTCGATCTCCCAGACGCCCGGCTGCGGGTCGACGTACGTCCGCAGGTCGGGACGGCAGGTGTTGGGGTCGGTGGGCACCGAATAGTCCGGGTAGCAGTAGATCGTCGCGGTGTCCTCGACGGCCACGCCGTAGGGGTGGATGGAGATGAACCGGGTCTGGCTCTTCTCCTTCAGCCCGCCGAGCGCCACCTCCAGGGTCTTCGCACCCTCCGGCACCGTCACGAAGTACGACGTGGAGCTGTTGCGCTGCACGGAGGAGGAGGCGGACAGGGCGTACGACGGCTTCGCCAGCGGCTGCGAGACGACGACCGTGGTGAGGATCTGCTTGTCCACGCCCTCGGTGCGCTCGTCGTCGGCCTCCAGGATGGCGCTGTGCACGCCCGCCGACTTGGCCTGCGCCTGGACCTTGACGGTGACCGGCTTGTTCAGCGGCAGCACCACGTCGTCGTCGCCGAGGAGACGGAACGTGCCGTCGTCGTTCTTCCACTCCAGCTCGTGCCGGACCGGACGGTCGGGACCGGACGTACGGGTGATGGTGACGTCGTACGTCTTCTTCTGCTTGACCTTCAGGCCGCCCTCGCGGTCGTAGAGGCCGGTGCCGAAGCCGGGGGTCGCCAGGAACTGGTCGAGCGCGGTGTCGACCGGGGCCTTCACGGTGTAGTCGTGGGCGGTGGCGCCGTCCTTGATGGCGTCCCAGGCCTGCACGATACGCATCAGACCGGCGCCCTGCTCATGCGCCTGCACGCCCTTGATCTGACGCGCTGTGCTGGTCAGCGCGGTGCGCAGGGTGAGCGGCGACAGCTGGATCTTCCGCTGCTTGGCGGCGGACAGCAGCAGCGCGCTCGCGCCCGCGGCCTGCGGGGAGGACATCGAGGTGCCCTGGAGCATGGCGTAGCCGGGCGGCAGCGAGTAGCCGGCCTCGGCGCTGGGGGCGCCGGGCGCCCAGGTCTGGATGGTGTTGATCGCCGAGCCGGGGGCGGTGATGGTCGGGGTGAAGCCGCCGTCCTCACGCGGGCCGCGCGACGAGAACGGGAACATCGCGTACTTCGTCTTCACGACCGAGCCGTAGTTGGCGGCCCAGGTCTCCTTCGAGACGGAGGCGCCGACGGAGAGCACCTTGTCGGCGAGACCGGGGTCACCGATCGTGTTGGTGCCGGGGCCCTCGTTGCCCGCGGAGATCACCAGCTGGACGCCGTAGGTGTCGATGAGCCGCGTGTAGAGCTGGGCGCGGGCGTTGTTGCCGTCGTTGAGCTGCGGCAGACCGCCGATCGACATGTTGACGATGTCGACGCCGCGCTTGGTGACGAGGCCGATCATGCCCTCGGTGAGCGCGATGTTGGTGCAGCCGCCGGTCCAGGTGCAGGCGCGCGAGGAGACCAGCTTGGCGCCGGGCGCCGCGCCGGTCATCCTGCCGCCGAAGAGGCTGTTGGCGGCGGTGATGCCCGCGACGTGCGTGCCGTGCCGGCCCTCGATGACACCGATGTTGACGTAGTCGGACTTGTCGCCGGCCGCGTTGAAGACGACGTCCTTGCGGGTCTCGACCACGAACGGGATGCGCTCGGCGATCGGGGTGGCCGGGTCGTCGGTGCCGAAGTAGCCGATCTGGAAGCCGTCCTTGTACGGCTTCAGCGCCTTCTCGTCGGTGAAGTCGGCGTCGCCGTCGAGGTCCACCCGGACCGTGCCGGCGGCCGCGTCGTACAGCACGCCCCACACGTCGGTGGTGTCGCCGTCGCGGTTGAGGTCACCGGCCATGTCGCCACCGAGGGTGGCGGACTCCGCGAACGTACGGAACTTGAAGTCGCCCGCGGGCGCCTGCCAGGTCTTGCCGCCCGCCGTGAACACCGGTCCGGTCACGGGGGAGTTCATCCGCAGCCAGGTGCCGTCGCCGTCGGCGACCGGGTCGGTGGCCGTCACCCAGTCGACGATCTTGCGCTCGCCGGTGGTGGTCTTCTGCAGCGCCGGGTGCGCGATGTCCACACCCGAGTCCAGGATGCCGATGGTCACGCCACGGCCGTCGTACGTCGGGTGGTCCTGAACGAAGGAGACCGCGCCCGTCTCGAAGGACGGGTTGTACGGGTTCACGGCCGGCGTGTTCTTGTCCGGCGCCGCGTATCCGGCGCCCGCCGCCGAGGAGCCCCGGTCGGCCTTGGAGGCCGTGGCGTCGGGGGCCGGGTCGTCCAGCTTGATCTCCTGCTTGAGGTCGATCGCCTGGACGGAGGAGAGCTTCAGCGCCGCCGCGAGGGTCTTGTCCGCCGTCGCGGTCGGGATGGTGGCGCGGACGTAGCCGAGCTTGTCGTCCTTCTTGCCGACCAGCCCGCCGTCGACCGCGTCCAGCTCCTCGGCGACCTTCTCGGTCTGCCCGGGCGCGGTCGCGACCATCAGCGTGATGTTCTTGTCGCCGTCGGCCTTGGCCTCGGCGAGCAGGCCGGCGTCGTCCGAACCGAGCTTCTCGTCGGCGGACTTGACGCCGGGATCGGCGGTGGTCGGGGTCTCCTCCGCGGAGAAGGCCATGGGTATCGGCCCGGCCGCGGAGAGCGCGGCGACCAGACCCGCGGCCACGGCTATGCGGGCCACGCGTCTCGTGCCCGGTCTCGGAGCGCGCTGGGGGGTGAGGCTCATCGGCATCCCTTGTAGGTAAAGGAACGTGCGTCGAACGACCGCAAAGCTTTACCCAAGGAACAGATGTTTGGGGAGTGTTGACCGAATCGATATGGACGTATGGGGAAAACCCCCGATCGGCTTTGCCGTTTGAGCCCTGAATCGCCGAAATATCCATCGCGCGTGGCCGGGTCTGAGGGCTAACGTCCCGGAGTGCGCAAGAACCTGAGGGTCGCGGCCTACGCCATCTGCGTCCGTGACGACCGCATCCTGCTCGCCCGCTCACCCGCTGCCGACGGCACCCCCGAGTGGGTCCTGCCCGGCGGCGGCATGGAACACGGCGAAGACCCCTACGACACCGTCGTCCGCGAGGTCGAGGAGGAGACCGGCTACCACGTCGAGGTCACCGCCCTCCTCGGCGTCAACTCCCTCCGCCGCACCTTCCCCGGCCGCCTTCTGCGCCGACCCACCGACCACCACGGCGTCCGCCTCCTCTACGAGGCCCGGATCGTCGGCGGCGACCTGCGCAACGAGGTCAACGGATCGACCGACCTCGCGGCCTGGCAGGACCTGGACGCGGTCACCGGGCTGCGGCGCATCCCGTTGGTCGACGCGGGACTGCGGCTGTGGCGGGAACGCCCGGCGGGCGGACGGGTGCAGCCCCCGTAGTCCCTGCCACAGCCCCCCGGTAGACCCGTAGTCCCCCTGTCGTTCCCCGGAAGATGAACACGGAGTGACCGCCTCCGGGCCGTCCGTCGAGCGGTCGGGGACACCCAGGGTGGCCCAAGATCCACGTACGGTGATCGGCGCTGCCCGTTGCCGTCTCGTTCACACACAGGTCATCCCCGGTGCCAAGCATCCAGTACGAGCGGGTCGTTCGCTGTTGCGAGCACCCGCGACCACTGCCGACGCGTTCGCACTCGGGGAGACCGCGCCATGTCGCGCATACGCTCTGTCGCCGGCTCCATGCCGGTGGTCAACCGCCGTACCGTCCTCGCCGCCACCGCGGCCGTGTCCGTCTCCGCGGGCGTCGGCTACGCGCTGCGGCCCACCGAAAGCGAGGCCGCGCCCGTCCACGAGGCCGCCCCCGCGGATGCCGAGGCGCCGGTCGCCTCCTCCCGCCGGGCGCCCGGCGCCCCGCTCGCCCCCTACACCCGGGGCACCACCCTCGCCACCGTCGCCGCCCCCCGCACCGGCTCCGGATACCGCCGCCTCGGCGACGGCCCCGGCTGGAAGCGCGTCGTGCGCTCCGAGCTCGCCGCGCCCAAGTCGGGCCGCGCCGGCCGCCGTACCGCGCTCGCCGCGTTCGTCCAGCTCACCGACCTGCACCTGATCGACAGCCAGCACCCGATGCGCCTGGAGTACCTGCGCTCCTCGGACATCAAGGCCTGGCGCCCGCACGAGGCGCTCACCGTGCAGGGCGCGGTCTCGCTGGTCGAGCGGATCAACGCGCTGCGCGGAGCCCCCGTCACCGGCTCCCCGCTGCACTTCGCGATGGCGACGGGCGACAACACCGACAACAACGCCCACACCGAGCTGGAGTGGTTCCTGAAGGTGATGAGCGGCGGCCGCATCACCCCCAACTCCGGCGACCCGCGCCGCTACGAGGGCGTCCAGAACAGCGGCCTGAAGCAGTACTGGCAGCCCGACACCGCCGTACGCGACGCCGACAAGCAACTCGGCTTCCCGCACCTGGAGGGCTTCCTCGCCGCCGCCACCCGCGAGCTGCGCAGCCCCGGCCTGAACCTGCCCTGGTACTCCACCGTCGGCAACCACGACAGCCTGCCCCTCGGCTGCTACGGCCACGGCGACCCCTACCTCGCCGAGTACGCCATCGGCGGCCGCAAGCTGATGAGCCTGCCCGCCGCCGAGGCCAAGAGGCTCCAGGACACCATCAAGTACGCCAAGGACCCCATGGGCGTCGTCTTCCGCGACCTCCTCAAGGCCCACGCCCGCGACATGCGCCCGGTCACCCCCGACGAGCGCCGCGCCCCCTACACCCCCGCCGACTACCTCAAGGCCCACCTCGACCCGGCCTACGCGGGCGTCGGCCCGGTCGGCCACGGCTACTCCTCGGCCAACGTCGACGCGGGCACGCAGTACTACACCTTCCGCATCGCCGACGACGTCCTCGGGATCAGCCTCGACACCACCGATCCCGGCGGCCACTACAACGGCTCCATCGGCACGGCCCAGCTGAAGTGGCTGGAGCGGACCCTCAGCGAGAACAAGGACTCGTACGCCGTCGTCTTCAGCCACCACACGAGCACGACGATGTCCAACTCCCGCCCGGACCCGTCCCGCCCGAACGACCGGCGCCACACGGGCGGCGAAGTCCTGTCCCTCCTCGGCCGCCACCGCAACGTCCTCGCCTGGGTCAACGGCCACATCCACCAGAACCGCATCACCGCGCACTCCGCCCCCGACGGCGGTTCCTTCTGGGAGATCTCCACCGCCTCCCATGTCGACTTCCCCCAACTCGCCCGCGTCATCGAGCTGGTCGACAACAAGGACGGCACCCTCTCCCTCTTCACCACCCTCATCGAGTCCGCCGCCCCCCACCGCACCGACTTCAGCGACCTCTCCCAGACCGGCCTCGCCGCCCTCTACCGCGAGCTGTCCTTCAACGCGCCGGGCGCCGACCCGAAGACACTCGGTGGAGACGCGGACGACCGCAACACGGAACTGGTGCTCAAGAAGGGCTGAAACCGGCTCAACCGCGTTGTCCGTCCTCAACTCCGGGGTGCCGACCGGGGTCTGTCCTCCCGACCGCGCCCAACACCGGGCGCGGCGTCGACGAGGGGGAGACATGACCGTACGGACGACCCTGGTGGCGGCGACGGCAGTGCTGCTGTCGGCGGCTCTGGCCGCCCCGGCGCTCGCGGCGACGTCCACCGGAGCCGATCGCCCCACCGATCGCCATGCCGCGACCCGTAGAGCCGTCGAGGCGGCGGTGGCGGACGGCGTGCCCGGGGTGACGCTGACGGCGAGGGACGCGCACGGCACGTGGTCGACGACCGCCGGTGTGGGGGACATGACGACGGGCGCGCCGCGGTCGCCCGAGGACCACTACCGGGTGGCCAGTGTCACCAAGACGTTCGTGGCCACGGTGCTGCTGCAGCTGGAGGCGGAGGGAAGACTGTCCCTCGACGACACGGTGGAGGAGTGGCTCCCGGGCGTCGTCCGGGGCAACGGCCACGACGGCCGCCGGATCACCCTCCGCCACCTCCTGAACCACACGAGCGGCATCTACAACTACACCCGGGACCCCGCCTTCCGCCGGACGTACTTGGAAGGCTTCTTGGAGCACCGCTACGACACCGTTCCCCCCGAGCGGCAGATCGCGGTCGCCATGACCCACGCGCCGGACTTCGCGCCGGGCACGGACTGGAACTACTCCAACACCAACTACACCCTCGCCGCCCTGGTCGTCGAGAAGGCCACGGGCCGCTCCTACGGCGACGAGATCCGCCGCCGCGTCGTCGCCCCGCTGGGCCTGAGGTCGACCTCGCTCCCCGGCACCCGCCCCACGCTCCCGGCCCCCAGCAGCCGCGCCTACGGGAAGCTCTCGGAGGACACGACGAGCCCGACCTACGACGTCACGGAGTTCAACCCGTCCCTGACGTACGGCTCGGGCGAGATGATCTCCACCTCCTCCGACCTGAACCGCTTCTTCACGGCCCTCGTCCGCGGCAGGCTCCTCCCGCCGCGGCAACTGAAGGAGATGAAGACCACGGTCAAGATCGAGACCGACGGCGGCCCGAACACCTCCTACGGCCTCGGCCTCATCCGCCGCCGCCTCTCCTGCGGCGTCCAGGTCTGGGGCCACAGCGGCGACATCTTCGGCTCCAGCACCCAGTCCGTCACCACCGCCGACGGCCGCCATTCCCTCACGTTCAACTTCAACGCGGACTGGACGGGGAACAGCGAGGCGGTGATCGAGGCCGAGTTCTGCGGGAGGTAACTCGCGTCACTGAGCGGACTTCGACCCGAGACGCCGTGTTCATTCGCACGAAACATCCGTACCGCCTCATATCGGCTAACCCGCACTTCACGGGGGATGACCAGATATGTGCTTGCAAGGCGGGTGATCGTGTGCACGGTGAGAACGGGCCGCGTGTGCTGTCCGTGTACGAGGGCTTCTTCACCGGGGGAGCCCGGATCGTACACACAGACGTGGTGCTGGGGCTGGCGGAGGGCGGTGGCCGGCACCGGCAGCGGGTGCTCAGTGTGTACGCGGAGGTGCGGCGGGAGGCCACCCGGCAGCGCATGGAGGACGACGCCTGCTACCGGGCGCTGACCGGGGCCGGGGTGGGCGTGACGTCCCTGGGCCGCACCTTCGCCGGGGCCGGCGGTGGTGATCCGGCCGCGTTCAGCGGACCGGAGCTGGCCGAGACCGCCCGGGTCATGGCGGGCGCCGACGTCATCCTCTCCCTCAAGGAGCAGCCCCTCGCCCTCCTCAACCAGGCGGGCCTGCCGCGCCGCCCGGTCGTGGTCTGCCTGCACCGCTCGGACCCGGAGAACCAGGGGGCCGCCCTGGACGATCTGCGGGCCGCCATAGCCGACGGCACGGTGGTGGCGTGCGTGTGCTGCGCCGAGTCGACCCGGGCGGCGTACGAGGCCGCCGGCATCCCCTCCGACCTGCTCCACGTGATCCCGAACGGCGTGGACCTCCTCCGCTTCCGCCCCGACCCGGCGCGGCGGCTCGCGATCCGGTCGGCGCTGGGCATCCCGTCCACGGCCCCGGTGGTCGTCTTCGCCGCCCGCTACGACGCGATGAAGAACGTTCCGCTGTTCCTGCGGGCCGCGCGGGAGTGGCTGCGGCGCGAGCCGGAGGGGCACGTGCTGATGTGCGGGGCGGGCATGACGCCGGGCAACGGGGCGCTCCAGGCGGACGTGGAGTCGGCGTTCGGGACGGAACACCGGCCGACGGACCGGCTGCACCTCCTCGGCATCCGGCGCGACATGGAGGCCGTCCACGCCGGCGCCGACGTCGTGGCCCTCACCTCCTCCTGGGGCGAGGCCGCCCCGCTCTCCCTGATCGAGGGCATGATGTGCGGCGCGGTCCCCGTCGCCACGGACGTCGGCGACAGCGCGGCGATCGTGAACGGGCACGGGGTGCTGACGCCGCCCGACCCGGAGGCGATCGCCCAGGCCTGGACGGAGGCGGTGGCCGACCGCCCCGCCCTCACCCCGTTCCTCACCGCGAGCCGCGAACGCTTCAGCCGCACCCGCATGATCGCCTCCTACGCCACCCTGCTCGACCGCGTCCACGCGGGTGCGGCGAGGTCGACCTTGCCGGAACCCCACTGAGCCGCACTACCGGGGCAGGACCACCACGTACGCGGCGGGATCGCGGTCGCCCGCCGCCATCAGGGCCGTGCGGACGACCGTCGCCTGCTGGTCCATGGAGTCGCGGAGCTTCCTGGGCGTGATGTGGACGACGGTGATGCCCAGCCGCTCCAGGTGCTCGCGCTTGCGGGCGTACTCGGACCACAGGGCGTCGTCCTCCTGGCCATTGCCCCGGCGGGGCGCGCGGGTGTCGAGTTCGACCGCGACGGCCTGCTCCGGCCAGTACGCGTCGAGGCCGCCGAGGTAGGGGCCGCCCGGCAGACGCAGGTCGACGTTCCACACCGGGTCCGGGAGTCCGTACTCCCGGACCATGCGGTACAGGCGGTTCTCCGTGAGCGCGCGCCCCTCCGCCAGCAGCGAGTCCACCGCGTCCACGACGTGCGGTCGGCCCAGCAGCTTCGCCTCGGTCAACTCCCGTACGACGGAGGCGGGTTCGCAGTGCCCGGACCGTACCGCCTCCGTCAGCAGACGGCGTACCGCGCCCGCGTCCGTCAGGTCCGCGACCGCGTCGGCCAGGGCGCGCGGTACGGGTGCGACCGGCAGGCCCGTGACCTGCTGCGGGGCGGGCAGGGCCGACGTGCGGGTGATGCGCGCGCAGCCCGCCGAGCGCAGGCGGCGCAGGCGCGGGACCAGGACGTCGATCTTCTCCAGGGAGAGGAGGGGAGGCGCGGAGGAGAACCCGTGCAGCGTGAGGGCCGCCAGGCCCGTGATCATCGCTTCCCTGTAGTCCCTGTGCTCCGCGCCCTGCGCGCACGGCTGCGCCGGTACCCCGGCCGCCCCCGCCGTCGATGTGTCCCGTGCCGCGTACATCAGCACCGCGTGCAGTCGCTCCTCGCTGGTCGGCATGCCGGAGTGGAGCAGGATCACACCGGGGAGGATCTGCTGCCACGGGCCGCCGGGGCGGCACTGCTCGTCGGTCTCCGCCGACGAGACGCCGTGGGCCTTCAGCTGTGCCGTCGTCATCACCCGGCGGCGGCCGTCGGAGAGGTGGCGCAGGGGGTGGGGGGAGGCCGGGGGGAGCGGCGTGTTGTGGTTCATGACCGGGAGGTTCCCGGACTCCGAGCCGCCTTGAACCGCTGTTACACGCTCGTTGACAAATACGGACAAGGCGTCACTAAAGGACGGGTGTTCGGATGCCGAAAGCCCCTGGTCCCTCGGGGTGTGGACCAGGGGTTACGGCCCCGTTGCCTGCATTCCGTAACGGCGACCGCAGACCGAAATCATGGCCAAAGATCATGCAGTGGCCGAAGGGGTCATACGATCATCGGGCCGGTGCTGCCTCCGCATCGCGCGCCTGCCCCCGCAACGCCCGCGCCAAGTCGTCCCGCGCCTCCAGCACCAGCCGGCGCAGCGCCGGAGCCGCCGCCTCGTGCGCCGCCAGCCACGCGTCCGTCGCGTCCAGCGTCTCCCGGGAGTCCGCCAGGGACGGGAACAGGCCACGCACCACGTCCATCCCGATCTGGATCGACCGCTGCTCCCAGACCCGCTCGATCGCCGCGAAGTACTTCTCCGCGTACGGCGCGAGCAGCTCCCGCTGCGAGGACTGGCCCCAGCCCCCGATCGTCGCCTCGACCAGCGCGTTCGACAGCGCCTCCGACTCCACCACCTGCGCCCACGCCTGCGCCTTCACGGCCGTCGAGGGGCGGGCGGCCAGGCAGCGGACCTGGTGGCGCTTGCCGGAGGCGGTGTCGTCGCGGGCCAGTTCGGCGGCCAGGTCCTTCTCGTCGGCGACGCCGTGCACGGTCAGCTGCTCCAGGAAGGCCCAGCGCAGCTCCTGGTCGACGTCCAGCCCCTCGATCGTCGAGGTGCCCTCCAGCAGGTCCCGCAGCAGGCGCAGGTCGGCCTCGTCCGACGCCACCGTCGCGAAGAACCGCGCCCACGCCAGCTGGTGCTCGCTGCCCGGCGCGGCCTGCCGCAGCTCCCGCAGAGCGCCCTCCGCCAGCGACCGCCCGCCCGTCTCCCGCCAGCCGGGGGCGACGTAGTGGACCAGGGACGAGTTCGCCCACGCGTGCAGCATCTGCAGCACGCCGATGTCGGACTCGCGCCCGGCGAACCGCAGCACCAGCTCCACGAAGTCCCGCGCCGGCAGCAGCGCGTCCCGTGTCATGTTCCACAGCGCCGACCAGCACAGGGCGCGCGCCAGCGGGTCGGTGAGGCCGCCCAGGTGCGCGCGCAGCGTCTCCAGCGAGGTCTCGTCGAAGCGGGTCTTGCAGTACGTCAGGTCGTCGTCGTTGACGAGGACCAGCTCCGGCGCCCGCTCACCCACCAGCTCCGGTACGACCGTACGCGCGCCGTCGACGTCGACCTCGGCACGGGTGTACCGCTCCAGCGTCCCCTCCGGGGTGAGCCCGTACAGGCCGATCGCCACCCGGTGCGGCCGCAGCTCGGGGTGGGACTCCGGGGCCTCCTGGAGCACCGCGAGTTCGTCGATCCGGCCGTCCGCGCTCAGCAGGACCTGCGGGGTCAGCGAGTTCACCCCGGCCGTCTGCAGCCAGGACCGCGCCCAGGTGCCCATGTCCCGGCCGCTGGTCTCCTCCAGGACCGACAGCAGGTCGCCGAGGCGGGTGTTGCCGTACGCGTGCCGCTTGAAGTAGCGGCGGGCGCCCTCCAGGAAGGCGTCCTGGCCGACGTACGCCACCAGCTGCTTGAGCACCGACGCGCCCTTGGCGTAGGTGATGCCGTCGAAGTTCAGCTTGGCGTCCTGAAGGTCACGGATGTCGGCCGTGACGGGATGCGTGGAGGGCAGTTGGTCCGCGCGGTACGCCCAGGCCTTGCGGCGGTTGGCGAAGGTGATCCAGCCGTCCTTGAAGCGGGTGCCGCCGACCAGGGCGAAGGCGCCCATGAAGTCGGCGAAGGACTCCTTCAGCCACAGGTCGTCCCACCACTCCATGGTGACGAGGTCGCCGAACCACATGTGCGCCATCTCGTGCAGGATCACGTTCGCGCGGCTCTCGTACGACGCCCGCGTCACCTTGCCCCGGAAGATGAACTCCTCCCGGAACGTCACCAGGCCCGGGTTCTCCATCGCGCCGAGGTTGTACTCGGGGACGAACGCCTGGTCGTACTTCCCGAAGGGGTACGGGTAGTCGAAGTGGTCGTGGAAGAAGTCCAGGCCCTGCTTGGTCACCAGGAACACGTCGTCGGCGTCGAAGTGCGGCGCCAGTCCCTTGCGGCACAGGGCGCCCAGCGGGATCTCCAGAGTCGTGCCGTCACCCAGGTCACGGGAGTACGAGTCCGTCACGTAGTGGTAGGGCCCCGCCACCACGCAGGTGATGTACGTCGAGATCGGCTTCGTCTCCGCGAACCGCCACACCCCGTCGTGCCGCTCGCCGACGCCGTTGCTCCACACCGTCCACTCCTCGGGCGCCCGCACCTCGAAGCGGAAGGGGGCCTTGAGGTCCGGTTGCTCGAAGTTGGCGAAGACGCGGCGGGAGTCGGCCGGCTCGTACTGCGTGTAGAGGTAGACCTCGCCGTCCTCGGGGTCGACGAAGCGGTGCAGGCCCTCGCCGGTACGGGAGTAGGCGCACTGGGCGTCGACGACCAGCTCGTTGTCGGCCGCCAGGTCCTCCAGGAGGATGCGGGTGCCGTCGAAGACCTCGCCCGGGTCGAGGTCGTTGCCGTTGAGGGAGACGGCGGTGACGCTCGGCGCGACCAGGTCCGCGAAGCTGCTCGCGCCGGGCTCGGAGCAGCGGAAGCGGATCGTGGTGACCGAGCGGAAGGTGCGCGGCGCCCCCTCGTCCACGTTCCCCTCGCCGGCGACGGCGGAGCGCACGTCGAGGGACACGTCGTACCCGTCGACGGACAGCAGGGCGGCCCGCTCCCGGGCCTCGTCGCGGGTCAGGTTCTCACCGGGCACGGGCGGTACTCCCTCGGCTGGTGTTCGGCAGATGAACAGGGCCGATCCTGCCATGCGCCCCTGACCCGGGGCAGCCGGGAATGCGACGCGGGCGGCCGATGTTGCCGGTTCAAACGGCCGTATTCCTAGGGAGAGCCATGTCCGAGTCCGCGACCGCTTCCGGCAAGACCCCCGTCGACTTCTGGTTCGATCCGCTGTGCCCCTGGGCGTGGATGACGTCCCGCTGGGTGCTGGAGGTGGAGAAGGTCCGTGACATCGAGATCCGCTGGCACATCATGAGCCTGGCGGTGCTGAACGAGCCCAAGATCGACGAGCTGCCCGAGGAGTACCGCGAACTCCTGGAGACCAAGGCGTGGAAGCCGGTGCGTGTGGTGACCGCCGCCTGGCAGAAGCACGGCGCCGACGTCCTCGGCCCGCTCTACACCGCGCTCGGCACCCGCTTCCACAACAACGGTGAGGGTCCGACCCTGGAGGCTATCGCGGGCGCGCTCGCCGACGTCGGTCTGCCCGCCGACCTGATCGACTACGCCGAGCAGGAGGACTTCGAGTTCGACGCCGAGCTGCGCGCCTCCCACAAGGAGGGCATCGAGAAGGTCGGCCAGGACGTGGGCACCCCGGTCATCGCCGTTCCCGGCCCCGACGGTGAGCAGATCGCCTTCTTCGGCCCGGTCGTCACCCCCGCCCCGAAGGGCGAGGAGGCCGCCCGCCTCTGGGACGGCACCCTCGCGGTCGCCTCGGTCCCGGGCTTCTACGAGATCAAGCGGACCCGTACCAAGGGCCCGGACTTCAGCAACCTCTAGGCGGAACTCGCCGGCGGGGTCACAACCCCGCCGGCAGGAACGTGCCGACGCGCCAGTTGTCCTTGCGCTGGACGCGGCGGCAGCCGTCGGTTCCGCAGCGGTGGAAGGCCTTGGCCACGAAGTGGCCGCCGTCCAGCATCGGCAGCAGCACCTGCCGGGCTCCCTCGATCTCGGCCTCGCTCCGCAGATCCCGGAAGTCCGTCAGTCTGTCCTGACAGGTGGGACTCGGACACCGCACGTGCGCCATGAACGCCTCCTCGTGAACCGGCAAGGAATCGGTCATACCGTACATCTGGGGCGCCCGCCAGGACCCCGGAGCCGGAAAGCCCCCGCGAGTCACGTCCTCGCGGGGGCTTTCCCTCATTCCGCCTGCCGACGTGAAGGGTGAGAAGACGATCACGAGGCAGGACGTCCACACCGCCCTCAGGGGGCCAGTAGCAGCAGGTCGCGCGGGACTTGGCGACCTCGTAGCGCCTGGCCACGTCCTGCCAGTCGACCACCCGCCACATCGCCTCGACGAAGTCGACCTTCTGGTTCTTGTACTGGAGGTAGAAGGCGTGCTCCCAGGCGTCGAAGACCAGGATCGGAACGACCCGAAGGACTCCGTGATCGCGTCCGCCAGCTCGCCCACGCCGTCGGCCGCGAGGGGCTCGCCGCCGCCCTCGCCGGTCATGTTCTGCATTCTTCGGTCGAGGGGTGGGTCAGTTCCGGGCGCGGGCCCGCTGCCAGGCGTAGCCCACCGCGGCCAGGAACAGGGTCAGACCGCCCGTCGAGAGCAACTGCACGCGGGTGTCCGGCTCCCGGGCCATCAGGACGAAGATCGCCGCCATGCCCGCCAGCGCGACCCACGTCAGCACCGGGAACGCCCACATCCGCACGGCCAGCCGCTCCGGCGCCTCCCGCTCCAGCCTGCCGCGCAGGCGCAGTTGGGAGACGGCGATCAGGATCCAGACGACCAGGATCACCGCGCCGATCATGTTCAGCAGCCAGGGGAAGACGTCGTCGGGGCGCCAGTAGCTGAGCAGCACACAGGCGAAACCGAAGACCGAGGAGGCCAGCACGGCGATCCGCGGGACACCGCCCGACACCCGGCCCAGCACCTTCGGACCCTGGCCCCGCTCCACCAGCGAGTACGCGATGCGTGAGGAGCCGTAGATGTTGGCGTTCATGGCCGACAGGAGCGCGACGAACACCACCACGTTCATCAGCTGTCCCGCGCCGGGGATGCCGAGATGGTCGAGGGCGGCGACGTACGGACCCTTCTCCACGACCTCCTTCGAGTCCCACGGGACCAGCGTCACGATGACCGCCATCGAGCCGACGTAGAACAGCGCGATGCGCCACATCGCCGTACGGACCGCGCTCGCCACGCCCCTGACCGGGTCCTCCGACTCGGCCGCCGCGATGGTGACCGTCTCCAGGCCGCCGTACGCGAAGACCGAGGCGAGCAGGCCGATGACCAGGCCCTCGCCGCCGCCCGGCAGGAAGTCCGTGAGGTTGGACGTGCCGGGGGAGTCCGTGCCCGGCAGGACCCCGGCGATCGCCAGCACGCCGAGGACCAGGAACAGGCTGATCGCGGCGACCTTCAGGGCCGCGAACCAGAACTCGAACTCGCCGAAGTTCTTCACCGCGGTGAGGTTCGCGCCGCAGAACACCAGCATGAACAGCGCCACCCAGGCCCACTCCGGCGTCCCCGGCAGCCACCCCGTGACGATCTTCGCCGCGCCGATGCCCTCCAGGCCGACGGCCGTGCACAGCAGCACCCAGAACGACCAGCCCGCGGTGAAGCCCGCCCACGGCCCGATCGCCCGCTCGGCGTGCGCCGAGAACGAACCCGACGACGGGTACGCGGCCGACATCTCGCCCAGCATCCGCATCACCAGCATCACGAGGAGGCCGGAGAGGGCGTAGGCGACGACGATCGAGGGGCCGGCGGCGGCGATGCCCGCGCCGGAGCCGACGAACAGTCCGGCACCGATCACCCCGCCGAGGGCGATCATCGACAGGTGGCGCTGCTTCAGGCCGTGGGAGAGGGAGGCGTCCCGCGGGAGCGTCTCCGTGGTGCTGTGGTGCGGCATGGGCGCGGCTCGTCCAATGCGTGAGATGGGCAAAAACGCCCACAGTCTGGGCAGCCTCTCCGCCGCCACGGAGAGGCTGCCCAGTATGCGGACACCGGCGATACGCTCGGTGATCTTCCGTTTACGCGGCGACCGGTGTGTAGTGCGAGGCGTCCCCCTCGATCGAGTAGGACTCCTTGCCCTCGATGCCCACCGGCACGTCACCGGCGACGGTCACCCGGTGCAGGCGGCGGGGCCGGCCGTCGTAGTTGTCCACCGCGTAGTGCTGGGTGATGCGGTTGTCGAAGAGGACCAGCTGGTTCTCCGACCAGCGGTGGCGCAGGATGTTCTCCGGCCGGGTCACGTACGCCTGGAGCAGGTCGAGGATCCTGCGGGACTCGGCCGGCGACAGGCCCACGATCCGCTGGGCGAACCCGCCGATGAACAGCCCGCGCTCACCGGTCAGCGGATGGACGCGCACCACCGGGTGGACCGTGCGGTACTTGATCGAGGTGAACTGGGCGCGCTGGGCGGCCTGCCGCTCGTCCAGCTCCTCCTCGGGGACGGCGTAGTCGTAGTCGTTGGTGTGCTCCGCCCACAGGGTGTCCGCCAGCTTCCGCAGCGGCTCCGGCAGGTCGCGGTAGGCGGCCGCCGAGCTGGCGATCAGGGTCTCGCCGCCGTACGCCGGGACCGTCAGGCTGCGCAGGGTGCTGGCCTGCGGCGGGTTGAGCACGAACGTGACGTCGGTGTGCCAGTGGTTGGCGGCGCGCCCGCGTTCGCTGTCGACGGGGAGGACGTTCGGGACGCCGTCGACGGAGGAGACCGTCGGGTGCGCGGTGGTGGTCTCACCGAAGTGGCGGACGAAGGCCTGCTGGCCCTCGTCGTCGAGGTCGACGTCGTCGAAGACCAGGGCCTTGTGGACGTTCAGCGCCTCGCGGATCGCGGTGACGCTCTCCTCGTCGAGGGGCTTGGAGATGTCGACGCCCAGGACCTGGGCGCCGATGTTCGCGGTGACCTTGCGGATCTCGATGGACATGGGGTGGTCCTCTCAGACGGTGGCGAGTGCGGGGCTGACGTGCTGGTTGGCGGGGCGGGGAAGGCCGTAGCGCTCCCGGAGGGTGCTGCGTCGGCCGTACTCCGTGCGCAGCAGGCCGCGGGCGCGCAGGATCGGGACGACGTGGTCGACGAAGAGGTCGAGGCCCGAGGGGAGCACGGCGGGCATGATGTTGAAGCCGTCGGCGGCGCCGAGCGTGAACCACTCCTCGATCGCGTCGGCGACCTGCTCGGGCGTCCCGGCGAAGGTGAGATGCCCGCGCCCGCCGCCGAGCCGGCCGACCAACTGCCGCACGGTGAGCCGCTCGCGCCGGGCGAGCTCCACCACGAGCGTGTAGCGGCTCTTGGCCCCCTCGATGGCACCCTCGGGCGGCAGGTCGGCGGGGAGCGGGGCATCCAACTCAAGCGTCCCCGGCTCCAGTTGGAGAAGCCTCTCCAGACGGTCCACGCCGTGCGTGTACACGATGTGGTCCTCCAGCACCTGCTCGTTCGCCCGCGCCTCGGCCTCCGTGGAGCCGATCACCGGGACGATGCCCGGCAGCACCTTGATGTGGTCGGGGTCGCGGCCGACAGCGGCCGTACGGGACTTCAGGTCGGCGTAGAAGTCCTGCGCGTCCTTCAGCGTCTGCTGGGCGGTGAACACCGCCTCCGCGTACCGGGCCGCGAACGCCTTGCCGTCCTCCGAGGAGCCGGCCTGCACCAGCAGCGGGTAACCCTGCGGTGAGCGGGGCACGTTGAGGGCACCCTCGACACTGAAGTACGTCCCCCGGTGCCGGGGCGGGTGGATCTTCGCGTCGTCGCCCCAGACGCCGGCCGCCTTGTCGCCGACGATCGCGTCGTCCTCCCAGCTGTCCCACAGCTTCAGGGCCACGTCGAGGAACTCGGCGGCCCGAGCGTACCGCTCGGCGTGCGCGGGCTCGGCGTCCAGGCCGAAGTTGCGGGCGGCCTCGGCACCGGCGGTGGTGACGATGTTCCAGCCCGCCCGGCCCCCGCTGATGATGTCCAGGGAGGCGAACTTCCGCGCCAGGTTGTAGGGCGAGTTGTACGAGGTGGAGGCGGTGGCGATCAGCCCGATGTGCTTGGTGGCCGTCGCCAGCGCGGTGAGCAGGGTGAGGGGTTCCAGCGCGCCGGCCGGACGCTGGGCGATGTTGCCCCACAACTGCGGCCCGTCGGCGAGGAAGAGCGAGTCGAAGGTGCCGCGCTCGGCGATTCTCGCCAGCCGCACGTAGTGGTCCAGCTCGACATGGGCGTACGGGTCGCTCTCGGGGAGCCGCCAGGACGCCTCGTGGTGGCCGGTGTTCATGAGGAAGGCGTTGAGGTGGAGTTGCCGGGTCATACAAGGTCCTTTGCGTGCGAGCGCCGGTTCGGGATTCTCAGCCCGTCCGGCGTTTGAGGACGAGGCCCGTTCAGGGCCGAAGCGGGGGTCTGGGGGAGGCAGCCCCCAGGGACGGCCACAACCAGCCGACGGTCACTCGGCGTCTTCGGTCACGCCCAGCGCAGCGAGCAGCTGCGACCGGTACGCGCCGCGCGGATGCGGCCGGTCGATGGTCACGTCGAGACCGATGCGCCCCCGCTCGAGGACGAGAACACGATCCGCGAGCACGATCGCCTCGTCCACGTCGTGGGTGACGAGCAGCACGGACGGCCGGTGCCGCTCCCACAGCTCGCGCAGCAGGGCGTGCATCTTGATGCGGGTCAGTGCGTCCAGCGCACCGAACGGCTCGTCGGCGAGCAGGAGTTCGGGCTCGCGGACCAGGGAGCGGGCCAGCGCGGCGCGCTGCGCCTCACCGCCGGACAGCTCGCTCGGCCAGGCCCGCTCGCGGCCGGCGAGGCCGACCTCGGCGAGGGCGTCCCGGCCCCTGCGGGCCGCCTCCTTGCCGTCGAGCCCGAGCAGGACGTTGTCCAGCACCCGCCGCCAGGGCAGCAGCCGGGAGTCCTGGAAGACCACGGACACCCGCTCGGGCGCCGTCAGCCGGCCGCTTCCGGCGACCTCGTGGTCGAGGCCCGCGATGGCCCGCAGCAGGGTGCTCTTGCCGGAGCCGCTGTGCCCGAGGAGGGCCACGAACTGGCCGGACGGGATGTCGAGGTCGATGCCGTCGAGGACCGTACGCGCGTCGAACGAGCGGGTCAGCTCCCGGAGCTGGACGGCGGGACGGGTCAGCTGCTGAGTGTGCGGCGCCACGACAGCACCCTCCGTTCGACGAGACGGACCGCGCTGTCGGAGATCAGACCGAAGACGCCGTAGATGAGGAGACCGACGAGGATGACGTCCGACTGGCCGTAGTTCTGGGCCTGGAACATCATGTAGCCGAGGCCGCTGGTGGCGTTGATCTGCTCCAGGACGACCAGGCCGAGCCAGGAGCCGGTCACGCCGAGCCGCAGGCCGACGAAGAAGCCGGGCAGGGCGCCGGGGACGACGATCTGCCGGATGAACTGGAACTTCGACAGGCCCTGGACCTCGGCGAGTTCGACGAACCGGTGGTCGATGCCGGACAGCGCGGCGTGCGTGTTGAGGTAGATCGGGATGTAGACGACGATGGCGATGATCGCGATCTTGAAGGTCTCGCCGATGCCCAGCCAGAGGATGAACAGCGGGATCAGACCCAGCGTCGGTATCGCCCGGTTCAGCTGCACCGTCCCGTCGATCAGCGCCTCCCCGACCCGGCTCAGCCCGGACGCGAGCGCCAGTACGACCCCGGCGGCCAGCCCGATCGCGAATCCGTAGCCCGCCCGCTGGAGCGAGGTGAGGATGTCGGTGGTGAGCGTGCCGTCGGTCCACAGGTGGGCGCCGGTCTCCAGCACCGTCCAGGGCGCCGGGATCGCTCCGGGGTCGAGCTGTCCGGCCGCCGAGGCGACGGCCCACAGGGCGAGGACGAGGAGGGGGCCGACGAGCCGGGTGGCGGGCAGGCGCCTGCCGGGGGAGAGCCGGCGCCGCCGCCGCACCGGGGTGCGCTCCTCCACGGTGGTCGCGGGTACGGCTGCGGTCGTGGTCACGGCGGTCACCTCTGGTACTCCTCGGGTACGGCCTTGGCGGCGAGGGACTCGAATCGGTGGTCGAAGAGCGAGGACACGTCGAACCTCTTCACGAAGCCGCCCTCCGCGAGCAGGTCCGCGGTCTCCTGCTCCCACTTGATGGCCTCGTCCCAACGTGGCGGGAACAGCGGCTTGTTGGCGAGGGCCGTGATGCCCTTGGCCTGTTCGAGGCTCAGGTTCTGCGTCTTGACGTAGAACTCCTCGTTCCAGACGTCGGGGTGCTCGTACTGCCACACCTGGCCCTTGGCCCACTGCGGGATGTAGGCGGCGACCGCCGCGGCCTTCGCGGAGTCGTTCAGCACGGACACCGGCGCCCACAGCAGGTTCAGCAGGTCGACGACGTCGGTGTCGATGGTGCGGGCGCCCTTGGACCCGTACTGCTTCAGGTACGCCGGTGACTGGTTGTTGGCGAGCGGGGCGACGTCGACCTGGCCGGACTGCAGGGCGGTGAGGAACTGGTTGCTGGTCAGCGGGACGAGCTTCACGTCGTCGTACTTCAGCCCGGCCTGCTTGAGCGCCCGCAGCAGGACGACGCCCTGCGCCTGGCCCTGGGAGAAGGCGAGTTTCCGTCCCCTGAAGTCAGCGACCGTGCGGATGTCGCTGCCGGGCTTGGTGGCGAAGAGGTAGTTCGGCTTGCGGGTGATGTCGATCGCCACGATCTTCGCGTCGAATCCCTGAAAGTGCGCCTGGATCGGTGGAATTCCTGCGTTGTTGGCGAGGTCGAGGGACTTGGCGCGGAATGCGTTGATGACGTCGGGGCCGGCGCCGATGTTCAGCCAGCTCGACACCGTGAACGGTAGCTCGGGCAATTTCGCCAGCTTGAACTGGAGTTGTTGCACCCCCTGATAGGAGGCGATCTTCAGTTTCGTACCGGCGGGGACCTTGTCGGCCAGTGGCGCGGCCGAGGCTCCCTCGCTGCCGGTGGCGGCGCTGCTCTCCGCGCAGCCGCTCAGCCCTACGGCGGCGGCACCGGCGCCGAGCAGCGAGGTGAGGAAGAGACGCCGGTCGAAACCGGCCGTGGGCGAAGAAGGCATGGGAGGACTCCGTGAGTTCATGGGGAAGAAAGGCATGCAGAATTCCGGGCAGAGGAAGGCCGCAGAGGGGAATTCGTGCAGGGAGAGGTGAGCGCTCGGGGGGCGCGTCAACGCGTCAGCAACAAAGGGTGCGACAGCTCATGAGAAACATGCTCCTGCCCTCGGGGAAGGCCTGTCAATATTCGGAGTTTCTGAATTAACTCGCCTTGGCGGAGGCGGAGGCGGAGGCGGAGGCGGAGGCCGAGGCGGAGAGGGAGGCGGAGGCGGCCGGGGAGGTGCCCAGCGGATCCCGGTAGAGCACGTCCAGAACCACCGAACCGCCCGCCATCGCCAGCACGGAGTCGGGGAAACTCGTCGGCACGACCGCCGCCGCCCGCTCGTCCCCGACCGTCTCCCGCAGCGCGGTCAGGCAGTCCTCGCGATGGATGACCCCGATCTCCGTGACGACGACACGCTCCGGATTGAGCACGTCGAGCAGCAGCTCCGCCGCCCGCCCCACCATCCGGGCCCGCTCCACGAGCAGCCGTACGGCCATCGGGTCGCCGGCCGCCGCCGCGGTCAGCACGTGCATCGGGTTCTCCCCGTCGATGACACCCGCCTCACGGGCCCGCCTGCACAGCGTCCGCTCGCTCAGTTCCACCTGGAGACAGCCGATCCGCCCGCACGCGCACGGCTCCGTGCCGCCGGCGAGCGGGAGATGGGCGATGCTGCCCGCCTGTGAGCGGGGCCCGTGGTGCACCTCGTCGTGCGTGGCGAACGCCGCGTCCACCATGTTGCCGACGAACAGGTGCAGCACACTGCGGCTGCCCCGCACCCGCCCGAACAGCCGCTCGGCGTTGACCAGGGCCCGCGCGTGCCCGTCCACATGGACCGGCAGCCCGGTGCGGGCGCCGACCACCTCACGCACCGCCACGTCCCGCCAACCGAGCAGCGGATGCTCGACGACGGTCCCGGAGTCCCGGGCCACCCAGCCGCCCGCGGCCACACCCACCCCCAGCGCCCGGCTGCCGGGCGCCTCGGCGAGCAGCGCGCCCAGCCCGTCGGCGGCCCGTGCCAGCACCTCGCGCGGGTCGGTGCGCCCGTGCTTCAGCCGCCGCTCGACCAGCACCCGGCCCCGCAGATCCAGCAACGCGACCGTGGAGTACGGCACCGCGATGTGCACCCCGCCCACCACGAACCGCGAGTCGTCCAACTCGACCGGCACATGCGGCCGACCGACCCCATGGGAACGGCGGGGCGCGGCGGACTCCCGGACGAGGCCGAGTTCGGCGAGCCGGGCGCAGTGGTCGGTCACCGAGGCAGGGGACAGCCCGGTCACCCGGGCGATGGTGCTGCGCGCGACCGGCCCGTGCTCCAGGACGGAACGCAGGACGACACTGGCGCTGGTGCGCCGCCGATCGGGGTCGGCGGCACGGGGGACGGGGGACATCAGGGTGGTGGATGCCGCGGTACGGGGCATGGAAATCTTCCTCGGGGCCGGTCCGACACTGCGCCGTCTAGGAGATGAGGCGCGTCGGATCGACTCCGCCCGCCTCACACGTGCTTGAGGTCTCGCGGACGGCGACAGGCGGCCGCGCCGACGCGTCGCAGGTCGACGTGTCGACGCGACGAGAAGTTCCGGGCCTGGGCAACCATGCGCACGAAGGTAGCGAAAGGGCCCACCGCTGCCCAGACCGCGTCCGACGGGCGAGACGGCGACCGAGAGGCCTTTGGTGGAACCCCACAGTCCGGGCCGCCCACTCCCGTGTGACGAGGGCGTCGCCACCTCAGTGACCGGCATCACGCCGTACCGCGTGTAACCAGCACTTTTTGTCCGGAGCCCACCAACTCGCCGTTCCACCCTTTGTCGAGCGCTGACGGTGATCGGCGCGAGGACGCTGGGATAGCGTCACCGTGTCCCCAACTGCCCTCACCCTCGCGGAGTCCCCATGAGCACCGCCGCCGTCACGTCGATTCGCCCCGGACAGGTCCTCGCCGACCTGCTCCCGGCCTCCCGGGTCCGGGACGTCGCCCTGGTGGTCGGTGGCGCCGCGCTCACCGGCCTCGCGGCCCAGATCTCCGTCCCCGTGCCGGGCTCCCCGGTGCCGGTGACCGGTCAGACCTTTGCCGCGCTCCTGGTGGGTACGACGCTCGGCGCGGGCCGCGGTTTCCTGGCGCTCGCCCTGTACGCGCTGGCGGGCGTCGCGGGCGTGCCGTGGTTCGCTAGCGGCACCTCCGGCGCGAGCGCCGTCTCCTTCGGCTACGTCCTGGGCATGATCCTCGCGTCCGCCGCCGTGGGCGCCCTGGCCCGCCGCGGCGCCGACCGCAACATGTGGCGCATGGCGGGCACGATGCTCGTGGGCGAGGCGATCATCTACGCGGTCGGCGTCCCGTACCTGGCCTACGCCGCCGACATCTCCGCTTCCGCGGCCGTCGCGGCCGGCCTCACCCCGTTCCTGATCGGCGACGCCCTGAAGGCCGCCCTGGCGATGGGCCTGCTGCCCACGGCCTGGAAGCTCACCCAGCGCTGATCCCGTAGTTCTCGGAGAAGAGGTTCGCCGGGTCGTACTGCGACTTCACCCCGGCGAGCCTCTTCGCCGTCTCCGCGTCGTACAGCCCCTCACCCCGGTCACCGGCCCCGAACGCGAAGTTGAGGGCCCGCCCGAGCGTGTCCGGCGCGAGCAGCGCGAACGCCGGATCGAGGATCGTCCGGGCCGCGTCCCGGTCCCCTACGGTCAACACCCGCACCAGGAACCGCCCCTCGCGGTACGGCACCGCGTTCGCCGCGTCCCGCGCCAGCGCCCCGCCCAGGTGGTTGACCTGGACGACACACATGGCGTCGGCGTCCGGCCCGGTGCGCGCGAGCAGTTCGGCGGCCCGGTCGACGTGCAACGCGCGCAGCACCGCGCTGTCCCCGTAGTAGGCGTGCGAGACGGCGGGGTCGCTGTGGATGGTGTGGCTGTCGGCGTACGGCATCTCGCGCAGCGAGTCGGACAGCACCGGCCCGATCTCCCGCAGGGGCGCGACCAGCCGCTCGCCGTCGGTGCCGGTGTACGCGACGCGCACGGAGACGACGTAACGCCCCCGCAGGTGCGGCGGCAGCGCCGGGATGTCCGGGTACGGTACGGCGGCGAAGGACGAGGTCAGCTCGTCGGGCACGGTCCGCGTCCACTCCTCGTACGCCCGCAGCGCGGCCGCCGGATCGACCTGCCGTCCGTCGAACGCGAGCGATCCGCCGTAGAGCCGGCGCACCGGTACGAGACCGATCTCCAGCTCGGTGACGATCCCGAGGGTGTGGCCGCCGCCGAGCAGAGCCCAGTACAGCTCGGGGTCGGACTCCCGCGTGACGTGCCGCGGTTCACCGTCGGCGGTGACGACGTCGAGGGAGCGCACATGGTCGGCCGCGTAGCCGAACTCGCGGGCGAGGATGCCGAGTCCGCCGCCCAGCGTGTACGACACGGCGCCGACCGACGGGGCGGAGCCGTTGAGCGGCGCCAGACCGTACGGTTCGGCGGCCGCCACGACCTGCCCCCAGCGCACGCCCGCCCGCACCCGGACGGTACGGGCGTCGGGATCGACGGTCACCCGGTCCATGCGGCGCGTGGTGACGAGGACACCGCCCTCCGAGGCGCCGGGCAGCCCGTGCCCGGTGGCGTGGACGCCGACCGGCAGGTTCCGCCCGGCCGCGTACCGCACGGCGGCGACCACGTCGGCGGGGGAGGCGGCGGCGACCACGAGGGCGGGCCGCCGGCTGAACCCGGTCTGGAACCCTGCGATTTCCTCGTCGTACCCGGGCTCCCCGGGGCGGAGGACGAGGAGGTCGGCGGTGTCGGTGAGGGAGTCGTTGAGGGAGTCGTTGAGGGCCATGAGGACGATGGTGGCCGCATAACCTGACAGGCACCGTCAGGTTATGCGGCGCGTTTCCTGGTCCGCCGGCTCAGCCCTCCTGTCCCCGCGGTCGCCGTCGCGACCACCACACTCCGGCGGCGCCCGCCGCGATCAGGGCGGCGCCGGTCGCGCCGAGCGGCAGGACGTCGCGCCCGGCGCCGGTCTCGGCGAGCCGGTCACCACCGGGCGCCACGGGCTTGTTGTCGGTGCCGAGGAGCAGAGGGGTGGCCGGGGCGTTCGGCGACGGGTTCGTCGTACCGAACGGCACCGGGCCCTGCTGCCAGAACGTCTTCTTTCCGTCGGCCGTCTGCACCGGGACGCAGACCTTTCCGGTCTTGCCCAGATCGAACGTGGCGTCGACGGCGTACGACTTCGACCGACCGGCCGGAAGATTGTCGATGGGGCAGGAGAAACCGCTGTTCGAGCCCTTGGGGAGATTCTTTTCTTCGATGGGTGAGCAACCCTGAACGTTTTTGACCGTCAGGCCGTCGAAACCAACGACCAAAAGCCTGATCTTGCCGCTGTCCTTGGTCCCTTCATTCTTCACCGTGGCGGTAATCGCCGTCTCCTGGGACTTGTTGTCGACCGAGATCCGCTCGGGCAGGAGCGTGGTCAGCTTCACGCCCGCCGGAGCCTCGTCGACGGGCTTTCCCCCCTTGCCACTCGAAGGACCCTTGTCGTCGGCCCCGGCGGTGCCGGAAAGGATCATCACCGCCGAGAAGGATGCCGCGACCAGCGAAACCGTGATGGCCGTCGTGCGACGAGAACTCATGTTCACTTCCCCCTTGCTTCCCCCTGACTGCGCCTGAATTCGCAGTACTTGAAGAGCTACCACAAGATTTCTCGGCACTATGCTGATACGCCTGGAAGTGTGACCATTATGTGTCGATGAGGTCTGTTCGGAGTGTCGTGGAGGGGGTGCAGCGCATTGCCGGGAGACACGGGGAATACGAGGGGCGGCGGAGTTCCGGGGCGACTGGTGACCGGTCGCTACCGGCTGGTCGAAAGTATCGGCCAGGGAGGAATGGGGCGGGTGTGGCGAGCGGTCGACGAAATACTCGACCGTCTCGTCGCCGTCAAGGAAATGCGCATCGACGGCCTGGACGCGGAGGACACCCGCACCCGCCGCGAACGCGCCCTGCGCGAGGCGCGGGCCACGGCACGCATCGACCACCCCAACGTCGTACGGGTCTACGACGTCGTCGACGAGGGCGAACGCCTGTGGATCGTCATGGAACTGGTCCACGGGCGCTCCCTGGAACGGATCATGGCGCAGGACGGCCCCCTGGGCCCGCCGGACACGGCCCGGATCGGCCTTGAACTGGTCGCGGCGCTGCGGCAGGTGCACGCCGGGGGAGTACTGCACCGGGACATCAAGCCGGGCAACGTCCTCGTCGAGAGCGAGGGCCGCCGACGAGTCGTCCTCACGGACTTCGGCATCGCCGCGATCGAGGACACGACCGCGCTCACCATGGTCGGCATGCTGGTCGGCTCCCCCGACTACATGGCCCCCGAACGCGTCTCCGGCCGCCCCCAGGGGCCCCCGTCCGACCTCTGGTCCCTCGGCGCGACCCTCTGCGCGGCCCTGACGGGCCACTCCCCCTTCTCCCGCGACACCACCCTGGCCACCCTGCACGCGGTCCTCTACGAGCAACCCGAACTCCCCGCCTCCGCCGGACCGTTGCGCAGCGTCCTGTCAACCCTCCTGGAGAAGGACCCGGCGTCCCGCCCGGCCCTGGGGGACCTGGAGGAGACGTTGCGGGGCGTGGCGTTTCCCACGCCTACGCCGACGGTGGTGGTGGAGGGGACGGAGGTGCCGGGAGGGGCGGTCGGGGGAGCGGTCGGCGGGGCGGGCCCGGAAGCGTCGGCACCGGGGCTGGGCGTTGGGGGTGCGGTACCGGGAGGGGCTGCTGGGGAGCGGGAGGAGTCGGCCGGGCAGCAGGTCGCTCCTGTTGAGGAACCGGAGCCCCCACGAGGGGCGTTGCCGGGAGCGCCGGCGGCTGAAGGCCCAGCAACGGCGGCTACGGACGCGTCCGACCCTGCGTCAGGGCCCGAGCCGCCCCAGGACCCGCTGCCACCACCGCGTCCCACACCCGCAGAGGCGAAGGCGCCCACGGGCCGCGCCGCCGACACGGAGCCGGAGAGCGGTGCCGCTGACACGGAGCCGGAGAGCCGTGCCGCTGACCGGGGGCCCGCCGCTCACGGCGCCGACAGGGAGCCCGCAGACCAGACCACCGTCCAGGACCATGCCGGCCACCCCCTCGACCGGGAGCCCGCCCGCAATGCCCCTTCCGGGAAGCCCCCCGGCCACGCGTCGGCCCCGGAGCCGACCCCTACCGGCACCTCCGTCCCGTCGACCGCCCTCGCCCCCGGCCCGTCCGCCGGCGTTGCCCCCGACTCGCCCACCGGCGTCACCTCCAGCCCACCCCCCGGCGTCACCCCCAGCCCCTCCAGCGGAATCGCCCCCAGCGTCACCGAAGCCGCCCCCAGCGTCTCCACAGAAGCCGCCTCCAGCACCCCCACGGAAGCTGCCTCCGAGGGGCTTTCGGGCGTGCCGGTCGGTGACTCCGTCGCGGTCGTGCCGGAGGCTGGTTCGGGTACCCCGGGCGGCGGCACTCCCAGGGGCGTGCCCGGGGTTGGGGTGGAGCCGTGGGCCGGTGGCTCACCCGGGCTCCCGGACCCCCGCTCGGTCGGTCCGGCGGACGTGCCGACCGCACCGGCCTCACCTCGTCGCTCGCCCGGTGTTTCTCTCTCGCGGGCCCAGGCGGTGACCGAGGAGCGGCCGGCTCCCGGGCCGCGGCCCACTCTCGAGATCCGCCGCGCTCCGGATCGTCGCCCCGACGTGGGAGGACACGTCGGCGAGCTCCCCGGCCCGGCGCTGCCCGCCACCCCCGCCCGTAAGGCCCGCCGTACCGCCCTGCTCGCCGCCGCAGGCGTCCTCACCGCCGGTGCGGTCGTCGCCGTCGTGCTCGCGTCGGCGCCGGGGAAACCGGACGGGACCAGGGCGGGCCCCACCGCACAGAGCACCGTCACCGCACCGTCCGACGTCTCCTCCGACAGCGACACCAACAGCGCCCCGGACCCCACCCCCACCTCCACCTCCACCGTCGAAGGCACCTCCAGGCCCCCGAGCCTGCCGCCGGGCGCGCACATGGAGGCCGGTGGGTTCGCGTGGGCCACGCCCAAGGGGTGGCGACGGGACGTGAAGACGGGAGCGGAGGTGCACTACACGTCACCCGACGGCACCCAGGAACTCGTAGCCAAGTCCTCCCTCGCCCGTGGCGACCTGATGGAGACCTGGGAGACCTCGGAGGAGAGCGCCCACCAGGGGAAGGCGTACCACAAGGTCCGCCTGGAGGAGACGACGTTCCGGGGCCACCCGGCTGTCCTCTGGGAGTACACCTTCACCCTCCGCGGCACCCCCTGGCACGCCCGGCTGCTCGGCTTCGACGCGGGCGGGAAGTCGTACCAGATCAACACGTGGTACCAGCCGGCCGTCGAGCCCGAGGCCCTCAAGACCTACGACCGGGTCAAGGAAGGCTTCACCCTGCTCTAGACAAGGCAGCCAACGACAAAGGGCCCCACGGTGTCACCCACCGCAGGGCCCCGCCGAACCGCTCGCGTCAGTCCCGCGCCTCGACCGAGGCCGGGGTCGCCGCGCCGGTCTGCGCGACCTCGCCCTTCGATCCGAGCTTCTCCTTCGCGAAGGCGATCGCCAGCACCACCCCCGCGACAAGCAGCGACAACAGCACCGTCTCGCGCCCGTCGTGCTCCGTGTCCGTGAGCATGTAGCCGAGGACGAAGACGATCAGCGCGGCCGTCGCCCAGGTCAGGTACGGGTACAGCCACATCTTCACGACCAGCTTCTCCGGCGCCTCGGCCTGGATGATCTTCCGCATCCGCAGCTGCGAGAAGCAGATGACCAGCCAGACGAACAGGGCGACCGCACCACTGGAGTTCACCAGGAACAGGAAGACCGAGTCCGGGAACTTGTAGTTGAAGAAGACGGCCACGAAGCCGAACACGACCGACGAGACGATCGCGGCCATCGGCACACCACGCGACGTGGTCTTAGCGAACACCTTCGGCGCGTCGCCCCGCTCACCGAGCGAGAAGGCCATCCGGGAGGCCGTGTACAGGCCGGAGTTCAGACAGGACAGCACCGACGTCAGCACGATGAAGTTCATGATCTGACCGGCGTGCGCGATACCGAGGGAGTCCAGCGCGGCGACGTACGAGCCCTGGTCGGCGATCGACTTGTCGTCCCACGGCAGCAGGGTGACCACGACGAAGATCGAGCCGAGGTAGAAGACACCGATACGCCAGATGATGCTGTTGGTCGACTTGGTGACCGCCCGCTGCGGGTCCTCGGACTCACCGGCCGCGAGGGTCGCGATCTCGCTGCCCATGAAGGAGAAGACCACGAGCAGGACGCCGGTCAGGATCGCACCGGGCCCGTTGGGCAGGAAGCCGCCGTGGTCGGTGAGGTTGCCGAGCCCGGCCTTGTCGCTGTCGACGCCCGGCAGCACGCCGAACACGGCCAGCCCGCCGATGATGATGAACGCACCGATCGCCACGACCTTGATCCCGGCGAACCAGAACTCGAACTCGCCGTAGGAGCCGACGGAGACGAGGTTCGTGGCGGTCAGGACCACCATCACGATGAGCGCCCAGCCCCACTGCGGGACGGCGGGCACCCACCCTTCGAGGATCTTGGCTCCGGCGGTCGCCTCGACCGCGAGCACGACGACCCAGAAGAACCAGTACAGCCAGCCGATGGAGAAACCGGCCCAGCGGCCCAGCGCGCGGTCGGCGTGCGCCGAGAAGGAACCCGACGTCGGGTTCGCCGCGGACATCTCGCCGAGCATCCGCATCACCAGCACCACGAGCGTGCCGACGAGGGCGTACGACAGGAGGATGCCGGGACCCGCCGTCGCGATGCCCGAGCTGGAGCCGACGAAGAGGCCGGCGCCGATGACACCGCCGATGGCGATCATCGACAGATGACGGTTCTTGAGTCCTGCCTGGAGTCCGGAACCGGGATCGCCGGGTCCTCCGGGTCCTTCAGGGCCGTTTCCGGCCTTCGTCAGGGTCGGCTGCGAAGTCATGGGACGGTTTTCCTTTGCGCCGGGTGAGCTGTCTCCCGTACGAGCGGTGTACGAGTCGGTCCAGTGAAACGGAGGCCAACGATTTCGTGAACCTTTGAATCCGTATCGTTATTTGAGGTTTTCCTGAGCTTTCTCGTCGCGGCTCGGAAATTCGAGACATGGAACCCTGGGCTGCTGCCCCGAACCACGCATGTCACACTCGGACCATGCGCGTGTATCTCGGTTCCGACCATGCCGGCTTCGAACTCAAGAACCACCTCGTGGAGTGGCTCAAAGAAGCGGGCCATGAGCCCGTCGACTGCGGACCCCACATCTACGACGCCCAGGACGACTACCCGCCCTTCTGCCTCCGCGCCGCGGAGCGGACGGCCGCGGACCAGGGCGCCCTCGGCATCGTCATCGGCGGCTCCGGCAACGGCGAGCAGATCGCCGCGAACAAGGTGAAGGGCGTCCGGGCGGCCCTCGCCTGGAGCGAGGAGACCGCCTCCCTCGGCCGGCAGCACAACAACGCCAACGTCGTCGCGGTCGGCGCGCGCATGCACACCCAGGACGAGGCGACGAAGTTCGTCGAGACCTTCCTCAACACCCCGTTCTCGGGTGACGAGCGTCATATCCGCCGTATCGACATGCTGGCGGAGTACGAGACGAAGGGCGACCTCCCGCCGATCCCGGCGCACCACCCGCAGCAGTAGTCGGACCTTCGAGGCCCGCCCGTCGACACGAAGTGACGGGCGGGTGGGTGGGAAAGGAAGAGGCCAGGTGCCAGAGGGGCACACGATCCACCGACTCGCGCAGGACTACGCCACTCGCTTCACCGGCGCAGCCAGGGTCACCAGTCCGCAGGGCAAGTTCTCCGACGCCGCCGCCCTCCTAGACGGCGGTCGCCTGCACACCGCCGACGCCCACGGCAAGCACCTGTTCCTGGGCTTCGCCGAGTCCTGGATCCACATCCACCTCGGCCTCTTCGGCAAGGTCACCTTCGGCGCCGCCCCCGCGCCCCCGCCCACGGACACCGTCCGCCTCCGCCTCGCCAACGACACCGCGTACGTCGACCTGCGCGGGCCCACCACCTGCGCGCTGATCACGGCCGGCGAGAAGCAGGCGATACACGACCGCCTGGGCCCCGACCCGCTGCGCCCGGACGCCGACCCGCGCGCCGCGTACCGCAGGATCTCCCGCAGCCGTACGACGATCGCCGCCCTGCTGATGGACCAGAAGGTCATCGCCGGAGTCGGCAACGTCTACCGCGCCGAGGTCCTCTTCCGGCACCGCATCGACCCCTACCGGGCCGGCAAGGACATCACCCCGGCCGAGTGGGACGCGATGTGGGCCGACCTCGTCGCCCTCATGCGCGAGGGCGTGCGCCACAACCGCATCGACACCGTCCGCCCGGAACACACCCCGGAGGCGATGGGCCGCCCGCCGCGCGTCGACGACCACGGCGGCGAGGTGTACGTCTACCGCAGGGCCGACCTGCCCTGCCACATCTGTGGCGGTGAGATCCGCACCGCCGACCTCGCCGCCCGCAACCTCTTCTGGTGCCCCGCCTGCCAGGACAACTAGGGCCCGGCCGGGGCCGTCAGAACATGTGCGGCAGCCAAGGGGCCACCCAGGAACCGAAGCCCACCGACGCCTCCGCCAGCGCGCCCGGCCGCACCTCGCGCACCCGTCCGGCCGCCGCCAGCGAGCCCAGGCTCACACCGCCCAGATAGGCCGCCCCCAACTCCCTTACCGACAGGACGAGATCGGCCACATCCGTCGTACGGGAACAGGAGGCGCCCTTGGTGTCGCCGCTCAGCCGCCACCGTCCCGCGTTCCACGGGCAGAAGGCGTCCTCCACCTCGAACACCACGTCCACCGGCGCCTGGTACGTCCGCGCCTCCAGCGCGGCGCCCAGGTCCACCAGCCGTACGTGCAACGCGTCCCGCACCCGCACCCCGCACCGCCGGACGTCGGACACCATCTGCAGCCAGGCGTCGTCCATCGGCCGCCCGCGCGCGACGAGCGTCGACGTCAGGTCGATGTCGAACAGGAACCGCCACAGCGCCGCGTGCGCAGCGGGGTCGAGCGCCTCGGTGGAACTCACCTCGACCTTGCCGTGGGGCCCGTTGGTGTCCCAGGCCGGCTTCACCCGGAATCGGACGTAGCCCACGATCTCGCCGTCCCGCTCCGCGACCACGCACTGGAGTGGCGACGCCCCGCCCCTCTCGCTCTCCGGATCGAGCAGGAACAGCCGCTCCCAGCCGGGCAGCCGCTCCACCATCCCCGGACGCTCGGGCACCTTGCGCGCGTACACCGCCTCGCACGCGTCGAGCACGTCGGCGGGCGCCGCGTACCGCAGGCGTACGTCGTCCGTGCCGGGCGGCACCGACAGCCGTACCCGGCTGGTGTCGACCTCGGTGTTCACATGGTGCGTGGCGACGCCGTACCCGAACCGCCCGTAGATGGCCGGCTCGGACGCCGTCAGCACCGCGAGGGGCCAACCCCACGCGCGGACGTCGTCCAGTTGCCGCCGCATCATCGACGTCAGCACCCCGCGTCTGCGGTGCGTCGCGGCCACGCTCACCATCGTCACGCCCGCCGCGGGCACCGGGACGCCGCCCGGCACCGTCAGCCGGAAGCTGAACGCCCCGGCCGATCCCACGCACGCGTCGCCGTCCCACGCCCCGAGTGAGCGGTCGAACTCGGTGAGCGCGCGCCACAGCTCGCGCTCCTCCGACGACTCCGCGACTCCACCGAAGGCGAGGAGCAGGCTGTCGTACCACTGGTCCCAGTCGTCCCGCCGCAGCACCCGCAGGTCGACGGCGGGATCGGTCACGTCAGTCCCCATGCACCATGCCTACCAGCACTTTGTCGGGACGAGCGAGGCAATTTCCGCGGTGGCCCCGCGTGAGCGCCGTCCGTGAAGTTCACTGTGAAGTCGAACCTCGGACGGGGGACAAGTGGGACCTCCCGTGCCAAGCAGCTGGTCCGATGGATAGGGTCCCGAACTAATGGCAGAAGGACGAGAGCGGCGCGCGGAGGCCGACACGTTCACGGCCCGGTTGAAGCACCAGCTGCACCGGGCCCGAACCGGCGTGCGCAGAAGCGCGGTCGACTACTTCCGCGGGGACGGCTCGGACTGGATAGCGCTGGCCGGTCTGCTCATCACCATCCCCCTCATCGCGGCCACCACACTCGCCAACTCGGTGTGGTGCTCACCGGCCGCGCTGGTCCTGCCCATCGTCGCCGGCGGCCTGCTGCTGCGCCCGGCCAGCCTGCTCGGCCTGTACGCGGCGGCGGCGACCGCGCTGATCGTGGAGTCGGTGCAGCTGGGCCCGTACACCCAGGGGCCCTCGCGCGTGACTCCGGGCGTGGTGCTGGTCGTGGCCGCCTGCGGGTTCTTCGGTCTGCTGATCGCGCAGTTCCGCAGCCGGGTCGGTGTGCCCTGGCGGCGGGGCGGCACCATGCTCTTCGACCTGCGCGAACGCATCCGCGTACAGAGCAAGTTGCCGAAGCTGCCGCAGGGTTGGCACCGCGAGATGGCGCTGCGGCCGGCGGGCGGTCAGTCGTTCTCCGGTGACTTCGTTGTCGCGGCCTGCACGAACGGCGGGCGCACGCTGGAGGTCGTCCTCACGGACGTGTCCGGCAAGGGCATGGACGCGGGGTCGCGCGCGCTGCTGCTGTCCGGCGCGTTCGGCGGCCTGCTGGGCTCGTTGCCGCCCCACGCCTTCCTCCCGGCCGCGAACGGCTACCTGCTGCGCCAGGACTGGGACGAGGGCTTCGCGACCTCCATCCACCTGGTTCTGGACCTCGACTCCGGTGACTACGAGCTCTACTCCGCCGGTCATCCGCCGGGCCTTCAGCTCAGTGCGGGCAGCGGCCGCTGGGAGGAGAAGGCCGCGGAGGGACCGCTGCTCGGTGTGTACGACGGTGCCCAGTTCGACCCGGTGAAGGGCTCGCTGCGCCCCGGCGACGTGTTGATGCTGTTCACAGACGGCCTGGTGGAGACCTCCGACCGGGACATCGTCGAAGGCATCGACCGCCTCACCGGCGAAGCCGACCGCTATGTCGCCGGCGGTTTCCACGGCGCCGCCTGGCACCTCATCGAGGCGGTGGCGAAGGACGTCAACGATGACCGGGCCCTGCTGCTGATCTGCCGCGACGGGCCGACGGCCCATATGACGTCGCGCTGAGACGGCCTCGGCCGGGAGACACTGGCCGTGTGACCGACTCGCCCCGAACCACCCTCACCCTCGCCGAAGTCGAGGCCGTCGCCCGCACCGCTCACGACGGCCAGACCGACAAGGCGGGCCGCCCCTACGCCGAACACCTCCACGCCGTGGCCGAAGGTGTCCGCGTACGCGGTGGCGACGACGAGCAGATCGCCGCGGCCTGGCTGCACGACTCCGTCGAGGACGACGCCCTGACCGAGCGGTGGTTGGAGGAAGCGGCCCTCACCCGCCGTACCAAGGACATCGTCCTCGCCCTCACCAAGCGCGCCGGCGAATCCCCCGAGGCCTACGCGACCCGCGTCCTCGGCACCCCGGGCGCCCTGCTCGTGAAGGAAGCCGACCTGGCCCACAACGCGGATCCGACGCGTCTGGCGATCCTGGACGAACCGACCCGCAACCGCCTGACCGAGAAGTACGCACACATGCGCGCACTCCTCGGCCTCACGGCACCGGACACCCCGCCGGTTCCCTAGGCGGTGTCCTGGCGCCTGCAGGCGCCACTTTCGCGACAGGCGCTAGCGGCGGCCGAGGCCGTCGACCGCCACGGTGGCGGCCCTGGCGATCAGGGCGTCGCGGCGTTCGGCGCCCTGCTTGTCCCGGGTGGACATGACCGCCATGACGATGGGGTTGCCACCGTCCTCCGGCCACACCACGGCGATGTTGTTGCGTCCCCCGTATCCGGCGGTGCCGCTCTTGTCGGCCACGGTCCAGTCGTCCGGGAGCCCGGCACGGATGAGCGTGTCGCCGGTCACGTTCGTCTCCATCCACTGCCGCAGGAGCCGGCGTTCGTCCCGCTCCAGGGCGTCGCCGAGCAGGAATGCCCGCAGGTCGGCGGCCATCGCGCGCGGCGTGCTCGTGTCGCGGATGTCGCCCGGCGTTCCCTCGCTCATCTCGGGCTCGTACCGGTCCATCTCGGTGACGTGGTCGCCGAGTCCCTCCAGCACCTTCTCCAGGCCGTCCGGCCCGCCGAGCTCCTTCAGGAGCAGGTTGACGGCCGTGTTGTCGCTGTACCAGAGGGTGGCGGCGCACAGCCCTTTCAGGCTCATCCCCTTCCCGACGAAGTTCTCCGTGACGGGAGAGTCGGCGACCACGTCGTCACGCCCATAGGCGACCACCTTGCCCATCCCCTCCGTCCCGTACTTCCGGAGCACGGCGCCCGCCGCCAGCGCCTTGAACGTGGACGCGTACGCGAACCGGTCGTCCGCCCGGTGGGCGACCGTCCGGCCGGTGCCGGTGTCCAGGGCGTAGACGCCCAGCCGCGCGTCGAACTCGCGCTCCAGTTCCTGGAACTCGGCAGTGGTGGACCTCGTGGCCGCCGCCTGTGCCGCGGACCGCCCGGAGCCGGCCGACGGGCCGGACGCGGACGCCGCTTCCTGACCGACGGCGGGCAGCGCGACGAGCGTGAGTAAGCCGGCCGCCCAGGCGGCACCCCGGCGCATGCGAATCGAGTACGTCATGGAATGAATCTCCAAGTCGTCGAAAGACCCGTGGAACGCTCCAGCCCGGGGAAGTCCCCCTGGGCGCAGACCACTTTGCGGTCCGATCACCGCCCGGGACCAAGACGTGAACGCTCGCTCCCATGCTGTTTTGGCATAGTGGGAGCCGTGGATCTTGTAGCGGCGTGCCGCGCGTTCGTTCACGTGAGCGAGCACGGCAGTTTCACGGTGGGCGCGGCGGCGGCCCGGACGGCCCAGTCCGTTGTGAGCCGCCGTGTCGCCGCGCTGGAACAACGCCTGGGCGAGCGGCTGTTGGAACGGTCCTCACGCGCGGTGGTGCTGACCCCGTTCGGCCGGGACATGCTTCCGCTGGCCAGACAGCTCGTCCAGCTCGCCGACCGGCTGGAGCACGAGGCGGAGGCCGCACGGCGCAGACCGCTGCGCCTCGCCGTCCCCGCCATCTGCACCACCCGCGCGCTCGCCCGTCTCATCGCCCAGGCGCACGAGCAGAAAGTCCGCCTCGACCCACGCCCCGCCGGGCCCGCGGAGCGAGCCGACCTCGTCACGTCCCGGCAGGTGCGGGCGGCGCTGCTCGCGGTGGCTCCCACCGGTGCCGCCTGGACCGTACGGCTGGGTCTGGCGGTCGCGGACGACCCGGGCGGCGGGCCGATCTACCTGGACACCCTGCGCCCCGGCCGGGTGGATCGCGATCGGCGCGCCCGGCGTGTGTGGCTCCAACCGGAGGATGACGTGCCGCACATCAGGGACCCCCTCGCCCGCCTGCGCGACGCCGTCGGGCTGCGCCCCGCGCAGCTGGGAGTGGCCCACTCCGTGGCCGTCGCCGCGGCGGACGTGCTGAGCCGGGGCGACGCCCTGCTCTGCTCGGCCGGGCAGGCCCGGGAACTCGGCCTCCACTGGCGCCCCGTCGGCGAGCTCGACGCCGGCTTCGCCCGGGGCTTCTCCCTCGTCGTCGCCGACGAGACGGACCCCGAGGCGGCCCGCGTACGTCAGGCGTGCGCCCCCGACATCGCACGGTGCCTCGGCGCCACGGAACCCGCGGAGGTGGCGTCATGACGACCCGTACCGATCGGCTGCTCAGGGAACTGCGCCGCACGCTGCGCGACGGCGGGCTGCACGGTTCGTTCCTGGTACGCGACCTGGAGACGGGCGAAGAGCTCGGAATCGACCCCGACATCGAGTTCCCCGTCGCGTCCCTCGTGAAGGTCCCGCTCGCCCTGGTGACACTGGACCGCATCCGGCGCGGGGAGATCGACGGCGCCACGGTGATCGAGGTGCCACCCGGGCGGAGCACCCACCCCGGGCCGACCGGCCTGAGCCGGTTCCGCCATGCCGCTCGTATCGCCGTGGACGATCTGCTCCACCTGAGCATAAGCATCAGCGACAGCAGCGCCGCCGACGCCCTCTTCGACATCACCCCGCCCTCACAGGTTGCCGCGGGCCTGGAGCGGTGGGGGCTTCGGGGCATCGCCGTACGCCACACCATGCAGGAGCTGATGGAGACCCCGGAGGAGCGGCTGGACCCGGCGGACGTGCATCTCGCACATGCCCTGGCGATCGACGCCGGCACCCCTGGACGCGGTCACCGGATACCGCAGCTCGACGTCTCGCGCGCCAACGCCGGCACGGCACGCGCCTTCGTCGACCTCCTCCAGGCGGTCTGGCGGTCGCGGCCCGGCACCGAGGGCGCCGAGGCCCCGACGATCCACCCCGACGTCGCGGCACGGGTGCGCGGCCTGATGGCCGACAACCTCATGCGCCAGCGCCTCACACCGGACTTCGCCTCCGACGCCTCCTCCTGGTCCTCGAAGACGGGCACGCTGCTCAATCTGCGCCACGAGGTCGGCGTCGTCGAACACGCCGACGGCCAGAGCTACGCCATAGCCGTCCTCACCGAGTCCCAGGTGGCCGCCGGCAGACAGCCCGGCGCCGACGCCCTCATGGGCCAGGTCGCCCGACAACTGCGCGACGAACTGCGATCACGCTGGGCCCCGTACGGGTGACGGCCGCCGAGGGGCGCAGCGAACCCTCTGACGCAGGCCCGGCCGAGGGGCGCCCCACGGCTCGGGCCCACGTTGCCTGCCGCGGTACCGATCAGCTAGGCGTTGACCTTCTCGCGGTGCTCGGTGACCGCTCCGGCCTTCTCACGCTCGCGCGCGACCTCCGCGGCGTCCCGCTTGAAGGCCCAGTCCATCTTCGGTTCCATGGCGAACCGGAACACCCGCTGGACCGGCTTCGTGCACAGCAGCGTGACGACCACGCCGGCCAGCACGGTCACGAACACCTCACCGAGCGGCCGGTGCAGCCAGTCCTGGTCGAACCAGCCGGTGTAGTCGCCGCCCTTCACCAGGAACCCGTGCAACAGGTAGCCGTACAGGGTGCCCGCGCCCAGCGCCGTGAACCACATCCGGCGCCCCGGCACCCACGCGAAGAAGCACGCGGTCAGCACCAGTGAGCAGCCGAACATCGCGAGGACCATGACCGGTCCGACCCACCAGGGCGAGTTCAACTCCTGCGCGGAGTCACGGTGGTAGAACCACGCCGCGTTCATCCGCGGTACCGCCCACCAGGCGAAGGCCAGCGCGACCGCGAACACCGGCACGGCCGCGATGCGCACGGAACGGCGGCGCACCAGCCGGAAGTGCTCGGGCTTCATGGTCAGACCCAGCACGAAGAACGGCAGGAACTGCAGGACACGCTGGAGGTCGAGGTCGTCACCGATGTTCGGCGTGGCCGACGCCAGCATGGCGATGCCGAGCGCGAGCGGGAGCGGCCAACGGACCGTCTTCCACAGGGGCGTGGTCAGCCGCCACACGAACAGGGCGCACAGGAACCAGGTCAGGTACCACGGGTCGAGAAGGCTGATGTCCTGGTCCGGCGCGTCGTCGACGACGCGCTTGAAGAGCGGGTAGGCCGTCTCGAAGACGATGTACGGCACGGCGACACCGGTGACCAGCCGCTTCAGCCGGCTCGGGCTGGCGTCGAAACTCCGCGAGAAGAAGCCGGAGATGACGATGAACGCCGGCATGTGGAAGGCGTACACGAACATGTACGTGGCCTGCAGGACCCGGCTGTCGCCCTTCAGGGGCTCCCAGGCGTGGCCGATTGCCACCAGCACGATCGCCAGGTACTTGGCGTTGTCGAAGAACGAGTCGCGCTGTTTGTTCCGCTTGTTCTGCTTCTGCTCGTTTTGGGGCGAGCGCGGAGTGGGCACTCCTGATGCCGAGGAGTGCTGCGGGGGGAGCGGCGCTCTGTTGCGGCCGTTGGGCTGGAGCGAGTTCGTCACAGGTCCTCCCACCCCGACTCCGGGGAGGAGATCCGAGACCTCGTTGCATGTGTGGGGGGCGAGGCGGCGTGGAACATCTGAGGCACCCTAGCGTTGTCCGTGGCTTTCCGTAAAACGCCCTGAGCAATTCATGGTTATCGGTCTCGGGTACCCCGGACTAACAAACTCGACCCTGTTGTCGGCGTGATGGTCCACACACGGTCCACCGCCGATCCAGGCCCCCACAGGCGCCCTTGATGTCGCGATTCATCCCGACTAATTGGGGCATAAGTCCAGCGGGCGATGTGTCTCCGATGTGGCCATGTCCGCAATTCGAATTACCTGCGGACGCGATGTGTGGACATGGAAAGGATCCCTGTTAATTGCCTGTGCGGGTGCACGGTCGAATTAATGTGCGGCACACCGCAGTTGAGTCCCCGAACGACCCCCCGTCACCGGCCGGCGCGGCCCGATCCGTCGCGGGTGTGACCAACGATGCGTCACGGGCCGCATATGCGAGCCGGGTTGGTGGCACGATGGTTCTGGCGGGGGTGCACTGGCTGGGCATCCCCGGGCCGGGAGAGCGGACCGACCTAGGGTGTGATCAGTTGTGGCCATTTCTCTGTCAGTGGTGCTGCTGTTGGCGATCATCCTGGTAGTGCTGATCAGAGGTGGGTCGATCAAGGCGGGCCCCGCCATCGTCGCCATCCTCTTCGGCTTCTTCCTCGCCTCGACGGGCATGGCCCCGTCAATCAACCGCTTCCTCAACTCGATAGCGGAAACGATCAACTCGATCAGCTTCTGACACCCACCGGCGGTCGCCCCGGGCGCAGCGCACACGGAAACGACTCGGGGCCGGGTCGGAGGACTGACCTCCGACCCGGCCCCGAGTCGTACAGAGCGGGCGACGGGAATCGAACCCGCGTAGCTAGTTTGGAAGACTAGGGCTCTACCATTGAGCTACGCCCGCACACAGCGCGCCACGGCTCGGTGACCGCGGCACTGCAGGCATCGTAGCGGGTCGACCCCGCTCGTCGCACACCGCATTCCGGCACGCGCCGGAGTGCGCCCCGGCGCTCGCCAAATGCGGCGGCTTCGCTGCCTGCGGGCATGTACCCTACGTGTCGCACCAGACGGGGTGTGGCGCAGCTTGGTAGCGCGTCCGCTTTGGGAGCGGAAGGCCGTGGGTTCAAATCCCGCCACCCCGACCATCGACCGGCCATACCGGTCACCCATGCGATCACGTCGCTTGATCGCCTTTGGGGCCTTCCGAGGCTGCGGTTACTATGCAAGCTGCGCGCCCGTGTGTCTCGTCCACTGGAAGTAGTCCACTGGAAGTCCTCCGGGCGGCGAAATCCGCCGGACCGGTCTGGGCCGGCAGAAACCAAGAAGTCAGCCACAAGGAGACCGAACCGTGAAGAGCGCCGTGGAGACCCTGAACCCGACTCGGGTTCGGCTCACTGTCGAGGTGCCCTTCGAGGAGCTCAAGGACAGCCTCGACGCGGCGTACAAGAAGATCAACCAGCAGGTCACGGTGAAGGGCTTCCGCAAGGGCAAGATCCCCGCCCGGGTGATCGACCAGCGGTTCGGCCGTGGCGCCGTGCTGGAGGAGGCCGTCAACGACGCGCTGCCGAAGTTCTACACGGAGGCGGTCAACGAGGCCGAGATCGACGTCCTGGGCCAGCCCGAGGTCGACATCACCGAGCTGAAGGACGGCGAGACGCTGAACTTCACCGCCGAGGTCGACATCCGCCCGTCCCTCGAGATCCCGGACTTCTCCGGCATCGAGGTCGAGGTCGACGCCGTCGAGGTCACCGACGAGGACCTCGAGAAGTCGGTCGAGCAGCTCCGCGAGCGCTTCGCCTCGACCTCCCCGGTCGAGCGTGCCGCCGAGGACGGCGACACCGTCACGGTCGACCTGCAGGCCAAGGTCGACGGCGAGGTCCTCGAGGACGGCGTCGCCGAGGGTGTTTCCTACACCATCGGCTCCGGTGAGCTGCTCGACGGCATCGACGACGCCGTGAAGGGCCTGGAGGCCGGTGGCGAGGCCACCTTCACCTCCGAGCTCAAGGGCGGCTCGGCGGCCGGCAAGGAGGCCGAGGTCACCGTCAAGGTCACCCAGGTCGCCGCCCGGGAGCTCCCCGAGCTCGACGACGAGTTCGCGCAGCTCGCGTCCGAGTTCGACACCCTCGAGGAGCTGAAGGCCGACAGCCGCAAGCGCCTGGAGAACATGAAGCAGTACGACCAGGCCACGCAGGCCCAGGAGCGCGTCCTGGAGAAGCTGCTCGAGCTGGTCGAGGTCCCGGTCCCCGAGAAGCTGCTCGAGGACGAGATCAACACCCGCAAGCACAACCTGGAGCACCACCAGCTCGGCCAGATGGGCCTCGACCTGGCGAAGTACCTGGAGATCCAGGGCAAGACCGTCGAGGAGTTCGAGACCGAGACCCGTGAGGCCGCGGTCAAGGGCATCAAGACCCAGTTCGTCCTCGACGAGCTGGTCAAGCGGGAGAAGCTCAACGTCAACCAGGAGGAGCTCACCGAGCACCTCATGCGCCGTGCCGCCTCCTCCGGCATGTCCCCCGA
This sequence comes from Streptomyces sp. NPDC048751, assembly GCF_043198595.1. NCBI lineage: Bacteria > Bacillati > Actinomycetota > Actinomycetes > Kitasatosporales > Streptomycetaceae > Streptomyces > Streptomyces sp. NPDC048751. Next base: position 271,071 of record NZ_JBICUX010000011.1, read on the forward strand.
CCAGTTCGCCCAGGCCGTCGTCGAGGGCGGCCAGGTGCCCCTCCTCGTCGGCGAGGTCGCCCGCGGCAAGGCCCTGGCCCTGGTCGTCGAGTCCGCCACCGTGAAGGACACCAACGGCGAGATCATCGACCTGGACGACGAGGAGGAGGAGACCTCCACGGAGGAAGCCTCCGCCGAGGCCCAGGCCCAGGCCGAGGCCGAGGCCAAGCCCGAGGGTGAGGGCGACGAGAAGGCCGACGCCTGATTCGTAGCGCCGCTGCTGATGCACGTGTGACGGGCCCCGGGGACTTTCTGCCCCCGGGGCCCGTCGCCTACCCAGGGGCGCGGGGCTGTATCGATGTGCGGCTCCGCCGCGTGGGCGCGACCAGCCGCAGCGGGCCCGCAGCCCGACGACTGCCCTCAGTCCCCAGGACGAACCGCACCGCTCCCCGGCGGAGCCCTCCGCTACGCCCCCGGCGAACACCCCCCTCTCCGGGATTCCCCGAAGGGACCCGCGCGTTAGGGTCCATGAATACGAGGGCAGTGGAGTCCCCGAACGGCTCCAGCCCCGCAGGGAAACGTGAGACGGCCCGGCGCCGTCGTAAGACGAGCAGGTGGATACGTGACGAATCTGATGCCCTCCGCCGCCGGCGAGCCTTCCATCGGTGGTGGCCTCGGCGACCAGGTCTACAACCGGCTGCTCAACGAGCGGATCATCTTCCTCGGCCAGCCGGTCGACGACGACATTGCCAACAAGATCACCGCACAGCTGCTCCTCCTTGCCGCGGACCCCGACAAGGACATTTACCTTTACATCAACAGCCCGGGCGGTTCGATCACGGCCGGTATGGCGATCTACGACACCATGCAGTTCATCAAGAACGACGTGGTGACGATCGCCATGGGCCTCGCGGCCTCCATGGGCCAGTTCCTGCTCAGCGCGGGCACCCCCGGCAAGCGCTTCGCGCTGCCGAACGCCGAGATCCTGATCCACCAGCCGTCCGCCGGCCTCGCCGGCTCGGCCTCGGACATCAAGATCCACGCCGAGCGGCTGCTGCACACCAAGAAGCGCATGGCCGAGCTCACATCGCAGCACACCGGTCAGACGATCGAGCAGATCACCCGTGACTCGGACCGTGACCGCTGGTTCGACGCCCTTGAGGCCAAGGAGTACGGCCTCATCGACGATGTGATTCCCACGGCCGCAGGCATGCCGGGCGGCGGCGGCACCGGGGCCTGAGCCCCAGCCGAGGGCGGAAACGCCCCCAGGACAGCCCCCAGCCGACCGCCTCAGCCCCTAGGAGACAGACAGTGAACGACTTCCCCGGCAGCAGCCTGTACGACCGTACGAGCGCCGAATACACGGGTCCCGTGGCCGAGTCCCGTTATGTGATCCCGCGCTTCGTCGAGCGCACCTCGCAGGGCATCCGCGAGTACGACCCGTACGCGAAGCTCTTCGAGGAGCGAGTGATCTTCCTCGGCGTGCAGATCGACGACGCCTCGGCCAACGACGTCATGGCGCAGCTGCTGTGCCTGGAGTCGATGGACCCCGACCGGGACATCTCGGTCTACATCAACAGCCCCGGTGGCTCCTTCACCGCGCTCACCGCGATCTACGACACGATGCAGTTCGTCAAGCCCGACATCCAGACGGTCTGCATGGGCCAGGCGGCCTCCGCCGCCGCCGTCCTGCTCGCCGCCGGTACGCCGGGCAAGCGGATGGCGCTGCCCAACGCGCGCGTGCTGATCCACCAGCCCTACAGTGAGACGGGCCGGGGTCAGGTCTCCGACCTGGAGATCGCCGCGAACGAGATCCTGCGGATGCGCTCGCAGCTGGAGGAGATGCTGGCCAAGCACTCCACCACGCCGATCGAGAAGATCCGCGAGGACATCGAGCGCGACAAGATCCTCACGGCCGAGGACGCCCTGTCGTACGGCCTGATCGACCAGATCATCTCCACCCGGAAGATGAACAACGCCGCTGTCCGCTGACGCGGACGTACGCAGCGTCTGCCGCCCTTGGCGCGGCTCGACACGTGCCCGACAAGGTGCACGTCAAAGTGAACCGTGCCAAGGGGGGCCCGAACGGGGGGCCAGGCAAGGTACCGTCGGACATAAGGCAGCACCAGGAGCCGCTGGACCTAGGCGTCTCCCAGGCGAAGGGGAAGCACACCGTGGCACGCATCGGTGACGGCGGCGATCTGCTCAAGTGCTCGTTCTGCGGCAAGAGCCAGAAGCAGGTCAAGAAGCTCATCGCAGGGCCCGGTGTGTACATCTGCGACGAGTGCATCGACCTCTGCAACGAGATCATCGAGGAAGAGCTCGCGGAGACGAGCGAGGTCCGTTGGGAGGAACTCCCGAAGCCCCGCGAGATCTACGAGTTCCTCGAGGGGTACGTGGTCGGCCAGGAGGCGGCGAAGAAGGCCCTCTCCGTCGCGGTGTACAACCACTACAAGCGGGTCCAGGCCGGCGAGAACGGCGGCGGGCAAAGCCGCGAGGACGCCATCGAGTTGGCGAAGTCCAACATCCTCCTGCTGGGCCCCACGGGCTCCGGCAAGACCCTCCTCGCACAGACTCTCGCGCGCATGCTGAACGTCCCGTTCGCCATCGCCGACGCGACGGCGCTCACGGAGGCCGGGTACGTCGGCGAGGACGTCGAGAACATCCTGCTCAAGCTGATCCAGGCGGCCGACTACGACGTCAAGAAGGCCGAGACCGGGATCATCTACATCGACGAGATCGACAAGGTCGCGCGCAAGAGTGAGAACCCGTCGATCACGCGTGACGTCAGCGGCGAGGGCGTACAGCAGGCCCTGCTGAAGATCCTGGAGGGCACGACCGCCTCGGTGCCGCCCCAGGGCGGCCGCAAGCACCCGCACCAGGAGTTCATCCAGATCGACACGACGAACGTCCTGTTCATCGTGGGCGGTGCCTTCGCGGGGCTGGAGAAGATCATCGAGTCCCGGGCCGGTGCCAAGGGCATCGGCTTCGGCGCGACGATCCGCTCCAAGCGCGAGCTGGAGGCCAAGGACCAGTTCGAGGACGTCATGCCCGAGGACCTGGTCAAGTTCGGCATGATCCCCGAGTTCATCGGCCGCCTCCCCGTCATCACCTCGGTCCACAACCTGGACCGCGAGGCCCTCCTCCAGATCCTCGTCGAGCCCCGCAACGCGCTGGTGAAGCAGTACCAGCGCCTCTTCGAACTCGACGGCGTGGAGCTGGACTTCGAGCGCGAGGCCCTGGAGGCCATCGCCGACCAGGCCATCCTCCGCCAGACCGGCGCGCGCGGCCTGCGCGCCATCATGGAAGAGGTCCTGATGTCGGTGATGTACGAGGTCCCGTCCCGCAAGGACGTGGCCCGCGTCGTCATCACCGCCGATGTCGTCCACTCCAACGTGAACCCGACCCTGATCCCCCGAGACGCCCGCAACGGCCGGGGTCCGGGCGAGCAGAAGACGGCGTAACCACCGCACGTACACCAGCGAAGGGGCCCCGGTCGACCGACCGGGGCCCCTTCGCCGTGCAGTTGTGCGGTGGAGGCGTCAGGCCTTCACGCGGACCACGTCGCGCATCTTCGTGGTGATGTCGACCGCGGACTCCTTGGTGATGCTCTTGGTGTTGTCACCGGGGGAGACCATGGCGATCGTGCTGTAGTCGGACCACACGCAGAACCAGTCGGTCGACGGCTTCTGGGTGAGGTTGTTGGTGCCCTGGGCCGCCTGGCACTTCATGACCGCGCCGTCGATGTCGGCCTCTTCGGGCTGGCCCACCAGCTTGGTCTGGGACTCGCTGCCGGAAGAAGAGCTCGACGAGCTGGAGTTGCTCGCCTCGATCTGCTTCTGGATGGCGGCGAAGTACTTGTCCAGGGCCGCCTTGGGGTCCGCGATCTCGCCGTAACCGCCCACCATGGTCACACCCCTGGCCTGGAGCAGCTCGCTCTTGCCGGGCAGGTCCTTGGGGTCGGGGTTCTGCGGGTCGTAGTTGCCGAAGTCGGCCGTGGAGTACTGCCCGATGACGGCCTTGCCGTTCTTGACGCCGCTGGTCTCCAGGTACTTCACGGTGTCCGCGTCGGTGCTCTCGCCGCCCTTGCCGACCCGCTTGTACTCGAGCACCGTCGCCGGCGTCTCCAGCTTGTGCGCGCCGTCGTCCGACAGGCCGCCCGCGCCGCCGCCCCCGCCGATCACGAAGTACGCGCCCACGCCGATCGCGGCCACGACGGCGACGGCGCTGATGATCAGACCGGTCTTCTTCTTCCCGCCACCCGGCGCCGGCGGCTGGGGCACGCCGTACTGGGGCTGGCCGTAGGGCGGTGTGGGTCCTTGGCCGTACGGGGGCTGCTGACCGTACTGCGGCTGCTGGCCGTACGGGTTCGGCTGCTGTGGAGGGGCGCCCTGCGGGTAGCCGTAGCCCGGCTGGGCGGGAGGGGGCTGCTGGGGGTAGCCGTAGCCGGGCTGGGGGGCCTGCGGCGGCTGGCCGTAGGGACCCGGCTGGCCGTAAGGTCCGGGCTGCTGGGGCTGCCCGCCGTACGGGCCCGGCTGGTTGTGACTCATTTCTGGGTTCCCCTCCAGATGCTTATGTGTTTCAGACATCCTGGCGCAGACACAGCGTGCGCATGCCATCGGGGGTGGGCCCGTTACAGAACAAACGCGTTTCGGGACTCCGCCGTGACACCCCTAAACTGAGCCCGTGACCGAGAACGCTCAGCAGCAGCCACCAGCGCCCGACACCGAACTGCCGACCCAGTACGCGCCGGCCGACGTAGAGGGGCCGCTGTACGAGCGCTGGGTAGAGCGTGGTTACTTCGAGGCGGACGAGAAGAGCGACAAGCCTCCGTACACCATCGTCATCCCGCCGCCGAACGTCACGGGCAGCCTGCACCTCGGGCACGCCTTCGAGCACACGCTGATCGACGCCCTCACCCGCCGCAAGCGGATGCAGGGTTACGAGACGCTGTGGCAGCCCGGCATGGACCACGCCGGCATCGCGACCCAGAACGTCGTCGAGCGCGAGCTCGGCAAGGAGGGCAAGTCCCGCCACGACCTGGGCCGTGAGGCGTTCGTCGAGCGGGTCTGGCAGTGGAAGGGCGAGTCCGGCGGGCAGATCTCCGGCCAGATGCGCCGCCTCGGCGACGGTGTCGCCTGGTCGCGTGAGCGCTTCACCATGGACGAGGGCCTCTCCCAGGCCGTCCAGACCATCTTCAAGCGGCTCTACGACGACGAGCTGATCTACCGCGCCGAGCGCATCATCAACTGGTGCCCGCGCTGTCTGACGGCCATCTCGGACATCGAGGTGGAGTACCAGGACGACGACGGCGAGCTCGTCTCCATCAAGTACGGCGAGGGCGACGAGACGCTCGTCGTCGCCACCACCCGCGCCGAGACCATGCTCGGTGACACGGCCGTCGCCGTTCACCCCGAGGACGAGCGGTACAAGCACCTGGTCGGCAAGCTCATCAAGCTGCCGCTGACCGACCGCTCCATCCCGGTCGTCGCCGACGAGCACGTCGACCCCGAGTTCGGCACCGGCGCCGTCAAGGTCACCCCGGCGCACGACCCGAACGACTTCGAGATCGGCCAGCGCCACAACCTGCCGTCCCTCACCGTGATGGACGAGCACGCCGTCATCACCGCCCACGGCCCCTTCCAGGGCCAGGACCGGCTGGAGGCCCGCTCGGCCATCGTCGCCGCGCTGCGCGCCGAGGGCCGGATCGTCGCGGAGAAGCGGCCGTACGTCCACAGCGTCGGCCACTGCTCGCGCTGCAAGACCACCATCGAGCCGCGCCTGTCCATGCAGTGGTGGGTCAAGGTCGGCCCGCTCGCGAAGGCGGCCGGTGACGCCGTCCGCGACGGGCGCGTCAAGATCCACCCGCAGGAGATGGAGAAGCGGTACTTCGACTGGGTCGACAACCTCCACGACTGGTGCATCTCGCGGCAGTTGTGGTGGGGCCACCGCATCCCGGTCTGGTACGGCCCGAACGGTGAGGTCGTCTGCGTCGGCCCCGACGAGGAACCGCCGAGCGGTGAGGGCTGGCGTCAGGACACCGACGTCCTCGACACCTGGTTCTCCTCCGGCCTGTGGCCGTTCTCCACGCTCGGCTGGCCCGAACAGACCGAGTCGCTGGCGAAGTTCTACCCGAACTCCGTCCTGGTCACCGGGTACGACATCCTCTTCTTCTGGGTCGCCCGGATGATGATGTTCGGCCTGTACGCGATGGACGGCACCCCGCCGTTCCACACCATCGCCCTGCACGGCATGGTCCGCGACCAGTTCGGCAAGAAGATGTCGAAGTCCTTCGGCAACGCGGTCAACCCGCTGGACTGGATGGACAAGTACGGCTCCGACGCGCTCCGGTTCACCCTCGCGCGCGGCGCCAACCCGGGCGTCGACGTCCCGATCGGCGAGGACTGGGTCCAGGGTTCCCGCAACTTCGCCAACAAGATCTGGAACGCGACCCGCTTCGCGATGATGAACGGCGCGACGATCGAGGGCCCGCTGCCGGACGTGTCCGCGATGTCGGCGACGGACCGCTGGATCCTCTCCCGTCTCAACTCCGTCGTCGCCGAGGTCGACGCGTTCTACGAGGACTACCAGTTCGCCAAGCTCTCCGACGCGCTGTTCCACTTCGCGTGGGACGAGGTCTTCGACTGGTACGTCGAACTGTCGAAGACCACCTTCCAGGCGGGCGGCGAGGCGGCCGAGGTCTCCAAGCGGGTCCTGGGCGAGGTCCTCGACGTCACCCTCAAACTGCTGCATCCGGTCGTCCCGTTCGTCACGGAGACGCTCTGGACCACGCTGACCGGCGGCGAGTCCGTCGTCATCGCCGAGTGGCCGAAGGACAGTGGCTTCCGGGACGCCGACGCCGAGCGTGAGATCGAGACGCTCCAGTCCGTCATCACCGAGGTCCGCCGCTTCCGTGCCGACCAGGGCCTCCAGCCCGGCCAGCGGGTTCCGGCCCGTCTGGAGCTGGGCGGCACGGCGCTCGCCCCGCACGAGGCGGCGATCCGGCAGCTGCTGCGGCTCCAGCCGGAGGGCGAGGCCTTCTCGGCCACGGCCACCCTCCCGGTCGCCGGCGCAACGGTCGCCCTCGACCTCTCCGGCACGATCGACGTCGCCGCGGAGCGCAAGCGCCTAGCGAAGGACCTCGCGGCGGCCGAGAAGGAGAAGGCCCAGGCGACGGCCAAGCTGGGCAACGAGGCGTTCCTGGCGAAGGCGCCGGAGAACGTGGTGGACAAGATCCGTGGGCGGCTCGCCAAGGCGGACGAGGACATCACGCGGATCCTGGCGCAGCTGGAGCGGCTGCCTCAGGCGTAGGCACGCGTACGTTGGTGAAGGCCCCGGAGCTGTGCGGTTCCGGGGCCTTCGCGTGCCGTCAGGTCGGTCGCGGGGCCCGGCGCTTGCGGGGTGCCGCCTGCGCCCACCCGTGCCGCCCCAGCGGCACGACTGCCCGCAGGCTGGGTACGTAGACTGGCCCCGTGAGCGAGCTCCCCCCGAACGGCAACCACGACGACCAGCCCGACCCCCTCGACTCCTTCGAGGAGATCATCGCGGCCGAGACCGACCGCGATCCCGATCTCGCGGTGATCGAGGCCGGCAGCCGCACCCTGCGCACTCAGGGCGGCCCGCCGCAGTCCGACGTGCCCGCGCGCCCCGCCGACCCCGAGATCGACAAGGCCCTGCGCGAGGTCGAGGCGGACCTGGCCACGCGGTGGGGCGAGACCAAGCTGGAGCCGTCCGTCAGCCGGATCGCCGCGCTGATGGACGTGCTGGGGGATCCGCAGCGGTCGTACCCCTCGATCCACATCACGGGGACGAACGGCAAGACCTCCACCGCCCGCATGATCGAGGCCCTGCTCGGCGCCTTCGAGCTGCGCACCGGGCGGTACACCTCGCCGCACGTCCAGTCGATCACCGAGCGGATCAGCCTGGACGGGGCGCCGATCTCCGCCGAGCGCTTCATCGAGACGTACGAGGACATCAAGCCGTACGTGGAGATGGTCGACGGCCAGCAGGAGTACCGGCTGTCCTTCTTCGAGGTGCTGACCGGGATGGCGTACGCGGCCTTCGCGGACGCGCCGGTGGACGTGGCCGTCGTCGAGGTGGGCATGGGCGGCAGCTGGGACGCGACGAACGTGATCGACGCGAACGTCGCCGTCGTGACCCCGATCGACCTCGACCACACCGACCGGCTGGGGGAGACGCCCGCCGAGATCGCCACCGAGAAGGCCGGCATCGTCAAGCAGGACGCGACCGTGATCCTGGCCCAGCAGCCGGTCGACGCGGCGCAGGTGATGCTGAAGAAGGCCGTGGAGGTCGACGCGACCGTGGCCCGCGAGGGCCTGGAGTTCGGGGTCGTGGCGCGGCAGGTGGCCGTCGGCGGGCAGCTGCTGACCCTGCGGGGCCTGGGCGGCGAGTACACCGAGGTGTACCTGCCGTTGCACGGCCCGTACCAGGCGCACAACGCGGCCGTCGCGCTCGCCGCCGTGGAGGCGTTCTTCGGGGTGGGCTCCCAGCGGCCCGAGCCGCTCGACATCGACACGGTCCGCAAGGCGTTCGCGGCGGTGTCGTCGCCGGGGCGGCTGGAGGTCGTACGGCGGTCCCCGACCGTGGTGCTCGACGCGGCGCACAATCCGGCGGGCGCGGCCGCCACGGCGGAGGCGGTCCGGGAGGCGTTCGACTTCAGCCGGCTGATCGGGGTCGTGGGCGCGAGCGGCGACAAGAACGTGCGGGGGCTGCTGGAGGCCTTCGAGCCGCTCTTCGCGGAGGTCGTCGTCACGCAGAACTCCAGTCATCGCGCGATGGACGCGGACGAGCTGGCCGCGATCGCCGTGGAGGTGTTCGGCGAGGAGCGGGTGCAGGTGGAGCCGCGGCTGCCGGACGCGCTGGAGGCGGCGATCACGCTGGCCGAGGAGGAGGGCGAGTTCGCCGGCGGCGGCGTGCTCGTCACCGGATCCGTCATCACCGTCGGCGAGGCCCGACTGCTGCTCGGGAAGGGCTGAGTCCTCACCATGCGTACGCTCTGTTCCTCGACCCTCATCGGCGAGTTCTTCGTCATCGGCTTCGCCGGGCTGGTCGCGATGAAGGACGAAGACCTGTCCACGTCCACGGTGTGGACGGTGTGCGGGATCGCGATGTTCCTCAGCCTGGTGCTGTGCGGCCTGGTGACCCGGCCGGGTGGTGTCGTCCTCGGCTGGGCCCTGCAGATCGCGCTGATCGCGTCCGGATTCGTCGTGCCGGCGATGTTCTTCCTCGGGGTGGTGTTCGCGGCGCTGTGGTGGGCGTCGGTGCACTTCGGGCGGAAGGTCGACGAGGCGAAGGCGAGATTCGCGGCCCAGGCGGGATCCTCCGGGGCTGACGCTGCGTAACAACCGGGTAATCTCATCTCCCGCACAAGCTTTGACTCCGAAGGAGCCCTCGTGACCCAGCGCACCCTCGTCCTGCTCAAGCCCGACGCCGTCCGTCGCGGCCTGACCGGCGAGATCATCAGCCGTATCGAGCGCAAGGCCGGCTGGCAGATCACCGCGCTGGAGCTGCGCACCCTGGACCAGGAGACCCTGGAGCAGCACTACGGCGAGCACAAGGGCAAGCCCTTCTACGAGCCGCTGGTGGAGTTCATGTCCTCCGGCCCGGTCGTCGCCCTGATCGTCGAGGGCGAGCGGGTCATCGAGGGCGTCCGCGCCCTGGCCGGCCCCACCGACCCGATCGCCGCCGCGCCCGGCTCCATCCGCGGCGACTTCGGCGTCATCGTCCGCGAGAACCTCATCCACGCCTCCGACTCCGAGGAGTCCGCCGAGCGCGAGGTCAAGATCTTCTTCCCCGGCCGCGCGTAGCCCTCCGGGGATTCGACGGACTCGGGCGGGCCTCCGCTGCTCGGCCTGGCGGCCCCCACGCCCGAGTGCGTGGCGGAGTTTTCGAGGATTTTTCTGAGAGTTCGTCAGCTCGTGGTGTTGCCTGACCTGGGACGGCCGTACGTTTTCGGCCGTCCCTCGGCATATGCCGTGGCGATCGGGGGAACGTGTGCCCCCTATGGACCGTCTCCACAAGCGAGGCGGCTCCGCATCTGCTGACAATGGCGAAGACCCTCGCGCAGTGTTCGTGCAGGCGCGTTTACGATGGAAGCCTTCACGTCACAGCACCCACCTTCGCCGACCTGAAAAGCCCTCAAAAGCTCGTGGGAAGGCCAGACGAATCCTGATGGGGAACTCAATGTCGTTCATCGGCCGTGACATGGCTGTCGACCTCGGGACCGCCAACACGCTGGTGTACGTCAGGGGTCGCGGGATCGTACTCAACGAGCCGTCCGTCGTCGCGATCAACACCAACACCGGTGGCATCCTCGCGGTCGGCGCCGAAGCCAAGAAGATGATCGGACGGACCCCTGGCAACATCGTCGCCGTGCGTCCGCTGAAGGACGGTGTCATCGCCGACTTCGAGATCACCGAGCGGATGCTCCGCTACTTCATCCTGAAGATCCACAAGCGGAGGTATCTCGCCCGGCCCCGGGTCGTCGTCTGCGTGCCGTCCGGCATCACCGGCGTCGAGCGCCGTGCCGTCATCGAGGCGTCGACCCAGGCCGGCGCCCGCCAGGTGCACATCATCGAGGAGCCCATGGCCGCGGCCATCGGCTCCGGCCTGCCGGTCCACGAGGCCACGGGCAACATGGTGGTGGACATCGGCGGCGGCACCACGGAGGTCGCGGTCATCTCCCTCGGCGGTATCGTCACCGCCCAGTCCATCCGCGTCGCGGGCGACGAACTGGACAGCTCGATCATCCAGCACATCAAGAAGGAGTACAGCCTTCTCCTTGGTGAGCGGACGGCCGAGCAGATCAAGATCACCATCGGCTCGGCGTACGACCTCGACTCCGACGAGCACACCGAAATCCGCGGCCGGGACCTCGTGTCCGGGCTGCCCAAGACCGTCGTCATCTCGGCCGCCGAAGTGCGCAAGGCGATCGAGGAACCCGTCAACGCCATCGTGGACGCGGTCAAGACGACCCTCGACAAGTGTCCGCCGGAGCTGTCCGGCGACATCATGGACCGCGGAATCGTTCTGACGGGTGGTGGAGCGCTGCTGCGCGGGCTCGACGAGCGGCTGCGCCGCGAGACCGGCATGCCCATCCACATCGCCGAGGACCCGCTGGACAGCGTGGCGCTCGGCTCGGGCAAGTGCGTCGAGGAGTTCGAGGCGCTCCAGCAGGTCCTGGACGCCGCGCCGCGCCGATGACGTAGCGCTTCGATTCCGCCGTACGAGACGATCTCCTCTCGTGCGGCGGATCGTTGATATCGAGGCATAAGCTCACCCATAAACAACCTGTACGTTCCAAACACCCCGCACATTCCTAGAGGGAAGGGCACGGCCGCCGCACGTGAGGGACACACGAGAGAGCCGGCTGCTCCTGGTGCTGCTGATCGCCATCGCGTTCGCACTGATCACGGTGGACATCCGCGGCGGGGAGGACTCCCCGGTCGACGGTGCCCGGCAGGCCGCGGCCGCGGTCTTCGGTCCGATCGAGAACGGGGTGTCGTCGGCGGTCGATCCCGTCGGCAACGCGGTCTCCGCCGTACGCGACTCCGGTGAGCGCCACGACCGGCTCGCCGCCCTGGAGGAGGAGAACGCGGCCCTCAAGGCGAAACTCGGCAGCGACGACCGCAACCGCAGCCGCCTCAAGCAGCTCGACAAGATGCTGAGGACCGCCGGCGCCGGCCAGTACGGCATCAAGGGCGCCGAGGTCATCGCGATAGGAGCGGCCCAGGGCTTCTCCTGGACCATCACCATCGACGTCGGCGCCAACGACGGCATCAAGCGCGACATGACCGTCCTCAACGGGGACGGACTGGTGGGCCGCGTGACCACCGTCGGCCCCAACACCGCCACCGTCCTCCTCGCCAGCGACCCCGACTTCACCGTCGGCACCCGCATGGAGTCCACCGACGAGCTCGGCTTCGCCTCCGGGCAGGGCGACCAGCCGCTGCGGGTCGAACTCCTCAACGGCAAGGCCGAGGTGAAGAAGGGCGACCGGCTCGTCACCTTCGGCTCCCAGGCCGACAAGCCGTTCGTGCCCGGCGTCCCCGTCGGTGTCGTCTCCCGCGTCGACCCCTCCGGCGGCGGTCTGACCCGCACGCTCTACGTCACGCCCTACGTCGGCTTCACCAAACTCGACATCGTCGGGGTCGTCGTCGAGGCCCCGAAGAAGGATCCACGCGACACCGTGCTCCCGGCCAAGCCCAAGCCGACCCCCACGCCGACGGTCACCGTCACGGTCACCCCGTCCGCGAGCGCGTCCGTCGACGGCCAGCCCGAGCAAGAGCAGTAGGAGCTGATTTCCCGTGCGTGTCAACCGGATCCTGCTGTCCACCTCGCTCGTCGTCGTGGCCCTGGTGGTCCAGGTGAGCGTCCTCGCCCGCCTCCACCTGCCCGGCGCCGTCCCCGACATACTGCTGCTCACCGTCCTGGGCCTGGCCATGGTGTACGGCCATGTGGGCGGCGCGCTCATCGGCTTCGGCGCGGGCCTGCTCGCCGACCTAGCCCCGCCCGCCGACCACGCCGCCGGGCGCTACGCCCTCGTGCTGTGCGTCATCGGCTACCTTGCCGGGCTCATCAAACCGGAGACCGGTCAGATCAAGTCGGCCACCGGCCCCATGGTCGTGGTGGTCGGCGCCGCCCTCGGCTCCACCCTGCTCTACGCGGGCGTCGGCGCCCTCGTCGGTGACACCGCCGCCCGCCATGTCGGCCTCAGCAGCCTGCTGTTCACGGCCGCTCTCTACGACCTGCTGCTCGCGCCGTTCGTCGTCCCCGGCATCATGGCGCTGGCCCGGCGCGCCGAGAACGACCCGCTCGCCGAGACCAACTCCGCCGCCAAGGCCACCGACATCTCCTCCGGGTGGCTCTCCGGCGGCACCGGCCTGAAGATCGGCGGGCAACGCACCGGGCTGCGTATGAAGGCCGCCCGGTCGCGGGTCGCCCGCGCCGGTCGCATCAAGGGGGTCAAGCGGCTGTGAGCCCGCAAGAGTTCACCCGAACGGGGAAGTTCCGGCGGAACGGGGCCTCACAGGCCGGTCGTTCATCATGCGTACGGGCCCACACGTCCGCGCCTGCACAGACGTTCGCGCACTGAGAGGGGGAGGCAGCCGCAGTGACCAACATTCCCGAGACCGGGCGGACCCCACGCGTCCAGATCCGGCTCGTCGTGATCCAGATCCTCGTCCTCTCCCTCCTCGGCACCCTCGGCGGGCGCCTGTGGTACCTCCAGATCCGCGAGGGCGCGGCGTACGCCAAGGAGGCCTCCGGCAACCACGTCCAGCAGGTCGTCGAACCCGCCGTGCGCGGCTCGATCCTGGACGCGCGCGGAGTGCCCCTCGCCGACAACGAGACCCGGCTGGTCGTCTCCGCCTCCCGCACCGAACTGCTGAAGATGAAGGACGACGGCAAAGCCGTCCTCACCAAGCTCGCGGGTGTCCTCGGGATGACTCCCGAAGACGTCATGATGAAGGTCCGGCTGTGCGACGCCAAGACGCCACAGCCCTGCTGGAACGGCTCGCCGTACCAGCCGATCCCCATCACCGACGAGGCCACGGCCAAACAGGCCCTGCAGATCCGCGAGCGCGCCGAGGACTTCCCCGGCATCACCGCCGAACCCGAGGCCGTCCGGCGGTACGCCGCGCCCGCCAAGGCCAACACCGCCCAGGTCCTCGGCTACCTCTCGCCGGTCACCGACGAGGAGATCACCAAGGCGCAGGACACCGACTCGCCGTACCTGCGCTCCGACCAGGTCGGCCGCTCCGGCCTCGAGCGCCAGTACGACAAGCAGCTGCGTGGCAAGGCCGGCGTGACGCGCTACGAGGTCGACAACCTCGGCCGCGTCATCGGCAAGGCCGAGGCCACCCCGGCCGAGTCCGGCTCCAGCCTCGTCACCAGCATCGACGCACGCGTCCAGCGGGTCGCGGAGTACGAGCTGCACAACGCGATGAAGATCGCCCGGACCCAGTTCGACAAGATCACCGGCGAGAACTACAAGGCGGACTCCGGCGCGGTCGTCGTGATGGAGGCCAAGACCGGCCGGGTCGTCGCCATGTCGTCCGCCCCGACCTACGACCCGAACGTCTGGGTCGGCGGCATCTCCGCCAAGGACTACAAGCAGCTCACCGGCAAGAACTCCGACTACCCGCTGCTCAACAGGGCCATCCAGGGGCAGTCCGCGCCCGGTTCGACGTTCAAGGTGGTCTCCACGGCCGCCGCGGTCGAGGCCGGTTACGAGTGGGACGGCGGCTACCCCTGCACCAGCTCCTACTCGGTCGGCGGCCAGGTCTTCAAGAACTTCGAGGGCGAGAACTTCGGCCCCATCTCCCTCGGCCGGGCGCTCGAGGTCTCCTGTGACACCGTCTTCTACGGCCTCGCCGACCGGGAGTGGAAGAGGGACGGCGGGATCAACCCCAAGAAGGGCGAACCCAAGGACTACTTCTACAAGGCCGCCCACCAGTTCGGCCTCGGCAAGGAGACCGGCATCGACCTGCCCAACGAGGTCACCGGCCGCGTCCCCGACCGGGCGTGGAAGGAGGCCTACTGGAAGGCCAACAAGGACTCCTGGTGCAAGACCGGTAAGAAGGACGGCAGTTACGTCGAGAAGATCGCCTACGAGAACTGCCTCGAAGGCAACAAGATGCGCGAGGGCGACTCGATCAACTACTCCATCGGCCAGGGCGACACCCTCGTCACGCCGATCCAGGAGGCCGCGATCTACGGAGCCCTCGCCAACGGCGGCACCATGTACCAGCCGACCATAGGCAAGGCGATCGTCAGCGCCGACGGCAAGACCGTCCGGGAGATCAAGCCGAAGGCCAAGGGCAAGCTGCCGATCGACCAGGCGACCCTGAAGGGCATGGACGCGGCCCTCGAGGGCGTGGTCACCCGCGGTACCGCCGCGTGGAAGTTCGGCGGCTGGCCGCAGGACAAGATCCCGCTGCACGCCAAGACCGGTACCGCCGAGGTCTACGGCAAGCAGACGACGTCCTGGCTCGCCACGTACAGCAAGGACTACACGGTCGTCATGACGATCGCCCAGGCCGGTACGGGTTCGGGTGCCTCCGGTGAAGCGGTGCGCCACATCTACAACGCGCTGTACGGCGTCTCCGCCGACGGCAAGATCGACAAGAAGAACGCCCTGCTGCCCACCCCGCAGAAGAGCCTGCCGAAGATCAAGGCGGACGGTTCGATCACCGCCCCGAAGGTCCCCAAGGACCCGGCCAAGGACCAGCGGGCCAGCCAGGAGAGCGAGAAGGCCCCGGACGGGAGCCAGCCGGCGGGCACCGTCGCCTCGCCGACGGCCACCAACCGGGACACCCGCAGACGAGGCCGTGGCCGTAAGAGGGGAACCCGGAGGATGCTCACATGACCGGGGCCAACAGTTTCCAGGTCTCCGGTTACGGACCCGAACGGTCCGGCTGGACGCGGATCCTCGCCCGTGACTCGCTGGCCCGCCGACTCGACTGGCCGATACTGCTGTCGGGCCTCGCCCTGTCGACGATCGGCTCGATCCTGGTCTACTCGGCGACCCGCAACCGCACCGAGATCAACCAGGGCGACCCGTACTACTTCCTGGTCCGGCACCTCATGAACACCGGCATCGGGTTCGCCCTGATGATCGGCACGGTCTGGCTCGGCCACCGCACCCTGCGCAACGTCGTGCCGATCCTCTACGGCATCTCGGTCTTCCTGATCCTGCTGGTGCTCACCCCGCTCGGCTCCACCGTCAACGGCGCGCACTCCTGGATCGTGCTCGGCGGCGGCTTCTCGCTCCAGCCCTCGGAGTTCGTGAAGATCACGATCATCCTGGGCATGGCGATGCTGCTGGCCGCCCGGGTCGACGCGGGCGACCGGCAGTACCCCGACCAGCGGACCGTCCTGCAGGCCCTGGGCCTGGCCGCCGTGCCGATGCTGATCGTGATGCTGATGCCCGACCTCGGCTCGGTCATGGTCATGGTGATCATCGTGCTGGGGGTGCTGCTCGCCTCCGGCGCCTCCAACCGCTGGGTCTTCGGGCTGATCGGCGCGGGCGCGGCCGGCGCGATCGCCGTCTGGCAGCTGCACATCCTGGACGAGTACCAGATCGCCCGCTTCGCGGCCTTCGCCAACCCCGAGCTCGACCCGGCGGGCGTCGGCTACAACACCAACCAGGCGCGGATCGCGATCGGTTCGGGCGGGCTGACCGGAGCGGGGCTCTTCCACGGGTCCCAGACCACCGGACAGTTCGTGCCCGAGCAGCAGACCGACTTCGTCTTCACCGTCGCGGGGGAGGAGCTGGGCTTCGTCGGCGCGGGGCTCATCATCGTCCTGCTCGGCATCGTCCTGTGGCGCGCCTGCCGCATCGCCCGCGAGACGACCGAGCTGTACGGCACGATCGTCGCCGCCGGGATCGTCGCCTGGTTCGCCTTCCAGGCCTTCGAGAACATCGGCATGACCCTCGGCATCATGCCGGTCACCGGCCTGCCCCTGCCGTTCGTGTCGTACGGCGGATCGTCGATGTTCGCGGTGTGGGTGGCGATAGGGCTGTTGCAGTCGATCCGCGTCCAGCGGCCGATGTCGGCCTAGGCGGAGCCTGAAGGGGGAGCGGAATGGCCGAGGAGTTCGTGGCCCTGTGCCCGGTGACCGAGGAGCTGGTGAGCCATCTCCTCGCGCTCGCGGAGCTGGACCTGACCGACGGCGACGCCATCGAGGCGCGGATGCGCGAGGCCGGCTGGCCCGACTGGTCGGAGGCGGTGCGGGGACCGGCGTACGAGGACACGGCCGATGTCCCCGACGCCACCCACGTCACCCCGCGGGGCCACTTCGTCACCTGCGACGGCGACGGCTCGCTCCACCTGCCGTTCGCCTACCTCTACTCGGTCGACGGCGGCCTGCTCGACGAGGACTGCTGGGGCACACTGCCCGGCTGGACCAGCCAGGAGGGCGCCTGGCGGCCGGAGTTCGACGCGCACTACGCCGCCGTCGTGCAGCGCTTCACCGACCGGCTGGGCCTGCCGAACCACGACATCCGGCAGCCCAGGTACGACACCCGGTACGTCAGCTGGCGCCTGGAGCACAACGTGCTGATCGTCGGGCAGGGCCCGGAGCCGCTGTCGTACCACCAGTTCGAGGACGCCCATGTGTACCTCGTCTCCCGGACGGCGAAGGACGCGCCGTTCCCGGACGGAGAGGCGATGCGCGCCCTGCTGACGACCTGAGGGGCCCCTCTGCCGCCTGCGCTGATCTGCGACTAGATTCGTTTCATGGCGGAGACGAAACGCGAGATCGAGCGCAAGTACGAATCCGACGACAGCGGGCTGCCGGATCTGACCGGTGTCGCCGGGGTCGCGGCCGTCCTCGACAAGGGTGTCGCGGAGCTCGACGCCACCTACTACGACACCTCGGACCTGCGCCTGGCCGCGGCTTCGATCACCCTGCGCCGCCGCACCGGCGGCTCCGACGCCGGCTGGCACCTGAAACTCCCGGTGGGCCCCGGTGTCCGGGACGAGGTCCAGGCGCCCCTCTCCGACACCGTCCCGGACGAGATCGCGCGGCTGGTCCGCGCGCGGGTCCGCGAGGGCCAGCTCGTGGCCGTGATCCGACTGCGCTCCGACCGGGACGTGCGCAACCTCGTCGACCACGCCGGGCGGCTGCTCGCCGAGGTCAGCATGGACGCCGTACGGGCCGAGCGGCTCTTCGGCGGCGAGGGCACCGCCCAGTGGACCGAGCTGGAGGTGGAGCTCGCCGACGGCGGTGACCCGGCCTTCCTGGACAAGGTGGAGAAGCGGTTGCGCAAGGCGGGCGTACGGCCGTCGAAGTCCGCGTCGAAGCTGGCACGGGCGCTCGCGGAGACGGCTCCCCGGCGCAAACGGCCGAAGCCCGCGACGGAACCGGGCGAGCCCGTCACCGCCGGCGACCACGTCATGGCGTACGTCCGGGCCCAGCGGGACGCCATCGTCGAGCTCGACCCGGCCGTGCGCCGGGACGCCGAGGACTCCGTGCACGACATGCGGGTCGCCACCCGCAGGCTGCGCAGCACCTTCCGCTCGTTCGGCAAGGTCCTCGACCGGACCGTCACCGACGAGGTCGGCGCGGAGCTGAAGTGGCTGGCGGGCGAGCTGGGCGTGGGCCGCGACCAGGAGGTGCTCGCCGAGCGCCTCACCGCGTCCCTCGACGAGCTGTCCCCCAACCTGCTCTCCGGCCCGGTGCGGGAGCGGTTGGACCACTGGGCCGGGGCCGGCCTCGGCGGTTCACGCCGCCGACTGCTGGGCGTGCTGGACTCCAAGCGCTATCTGACCCTGCTCGACACCTTGGACGCCCTGGTCACCGACCCGCCCCTGCGGAAGGCCGCCGGCCGCAAACCGTCCAAGGTGCTCGCCAAGGCCGTACGCAAGGACTTCGACAAGGTCTCCGCGCTGGTCGAGGAAGCCATGGAGCAGCCGCCCGGTCACGACCGGGACCTCGGGCTGCACGAGGCCCGCAAGAAGACCAAGCGGACCCGCTACGCGGCGGAGGCGGCCCTCCCGGCGCTCGGCAGGTCGGCCAAGGACCTGGTCAAGTCCATGAAGTCGCTGCAGACGCTGCTCGGCGAGCACCAGGACAGCGTCATGGCCCGCACGACGCTGCGCGAGCTGTCCGCCGTGGCGCACGCGGCGGGGGAGAGCGCGTTCACGTACGGGGTGCTGTACAGCCGTGAGGAGCACCGCGCGGCGACGGTGGAGGCGGAGCTGCCGGGGACGTGGGCCTCGGTGTGGAGCGGTATGGACGTCTGAGCGGGCGGGGCAGGAGCCGCTGGGCCGTCCGAGCGTACGGGGGAGGGCCCCGGCCGCGTTACGCTAGATGGTCAACCCCGTCAGCTCACGAAGGTTCGCGAGATGCCTGCCGAATCCGCGGAGGCCGCTGAGTCTGTGTTTCCGCAGCTCGAAGCTCTGCTCCCGCATGTGCAGAAGCCGATTCAGTACGTCGGCGGAGAGCTCAACTCCACGGTCAAGCCGTGGGAGTCCTGTGACGTCCGCTGGGCGCTCATGTACCCGGACGCCTACGAGGTCGGCCTGCCCAACCAGGGCGTCATGATCCTCTACGAGGTCCTGAACGAGCAGGAGGGCGTCCTCGCCGAGCGCACGTACAGCGTGTGGCCGGACCTGGAGGCGCTGATGCGGGAGCACCACGTCCCGCAGTTCACGGTGGACAGCCACCGCCCGGTCAAGGCCTTCGACGTGTTCGGCCTGTCCTTCTCCACGGAGCTGGGCTACACGAACATGCTGACGGCGCTGGACCTGGCGGGCATCCCGCTGGAGTCCCGCGAGCGGACGATCGACGACCCGATCGTGCTGGCCGGCGGCCACGCCGCCTTCAACCCCGAGCCGATCGCCGACTTCATCGACGCGGCGGTCATCGGCGACGGCGAGCAGGCCGTGCTCGACATGACCCGCATCATCCGTGAGTGGAAGGCGGAGGGCCGGCCGGGTGGCCGCGAGGAGGTCCTCCTCCGCCTCGCGAAGACGGGCGGCGTGTACATCCCGGCGTTCTACGACGTGGAGTACCTGCCGGACGGCCGTATCGCCCGTGTCGTCCCCAACCGGTCGGGTGTCCCGTGGCGTGTGTCCAAGCACACGGTCATGGACCTGGACGAGTGGCCCTACCCGAAGCAGCCCCTCGTCCCGCTCGCCGAGACGGTCCACGAGCGGATGTCGGTGGAGATCTTCCGCGGCTGCACCCGCGGCTGCCGCTTCTGCCAGGCCGGCATGATCACGCGCCCGGTGCGCGAGCGCTCGATCACCGGCATCGGCGACATGGTCGACAAGGGCCTGAAGGCGACGGGCTTCGAGGAGGTGGGCCTGCTCTCCCTGTCCTCCGCGGACCACTCGGAGATCGGCGACATCGCCAAGGGCCTGGCCGACCGCTACGAGGAAGACAAGATCGGCCTCTCCCTCCCCTCCACCCGCGTCGACGCCTTCAACATCGACCTGGCGAACGAGCTGACGAGGAACGGCCGCCGCTCGGGCCTGACCTTCGCCCCCGAGGGCGGCTCGGAACGCATCCGCAAGGTCATCAACAAGATGGTCTCCGAGGATGACCTGATCAGGACCGTCTCCACGGCCTACGGCAACGGCTGGCGGCAGGTGAAGCTGTACTTCATGTGCGGTCTGCCGACGGAGACCGACGACGACGTGCTCCAGATCGCCGACATGGCGACGAAGGTGATCGCCAAGGGCCGCGAGGTCTCCGGCTCGAACGACATCCGCTGCACGGTCTCGATCGGCGGTTTCGTCCCCAAGCCCCACACCCCCTTCCAGTGGGCACCGCAGCTGTCCGCCGAGGAGACGGACGCGCGCCTGACGAAGCTGCGCGACAAGATCCGCGGCGACAAGAAGTACGGCCGCTCCATCGGCTTCCGCTACCACGACGGCAAGCCCGGCATCGTGGAGGGCCTGCTGTCGCGCGGCGACCGCCGCATCGGCGCCGTCATCCGCGCGGTCTACGACGACGGCGGCCGCTTCGACGGCTGGCGCGAGCACTTCTCCTACGACCGCTGGATGCAGTGCGCCGACAAGGCCCTGGCCCCCTTCGGCGTCGACGTCGACTGGTACACCACCCGCGAGCGCTCCTACGAGGAGGTCCTCCCCTGGGACCACCTCGACTCCGGCCTCGACAAGGACTGGCTCTGGGAGGACTGGCAGGACGCCCTCGACGAGACAGAGGTCGAGGACTGCCGCTGGACGCCCTGCTTCGATTGTGGAGTGTGCCCCCAGATGGACACCTCCATCCAGATCGGCCCGACGGGCAAGAAGCTGCTGCCCCTGACGGTCAAGAACGCGGCGCCCGCAGCGAGCGGACACGCTCACTGAGACCCGCGCCCGCCATGGAGCCCCCTTCGACTTGGAGGGGGCTCCTGTCGTGCGTGCAGGATCATGCGGTCAGGAATCGAGAAGCGTCGGACCCCGCGCCGCGTCTACGGTGAGGTCCATGAGGACCGAGAGGGAGTCGAACGTGCCGCACGCTGCCGACCGCCATGATGTGATCCGCGTGCACGGGGCGCGGGTGAACAATCTCAAGGACGTCAGTGTCGAGATTCCCAAGCGCCGGCTGACGGTGTTCACCGGTGTGTCCGGGTCGGGCAAGAGCTCGCTGGTCTTCGACACGGTCGCCGCGGAGTCGCAGCGGCTGATCAACGAGACGTACAGCGCGTTCGTGCAGGGGTTCATGCCGACGTTGGCGCGACCCGAGGTCGATGTGCTGGACGGGCTGACGACCGCGATCATCGTGGACCAGGAGCGGATGGGCGCCAACGGCCGCTCGACCGTCGGGACCGTCACGGACACCAACGCGATGCTGCGCATCCTGTTCAGCCGGATGGGGAAGCCGCACATCGGGCCGCCCAACGCGTACTCGTTCAACGTCCCCTCGGTGAAGGCCAGCGGGGCGATCACCGTGGAGCGCGGTGGCAGGACGAAGGCAGAGAAGGCCACGTTCAACCGGCTGGGCGGCATGTGTCCGCGCTGTGAGGGCATGGGCGCGGTCACCGACTTCGACCTGTCGGCGCTGTACGACGACAGCCTGTCGCTCAACGAGGGCGCGCTCACGATCCCCGGCTACAGCATGGAGGGCTGGTACGGGCGCATCTACCGGGGCTGCGGCTTCTTCGACCCGGACAAACCGATCCGCAGGTTCACCAAGAGGGAACTGCACGACCTGCTCCACAAGGAACCGACCAAGATCAAGGTCGACGGCATCAACCTGACGTACGAGGGGCTGATCCCGAAGATCCAGAAGTCGTTCCTGTCCAAGGACGTCGACGCGCTGCAGCCGCACGTCCGCGCCTTCGTGGAGCGGGCGGTGACGTTCTCGACCTGTCCCGAGTGCGACGGCACCCGGCTCAGCGCCGAGGCCCGGGCGTCGAAGATCGACGGGAAGAACATCGCCGACGTCTGCTCCCTGCAGATCAGTGACCTGGCCGACTGGGTCCGCGGGCTCGACGATCCGTCCGTGGCGCCGCTGCTGACCGCGCTGGCGCACACGCTCGACTCGTTCGTGGAGATCGGCCTCGGCTACCTCAGCCTCGACCGCCCCTCGGGCACCCTCTCGGGCGGCGAGGCGCAGCGCACCAAGATGATCCGCCACCTCGGCTCCTCCCTCACCGATGTCACCTACGTCTTCGACGAGCCGACGATCGGGCTGCACCCCCATGACATCCAGCGGATGAACGGCCTGCTGCTCCAGTTGCGCGACAAGGGCAACACCGTGCTGGTCGTGGAGCACAAGCCGGAGGCGATCACCATCGCCGACCATGTCGTCGACCTCGGGCCGCGGGCCGGCGCGGAGGGCGGCGAGGTGGTGTTCGAGGGCACCGTCGAGGGGCTGCGGGGCAGTGGCACGCTCACCGGGCGGCACCTGGACGACCGGGCCGTGCTGAAGCCCTCGGTGCGCGAGCCGTCGGGCGTGCTCGAGGTGCGCGGCGCCGACGCGAACAACCTGCGGGACGTCGCCGTCGACATCCCGCTCGGCACGCTGGTCGTCGTTACCGGGGTGGCGGGCTCGGGCAAGAGCTCGCTGATCCACGGCTCGGTGTCCGGGCGGGACGGAGTGGTCTCGGTCGACCAGACCGCGATCCGCGGCTCCAGACGAAGCAACCCGGCGACGTACACCGGACTGCTCGACCCGATCCGCAAGGCGTTCGCCAAGGCCAACGGCGTCAAGCCGGCGCTGTTCAGCGCCAACTCCGAGGGCGCCTGCCCGGCCTGCAACGGTGCCGGTGTCGTCTACACCGACCTGGCGATGATGGCCGGCGTCGCCACCACCTGCGAGGCCTGCGAGGGGAAGCGGTTCCAGGCGTCGGTCCTCGACCACCACCTCGGCGGCCGTGACATCAGCGAGGTGCTCGCGATGTCGGTGACCGAGGCCGAGGAGTTCTTCGGCGCGGGCGAGGCGCGTACGCCGGCCGCGCACAAGATCCTCGACCGGCTCGCCGACGTCGGCCTCGGCTACCTCACCCTCGGCCAGCCGCTCACCACGCTGTCCGGCGGCGAGCGGCAGCGGCTGAAGCTGGCCACGCACATGGGCGAGAAGGGCGGCGTCTACGTCCTCGACGAGCCGACCACCGGCCTCCACCTCGCCGACGTCGAGCAGTTGCTCGGCCTGCTCGACCGGCTCGTCGACTCCGGCAAGTCGGTCATCGTCATCGAGCACCACCAGGCGGTCATGGCGCACGCCGACTGGATCATCGATCTCGGCCCCGGCGCGGGACACGACGGCGGCCGCGTCGTCTTCGAGGGCACCCCGGCCGACTTGGTCGCCGCGCGCTCCACCCTCACCGGGGAGCACCTCGCGGCGTATGTCGGTGCCTGAAAGGGACCCTCGCGGGCGCCGAACGGGGTAGTTCCGCGTGCACACGGCTGTTCGGGGTTCGAGCCTGGGGGCATGAGGAGCATCCACCCGTGGGTCGTTGTCGAGCCACCGGACAGCCGTGGGTTGCGTCGGGTCGTCGTGGGCGGCGAGACGGTGGGCCGTGCCTGGTCGCTGGGCGAACTGCGGAAGATGCTCGGACGCCTCGGCTACCCCGAGGACCTGGATGTCGACGATGCGGCTTCCGTGAGCTGGCGCGGGGGTGACAGCGGCACATGGCCCGACCGCGCCTGGAGAAGGCGCGCGGTCACCGTTCTCATGGTGGCCGGGCTGTTGGCGTCCATGGCCCTCAACGCGGCCATCGGGTGGCCGGACGCCTCCGGGGCGCTGACCTTCGCGCAACGGATCAGTGGGGTTCTGTTCGTCCTGTCGGGTGTGGTGCAGGGGGTGGCGGCCCTCGCGGCCCTCGACTACGGGGGGAGACGGCAGTTCAAGGCCTCCGGGGCGATCGTCCTGCTCGGCGTGCTCATCGCGCTGGCCACGGACAGTCTCCTGCTGTTCATGTGGCTCGAGGAAATGGAGTTCACGCCGTATGTGCTGGTTTTCATGCCCCTGTGGTTCTGGTCCCTCTGCACGCTTTTCCTTCTTGTCCGCGACAAGTCGTGGAAGGGAGTTCCGCAGCCCAAGAGGTTCGCGGCCGGGGTGGTCGCCACCGCGCTTCTGACCGGCATCAGCCTGGCGTATTCCACCATGTACCAACCTGCGGCTGCCCCGATGCACTTCACCCTGAAGGCTGAGTTCGGGAAGTCGCGGGCGGACCGTGTGCTCCCCTTCGTCCAAGTCCCGCTGACGCTTTACATGAAGAACACCGGAGGAATTCCGGTGTACATCGTCAATGACATCTACACCGTCCGCGGAAGGGGCGCCGAGTACTCCAAGTACCCTGATCGTAGGGCTTTGGTGAGGGAGTGGAGTGAGCGCGCGGGCGAGCGGGGCGAGGAAGCAGAACGATACGTCAGCCGACTTACGTACACCACGGTGAGCAGTGGGCACTTCTACGGTCCGGGCAAACGGCTCGAGGTCGGGGAGGAATACTCCCTCAAACGTGTGTTCCAGCTTCCCAAAGACGCCCAGTATGACACGGTGAGTGTCGACTTGCGGGTTTCGTACATGAGGAAGGACCGAGGAAAACTCGATGTCGACGAGTTCGAAACTCCTCATTACTCATGGGACAAAGACGCTGGGCGTTTCCACTGTTCGGCGTGTGGTCGACTGGTCATCTATCACGGCACGGTGCGGCACAACAACAACCTCGTCAATGTGACCCGTAATCCGCGTTATGTGACGGCTATCTGGTCTCCGGTGCGCGATCCCATCTCCTCCATTTCGGCGTTCGACTTCAAGGGGGAGTCTGATTTCGTGAAGGAAGAAAAGAGAGAGCTGGAAAGATATGGGGCCGCGGAGGTGCACGCCAATGAAGAGGTGTCTCTCGCGGAACTTCTGATGTCATCCGGCATCTGAATCCGCGAGCCAGGTGCCCGCTGTGATCCCGAAGTCCTGGTCGAGGACAGAAGCCGTCTCCAGGCAGTTGAGAGATTTTTTGCCGAGGGTGCCCAACAGCTCGCTTCCCGGTACGAGGTCGGCGAGCTTGGTGATGAGCTGCGGGATTTCGAAGGGGGCGTGGACGCGCTCGTCGTTCTGCAACTGGGCCAGGACGTCGAGGAGATCGTCTCCCTGTTCCTCCGCCTTCCAGAAGTCCTTGACTCCTTCGGTGCCCCAACTCTCGGGAATCAGACCCCCGAGCTGCTGAACGAGGGCGCTTTCTCCGACCGCCTCGAATATGGCGGTGGTACACACCACGGCCGCCTCGGAGAGGGATTCGTCCGGTTGGTCCTGAGCCGAGGCGGCTTCCTTCTGCTGGTCGCTCATCCGGGCGGCCTGTTCCTTCAGCTCTTCCTCCGGGTCTTTGCGTTTCGCCCGGTCCTCCTGTGACGCCGCGAGGTCGTTGATCTCCTCCAGCTTCTCAGTGCCCTTCAGTGTGGACTCGGCGAGCGCGTTCTGCACCTCCTGAGGCGCCCCCGGGGCGGTGATCCAGTCCACCGAGGAACTTGCCAGCATCGCGAACGAACGAACCAGCTCCCCGTCCCAGCTGCTCTCCAGGACGTAGTTCAGCTGCTCCACGACGGCGATCAGCTGCCCCCGCAGTTCTTCTGGGGTCTCGGGATCGCAGATCATGTCCAGCGCGGATGTCGTCCGCTTCACGACCACGAGGAGGAACGACCGCTCCTCGGGCGGCACCTCCGGGTCGTGGCCCACCGTCAGGGTGGAGGACACCTGTTGCACAAGCGTGACCAGCTGTTCCCGCATCTCGTCGGATGTGTCGTCGCCGATCGTTGTCAGCGCTGTGGTCAGCTGCTGTGCGCTCTCGATGACTTCTTGCCTGTCCTGCAGTGACGTCTCCGGGTCCGCGACTGCTTCGAGGGTGGCCGTCAATTCGTCGACAGTCGGCGCCAGTTCCTCGGGGAGGCTGTCCTTGGTCTCGTTCAGGCTCGTCGTTACGTCTTCAATCTGCTGCGTCTGTTCCGCCGGGGGATCGGACCCCTCTTGCTCTGTGTCGCCAGCGCCTGACGAGTTGTCAGGAGTGTCAGGAGTGTCAGGGCTGTCAGGGCTGTCAGGGCTGTCAGGGGGCAGTGTGCCGCCCGAACTCGACGTGTCGGTCGGTTCGGAGGTGGTGGGCGGAGGTGGCGTCGTATCACCCGGTGTCGGCGGGGGAGGCTCGGGGGCCGTGGGTTCGGGAGGTGGTGTCGTCTGCGCGGGCGCGTCCGTCCTGCTCGCGCTCGGGGCCTGAAGCACCGTCACCGCACCTGTCAGACCTGCTGGAAAGGCCAGCGCCGCAGCCAAGAGGGACGCGTTGACCCTGTGGAAGGCGTACCGCCGGGGTGTTCTGGCCATAGTGGTTCCAGATGCGCTTGGCGTGTGCTGCTTCGTCCGTCGCGTTCATCCGTCGCGGACCCGGGCCTATGAATCCACTGTTCACCCGGGCGGCGCATCCCGCAACGCGGTCGCTGTGTGGGGAGTTCGAGGACGAGTGGAGCAGACGGCCCGGCACGGGATCCGGACGGGCGGTCGCGGCGTCTACACCGTTATGGACCTCGAGAAGTCACCAGCTCAGCCCCAGCAACAGGCACCGCCCGAAGGGTGTCTCGCCGTCGCGATCCGGATTCCCGTGCGGATCGTGGTGCTTGTGCTGGTCGTGCCGGTGCGGGTGGTGTGGGACGCGCTCGTCGTCGCCGGGCGTGTCCTGAGGGACACCGTGCTCAGGCCGCTCGGGCGGGCGCTGCTGTGGCTGGGGAAGGTCCTGTTCGTCTGGCCGGTCGTCGGACTGTGGCGCTACCTCCTCGTCCCCGTCGGCAAGGCGCTGGCCTGGCTCGGGAACGTGCTCGTCGTCGTGCCGCTCGTGTGGTTCCACCGGTACGTGCTCACACCGGTCGGGCATGCCCTCGCGTGGCTGTACGCGCACGGGCTGACGCCGATCGGGCACGGGATCATGTGGCTGCTCAGGGGCGTCGGGGTCGGGTTCGCCGCCCTCGGCCTCGGCGTGTACACCGCCGCGGCCTGGCTCGTGCGGTACCTGGTCGTCGTACCCGCCGTGTGGCTGTACGAGTGGATCCTCGCGCCCGTCGGCCGGGCCGTCGCCTGGTGCGTGACCGGGCTCGTGCGGCTGGTCGGCATGGTCCTGTACTGGACCACCCGCATCCTGCTCGTGCTGCCCGCGCTCGCCGTGTGGCGCTGGATCCTCACACCCGTCGGACGCGTCCTCGCGGTCGTCGGGCGCGAGGTGTGGGACGCGCTCGGGCACGCCTGGCGGATCGCCGGCTACGTCTCGCTCGCCGTCGGACGGTTCCTGGGCACCCTCTTCCGGTGGACCTTCGTGGAACCGGTGCGGTGGGTGTACCGCACGGTGCTCACCCCCGTCGGGCACGTCGTACGGGACCTGGTGCTGCGGCCCGCCGCCGACGCCGCCCGCGCCGTGGGACGGGCCACCCGGCAGGCCCTCGCCGCCGCCCGTGACTCCGTACGGCAGGCGCGCGCCGACTTCCGCCGCATGCTCCTCGGCGAGCCGAGGGAGCGGGAGGCGGTGGCCCGGCGGGAACCTCAGGGCCGCGAGACACGTACTCTTGGTAGCAGTACGACCGCTCTCACGAAGGACTAGGACACTGGGCAAGCGACAGCCCGAAGGCCCGCCGCCCGCACCCGCGGTGCAGCGCATCCGACTGCGCTACACCAAGCGCGGCCGCCTCCGGTTCACCAGCCACCGTGACTTCCAGCGCGCCTTCGAGCGTGCGCTGCGCCGTGCCGAGGTGCCGATGGCGTACTCGGCCGGGTTCACGCCGCATCCGAAGGTGTCGTACGCCAATGCCGCACCCACCGGCACGGGCAGTGAGGCGGAGTATCTGGAGATCGCGCTCACCGACGCGCGCGATCCGGAAAAGCTCAGGCTCCTCCTCGACGAGTCGCTGCCCACCGGGCTCGACGTCGTCGACGCGGTCGAGGCCCGCACCTCGGGTCTGGCCGACCGGCTGACGGCTTCCGTGTGGGAGCTGCGGCTGGAGGGAGTGGACCCCGCCGACGCCGGCCGCGCGGTCGAGGCCTTCAACGGGGCCGGGGCCGTCGAGGTCCAGCGCATGACCAAGAACGGCGTCCGCACCTTCGACGCCCGTCCCGCGGTCGTACAACTTGAAACACACAGTGATCCGGCTGATAGGCCGACCGACCAGCCCTGTGCGATACTGCGGCTGGTTGTTCGGCACGTGACGCCTGCCGTTCGACCCGACGACGTCCTGTCCGGTCTCCGCGCCGTGGCCGACCTGGCGCCGCCGGTCCCCGCAGCGGTGACCAGGCTGGCGCAGGGGCTGCTCGATGAAGAGACCGGCACGGTGACCGACCCGCTCGCGCCCGACCGCGAGGCAGCACAGGCCCCCTCAACGGGCGGCCCGACTGCCACCGCGAAGGCGCCGGCGTAAGGAAGGTCCCGCGAAGGGACGGACGTCGTAGCGCCGCCCTCGGACTCGGGAGCCACCTGGGTCGGGCAGCGCACCGACCACAAGACTTTCGCCAGGCCGTGCGCATTCGGCGTACGGAACCGGCGAGACAGGACACAGAGAGCTCCCGTGTGGCGCCCGCGCCCCGGACGGCGGCACCGCGCATCGCGCGAGCCGCGGACGTCAACGGCATCGATGTGATCGATGCCGGACCAGGCGCGGCGCCCGGGAGCCTGACGGGAGAAACGCCCGCATGCTCGAGCCGACCGAATCCAACGAGTCCGTGACGGACTCCGAGAAGAACAGCCCCAGCGACACGCTGCCGCCGCGCCGCCGGCGCCGTGCCGCGTCCCGCCCGGCCGGTCCGCCGACCGCCGGTTCCGCCGAGGAGTCGGCGGAGATCGTCGCACCGGCCATACCGGCCGTGGCGGAAGAGGACGAGGAAGAGAAGAAGACCGACGAGTCGGTCGCGGCCGTCGCGGAAGCCGAGGGTGCCGAGAGCACCGAGGCCGCGGCCCCGGCCGAGGAGGCCGCCCCCGCCGGGCGTACCCGGCGTAGGGCGACCCGGCGCGTGTCCGCGCCGGCCGGTGCCCCGAGCGCGGCCGAGGCCGCCGAGATCGCCGAGACCGTCGTACCGGTGGCTGCCGCGCCCGCGGAAACGATCGCCGCTGCCGCCGAGGTGTCGGAGCAGGCCGAGGAGGCCGCCCCGCCCCGGGCCCGTCGTCGGGCCACGCGCCGCGCGTCCGCGCCCGCCGCCGCTCCGGCCGAGGCCGTCGCGAGTGCGGCTGACGCCGACGCGTCTGTGACCGCTGAGGCTCCCGCGGCCGAGGCCCCCATGGCCGAGGCGTCCGAGACTGCCGCCGCCGTCGAGGAGGCCGCGCCCGCCGCACGTCCGCGCCGCCGGGCCGGCCGTCGGGCGTCCGCGCCCGCGGGCGCTCCGAAGGACACCGAGACCGTCGAGGGCGCCGAGGCGCAGGCCGGCGCGGGGTCGGAGACGGCTTCCGCCGGTGCCGGCGAGGCCGAGGTCGCCGCTCCCGCCGAGGCCGCCCCGGCCTCCACCGAGACCGCCGCCTCCGACGAGGAGGCCGCTCCGCGCCGGGCGCGCCGTCGTGCCACGCGTCGCGTCACCGCTCCGGCCGAGGCGGCCGTGAGTGACGAGTCGGCGCAGACCGCCGGGGGCGAGGGCGAGTCCGCCGGTGCCGCCGAGGCGCAGGTCCCCGAGTCCGCCGACGCCGGCACGGCGAAGGCTGCCGTGTCCGAGGCCGCCACGCCGAGCGGCGAGGCCCCCTCCGCAGCCGACGAGAGCGCCGAGAGCCGTTCCGCCGCCACGGGGGCGGACACCCCCGCCGCCCAGGCCGAAGAGGCCGGTTCCCCGCGCCGCGCCCGGCGCAGGGCTGTGCGCAAGGCCGCTGTCGGGTTCTCCGCGCCCGGGCGGGGTGAGGCCGGTGAGGCCGAGGCGCCGCGTCGTCCGGCGCGGCCCGCCGTCGCCGTGTTCCAGGCGCCGGTGTTCGCCGAGCCGAGGTTCCAGACCCCGCAGCGGGCCGCCGCCGAGGCGGCCGCGGAGGCGGCGGAGGACGTCGCCGAAGAGGCCGTCGAGACCGCGACCCCCGAGCCCGGCCAGACCACCGAGAGCACTCGGGTCACCGAGACCACTCGGGCCACCGAGCCCGCCGAGGCCACCGCGGAGCCCGCGGAGGAGCAGACCGGGTCGCGGCGACGCCGTCGGCGCCGGGGTGGTGCGGGCGGCGACGAGGCCGAGAGCGTCGTACGGGCCGCCGAGACGGTCGTGGAGGACGGCGACGCCGAGGAGGCCGAGGAGCCGGCCGAGGACGCCGGTGACGGTGACGAGTCGGAGGACACCGGCTCGCGGCGACGCCGTCGTCGCGGTGGCCGGCGTCGGCGCCGGGGCGACTCCGGTGACGCCGAGGGGAGCGAGTCCGGGGACGCCGATTCCGACGACCTCGCCACCGAGCAGGCCGAGCAGGACGCCGAGGACACCGCCGAGCAGATCGACGAGGACGCCGAGGACGACGACGCGCACGGCGACGAGTCCGGCGGGTCCAGCTCCAGCAGCCGCCGCCGTCGCCGCCGGCGCCGTCGGGCCGGTGACTCCGCCTCCGACGCCGAGCCGGGCGACGGCGACCCCGAGCGCACCGTCGTGAAGGTCCGCGAGCCGCGCAAGCCGTCCGAGCCGTCCGACGAGGTGCAGTCCATCAAGGGCTCGACCCGTCTGGAGGCCAAGAAGCAGCGCCGCCGCGAGGGCCGCGAGCAGGGCCGTCGTCGTGTGCCGATCATCACCGAGGCCGAGTTCCTGGCCCGGCGCGAGGCCGTCGAGCGGGTCATGGTCGTCCGCCAGAGCGGTGAGCGCACACAGATCGGCGTCCTGGAGGACGGCGTGCTCGTCGAGCACTACGTCAACAAGGAGCAGGCGACTTCGTACGTCGGCAACGTCTACCTGGGCAAGGTCCAGAACGTGCTGCCGTCCATGGAGGCCGCCTTCATCGACATCGGCAAGGGGCGCAACGCCGTCCTGTACGCCGGTGAGGTCAACTTCGAGGCGCTGGGCATGGCCAACGGGCCGCGCCGCATCGAGTCCGCCCTGAAGTCGGGCCAGTCGGTGCTCGTCCAGGTCACCAAGGACCCGATCGGGCACAAGGGCGCCCGCCTCACCAGCCAGGTCTCCCTCCCGGGCCGTTACCTCGTGTACGTGCCCGAGGGCTCGATGACCGGCATCAGCCGCAAGCTGCCCGACACCGAGCGGGCCCGGCTGAAGACCATCCTCAAGAAGATCGTCCCCGAGGACGCGGGCGTCATCGTGCGCACCGCCGCCGAGGGCGCGAGCGAGGACGAGCTGCGCAGGGACGTCGAACGGCTCCAGGCGCAGTGGGAGGACATCAAGAAGAAGGCGAAGAGCGGCAACGCCCCGACGCTGCTGTACGGCGAGCCGGACATGACCGTCCGGGTCGTGCGCGACATCTTCAACGAGGACTTCTCCAAGGTCGTCGTCAGCGGTGACGACGCCTGGTCGACGATCCACGGCTACGTCTCGCACGTCGCCCCGGACCTGGCCGAGCGCCTGTCGAAGTGGACCTCCGAGGTCGACGTCTTCGCCACGTACCGGATCGACGAGCAGCTCGCCAAGGCGCTGGACCGCAAGGTCTGGCTGCCCAGCGGCGGTTCGCTGGTGATCGACCGGACCGAGGCGATGGTCGTGGTCGACGTCAACACCGGCAAGTTCACCGGTCAGGGCGGCAACCTCGAGGAGACGGTCACCAGGAACAACCTGGAGGCGGCCGAGGAGATCGTGCGCCAGCTGCGGCTGCGCGACCTGGGCGGCATCATCGTGATCGACTTCATCGACATGGTGCTGGAGTCCAACCGGGACCTGGTGCTGCGGCGCCTCCTGGAGTGCCTGGGCCGGGACCGTACGAAGCACCAGGTCGCCGAGGTGACCTCGCTGGGGCTCGTCCAGATGACCCGCAAGCGGGTCGGCCAGGGCCTGCTGGAGTCGTTCTCCGAGACCTGCGTCCACTGCAACGGGCGCGGTGTCATCGTCCACATGGAGCAGCCGACCTCCGCCGGAGGCGGCGGCAAGCGCAAGAAGCGCGGGCGCGGCGGCGACGGGCACGTCCACGAGCACGAGGCCGTGGACACCACCGAGGCCCTCGCGATCGCCGAGACCGTCGAGACCGCCGAGGAGGAGGCCGAGAGCGAGGCCGAGGTCGCCGCCGAGGTGGCCGAGCCGGTCGCGCTCACCGCACCGGACTTCGCGGCGGACGAGGAGCTGTACAGCAGCGTCGCGGAGGCGGAGGCCGCCGCCGGGCGTGGCCGCGGCAGGCGTCGGGCGAGCCGGCGGGCTTCGGCTCCGGCGGGTGCGCCGAGGGGCGGTGCGCGGGGCGAGACGGTGCGGAAGACCGAGGTCGCCGAGGCGCCGGCCGCGGAGGCGCCGACGGCTCAGGACGTCACGGCCGAGGACGAGATCGAGCGTCCGGTGCTGCCGCAGGAGTCCGCCGTCGCGCACGCCGAGCCGGTCGCCGTCGAGGACCCGGTCGTCGAGGCTCCCGCAGCTCCCGCAGCCGAGGAGGCCGCGCCGAAGGGCCGTACGCGTCGTCGTGCGACCCGCAAGGTGTCCGCGCCCGCCGGTTCACCGGCCGGGGCGGAGGCCGCCGTGGTGACGGTCGCCGAGCCGGCGCCGCAGTCCGAGGCGGCGCAGACACCGGTGGCCGCGGAGCCGACCGAGGCCGCGCAGGCCGAGGCGGCCCCTGCCGAGGCCGAGGCTCCCGCCGAGAGCGCCGCTCCGGCGCGTCCGCGGCGCCGGGCCGTCCGCAAGGCCACCGCGCCCACCGCGTCGGAGGAGACGGCCGTCGTGGTCGTCCCCGCGGCCCCGACGGAGGAGGCCGCCGAGGCCCCCACCGCCGAGGCCTCCACCGCCGCGGAGGCGGGCGAGGCCCCGGACGAGTCCGCGGGCGACGAGGCCGCGCCGGCCAAGAAGGCGGCCGCCCGCAAGACGGCCAAGAAGGCCACGGCGAAGAAGGCCGCCACCAAGAAGACCGCGGCCAAGAAGACGGCCGCGAAGAAGACGACGGCCAAGAAGGCGGCGGCGAAGACCACCAAGACGGCCGCCAAGACCGCGTCGAAGAAGACCGTGGCGGCGACGCAGCAGGCGCCGTCCTCCGTGTCGGCCTCCACCGACGAGGACTGATCGCGGCGTGTGGTGCCGGGGCCCGTGCCCCGGCACCCGCGCCGACGTGACCGGCTGCACACCCGTGGGGCCCGGCCCGGTTTGACCCCCTGGGCCGGGGCCCCGTAATCTTGACCGTCGGCGTGTCGAGTGACGTGCCACATCCCCGTAAACCTCTTCCTCCCGGGTACCTCGGTGGCTGGGAGAGGCCGTCCGTGTTCGTTCCCGGACGGCTGGACTGCGGGGGTGCCGTTTCCGAGCGAGAGAGTGAGATCCGCGTGTACGCCATCGTGCGCAGCGGTGGTCGCCAGCACAAGGTTGCTGTCGGCGACATCGTTGAGGTTGACAAGATTTCCACCGCCAAGGTTGGCGACACGGTCGAGCTCTCGACCCTGCTCGTTGTCGACGGCGACGCTGTGACCAGCGACCCGTGGGTGCTGGCCGGCATCAAGGTCCAGGCCGAGGTCGTGGACCACCACAAGGGTGTGAAGATCGACATCCTTCGCTACAAGAACAAGACCGGCTACCGCCGTCGTCAGGGCCACCGCCAGCAGTACACGGCGATCAAGGTCACTGAGATCCCCGCGGCTGCGAAGTAAGGGACTGAGGAGAAATGGCACACAAGAAGGGCGCATCGTCCACCCGGAACGGTCGCGACTCCAATGCCCAGCGGCTCGGCGTGAAGCGCTTCGGCGGTCAGGTCGTCAACGCGGGTGAGATCCTGATCCGCCAGCGCGGCACCCACTTCCACCCGGGCTCCGGCGTCGGCCGTGGCGGCGACGACACGCTGTTCGCGCTGCAGGCCGGTGCGGTGGAGTTCGGTACCCACCGTGGCCGCAAGGTCGTGAACATCGTTCCGGTCGCCTGAGTCGTCTGAACTCACCGGACCGAACGCTTCGCGAGGCGGACCTCACTTCCCGGGCGGGAAGCGGGTCCGCCTTTCGCGTGTTGAGCAGGTAATACCCGAACTCCCCCAGCCTTCGGCCGGGGGCACCCCCAGGAGGCACCCACCATGACCACCTTCGTGGACCGCGTCGAACTGCATGTCGGCGCAGGTAACGGAGGTCACGGCTGTGCCTCCGTCCACCGGGAGAAGTTCAAGCCGCTCGGTGGCCCGGACGGCGGCAACGGCGGACGCGGCGGCGATGTGATCCTCACCGTCGACCAGTCCGTCACCACGCTCCTCGAGTACCACCACTCCCCGCACCGCAAGGCCACCAACGGCAAACCCGGTGAGGGCGGCAACCGGTCCGGCAAGGACGGGCAGGACCTGGTCCTGCCGGTACCGGACGGCACGGTCGTCCTCGACAGGGCGGGCAACGTACTGGCCGACCTGGTCGGGCACGGCACCTCCTTCGTCGCCGCGCAGGGCGGCCGGGGCGGGCTCGGCAACGCGGCACTGGCGTCGGCGCGGCGCAAGGCGCCCGGGTTCGCGCTGCTGGGCGAGCCGGGGGATCTCCAGGACATCGTTCTGGAGCTGAAGACCGTCGCCGACGTGGCGCTGGTCGGCTACCCGAGCGCGGGGAAGTCGTCCCTGATCTCCGTGCTGAGCGCAGCCAAGCCGAAGATCGCCGACTACCCGTTCACCACCCTCGTCCCGAACCTGGGCGTCGTGACCGCGGGGTCTACCGTCTACACCATCGCCGACGTCCCCGGTCTCATCCCGGGCGCCAGCCAGGGCAAGGGCCTCGGCCTCGAGTTCCTGCGGCACGTCGAGCGGTGCAGTGTGCTGGTGCACGTCCTCGACACGGCCACGCTCGAGTCCGACCGTGACCCGGTGTCCGACCTCGACATCATCGAGGAGGAGCTGCGGCAGTACGGCGGGCTCGGGGACCGGCCGCGGATGGTCGTGCTGAACAAGATCGACGTACCGGACGGCAAGGACCTCGCCGAGATGGTGCGGCCCGACCTGGAGGCGCGTGGCTACCGCGTCTTCGAGGTGTCGGCCGTCGCGCACATGGGGCTGAAGGAACTGTCGTTCGCGCTGGCGGATCTCGTGGGCAAGGCGCGTGCCGCCAAGCCCAAGGAGGAGGCGACGCGGATCGTCATCCGGCCCAAGGCCGTGGACGACGCGGGCTTCACGGTCACGCGCGAGGACGACGGGCTGTTCCGGGTCCGGGGCGAGAAGCCCGAACGCTGGGTGCGGCAGACCGACTTCAACAACGACGAGGCGGTGGGCTACCTCGCCGACCGTCTCAACCGGCTCGGTGTGGAAGAGGAGTTGATGAAGGCCGGGGCGCGCTCGGGCGATGGCGTGGCCATCGGGCCCGAGGACAACGCGGTCGTCTTCGACTGGGAGCCGTCCGTGATGTCCGGTGCGGAGATGCTGGGCCGGCGTGGCGAGGACCACCGGTTCGAGGCGCCGCGGCCCGCGGCGCAGCGGCGGCGTGACCGGCAGGCGGAGCGGGACGAGGCCGCCGAGGAGTTCGAGGGCTTCGAGCCGTTCTAGAGATGACTCTGACGTGATGACTCCCTGACGTAAAGTCACGTTCAACCCGTTGCCTCCTACAGGCAACGGGTTTTCTCATGGCCCCTTTTTTGTCATGTACGGGAATGGTTCTGTTCAGCGGGCGGACCCGCTGCGCGTGGGAGCTTCCGAAGGTCAAGAGGCCTGCGAGGTAAGGGAGTTCCCCGATGACCGGCGTGACCGGAGCCGTTTCGCACGACCGTCGTCGCTTTCTGACCGCCGGCGCCGCGGTGGTCGGAGCCGCCGCCTCCGCGCAGTTGTGGGTGCCGTCGACCGCCCGGGCTGCCGGGAACGCGCTGCCCGACGGGGTGTTCAAACTCGGCGTCGCCTCGGGGGATCCACTCCCGGACGGGGTCGTGTTGTGGACGCGGCTCGCCCCTGATCCGCTGAACGGCGGAGGCATGCCGAACCAGGTCGTGTCCGTGGAGTGGGAGATCGCTCATGACGAGCGGTTCAGCAAGGTGGCGCGACGCGGTGTCGCCCAGGCGCGGCCCGAGTACGGGCACAGCGTTCACGTGGATGTACGGGGGCTGTGGCCCGGGCGGACGTACTGGTACCGGTTCCGCACCGGCGGGCAGATCTCCCGCGTCGGCCGCACCCGCACCGCCCCCCACCTCCACAGCACCGCCGGTTCGGTGCGCCTGGCGCTCGCCTCCTGCCAGAACTGGCAGCAGGGCTACTTCACGCCGTACGCCGACATGCTGGCCCAGGACCCGGACGTCGTCCTCTTCGTCGGCGACTACATCTACGAGTCGACGCCGTCGGCGACCGCGCTGCGCAAGCACGAGGGGAGCGGTGAGCCGTACTCCCTCACGCAGTACCGCAACCGGTACGCCCAGTACCGCACCGACCCGAACCTGCAGAAGATGCACGCCGGCGCCCCCTGGGTGGTCACCTTCGACGACCACGAGGTCGACAACGACTTCGCCGGTGAGGTCCCGCAGGACCCCGACAAGCAGGCGCACGCCGCGTTCGTCGCCCGGCTGACGGCGGCCTACCAGGCGTACTACGAGCACATGCCGGTACGGGCCACGGCCGTTCCGAACGGGCCGCACATCCGGATGTACCGTCGCCTGGAGTTCGGGCGGCTGGCCCGGCTCAACGTGCTCGACACCCGGCAGTACCGCAGCGACCAGGCCACCACCCAGGCGGGCGCCCAGAACCCGTCCCTCACCATGCTCGGCGCCACGCAGAAGCGGTGGCTCCTCGACGGGCTGCGCGACTCGCCCGCCCGCTGGAACCTCGTCGCCTCGCAGATCATGATGGCGGAGACGGACCTGCTGGTCGGCGCGGGCAAGCAGTGGTTCTACGACGCCTGGGACGGCTACCAGGTCGAACGCAACCAGTTCCTGAAGGAGTTCAGGAACGTGCGCAACCCGGTGGTGCTGACCGGCGACCGGCATCTGACGATGGTCAGCGACCTGAAGGCCGACTTCGCCGACCCGAGGTCCGCCGTCGTCGGCGCCGAGTTCGTCGGCACCTCCATCTCCAGCAACGGCGACCAGGACCACGCCGCCTTCCGCAAGGAGTGGGACCCGCGGCGCGCGGACAACCCGCACTGGAAGTTCATCGACGCCCACCGCGGCTACCACCTCTTCGACATCCGCCGCGACCGCGTCGACGCACAGGTCCGCGTCGTGAACACGGTGCTGAAGCCCACCGCGACGCCCAGCACGCTGGCCCGCCTCCGGGTCGACGCGGGGAAGCCGGGTGTGCGGGTCGTATGAACCGCGTAAGAGTCGCGCAGGCCACGTGAGGCCGACGCGACGGTCGTGAAATCGACGTGAGAGGTGCCCGGGACCGCGTTCCGGGCACCTTTCGGCGTTTCCGGGGTACCCGTACCACTGGGTTCGCCCGGCGTCACTTTGCGCAATGGCGGATACCTGTGGAGTTACTCACAGCAATTCCGGGGGGCGTCCGGGCGGGGTCTCGCCCATCACCAGCAGGGGAAGGTGAATACAAGGTTGCGCGCACATATGCGGTGCGAGGCGCTCACCTTGCACTGCGGTTGCCGCAAGTGGGACCATTTCAACGTTCCCTGTCGCCCCAAGGTAGGTCCTCTGTGTCCCAGCACATAGCCAAGCCCCGTACCACCGCAGTGATCCTGGCCGGTGGCACCGGCCAGCGGGTGGGTCTTTCGATCCCCAAGCAGCTGCTGAAGATCGCCGGCAAGGCAGTCATCGAGCACACCCTGACGACCTTCGAGAAGGCCGACTCCATCGATGACATCATCGTGCTGATGGCGCCGGGCTACGTGCCCGACATCGAGAAGATCGTCTCCAAGGCCGGGTTCAAGAAGGTCAAGAAGATCATCGAGGGTGGTTCCACCCGCAACGAGACCACCGAGCGCGCCATCAGCGCCCTCGGTGAGGGCCTGGCCGAGGGCGAGGACCTCAACGTCCTCTTCCACGACGCCGTCCGTCCGCTGCTGTCGCAGCGCGTGATCGACGACTGCGTCGCCGCGCTCGAGCGCTACCAGGCCGTCGACGTGGCCATCCCGTCCGCGGACACCATCATCGTCACCCGCACCCACGGCGAGGACGGCGAGTTCATCACCGAGATCCCGGACCGCTCCCGGCTGCGCCGCGGCCAGACCCCGCAGGCCTTCAAGCTGTCCACGATCCGCCGCGCCTACGAGGTCGCCGACGGCGACCCCAACTTCCAGGCCACGGACGACTGCTCCGTCGTGCTCAAGTACCTGCCGGACGTGCCGATCCACGTCGTCGCGGGCGACGAGTACAACATGAAGGTGACGCAGCCGGTCGACGTCTTCATCGCCGACAAGCTGTTCCAGCTCGCCTCCACCGCCACGCCCGAGCAGGTGAGCGAGGAGACCTACCGCGAGCTGCTGACCGGCAAGACGGTCGTGGTCTTCGGCGGTTCGTACGGCATCGGCAAGGACATCTCCGAACTCGCCGAGTCCTACGGCGCCAAGGTGTACGCGCTGGGCCGCTCCACCACCGGCACGCACGTGGAGAACCCGGAGGAGGTCGACGACGCGCTGTCCAAGGCGTACGCCGAGACCGGGCGCATCGACTACGTCGTCAACACCGCGGGCGTGCTGCGCATAGGGAAGCTGGCCGAGACCGACAACGCCACCATCGAGGAGGCGCTGAAGGTCAACTACCTGGCGCCGGTGCAGATCGCGCGCTCCTCCTACAAGTACCTGTCGGAG
The DNA here is from genome assembly GCF_043198595.1 of Streptomyces sp. NPDC048751. Lineage (NCBI taxonomy): Bacteria > Bacillati > Actinomycetota > Actinomycetes > Kitasatosporales > Streptomycetaceae > Streptomyces > Streptomyces sp. NPDC048751. Next base: position 309,755 of record NZ_JBICUX010000011.1, read on the forward strand.
ACCAACGGGCAGTTGCTGCTGTACACCTCCAGCAGCTACACCCGCGGCCGCGCCGAGTACAGCCTGTACTCCTCCACCAAGGCCGCCATGGTGAACCTCACCCAGGCGCTGTCCGACGAGTGGGCCGGCGACGGCATCCGCGTCAACTGCATCAACCCGGAGCGCACCGCGACCCCGATGCGCACCAAGGCCTTCGGTCAGGAGCCCGCGGGCAGCCTGCTCTCCTCCGAGGCCGTTGCCCGCACCTCGCTCGACGTGCTGCTGTCCGAGCTGACCGGGCACGTCATCGACGTCCGCCAGCAGGACCCGACGGCCGCCGCCGGCAAGGCCTCCGGCTTCGAGCAGGCCCTGGCCAGTGTTCTGGACCGCCAGGACGGCGTGGCATAATCATCTCTAAATAGCTTCTTGTATTCAGGCCTCTGTGGCTGCTGGTTCACCCGGCATTCACAGAGGCCTGAGTCCGTAAAATTCCCAGATCGTTCACAAGGTATTTTCCGGACCTTTTCGCTTTGCAACCGGCCCCCTCCAAGAGCAGGTTCCTCCGTGATATCCACCGCAATCCGCGTCGCCCGGGTGGGAAGCGCGGCCGAGCTGGCCGCGGCGGTCCTCATGATGCTGGGCTTCCCGGCGCTCATGCTGGCCGCGCTCGTCCCGAACGTTCCCGCCTTCGCGGCCGCGACCGCCGTGACGTACCTGTCGGACCACTATCTGCACCGCAAGGGCAGCTACCTCGTCAGCCGTCTGAGCAAGGTCAGGGCCGGTCTGTCGATCCGCTTCCTGATCCGACAGCTGCTGCTGGTGCTCCTGCTGGCCCGCCTGGACCTCAGGGACGACCTGGTCTTCTACGCGGCGATCGCCTGCTTCATCGCCTTCTACGGCCTTCAGGCCCCGCACGGCGCGCTGACCACGTTCATCCGCAACCGCCGCCGGATGCCGGTCGCCACCCGCAACGTCGACCTGAAGACGCGCATCCGCATCCCGGACGCGCCCCCGAAGAGGCTGCTGAACCGCTCCGCGGAGAAGATCCTGCACCTCGACCTCGCGGCCGTCGTCGGCATCCTGGTCTCGGCGGCCACCGACTCCTCCGTGGCCGGGTTCGTCGGCATCGGCCTCACGCTGGCGCTCGGCAGCCTGTACGTCCTCGCGCTGATGCCGTACGCCCGCGGCAAGAAGACGCCCCCGAGGGACGACGAGGTGCTGGCCGCCGTCGACGACTGGCTGGGCGTGTACAAGCCGGAGACGGTGCTGTACTTCTCCGGTTCCAAGGACTCCGCCTACCAGGTCAACATGTGGCTGGAGACCATGGAGCACCTGGAGTCCCGGCCGCTGATCATCCTGCGTGAGCGCGTCATCCTGGCCAACCTGGCGCCCACCACGGTTCCCGTCATCTGCGTGCCCGGAGGGGTGCACCTGATGAACATGAACCTGTCCACGGTGCGGGTCGCGCTGTACGCCGCGAACGTCGGCAAGAACATCCACATGCTGCGCGTGCCCACCATGAAGCACGTCTTCATCGGCCACGGCGACAGCGACAAGCTCGCCAGCGTCAACCCGTACAGCAAGGTGTACGACGAGGTGTGGACCGCCGGCCGCGCCGGCCGCGACCGCTACGCCATCGCCGACGTCGGTGTCCGCGACGAGGACATCGTGGAGGTCGGCCGCCCGCAGCTGGCGCCGATCCAGACCTGGCAGGGCGTGCCCGAGGGCCGTATCCCGACCGTGCTGTACGCCCCGACCTGGGAGGGCTGGGACGACAACCCCGGCAACACCTCCATCCTGCTCGCGGGCGAGAACATCGTGAAGCGGCTGCTCACAGCCGACCCGCAGGTCCGCGTCCTCTACAAGCCGCACCCCTTCACCGGCACCCGCAGCCCCAAGGCCGCGGCCGCCCACCGGCGCATCAAGGCCCTGATCGAGAAGGCCGCCGCCGAGCGCGCCGCCGACCCCGCCTTCACGATCGACACGGCCGCCCAGGCCGAGGCCAAGGCCGAGCTGACCCGCATCGAGGCCCGCCTCGCCGCGCTGTCCGGTCGCGGTGGCGACAAGGGCGACGAGGCCGAGGGAAGCCGCGACGGCATGGTCGACATCAAGAAGCACCAGGAGATCGCCCGGCTGCGCGCCGAGTGGAACGACGCCCACTGGCGTTCCGTCCCGACGTGGGAGCACCGCGTCGTCACGGGCGCCCAGCCGCGCCTGTACGACTGCTTCAACGTCTCCGACGCGATGGTCTCCGACATCTCCAGCGTGGTCTCCGACTTCATCGCCAGTGGCAAGCCGTACGCGGTGACGGACTCCGCCGAGCTCGGGGTGGAGGAGTTCAAGCTGCAGAACACCGCGGTGCGCGCGGCCGTGATCCTGTCCAACAGCGCCGCCGAGCTGGGCGAGCTGCTCGACGCCGTACGCGACCCGGCCGCGGACCCGCTGGCCGAGGACCGGACGGAGCTGAAGCAGTACCTGCTGGGGCCGGACGAGCCGACCTCCATCCAGCAGTTCAACACCGCGGTGACGAACCTCGCGCTCAAGGCCGAGGCCCGCAACGTCGGCCAGGACTCCCGGATCGCCGCCGAGCTGGGCGAGCTGGGCGAGCAGGCCGAACAGGAGGAGAAGACCGAGCAGGTGGAGCAGGCCGAGCAGGCGGAGCTGGCGAACGCCGTTCCCGCACCACGGGCCACCGCCTCCGGCGACGCGGAGGGCGCGACGGCGGGCTGACCTTGAGGTTCTCCCATACAGAGGGCTCGGTTCCGAGGCACGATCCTCGGAGCCGAGCCTGTTTCATTCATGTGATGCGGATCACTGAACAGGGGAGGCAACCGCACGTTCCGGTTACCCGTCTACCTGGTATCCAAGCCGTTGATACGGGGTGAACTCCCCGTAATGAGGGGGAAACGTGACCGTTACGCAGCCTGACGTCACCGTGGTCATCGGGGCGTACGAGGCGATGCCGTATCTGGTCGAGTGCCTCGCGTCCGTCGAAGCGCAGACTCTGGACCCGACGCGCATCGAGGTCGTCGCCATCGACGACGGCTCCAAGGACGGCACCGGTGAGTACCTGGAGGAGTTCGCCGCGCGCGCCCCGATGCCCGTGACGGTCATCCGCCAGGAGAACTCCGGCGGCCCCAGCGGCCCGCGCAACGTCGGCCTCGGCAAGGCGGCCGGACGCTACGTCTTCTTCCTCGACGCCGACGACCGGCTCGGCCCCGAGGCTCTGGAGCGCATGGTCGCGATGGCCGACAAGGCCGGCACGGACGTCGTCCTCGGCAAGGTCGAGGGCGTCAACCGCAACGCGCCCAAGTCGATGTGGGGCAAGACGCTCGAGCGCACCGACGTCTACTCCTCCAACATCAAGTTCACCCTCAGCGCCCAGAAGCTCTTCCGCCGCGCCCTGCTGGAACGTCACGGCATCCGGTTCGACGAGTCCCTGTGGACCGGTGAGGACGCGCTGTTCACGCTGGAGGCCTACCTGCGGGCCGACGGCATCTCCGTCGTCGCCGACTACACCTGCTACTACCTGGTGGGCCGCGACGACGGCAAGCACGTCACGAAGAGCGGCAGCTACACCCTGCGCTTCGACTCCGCGCGCGCCCTGATGGGGCTCATCGAGCGGATGGTCCCGGCCGGCCCCAAGCGGGACGTGCTGATGGTCCGCCCCTTCACCGTGACCCTGCTGCCGCAGTTCGGGCCGGTGTTCCTGCGGGACACCGAGGAGGTCCGGCGCACCAAGATGGAGCTGGCCAAGCCGCTGATGGACGCGCACTGGAACGAGGGCGTCGCCCAGCGCCTGAAGGTCCAGGAGCGGCTGCGGCTGCACCTGGTGGCCATGCAGCGCCCCGACCTCCTCAAGGACGTCCTCGAGTTCGTCAAGGCCAAGCGGGAGCCCGACGCCGTCCTGAAGAAGCAGAACACCCGGCTCTACCTCGCCTATCCCCACTTCCGCGACCGCAAGGCCGGCGTCCCCGACCGCGTCTACCTCGCGGAGGCGCGCGAGGCCAAGGGCTACCCGGGCTGGCGCAAGGGGCCGGCGGAGACGTTCCTTCGCCGAGCCAAGCGCAAGGTGCGGCGCGTGCTGCGCAGGGCGCTCCCGTCGCGCGGCGGCAGGCCCGGCGGCGCCACCGCCGCATAGCGCCACCGCCGCAGAGCCCACCACTGTCCGGAGGCTGGACCGGGGCGCGCCGAGGGGTCCCCTTCGCGTAGATTGCCAGGCGGGTAGCCGTAACTGCGCGAGGGGACAGACACCAAGGTGGCAGGGGCAAGGCAGGCCGTGAGCGAGGCCCGCAGGATCGTCGTCAAGGTGGGTTCCTCGTCGCTGACCACCGCCTCCGGCGGTCTGGACGCCGACCGCGTGGACGCGCTCGTCGACGTCCTCGCCAAGAGCCGCAGCGGAGGGGAGAAGGAGATCGTCCTGGTCTCCTCCGGTGCCATCGCCGCCGGGCTCGCGCCGCTCGGCCTGCGCCGCCGCCCCAGGGACCTGGCCCGCCAGCAGGCCGCCGCCAGCGTCGGCCAGGGCCTGCTCGTGGCCCGCTACACCGCCTCCTTCGCCCGCTACGCCGTCCGGGTCGGCCAGGTGCTGCTGACCAGCGACGACATGAGCCGCCGGGCCCACCACCGCAACGCCTCCCGCACCCTCGACAAGCTGCTGGCGATGGGCGCCTTCCCGATCGTCAACGAGAACGACACCGTCGCCACGGACGAGATCCGCTTCGGCGACAACGACCGACTCGCCGCCCTCGTCGCCCACCTCGTCCACGCCGACCTGCTGGTGCTGCTGTCCGACGTGGACGGCGTGTACGACGGCGACCCCAGCAAGCCCGGCACCTCGCGGATAGCGGAGGTCCGGGGGCCCGAGGACCTCGCGCACGTGGAGATCGGCAGCGCGGGCAAGGCGGGTGTCGGCACCGGCGGCATGGTCACCAAGGTCGAGGCCGCCCGCATCGCCGCCGCCGCCGGCATCCCCGTGGTGCTCACCAGCGCCGTGCACGCGGCCGACGCTCTCTCCGGGGGCGACACCGGCACCTACTTCCACCCCGCCGGCAAACGCTCCGCCGACCGGCTCCTGTGGCTCCAGCACGCCTCCACCCCGCAGGGCTCCCTGACCCTGGACGACGGGGCGGTGCGGGCCGTCGTCGAACGGCGCACCTCCCTGCTGCCGGCCGGGATCGCCGGCGTCGAGGGCGAGTTCAGCGCCGGTGACCCCGTCGAACTGCGGGACGGCCGGGGCCGCGCCGTGGCGCGCGGGCTCGTCAACTTCGACGCCAAGGAGATCCCCCAGCTGATCGGCCGCTCCACCCGGGAACTGGCGCGTGAGCTGGGCGCGGAGTACGAGCGGGAGGTCGTCCACCGGGACGATCTGGTGATCCTGCACTGAGCCTGCACCGATCCCGCTCCTGTGCCAGGGCTCGAACGGCCGCTCCAGGTGTGGGACGTTCGGTGAAACCGCCCCACGACGCCCTCCGGCCTGCTCAACTGTGTCTCGGGGGACCCGACCCGCACGAGCTGTGCTCGACCATGCGTAAAGGAGGCCGTCGTGAGACGAGTGCGCCCTGGGGCGGCGGCGTCCCGCGGTGGTACGGGCGGCGGCCCCACGCGTGCGGTCGGCGAGGAACGCGCGCTGACCAGCGTCGCCGCCGGTGACCGCTACGACGGCGAGGAGCCCGTCGACCTGCCCCGCCTGTGGCACGTCACCCTCAGTGTCTCCGGACGACAGGCCCCGCTGCCGGAGGTGCGCCGCGCCCTCGAACAGCTGGCCAACGACCACCCCTTCCTGCTGACCAGCCGCTACGCGCAGGACCACGCGGAGATCCGCTACTGGGAGGAGGCCCGCGACCTGCACGACGCGGCCGCCGTGGCGCTGCGGCTGTGGGGCGAGCACCGCCAGACCGCGGGGCTGCCGCCCTGGGAGATCGTCGGCCTGGAGGTCATCGACCGCCAGACCTACCACCAGCGCGTCGCCGAGGGGTACGGCCCACCACCGGCGAGCCCGGTGGGAGTCCATCCTTTTTGATCCGTCTCATCCCGTCTCGCCGAGTGGGATGAACGCTCGCGGTCGCCGCCCGGCGCACTACGCTTCCCTCATGACCACGCTCTCCCCGTACGACGCCATGTCCCCGGTCACCCAGGCCGCCTACCGCGCCAAGGCCGCCGCCGCCGACCTCGCGCCGCTGCCCCGGGCCGCCAAGGACGACGCGCTGCTGGCCATCGCCGACGCGCTGGAGGTCCGTACGAGCGAGATCGTCGAGGCGAACGCCGAGGACGTCGCCAAGGCGCGCGAGGCCGGCATCAGCGAGGGCATGATCGACCGGCTCACGCTCACCCCGGAGCGGGTGCGCGCCATCGCCTCCGACGTGCGCGACATCGTCGCGCTGCCCGACCCGGTCGGCGAGGTCGTACGCGGCTCCACCCTGCCCAACGGCATCGACCTGCGCCAGGTCCGCGTGCCGCTCGGGGTCGTCGGGATCATCTACGAGGGCCGCCCCAACGTGACGGTCGACGCCGCCGCCCTCTGCCTGAAGTCCGGCAACGCGGTGCTGCTGCGGGGCTCGTCCTCGGCGTACGAGTCGAACACCGCGCTCGTGCGGGTGCTGCGCGACGCCGTGGGCGGCGCCGGACTGCCCGCCGACGCGATCCAGCTGGTGCCGGGCGAGAGCCGCGACTCCGTGCGCGAGCTGATGCGCGCCCGGGGCCTGGTCGACGTGCTGATCCCACGCGGCGGCGCCTCGCTGATCAACGCCGTCGTCCAGGAGTCCGTCGTCCCCGTCATCGAGACCGGCACCGGCAACTGCCACGTCTACGTCGACGCCCACGCCGACCTCGACACCGCGATCGACATCCTGATCAACTCCAAGGCCCAGCGGGTCGGCGTCTGCAACGCCGCCGAGACCCTGCTGGTCCACCAGGACATCGCCCCCGAGTTCCTGCCCCGCGCCCTGGACGCCCTCGCCGAGGCCGGCGTGACCGTGCACGCCGACGAGCGGGTGCTGGCGTACGCCAAGGACTCCAAGGCGACCGTCGTCGAGGCGACGACCGAGGACTGGGAGACGGAGTACCTGTCGTACGACATCGCCGCCGCCGTCGTCGACTCGCTCGACCGGGCCGTCGAGCACATCCGGCTGTGGACCTCCGGGCACACCGAGGCCATCGTGACGACCTCGCAGCAGGCGGCCCGCCGGTTCACCCAGTTGGTCGACTCCACGACGGTGGCCGTCAACGCGTCGACCCGGTTCACGGACGGCGGTCAGTTCGGCTTCGGCGCGGAGATCGGCATCTCCACCCAGAAGCTGCACGCCCGCGGCCCGATGGGCCTGCCCGAGCTGACCAGCACCAAGTACATCGTCACCGGCGACGGGCACATCCGGCGCTGAAGGACCCCTGAGTCCGGCGACCGTGCGGAGTCCGTGGGAAGACGTCTCACCGGCGGACGAATTTGCGTACCACCTGCCCAAAGCGAACCCCCGGGTCTAGTCTGGATCCGTGCCGGAGGACGTGGGGGGCACGCCGTTCCCTGACGGCTGGGAGCCCGACGACGACCACGACCGCGGGGTGTCGGACGAAGAGTTCGCCTCCGTGGTCTTCGACGAGGCCTTCGTACAGGCGGCCGTGGTGCACGAGCCGACCGCCGTCGAACGCCTCCTGGCCGCCGCGCAGGCGAGAGCCGAGGCCTCCGAGGCGGAGGCCCGCCGCGCCGCCCGCGGCGGCGAACGCTACGACGACGGGTACGGCGGTTTCGGCCATGATCCCGACTTCGACGACGACCTGGACGACCCCTACGCCCTCGACGGCCACTACGGCGCCCCCGGGACGTACGGCAAGCAGGTCCGCTGGCACCGCCCCGTCGCCTGGGTGCTCGCCGTCGTGATGGGCGTCGGTATGGTCGCGCTGGCCTTCGCCGCGGTGTACCGGGGCGCCTCCTCGGGCAGCCGTGACCAGGTTCCGCTGCCCGCCTCGACCAACCTGGAACAGGGCGGCCCGGCGGCGCCCTCGGCCTCCGCCGACTACTCTCGGCCAGCCGTGTCGGCCACCCCGCGCACGCCCTGAGCGATCCCGCCCGCCTTGGTGAGCACCTGTCAGAAGTTGGCGCGTGGCAGGGCGTTTATGCGAGGTCGCTGAGACCTACCCTGAAGGTATGGGCGGGCCTGGAGACCCACCGGAGGGGACACCCGAGGGAGCTCCCGGAGGTGGCGAGGACGAGTACCGATCCGTCGTCTTCGACGAGTCGTTCGTCCGTGCTGCCCGCCTTCAGGAGTACTCCGCGCAGGAGCGGATGGCCGACCACGCGCCCGCCGTACGCCGCCGGCCGCCGCTGCGCCGGGGACTGTCCCGGCAGGCGCTGATCCTGGTCCTGCTGGTCGCCGTCGCCTTCGGTACGGCCGTCTACATGGGCATCCGGCACCCCTACCAGAGCCCCGGCGCGCAGCAGCCCGCGGAACCGCTGCGGATGACGGTCATCCCGCTCGCCCCGCAGGGCAAGGTACCCGGGGCCAGTGACACCGCGTACCTGTACGCGCACAGCCCCGCCGCGCAGTTCCGGGTGGGCGCGGAGGGCATTCCGCTGCCCGCCTCCCGCCGGACCGCGCACTTCTCGGACAGCCAGGTCGTCACCGCCCTGATCACCGCGAAGGAGTACATCGTCCGGTCCTCGCTGTACCCCGAGGTGCTCACCGGTGAGCAGGTGCGGCCCGCGCGGATGCTGCTCGACGCGGACCAGCTCGACCAGTTCGACGAGAGCTTCGAGCGGCCGACCGCCGACGGCAGGCACGCGCCGACCGGGTGGCTGGTCCGCTTCGACCCCTCCCAGGCCGAGCTGGCCGACCGGAAGATCCGGGTGCAAGGCACGCTGCAGGCCGCCGAGACCGACTCGTCCACCCTCGAGGTCACCGCGGACCACACCTTCGTGTACGCGCTGCGGCCGACCGGCTCCGCCGACGGTGCGAAGGCGTCCCTGTTCACCGTCCGGCGCGAGCTGCACTTCCGCTTCGACCGCGACGACCTGCGGCTGCACCAGGCCCAGCTCGCCGTCTCCTACGTCCAGGCCGGGCCGCTGTCCTGCGCGGAGGACTCGGCCAACCACCTGCACCCGCTGCTGGCCGGCCAGACCGCGAAGACGGGCGGCCCGGCCGGCACCGACCCGTACGCGACGGGCGGGACGACGGCGCTGTGCGGGTCGCTGGCCGCGAGCGCGCAGCCGAAGGTGTGAGCGGGCTCAGTCCTCGTCGCGGGGCGGCTGGTCCTCAGGCCGGTCCTTCGGGGGCGCGGGCGCCGTGAAGCCGTTGAAGCCCCGGCGGACACGGCCGCCGAGGTCGCCGGCGCCGCCCGCGAAGTCGGTGACCAGCTTCATCAGGGGGTCCTTGGAGTTCTTGACGTGGTCGGCGTAGTGCGACGCCGACTCGCGGAAGGAGTCGGTGACCGAGGTGTCCTTGTCCTCGGTGCGGCGCGGGTAGTGGCCGTCCATGATGCGCTGGTAGTCGCGGGACTCGGCCCACTTCTTCAGCTCGGCGGCGCGGACCGTGGTGAAGGGGTGGGAGCGGGGCAGCACGTTGAGGATCTTCAGGACGGAGTCGCGCAGGTCGCCGCCCGCCTCGTACTCCTCGGCCTGCTCCAGGAACGCGTCCACGTTCATCTCGTGCAGATGGTTGCCACCCGCGATCTTCATCAGGCCGCGCATGGAGGCCCGCACGTCCTGGCCGACGAGGAGACCGGCGCGGTCGGCGGACAGCTCCGACTTGCGGAACCACTCGCGCAGCGCGGTCACGATCGCCATGATCGCGAGGTTGCCCAGCGGGATCCACGCGACGCGCAGCGCCAGGCTGGTCAGGAACAGCAGGATCGTGCGGTAGACGGAGTGGCCGGACAGGGCGTGCCCCACCTCGTGGCCGACGACCGCCCGCATCTCCTCCTCGTCGAGCAGCTCCACCAGCCCCGTGGTGACGACGATGATCGGCTCGTCCAGGCCGATGCACATCGCGTTCGGCTGCGGGTCCTGGTTGACGTACATCGGCGGGACCTTCTCCAGGTCCAGGATGTAACACGCGTCCCGCAGCATCACGTTGAGGTGGGCGAACTGCTGGTCGGAGACGCGGACCGAGTCGGACAGGAACAGCAGGCGCAGGCTGCGCTCGGGCAGCAGACCGCTGAGGGCCTTGAACACCGTGTCGAAGCCGCTCAGCTTGCGCAGGGCCACCAGGGCGCTGCGGTCGGCGGGGTGCTCGTACGCACGGGAGGAGATCTCCGGGAAGCGCCTGCGCTGCCTGCTCGGCACCCTCTCGTGCTCCCCCTGCTGGTGACCGTCTTCGGACATTCTTCCCCCCACTGCTCGTCTGCGGCCCTTTTGCGGGCCCTTGTGTGGCCCTTTGCGTCCCCGAGGCGGAGCCCAGCCTAGGCGGATATACGGTGGACGGGGTACAGCGAAGGAGTCCCGTCCATGGAGCACAACCCCGCGTCCGCCTGGCTCGTCGAGGCCGCGAGCGCCGCACCGCAACAAGGAGCGGGGAACCTGCTCCGGATCGTCCTGATCGTGATGATCCTCGGCTGTGCGCTGACCGCCTGGTTCCTGCTGCGGGGCTACAGGCGGAAGGACGACTGAACGCGCGCGAAGGTTCCCCCCGGCCCGCCCGTGATCCCCAACGGCGGAGTCGGCGTGAGCGCGCCCGAGCCGCCCCCTTACCATGGGCCGACATCTTTATCCCGCCCACACCGGATAGGTCCTGCCGAAGATGAGCCTTCACAGCGCCGCTGCCCAGCTGGTCACCCTCGCCGCCGAGGGCGAGGAGCACGGCGGCAACCACGAGAGCCTGAACCCGTTGGTCACCGGCGGTGGAGCGTTCATCATCCTGCTGCTCCTGCTGTGGATCACCACCCGCTTCAACCGCGACCGCTGAGTCGCAGACGGTCCATACCGGGGCACCCCGGGCGTCCGGCTTCCGGGGCCCCGGGGCGGGGCCGGTAGGGTCTGCACGCATGGGAGAGCAGGACATGCCTACCGGTCCTTCGAGCCGTGGCAAGCGCCGTCTGGGCGTCATGGGCGGAACGTTCGACCCGATCCACCACGGGCACCTCGTGGCGGCCAGTGAGGTCGCCGCGCAGTTCCACCTCGACGAGGTCGTGTTCGTGCCGACCGGGCAGCCGTGGCAGAAGACCCACCGCAAGGTCTCCCCGGCCGAGGACCGCTACCTGATGACGGTCATCGCGACCGCCGAGAACCCCCAGTTCTCGGTGAGCCGCATCGACATCGACCGCGGCGGACCCACCTACACCGTGGACACCCTGCGCGACCTGCGGGCGCTCAACCCCGACACGGACCTGTTCTTCATCACCGGCGCCGACGCCCTCGGCCAGATCATCACCTGGCGGGACTCGGCGGAACTGTTCTCCCTCGCGCACTTCATCGGGGTGACCCGGCCCGGCCACAACCTGGCCGACCCCGGACTCCCGGAGGGCGGCGTCTCGCTCGTCGAGGTTCCCGCCCTCGCCATCTCCTCGACCGACTGCCGTGCGAGAGTCGCCAAGGGCGACCCCGTCTGGTATCTCGTGCCGGACGGAGTCGTGCGCTACATCGACAAGCGCGAGCTGTACCGCGGCGAGTGAGCCGAGAGGGGCACCGGTGAACGACCGATACGACGCGGGTTACGGCGGCGGTCACGACGACCAGTACGAACTCGTCGGCTACGACGAGTACGGCCGACCGATATACCGGCAGGCCCAAACCCAGGCCCAGACGCACGCCCAGACCCAGGCACAGCAGGCGCCTCAGACGTCCTACGAAGGCTACGGGCAGCAGGGCTACGGCTATGACCCGTACCACACCGGCCAGCAGCAGCCGCAGACCTACGGGTCCTACGACACCAGCACCTACGACACAGGCACCTACGACACCGGCTCGTACGACACCGGCACCTACGGCACCTCGGCCCCGTACGACCCCTACGGGCAGACCGCGTCGAGCGGGCAGCAGCCACGGGTCGCGGAGCAGACCGCCCACATCCCGCAGCAGGCCGGACCGCCCCAGGAGGCGGCCCCCGCGCCGGAGCCCGAGCAGCGGGAGTACCACACCGAGCAGTTCTCGTTCGTCGAGGAGCCCGACCAGGACTCCGAGGACGTCATCGACTGGCTGAACTTCACCGAGAACCGCACCGAGCGCCGCGAGGAGGCCAAGCGCCGCGCCCGCAGCCGCCTCGTCGCCCTCGCCGTCGTCATGGCCCTGGTCGCGGTCGGCGGGGTCGGCTACCTCTGGTTCGCCGGGAAGCTGCCCGGCCTGTCGTCGTCGGACACCAAGACCGGCACCACGACCGCCACGGGCGCCCAGAAGCGGGACGTGATCGTCGTCCATCTGCACAACACCGCGAAGGGCGGCACCTCCACGGCGCTGCTCGTCGACAACACCACCACCAAGCAGGGCACCACCGTGCTGCTGCCCAACTCCCTCGTCCTCACCGACGAGGACGGCACCACGACCACCCTCGCCAAGTCCGTCGAGGACGACGGCTCCTCCGGCACCCGGGACGCCATCGACACCGTCCTCGGCACCGACATCCAGGGCACCTGGCGCCTGGACACGCCGTACCTGCAGAACCTCGTCGACCTCATCGGCGACATCGACGTCGACACCGACACCGACGTACCCGACCCGAGCGCCAAGAAGAAGGGCGCCGCCCCGCTCGTCCACAAGGGCGAGGACCAGACCCTCAGCGGCAAGATGGCCGTGGCCTACGCCACCTACCGCGCCCCCGGCGAGGCCCAGAACGCCCAGCTGGAGCGGTTCGGGCAGGTCATGCAGGGCGTACTGCGCAAGATGTCGTCCGACCCGAAGGCGGCGACCGTCACGGTGCAGACGCTGGCGCAGATCCTCGACCCGTCCCTCACCGACCAGGACCTCGGCACCTTCCTCGCCAAACTCGCCGACCTCGCCAAGGGCGGCGACTACAAGTCCGCCCTGCTGCCGGTGCAGACCGACGGCACGCTCAGCGCGCAGGCCAGCGCGAGCGTCGTCAAGGACGTCCTCGGCGGCACCGCGAAGAGCCCCGACCAGGACGCGGCCGTCAGTGTCTCCGTCCAGAACGCCAGTGGCAGCAAGTCCGACACCGAGGACGCGCGCGTGGTGCTCCTGAACGGCGGCTTCACCTTCCTGGAGGCCGGTACGGCGTCCAGTGCGCAGGCCACCTCCAAGGTCACGTACTCCGACGCCGGGAACAAGGAGAACGCCACCGAGGTCGCCAAGACCCTGGGCCTGCCCGACAGCAGTGTCACCAAGGGGAGCGTCCCCGGAAACGCGGACGTCGCGGTGGTCCTCGGCCAGGACTACAAGCCCTCGTCGTCGTAATCGGATGAGGTGCCGTCGGCGGTCCGTGAGACCCTTGGTCTCAAGTGACCGCCGACGGAAAGCCATGTAGTGACCGCCACTGACCGCTCCATCGAGCTCATCAACACCGCCGCCCAGGCGGCAGCCGACAAGCTCGCGCACGACATCATCGCCTACGACGTCAGCGACGTGCTGTCGATCACGGACGCCTTCCTGCTGGCCTCCGCGCCCAACGACCGCCAGGTCAAGTCCATCGTGGACGAGATCGAGGAGCGCCTGAACAAGGACCTCGGCGCCAAGCCGGTGCGCCGCGAGGGCGACCGCGAGGCCCGCTGGGTCCTCCTCGACTACGTCGACATCGTCGTCCACGTCCAGCACAGCGAGGAGCGCGTCTTCTACGCCCTGGAGCGGCTGTGGAAGGACTGCCCCGAGCTGGAACTGCCCGAGGACGCCAGGGCCACCCGCGGCAAGGCCGAGGAACACGCCAGGCTGCAGGCCGCGGAGGACGCCACGACCTCGTTCGGGGACCTGAGGTGAGCGCACCCGCCGGCCGTGGGGCCGGAAGGGGGCGCCGGGTCATCCTCTGGCGGCACGGCCAGACCTCGTGGAACGTGGAGCGCCGCTTCCAGGGCACCACGGACGTCCCGCTGACCGAGACCGGCGTCGCCCAGGCCCGCCGCGCCGCCCGGCTGCTCGCCTCCCTGGAGCCCGACGCGATCGTCGCCTCCGACCTCCAGCGGGCCGCGCACACCGCCGCCGAGCTCGCCGGGCTCACCGGCCTCGACGTCGCCCACGACGAGGGCCTGCGCGAGACCTACGCCGGCCTCTGGCAGGGCCTGACGCACGAGGAGATCCTCTCCCGGCACGGCGAGGAGTACACCGCGTGGAAGCGCGGCGAGGCCGTGCGCCGCGGCGGCGGCGAACTGGAGACGGAGGTCGCCGACCGCGCCGCCCCCGTCGTCCTGCGGCACGCCGAGAAGCTCCCCGAGAGCGGCACCCTCGTCGTGGTCAGCCACGGCGGCACCATCCGCACCACCATCGGGCGTCTCCTCGGCCTGGAGGCGCACCACTGGGAGAGCCTCGGCGGCCTCTCCAACTGCTGCTGGTCGGTCCTCGGCGAGGGCGCCCGCGGCTGGCGTCTCCTCGAGCACAACGCCGGCACCCTGCCGGAGCCGGTGCTCGGCGACGACGACTGAGCGTGCCCGAGGCGGCCCGGGGAGGGCCCCCGTACCCGGATTTCACTTTCCGGCAGGTCGCAGGCTAAAGTTCTTCTTGTTCGCCCCGCCGAGCGGGACGAGACACAAGGGGCTATAGCTCAGTTGGTAGAGCGCCTGCATGGCATGCAGGAGGTCAGGAGTTCAATTCTCCTTAGCTCCACAGAGGCTCCTCGAAGAACGGCCCGTACGGCATCCCGTACGGGCCGTTCTCGTGTCCCTGCCGCCGGTCAGGCCCAGGTGATGAGCCGCTTCGGGTGCTCCAGGATCTCCGCGATGTCGGCGAGGACCTTCGAACCCAGCTCCCCGTCGACCAGGCGGTGGTCGAAGCTCAACGCCAGCGTGGTGACCCGGCGGGGCTTGACCTCGCCCTCGTGGACCCACGGCCGCAGCTTGATCGCGCCGACCGCGAGGATCGCCGCCTCGCCCGGGTTGAGGAGCGGGGTGCCCGTGTCGATGCCGAAGACGCCGATGTTCGTGACGGTGATCGTGCCGCCGCGCAGGTCCGCGGGAGCGGTCGTGCCCAGGCGGGCGGTGGTCACCAGCTCGCCGAGGGCCTCCGCGAGCTGCGGGAGTGTCTTGGTGTGGGCGTCCTTGATGTTCGGGACGAGCAGACCGCGGGGCGTGGCGGCGGCGATGCCGAGGTTGACGTAGTGCTTCTGGACGATCTCCTGGGTCGCCTCGTTCCAGGAGGCGTTGATGTCCGGGTTGCGCTTCACGGCGACCAGGAGGGCCCTGGTGATCAGCAGCAGCGGGTTGACGCGCAGGCCTTGCATGTCCTTGTCCCGCTTGAGCTCTTCGACGAGCTTCATCGTGCGGGTCACGTCGACGGTGATGAACTCGGTGACGTGGGGCGCGGTGAACGCGGAGCCGACCATGGCCGCGGCCGTCGCCTTGCGGACGCCCTTGACCGGGACACGGGTCTCGCGGGCGGTGGCGGTGATCTCCATCGGCCGCTCGGGTGCGGGTGCGGGTGCTGCCGCCGCGTGGACGTCCTCGCGGGTGATGACGCCGTCGGTGCCGGAGGGGATGACGGCGGTCAGATCGACGCCGAGGTCCTTGGCGAGCTTGCGCACGGGGGGCTTGGCCAGCGGGCGGGTGGTGGGGGTGTGGCCGTTGTGCCCGGTCGGTGGGGTGGTGCGGGGGCGGCGGCGGGTGGGGGACTCGGCCACGCCGTAGCCGACGAGGACGGGGACGCGCTCGGCCTCGGCAGCCGCCTCCACCGCGATGATGGGGGCGCCGACGTCCACCGTGGTGCCCTCGGTGAAGTGGAGGGCGCGGACCACGCCGTCGTAGGGGATGGGGAGTTCGACGGCCGCCTTGGCGGTCTCGACCTCGCA
>NZ_JBICUX010000012.1:0-312217 GCF_043198595.1 Streptomyces sp. NPDC048751
AGGTCGGTGCCCTCGCGGACCACGCGTGCCTTGTGCAGCGGGCCCGGGATGGCCTCCGTGCTGACCTCGGCCTTGTCCCAGTAGCGGCGCTTGGGTTCGAAGTAGATGACCGGGTCGTCGCTCTGGATGGCCTGCTGCATCATCCAGTACGCGTCGGCGGCGTTGGACGGGGAGACGATCTTCAGGCCGGCGACGTGGGCGAAGAGGGCCTCGGGGGACTCGGAGTGGTGCTCGACCGCGCCGATACCGCCACCGTAGGGGATGCGCACGACGACGGGGAGCTTGACCTTGCCCAGGGAGCGGGCGTGCATCTTGGCGAGCTGGGTGACGATCTGGTCGTAGGCGGGGAAGACGAAGCCGTCGAACTGGATCTCCACCACGGGGCGGTAGCCGCGCAGGGCGAGACCGATCGCGGTGCCGACGATGCCGGACTCGGCGAGCGGGGTGTCGATGACACGGCTCTCGCCGAAGTCCTTCTGCAGGCCGTCGGTGACACGGAAGACACCGCCGAGCTTGCCGACGTCCTCGCCCATGACGAGAACCTTGGGGTCGGTCTCCAGGGCGCGGCGCAGCGACTCGTTGATCGCCTTGGCCATGGCCATGTTCTTGACGGTCTCGGCCATTTCAGTGACCCCCCTCTACGTCCGCGAACGAAGCCTGGTAGGCGGCGAACTGCGCACGCTCCTCGTCGACGAGCGCGTGCCCGTCCGCGTACACGTTCTCGAAGATGGCGAAGTGGTCCGGGTCCGGCATGGCACGGACCGCTTCGCGCACTCGTTTGCCCAACGCTTCGCTCTCCGCCTCCAGTTCCTCGAAGAATCCCTCGTTCGCGTGGTTTGAGGCCTCGAGGTGGCGGCGCAGCCGCAGGATCGGGTCCTTCGCCTCCCAGGCCGCCCGCTCGTCGTCGTGGCGGTAGCGGGTGGGGTCGTCGGAGGTGGTGTGGGCACCCATGCGGTACGTGTACGCCTCGACCAGGGTCGGTCCCTCACCGGCGCGGGCCCGCTCCAGGGCCCACTTCGTCACCGCGAGGCAGGCCAGGACGTCGTTGCCGTCCACACGGACGCCCGGGAAGCCGTAGCCCTGGGCGCGCTGGTAGAGCGGCACCCGGGTCTGCTTCTCGGTGGGTTCGGAGATCGCCCACTGGTTGTTCTGGCAGAAGAAGACGACCGGGGCGTTGTAGACCGCGGAGAAGGTGAAGGACTCCGCGACGTCGCCCTGGCTGGAGGCGCCGTCGCCGAAGTAGGCGATGACCGCCGAGTCCGCGCCGTCCTTGGCGACGCCCATGGCGTAGCCCGTCGCGTGCAGCGTCTGGGAGCCGATGACGATCGTGTACAGCTGGAAGTTGTTGCTGTTGGGGTCCCAGCCGCCGTTGTTCACGCCGCGGAACATGCCGAGGAGGTTCGTCGGGTCGACGCCGCGGCACCAGGCGACGCCGTGCTCACGGTAGGTCGGGAAGACGTAGTCGTCGTCGCGCAGCGCCCGGCCGGAGCCGATCTGGGCGGCCTCCTGGCCGAGCAGTGAGGCCCACAGGCCCAGCTCGCCCTGGCGTTGCAGGGCGGTGGCCTCGGCGTCGAAGCGCCGGGTGAGCACCATGTCGCGGTACAGGCCGCGGAGGTCTTCGGGGGTGAAGCCGTCGACGTACTTGTCGTACTCGGCGTTCTTGATGCGCTCGCCCTCGGGCGTCAGCAATTGCACGAGTTCGGGGTCGGCGCCCTGCTGGGCGGCGGTTCCCTTCTTGGCTGTCGTGCGGGTGGTGCGCTTGGTACCGGTGGTGCCGGCTGCTTTGGCACCGGCGGTGCCGGCCTTGCTCCCGGCGCTGCGTCGCGGTGTGCGCGCGGCAGTGCTCTCCACGGTCACGTGTGCTCCTCCGTCGGTCCGGCCCCCGGGATTGCCGGGATCCAGTGCGGCTCACCTGTTTCCGACACCCGTTGCACGGGGTGGGTGCCACTCGGCCGGGAACAGGCGTGACAGGTGCCCCGGCGAGCGCCCTGCATCAATCACGTTACCCAGTGCTCCACATTTCTGTGAAACCCCTCCTGACCTGCGTTTTTGCTTGGATCTCCAACTATTTTTGCTTGGAGATCCGAGTATTTCCCACGGGTTCGGAGAAGCCGCTGGTCACGGCTCTGGTCACAGCCTGGCAGGGGGCCGGAACACCGGCACGTTATCCCGGTCACCCCGGCGACGGGAAGAGTTCATGAACGACTCTTTCGGCCGCAGAGGAGGAGAAATCGGGAGCTTTGTTCTCCGCGTCTTTCGGCCAGCCGGGCAGAAGTACAGGAAGAAGCCGGGGGGAGAAGCCGGAGGAAGAAGCACCTGCTTCGGCGCAACGCACACGCGCGTGGAGCCCCATCGGGCTCCACGCGCGTGTGTCGACTGATGATCGGCTCGGCGTCAGCCGCCCCCGACGCCTCCGCCTGCGACGCCGGTCGTCGTGCCGCCGTCCGTCGTGCCGCCGTCGTCCGCGGGGGGCGTCTCCGGGTCGCTCGCCGGGGGCGGCGACTGGGTCGCCGGGTTCGACGGCTGCGTGTCGGTCGGCTGGTCCGTCGGCTCGTCGCTCGGCTCGCTGCTGGGCGACGGGGACTGCGAGTACGACGGTCGGGGCGACGGCGAGTAGTACGAGCCGGAGCCCGAACCGCCGGTGCCGTCGCCCGAGGTGTCATCTTCGCTCGGCTCTTCGCTCGCCGATTCGCTCGGCGACTTGGACGGCTCCTCGTCCTTGGTCGTCTGGGACTGGGTCGGCGACTTCGTGGTCTCGCCGCCGCCCTTGCCCGAACCGCCGTTGTTCAGCGCCAGCGCCACGCCCGCCGCGATGGCGATCACCGCGAGGACGGCCAGGATCCACAGCTTGCCGCGGCCGCTGCCCCGGTTGCCGTGCCCCTCGAAGCCGCCCTCGTCACCGCCGCCGTACCCGGAGGGCAGGATCGGCTGCGGGATCTGCGTGGTGCCGGAGGAGTCGCCGGGGTGCTGCATCACCGAGGTGCCGGCCAAGCCCCCGGCCGGGGTCTGCCGACCGCCGTGCGAGGTGACGGGGCCGGTGTCCCAGGTGCCGGTGTGGCCGCCCTGGTCGTACAGCATCTGCAGCCCGTACTGGACCAGCCCGCGCATCTCCTCGGCGGTCTGGAACCGGTCGTCCGGCTCCTTGGCGAGTGAGCGCATGACAAGCCCGTCGAGCTCCGGCGGGGACGCGCCCTCAGAGGTCTCGGACGGGGGCACCGGGATGTCCTGAACGTGCTGGTAGACCACCGACAGCGGGGTCTCGCCCGTGAACGGCGGACGCAGCGCGAGCAGTTCGTACAGCAGGCAGCCCGTCGCGTACAGGTCGGAGCGGTGGTCGACCGCCTTGCCGAGGGCCTGCTCCGGGGAGAGGTACTGCGGGGTGCCCATGACCATGCCGGTCTGCGTCATCGTCGTGGACGCGCCGTGCAGGGCGCGGGCGATGCCGAAGTCCATCACCTTGACGGCGCCGTTGTGCGTGATGATGACGTTGGCCGGCTTGATGTCGCGGTGCACGATGCCGTGCTGGTGCGAGTAGGCCAGCGCCTCCAGGACACCCGAGACGATGATCAGGGCCTGCTCCGGGCCGGGCGCCTCGGCGTTCAGCAGCAGGTCACGGATGGTGCGGCCCTCGACCAGCTCCATCACGATGTACGGCACGGACTGGCCGCCCACGAAGTCCTCGCCGGAGTCGTACACGGCGACGATCGCGTGGTGGTTGAGGCCCGCCACCGACTGGGCCTCGCGCGTGAAGCGGGCCTTGGAGACGGGGTCCTCGGCGAGATCGGCCCGCAGGAGCTTCACGGCCACGGTGCGTCCGAGACGTACGTCCTCGGCCGCGAACACCTCGGCCATGCCGCCCCGGCCGAGTCTGCCGGTCAACCTGTACCGGCCGTCCCCGACTAGCCCGCCGTTACCCCACAGCTCAGGCGCGTCTGACATACCGCCGCCAGCCGCCTCGGGGTCGGACGGGCCCTGAGCGCGCTGCTGCTGTGCCATCAGTCCTCGCCGTCGTTTCTGCCCGCGGTACGCGCGGTGTTGTTACGGTCTCCGTCGGCCACGCTACAGCCTCCGCGCAAGCCACCGGTCCGGGAAGACCCCTGGGGCCGGTCCGAGACAGACCGGCCATGAAACCGTTAGCAGGCGCTGTCGTGCAAATTCTGTGTACCGGGCGTAGGTCCGCTGTAACGCTTGCGCGACGCTTCTTTCGCGTACGGTCACGGAACGGGCACCGAGCTTGACGTGTCAGTGCCCTGGGGCAGACTTGGCCGGGAATGGCGCATTCGATCAATGACAAATCGCCGGCGCCGCAGGCCAATGGGGGACGCGAGAACATGAGCCAGGACGCCGCACAGGGCCGGTACGCGGGGCGGTCACTCGCCGGCGGCCGCTATCAGTTGCGCGACTTGCTCGGCGAAGGCGGCATGGCCTCGGTGCACCTCGCCTACGACTCGGTGCTCGACCGCCAGGTCGCGATCAAGACACTCCACACCGAGCTGGGCCGCGAGCAGGCCTTCCGCGAGCGCTTCCGCCGCGAGGCCCAGGCCGTGGCCAAGCTCACCCACACCAACATCGTCTCCGTCTTCGACACCGGCGAGGACGAGGTCGACGGCATGACCACTCCGTACATCGTCATGGAGTACGTCGAGGGCCGCCCGCTCGGCTCGGTGCTCGACGAGGACGTGCGGCAGTTCGGCGCGATGCCCGCCGACAAGGCGCTGAAGATCACCGCCGATGTGCTCGCCGCGCTGGAGATCAGCCACGAGATGGGGCTGGTCCACCGCGACATCAAGCCCGGCAACGTGATGATGACCAAGCGTGGCGTCGTCAAGGTGATGGACTTCGGCATCGCCCGCGCCATGCAGTCGGGCGTCACGTCGATGACGCAGACCGGCATGGTCGTCGGCACCCCGCAGTACCTCTCGCCGGAGCAGGCGCTCGGCCGGGGCGTGGACGCGCGCAGCGACCTGTACTCCGTCGGCATCATGCTCTTCCAACTGGTCACCGGGCGGTTGCCGTTCGAGGCGGACTCCCCGCTGGCGATCGCGTACGCGCACGTGCAGGAGGAGCCGGTCACCTCCTCGTCGATCAACCGGGCGCTGCCGCCGGCCGTGGACGCGCTCATCACCCGCGCGCTGAAGAAGAACCCGAACGAGCGCTTCCCGACCGCCGTGTCCATGCGCGACGAGTGCCTGCGCGTGGCGGCCTCCTTCCAGGCGGCCCCGCCGAGCATCGTCCCGGGCGCCCCCACGCAGAGCGGCGCGGGTGTCGGCTCCGCGGTGTTCCCGCCGGTCGACCAGGCGGCCCCGGCGCCCCAGGGGAACGTCCAGACGCCGTACCAGCCCGCCCCGACGCCGAACCCGTACGGCGCTCCGACGCCCTCCCCGGCGTACGGCTACCCGCAGCAGGGCGGCTACCAGACGCCCACTCCGTCGCCGTACGGGCCGCACACCCCCTCGCCGTACAACATCACCCCGCAGACCGTGGCCGGGTCGCCCTCCGGCTCCGGCGGCGGCTCGGGGTCCGGCGGCGGCAAGAGCAACCGGCCGGTGATCATCGGCTCGGCCGTGGTGGCAGTCCTCGCGGTCGGCGGTCTGATCGCCGCGCTGGCGCTGAACGGCGGCAGCGGCAGGGAGGAAGCGGGCGGGGACAACAGCGCGAGTTCCACCGCGTCGGCGACCAAGGCGGCGGGCTACCGCGCGCCGGACACGTCGAAGACGATCGACTCGACGGAGTGCAGCGAGCCGCAGGAGTCGTACAACGACCCGGACAAGATCCAGATCCCGGACTTCAAGTTCAAGTACATCAAGTCGGTCAGGGAGTGCGCCCAGGCGGCGGGCTGGAAGTTCAAGATCAAGGACGTGGACGAGAACACCTACGGCGACGGCGCGGTCATGGACCAGTTCCCGTCCGCCGGCACGGATGTCGACCCGAAGGACATGCCGGAGATCGAGCTGAGCGTGTCCACGGGCAATCCGCCCTCCTGACGAACAGCACGCGAAAGGGCCCGGCGTCCGACGCCGGGCCCTTGATGTATGGGGAGTCGTCTAGAGCCGGTGAACCTTTCCGGTCACGGCACTAGAGGTACGGCCCGCCCGAACGGCCGCCCGCGCGCGGGTCGTCGCCGCCCTCGTGGGAGGCGCCCGGCGGGAGGGCGCGGCGCATCGACTCCAGCTGGGCGCGCGCGGCCATCTGCTGGGCGAACAGCGTGGTCTGGATGCCGTGGAACAGACCCTCCAGCCAGCCGACCAACTGGGCCTGCGCGATCCTCAGTTCGGCGTCGCTCGGGGTCGCCTCGTCCGTGAACGGCAGGGAGAGCCGCTCCAGCTCCTCGACGAGCTCCGGCGCCAGACCGTCCTCCAGCTCCTTGACCGAGCTGGCGTGGATCTCCTTGAGCCGGACTCGGCTGGCCTCGTCCAGGGGAGCCACGCGCACCTCTTCGAGGAGCTGCTTGATCATGCTGCCGATCCGCATGACCTTGGCCGGCTGCTCGACCTGCTCCGTCACGGGAATCTCGCGGGAGTCCTCGTCCGCGTCGATGCCGCCGAGTGCCATGCCGTCCTGGCCTACGACCAGGATCCGCTGCGCGTTCTCCGGCGATCTTTCGTTCCTCGGCATCTCCATGCCGCCATTCTCTCGCACGCCTACACCTCACCACCGTGGTGCCCCCGGTGAAGGGTGATCCACCTTTTCCGTTCGGAGCAGTCCGGAGTGTCCCGACTACTGAGTGATGTCAGGCTTGTGCCGTCTTTCGCTTGGCGACTTAACACCGGGAGGGGGTCACGGGCGTGACTCCATGGCGGCGGGGGTTGTGCGTGGTGGGGGTGGTTTTCCTGCTGCTGCAGGGAGGTCCGTCGTACGGCAGCGTCTGGTCGTACGACACTCCGTCCGCGTCCTCCTCCGCCCCGGACCGGGCCGGGAGCCGGGCCGGGGAGGGCAGGGTGCGGCCGGGGCGGAGCGTCGAAGAGAGCGACGAGAACGACGAGGAGGAGGACGAGTCCGTCGGTGCGGAGGACCCGCCTCCCCCGGCCGAGCCGCCCGGCGAGGCAGGGCTCGTGCCCTCCGAGGCGCCGGGGGTCGACTCCACCGAGGAGCAGCCCGTCGGACGGGTGCTGCGGATCGTGCCCCTCGGCAGCGGCCTGCTCCTCATCGGCCTCGGCCTGGGCCTCGCCTTCCTCGCCCTGCGGCTGCGCCGCGTCTAGCGCCCGGCCTGTGGCTGTCACGTCTACCGGGCTCGGCCCGTGGTTACGGTCCCTGACGCCCGGCCTGGGGCGTGACCAGCAGGACCTTGCCGACGTGGCCGCTCTCCTCCACGACCTGGTGGGCGGTGGCGGCGTCGTTCATCGGGATCTCGCGGTCGATGACCGGGCGGACGTGTCCGTCGGCGAGGAGGGGCCAGACGTGCTCGCGTACGGCCGCCACGATGGCCGCCTTCTCGCCGAGCGAGCGGCGCCGCAGCGAGGTCGCGCTGATCGCGGCGCCCTTGTTGAGCAACGCGCCGATGTTCAGCTCCGCCTTGACGCCGCCCTGCAGGCCGATGACCGCGAGCCGGCCGTTGACGGCGAGGGCCCGGATGTTGCGCTCGAGGTACTTGGCGCCCATGTTGTCGAGGATGACGTCGGCGCCGGCGCCGTTCGTGGCCTGCTCGATCTCCGCGACGAAGTCCTGCTCGCGGTAGTTGATCAGGATCTCCGCGCCGAGCCCTGCGCAGTACTCCAGCTTCTCCTTGGAGCCCGCCGTGACGGCGACCTTCGCGCCGACGGCCTTGGCCAGCTGGATCGCCATGGTGCCGATGCCGCTGGAGCCGCCGTGCACGAGAAAGGTCTCGCCCGGGCGGAGGTGGGAGACCATGAAGACGTTCGACCAGACCGTGCAGACCACCTCCGGCAGCGCCGCGGCCTCCTTCAGGCCGACGCCCTCGGGCACGGGCAGCAGTTGTCCGGCGGGGACGGCGACCCGCTCGGCGTATCCGCCGCCCGAGAGCAGCGCGCACACCTCGTCACCGACGGCCCAGCCGGACACACCGGGGCCGATCGCGGCGATACGGCCCGAGCACTCCAGGCCGGGATACACGGACGCGCCGGGCGGCGGGTCGTAGAAGCCCTGCCGCTGCATGATGTCGGCCCGGTTGACGGCACTGGCCACCACGTCGACCAGGACCTCGTTCTCTCCGGGCACCGGATCGGCCACCTCGTCCCACACCAGCGCGTCGGGTCCACCAGGTTCGGGAATCGTGATCGCATACATGAGAGGGACGCTACCCGTCATGCGTCGAAGGACCTCCTGCGGAATTCCACGTGCGATCACCGATGAGTTCGCGGGACGGTGAAGGTCTTCCCCTGCGTCACCCATGTACGCGGAAGGACACCTCACCATGAGCCAGCACACGTCAGGCCTGGCCATCGAGACCGCGGGGCTGGTCAAGACGTTCGGCGAGACGCGGGCCGTCGACGGAGTCGACCTGGCCGTGCCGACCGGCACGGTCTACGGCGTCCTCGGCCCGAACGGCGCCGGCAAGACCACCACCGTGAAGATGCTCGCGACGCTGCTCAGGCCCGACGGTGGCGAGGCCCATGTCTTCGGGCACGACGTCGTCCGGGACGCCGACGCCGTGCGCTCCCGGGTGAGCCTCACCGGGCAGTACGCGTCCGTGGACGAGGACCTCACCGGCACCGAGAACCTCGTCCTGCTCGGCCGGCTGCTCGGGCACCACAAGAAGACGGCCAGGGAGCGCTCCGGGCAGCTGCTGGAGGCCTTCGGACTGACGGAAGCGGCGGGAAAGCAGGTCAAGCACTACTCCGGCGGCATGCGGCGCCGCATCGACATCGCCGCGTCCATCCTCAACACACCCGACCTGCTCTTCCTCGACGAGCCGACCACCGGCCTCGACCCGCGCAGCCGCAACCAGGTGTGGGACATCGTGCGGGCCGTCGTCGCGCAGGGCACCACCGTGCTGCTCACCACGCAGTACCTGGACGAGGCCGACCAGCTGGCGTCCCGGATCGCGGTCATCGACCACGGCAGGGTGATCGCCGAGGGCACCAAGGGCGAACTGAAGGCGTCCGTCGGCGCCGGATCCGTGCATCTGCGGCTGCGCGATCCCGCGCAGCGGGCGGAGGCCGCGCGGGTACTGCGCCTGGCGCTGGACGCGGACGTGCAGCCGGAGCCCGATCCCGTGGCGCTGACGGCCCGGCTCGGCGCGGCGGCGAGCGACAAGGCCGCCGAGCAGGCCGCGCGGGCCCTCGGCGAACTGGTCCGCGCCGGCATCACCGTCGACAACTTCTCGCTGGGCCAGCCCAGCCTGGACGAGGTCTTCCTCGCCCTCACCGGACACGACACGCGCGACGCGAAGGACGAGGTGGCGGCATGAGCACCGCGACGACGACCGACACCCAGGACCTCGCCCCCGTCAGCACCGAGTCGCTGACCGCCCTGCTCGTCGCCAGGGAACGGCCGCCGCGGCCGAGCGCCTGGTCCGCCTCCCTGACCTTCGGCTGGCGGGCCGTGCTCAAGATCAAGCACGTACCGGAGCAGCTCTTCGACGTCACCGCCTTCCCGATCATGATGGTGCTGATGTACACGTACCTGTTCGGTGGGGCGCTGGCCGGCTCGCCGAAGGAGTACATCCAGTTCCTGCTGCCCGGCATCCTCGTGATGTCGGTCGTGATGATCACGATGTACACCGGCGTCTCGGTCAACACGGACATCGAGAAGGGTGTCTTCGACCGCTTCCGCTCGCTGCCGATCTGGCGTCCGGCCACGATGGTCGGCTATCTGCTCGGCGACGCCCTGCGTTACGCCATCGCGTCCGCCGTGATGCTCACCGTCGGCATGATCCTCGGTTACCGGCCGGACGGCGGGGTCGCGGGTGTGGTCGCCGGGATCGCCCTGCTGATCGTCTTCTCGTTCGCGTTCTCGTGGATCTGGACGATGTTCGGACTGCTGCTGCGCACCGAGAAGTCGGTGATGGGCGTCAGCATGATGGTGATCTTCCCGCTGACCTTCCTGTCCAACGTCTTCGTCGATCCCCGCACCATGCCGGGCTGGCTGCAGGCGTTCGTCAACAACAGCCCGGTCACACATCTGGCGTCCGCGGTGCGCGAGTTGATGGGGGGCGACTGGCCGGCCGATGAGATCGCCTGGTCGCTGGGGTGGGCGGGGCTGTTCGTGCTGGTCTTCGGGCCGGTCACGATGCGGCTGTACAACCGCAAGTAGCGCTCAGATCCGCTCGTCCCGCCGTGCGGGCGGCGACACCCGTACGATCGTGATGATCCGGTCCGTCAACTCCAGCACCCCGATGGCCGGATCGTCGTAGCCCAGCACCCGGTGTCCCCGTACGACGCTGACGACCAGGTCGTCCGTCTCGCGCGGGCTGCGGCCCGTCTCCGCCTTGGTGACGGGCCGTTCCACGATGTCGAGCCCGCTGCCCTGGCTCATGAGGTCCTCCATGACCACGCCGGCGGCGGGGCTGAGCACGGACAGCCCCAGCAGGCGACCGGCCGCGCCGGCACTGGTGATGACCTCGTCGGCGCCGGACTGCTTCAGCAGCGGCGCGTTCTCCTCCTCGCGGACCGCCGCCACGATGGTCGCGCCGCGGTTGAGCTGGCGCGCGGTCAGCGTCACCAGCACCGCGGTGTCGTCGCGCTGGGTCGCGATGATGATCTTTCTCGCCCGTTGCACCTCGGCCCGCCGCAGGACGTCGCTGCGGGTCGCGTCCCCCACCACACCCTCGAAACCCTCGGCCCTCGCGGCCTCGATCGCCTTCGTGCTCGGGTCGATGACGACGACCTGTTCCTTCCCCAGGCCCACCGCACAGACGGTCCGGATCGCGGACCGTCCTTTCGTGCCGAAGCCGACGACGACGGTGTGGTCGCGCAAGAGAGGCCTCCCGGGTTTCTCGACGCGTCCCCGGCCCGGGAACGTGTTGCTGTATGACGGGTGCGCCCCCGTCCGCAACCATGGTGCCCACGGTTCGGATCACCACCACAGGGGGCACGCGATGCGGGACGACGAGCAACAGCCTTCCAGGGCGAGGAGGTTGCCGCTCCTCCGGTCCCTCTGGTACGGCTCCCGCAGGGAGGCCCGCGACGAGCAGGAGGCGAGCCACTTCATCACGATGCCGGCACGCACCGGCATCCCCCCGCTCCAACAGGTGCTGCGCCGCCTGGCCCTGGCTCTGCTGGTGCTGGCCCTCACCATGCTGATCGTCTACGTCGACCACGAAGGCTACAGGGACAGCTCCGACAACTCCGTCGACCTCCTCGACTCGGCGTACTACGCCACCGTCACGCTCTCCACCACCGGCTACGGCGACATCACCCCGGTGAGCGACGCCGCCCGGCTCACCAACATCCTCGTCATCACGCCGCTGCGCGTGCTGTTCCTGATCATCCTGGTCGGCACCACCCTGGAGGTCCTCACCGAGCGCACGCGCCAGCAGGTCCGCATCCACCGCTGGCGCGGCCGCACCCGCGACCACGTCGTGGTCGTCGGATACGGCACCAAGGGGCGCCACGCCGTGGAGACGCTGATCGGACAGGGCATCCCCAAGGACCGGATCGTCGTCGTGGACGCGCAGCGCAAGGCGTCGCAGGTGGCCGGCGACGACGGAATGGTGTCGGTGACCGGGGACGCCACCCGCTCGGAGACGCTGCTGAAGGCCGAGGTGCAGAGCGCCTCCCGGGTGATCGTCGCACCGCAACGCGACGACACGGCGGCCCTGGTCACGCTGACCGCCCGCCAGCTGAATCGGCGCGCCACGATCGTCGCCGCCGCCCGCGAGGACGAGAACGTCCCACTGCTCAAGCAGAGCGGCGCGGACACCGTCGTCACCAGCTCCAGCTCCGCCGGCCGCCTGCTGGGGGTCTCCATGGTCAGCCCGGCCGTGGCCAGGACCCTCGAAGACCTCATGACCCTCGGCAGCGGCCTCGACCTCATCGAACGCCCCGTGACGGACGAGGAGGTGGGGCGCACGCCCCGCGCCTGCGCCGACCTGGTCGTGGCCGTCGTACGGGACCGGCAGGTGCTGGACTACGCCGATCCGCGGCTGTCCGAACTCCGTCTGGGAGACCGGGTGATCACGGTGAGCCGCCCTCGCATCACTGTTGAATAGGTGTGTTTCACGTGAAACACCATCCGCGCTGTTTCACGTGAAACACACGCTGATTCCGGCGCTCGCCCAGGGCAGGTCGAGCAGTTCCGCCTCCTGACCGGGCCGGGCGCCGCCCGGCGGTACGACCGCGAGCGCGTCGGCCGCCGCGATGCCGCGCAGCATCGCCGGGCCGTTGTAGTGCAGCGGCACGGCACGGTCGCCGCGCAGCACGACGGGGATGAGCCGGGTGTCGTACGGGTGCCCGTGCGCCGCGTCCTGGAGCGGCAGCGTGTACGGCTCCGGGGCGGGGCGTGCCGCGAGGGTGCGCAGCAGGGGCTCGGCGAGCGTGAGCAGGCCGGAGACGGCGGCGAGGGGGTTTCCGGGCAGGCCGACGAGGTGCTGGTCCTCCTTGGTGCGGGCCAGCAGCATGGGGTGGCCCGGGCGTACCTTGACGCCGTTCACCAGGAGTTCGGCGCCGATGCGGCGCAGGGTCGGGTGGACGTGGTCGACGGGGCCCGCTGCGGTGCCGCCCGTGGTGACGATCAGGTCGGCGTCGCTGCCGGTGATCGCCTTGTGCAGTGCCTTCGCGTCGTCGCCGATCCGGCGTACTGCGGTGACCTCGGCGCCCAGCGCACGCAGCCAGGGCGGAAGCATCGGGCCGAGTGCGTCCCTGATCAGGCCGTCGTGCGGCAGCCCTTCGGAAAGCAACTCGTCACCCAGGACCATGACCTCGACGCGGGGCCGGGGAACGGCGGCGACCGTGTCGTACCCGGCGGCCGCGGCGAGGCCGAGGACGGCCGGGGTCACCAGGGTGCCGACCGGGAGCAGCTGGTCACCGTTGCGGCACTCCTGGCCGCGCGGGCGGATGTCCTGGCCGTGCCCCAGCGTGGGCGTTCCTCCCGCTCGGCCGGAGTCCTGGGGGAGGGCCACGTGCAGTCGGCCCTTGTCGTCGGTCCGGCCGTGCTCGCTGCGCAGGACCGCGGTGGTGTCCGGGGGGATGCGGGCGCCGGTGGCGATACGGGCGGCCTCGCCGTCGGCGAGGGGCTCGGGGGCGGCGTGGCCGGCAAGGACGCCCTCGTCGCGGACGTCCCAGGGACCGGGCCCCGCGACCGCCCAGCCGTCCATCGCGGAGGTGTCGAAGGAGGGGAGGTCGGTGAGTGCGGTCAGAGGGGCGGCCAGCACCAGGCCGAGGGCGTCGGCGAGGGTCACGGAGACGGTGGTGCGGCGACGGGAGGCTGCCCGGGCGGCCCGGGCGGCGATCGCCCGGGCCTCGGGCCAGGGGGTGGCCTTGTGGTGCGCGTCCGGGCGGTGGGAGGGGCGCGGGGTGGTGGGCTCGCGCCCGGGGCCTTGCTCGCCGGGGGTCCGGGACGGCCGGTGGTCGCCGGGGTTCCGTGTGGGGCTGTGGTCGCCGTGTGTCCGAGGGGAGCCGTGGTCTCCGTAGGCCCGGGCGGGGCCGTTGGCTTCGTTCACGAGGGCGAGCACCTCCTCGACGTCGAGGTCCTCGGCGTCCTGGCCGCCCTGGATGCCGGGGGCGGTCATCCGGCGTCCGGGCGGGCGTCCGGGGTGGCGTCGGAGGCCAGGTCGGGCTGGGCCTCTGATGTCGCGTCGGGCTTGGTCCCGGACGTCGCGTCCGGCTTGGTCCCGGTGTCCTCGTCGGCCCAGCGCACCGCCAGTGCCGCGGCCTTGCGGGCGGCTTCGGCGACGGCCTCGGGGCCGCCCCGGGCCTGCGCGGCCGCGTAGCCGACGAGGAAGGTGGTCAGCGGCGCCGCGGGGCGTGCCACACCGTGGGCGGCGTCCCGGGCGAGGTCGAGCAGGACGCCGGTGTCGACGTCGAGGTCGATGCCCAGCTCGTCCTTGACTGCGGAAATCCATTCATCCAACACGTGACCATGCTCCCTGATACGTGCCCTGGCGGTGGCGATGTCGTCCCAGGTGTCGCAGTCGAAGGAGGCGACGGGGTCGGGGACGCGCGCGAGATCGAGCCCTGCGGTCAGCCGGCGCAGGGGCAGCCCGGTGAGCCCGCCGTGTTCGTCGGTGAGGGCGGCGAGCCTGCCGCGCAACGCGGTCACTCGGTACGCGGCCACGAGCGGCTGGTCGCGGCCGTCGCCGTCGGCTACGAGCACAGCATCGGCGTCGCCGGCCCGCAGCGTGGTCAGCAGCCGCCGTACCGTGCCGTCCTGGAGGAAGGGCAGGTCGGCGGAGAGGACGACGACGTGCTCCGCCGTGGTGTGGCGCAGTCCGGCGGCGAGGGCGGCGACCGGTCCCGCGCCGGGCGGGTCCTCGCGGGCCCAGCGCACGGGCCGCACGGTGGGCCGGGGGTCGGCGACGACGACGGTCGTGCGCGCGTCGGCGCAGGCCGTGAGCACCCGGTCGAGCAGCGCGCGGCCCCCCACCCGGACCCCGGGCTTGTCCGTCCCGCCGAGCCGCCGGGCTCCACCACCGGCGAGCACGACGGCGTCATGGCCGCGGCGTTCGTCGGTGCCGGAGGCTCCGGGAGGCTCGTACGAGGTCATCTCCCGAGTATGAACTCAAAGGCTGCGCAGCAGTACCGCCGGTTGTTCCACGCAGTCCGCCACGTACCGCAGGAAGCCGCCCGCCGTGCCGCCGTCGCACACCCGGTGGTCGAAGGTGAGCGAGAGCTGAACGACTTGGCGCACCGCCAACTCGCCCTCGTGCACCCAAGGCTTGGGGACGATGCGGCCGACACCGAGCATGGCCGCCTCGGGGTGGTTGATGATCGGGGTGGAACCGTCGACGCCGAACACGCCGTAGTTGTTGAGCGTGAAGGTGCCGCCGGTCAGTTCGGCGGGCGTGAGGGTGCCCGCGCGGGCGGCCTCGGTCAGGCGCGCGAACTCCGCGGTGAGCGCCTCGGCGTCCCGCGCGTGCGCGTCCCGTACGACGGGGACGACGAGCCCCCGTTCGGTCTGTGCGGCGAAGCCGAGGTGGACGTGGTCGAGCCGGACGACCTCCCTGGCCTCCATGTCGACGGTGGAGTTGAGCTCGGGGAACCGGGCGAGGGCCGCCGTGCAGATCCGGGCGAGGAGCGCGAGCAGGGAGATCTTCAGCCCGCCCGCCGCGTTCATGGCCGTCCGCGTCCGCATGAGCTCCGTGGCGTCGGCGTCCACCCAGCAGGTGGCGTCGGGGATCTCGCGACGGCTGCGGGAGAGCTTGTCGGCGACGGCGCCCCGGACGCCCTTGAGAGGGATGCGGGTGCCGGGCGCGGGAGCGGCGGGCACGGTCGACGGCTGAGGTGCGGTCACCTCGGCGGGTGCGGCCGCGGTGCGCACCGCCTGCTCCACGTCCGCGCGCAGGATCAGCCCGTCGGGTCCGGAGCCGGCGAGCGCCCTCAGGTCCAGCCCGTTCTCGCGGGCGAGCCGCCGCACGAGCGGAGAGATGACGGGCACGGGGGCGTCGGCGCGGAGCGGGGGCGCCGCCGAAGCGACCGGTGCCGGCGGTGCCACCTGCGCCGTCGGCGCGGGCTGCGCGGTCGGCGCGGGGTGCGCGGTCGGCGCGGTCGGCGCGGTCGGCGCGGTCGGCGCGGGGTGCGTGGGCGGTCGTACTCGGCGCCTGCGGGCGGGGGCCTCCGACGTGCCGTAGCCCACCAGCACGTTCCCCGAGCCCTTGCTCGACTCCCCCGCGTCCCCGCCGGCGGCTGGCGGGCCCACCGCCACCGTCAGAAGGGGCGCCCCGACGGGCAGTTCCGCGCCCTCCTCGCCGAAGCGGGCGGTGACCACGCCGCCGTAGGGGCAGGGCACCTCGACCATCGCCTTGGCCGTCTCGACCTCGACGACGGGCTGGTCGACGGCGACGACATCGCCGACCTGGACCAGCCAACGGACGATCTCCGCCTCGGTGAGCCCCTCGCCGAGGTCGGGGAGCTTGAACTCCAGCACCTGTGCCATCAGCTCTCGGCCTCCCACTGCAGGCGCGCCACGGCGTCCAGGATCCGGTCGACACCGGGCAGGTGGTGACGCTCCAGCATCGGCGGCGGGTAGGGGATGTCGAACCCGGCCACCCGCAGCACCGGCGCCTCCAGGTGGTGGAAGCAGCGCTCGGTGACGCGGGCGGCGATCTCCCCGCCCGGCCCGCCGTACCCACCCGACTCGTGGACGACGACGGCGCGTCCGGTGCGCCGCACGGAGGCGCAGACGGTCTCGTCGTCGAACGGCACCAGCGAGCGCAGGTCGACGACTTCGAGGTCCCAGCCCTCGGCCTGGGCCGCGTCCGCCGCTTCGAGGCAGACGGGCAGCGACGGGCCGTAGGTGATGAGCGTGGCGCTGCGGCCCGGCCGGCGCACCACCGCGCGGCCGATCGGTTCGACCGCCTGTGGGTCGTCCGGGTTCCAGGTGTCCTTCGACCAGTACAGCCGCTTGGGCTCCAGGAAGACGACCGGGTCGTCGGAGGCGATGGCGGCGCGCAGCAGGCCGTAGGCGTCGGCGACGGTGGCGGGCGTGACGACGTGGAGTCCCGGGGTCGCCATGTAGTACGCCTCGGAGGAGTCGCTGTGGTGCTCGACCCCGCCGATGCCGCCGCCGTAGGGGACCCGGACGGTGATCGGCAGCGGCATGGTGCCGCGCGTGCGGTTGCGCATCCGGGAGACATGGCTGATCAGCTGCTCGAACGCGGGGTAGGCGAACGCGTCGAACTGCATCTCCACGACCGGCCGCAGCCCGTACATCGCCATGCCGACGGCCGTGCCGAGGATGCCCGCCTCGGCCAGCGGGGTGTCCGTGCAGCGGTCCTCGCCGAACTCCTTGGCGAGGCCGTCGGTGACCCGGAAGACGCCGCCGAGGGTACCGACGTCCTCGCCCATCACGTGGACGGTCGGGTCGGCCGCCATGGCGTCGCGCATCGCGCGCGTGAGGGCCTGCGCCATGGTGGCGGGCTTGACGGCGACGGTGGTCATCAGTGGGTCCCTTCCTGCTCCGCCTCGAGCTCCGCACGCAGCTGCGACTGCTGTTCGCGCAGTTGCGGGGTGGGCTCGGCGTACACGTGGGCGAACAGGTCCATGGGGTCGAGCGCCGGGTCCTGGTTCATGCGTTCACGCAGGTCGGCGGCCATCGCCTCGGCGGCGTCCCGCGCGGACTGCCTGGTGTCGTCGTCGAGGAGTCCGCGCTCGGTCAGTTCGTGTTCGAGGAGCTGGATCGGGTCGTGCGCGCGCCAGGTCTCGACCTCGGTGTCGCCGCGGTAGCGGGTGGCGTCGTCGGCGTTGGTGTGGGCGTCGATGCGGTAGGTCACCGCCTCGACGAGGGTGGGGCCGCCTCCCGCGCGCGCGTGCCGCACGGCGTCGCTCAGCACTTCCAGGACGGCGGCCACGTCGTTGCCGTCGACCAGACGGCCCGGCATGCCGTATCCGACGGCCTTGTGGGCCAGGGAGGGGGCGGCGGTCTGCTTGGCGAGCGGGACGGAGATCGCGAAACCGTTGTTCTGGACGAGGAAGACGACGGGGGCCTGCCACACGGCGGCGAAGTTCAGTGCCTCGTGGAAGTCGCCCTCGCTGGTGCCGCCGTCGCCGACCATGGCGAGCGCGACCACGTCGTCGCCCTTGAGGCGGGCGGCATGGGCGAGGCCGACCGCGTGCGGGAGCTGGGTGGCGAGGGGGGTGCACAGGGGGGCGACGCGGTGGGTGCGGGGGTCGTAGCCGGTGTGCCAGTCGCCGCGCAGGAGGGTCAGTGCCTCGACGGGGTCCACTCCGCGGGCGACGGCGGCGAGCGTGTCGCGGTAGCTGGGAAAGAGCCAGTCCCGCTCCTGGAGGGCGAGGGCGGCGGCGATCTCGCAGGCTTCCTGGCCGGTGGTGGACGGGTAGACGGCGAGGCGACCCTGCTTGGTGAGGGCGGTGGCCTGGGCGTTGTACCGGCGGCCGCGCACGAGGTGCGCGTACAGGTGGCGCAAGAGGTCGGGGTCGGTCTTCGCGGCCGCCGGCGTGCCGAGGACGCGGTACGGCTCGGCGTCGGGCAGCAGCGGCGCGGGGTCGGTACGGGGCTGCCAGGCGGGCGGCGGCGTGGGCCGATATGCGCCCCGCTGCTCCATGACCGTCATGACGGCACCTCCTCGTGGGAGCGGCTCCGGGAGGCGCGCCATCAGTGGTGCGCCTCACCTACCGATTGTTCGGTCGTCGGCACATTTTGGCTACAGGCACCTCCAGGCTGTGGACAAACGGTTCTCCACAGCCTGAGATGGACGCAGTACGTCCATGGTAGGAAGGCGGGGGGACATGGCACCTGAACAAATGGCCGAGGGCCAGGACGCCGGCACCCCCGTCCCGGACACCGGCGTCCGACTGCCGGCCCCGCGCCCTCTGGACGCCATCGACCAGGACATCCTGCGCATGCTCCAGACGGACGGCCGGGCTTCGATACGGTCGGTCGCCGAAAAGGTCCACGTCTCCCGCGCCAACGCCTACGCGCGGATCAACCGGCTCGTCGAGGACGGTGTCATACGCGGCTTCGGCGCGCGCGTCGACCACGAGCGCGCGGGGCAGGGCACGTCCGCGTACATCACCCTGAAGATCGTCCAGAACTCCTGGCGCACGGTGCGCGAGCAGATCGTCCGGCTGCCCGGCGCCGCGCACATCGCCCTCGTGGGAGGCGACTTCGACGTCCTGCTGCTGGTGCACACGCCCGACAACAGAGCGCTGCGCGAGCTGGTGCTCACCCGACTCCAGGCGATCCCCGAAGTCCTCAGCACCCGCACGCTGCTGGTGTTCGAGGAGGAGGACCTGGAGCCCCACGGCTGATCACTCGCTCGAGCGCAGCCCTCCGAAGACCAGCTGCGCGACGGCGTCGGCCACGTCGCTCTCGCGCATCCCCCGGCCGTCGGGGCGGTACCACTCGACGATCGAGTTGATCATTCCGAAGACCAGCCGGGTGGCCAGCCGCACCTCCACGTCACCGCGGACGTCCCCGTCGGCGGCGGCCGCCTTCAGCAGGTCGGCGACCCGGTGGTCGAAGTCGCGGCGCCGCTCCAGGGCCCACCGCTCGGTGTCGGTGTTGCCGCGCACGCGCAGCAACAGCGTCACGTACGGCAGCTCGGCGATGAGCACCTCGACCATGCGCCGCACGACG
Organism: Streptomyces sp. NPDC048751; assembly: GCF_043198595.1. NCBI lineage: Bacteria > Bacillati > Actinomycetota > Actinomycetes > Kitasatosporales > Streptomycetaceae > Streptomyces > Streptomyces sp. NPDC048751. The sequence continues at coordinate 19,153 of NZ_JBICUX010000012.1, forward strand.
TACTCCAGGCAGTCCGCGGCACGCCCCACGCGCGCGTGCTCCTCGTCGAGGATCGCGAAGAGGCCGTCCAGCGCCCGGCTCACGGCGCGGCGCAGGAGTTCCTCCTTGCCGGAGACGTGGTGGTAGATCGACGACTTGGAGATGCCGGCCGCCTTGGAGAGGTGCTCCATGGAGGTGCCGTCGTAGCCGCGCTCGTTGAAGACCCGCACCGCGACCGACAGCAGCGTCTCCGGGGTGTACGTGTCGCGCTTGGCCGTGGTCATGAGGTGCCCTCCCGCTTTTCGGTGGCGTAAGCGTGGCGGTAGAGCGCGAGGGACGGCGCGTAGCGGCCGGAGGGGTCGCGCTGGTGCAGGTCGTCGAGGAGGGCGCACGCCCAACTGCGGCCCAGCCTGCGGCTCCATTCGAAGGGGCCGAGGGGGTAGTTCACGCCGAGGCGCATCGCAGTGTCGATGTCCTCCTCGGTGGCCACACCCTTGGCGACGGCGTCGTGCGCGAGGTCGACGACCCGCGCGACCGTACGGGCGACGATCATGCCGGGGATGTCGCCGATGACACTGACGTCCTTGCCGAGTGCCTGGAAGAGGCCGATGGCCTCGGCGAGGGTCTTCGGGGAGGTGTCCTGGGAGGCGGACAGGGCGATACGGGTGGCTCTGCGGTAGTCGAGGGCGAGGTCGAAGTAGACGACGTCGCGGAACTCCACGGAGGTCTGGCCGTCGGCGAGCACCAGCTGTCCGCCGGAGGGCAGCACCAGGCGGGTGCCGTGGTCCTCGTCCTCCCCGCGGACCTGGATGCCCGCCTCACGGATCAGGGCGAGCAGTTCCGAGGCGGGGCCCAGGTCGCCCTCGGCGACGACGTACGCGGGCGGCTGCGCGGGCTCCGCGGTGTGCGGCTCGGACCGCTCGGCGTCCTCGCGGTAGTCGTACCAGCCCTGTCCGCTCTTGCGGCCGAGGCGGCCCGACTCGACCAGCCTGCGCTGGGCGAGGGACGGCGTGAAGCGCACGTCCTGGAAGAAGGACTGCCACACGGAGTGGGTGACGGATTCGTTGACGTCCTGCCCGATGAGGTCGGTGAGCTCGAAGGCGCCCATCTTGAAGCCGCCCGACTCGCGCAGTACCGCGTCGATCGTGGCGGGGTCGGCGCCCTGGGCCTCGTAGACCGCGAAGGCCTCGGCGTAGAAGGGCCGCGCGATGCGGTTGACGATGAAGCCGGGGGTGTCGGCGCAGGCGACCGGTGTCTTGCCCCAGGCGCGTGCGGTCTCGTACGCGCGCGTGGCCGAGGTGACGTCGGTGGCGAACCCTGAGACGACCTCGACCAGGGGCAGCAGCGGCGCCGGGTTGAAGAAGTGCAGGCCGACGAGGCGGCCCGGGTTGCGCAGGGCGCCGCCGATGGCGGTGACGGACAGGGACGAGGTGTTGGTGGCGAGGAGACAGTCGTCGGCGACGACGTCCTCCAGCGCGCGGAACAGCTCCTGCTTGACGTCCAGCCGCTCCAGGATCGCCTCGACGACCAGAGCGCAGTCGGCGAGCCGGTCGAGGCTCTCGGCGGCCGTGAGCCGGGCGCGTGCCGCGTCGCGGTCGGCTCCGGTGAGGCGGTCCTTCTCGACGAGCCGGTCGAGGCGTGCGCCGATCGCTGCGGCCGCTTCCCGGGCCCGCCCCGGGACGGCGTCGTACAGCCGTACGGGGTGGCCGGCGACCAGCGCGACCTGGGCGATGCCCTGGCCCATGGTGCCGGTGCCGACGACGGCCACGGGGCTGCTGAGGTCGAGTGCTGTCATGTGCGCGATCCTCCCGCACGGGGTTTTCCACAGATGCGGCAGGCCCCCTTGTCCCGACCGATCGTTCGGTTACTCTAACTCTGTCCGCCCGTTCCCGCCCAGGTTTCCGCCCAGGTCATGAGCTCGACGAAGAGTTCTTGAGACGAGGAGTTGGTCCCGCATGGCCGCCGAACTCACCGCGCACGATCTGATCGCCAAGCACCGGCCCACCCTCGACCAGGCGCTGGAAGCGATCCGCACCCGCGCGTACTGGTCCCCGCACCCCGAACACCCCAAGGCCTACGGCGAGAACGGCAGCCTGGACGCGGCGGCGGGCAAGGCCGCCTTCGACGCCCTGCTCGGCACCCGCCTCGACCTCGGCCAGCCCGGCACGGACGACTGGGTGGGCGGCGAGCAATCGCCGTACGGCATCGAGCTGGGTGTGACCTACCCCCACGCGGACGTCGACGCGCTGCTGCCCGCCATGAAGGCCGGCCAACGGGCCTGGCGGGACGCGGGCGCGGAGACGCGCGCGGTGGTCTGTCTGGAGATCCTCAAGCGCATCAGCGACCGGACCCACGAGTTCGCGCACGCGGTCATGCACACCTCCGGCCAGGCCTTCATGATGGCGTTCCAGGCGGGCGGCCCGCACGCCCAGGACCGCGGCCTGGAAGCGGTGGCGTACGCCTACGTGGAGCAGGTGCGCACCCCGGACACGGCGGAGTGGACCAAGCCGCAGGGCAAGCGCGACCCGCTCGCGCTGACCAAGGCGTTCACGCCGGTGCCGCGCGGGATCGCCCTGGTCATCGGCTGCAACACCTTCCCGACGTGGAACGGCTACCCGGGCCTGTTCGCCTCCCTGGCCACCGGCAACGCGGTCCTTGTCAAGCCCCACCCGCGCGCGGTGCTGCCGCTCGCCCTCACCGTGCAGGTCGCGCGCCAGGTGCTCACCGAGGCCGGCTTCGACCCGAACCTGGTGGCACTGGCCGCCGAGCGACCCGACGAGGGCATCGCCAAGACGCTCGCGGTCCGCCCCGAGGTCAGGATCATCGACTACACCGGTTCGACCTCGTTCGGCGACTGGCTGGAGACCAACGCCCGCCAGGCGCAGGTCCACACCGAGAAGGCCGGCGTCAACACCGTGGTCGTGGACTCGACCGCGAACTACAAGGGGATGCTCGCCAACCTGGCCTTCTCCCTGTCGCTGTACAGCGGCCAGATGTGCACCACCCCGCAGAACCTGCTGGTCCCGCGCGACGGCATCCGGACCGACGAGGGCCCGAAGACCTACGACGAGGTGGTCGCCGACCTCGCGCGCGCGGTCGACGGGCTCCTCGGCGACGAGGCCCGCGCGAACGCCCTGCTCGGCGCCATCGTCAACCCCGACGTGAAGGCCCGTCTGGACGCGGCCGCCGGCCTCGGCGAGGTCGCCCTCGCCTCCCGCGAGGTGAGCAACCCGGAGTTCCCGGGCGCGATCGTGCGCACGCCCGTCATCGTGAAGCTGGACGGCGCGCGGAAATACTGGGAGGGGGCGGACGACGAGGCCGCCTACATGAGCGAGTGCTTCGGCCCGGTCTCCTTCGCCGTCGCGGTCGACTCGGCGGCGGACGCGGTGGAACTGCTGCGGCGCACCATCCGCGAGAAGGGCGCGATGACCGTCGGCGCGTACACGACAGACGACGAGGTCGAGCAGGCCGTGCAGGAGGTCTGCCTGGAGGAGGCCGCCCAGCTCTCCCTCAACCTCACCGGCGGGGTGTACGTCAACCAGACCGCAGCCTTCTCCGACTTCCACGGCTCGGGCGGCAACCCGGCGGCCAACGCGGCACTCACCGACGGCGCGTTCGTCGCGAACCGCTTCCGGGTGGTGGAGGTGCGCCGGGAGGCCTAGGCCACCGGGGGCGCGCCCCCGGTGGCGCTCCAGTGGTACAGCGTCATGGCCACGCTGGTCGCGAGGTTGTAGCTGGAGACCTGGGGGCGCATCGGCAGCGCCAACAGGTGGTCGGTGCGCGCGCGCAGCTCCGCCGACAGGCCGCTGCGCTCCGAGCCGAAGGCGAGGACGGCGTCGTCCGGGAGCTTCACGCCCCGGATGTCGTCGCCCTCCGGGTCGAGAGCGAACACCGGCCCGGGCGGCAGCTCGGCCACCGTCAGCCGCTCCACGGCGGTCGCGAAGTGCAGTCCCGCCCCGCCGCGCACCACGGTGGGATGCCAGGGGTCGAGAGTGCCGGTGGTGACGACCCCGGTCGCGCCGAAACCGGCCGCCAGCCGGATCACGGCCCCCGCGTTGCCCAGGTTGCGCGGGTTGTCGAGGACCACGACGGGCGCGGGACGGGGCACAAGGCGCAGCCGGTCGAGATGGGCCTCGCGGGAGGGCCGTACGGCCAGCGCGGCGACGGCGGTGGGGTGCGGGCGCGGGACGAGTGCCCGGTACGTCGACTCCGGGACCTCCGTCAGAAGCGCGTCCAGGGTGTCGCGTACGTCCGGGGCGAGTTCGTCGGCCAGAGCGAGCGCCGCCCGCCGCTCGGCGGTGACCGCCACCGGGACGTCCGCTCCGAAGCGCAGTGCGTGCTTGAGGGCGTGGAAGCCGTCGAGCAGCACGCAGGAATCGGCGAGCCGGTGCCAGGCGCTCACGGGGTCGGTCATGGGGTGAAGCCTACGGGCGCGTGCTCGGGGTTCTCCGGGGCGACCGTGTCCTTCCGAGGCCGCCGAGTACGACCGTCGCGCGGAAACAGCCGTCCCCACGCGCGTGCCGCCCGTCCGCCCAGGCGGCGCAGGAACGACGTGGGGAGGAAGACGGCGTCCGTCGTGATCATCGCCAGCGAGAAGAACGGCAGTCCGAGCACCACGGCGATCACGGCGTGCTCGGTCATCATGGCGGCCAGCAGGACGTTCTTGACCCGCCGGTTGAACAGGGTGAACGGGAACGCCACCTGCACGATGACGGTCCCGTACGTCGCGAGCAGCACGAGCGTGCCGCTGGCGGACAGCAGGTCGGCGAGGGCGGGCCAGGGCGTGAAGTAGTCGAGGTGCAGGGGGTAGTAGACGGCGGTGCCGTCCTGCCAGCGCGAGCCCTGGATCTTGTACCAGCCGGCCGTGGCGTAGATCAGACAGGCCTCGGCCATGATCACGAGCAGGGCACCGTTGTGGACGACGTTGGCGATCACATCGAGCAGGATCCGCGGCTCGGCGGACTTCGCGCGGCGCCGGACGACCCACCACAGGGCCTGTACCGCCCACGTTCCCCAGAGGATCGTCGGCAGCAGTCCGTGCCCGCCGATGCCCGCGGCGAAGGCCATGACCAGGCCGACCGGTGCCGACCGGCCCGAGTCGTCCACGTCCGACAGCCAGTTCTCGCCCAGCTTCCCGGCGAGGGTCGCGGCGACCAGCACCAGCCCGAAAACGCCCCACAGGATTGGGCCGACCCGGTCCACCACCCGCTCTCCACGCGCGCGGGCCTCACCGGCGAGCCGCTCCCGCCGCGCGTCGAGCGACCACACCCGGGCGCAGCGCGTGAACACGAGGTAGATCGCCATCAGGTGCAGGACGTTGTCGCCACCGTCGCCGACGAAGACACTGCGGTTCTGCAGCGACAGCACACCGACCATGAACACCACGGACATCGTGCGGGTGCGCCAGCCGAGCAGCAGCAGGGCGCTGGAGAGGACGGCGAGCGCGTAGACGATCTCGAACCAGACCCGCCCGTCCGACCACATCAGCACGGTGAAGGCACCGTTGCTCCCGGTCAGCTGCTGGGCGAGGTCCCAGCTCCACGGCCCGTCGGGGCCGTACAGCTCCTGGCGGTGCGGAAGCTCGCGCAGCAGGAACAGCAGCCATGTCGCGCTGAGCCCGATGCGGACGATCGCGGTCTGGTACGGCCCGAGCGCCGACTCGGTGACGCGGGCGATGGCGGCGGAGACCGACAGGGCGAAGCGATTCACTTGACGCCCCCCATCGCCTCGTCGGCGGGGACCGACCACCAGGACATCACGCGGTACGTCGGCTTGAGCGAGATCTGTTCCCGGCTCCATTCGGGCGGGCGCACGTTGGTGGTGCTGGAACGGACCTGGACCCGTTCGAGGACGCCGTCCGCGCCGGCCACGCCCTCGCGGGACAGGCGCAGCACGACGATCCGGCGCAGATACGTCTCGGAGAGGGAGCCACGCAGGCCCACCGGGCGGTTGTCGGCGCCGTGCGTGGCGACGAAGTAGTCCCAGGCGCGGCGCAGCTCGTTCTGCTGGGTGTGGCTGGGCAGCAGGTTGCCCTCGATGGCCCGGCCGTCCTCGGCCGAGAGGTCGTACCAACCGGTCGTGCGGAGGTCGCCGTTCGGCGAGCTGACCTGGGCGCGGACCTGGACGGCGATGTTCTGCTGGAGCGGGTTCGGCGCGAACAGCTTCCAGTTCTGCTCGAACTCGGGGTAGACCCAGTCGTCTATGGCCCTGCCGTGCCGCTTGGTGACCGTGTTCGACGGCGCGACGTGCAGGAACACCATGCCGATGTGCACACAGACGGTGACCGCGACGACCGCCAGCGCCAAGGCGGCGCCTATCTGGTAGCGGGGGGAGAGGGCGGCGACTCCGGTGCGGGGTTCGGGGGGTGGAACCGATCGTTGATGGGCGTCCAGAGCGGGTAGGGCGCCCTGGACGGGACTGTCGGCGGGGTGGTCGTCGTCAGGACCGGCGGGGTGGTCGTCGTCAGGACCGCCGGAGTGGTCGTCGTCGCGACCGCCGGAGTCGTCGTGGCGACCGCCGGAGTGGGCGTGGTCGAGGCCGGCGGGGCCGTCGTGGGTGGCCCGCGCCTGTGGGGGAACGCCAGGGGCCGAGCCGTGCCGCGGCTGCGGCTCGTGCGCGGCGCCCGAGTCCTCCTGGGCGTCCGTTCCGCCGTACGCGTCCATTCCGCCCCGTTTCCCCGATCCCGGCCCGTCCCGCGGCCCTCGCGACTCCACCGTCGGCGCTCGCACGGAACGGTACTCAGGCCCACCGGCCCGGCACAGCCCCTGCCGGACTTCTCACAGCCGACCGGTGCCGAGCGGTTGTCCACAGCCACGGAACCCGCGAGTTGTCCACAGGGGAGGCCCGCAGGTTATCCACAGCGGTTGACACCTTACGACGGCCGTCCCACCATGGAATCGCACGGACCGAACGATCGGTCGGGAGAAGGTTCGGGCAGACCCGAAGGTCGAGGGGGACCTCATGGCGACAGCAGCCGCGCACCAGACGGCCGGCACACCGGCGTACGGCGCCCAGGACGGCACCGCGGGCACCGGCGCGGACACAGGCACCGACGCGCACGAGCGTGCCTTCGACGCCGCCGTGGCCGCCGACGAGCGCATCGAGCCCCGGGACTGGATGCCCGACGCCTACCGAGCGACCCTCGTCCGGCAGATCGCGCAGCACGCGCACTCCGAGATCATCGGCATGCAGCCGGAGGCCAACTGGATCACGCGCGCGCCGTCACTGCGCCGCAAGGCCATCCTGATGGCGAAGGTCCAGGACGAGGCGGGCCACGGCCTGTATCTCTACAGCGCGGCCGAGACCCTCGGCACAAGCCGCGAGGAACTGCTGGACAAGCTCCACAGCGGCCGCCAGAAGTACTCCTCCATCTTCAACTACCCCACCCTCACCTGGGCCGACGTCGGCGCCATCGGCTGGCTGGTGGACGGCGCCGCGATCACCAACCAGGTGCCCCTGTGCCGCTGCTCCTACGGTCCGTACGCCCGCGCGATGGTCCGCATCTGCAAGGAGGAGTCCTTCCACCAGCGCCAGGGGTACGAACTGCTGCTGGCCCTCAGCCGCGGCACCCCGGAGCAGCACGCCATGGCGCAGGACGCGGTGAACCGCTGGTGGTGGCCGTCGCTGATGATGTTCGGCCCGCCCGACGACGAGTCGGCGCACTCCGCGCAGTCGATGGCCTGGAAGATCAAGCGCCACTCCAACGACGAACTGCGTCAGCGCTTCGTGGACATCTGCGTCCCCCAGGCCGAGTCACTGGGCCTGACCCTCCCGGACCCGGACCTGAAGTGGAACGAGGAGCGGGAGCACTACGACTTCGGGCCGATCGACTGGACGGAGTTCCGGGAGGTCCTCAAGGGCAACGGCCCGTGCAACGAACAGCGGATAAGTCAGCGCAGGCGCGCCCACGACGAGGGCGCCTGGGTACGGGAAGCCGCCGCGGCCCACGCGGCCAAGCACACCGGCGCCGGTCGCTCCGGTGAGACGGGAGCGAACTGAGCATGCCGAACACCGACTGGCCTCTGTGGGAGGTCTTCGTGCGCTCCCGCCGCGGCCTCTCCCACACCCACGCCGGCAGCCTGCACGCTCCGGACGCGGAGCTCGCCCTGCGCAACGCCCGAGACCTGTACACCCGGCGCGGCGAGGGCGTCTCGATCTGGGTCGTGCCGTCCTCGGCGATCACGGCGTCCTCCCTCGACGAGAAGGACCCCTTCTTCGAGCCGGCCGCCGACAAGCCCTATCGCCACCCGACGTTCTACGAGATCCCGGAGGGGGTGAAGCACCTGTGACGACCACCACGGTTCCCACGGCCGCCGCGCTCGCCCTCGGCGACGACGCCCTGGTGCTCTCCCACCGCCTCGGCGAGTGGGCGGGCCGCGCCCCCGTCCTGGAGGAGGACGTCGCCCTCGCCAACATCGCCCTGGACCTGCTGGGCCAGGCCCGCGTCCTACTGTCGATGGCCGGCGACGAGGACGAGCTGGCGTACCTGCGCGAGGAGCGGGCCTTCCGCAACCTCCAGTTGGTCGAGCAACCGAACGGCGACTTCGCCCACACCATCGCCCGCCAGCTGTACTTCTCCACCTACCAGCACCTTCTGTACGCGCGCCTCGCGGGCGGGGACGGGCCGTTCGCCGGGCTCGCCGCGAAGGCGGTCAAGGAGGTCGCCTACCACCGCGACCACGCCGAGCAGTGGACCCTGCGGCTCGGAGACGGCACGGACGAGAGTCACGAGCGGATGCAGCGGGCCTGCGACGCGCTGTGGCGGTTCACCGGCGAGATGTTCCGGCCGGTGGAAGGCCTGCACGTCGGTGGCGTCGGTGGCGCCGGTGGCGTCAGCGGCGCCGGTGGTGTCGACGGCGGCGACGGGGCGGAGACGATGGAGGCAGCCTGGCTGGAGTCCGTCGGGGCCGTACTGCGACGGGCCACGCTGACCGTCCCCGAAGGGCCGCGCTCCGGGGCATGGACGGCGGGCGCCGGCCGACAGGGGCTGCACACCGAGCCCTTCGGGCGGATGCTCGCCGAGATGCAGCACCTGCACCGCAGCCACCCGGGGGCGTCATGGTGACGGTCACCCCGCTGGAGGCGGAGCTCCTCGCGGTCGCCGGTTCGGTGCCCGACCCCGAACTGCCCGTGCTCACACTGCGGGAGCTGGGCGTGCTGCGCGCGGTTCATGTACGCGACGCCGACGCGGTGGAGGTCGAGCTGACCCCGACGTACACGGGGTGCCCGGCCGTGGAGGCGATGTCGGTGGACATCGAGCGGGTGCTGCACGAGCACGGCGTGCGGGAGGTCACCGTGCGCACGGTACTCACACCCGCCTGGTCGACGGACGACATCACGGCCGAAGGGCGCCGCAAGCTGCGGGAGTTCGGCATCGCGCCCCCGCGTGTCCTGACGGGGGCGGGGTCGTCGGGTCCGGTCACCCTGGCCCTGGGCCCGACACGTACGTATGCCGATCAGTCGGCCCGGCAGCTGGAGGAGTCGGCGGAAGCCGTCCGCTGCCCGCACTGCGGCTCCGCCGACACCGAGTTGCTCAGCCGGTTCTCCTCCACCGCGTGCAAGGCGCTGCGGCGCTGCCTGGACTGCCGTGAACCGTTCGACCACTTCAAGGAGTTGTGATGGCGCGCTTCCACCCGCTCCCGGTGGCCGCGGTGGACCGGCTCACCGACGACTCCGTCGCCCTCACCCTCACGGTGCCGCCGGAGTTGCGCGAGGAGTACCGGCACACGGCGGGACAGCACCTCGCCCTGCGGCGCATGGTCGACGGGCAGGAGATACGGCGGACGTACTCGATCTGCTCGCCCGCGCCCGCGCCGGACGGGGAGGGCCCGGGCGCGCTGCGGGTGGGGGTGCGGCTGGTCGAGGGCGGGTCCTTCTCCACGTACGCGCTGAAGGAGATCAACGTCGGGGACGAGCTGGAGGTGATGACACCGGCGGGCCGGTTCACGCTCGACCCGGCGCCCGGGATGTACGCGGCGATCGTGGGCGGCAGCGGGATCACTCCGGTGCTGTCGATCGTGTCGACGCTGCTGGCGCGGGAGCCCGGGGCCCGGTTCTGTGTGATCCGCAGTGACCGGACGTCCGCCTCGACGATGTTCCTGGAGGAGGTCGCCGACCTGAAGGACCGCTATCCGGAGCGGTTGCAGCTCGTCACGGTGCTCTCCCGGGAGGAACAGCAGGCGGGGCTGCCGTCGGGGCGGCTCGATCAGGAGCGGCTGAGCGGGCTGCTGCCCGCGTTGTTGCCGGTGGAGGGTGTGGCGGGGTGGTTCCTGTGCGGGCCCTACGGGCTGGTGCAGGGCGCAGAGCGGGCGCTGCGGGACCTCGGCGTGCCCCGGGCGCGGATCCACGAGGAGATCTTCCACGTGGACACCGTCGTACCCACGCCCTCAGCCGCGGCACCCGCCCACAGCACGGTGACCGCCCGGCTGGACGGGCGCGGCGGGACATGGCCGGTGCAGGACGGGGAGTCCCTCCTGGAGACGGTGCTGCGCAACCGGTCCGACGCCCCGTACGCCTGCAAGGGCGGGGTGTGCGGCACCTGCCGGGCCTTCCTGGTCTCCGGTGAGGTCCGTATGGACCGCAACTTCGCGCTGGAGCGGGAGGAGACGGAGGCGGGGTATGTGCTGGCGTGCCAGTCGCATCCGGTGACGGAGAGGGTGGAGCTGGACTTCGACCGCTGAACCGAGCCTCCGCCCGGGCCTCCCGTACCGCCGCCCAGTCCTCCCGCACCACCCGTGCCTCCCGCACCGCCCAGACCTCCCGCGCCGCGCGGGCCTCCCGTGTCCCCGGGCTGAGGGCATTCCTGGGCATTCCCTTCTTCTAGAACCTGTTCTATCTTGACGGGCCGTCAGGTCAGTGGATCCGCCGGGAGGACAGGACCGTGGACTTCACCTTCAGCGAGGAGCAGCAGGCGGCAGCCGAGGCGGCGCGGGGGGTGTTCGCCGGGGTCGCGCCCGACGGCGTGCCCAGTCCCTCGCTGACTCGGGGCGCCGTTGCCGACGACTTCGACCGGGCGCTGTGGGCCAGGCTCGCGGAGGCGGATCTGCTGAGCCTGCTGCTCGGGGAGGAGTTCGGCGGGGCGGGTCTCGACGCCATCGCGCTGTGTCTGGTGCTGCGGGAGTCGGCGAAGGTGCTGGCACGGGTGCCGCTGCTGGAGAGCAGCGCGGCTGCCGCGGCCGTACAGGCCTACGGGAGCGAGGAGTTGCGGGAGGAGCTGCTCGCGCGGGTGGGGCGGGGCGAAGTCGTGCTGACCGTCGCCGCGCACGGCCGCACCGGTCATGACCCGGCCGAGCGGGCGGTGACCGCGCGGCAGGAGGGCGGGGTGTGGGTGCTGGACGGGGTGCAGACGGCGGTGGCGTGGGCACACAACGCCGACTTCGTCCTCGTCCCCGCGCACACGGGCGCCGACCGGAGCGTTCTCGCCCTGATCCCCCGCGTGCACGACGGGGTCGTCGTTGCCGAGCAGGTCTCCACGACCGGTGAGCGGCTCGGTGAGCTGCGGCTGGAGTCGGCGCGGATCGCGGGCCGGAACGTCATCGACGCCGACGGGGCGTGGGAGTGGCTGCGGGAGTTGCTGACCACGGGGACGTGTGCGCTGGCCCTGGGGCTGGGGGAGAACGTGCTGCGGATGACCGGCGAGTACACCGGTAAGCGGGAGCAGTTCGGGTTCCCCGTCGCGACGTTCCAGGCCGTCGCCGTGCAGGCCGCCGACCGGTACATCGACCTGCGGGCGATGGAGGCCACGCTGTGGCAGGCCGCGTGGCGGATCGCCTCGGGGGCGCCGGGTGCGCTGCCCGCCTCCGGTGACGTGGCCGTGGCGAAGATCTGGGCGGCGGAGGGCGTACGGCGGGTCGTGCAGACGGCACAGCATCTGCACGGGGGGTTCGGCGCGGATGTGGAGTACCCGTTGCACCGGTACCACGCCTGGGCCAAACACCTGGAGCTGGCGCTCGGCCCGGCCGCGGCGCACGAGGAGGCGCTGGGCGACCTGCTCGCGGCCCACCTCCTCGGCTGACGAGGCCCGCCCTCTCAGCTGCCGAGCCGCGCCAACGGCTCCCGAGCCTCAGAGCACGTGGCCCGGCTGACCGTCGTCGGTGAGGACCGGGCGGCCTGCGGCCTGCCACACCTGCATGCCGCCGTCGACGTTCACGGCGTCGATGCCCTGCTGGACGAGGTACATCGTGACCTGGGCCGAACGGCCGCCGGAACGGCAGATCACATGGACGCGGCCGTCCTGCGGGGCGGCCTCGGTCAGCTCGCCGTAGCGGGCCACGAACTCGCTGATGGGGATGTGCAGCGCGCCTTGGGCGTGACCGGCCGTCCACTCGTCGTCCTCGCGGACGTCCAGCAGGAAGTCGCCGTCCTTGAGGTCGCCGACCTCGACCGTGGGCACACCAGCTCCGAAACTCATGCCTCCGACGCTACCCGACGCACGGTCGGGGCACGGCGCGGGCCGCCTTGCTCGCTGAGGCACCACGACGCTGAGGGAGACGCCTGAGGGCGACGCTCACGCGAGCATCGCCGCCAGTTCGGCCTCGCGCTGGGCGACCTCGGCCAGGAGCTTCTCGGCGATCTCGTCCAGGAGACGGTCCGGGTCGTCCGGCGCCAGGCGGAGCATCGCGCCGATCGGGCCCTCCTCCAACTCCTTCGCCACGAGCGCGAGCATCTCCTTGCGCTGGGCCAGCCATTCGAGGCGGGCGTACAGCTCCTCGCTGGGGGTCGGGCCGGGCTCCTTCGGCACGGGACCGGCCGCCCATTCCTCGGCGAGTTCTCGCAGCAGGGCCTCGTCGCCACGGGCGTAGGCGGCGTTGACGCGGGTGATGAATTCCTCACGCCGTCGGCGTTCCGCGTCCTCCTGGGCCAGGTCGGGGTGGGCCTTGCGGGCCAGTTCGCGGTAGAGCTTGCGGGCCTCCTCGCTGGGCCGCACCCGCTGCGGGGGCTGCACCGGCTGGTCCGTGAGCATCGCGACGGCCTCGGGGTACAGGCCCTCGCCGTCCATCCAGCCGTGGAACAGCTCGTCGACGCCGGGCATCGGCAGCACCCGGGCCCGTGCCTCGTCAGCCTTGCGGCGGTCCTCGGGGTCACCGGTGCGGGCGGCCCTGGCCTCGGCGATCTGGGCGTCCAGCTCGTCGAGGCGGGCGTACATGGGGCCGAGCTTCTGGTGGTGGAGGCGCGAGAAGTTCTCGATCTCGACGCGGAAGGTCTCCACCGCGATCTCGTACTCGATCAACGCCTGTTCCGCGGCCCGCACGGCCCGCTCCAGCCGCTCCTCGGGACGGGACTGCTCAGCTTCCGGGGTGGTCACCCGAACAGCGTAGGCCACGGGTGCGGCGACCACCCAAGTCCACCGGGGCGCCGCCGGTCATGTCGCTGCTCTCTCACACCTCCCGTGCCTCAGGACAGTCCACCGCCACCCATTCCGCCGTGAGGTCGCGGCAGGCCACGACGAGGTTGCCGGGGCGGCAGGCGATCTCATGGGTGCAGCCGTCGGGGTGGGGCAGGACCTCGTCGAGGATGACGTCACCGAGGTCGGCCAGGTCGCAGACGTCGAGGACGTCCGCCTGGAATCGGGAGACGCCGGTGTACCGGATGACCAGGTCCTCGTGGTGCTTCCAGCAGTTGTGGCCGAAGTGGAGCTCTATCGTGTCGTCGCCGGTGCGGCGTGCCTCCCGGGGCTTGAGATCCTTCACGCACCGCTTGCCCTCGAAGTCGTAGTGGTCGGGGTCGGTGGCGAACGCGCGTGCTCCCGGGGGCAGGCTGTCCGCGAGGACGGGCAGCCGCTCCAGGTAGGGGTGAGGGTTGATGCCGCCCCTCCTCCCGAGGATCACCGCGTCGAGGTCGACGTACTTCACAGGGCGCCCCTCGTCGTCATACGCCCATCTCCGCCGCGATCCTTCCCTCCCGCACCGCCTGCACCAGCTCGGCGTGGTCGGCCTCCGTGCGGTCGGCGTAGGCGACGGCGAAGTCGGCGATCGCCTCGTCGAGTTCCTCGCTCTTGCCGCAGTAGCCCGCGATCAGGCGCGGGTCGGCGCTGTGGGAGTGGGCGCGGGCCAGGAGGGCGCCGGTCATGCGGCCGTAGTCGTCGACCTGGTCGGCGGCGAGGGCCGCGGGGTCGACGCTGCCCTTGCGGTTGCGGAACTGGCGGACCTGGAAGGGGCGGCCGTCGACCGTCGTCCAGCCCAGCAGGATGTCGCTGACCACCTGCATACGCTTCTGCCCGAGGACCACGCGGCGCCCCTCGTGGTCGACGGACGGCGCCTCGAAACCGGCGCTCACCAGGTGCGGCACCAGGGCGGACGCCCGCGCCTCCTTCACCTGGAGCACCAGCGGTTCGCCTCGGTGGTCGAGGAGCAGCACCACGTACGAGCGGGTGCCCACGCTGCCCGTGCCGACTATGCGGAAGGCGACGTCGTGCACCGCGTGGCGGGCCAGGAGGGGGTGGCGGTCCTCGGAGAGCGTGGTCAGGTACGACTCCAGGGACGCGGCCACGGCGGCCGCCTCAGCGTCCGGGATGCGCCGCAGCACGGGCGGGGCGTCGACGAAGCGCCGGCCGCCGTCCCCGGTCGGCTCGGTGGACTTGGCCGCGAAGCGCCCGCTGGTGTTGGCCCGCGCCTTCTCGGAGACCCGTTCCAGCGTGCCGAGCAGATCGTGGGCGTCGGTGTGGGAGACGAGTTCCTCGTCCGCGATGGCGTTCCACGCGTCGAGGACCGGGAGCTTGGCCAGCAGCCGCATCGTGCGGCGGTAGGCGCCGACCGTGCCGTGCGCCGCCTTGCGGCAGGTGTCCTCGTCGGCGCCGGCCTCCCGGCCCGCCAGCACGAGGGACGCGGCGAGCCGCTTGAGGTCCCACTCCCACGGTCCGTCGACCGTCTCGTCGAAGTCGTTCAGGTCGATGACGAGGTCGCCGCGCGCGTCGCCGTACAGGCCGAAGTTCGCCGCGTGGGCGTCACCGCAGATCTGGGCGCGGATCCGGGTCATGGGGGTGCGGGCGAGGTCGTACGCCATGAGGCCCGCGGAACCGCGCAGGAACGCGAACGGGGTGGCCGCCATACGGCCCACCCGGATCGGTGTGAGCTCGGGGAGGCGGCCCTGGCTGGACTCCTGCACCGCCGCGACCGCGTCCGGGCGGGAGGAGTCGAGGTCGAGGATGTTGTGCGACCCGCGTGGGACGCGCCGCCGCAACGCCTTTCCCTCCTCCTTGGGCGAGCCGGGCGAGCCCTGCGGCCGCTCTCCCTTGTGCGAGCCCTGCGCGGGCCACTGGGCGAACCCGCCCACCCGCGGGAGCCGACGCCCCGGCTCCGAAACTCCCGTGTCACCGACCTCGGTCATGACGACCGCCTCCCCCGAACATGCGCCCACCGCGACGCGAACATCAACTCGTGCAGACCGTACAACCCGTGGCCGAAACGCGTCAGACCCTGTGGACAACCCCGGCTCTGTGGAAAACCCCGTATACGCGCGCGCTACCCCACACGCAGAGGAGCCCCGGCGTCCCAGCCGGGGCTCCTCCCCATCACACAACCCTCACCCGTCAACCGACTTCCCCGTCCTCGCCCTCGCACGCCCCCCACCTCGTTTACGCAGTTTTTGAGCCAAGCCTCGGCAAAATCCTTTGCCTACGGCAACTAACAGAATGAAGACTTTCGGTTGCCCTGTGCATGCAAAACGGCTGCGAGACAGCGAAGGAAGCCGAGGACGCGGATGACGACGAGGCCCACCTCCGCAGACACGCCGATGACCCACCGGCAGATCATGGAAGCGCTGACCGGCCTGCTCCTCGGCATGTTCGTCGCGATCCTGTCGTCGACGATCGTCTCCAACGCCCTGCCGCACATCATCAGCGACCTCGGCGGCGGCCAGAGCGCCTACACCTGGGTCGTCACCGCCTCCCTCCTGACGATGACGGCGACCGTCCCGCTGTGGGGCAAGCTGGCGGACCTGTTCTCCAAGAAGCTGCTGGTCCAGCTGGCGCTGCTGATCTTCGTGTGCGCCTCCGCGGTGGCCGGCCTGTCGCAGAACCCCGGGATGCTCATCGCCTGCCGCGCGGTCCAGGGCCTCGGCATGGGCGGTCTGACCTCGCTCTCGCAGATCATCCTGGCGGCGATGGTCCCCCCGCGCGAGCGCGGCCGCTACAACGGCTACCTCGGCGCCACCTTCGCCACCGCGATGGTGGGCGGACCACTGATCGGCGGGGTCATCACCGACACCAGCTGGCTCGGCTGGCGCTGGATCTTCTACATCGGCGTACCGTTCGCCGTCCTCGCCCTGATCGTCCTCCAGCGCACCCTGCACCTGCCCGTGGTCCGCCGCGAGGTCAAGGTCGACTGGGCGGGCGCCTTCTTCATCACCTCCGGGGTCTGCCTGCTGCTCCTGTGGGTGACCTTCGCCGGCGACAAGTACGCCTGGCTGTCCTGGCAGACGTACAGCATGGTCGGCGGCACGTTCGTGCTCCTCGCGCTCTTCCTGCTCACGGAGACGCGCGCGAGCCAGCCGATCATCCCGCTGCGCCTGTTCCGCAACCGCACCATCGCCCTGGCGGCCCTGGCCTCGCTGTTCGTCGGCGTGGCGATGTACGTCGGGATCATCTACTTCAGCCAGTACTTCCAGCTGGCTCGCGGCAAGTCGCCGACCATGTCCGGCGTCATGACCATCCCCATGATCGTGGGCCTCGCCGGCGCCTCCACGGTCTCCGGCCGGATCATCACCCGCACCGGCCACTGGAAGCTCTGGCTGCTCTGCGGCGGCACACTGATGACCGCGGGCCTCGGCCTGCTGGGCACCATCCGCTACGACACCGTGTACTGGCACGTCGCGATCTTCATGGCACTGCTCGGCCTCGGCATCGGCATGATGATGCAGAACCTGGTCCTGGCCACGCAGAACCAGGTGGAGGCCGACGACCTGGGCGCCGCCAGCTCCACGGTGAACTTCTTCCGCTCCCTCGGAGGCACCCTGGGCACCTCGGCACTGGGCGCGATCCTCGCGCACCGCATCCGCCACTACCTCACCGACGGCCTCGCCGGCCTCGACCCGAAGTACTCCGCCGCGCTGCGCTCCGCCGGCTCCGACACCATCCCGGACGTCCACACCCTCCCCGGCCCGCTGCGCGCACTCGTCGAGAGCTCCTACGGCCACGGCATCGCCGACATCTTCTTCTACGCCGCGCCCTTCGCCCTGGTCTCCCTGTTCGTCTGCCTGTTCATCAAGGAGGTCCCGCTACGGACCAAGGGCGCACCGGCCGGAACACCCGCCCCGGCGCCCGCGACACCGACGGGAGCCCAAACAGCCGCCCCAACGCCCGCGACACCGACGGAAGCCTCCACACCCGCCCCGAGCGTCGGCACCCCGATCCGGGGCCACATCCGCGCCACCACCGACACTCCCGTCCCCGGTGCCGCCCTCACCCTCGTCTCCCTCACCGGCCGCCAGCCGGCCCGCACGACCGCCGGCTCCGACGGCTCCTTCGCCCTCGACGCGCCCGGCCCCGGCGGCTACGTCCTGATCGCCTCCGCCGACGGCCACCAGCCGCGCGCCTCCACGGTCGTGGTGAGCGACGACGAGCCGGTCGCGTACGACGTCCTGCTGAGCGGCAGCAGCGGCCTGACCGGCACCGTACGGGCCGCGCGGACCGGACTGCCCGTGAAGGACGCCCTGGTCCTGGTCACCGACGTGCACGGTGACCTGCTCGCCACCCACACCACCGGCGAGCAGGGCGACTTCACCTTCGCCGACCTGGCCCCGGGCCCCCTCACGGTCGCCGTCAACGCCGCCGGGCACCGGCCGCGCGCCCTGCCCGTCGAGGTCGGCGCCACGGGGCTCACCCGCGTCGAGGTCGACCTGGACGCCGGAGTCCAGGTTCAGGGTGTCGTACGCACCGCGCACGGGCCGCTCACCGACGCGCGCGTGACCCTCGTCGACGCGGCCGGCAACGTGGTCGGCACCTCCACGACCGGCACGGACGGGGCGTACGCCTTCACCGACCTCGACGGCGGCACGTACACGGTCATCGCCACGGGATATCCCCCGGTCGCCACCGCGCTGACCCTGGACGGCCACGGCGTCGACGACCACGAGATCGAACTGGGCCACCCGGGCGCTTAGGGGGTGCCGGTCGGACTCACATCGCGCACCCTGGGCCCGGCTATGACACCGGCTGCGCACACCACCCCGCGATGACATCGCGCGCCGCCGCCTGGGTGGCGTCCTTGTCGAAGCGGTCCGTGTGCCAGGTCGTCGAGCGCAGGTCGCCGCGGTCGCGGTAGGTGCGCATGATGCGTACGTGGTCGTGGCGGGCGACGAAGCCACGCAGGGCCTCTTCGTCTCGCCACACGGAGACCGACCCGGAGCGCGAGCGCAGGAGGCCGGGGGCGGACCAGAGCCAGAGCCCGATCGCACCCTCGACGTCGTCCCAGGTCCGGCGCAGGGCGACGCCCGCGATGTTGACGCCGATGGCGGTCCAGGGGCGGTGCGGGGCGAAGTCGGTGACGCTCACGACGGCCGCCGCGCCGCCGGGGTCGTCGCCGAGGCCCGTGTGCTCGGCCGGGCCGGGCTTCCACGGGGCGAACCAGACAGTGGCCGACATGGCGTCTCCTCTCGATCCCCCCGGATCGGACCTGGACCTGACCCGCACCCCTAAAACTGTACGGTCGGTCGTGCTAATATATCAGGCCTCTGACGCCTGATCGAGGAGCAGCGAGCATGAAACCCACCGAGGCAGTTGCGAGCACCGTCCTCAACACCGCCTCCCTTGTCTCGGGACGGCTGGCGGGCAAGGGCGCGTTCACCCTGTTCCACATGCCGCTCGTGCGCAGCGGGCTGCGGTCCTCCGAGCGCGAGCTGTTCGAGAAGGCGAGTGTCGACCGCGTGGACGTCGGCGGCGGCAAGCACGCGGTGACCTACCGCTGGGGCGACGGCAGCCGGCCCGTGCTGCTGGTGCACGGCTGGCAGTCGCGCGCCTCCCGGCTGTCCGACTTCGTCCCGGGGCTGCTCGACCGCGGCCACAGCGTCATCACCTTCGACGCCCCCGGCCACGGCGACGCGAACGGCCGCAGCACCACGATCCTCGAGTACCGCGACACCGTCTCCGCGCTGCACGACCAGTACGGCACGTTCGAGTGCCTGATCGCCCACTCGATGGGGGTCCTGGGGTCGTTCTACGGGCTGAAGCACGGGGTGAAGGCGCAGAAGATCGTCACCATCAGCGGGGTCTGCGACTTCGACTACCTGGTCGAGGAGTTCTCCTCCGAGCTCAAGGTCCGCGACGGGCTCAAGGCGCGGCTGCGCGACGAGATCCGCGCGAATCTCTTCCCCGACATGCCTCTGGACGAGGTGCCGTTCTCCCTCACGAACATGACCGGGATCGTGCGCGCGCCGCTCCTGGTGATCCACGACGAGGACGACACCAGGATCAGGGTGACGCAGGGCCGCCGGATCGCCGAGGCCTTCGGTGACCAGGCACGACTGATCGTCACGAGCGGGCTCGGGCACCGGCGGATCCTCGGTGACGCGGAGGTCGTACGGACCGTTCTGGACTTCGTGGCCCAGGGTCCGGAACCGGCCGGGGAGGCGGACCCGCACGCGGTCGTCATGGACTGAGCGCTTCCGTTTCGTCGATCAATAACCGCACGAACGTCCGCTCATTCGCTACAATGTTGACGCCTCAACGGTGCCGAGAATGTCCGGCCCCAGGAGAGTAGGTGCACATGGGCGTGGCAGGAACGCAGGCCGACGGCCGGATCGCGCGCGGCAACCAGACCCGTCAACTGATCCTCAGACGCGCGGTGGAGATCGCCTCGGTGGAGGGTCTCACGGCGCTGTCCATGGGACAGCTCGCGAGCGAGCTGAACCTGAGCAAGAGCGGTGTGTTCGCGCTGTTCGGCTCCAAGGAGGACCTCCAGCTCGCGACGATCCGTACGGCCATCACCGTGTATCTGGAGCACGTGGTCCAGCCCGCGCGCGACCTGCCGGCGGGCATCGGCCGCCTGTGGCGTCTGTGCGCGGGGTGGCTGACGTACTCCCGGGAGCGGGTGTTCCCCGGCGGCTGCTTCTTCTACTCGGTCTCCGCCGAGTACGACGCCCGCGAGGGCAAGGTCCACGACACGCTCGCCGCGGCCCGCTCCAACTGGTTCTCCTACCTGGAGCAGACCGCGCGGGAGGCCCAGCTGGCGGGTGAGCTGGCGGACGACACGGACGTCCCGCAGCTCGTCTTCGAGCTCGTGGCGTTCCTGGAGATGGCGAACGCCGAGTCCGTTCTGCACGACGACTTCACCTGCTACGAGAAGGCGGAGAAGGCCGTGCTGAGCCGCCTGCGGACCGCCGCCACCGACCGGTCACTGCTGCCGGCCACTCCGTGACGCCACGCCCCGGCGCGAGCCGGAAAGAGGGCGGCGGCCCGCTCACCCCGAGCGGGCCGCCGCCCTTTGTGCCCCGCGCTCGCCGTCACGCTCCGACGGCGTGCACACCGCCGTCGACATGCACGATCTCCCCCGTCGTCCGGGGGAACCAGTCGGACAGCAGGGCGACGACGGCGCGGGCCGTCGGTTCGGGGTCGGAGAGGTCCCAGCCGAGCGGGGCGCGGGTCTCCCAGACCTCGCGGAAGGTCTCGAAGCCGGGGATGTGCCGGGCAGCCATCGTCTTGATCGGGCCGGCCGCGACGAGGTTGCAGCGGATGCCACGCGGGCCGAGGTCACGGGCGACGTAACGGGAGGTGGCCTCCAGGGCCGCCTTCGCCACGCCCATCCAGTCGTACGCCGGCCAGGCCGTGCTCGCGTCGAAGTCGAGGCCCACGATCGATCCGCCGCGCTCCTCCATGAGCGGCAGGCACGCCATGGCCAGCGACTTGAAGGAGTACGCGGACACCTCGACCGCGGTCGCGACGGAGTCCCAGCCGGTGGCGAGGAAGTTGCCGCCCATCGCGTCCTGCGGGGCGAAGGCGATGGAGTGCACGACACCGTCGAGGCGGGCGTCGCCGCCCACCCGCTCCTGGATCCGGCCGGCCAGGCTCTCCAGGTGGCCCTTGTCCTGGACGTCGAGCTCGATGAGCGGGGCCGGCTTCGGCAGCCGTCGGGCGATCCGCTCGACGAGGCCGAGTCGGCCGTATCCGGTGAGGACCACCTCGGCGCCCTGTTCCTGGGCGAGGCGGGCGGTGTGGAAGGCGATCGAGGACTCCATCAGGACGCCCGTCACCAGGACGCGCTTGCCCGCGAGAAGACCGCTCATCGTGCCGTCACCTCGACCTTCCGTTCGTCGGACGCGGGTTCCCCACCGGTGAGGAACCGGGAGATCGTGTCGACGACGACAGGGGCACCGAGGATCCGCCGGTGTCCGAGCCTGCGGGTGACGACCAGGCGCGCCCGCCCTTCGAAGGCCCCGGCGATCCGCTCCGCCTGCTCCGCGCCGACCGCCTCGTCGTTCTCGTCGTGGATCAGCAGCAGCGGGACGCGCACGTGCGAGGCGTGGTGGAGGAGCGAGAAACGCGTCCACATGTCCTCGCCCGGGTACAGGTCCCGCTCCAGGCGGTGGCGGATCTCGTACTCCAGCCGCGGCCCCAGCGCCATGTGGGCGCAGAACGAGTCGACCAGGTACGAGAAGTCCGGCACGGAGCTGATCCCCACGATCCGGTCGGTGCGCAGCCCCTCCGGCAGTGACAGGAAGAGGGCCAGGACGCCGAAGGAGTGGCCCACGACGGCCTCGAAGTCGCCGTGCGCGGCGTGCAGTCGCGCGATGATGGCGCGGTACTCCACGAGGGTCGTGCTGTCGCCCTCGGACTCCCCGTGCCCGGGCGCGTCGAAGGAGACCGGGCTGTAGCCGAGCTCCACCAGCCGGGTGATGAGCTTCGCGTAGCGCGAGGCGCGCGACTCCCAGCCGTGCACCAGCAGCACCGGGCGCTCCCCGCTGCCCCAGGCGTAGGTGACGACGGCCTTGCCGTCGATGCTCAGCTCGCCGGTCCGCGCGCTCTCGGTGACCGCCCGCTCGTCGGGCCGGGGCCTGCTGCGCCCTTGAGGCCGTCGGAAGAGATCGAACATCTTCTCCCCCTCGGCGCTCAGGACCGGATCGACGGCCGCCGTAGCGAGATCCATGGCAAGCCCTCCAGATCGTTCAATGGGTGCGAGATACTAGCACGATCGTTCGCTCATATTTATGGGGATCAGTCTGACGCACAGGACTAGAAAAGTAAACGCACGGTCGTGCTAATGTGCCGCCGTCAGCACTCCCGCTTGGAGGACGACATGACGACGCTCTCGCATCCCGCCCCCCGCCCCACGGAGACCGCGGTGGCGGACCGGCAACCCGGCCCGAACCAGTGGATCAAGGATCACCTGGACTCGGTGATCGACGCCGCGGCACTGGCCCACGGAGACCGCCGAGACGCCCGCCCCGGGACGGGGGCGCGGTCATGACCGGCACGAACACCGCACCGCGCCTCGGTATGGCGATCGCCTCCGGCATGCTCAAGGGGGTCTACGGCCACGGTGTCCTGTCCGCCTTCGAGGAGCGCGGACTGCGCGCCGACGTCTACGGCACGGCCTCGTCCTCGGGGCTGTCCGGCGGCCTCGCCGCTGTCGGCCGGGCCCGTCAGGTCGGCGTGGACTATTGGCTGGGCGCCGCCGCTGCCGCCGTCGACAGAGGCATGAGCAGCGTGGCGCTCGACAGCATCGCGGAGTACGGGCCCACCCTGCGCGAGGGCCTCTTCCGGCCCGGCGCCCCCGAGTACCTGCTCGCCACCAGTAAGGTCACCGACGCGGCCGCCGCCGAGACCACCCAGGGCCCCGGCGCGAAAGCCCTAGGCCGGCAGCTGCTGCGCAACATCTTCACCGGGGACCGCGGTTGGGTCGAGCAGAACCTGGCCCCCGTCGTCTTCTCCTCGCACGCCGTGCCCGGCGACGGCCGCCCGCGCCTGACGCCGGAGAACTACGACGCCGTCGCCTACGCCTCCACGCGCATGCTGCACGCCTGGAAGATCCCCGCCGAGGTCGACGGGGAGGCGTACGTCGACGCCTCGTACACCTGCTCCTGCCCGGCGCGCGAGGTCGCCGCCCGGGGTGTGGACGTGCTGATCGCGATCGGCTCCGACCCGTTCCCGCTCTTCCGGGACCTCTACGCGTCCGAGGAGATCGTCGACGGCTCCGAGCTCGACGGGGCCCGCGTCCTCGTCGTCAAGCCGGAGGAGGACCTGAAGAGCCTGGGCGTCGACTACGCCACCGCGACCGCCGAAGGACTCACCAAGGCGTACGAGATCGGGCTCGACGCCGGACACCGCTTCGTGGACGGGCACCCCGAGCTGCTCGCCGCACCGACCGGACACCAGGAGGGCGTCGCGTGACCCACGTCGTCACCGAACAGTGCGTGCGCTGCAAGTTCGCCGAGTGCATCACCTACTGCCCCGTCGCCTGCTTCCGCGAGGGCGACACCTTCCTCGTGATCGACCCCGAGGAGTGCATCGACTGCGGCAACTGCGTGGAGGCGTGCCCGGCCGACGCGATCTACCCCGAGGAGGAACTGCCCCCGGAGCTCCAGCCGGCCCTCGAGTGGAACGCCCGCCTGGCCACGCTGCTCCCCCTGGCCACCACGGACGTCGCCCCCCTCGCCGACGGCGAGGCCTGGGTCGGCCGCCCGGACAAGTGGCGCACCCTCGCGGCGGAACAGGCTCCCCATGCCGGCTGTCCCTGACCAGAGCGTCGGCGTCCAGACCTTCGACGTCCGGACCGTCGACGCCCCGGGCACCGACGGTCGGGGCGTCGACGGTCCGAGCACCGCCGACCCGAGCTTCGACGCACCAGGAACCAACGCCCCGAGCATCAACACCCCAAGCATCACCAGCCACACCTTCGCGCACCTGTTGCACGAGCGGGCCCGGCGTACGCCGGGTGCCCTCGCCTACCGGTTCGTCGCCGACGACGAGAGCGCGCAGGAGATCACCTACGCGCAACTGGACGAGCGGGCCCGCGCAGTGGCTGCCGGGCTGCTCGCGCGCGCGAAGGACCGGCCCGAGCCCGCCCTGCTGCTGTACGCGCCCGGACTGGACTACCTCGCCGGGCTGTTCGGCTGCTTCTACGCCGGAGTTCCGGCGGTCCCGGCCTTCCCGCCGGACCCGTTCCGGCTGGCGCGGACCCTGCCCCGGCTCGCGGCGATCATCGAGGACGCCGGCGCCGACACCGTGCTGACCACGTCGGACATCGCCCCGCTCATCACCGACTGGCTGGCGACCGCGGTGGAGGACCGAGCCCCCCGGCTGCTCGCCACCGACACGCTCGACGGCGCCGGGTCCGTCACCGCTCCCGCTCCGGGGCGTCTCGCGCTGCTCCAGTACACCTCGGGCTCCACCTCGCTGCCGCGCGGTGTGATGCTCGGCCACGACCGGCTGCTCGGCAACTGCCGTGACATCGCGCGGGGGTTCGGGATCCGCCCGGACAGCGCCGGCGCCCTCTGGCTGCCGCCGTACCACGACATGGGGCTGATCGGCGGCATCCTCACCCCGCTGTTCATGGGCGTGCCCACGACGCTGATGTCCCCGGTGACGTTCCTGCGCCGTCCGGCCGCCTGGCTGCGCATGGTCTCCCGGTACGGCGCGACGATCACCGGCGCCCCCAACTTCGCGTACGACCTCTGCCTGCGCCGTGTGACGGACGCCGACGCCGAAGGGCTCGACCTGTCCGGGGTCGAGCTGACCTTCACCGGTGCCGAGCCGGTGCGGGCGGACACGATGGCACGGTTCGGGGAGCGCTTCGGCCCGTACGGATTCCGCGCAGAGTCGTTCTACCCGTGCTACGGGCTCGCCGAGGCCACCCTGTTCGTGACCGGCGGCACGCCGGGCGAGGGCCGGCGCGAGGCGCGCATCGGGCGCGACGCGTTGGAGGCGCGGGGCGTGGCCCGTCCCGCCGCCCCGGGGACGGACGCGCGGACGCTGGTGAGCTGCGGGCCGCCCGGCCCGGACACCAGGCTGCTGATCGTCGATCAGGTCAGCCGGGAGCCGCTCGCGGACGGCACGGTCGGCGAGATCTGGGTCGCCGGCCCCGGTGTCGCCGACGGCTACTGGCGGCGGCCCGAGGAGACCGCCGAGACGTTCGGCGCGACCACGGCGGACGGCGACGGACCGTATCTGCGCACCGGTGACCTCGGGTTCCTGCTGGACGGTGAGCTGTTCGTGACGGGACGGCTGAAGGACCTGATCGTCGTCAACGGGCGCAACCACCACCCGGTCGACATCGAGCGGGCCTGCGAGGCCGCGGTCCCCGGGATCCGGCGCAACTGCGGCGCTGCCTTCGCCGTCGAGGGCCCGGCGGGGCAGCCCGAGCGCCTGGTGGTGGTCTACGAGGCCGACCCGGCCCCCGCGGAGCAGGCCGAGGAGCGGTACGCGGCACTGCTGGACGGCATCGGACGGGCCGTCTCGGCGGAGGTGGGCGTGACGCCGTACGCCGTGGTGCTGGTGCGGCCGCGCACGGCACCGAAGACCTCCAGCGGCAAGGTGCAACGGTGGCTGGCCCGTCGGCAGTACCTCGCCGGCGAGCTGGAGGAGCTGGCGCGACAGCAGCAGACCCGGCCCGCGGGCCGACGGGACGACCACACCTACGAAGGGGCCGGACGATGATCGTCAAGGTCAGGGGCATCCTGCTCCGCTTCACCGACTACCGGACCGAGATCGAGGTCGACGGCGACACCGTGCGCGCCGGACTCGACCGGCTCACCGAGCGCTACCCGAACCTCGGCGAGGTCCTGCTCGACCGCGAGGGCGCGGTGCGCGCGACCCATCTGATCGCCCTCAACGGCGAACGGCTCACCCAGGACGAACTCGACCACGAGGCCACCGAGGACGACCGCGTCGACATCGTCACCGCCATCTCCGGAGGCTAGGGCCTGTCGTTTGGATCACGCCGCAGACGCGGGGGCTGGCACGCACCTCTGCCGCGTTGTCGTCGGTTGCCGATGCTCCGCATCGACGCCCTCCTCCGCCTTGCAGAGGCACGCCCCAGACCCCGCTCACCGGCACCGAACAGCACCGTCACTTCCCTGCGACCTGATCCAAACGAAAGGCCCTGGAAACCGATGCCGCGCAGCTCCACGTTCGAGGCCGTGCTCGACGCGAGCCTGTTCACGCCGACGCAGTTGCAGACCGTCTCGGTCGCGCGGCTGGCGTTCCAGGCGGGCACCCGCTGGCTGCGCGACCACGTGTGCAGCCACCGCGTCCTGGTGCGGGAGCACCGGGTCGGATTCGTGCTGTGGTCCTGGCAGTTGGAGTACGACCGGCCGCTGCAGTTCCTGGACGCCGACGAGGCCCTCGTCGACGTACGGGCGCGGGTGCGCGGGCCGCGTTCGTCGCAGCTGGAGGTGGAGATGACGCTCACCGGGCCCGCCGGGGTCGCGGTGCGCAGCCGGGCCGCCTCCGTGCCGCTGCGGCTCAGCGGCGACGAGGCGCTCTCCGGGGCGCCCGCCCCGCTGCCGGACACCGTGCTGGCCGCCTTCCGCGACGACGAGGTGGAACGCACCCCGCACCTCTCGCCCGTCCGCTCCCTGTGGGCCGGCCTCCGGCGCGACGGCGAGAAACTCGCCGAGGGCACCGTGCCCGTACGGGTCCACCGCCACCAGTGCGAGGTGGCCGACCAGTGGTTCTGGGCCGAGACCCTCGGCTTCGCCGGCGGCGCCCGCGAGGAGCTGGTGCTCCGGCACGGCGGCGAGGCCCCGCTGCTGCGCCGCGCGCTCGCCGACGGCATCCGGCGCGTCGACGTCACCTGGCTGCGCGCCGGTCAGCTGTGGGACCTGCTCCAGGTCCGCACGACCGCCTACCGGCACGGCGAGGACCTGGTGTTCGTCCACGAGATCGCACCCGACGGGGAGGCCGCCGGGGAGCCGTACGCGATCGTGGTGGAGCGGGCATGACCTCCACATTCACCTCCCGGTTCATCTCCACGTCCACCTCCACGTCCACCTCCACGTTCGACCGCGCGGAGGCGCTGGAGCAGGCGCTCGGCTGCCCCTTCGACCCGGACACCGGCATGTCACTGGCCGGGGGCCTGCGCGCCGACGAGTCCGAGAGCGAGCCCACCGAGGCCTACGAGGCGGCCTGGGCCGCGGGACTGCACCGGGACCTGGTCCCGGTCTCCGACGGCGGCCGGCTCGACTCCTTCGAGTCGTTGACCGCCGTGGTCCGCGCGGTCTCCCGGCGCGACCTGGCCGTCTCCATCGGCCTCGGCTCCACGTTCCTCGCGGCCGCGCCGGTGTGGATCTGGGGCGACGAGGGGCAGCGGCGCCGGGTCGCCGAGCTGGTCCTGGCCCGCGCCTGGGGCACCGCCGGGATCAGCGAGGAGGCCGCGGGCAGTGATCTGCTGGCCACGGCCACCCGCGCCGTCCCGCACCCGGGCGGACACGTGCTGAACGGGCGCAAGTGGCTGGTCGGCAACGGCAGCCGCTCGGCGTTCGCCACCGTCCTGGCCGCCTCCGACCCCTCGTACGGGCTGTTCCTGCTGGACTTCGAGAGCCTCGGCGAAGCGGGCGTGCGCAGACTGCCCAAGGTGCGCACGCTGGGGCTGCGCGGGCACGACCTGAGCGGCTTCGTCCTCGACGACTGCCGGGTCGGCGCCGACGCCGTGCTCGGCCGGCCGGGCCGCGGCATCGAGATGGTCTCCGGGATGCTCCAGTTCACCCGCACCCTGGTCGGTGCCGCCGGTCTCGGCGCGGCCGACACCGCCCTGCGCATCGCCCTGCGCCACGCCCGTACCCGCGTGCTCTACGGACGGCCCGCGTCGGCGCTGCCCCCGGTGCGGGCGCTCCTCGCGCGCGGCTTCGCCGACCTGCTGGTGGCCGAGTGCACCGAACTGGCGGCGGCCCGCGCCCTCGACGTGGCCCGGCAGCGGACGGCGCTGTGGTCCGCCGTGGCGAAGTACGTCGTACCGGGACTCTGCGTCGACAGCGTGGCCGCGAGTGCCGAGGTGCTCAGCGCCCGCGCCTACCTGCGCGAGGGCGTCGCGGGCGGAGCCTTCCAGAAACTGCGCCGGGACCTGGCGGTGACGCCGGTGTTCGAGGGCACCGAACTCGTCCAGCTCGACACCGTGCGAGCGCAGGTGAGCAGCGCGGCCCGCCGACGCGGGGCGTCCCCGAAGCTGCCCCTGCCGCTGCTGTACGGCTTCGGCGACCCGGTGACCTCCCCCGCACCGCGCGAGCAGCGCCCCGCGCTCACCTTCGGCGGCGCCGACGAGGTGGTCGACCTGCTGGACGAGACGGTCGAGGCCCTGGGCGACGCCGACCTGGCCGGGCTCGCCCGCCGTCTCCTGCCCGTCCGCGACGAGGCACGGGCCGTGCTGCACGCGCGCGGCGCCCACCGCACGGACGAGGCCTACGAGGCGGCGCGCCGGCACTGCCTGGTGCACGCGGCCGCCTGCTGTCTGCACACCTGGCTGCACCGCCGCACCGCGCTCGGCGGTCTCGCGGCCGAGCCCGCCTGGCTCTCGGTCGCGCTGCGCCGGGTCCTGGCCCGGCTCGGGCAGCCCGTCGAGACCGACCCGGCGGCCGAGGAGCTGCTGGTGCGCCGCCTGGAGGACCTCGACGACACCGACCGCGCGTTCTCGCTCGTACCTCTGCGGCTCGCGCCGCAGCACCGGGCACCGACCTCGTAGGAGTACGCCATCACCACGACACCCGCCAAGGCCGCTGACCACGCCGTCGACACCGTGGACGACTGGCTGGTCCCGCTCCTGCTCGAACTGCTCGGCCGGGACGAGGAACTGCCGCTGGACCGCACGCTCGCCGAACTCGGCCTCGACTCGCTCACCGCCGCCCAGCTCTCCGTGGAGGTCGAGGAGCGCACCGGCGCCCACATCCCGCTGGAGCGCTTCCTCGGCGACGAGACCCTGGACGACCTCACGCGCGCGGTCCGGGAGGCGGCGGCGTGACCACGCGGGCCCATGCGGTCGACATCATGAACCGGGGTGTCCCGGGGCACCGCACCCTCGACGCGGAGGTCGGCGAGGTCCGGCGCGAGGCCCGCGAGCGGTTCGCGCGCTTCGTGCTGGAGGAGGTCAACCCCGGCACCCACTTCCGCAACCACACCCGACGGCCCCTCGACAGACGGCTGTTCGAACGGGCGGGTGAGCTCGGTCTGCTGCGCTTCTCGCTGCCCGAGGCGGTCGGCGGCGAAGGGCGGGACAAGCTCGCCTGGGGCGTGGTCGTCGAGGAGACCGCCCGCCTCTCCCGCGACCCCGGTTTCGCCGTCCTGCTGGACATCAGCGTCGAGATCGCCGAGCTGCTCCTGTCGAGCGGCCGACGCGAACTCATCGACCGGTACGTGCCCGACCTCATGGCCGGGCGCCGCTTCGGGGTGCAGGGCGCCTACGAGAACCTCGACCCCTACGACTACCGCTCCACCGCCCGCCTGGAGGGCGACGTGTGGGTGCTCAACGGGGCGAAGCGGTTCCTGGCCGGGGCCAGGTTCGCCGACCTGTTCCTGCTCTTCCTGCGCGACGAGGCCTCCAACGACATGCTGGCCTTCGCCGTCGAGAAGGACGACCCGGGGGTCACCGCGCTCCCCATGGACACCATGGGCCTGCACACCATGGGCCTCGGCCAGGTGCTGCTGCACGACGTACGGCTGCCGCAGTGGCGGCTGGTGTGGCGGGCGGACGCGCTCAGCGAGCTCAACACGTACGCGCGGATCCGCCGCACGATGAGCGCGTGCGGGGTGCTGGGCGCGCTGGACGGCGTCGTCGACTCGTGCGTGGAGGCGCTGTCCGCGCGGCGGCGGGGCGGACGCCCCGTGCTGGAGTACACCAACGTCGAGCGGACGGTCGGCGAGATGCGGATGCTGCTCCAGAGCGCCCGGGCGAGCGTCCACCGCGCCCTCGACGGCACCCGCTCCCCCGACCGCGACCCCCACTTCGACGAGTTCGCCACGGTCGCCAAGCACCAGGCCGCCGACTGCGCCCTGCGCATCAGCCACCTCGTCATGGGCCTCCAGGGCGGCGAGGCCTACATGTCCGCCTTCCCCTGGGAACGCTTCACCCGCGACGTCCTCGGCCTCGTCTCCGGCCAGGGCTCCCAGGAGACCCTCCTGATCCAGCTGGGCCAGCGGTCCATCACGGCCCTGGAGGGCGACCGCGTCCGCGAGGAGGCGGCGGAACGGGCCGTCACCGTACTGGCGGACCAGTGGTGGACGCTGCACGCCGTGGCGGCGAGGGAGGAGACGGAAGAGTACGCGCGGCCGGTGCGGGCGTTGCTGGAGGCG
The DNA here is from genome assembly GCF_043198595.1 of Streptomyces sp. NPDC048751. Lineage (NCBI taxonomy): Bacteria > Bacillati > Actinomycetota > Actinomycetes > Kitasatosporales > Streptomycetaceae > Streptomyces > Streptomyces sp. NPDC048751. Next base: position 49,337 of record NZ_JBICUX010000012.1, read on the forward strand.
GCGCGCCTGCCCGCGACCGACGCGGAGGCGCGGACGCGGGTGGGCGTGCTGCTCGACCAGGCGCACGCGCTGCTCGCCGATGTCCGGGCCGGCCGGCCTCCCGAGGTGCTCCCGGTCGGCCCGGAGGGGCTGTTCGAGGGGCAGCTCGGGAAGGTGGCCGCCGGGGCGTGGCGGTTCGTCGCCTGTGTCGTGGCGTACGAGTCGGGGCTGTTGGCACGGCTGCTGCGGGCGCGCACCGCGCGGGAGGCGGCCGCGGATCTGCCCGTGGCGTTCGCCGAGGAACTGCTGGCACTGCTGGCGGACACCGGTGTCGTACGGCACGACGGTGACGAGCGCTGTGTGCTCGCCCCGGGCCTGGAACGGGTCGTCGTGGGCGGCGGGCGGACCCTGGCGTTCGCCGCGCGGCTGCGCCGGGCCCTGACCGGGAGTGCCCAGCTGCGGACCGGTGCTCGGGCCGTGGCGCGCGAGCCCGTCCCGGGGTGCGGGGGTGAGGCCGCGGTGCTCGCGGACGTGCTGGTGGGTTCCCTGCTCGGGCGGTTGGAGGGGCTGGCCGTCGCCCTCGACCGCCCCGGCGCGTGGGTGGGCTGCGCGGCCGACGACGACGGCAGGACCGCCGCCGAACTGACCCGTCAGATCCCGTTCGTGCCGGTGCTCGACGACCCGGATCTCGCCCGGGCCGACCGTCTCGCCCTGGCCTGGCTGCCCGTCGGCGGCCTGACCACGGACGCCCTGCGCAAATCCGTGACGTCGGCGGCCCAGGCACTCGTGCCCGGCGGCTGGCTCGTCCTGCCCTGCCCCCTCGCCCCCAAGCGCCCCCTGGGCGCCGCCGCCCTGCACCTGGCCCTCACCGTCACGGACGCCACCGCCCCGACGGACGACGAGGTGACACACGCCCTGCGGGAGGCCGGCCTGAGCCACATCCGCGTGGCGTGGGAGGACCGGGCGCTGGGGCTGCGCCTCATCGCGGCCCGGCGCCCGTAGGGGCGCTGCCGGCCACCATCGCACCCGCAGCCGAACACATCGGGGGCGGCCGAACCTCCGGCCGCCCCCGACTCCGTACCGAGCCCCTCAGACCGCCACGGCCTCCCGCTTCGCGCGCGCCGCCCGGATGCCCTCGCGCCGATCCGTGAACGACGTCGCCTTCTTGTCCAACTGGGCGACGAACGCGGCGAGTTCCTCCCGCGCCGCCTCACCCTCCGCGCCGAACCCCTCCCGCTCGAAGACACGCAGCTTGCGCAGGACGGGCATGACGACGCTGTCGTGGTGGAGGCGCAGGTCGTAGATGCCGGCGATGGCGATCTCTGCGGACTTGCGCCCGAAGTCCTTGATGGTGGAGCCGGGCATCTCGAAGCCGACGACGACGTCCCGCACGACCTGCATGGCGGTGTCCGGCGTGAGTTCGAACGCGGCCTCGACGAGGTTGCGGTAGAAGACCATGTGCAGGTTCTCGTCCGCGGCGATCCGCGCGAGCAGCGCGTCACACCGCGGATCGGTGCTGACCTGCCCGGTGTTGCGGTGGGAGATGCGCGTGGCGAGCTCCTGGAACGCGGCGTAGGCGATCGCGTGGAGCGCGCTGAAGTTGTCGGGCCGGTCGTAGCCGCCCGACATGTGCACCATGCGGGCGCGTTCCAGGGCCTTGGGGTCGACGGCCCGGGTGACCAGGAGGTAGTCGCGCAGCGCGGTGCCGTGCCTGGCCTCCTCGGCCGTCCAGCGGTCGACCCACGTGCCCCACGCGCCGTCCTTGCCGAACTCGGCCACCGCGAAGTGGTAGCCGGGCAGGTTGTCCTCCGTCAGCAGATTGACCACCAGGGAGGTGCGGGCCACCTCCGGCAGTGTGGCCTCGTCCTCGGTCCACGCCTCCCCGCCGAGGCGGCCGTCGAACGTACGGCCCTCGCTCCACGGGATGTACTCGTGCGGAAACCACTCCTTGGCGACGCCGAGATGGCGGTGGAGGTTGTCCTCCACCACCGGTTGCAGTTCGGCCAGCAAGGAGTGCTCGGCTCTCGCGACAAAGCGGTCGGATCGGTCGATGGGTGGCATCGTGCTCTCTTCTTCACATCGTCGCGGGAGCCGTCGACTCCCGTCGCAGACCTGACGGTTACGTGTTCTGTGCGGACCGGGACCGGATCGCGGGCGCCGCCACGGCGGCAGCCACGGCCCCGATGGCGCAGGCGAGGAACACCTGCAGATAGCCCTCGTCGTCGAGGACGTCGTAGTGCTCGAGGATGGCCGCGAGGGCGGCGATACCGAGGGCGCCACCGATCTGGCGGGTCGTCATGAGCAGACCGGTGCCGGAGGCGAAGCGCTGCGGCGGCAGCGAGGCCGTCGCCGCGTTGGAGATCGCGGTCAGCGCCGCACCGATGCCGATGCCGGCCAGGATGCCGATGGGCAGCCAGACCGCGGCGTACTGCTTCTCGGTCCCGAGCAGCAGGTACATCGCGGCGCACGAGGCACCGAAGAGCGCGGAGCCGATGGCGACCGCCAGCCACTGGCTGGCCGGACCGACCCGGCGGCCCACGATCATGGCCCCGATCGCGGCGGCGAACGCACCCGGCGTCACCGCGAGACCGGCCTTCAGCTCCGAGTAGCCCCACACCGCGTTCAGGAAGAGCAGGGAGCTCAGCAGGTACGAGTACATGGCCGCGCCGAAGAGCAGCGAGGTGACATTCGTGGCGGCGAAAGAGCGGCTGCGCCACAGGTCCAGCTCGAGAGCGGGCGCGGAGTGCCGCTTGGAGAGCAGCAGCGCCACCGCCAGCAGCACGGCACCACCGATCAGCAGGCCGAGCACGCGACCGCTGCTCCAGCCCCACTCGGTGCCCTGCGTCACGCCGAACACGACACCGCCGACGCCCAGCGCCAGAGCAAGGGTGCCGAGAGGGTCGGGCAGCTTGCGCCCGGTCGGCGCGTCACCGACCAGCTTGGCCGCGCCGAACAGGATCGCCAGCCCGATCGGCAGGTTGATCAGGAAGACGCTGCGCCAGCCCCAGACGTCCACAAGGAGTCCGCCGAGGCTCGGACCCACGGCGGCGGCCATGCTGCCGACGGCGCCCCAGACACCGATGGCCACCTGACGGCGGGCCGGGGGCGTGTGCTGGAGGACCAGCCCGAGCGCCGAGGGAATGAGCCCGGCGGCACCAACACCCTGGAGGGCACGTGCGGCGATGAGCATCGGCACACCCGCGGCGAGCCCGCTCAGCAGCGAGGCCACGATGAACACGGCCGTGGACCACAGGAACAGCTTCTTGCGGCCGATGACGTCGGCGACCCGGCCGGCCACGGCCAGCAACGCCGCGAACACGACGGTGTACGCCGTGACGACCCAGGTCAACTGGGACAGCGAGGCCTTGGGAAAGTCGGCACGCAGATCGGAGAAGGCGATGTTCACGACCGTGGTGTCGAGCACGGCGAGGAACGTGGCGCCCGAGGCGACGAGCAGGGCGAGCTTGGCCGCGGCCGCGGCCGCGGCGGAGGTCCGCGCCTGCTCGGCGTCCTCCGCCTGCTCTGTCTTGGCCGGACCGGCGTCCGACGAGTGGGGTGAGGCGGTCGTCATGCGAGGTGATCCCTTCGTCTGATGCGCCGCCGTCGCCCGGTCCGCAGCGGCCGCACCCGCCACACAAAACTAAACGACCGTGCGTACATTTAAAAGGGGGAACACGCCGATTCAGGCGTGATGAAGCCGGTAGCTGGCCGAAAGATGCTCGGCGTGCAGCCGCAGGACGACGGGAGCGGGCCCGCCCCACCCACTCACGCGCGGGCGCCCGGCCCAAGAGCCCGCTCCGTCAGCTCGTCCGCCGCCCCCGTGTACGCGGCCGGGTCCAACAACCCGGCGAGTTCCTCCGCGTCGAACCGAGAGGCGACCTGCGGCAGGCCTGCCAGGATCTCCGCGAGGGACCGCCCCGTGGCAGCACTCTCCGCCGACGCCCGGCTCACCACCTCCTTGGCCGCGGCCTTGCCGAGGACCGAGGAAAGCACCGCCGCAAGCCGCTCGGAAACGATCAACCCACCGGTCAACCCCAGGTTGGCCCGCATCCGCTCGGCCGACACCACCAGCCCGCCCACCAACTCGCGCGCGGTGTACGCCGCCCCACCCGCCAACCGCAGACACTCACGCAACGGCTGCCACTCCGCATGCCACGCCCCGGCCGACCGCTCGTCCTCCGAGAGCATCGCCTGCGTCAGCACACTCGCATACGCGGGCACCTGAAGAGCGGCCGAACGAATCAGCGTGGCCAACGCCGGATTGCGCTTCTGCGGCATCGCCGAGGAGACCCCCCGCCCCACCCCGGCGGGCTCCGCCACCTCGGCCGTCTCGGTACGCGCCAGCGACTGCACATCCACGGCGATCTTGCCCAGCACCCCGGTCACCAAGGCGAGTTCACTCGCCAGGGCCGCGACCGGCGCACGGTGACTGTGCCAGGGAAGCACCGGCGCCCGCAGGCCGGCCTCCTGGGCGAACCGCTCGGTCAACCGCCGGGCGTACGCACCGGCCACCGGCTCCCCCCGCTCCGCCCGGTGCAGCCGCTCGTACTCGACGTACCCCGCCAACGTGCCCGCCGCGCCGCCGAGTTGAACGACGAGCCCCTCCGCCCGCACCCGCCGCAACCGCTCGGCCGCCCCGTTCACGGCCACGAGCCACCCGGCGGCCTTGAGCCCGAACGTCGTGGGTACGGCGTGCAGCGCGAGCGTCCGCCCCGCCATCAGCGTCCCGGTGTGCGCACCGGCCAGATCCCGCAGCGACCCGGCCACGGCGTCCAGGTCGGCCACCAGCAGGTCCAGGACCCGCGCGGCGACAAGCATCAACCCGGTGTCGAAGATGTCCTGACTGGTGGACCCCCGGTGCACATGGTCCGCGGCCGCGGGATCCTTCGCCGCCACCAGCGCGGTGAACGCCTGCACCACGGCGACCACCGGATTGGCCGCACCCCGGCTGAGCACGGCGAGCTCCCGCAGATCCAGCTGATCGGCACGAGCCAGCCCGCTGATCGTCCGCGCCGCGTCGGAGGGCACGTTGCCCAGCGCCGCCTGGGCGCGCACCAGCGCCGCCTCCGCGTCGAGCATCGCCTGCAGCCACGCCAGATCGGAGGTGGCCGCCTCCGCGGGCGTACCGGCGCGCACAGGGCTGAGCAGCCCGGCGTCGATGTCGAGAACGCTCACCGCGTCAGCTCCCCCATCATCGCGTTGTCAGGACGAAGGTCCGCCAGGGAGGCGAGCACCGCACACGCGATCGCGTCCGAGTCCTGAAGCGTCACCGAGTTCACCCCGGGCCGTATCCCGGCCGCCGTGGCCCAGTGCACCGACTCCGTGGGCACGCCGAAGGCAAAGCGGCGCGGATGCGCCCGCCCCTGGGCGTCGATCAGCCGGAACGGCGAGTCGGTGACGGCGAGGCCACCGGTCTCGTACGACGTCCCCTCGGGATCGGTGATCTCGTGCGGCCGGCACTGTCCGGACTCCAGCAGCATGCGCAGCAACGGATCGGCGGTGGTGCGCAGGTCGATCTCCGGCAGCCGGGCCTCGATCAACGTCGTGGCCGAGGTCCGGGAGCCGGGGACCGCGGGGGACTCGACCGCGAACACCCCGCCCGCCTCGTCGGCCTCGGCACGCGCGTCGGGCCCGAGCACGCGCAGCACCCCGGCCTCGATCAGAGCGATCGCCTCCTCGATCCGACGGGCGGGCGGACCGATGGAGAGGAACGCGTTCAACGGCGTGTACCACCCCTCCAGATGCTGCCGGTGCGAGCGCCCCGTGAGACCTCCGTGGTCGACGACGAGCCGCAGCTCGTTGCGCAGGTCACGCAGAACGTCGAGCGCGGCCTTGAGCGGACCGTCGACATTGCCGGTGCGCGCCGCCACGAGGTCCGCGCGCAGATGACCGACGAGCCAGTCCCGGAAGTCCTCGGGCGAGACGAAGTCCCGTCCCTCGTACGGTCGGGCGATCCTGTCCCAGTCCCAGCGGTCGGCGGGGGCGACACCGAACGCGTCGAGGATGTCCCGCTCCTGCGGGCTGCCCGGCGCCGCGGCGAGGTAGGCCTCGCGCAGCCGGCGCGCGTCGCCCGCCCGGTCGGCGGCGGTGAGCAGCGCGGTGTAGTAGACGGTCTCGACCTCCTTGGAGACCAGCGGCCACACCGTCTCGCGGAAGTCGATCCCGCCCCGCCGCCGGGACCGCGCCCGCAGCTCCTCGATCGTCTCGGCGGTCAGCACGGCCGGTTCGTGCCGCCCGTGCGCGCCCTTCTGGTTCTCGCCCCGCGCGTGGAACGGCAGCCCCCGTCGGGAGCCGGCGACCATCCGGGGCTCACGACCGGACGGCACATAGACCAGCCGACCGCCCTGCCCCTCGCCCCGCCGCTCGAAGCGCCCGCCCCGCCCGAGCGTGAACAGCGCCATGTAGTCGAAGAAGTTGAGCCCGAGCCCGATCAGCGCGACCGTCTCGCCCGCCGCCACCTTCGTCAGGTCCACGTCCGCCGGATTGGCGGGCGGGACATGACCGAGCCCGCACCCCGCGGCGAAGGCGCCCAGCTCGCGCTGGCGTCGGGAGTGCCGTACCGGCAGGTGCCCCTGGGCGAGGACGACGACGTCGAGGCCCTTCACGGACGTGCCGTCGTCGAGCCGCACGCACTGGGTGCCGTCGGCCTCGTCGTCGAGCGCGACGGCGCGGGCGCGGTGCACGACGGTCGTCAGGCCGCTCGGCGCGGTCTTCGTGACCCGCTGGAAGACCCACTCCAGGTAGTGGCCGTAGAAGGACCGGGTGGGGTAGGAGTCGGGGCCGAGCGCGCGTGCCTCGCCGAGGACGCGTTCGTCGTGCTGCCGACCGTCCATGGGACCGATGAGGGTGAGGAAGCGCGCCCACTCGTACAGGCTCGGCCCGGGGACGAGTGCCCCCTCGATGCGCACGCTGTCGTCGGTGAACATCGTGACCTGGGAGGCCACCGTGTTCATCAGCAGGTGCTCGGACTGGTCGGTGCGCCACACCTGCCCGGCGCCCGGCGGATACGGGTCGACCACGTGCACGGTGATCGTGGTGTCGTCCGGGTCCGCCGCGGCGTTCGCACACAGCCGTTCGAGGACCGAGAGGCCGCGGGGCCCGGCACCGATCACGCAGACGTCGAGCCGTCGGCTGGTCATAGTCACTCTCTCCACTGGTTCGGAAGTCGTCGTGGGCCCGGTCGGCCGCCCGCCCGGTGACGGCCAGGGTCTTTCGTGCGGCTCAGGCTGGATCAGGGTGCGGGGTCGGGGCCCGGTCGCGTGCCGGGGCCCGCGAGCCCGGCATGCTCCGAACGAGAGGCGCTGAGGCACCGGCGCCTCAAGTCCCGGGGCCGCACCGGCGCCTCATGTCCCCGCGCCCGCACCGCTCAGGCTCAGGCCCTCGGGAGCCCGCCCCTGGATCAACCCGCGCCCGCGCACTCCGCGGGCCAGGGCGTCGTTGAGGTGGGCCCGGCCGGCGGGGCCGTGGGCCGACGGTGCCTCGGCCAGCTCCTTCAGCGCGTCCACGGCCGCGCCCAGCTCCAGCGCCAGATCCGTCAGCACCTCCGCGACCGCGGCCGCGTTGGAGCTGAGGATGTCCGTCCACAGGTCGGCGTCGCCCGCGGCGATCCGGGTGGCGTCGCGCAGGCCCTGCCCGGCGAGCTGGAGGTGGTCCTCGTCGCCGTGCAGCAGCCGGGCCGCGAGAAGACTCGCGACCAGGTGCGGGGTGTGCGAGACGAGGGCCACCGCCCGGTCGTGCTGGGAGGGTTCCATGACCACCGGCCGCGCCCCGCAGAGCTCGGCGAGTGCCGTGGCCCGGCCGACCGCCCGCTCACCGGCGCTCCCCGCCGGGGTCAGCACCCAGGGCCGGCCGTGGAACAGGTCGGCCTGGGCCGCGAGCGGGCCGGACTGCTCCCGGCCCGCCATCGGGTGCCCGCCCACGAAGCGGGCCAGGTCACAGCCCAGCTCCGCCGCCTCGGCCTGCGGTCGCACCTTGACGCTGGAGACGTCGGTGAAGTCGTGGGCGAGCCCCCGCACCTGCTGCTGGTGCAGGGACGTCGCCACATGCTGCGGTGGTACGGCGAGAACGGCCAGGTCCACCGGTGTGCGGGGCGCCCCCACCACCCCCGCGCCGAGGTCGGCCGCGGTGTGCGCCGCCTCGGGGTTCTCGTCGAGGAGGTAGGGGGTGATACCCCGGTCGCGCAGGGACAGGGCGATCGACGTACCGATCAGCCCCGTTCCGACCACCGCGACACTGCGCATCAGCGGGTGCGCCACAGCACGGGGAGAAACTCGGGGTCCGCGTAGTCCGGCATCCCCTGGGCGGTCTTGCGCACCACGACGTCGTGGTTGTACGACACCTCGGTGCCGTCGGAGCGGCGGAAGGGACGGTAGCGGTTCTCGCCGTCCTGGAGGTGGAAGGAGATGGCGCGGCGCGGCCGGTCGCTCACGTTGGCGCCGCTGCCGTGATAGGTGCGGCAGTGGTGGAAGCTGACGTGACCCTTGGGGATCTCCATCGGGATCTTGCGCACCTCGACACCGTTGTACGCGGCGTTCTCCTCCAGCATCTGGTCGAGTTCACTGCGGTCGCGCTCGGCGAAGTGCAGGGAGGTCGCGTCGTTGACGGCGGTCTCCTTCCAACGGTGGCTGCCGTCCACCATCGTGATGGTGCCCATCTCCTCACCGCAGTCGTGGAAGGGGATGAACGCGGTCAGCATCCGCTCGGAGGTGGAGGTGGCCCAGTAGTGCCGGTCGAAGTGCCAGGGCACGATGTTCGACTGTTCCCCGGCCACCGGCGGCTTGTAGATCAGGGTGGACTGGAACACCCGTATCTCCTCGGCCTCGGCGAGCCGCGCCGCCACCGCGCCGAGCAGCGGCTTGCGCAGGATCCGGCCGATGGTGTCGTCCTCGTAGTGGATGTAGTCGTTGTGCCGCTGCACCTTGCCGTGCCCGGGCTCCCAGTAGGCGAGCTTCGGCGGGCGCACCGGCAGGGTCCGGTCGCGGTGACCCGCGTAGAAACGCTCGCTGGCCGACTCCAGGAGGTCGACCTCCTCGTCGGTGAACAGCTTCTTGGACAGGTACCAGCCGTGCTCGAGGTAGAAGTCGACTTCCTCGTCGGTGGGCAGGAGCGCGCGCTCCTCGTCGGTCAGCGTGAACGGTGTGGTGTCCTGAACAGTCACGGTCTTCCTCAACTACTGCGTTCGCGGGCAGGAAAGGGCGGGGGTGCGAAGGCGTGGGATGCCGGCCCCGGCGTCAGGCCATCGCCTTCTCGCGGGCCACGGCCTCGTAGAGGGCCTTGATGTTGCCGCTGCCGAAGGTGCGGGCGCCGTGCCGGTCGATGACCTCCCAGAAGAAGGTCTTCCGCACGTGCATGGACTGGGTGAAGATCTGGAAGACCTGGCCCCAGTGGTCCTGGTCGACCAGGACGTTGGTGCGCCGCAGGTCCTCCATGCGCAGGTCGGGCTTGTCCAGACGCTCCGCCAGCTCGTCGTAGTAGGCGCCCGGCGTGTCCAGGAAGGTGACGCCGCGCTCCTCCATGGCCGGGACGGTGGCCACGATGTCGTCGGTGAGCAGGGCGAGATGCTGCACGCCGGCACCGCCGTGACGGGCCAGGAAGGTGTCGATCTGGCCGGGCTGACGGTCGGTCACGGGCTCGATCAGCGTGAAGGTGACCTTGCCGGACGGGCTCTGCACCACCTTGGAGTCCATGGCCTGCTCGCCGACCTCGATGAACTCCTCGAAGATCTGGTTGAACCCGAAGACCTTCTCGTAGAAGGCGACCGTCGGCCGCAGCTCGCCGGCCGGCAGGCAGATCGCCGCGTGGTCGACGGTGTGGAGCAGCTGCTCGCTCTCCTCGGGGTCGGCGGCGAAGATGTCCATCGTGCCGGGCAGGAAGTCGTCCCGGTCTCCGGTGCGCTGCACGAACCGGTGGGCGACGTCGCCGAAGCCGAGCACGGCGGCGGTGACGACCTCGGTGCCGCACCGGCTGTGCACGACGGGCTCCTCCACGGCGGTCGCGCCCCGCTCGACCGCCGTCTCGAACGCCTTGGCGGCGTCGGACACCTCGAAGGCGATGTTGGCCACGCCGTCGCCGTGCCGGGAGACGTACTGCGCCGCCGGGTGGTCCGGGGTCAGCGCGGACGTCAGCACGACGTCGATGCCGCCCTGGCGCAGCAGCAGGGACCGGCTGTCCGGCTGGCCCGTCTCGGGGCCCGCCTGGCCGCGTACCCGGAAGCCGAACGCGGTGCAGAGATAGAACGCGGACTGCTGGGCGTCGCCGACGTAGAACTCGACGTGGTCCACGGCTCCGATGTTCACGTGCTCTCTCCCTCTTGCTGTCGCTTGGTGCGGGTGCTGGCGGTGCCGAACAGCAGGCTGACGTTGTGGCCGCCGAAGGCGAACGAGTTGGAGACGGCGGCCTCGACCCGGGTGCGTCGCGCCTCGCCGCGCACATGGTCGAGGTCGCAGGCCGGGTCCACCTCGTCGAGGTTGTGGGTGGGCGGCAGCGTGCCGCGCGAGATGGCGAGGGCGCAGATGGCCGCCTCCACCGCGCCGGAGCCGCCGAGCAGATGCCCGGTCATGGACTTGGTGCTGCTCACGGCGGGCGAGCGGTCCCCGAACACGGCCCGTACGGCCTTGGTCTCGGCGACGTCGCCCAGCTTGGTGGCGGTGCCGTGCGCGTTGATGTAGCCGATGTCGTCGGGCGTCAGACCGCCCGTCGCGAGGGCCTTGCGCATGGCCTGGGCGGCGCCCTCGCCGCCCGGGCGCGGTGCGGTGGGCTTGAAGGCGTCGGTGGTGGCGCCCCAGCCGAGGAGGTCGGCGTAGCCCGCGGCGCCGCGGGCGTCCGCGTGCTCGGCGCGCTCGATGACCAGCACCCCGGCGCCCTCCGCCAGGACGAACCCGTTGCGGCGGCGGTCGAAGGGGCGGCTGGCCGCCTCCGGGTCCTCGTCCCAGCCGCTGGCCAGGGCTCGGGCGTGGGCGAACGCCAGCGCGGAGGTCGGGTTGAGCGGGGCCTCGGCGCCACCGCAGACCACCACGTCGGCCTCGCCGTACCGGATCAGCCGGGCGGCCTCCGCGACGGCGTGGGCACCGGCGGCGCAGGCCGTGGCGATGGCCGAACTCCAGCCCCGGATGCCGTGCTTGATGGCGATCCGGGCGGCCGCCATGTTCGGCAGCATGCCGGGCAGCAGGTAGGGGCTGACCGCCGTCGGGCCGCGCTGGACCCGCTCGTGGGTCTGCGCCTCGTACGTGGTCAGGCCGCCGGCGCCGCTGGAGACGACCACGGCGACCCGGTCCGGGTCGGCGTTCTCGCCGACCACGAGCCCCGCGTCGGCGAGGGCGTCGTCGGCGGCGGCCAGGGCCATCAGGGCGTAGCGGTCGACGAGCCGGCCCTCGCTGGGCGGCAGCACCTCCCGCGCCTCGATGTCGGGGGCGATGCCGGCGGTGCCCACGGTGCCGTCGAGGAGGTGCCCCTCCGGCGGCCGGCGCAGACCGGACTTGCCGTGGCACAACGCGTCGAAGGTGTCGGCGGCGCCGCGGCCGAGCGGGGTGAAGGTGCCGAGCCCCGTGATCACGGCACCCTGGTGTGCGGCGGTCATACGGCCACCTGCTTCGCGGAGGACTCCAGGCCGAGCAGCTCGCCGTCGAGGAAGCGCTGGCGCAGCACCAGCTTGCGGACCTTGCCGGTCGCGCCGAGCGGGATCCGGTCCGGGCTGACCACGACCACGCGCTCGACGGTGCGGGCGACGTGCGGGTCCAGTGCGGCGAGCACCTCCGCCGTGCGGTCGGCCTCCTGGTCCGCCTGCGGGTCCAGCATCAGCAGCACCGAGGTGACGACCCGGCCGTCCTTGGGCACGGCGACGACGGTGCACTCGAGCACGTCGGCGCAGTCGGCGAGGACGCGCTCCTCGCACAGCATGGTGTAGAGGCGGTGGCCTTCGCCCAGGTCGACGGCGTCCACGAGACGGTCGACGTGGTAGTAGTAGCCCTCCTCGTCGCGGAAGACGAGGTCGCCGGTGAGGAAGTAGCCGTCCCGGCGGGTGCGGTAGGTGGTCACCGAGTCGTTCCAGTAGCCCAGCGACAGCGTCGGCGCGTTGATCGCGAGCTGGCCGACCTCACCGACGCCGAGCTTCTCGCCGTCGTCGTCGACGACCGCCACGTCGGAGAAGGCGTGCGGCTTGCCGATGCAGCGGCCGTAGCGGCTGGTGTCGGGGGTGTGGGTGATGTGGAACTGGGAGTGCCCCATCTCCGAGGAGCCCAGGCCGTCCACGAAGAACGAGCCGCGGGTCTGCACCCGCCCCTGCGCGGTGACGGACTGCCGTGTACCGGTGGCGATGAGCTTGCGGATGTGCGCCTCGTGCGCGCAGTCCCCGGTGTTCCACCAGGTGCGCACGGAGTCCAGGTTGCGCTTGGACAGGTCCTCGCCGGCGAGTTCCGACCAGGTGGCGGCGAAGCCGAGGACGCTGGCCGGCTGCCAGGACTCGATGGCGTCGAGCACCAGGGAGCCGGTCTGCCGGGACACCACGGCCAGTTGGGCGCGGTTGGTCAGGGCGAGGTTCACGGCGATGACGGTGGCCGCGTGCGCCGACGGCAGCGCGCCCAGCATCCGGTCCAGGCCCTGCCCCTTGGGCAGCGACAGCCGGTGGCGGATGGCCGCGAACAGGCTGTGGTGGGAGTGGGTGACGGCCTTGGGCAGGCCGGTCGTACCGGAGGAGTGGGTGATGACCACGGGCTCGTTGCCGTGGTGCCGGTAGGGCTTGGGAGCCTCGGCGGGGTCGCCCTTGCCCAGGTCGACCGGGTCGGCGAGCAGCGGTGTGGTGTTGCCGGCCGAGGACAGCCCGTCCCAGTGCGGGACGTCGGCGATGATCCCGACGGCCCGCAGCCGCCTGATGTACTCGGCCGCCTGTTCGGCGGGCAGCCTGCCGTTGATGAGCGCGGGAATCGCGCCCAGGCGGGCGAGTGCCAGGTAGCTGAGGACCTGGTCGGCGCCGTCCGTCACCCAGACGGCGACCGGGTCCCGGGGCTTGACCCCGAGGGCGTGCAGCGCGGCGGCCCGGGCGGCGACACGCTCGCCGAGCTGGGCCAGGGTGAGCGCCTGCCAGGCCGGGTGGCCGTCCACCTCGGTGTCGAAGGTCAGGGTCGGAGTGTCGAGGCCGGTGCCCCGCTCGATCAGTGTGGTCAGCACGTTGCCCACGCCCAGCCGTTGATCGGCCGCGAGTTCCGCGCGCTCGTTCTTCGGGTTCATTCCCGGGGTCCCCTACTTTCGGGCCTTTGTGTCTCGGTCTTCGCGGCCGGCATGGCCGTCTCGGTGTCGCGTGCGGCGTCGCCGTCACGGACTTTTCACTGCGGGCATGGCGGTCTCGGTCGTCGCGTACGGCGCCGCCGTCTCGGACTCCTCGCGGCAGGCGCGGCCGTCTCAGCCACGCCGCGGACGACGTGGCCGTCTCGGACTCGCCACGCACGGCCTGGCCGACAGGGACGCGCCGCGAACGGCACGACCGTCACAGCCGCGCCGCGAACAGCTCGCCGCGTCGGACGCGCCGCGCGCTGCGCGTACGGCGTGTCCCGTCCCGGTCCTCGCGTTCGGCTTCACCGCCCCTCCCGCTCGCCGCCGGGGCGTACGAGCCGGGAGGGTGCGCGCAGGTCAGGCCGTTGCGGGCCGAGGGATCACTTGGCCGCGGCAGCGGCGGCGGCGGCCCGGTCGACGATCTCCTTGACGAGACCGGAGACGGTGAGGAGCGCGACGGTCTCCATCTCGTCCTCCTCGAACTTCACTCCGTACGTGTCCTCGACCTGGATGGCTATCTCGGCGACGGAGAGCGACTCCAGGTCCAGGCCGGCCGGGCCGAGCGGAGTCTCGCCGGTGACCTCGGAAACGTCGTAGTTCATGTTCTTCAGCGCCTCGATGATGAACTTCTCAACCTCAGCGGACATTTGATTGACTCCTGGTTCATGGATGGGCACCCGGGGCCGGCCCCGGACACGGTGACGGTGCTGTGGTGCACCACGGACGGGGACGAGCGCCGAACGGCACGCTCCCTGCTGCTGCGGAACGCGGCTGGAATGCTGGGCGTCCCGGAGTCCGAGGTATGGGTGGAGCACGAACCCGGCGGCCGCCCGTATCTCGGCGGGGCCGGTGCGAAGTTGCGCGTGAGCGTGGCCCACACGCGCGGAGCGCTGGCGATCGCCCTCACGGGCAGGGCTCCGGTGGGTGTCGATGTGGAAGGGGTACGAGAGCTACGCGCCGAGTCGATGGCCCGGGCGTGGCTTCATCCCGCAGAGGCGGCCTGGATCAGCGGGCTGCCCGAGCAGGAACGCTCAGTGGCTTTCCTGTGGTTGTGGACGCAGAAGGAAGCGGTCGGCAAGGCACTGGGCCGGGGACTGCGCGGCGGCGGCATGAGCCGTCGTATGCCACTTCCGGAGCACTGGCCTCCCGGCCCGCGCACTCCGTCGGTCCCTTGCCCCCTGCCCGACGTCGACGAAGTCGCGTCCTTCGCGGTCATGGTGGGTGATGGCCGCCATGTCGTCGGCGTCGCACTGCATGGTGACGCCGGGGACGGTTCAGACGGTGGCGGTGTCCGCGTCCAGGTGCGCCGGATCTCCTCCGGCGCCCGGACCTGAGTCGTCGGCCGAGGCGGCGGACCGCAGGGCGGCCCGGAGGATCTCGGCATTGCGCACCGGCTTGCCGGTGACGGTTCGTGGGATCTCTGCCAGGGCGTGCAGCGTGCGGGGCCGTTTGTACGGGGCGAGACGTGCCGCGAGCAGGGCGGCGAGGCCGTCGAAGACCTGCTGTTCCGCCACCGTCACGAAGGCCTCGATGCCGGTGCCCTGGACGACCACCGCGTCGGTGACCCCCGGCAGGGCGGTGAGGGCCTGCTCGACCTCGGCGAGGTCGACCTTCAGTCCGCCGATGGAGACCTGCGCGTCCAGTCTTCCGTGCACCGTGAGCAGGCCGGTGGCCTCGTCGAAGCTGCCCGCGTCCTTGGTGCGCAGCCACCCGTCGACGAAGCGGGTCGGGTCGGCCGTTCCCACGTACGGGGTGTCCGGCAGGCCCAGGAGGATCTGCCCGTCCTCGACGCGCACCTTCATGCCGGGGGCCGGGGTGAGACCGGGGCGATTGGTTCCGGAGAGGTCGGTGGCGATGACGCCGGCTTCGGTCATGCCGTACATGACGCCCAGATCCGCACCGTAGTTCCGGGTGAATCGTTCCCAAACATCCGTTCTGACCAGTTCGCCGCCGACGATCATCCGGCGCAGCTGGGGGAGACGGGGAGGCGTCTGGGGCGCGGTGAGGAGCGCCGCCTGCGAGGGGACACCGAGGATGGTGGTGGGCGCGTCGCCCGCGGCGACGGCCTTGAGGATCCCGTCGACCGTCTGGGTGCCGGGCAGGACGACCTCCGTGCCGGAGGCGAGTCCGTGCAGCAGTCCGCCGACGAGGCCGAGGACGTGGATGATCGAGGCCAGCACGACGGTGCGTTCGCCCCTGCGGGGAAAGCCGTCGAGCCGGGCGTAGCGGTCGAGTTCCTCGAGGAGGCTGCGGACCGTGCGGCCGATCACCTTTGAGGGGCCGGTCGATCCGGAGCTGAGCTGGAGCAGTGCGTGCGGCGAAGCGGCCGGGCGACCGCCGTGCAGCGGGGTGATGCGGGTGCTGACGTCGAAGAAGCCGCGCAGGCGCCCGGTGACTTCCTCGACCGGCTCGACGACCAGTTGCGGTGTGAGCCGTGCGACCGCCTTGCCCACCTCGTAGGTGGTCAAGCGGTGGTCCAGCAGCGCGACTTGGGCTCCTGTACGCCACCCCGCGAGCATGGCGACGATACAGGCCAGGGAAGGGGGCATCCGTACGGCGAGCGTGCCCCCTGTCACCAGGCCGGCGGCCCGCAGACGCTCCTGCTCGTCGGCGACGAGCCGGCGCAACTCCGCGAGACTCACGGGCCTGCCCAGGTGGAGCGCGGTTTTTCGGCCGTCCCCCTCGAGTAACAGATCGTCGATCCAGGCGCCTTCTGCACAGAGGGCCCTTTTCGGCACCGCGTCCCCCACTGAAATCCCCACCAATCAAAACCTTGGAACGGGCTTGCCGCCGTGTCGTTCCCCCTGTAGCGGCATGTTCATCGTTGCTCACTACCTGCGAGTAATCAAGCGAAGTTTTAGTGAGCTGTTGCACGTCTTCAGATGCCCGGAAAGCCGTTTCTGGGCACGCCGAATCGCCCATTCATCCCGCGATAAAAAGATGAATAGGAGGCGACCCGGCGGGTCGAATCTAATTCACTTCCGAGTAACCCCCGAGGGGCCGAAAAGCCGGACACGTGGAGCACCCATGAGGGCCATGACCTCTTCGAACTCCTCCAGGAGGGCACGGAGCACCGCGGTCGCGCCGGAGCTGCCGGAATGCGCGAGTCCCCAGAGAACGGGGCGCCCGACAAAAACGGAATCCGCGCCGAGACAGAGCGCCTTCGCAATATCGGCGCCATGCCGTACCGCACCGTCCAGGATCACCGGACATCGCCCGGAGACGACCTCGGCAATCTCAGGAAGCGCTTCCACGGCGGTCTGGGCGAAATCGAGCTGACGCCCCCCGTGATTGGATACAACAATGCCGTCGACCCCGTGTTTCAGGGCGAGCTCGGCGTCCTCTCCCGTGAGCAAGCCCTTCAATACGAGCGGCAGCGACGTGCGTTCCCGGAGCCAGGCCAGGTCCTCCCAGGTGATGGAGGCGTCGAACTGCTCCCGGGAATGCCGCGCGACGGCGGACTCGCCGGCCGCGTCGACATGGGAGGCCGCCATGACGGTGGGATCGACGTTCACCGCGCGTATACCCGCGGGAACGGCGAAGCCGTTGCGTGCGTCCCGCGGACGGTGGGCAACCCTCGGGGCATCGACGGTGAGCACCAGCGCGCGGTACCCGGCCGCCTCCGCCCTTCGAACAAGGTCGATCATCAGTTCGCGCCGTTTGAGCCAATAAAGCTGGAGCCACAGCGGGCCCGTCGCCTCCGCGGCGATGTCCTCCAGACTGCGGCTGGCGAACATGCTGACCGTGAAGAGCACACCGGCGTCTCCCGCGGCCCGTGCTGTCGCCAACTCCCCCTCGGAGTCGGCAAGTTGATGGTAGGCCATGGGCGCGATGCCCAGCGGTGCCGCCAGGTCGGCCCCCAGCAGCGAGGTGCGGGGATCGCACTCCGAGACGTCGACGAGACAGCGTGGCCTCAGTCGGATCCGGTCGAGGGCCTCGCGGCCCGCCGACAGCATGGACTCGGTTCCGCTGCCCCCCGCCAGGAAGTCCCACACCGGGCCGGAGAGCCGCTCTCTGGCCACCGCCTCGTACTCATGAAGCGCCAACGACACCACCGCGAACACCCCCGTGTTCATAGCTCGCTCTTGCGCGTTCGAACCGTGCTTCCCAACTAACCGCACGGGCGTACACTAACCGAACTCTCCCACATGTCCGCACGGTCGTCCACATAATGCTGTCACCGGCGTGTCGCGGCTGCGGACATCCCCCGACGGGAGGTAACGAGGAGGTGTTCCATGGCAAGGACAGGCACGGACGGACGCATCGAACGCGGCAACCAGACCCGGCGAGCGATCCTCCAACGAGCCGTCAGGATCGCGTCGATAGAGGGCCTCGAGGGCCTGTCGCTCGGTCGCCTCGCGGGCGAGCTCGACCTCAGCAAGAGCGGGGTGTTCGCCCTGTTCGGATCGAAGGAGGAGTTGCAGCTCGCCACCGTGCGCGCCGCCATCAAGGTCTTCATAGAGCACGTGGTGCAGCCGGCCCGCGACCTGCCCCCCGGCCTCCGCCGGCTCGAGTGTCTGTGCGGCAACTGGCTCGCCTACTCGGCGCAGCGCGTCTTCCCCGGCGGATGCTTCTTCTACTCGGTCTCGGCCGAGTACGACGCCCGCCAGGGCAAGGTGCACGACGCCGTGGCGAGCGCGCACGGCAACTGGTTCACCCTGGTGGAGCAGACGATCGACGAGGCCAAGGACGCCGGCGAGGTCTGCACGGCCACCGACTCCGCCCAGCTCGCCTTCGAGCTCGTCGCCCTCCTGGAAATGGCCAACGCCGAATCCGTGCTGCACGGAAACTTCACCTGTTACAGCAGGGCCGCCGACGGCATCGCCAGTCGGCTGCGCGGCGTCGCGACGGATCTGTCGCTGCTGCCCGACCCCCTTGAACCGCCCGTGACCGCAGAGCTCGCGGGCCTGGACCGGAGGCACCATGCCGTTTGATCCGCAGTTGCAGACCCTGTACGACCGGCGCGCGGCGGAGGGCGTCCGCCCGCTGTACACGATGACACTGGAGGAGGCGAGGGCGGCCGACCTCGCGGCCATCCAGGCCGAGGCGGGCACCCCCGAGCCGGTCCACGACGTGCTCGACCTCACGATCCCCGGCCCCGGCGGCGACCTGCCGGTGCGGGTGTACCGCCCGTCGGGCGAGGGCCCGCTGCCCGTGCTCGTCTACTTCTTCGGCGGCGGCTGGACCCTGGGCTCCCTGGACACGAGCGACGCGCTCTGCCGGAACCTGACCAACGCCGTCGGCTGCCTGACCGTCGCCGTCGGCTACCGCCTGGCCCCCGAGCACAAGTTCCCGGCCGCCCCCGAGGACTGCTTCGCGGGCGTACGGTGGGCCGCCGAGCACGCCGGCCGGTTCGGCGGGGACGCGAGCCGCCTGGCCGTCGCCGGTGACAGCGCCGGCGGCAACCTCGCCGCGGCCGTGACCCTCATGGCGCGGGACGCGGGCGGCCCGGACCTCCTCACCCAGCTGCTGGTCTACCCGAACACGGACTACCTGGCGGACACCCCGTCCCGGCGGGAGAACACCGACCCGCTGCTCTTCAACGACAAGTCGGTGCACTGGTACTGGGACAACTACCTCACCACCCAGGACGACGGCACCCACCCCCTGGCCTCCCCGCTGCGCGCCCCCGACCACTCCGGTCTGCCGCCCGCGCTGGTGATCACCGCCGAGTACGACCCGCTGCGCGACGAGGGCGAGAGCTACGCCGAGCGGCTGCGGGAGAGCGGAGTGCCCGCCGAGGCGACCCGCTACCCCGGGATGGCCCACGGCTTCTTCACCATGTCCGGCACGCTCGACGCGGCCCGCCGTGCCGTGGAGCAGGCCGCGGCACACCTGCGCACCGCCTTCGCCGACGCCACCACGAAGGGCTGACCCGTGACGGACACCACCGCCGCCCCGGCGCTCGCCCTGACGGACCTGCACGCCTCCCTCACCGACCCGGTGCTCGACGCGATGAACTTCCTGAACGAGGTCGTCGCCCGCTTCCCCGAGGCCCTCTCCTTCGCACCCGGGAGGCCCTCCGAGGGCACCTTCGAGACCGACGACCTCGCCCGCCACCTGCGCTCCTACACCGACCACCTGGAACAGGCGCGCGGCTGGTCGAAGGACAAGGTGCGCACCCACCTCTTCCAGTACGGGCGCACCAACGGCATCATCCACGAGCTCATCGCCCGCACCCTGGCCAACGACGAGCAGATCCACGTGCCCCCGGAGTCGATCGTCGTGACGACCGGCTGCCAGGAGGCCATGCTGCTCACCCTGCGGGCGCTGTTCGCCGCCGAGGAGGACACCCTCCTGGTCAGCTCGCCCTGCTACGTCGGCATCACCGGAGCGGCCCGTCTGCTCGACATCGCGACCCACCCCGTGCCGGAGGGCGCCGACGGCCCGGACCCGGAGGCGTTCCTCGCCGCGGCCCGCCGGCTGCGGCAGGAGGGCCGGCGGCCGCGCGCCGTGTACGTGGTGCCGGACTTCGCCAACCCGTCGGGCACGAGCATGACCCTGGCCGCACGCGAGCGGCTGTTGCAGGTCGCGGCGGAGGAGGACCTGCTGATCCTGGAGGACGATCCCTACGGGTTCTTCGTCCGCACCGGAGCCGCCCGCCCCACGCTGAAGTCGATGGACCGCGAACGCCGGGTGCTGCACCTGGGGTCGTTCGCCAAGACCGCGCTGCCCGGCGCCCGTGTCGGCTACGTCGTCGCCGACCAGGAGGTCGTCGGCCCCGACGGCAGGCGCTCCCTGCTCGCCGACGAGCTCTCCAAGATCAAGAGCATGACCACGGTCAACACCTCCGCGATCGGCCAGGCCGTCATCGGCGGACTGCTCGTGGAGTGCGACTGCCGGCTGCGCGAGGCCAACGCCGAGGCCATCGCCTACTACGCCACCAACCTGGCCACCCTGCTCGGTGAGCTGGAGCGGCACTTCCCCGAGGAGCGGCGCCGCGAGCTGGGCCTGAGCTGGAACGAGCCGACGGGCGGCTTCTTCCTCGTCGTCGACGTCCCGTTCGTCGCCGACACCAAGGCCCTCGAGGACTCCGCGCGCACGTTCGGCGTGCTGTGGACGCCGATGAGCGACTTCTACGCGCAGGGCGGCGGCGAGCACCGGCTCCGGCTCTCCTGCAGCGCCCTGACGCCCGACCAGATCGTCGAGGGCGTCCGCAGACTGGCGCGGTTCATCGAGTCCCGGGCCGCCGAGGCGGCCGGACGCCCCTGACGAAGCGGTACGACGCCGAGGGCCCGACCCGACCTCGGGCGGGCCCTTTTTTCCGTTCATGATCTCAAAACTGAACGCACGGTCGTGCTAATGTCTTGGGCCGGACAACCACTCGCGAAAGGGCCTGCATGGATATCCGGAAACTCGACCGGACGGCTGTGCTGGAGACCGTACGCCTCGTGCAGCAGGCCGACCCCACGGACTGGGACCTGCCGACACCCTGCGCCGGATGGACGCTCCGTCAGCTCGTGGCCCACATGGCGGGCCAGCACCACGGTTTCGCGGCGGCCGCCTCGGGAGGCGGTGACGACCTCGAAGTGTGGCAGCCGAGCGCACTCGGCGAGGACCCGTCGAAGACCTACCGGGACGCGGCCTGGACCGCCATCGACGCCTTCGCCCAACCCAGCGCCCTCACCCGGGAGTTCATACTCCCCGAGATCAGCACCGACCGGCGCTTCCCGGCCACGGTCGCGATCGGGTTCCACTTCCTGGACTACGTGGTCCACGGCTGGGACGTGGCCCGCACGCTCGGTGTGCCGCTGGACCTCGACGAGCAGACCGCCGAGGCCGCCCTCGCGTTCGCCCTGCGGGTGCCGGACGACGAACGCCGGCTCGTACCCGACCCCCTCTTCCGCCCCGCCCTGCCCGCGGCACCCGGGGCGAGCTCCCTCGACCTCGTCCTGACGACACTCGGCAGGTCACCCGACTGGTCCGCCGCGGCCGCTCTGTAGGCATCGACACGCACAGGGAGACACCTTGATCACCGAACTCAAGCAGCATGTCGCACGGCGCCTCAGTCTGACGGAGGAGGAGGTGTTCGCCGGGCAGCCGCTGTCGGCGGTCCTCGTCGCCTCCCCGACCGCGATCAACTCCGTCGACCTGCTGGACGCGTTCGCGGGCGCACTCGCGGACACCGGCTTCGACGAGGACGTCGAACTGCCGACGATGACCCTCGAGCACACCGCGGAGGACGTCGTCCAGGCCCTCGGCAAGCAGCTCGCGGCCAGCTCCTCCTGAACGGAAGTCCCTCCAGCACGGAAAGCTCCTCAGCTCCTCCTGAACGGAAGGCGAGACCCATGCTGATCATGACCGACATCGTCAAGGAACTACGCTCCGGGGCCACCATCACCGATGTGCTGCGCGCCCAGCAGAGCTACCACGAGCAGCGCCGCTGGTCGTCCGACGAACTCTTCGGCCGGCGCCGCCTCACGCGTCCCGGCGAGAGCGACAAGGCCGCCCTGTGGCACGCGGCCCGCGCCGAACTCACCACCCAGCCGGCCGGCATCCGACTCGCCGTGGAAGGCGTCAAACTCGCCAACGAGATCCGCGAGTCCAACCCGCTGGGCAGCGACGTCCTGCACATCGCCGCCGCCTGGTCGGCCCGCTACTGGCTGGAGGAGGAGGCCCACCACGAGATCTCCTTCGGGCGCCTGATGGAGATGGCCGGCATCGACCCGATCGAGGTCGAGGAGGTCGTCGAATGCCGCGGCCCCCTGCCCACCGACAACTACGCCCGGATCTGCATCCTCCAGGCCTGCGTGGAGATCGAGGCCTGTGTGTCGTACCAGCACGCGGCCCGCACCAGCGACGACGAGCTCGTGCACGACGTCTTCCACACGGTCATGAAGGACGAGGTGCAGCACCGGCAGTACTTCGCCGCCTTCGCCAAGGCCCTGCTCGAGTCCGGGGTCTACCCGGTCAAGGACGTCCTGTCGATGGCGTACACCTGGGTCCGCCCCGACGGCGGCGAGACCTTCGGCTCGGCCCGCAAGGCCCAGACCGAGCGACAGGGCCACGTCAACTGGTGGGAGCGGGTCCGGACCGACGACGAGGAGTTCGCCCTCCGCGACGACGCGCTGCACGAAGGGTCGGTGCACGCACGCAAGTTGAGCAGCGTGTTCGCGCTCGTACGGGAAGTCACCGGCATCGAGACCCGCTCCTACGAGGACCTGAAGCGTGCCTACTTCGCCAGCCTCCGGACGAACGATGTCGACCGGATTCGATCTGCAGTCAGTCGCGGAGCTCGCTCAGAGGCGGCACTTGCGGGATAGCGGGGCGGTCTTCACCGCGGGGGAGCGGGCGCACTGCCGCTCCCGTCCCGACCCGGACGCGTCCCTGGCGGGGCTGCTGTCGGCCAAGGAGGCCTTCATCAAGGCCCTCAGCTCGATGGCCCTCGACTCGGCGGAAGGCGCACCCGAGTGCACCTTCCCCGAGATCGAGATCGGCCACGGCCCCGCCGGGCAGCCCCGGCTGCGGCTGCACGGAGACGTCGCCCGCTGGTGCGAGGAGCGCAACATCTCGGCGGAGGTGTCGATCAGCCACACCGGCGGCATGGCCGGTGCCGTGGTCGTCCTGCTGGCCGAGCCGACGACGAGCGGAGGGCATCCCTCATGACAACCGTCACACCACCGGTCCTGGAGCACACCTGCGAAGTCGCCCTGCGCCCCAACGACTTCGACTGGGCCGGGCACCTGAACAACAGTGTCTACGTCCAGCTCCTGGAGACCGGCCGCTGGGAGTGGGGGCTGGCCCACGGCGTCGACGCCCGCGAGGACTCCGTGGTCGCCATGGTGCTCCAGCTCCAGCTGGACTACGTCCAGTCGGTCGACTGGGATCCGGTCGGCCGCCTCGTCGTCCGTACGTCCCTCGCCGACCGGTCGGCCTACAGCTTCACCCTGGCCCAGGACGTCGAACGGCCCGACGGCACGGTGGTGGCCCGGGGCCGGGTCCGCCTCGGCCTCGTGGACCGCCACACCCGGCGGATCCACCGGGTCAACCTGGACGCCATGCTCAAGCCCCCCGGGAGCGCCACATGACAGACATCACAGCCCCTGAGCCGCACACCACCCCGCCCCCCGCGCTCACCCTCCCCCACGCCCTCGCCGCCCAGGCCCACCGCTCCGACGCGACCGTGACCTTCGGCACCTCGGCCCGGCGGGAGACCCTGACCTACCCCGAGTTCGCGGAGCAGGTCGCCGCGGTGGCCGGCGGCTTCGCCGCGCAGGGGGTGGGTCCCGGGGACCGGGTGATGCTCCGCATCGGCAACTCACGCGAGAGCGTGCTGGCCCTGCTGGCGCTGATGCACCTGGGCGCGGTCCCCGTCTCCGTGAAGCCGCGCGTGCCGGGGGCGGTCGTGGAGCAGTACCTGGCAGCGGTGACCCGGCAGCAGCAGGCCCGCCACGCCTTCCGGATCGCCGGGCACGGCCTGACCGAACTCCAGCTGGACCCGCGCCCCGACCGGGCGCCCGAACCCGCGCCGGGAAACCCGGAGGACCTCGCGTTCGTCCAGTACACGAGCGGCTCCACCGGCATGCCCCGCCCGATCCCGCTCAGTCACCGCGCGGTCCTCGGCAACATCGAGGCCATCCGCCAGGTGTCCGGCATGCGGGCGGGCCACGTCGGCCTGATGGCGCTGCCGCTCCACCACGACATGGGCCTGATCGGCATCCTCACCGCGCTCGTCCAGGGCGCCGACGTGGTCCTCGAGGATCCCGGCACGTTCCTGCGCAGACCCATGGCGGCCCTGCGCCTCGTACGGGACGCCGAGCACGTCCACAGCGCCTTCCCCGACTTCATGCTGCGCTACCTGGCGGCACGGATCACGGAGGCGGCGGACAAGGAGGCCCCCGACCCCCAGCTGCTACGGGCCTGGGGCACCGTCTACTGCGGCGCGGAACCCATCCGCAGGGAATCGGTGCGCACGTTCCTCGACACCACCGCCCCCTGGGGCTTCGCCCCCTCGGCGCTGGTGTTCTGCTACGGCCTCGCCGAAGCGGTCCTGATGGCGACCTCGTACCGCCTGACCGACCTCGGCACGGGATTCCGTGGTCGGGGCCCGGTCGCCCACGCCTGCCTCGGCACCGCCGTGCCCGGCCTCGACCTGCGCGTCGTGGACGAGGCTGGCCGCGCCTGCGCCGACGCGGAGACCGGCCGTGTGCAGCTGCGCGGGGACACCCTGTTCAACGGGTACGACGGGGCCACCGACCACCGCACCACCTGGTTCGACACCGGCGACCTGGGCCGCCTGGACGCGGGCCTGCTCTACCTCAGCGGCCGGCGCTCCGACCGGGTCTCCGTCAACGGCACCAACGTGTTCGCCGCCGACGTGGAACAGGTGGCGGCGGCCGAACCGGGCGTCGCGGAGTGCGTCGTCCTCCCGCACGGCGCCTCGTTCGCCGTCGTAGTCGTACCGGAACGGGGCCTGCACATCGACACCGACCGCGTCGCGGCCCGCGTCGCCGCGGACTTCGCCGTCGCCCCGGAGAGCGTCGTCGAGGTCCCGCACAGCGCCGTCGTGCGCACCGCGAGCGGCAAACCGGCACGCACGTACATGGCGGCCCGACTCGAAGAAGGAGGACTGCTCCCGGGACCGCTCCCGCAGGTGGCGACGACCGCCCACCCCTGAGAGGTTCCTCACAGACAGAGACGGCCACAGGGAAACAGTGGGATCCCGACAAACCAGAACGGGCGGCATCGTGATCACGATGCCGCCCGTTCCGCTGGTGCGCGAGGGGGGAGTTGAACCCCCACGCCCTTGCGGGCACTGGAACCTGAATCCAGCGCGTCTGCCTATTCCGCCACCCGCGCATTGGGTGTGTCTTCCGGCTCCTTGCCCTGAGGGGCTGGCGCCTTCCGACACGCAGAACATTAGCACGCTGGACGGGGAGGATTCACATCGCTTGTTCGCCGCTCGCGGGCCCCCACGGAGACGCCGGAGCCCCCACCACGTATCAACGGGGGCCGGTTCACGTATCAACCTCGTACCGGTCCCGGCCATCTGCCCAGGAGCCGGACGAGGTCCACAGTCAGGTGCGGGACACTGGTCTGCGGCCCCCTCTACGATCCTGGGCAGAAGTACGTACGGCCGAGCTTCGGGGTAAGGGGTCGAGGAGAGCCTCGACACCCGGTCGACCGGGCCGACAGGGGGAACCACCCGATTCACCGGCGCGTGGATACGATCAGTAAGCAGTACCAGGCAAGAAGCAGTACGCAGGGCAGCAGAAGAAGCAGTACACAGGACGACAACGACCAGGGAGGTGCCTCATGGGAGTCCTGAAGAAGTTCGAGCAACGTCTCGAAGGTCTGGTCAACGGCACCTTCGCCAAGGTCTTCAAGTCCGAGGTCCAGCCGGTGGAGATCGCCGGCGCGCTGCAGCGCGAGTGCGA
This sequence comes from Streptomyces sp. NPDC048751, assembly GCF_043198595.1. Lineage (NCBI taxonomy): Bacteria > Bacillati > Actinomycetota > Actinomycetes > Kitasatosporales > Streptomycetaceae > Streptomyces > Streptomyces sp. NPDC048751. The sequence continues at coordinate 74,956 of NZ_JBICUX010000012.1, forward strand.
CAACAACGCCACGATCTGGAACCGCGACCGCACGGTCGTCCCCAACGACTTCATCGTGGAACTGAGCACACCGGACTTCGAGCGGCTCAGCCCCTACTCCGGCCAGCTCGGCGACGAGCTCGCCGGCATGGTGCGCGACTACGCCAAGCAGCAGCGCTACACCTTCATGGGCACGATCAAGGTCAACCTGGAGAAGGCGGACGACCTCGACACCGGCCTGTACCGGGTGCGCAGCCGTACGCTCGCCTCCTCCACCAGCCAGAGCCCCGAGAGCGCCCCGGCGGCCGGCGGCGGACGCGGCAGCGGGTACGGCTACCCGCCGCAGGGCCAGCCCGCCCGGCCCGCCCCCGCGGCCGCTCCCCCCATGCCGTCCGCGCCGCCGGCCGGCGCCCGCCCCGGCGGGTACGGCTACCCGCAGCCCGCGGGCAACCAGCGGCCCCCGGCCGCGGCCGGCGGACGCACCCGTCACTGGATCGAGATCAACGGCACCCGCCACCAGATCTCCCGCGCGACGCTGGTGCTGGGCCGCAGCACCGACGCCGACGTGCGGATCGACGACCCCGGCGTCTCGCGCCGGCACTGTGAGATCCGGACCGGAACGCCCTCGACGATCCAGGATCTCGGGTCCACCAACGGCATCGTGGTGGACGGGCAGCACACCACCCGCGCTACGCTCCGCGACGGCTCGCGGATCGTCGTGGGCAGCACCACCATCATTTACCGGCAAGCCGAAGGGTGAAGCGGGGGCAATGTCAGAGCTGACCCTCACGGTGATGCGGCTGGGTTTCCTGGCCGTCCTGTGGCTGTTCGTGATCGTGGCCGTGCAGGTCATCCGCAGCGACCTGTTCGGTACGCGCGTCACCCAGCGCGGCGCGCGCCGGGAAGCCGCGCGCCCGCAGCAGCAGGCCGCCCGCCAGGCCCCGCCACCACAGCGCCAGCAGTCCGGCGGCGGCCGCCAGCGCCGCAACGCGCCCACCAAGCTGGTGGTGACCGAAGGCACCCTCACGGGCACCACGGTCGCGCTCCAGGGCCAGACCATCACGCTGGGCCGGGCGCACGACAGCACGATCGTGCTGGACGACGACTACGCCTCCAGCCGTCACGCCCGGATCTACCCGGACCGCGACGGCCAGTGGATCGTCGAGGACCTGGGCTCCACCAATGGCACATACCTCGACCGGAACCGGCTGACGACGCCCACGCCGATCGCGCCGGGCGCGCCGATCCGCATCGGCAAGACCGTCATCGAGCTTCGGAAGTAGTGCTACATCATGAGTGAGCGCGAGCGGAGCGAGCACGCAGCGGCGGCCGGCACCCCGGGCCCCGGCGCGCTCCCGACCGGAGGGTGGGCAGTGTGGCTCGACACGACCGGCTGTACCCGGAGCCGACTGGCGAGGTGCGCATGAGCCTGTCACTGCGCTTCGCCGCCGGATCGCACAAGGGCATGATCCGGGAGGGCAACGAGGACTCCGGTTACGCCGGTCCGCGCCTGCTCGCCATCGCCGACGGCATGGGCGGCGCCGCCGCCGGCGAGGTCGCCTCCTCCGAGGCGATCTCCACCATCGTCGCCCTCGACGACGACATCCCCGGCTCCGACGTCCTCACCTCGCTCGGCGTCGCGGTCCAGCGCGCCAACGACCAGCTGCGCTCCATGGTCGAGGAGGACCCCCAGCTCGAAGGCATGGGGACCACCCTCACCGCGCTGCTGTGGACGGGCCAGCGGCTGGGACTCGTACACGTCGGCGACTCGCGCGCCTACCTCCTGCGCGACGGCGTGCTCACCCAGATCACACAGGACCACACCTGGGTGCAGCGCCTCGTCGACGAGGGCCGCATCACCGAGGAGGAAGCCACCACCCACCCGCAGCGCTCCCTGCTGATGCGCGCGCTGGGCAGCGGCGACCACGTCGAACCCGACCTCTCCATCCGCGAGGTCCGCGCCGGCGACCGCTACCTGATCTGCTCCGACGGACTCTCCGGCGTCGTCTCCCACCAGACGCTCGAGGAGACCCTCGCCAGCTACCAGGGCCCGCAGGAGACCGTGGGGGAGCTCATCCAGCTCGCGCTGCGCGGCGGCGGCCCCGACAACATCACCGTCATCGTCGCGGACGTCCTCGACCTCGACACCGGCGACACCCTCGCCGGGCAGCTCTCCGACACCCCGGTCGTGGTCGGCGCCGTCGCCGAGAACCAGCTCCAGGTCAACGACAACGGCATCATGCAGACCCCCGCGGGCCGCGCCTCGGGCCTCGGCCGGCACGGCCACGGCGGCGGCGAGTTCGGCCCGCCCGGCTCCGGTGACACCACCGGCTACGTCCCCGCCGGCGGCTTCGGCGACTACGGCGACGACGACTTCGTCAAGCCCCGCAAGGGCCGCAGGTGGCTGAAGAGATCCTTCTACGGCATCCTCGCGCTCGCCGTCATCGGCGGCGGCCTCTACGGCGGCTGGCGCTGGACGCAGTCGCAGTACTACGTCGGCACCAAGGACGAGCACGTCGCGCTGTACCGGGGCATCAGCCAGGACCTGGCGTGGGTGTCGCTGTCGAAGGTCGAGAAGGACCACCCCGAGATCGAACTCAAGTACCTGCCGCAGTACCAGCAGAAGCTGGTCGAAGCCACGATCGCCGAGGGCGACCTCAAGAACGCCCAGAAGAAGATCACGGAGCTGTCCGTCCAGGCCTCGGCGTGCAAGAAGCAGGCCGAGCGCACCACCGCCGGGAACAAGAGCAACTCCAAGGCCGGCGAGGGCCAGGCCGGCGGCACCACGGGAACCACACCCGCCTCCCTCACGTCCAAGGCGTCACCGAGTCCCTCGGCGACATCTCCGTCCACGCCTCCGTCCCCGTCCGCGACCCCGACCGCGCCCACACCCAGCCCCGGCCCCACTCTCTCGGAGGAAGAGCAGAAGGTCGTCTCGCTGTGCGGTAAGCAGTAGGCAAGCCGTGAGAGGCCCCGTCACACGATGAGCAGTACTACCAACCCGTCGACGCACCACACGTCCACGATCGGCTCGATCGGCACACCGAGCCGACGCAACACCGAGCTCGCGCTCCTGGTGTTCGCCGTCGCCATCCCGGTGTTCGCCTACGCCAACGTGGGCCTCGCCATCAACGACGAGGTGCCGTCCGGCCTGCTGAGCTACGGGCTCGGCCTCGGCCTCCTGGCCGGCGTCGCCCATCTCGTCGTCCGCAAGTTCGCGCCGTACGCCGACCCGCTACTGCTGCCGCTGGCCACGCTGCTGAACGGGCTCGGTCTCGTCGTCATCTGGCGGCTCGACCAGTCCAAGCTGCTGCAGTCCATCCAGCAGGCCGGCACGGCCGCGCCACGGCAGCTGCTGTACACGGCGCTGGGCATCGCCCTGTTCATCGTGGTGCTGATCTTCCTCAAGGACCACCGCGTCCTGCAGCGCTACACCTACATCTCCATGGTCGGCGCGCTGTTCCTGCTGCTGCTGCCGCTGGTGCCGGGCCTCGGCCAGAACATCTACGGCGCCAAGATCTGGATCTCCGTCGCCGGTTTTTCCATCCAGCCCGGTGAGTTCGCGAAGATCGTCCTCGCGATCTTCTTCGCCGGCTACCTGATGGTGAAGCGCGACGCGCTCGCCCTGGCCAGCCGCCGCTTCATGGGCCTGTACCTGCCCCGCGGCCGTGACCTCGGCCCGATCCTGGTCGTCTGGTTCATCTCGATCCTGATCCTGGTCTTCGAGACCGACCTCGGTACGTCGCTGCTGTTCTTCGGAATGTTCGTCATCATGCTGTACGTCGCCACCGAGCGGACCAGCTGGATCGTCTTCGGTCTGCTGATGTCCGGCGCCGGCGCGGTCGGCGTGGCCAGCTTCGAACCGCACGTCCAGCAGCGTGTCCAGGCCTGGCTCGACCCGATGAAGGAGTACGCGCTCTCCCGGCAGGGCGTCGCCGGCCACTCCGAGCAGGCGATGCAGGCGCTGTGGGCGTTCGGCTCCGGCGGCACCCTCGGCACCGGCCTCGGCCAGGGCCACTCCGACCTCATCCGGTTTGCCGCCAACTCCGACTTCATCCTCGCCACCTTCGGCGAGGAACTGGGCCTGGCCGGCATCATGGCGCTCCTGCTGATCTACGGGCTGATCGTGGAGCGCGGCGTACGCACCGCCCTCGCCGCCCGCGACCCGTTCGGCAAGCTGCTCGCCATCGGCCTGTCCGGCGCCTTCGCCCTCCAGGTGTTCGTCGTCGCCGGCGGTGTGATGGGCCTCATCCCGCTGACCGGTATGACGATGCCGTTCCTGGCCTACGGCGGTTCCTCCGTGATCGCCAACTGGGCGCTCATCGGCATCCTCATCAGGATCAGCGACACCGCGCGCCGCCCGGCACCCGCTCCCGCCGCCAACCCCGACGCCGAGATGACCCAGGTGGTCCGCCCGTCATGAACAAGCCCCTGCGCCGGATCGCGATCTTCTGCGGCCTCCTGGTCATCACGCTGCTCCTCCGCGACAACTGGCTCCAGTACGTCAAGGCCGACACCCTGGCCACCGACACCGACAACCGCCGCGTGGCCATCGAGCGGTACGCCACCCCGCGCGGCGACATCATCGTCGGCGGCAAGGCCATCACCGGGCACACCACGACATCGGGCAGCGACTTCAAGTACAAGCGCACCTACAAGGACGGCGCGATGTGGGCGCCGGTCACGGGCTACGTCTCGCAGGCCTACGGCGCCACCCAGCTGGAGAACATCGAGGACGGCATCCTCACCGGCAACGACGACCGGCTCTTCTTCCGCAACACCCTCGACATGATCACGGGGAAGAAGAAGGAGGGCGGCAATGTCGTCACCACCCTCAACGCCGCCGCGCAGAAGGCCGCGTACGACGGCCTGAAGGTGCGCGGCAAGGGTGCCGCGGTCGCCATCGAACCGTCCACCGGCAAGATCCTCGCGCTGGCCTCCTACCCGTCGTACGACCCGTCCACGATCGCCGGCGGCGGCGCCTCGGACGAGAAGGCGTGGAAGGCCCTCGACAAGAAGAACAACCCCGACGACCCGTCGCTCAACCGGGCGCTGCGCGAGGTCTACCCGCCCGGCTCCACCTTCAAGGTGCTGACCGCGGCCGCCGCGCTGGAGAACGGCCTCTACACGAGCGCCGACCAGAAGACCCGGTCGCCGCTGCCGTGGACGATGCCGGGCACCACGACCCCGCTGAAGAACGAGGGGAACATCCCCTGCGAGAACGCCACCCTGCGCGTCGCCCTGCGGTACTCCTGCAACACCGTCTTCGGCAAGGTCGGCTCCGACCTCGGCAACGAGAAGATGCTGGAGGAGGCCAAGAAGTTCGGCTTCACCTCCGAGCAGTTCATCCCGGTCCGAGCCTCCGCCTCGGTCTTCTCCGACGACATGAACCCGTCGCAGACCGCGCTGTCCTCCATCGGCCAGTTCAACACCGCCGCGACCCCGCTGCAGATGGCCATGATCGCCTCCGCGGTCGCCAACGACGGCAAGCTGATGAAGCCGTACATGGTCGACGAGCTCCAGGCCCCGAACGTCGACACCCTCGAGAAGACTGACCCCGAGGAGATGAGCAGGCCGCTGTCGGAGAAGAACGCGCAGATCCTCCAGTCGATGATGGAGACCGTCGTCAAGGAGGGCACGGGCACCGCGGCGCAGATCGGCGGCGGGGTCACCGTGGGCGGCAAGACCGGTACCGCCCAGCACGGCGTCGACAACAGCGAGAAGCCGTACGCCTGGTTCATCTCCTACGCCAAGCTCAGCGACGGCAGCGCGCCGGTCGCCGTGGCCGTGGTCGTGGAGGACGACAAGGCCGTCCGAGACGACATCTCGGGTGGCGGTCTGGCAGCACCCATCGCGAAGAACGTGATGGAGGCGGTCATCAACAGCAAGAAGTGACCCCGATCACGTCCCCTTCACATCGGTGCACGTTGCGATACCGGTCCTGTATCGGGTGACGGGCTTGGCCAGGTCACACAGAGCCAGCCGGGTACGGTAGGCCCGGACGGCAGCCTCCGACCGCACACGTGTGCCGGTCGGGACCGACGGAGAGGGCTGGTAGGAAGCTATGGAAGAGCCGCGTCGCCTCGGCGGCCGGTACGAGCTGGGCCCGGTGCTCGGCCGTGGTGGCATGGCGGAGGTTTACCACGCGCATGACACCCGACTGGGACGCCAGGTGGCGGTGAAGACGCTGCGCGCGGACCTCGCGCGCGACCCGTCCTTCCAGGCCCGGTTCCGCCGGGAGGCCCAGTCGGCCGCCTCGCTCAACCATCCCGCGATCGTCGCGGTCTATGACACGGGCGAGGACTACATCGACAACGTGTCGATCCCGTACATCGTCATGGAGTACGTCGACGGCTCCACCCTCCGTGAGCTTCTTCACAGCGGCCGCAAGCTGCTGCCGGAGCGGTCCATGGAGATGACCATCGGCATCCTCCAGGGCCTGGAGTACGCCCACCGCAACGGCATCGTCCACCGCGACATCAAGCCGGCGAACGTCATGCTGACGCGCAACGGCCAGGTCAAGGTGATGGACTTCGGCATCGCCCGCGCCATGGGCGACTCCGGCATGACGATGACCCAGACCGCGGCCGTCATCGGCACCGCCCAGTACCTCTCCCCGGAGCAGGCCAAGGGCGAGCAGGTCGACGCCCGGTCCGACCTGTACTCGACGGGCTGTCTGCTCTACGAGCTGCTGACCGTCCGCCCGCCGTTCGTGGGCGACTCCCCGGTCGCGGTGGCCTACCAGCACGTACGGGAGGAGCCGCAGTCCCCCAGCGTCTTCGACCCCGAGATCACGCCCGAGATGGACGCGATCGTGCTGAAGGCGCTCGTCAAGGACCCGAACTACCGCTACCAGTCCGCCGACGAGATGCGCGCCGACATCGAGGCCTGCCTCGACGGCCAGCCCGTCGCGGCCACGGCGGCGATGGGCTCCGTCGGCTACGGCGGCTACCCCGACGACCAGCCGACGACGGCCCTGCGCTCCGACTCCGGCATGGGCGCCGGCGCCACCACCATGCTGCCGCCGATGCCCCCGGACGAGGGCGGCTACGGCTACGGCGACCGCTCCGACCGGCGCCGCCAGAAGAAGTCCAACACCTCGACGATCCTCCTGGTCGTCGCGGCCGCCCTGGTCCTGGTCGGCGCGATTCTGATCGGCAAGTGGGCCTTCAGCGGTGGCGGTGTGGCCAATGACACGGTGCCGGTGCCACAGTTCATTGGCGAGACGAAGACGAACGCCGAAAAGTTGGCCAAAAACGCCGAACTGACGCTCGTACCGACCGAGAAGCCCTGCGAGGACACACCCAAGGGCAGCATCTGCGACCAGGACCCGAAGGCCGGCACCGACGTCAAGAAGAACACCTCGGTCAACATCGTGGTCTCGACCGGCGCGCCCAAGGTCGCCGTGCCCACCGTCCTCGGCAAGACCCTGGACCAGGCGGAGTCGATCCTCGGGGACGACAAGTACCAGTTCAAGGTCGAGACGAAGGAAGAGGTCTCCACGGAGACCCCGGGCACCGTCACGGACCAGGACCCGGATCTCGGCACGGAGGTGGAGAAGGGGACCACGATCACCCTCACCATCGCCAAGGCCGAGGAGAAGGCCACCGTCCCCGACGTCCTCGGCCAGAGCTGTGAGCAGGCCAAGGCACAGATGACCCAGAACAACCTGGTCGGCAACTGCACCGAGGTGGAGACCCAGGACCCGAACCAGGACGGCAAGGTCGTCGCGACCACGCCCCAGGCCAACTCCCAGGCCGACAAGGGCTCCTCGGTCAACATCCAGGTCGGCAAGGTGAAGCAGAAGCAGCAGACGCAGGTCCCGAACATCCAGGGCCAGACCCTGGGGACCGTCAAGCAGCTGCTCCTTCAGGCCGGCCTGAAGGTCGGCAACGTCCAGGGCAGCAACGACGACAACGCCCTCGTCGTCGGCTCCGACCCGGGTCAGGGCCAGACGGTCGACCAGGGCACCGCGGTGAACCTGATCGCCGTGGGCGGCAACCAGAACAACGGCGGCAACAACAACGGCGGGAACGACGGCGGCGGCGGCATCTTCGGCTGACCCCGGCCTCCCCGGCCTCCCCGGCCTTGATGACGAGAGCCCCGGCACCCTTCGCAGGGTGCCGGGGCTCTCGTCGTGAACGCCGTGATGTCAGCTCAGTTCCTTCGGCGGGGTCCGCTCGCTGTCCACCTTCTGAACCCGCTCCAGCTCGCCCCAGACCACATACCGGTAGCGGCTCGTGTAGACCGGTGTGCAGGTCGTCAGGGTGATGTAGTGGCCGGCCTTCTTCTTGCCGGACTCCTCGGGGACCCCGGTGAGGACCTTGACGTTGTACTTCGAGGTCTCGGGCAGGATCGCGAAGACCTTGTAGACGTACCAGTCGTTCTTCGTCTCGAAGACGATCGGGTCGCCCTTCTCCAGCTTGTCGATGTTGTGGAACTTCGCGCCGTGACCGTCGCGGTGGGCGGCCAGGGTGAAGTTGCCGTCCTTGCCGCTGGTCGGCAGGGTCGCCTTGACGGGGTCGGTGTAGTAGCCGGCGACGCCGTCGTTGAGGATGTCGGTCGAGGTGCCCTTCTCGACCAGGACCTCGCCGTTCTTCATCGCGGGCACGTGCAGGAAGCCGATGCCGTTCTTGGTGTCCAGCGCGCCGGGACCGGAGTCGTGGGCCCAGGTGTCACGGACCTTTTCGCCCTGTTTGTCGGCCGCGCGGTCGGCGACGACGTTCGTCCACCACAGGGAGTAGACGACGAACAGGCCGAGCACCAGGCCCGCCGTGATGAGGAGTTCACCGAAGACACTGACCGCCATCGCGATCCGGCCGCCACGGCGCCGCGGTGCGGGCCGGGACGCGGACGCGTCGGTGTGCTCTGCGGTGCCGTCGGTGGTCGCTGCCACTGTTCATCTGCCCTTACTCGACTAGCGCATCCGGCTTGCCCTTGCTGCGCGGCCGTTCCTCGACCATCTTGCCCCAGACGATCAACCGGTACTTGCTGGTGAACTCCGGCGTGCACGTCGTCAGCGTGATGTAGCGGCCCGGCCCGGTGAAACCCGAACCCGGGGGGACGGGGTCGAGGACGCTCGTGTTGCTCGGCGGCGTCACGGGAAGCATCGACGCCGTCTTGTAGACGAAGTACTCGTCCTGTGTCTCGACGACGATCGCGTCACCCGGCTTGAGCCTGTTGATGTACCGGAACGGTTCGCCGTGCGTGTTGCGGTGCCCCGCGAGCCCGAAGTTGCCGGCCTTCGCGTCGGGCATCGCCGTCTTCAGCGGGTCCTCTCCGTAGTGCCCGACCATGCCCTTGTCGAGCACCTGCTTGTTGCTGACGCCCTCCGCGATCGGGACGACCACGTCCAGCTTGGGGATGTGCAGGATCGCGAAACCCTGACCCGGCGAGAACGTCCCGGGGTTGCGCGTGCCGTTCGCCCAGTCGTCCTGGAGCTTGTTCGCCTCACTGCCGGCCTGCGCGTGCGCCCGTACGTTCGTCCACCACAGCTGGTAGGTGACGAACAGCAGCATCAGCACACCGGTCGTGATGAACACCTCCCCGATGGCCCGACTGGCGACCACGGCGGGGCCCGGCTTGCGTGCCCGCGCCTGCCGACGAGCCTCCACACGGGAGAGGGGCGGCGCGTCCGCGGAGCGCGGTTTCTCCCCTTCGTCGCTCCGCGCCGACGCGTCCGACGCCTCCGAGGTGCCACCGTGCCGCCCACGACGGCGCTTGGCGGCCTTTCTACGGGCCGCCCGCCCACCCGGAGTGGTTCCGGTGGCAGACGACGAGGATGAGGCGCCAGAGGCGCTCATGGACTCGCCGCCGACCGTCTGTACCGGCGGCTGGGGTATCCGCAGCGCCACCGTCTCCTCGTCGGGGGGCGGGACGTACGGCGGAGCGCCGTACGGTTCGTACGGCGCTCCGCCGGAGGAGTCCTCGCGCTCCGGGCGCACTGGGATCACGCCGTGGCCCTGCCCACCACCGGGGCGAGCCCCGCCGACCTCGCCACCGCGCCCTCGTCGCCGCACTCCACCAGCCAGTTGGCCAGCATCCGGTGGCCGTGCTCCGTCAACACCGACTCGGGGTGGAACTGCACGCCCTCGACGGGAAGTTCCCGGTGCCGGAGACCCATGATGATCCCGTCGTGCGTACGGGCCGTGACCTCCAGCTCCGCTGGAACCGTGGCCGGCTCGGCCGCCAGGGAGTGGTAGCGCGTCGCCGTGAAGGGCGAGGGCAGCCCGGCGAAGACGCCCCTGCCCTCGTGCTCGACCAGGGAGGTCTTGCCGTGCAGCAGCTCCGGCGCCCGGTCGACGACACCGCCGTACGCCACCTGCATCGACTGCATGCCTAGGCAGACACCGAAGACCGGAACCCCGTTGGTGGCGCAGTGGTGCACCATCTCGACGCAGACACCCGCCTCCTCGGGGGTGCCGGGGCCCGGCGACAGCAGAACGCCGTCGAAGCCGTCCTGGGCGTGTGCCGTCGAGACCTCGTCGTTGCGCAGGACCTCACACTCGGCACCCAGCTGGTACAGGTACTGGACCAGGTTGAAGACGAAGCTGTCGTAGTTGTCGACGACGAGAATGCGAGCGCTCACTGGTTGTCCACCGTCACATCGTTGAAGGGCAGCAGCGGTTCGGCCCACGGAAAGACGTACTGGAACAGCACGTAGACCACGGCCAGCACCAGCATGATCGAGATCAGCGCCTTCAACCACGCGTTTCCCGGCAGATGCCGCCAGATCCAGCCGTACATGCCGTCCCTTCCGTCGCACCACGGCACCAGACTCACGCCGTACCGCACCAGACTAACGGCGCAGAGCCTCAGGTTCGCCTGCCTCCACAGGCTGTGTGGAGTCCAGGTGCGCCCAGACGATCAGCCGGTGACTGTGCCCCCACTCGGGATCGCACGTGGTCAACGTCAGATAGCGGCCTGGACGTGTGTACCCGGACTTACGTGGCACAGGGTCGATCACTTCAATGTCCGAGGGAACGGTTTTGTAGGGCCCTTTGTCGATCCGATACGTGAACCAGGTGCTGCCGTCGGTCAGCACCACCGCGTCACCCCGGCGCAGCCTGGGGAAGTCCTTGAAGGGGTCGCCATAGGTACGCCGGTGACCTGCGACGGAGAAGTTGCCCGGCTCACCGAGCCGCGCGGTCTTGGCGTAGTGGCCGAGGCCCTTCTTCAGGGTGCCGGTGGTGGTGCCCTCCAGAACCGGCTTGTTCCACGTGAAACCAAGACGTGGGATGTACATGATCGCGAAGGGTTCGCCGCTCCTGTACGCGGCTGTGACGCTCGGGGTGGCGCCGGGGGCGGCGGCGCTCGGTGCGGGCCGGGTGTCCTGCCGGGCCCACTGGTCCTGGAGGTCGTCGATCTGGTCGTCCATGACCCGGTCGGCCTGCACACCGGTCCAGAACAGCACGTAGACGACGAGGAGCACGATCAGGGCGCCGACGGTGATGCACAGTTCGCTGAACGTCCTGACGATCACGCGCACCGGCGGCTCCTGAAAGCGGGCTACTCCACGGGCTTCGCGTAGTGCAGGTCCACTGTGCCGGAGTAACCCGGCAGAGTCACCGTCCCGTCCTCAGTGACTTTCCAGCCGAGGCCGTAGACATTCACGTACACCATGTAGTTCTGGATCGCCGGGGAGTCGGCAAGCGCCTTCTGCATCGCCTCCGGGTCACCGACCGCCGTGATCTTGTACGGCGGTGAGTAGACGCGGCCCTGAAGGATCAGGGTGTTGCCGACGCAGCGCACCGCGCTGGTGGAGATCAGCCGCTGGTCCATGACCTTGATGCCCTTGGCGCCGCTCTTCCACAGGGCGTTCACCACGGCCTGGAGGTCCTGCTGGTGGATGACCAGGTAGTCGGGCTGCGGCTCGGGGTAGCCGGGGAGCTTGGCGGTGGCGTTCGGCGGGGCGTCGTTCAGCGTGACCGTGATCGCCTTGCCCTTCAGCTTCTGGGTGCCCGCCCTCTTCTCCAACTGCGCCAGCTTCTCGTCCTCGGCCTTGGTGCTGCCGTCGTCGGCCTCGGCGAGGGAGTCGACGTCGTCGCGCAGGGACGCGTTGGACTCGTCGAGTTGCCCGTTCTTGTGGCTGCGCTCCTGGATGAGGTCGGAGAGCTTCAGCAAGGACGTGTCCGTACGGATGTTGGTGCCCTTGGCCGTGTTGAAACTGGTGAAGAAGATGAGTCCGGCGAGAGCGAAGACGCCAGCCGTGAGCACCCGCACCGGTCGCAGGCGTCGACCGCGCGCGGGGCTGGATCCCGTTTCGGGGGAGTCGGCAGAATTGCTCAACGTACCCTTATCTCCTTCGGCGCCACGGAAGCACTACGCTAACGGACGCCCGGGGGAGCACTCAGTCTCCCCTTGTACGCTGCCCCGAGCCCGACCCAGTACCCTGCGCGGCCACGCAGCGCATCGACAGGAGAGACCCTCGTGCCGAAGTCACGTATCCGCAAGAAGGCCGACTACACGCCGCCGCCCGCCAAGCAGGCCGCGACCATCAAACTGAACAGCCGCGCCTGGGTCGCGCCGGTCATGTTGGCCATGTTTCTCATCGGGCTCGCCTGGATCGTCGTCTTCTATGTGACCGACGGTTCGCTGCCCATCGACAAGCTGGACAACTGGAACATCGTGGTGGGATTCGGCTTTATCGCAGCGGGATTCGGTGTCTCCACGCAGTGGAAGTAAGGGCGACCCGGCGGTGAACACAGCTCTGCCCAGGGCTATCCGCTGAGTTATCCACAGCCCAGGCAGAATTTCCACACCCGCCTGGGGAAAAGAACGACGATCTGTGGATAACTCATCGAGGGTTGACGCCGGTACGACTGACACACCGGTTGCCGCAAGACTGTGCGCCCCCTGCCTGACCTGCATAAACGCAAGTCAGCGACAGGGGGCACAGTTGTTCCCGCACAGTGTGCACAAGATCGGGCACGCGCTGTGGACAACAGCGCGCTCAGGTGAGCTGGGCGGTTCTCAGGAGCGTCATCACCACGACGGCCGCCAGCACCAGGGCACAGCTGCCGTACTGGAAGAGGACCCGCCGCTCGCGCGGGGCGTGGACCATGCCGTAGCCGATCACGACACCGGCCACCAGTCCGCCGATGTGGGCCTGCCAGGCGATGTTGCCGGCCCCGAAGGTGAAGATCAGGTTGATCACCAGCAGGGCGATGATCGGCCGCATGTCGTAGCGGAGGCGGCGCATCAGGACCGCGGTCGCGCCGAAGAGGCCGAAGATCGCGCCGGATGCGCCGAGCGAACCGCTGCTCGGGCTGGCCAGCACATACGTCAGGGCGCTGCCCGCGAGGCCCGAGACCAGGTAGAGCGCGAGATAGCGGACCCGGCCGAGGGCGGCTTCCAGTGGGCCGCCGAGCCACCACAGGCTGAGCATGTTGAAGGCGATGTGCCAGATGGCCTCGTGCGCGAACATCGAGGTGAACAACAGCCACCACTGGCCCTCGGCGACACCCTGCGTGGGGTTGAAGGGCGCCGGCGGCCACTGGCCGACCAGGACGAGGTCGTCCAGGAACGCCGGGCGGATCTGGCCGACGAGGAAGACCGCGAGGTTGATCCCGATGAGGATCTTGGTCAGGAGGCGGGGGTCGGCCGCGACGGTGCCGCCGGCCAGGGTGCGCGGCCGGGAGACGTCCGGAGCGTGCCCCGTACCGGATCCGTCGCGGACGCAGGACGGGCACTGGAAACCGACGGACGCGCTGACCATGCATTCGGGGCAGATCGGGCGCTCGCAGCGGGTGCAGCGGATGCCCGTCTCGCGCCCGGGGTGGCGGTAGCAGACGGGCGAGCTCTGGGCAGGCTGGGAGTCCTGGTCGTCCGGCCCCTTCGGACTGCCTGGCGCCTGGTCCATGAGATCCCCTAAGTCGTCGTACGCACGGCATTTGCCCCGCTCATCCTTACGGACGAGCGGGGCATTTGGTTCCCGTCGAGGTGCCTGGGCCCAGGCGGGTGCGAGGCTCAGCCCTGGCGGGTCTCCACGACGACCGACTCGATGACCACGTCGTTGAGCGGGCGGTCGGTGCGCGGGTTGGTCTGCGTGGTCGCGATGGAGTCGATGACCTTCTGGCTGGCCGCGTCGCTGACTTCGCCGAAGATGGTGTGCTTGCGGTTCAGCCAGGCCGTCGGGGAGACGGTGATGAAGAACTGCGAGCCGTTGGTGCCCGGGCCGGCGTTGGCCATGGCCAGCAGGTACGGCTTGTCGAAGCGCAGGTCCGGGTGGAACTCGTCCTCGAACTGGTAGCCGGGACCACCGGTGCCGTTGCCCAGCGGGTCACCGCCCTGGATCATGAATCCGCTGATCACCCGGTGGAAGACCGTGCCGTCGTACAGCTTGGCCGTGGACTTCTCACCGGTTTCCGGGTTGGTCCACTCACGCTGCCCCTGGGCGAGGTCGACGAAGTTCTTGACCGTCTTGGGGGCGTGGTCCGGGAAGAGCCGGACCTCGATGTCGCCGTGGTTGGTCTTCAGGGTGGCGTAGAGCTGCTCGGCCACGATCTGCCTTCCGTTGTCTTCCTGTGACCCCCTGATCCTCGCACGGTCCACGCCCCACGTCGCCCGGCGACCTCATCTGAGCGGATGTCGGACCGCATCCGGGCGGATTCCGAGCGGATGTCGGGGCGTGTGGCGTCCAGCTGCGGGCGCTGAGGGAGGATCCGTGGCATTGTCGACCACAAGCTCGCGTTGCCCCTTATTCAACGCTCATGACCCGGATGCCCGTCCTCGCATGCCCAAGCGTTCGTCGACAGGCATGATCCGTAAAAGGGTGGAAAGTCGAATTACCGTACGCCACCGAGGAGGAGGAACCCGTGACCCGCATCGAAAGCGTGCGCGCCGCGACCGGCTCGGCCAAGGACAGCGTGCTGCACGCCGCGGAAGTGGTGGCGCCCTACGCCGACACGGCCAAGGACAGGGCCGCGCACTACGCACACGAGGCACGCGTACGGCTCGCGCCCAAGGTGTCGCTGGCCGCCGACCAGGCTCGCGTCCAGTACGGCACGCATGTCGCGCCGCGTCTGGAGCAGGCCCGTTCGCATGTGCCGCCGAAGGTCGACCAGGCCGCCCAGGAAGCCGCCGCTCGCACCCGTGCCGCTGCCCGGCAGGCCGCCGAGTACTCCAAGCCGAGGATCGAGCAGGCCGTCGCCGTGGCCGTGCCCGTCGCGGACGAGGCCGCGACGCGCGGTGCGGCCGCATTGGCCGCACTGCGCGGTCATGTGACGGCCAAGGAGATCGAGAAGTTGGCCCGCAAGCACCAGCGGCGGGCGCGGGCGGGCCGGGCGGCGAAGATGCTGGCCGTCGTGGGCGCGCTCGCCGGTGGCGCCTTCGCCGCCTGGAAGTGGTGGGACAAGCAGGCCAACCCGGACTGGCTGGTCGAGCCCCCCGCGGCGACGGAGGTGCCCGAGGCCGGCGGGCTGACGTCGGTGGACGGCAGCGGCGACACGTCCGTGCTCGACCCCGAGGTCCGGGCGAAGCAGGCCGAGGACGAGGCAGCGGAGCGCGACGACCGCGACTGAGCCCGCCTGACGGTCGGGGTGCCACACAGCGCTGTGGGGCGGGAGACCCTCATGTCTCCCGCCCCACAGCGCTGTGTGTTTCACGTGGAACCAACGCATGGTTGTTTGCATCAGACCGGGTGGGAGCGCTACCACGCTTCCGCCACCTGCGGGGCTGACACAGGCATGCCACCGTTTGCACCAGTTTGCGCAAAGAATGACATCACCTTGCCGACTCCTTCGAGTGATGCACGTCACCCGGTACCGACAAAGGACCGGCCGGGCGCCGTGAGGCGCAACCGACCGGTCCGGGAAGTGGAGCCTAGGGGAGTCGAACCCCTGACATCTGCCATGCAAAGACAGCGCTCTACCAACTGAGCTAAGGCCCCGAAAGGAACGCCTCACCGGAGGATCCCCATACCGGTGGGCGCCGCAGACCAGAGTACCGGGTCGCCCCCGGTATCTCGCAAAATATGGGGGGTCCCCGCGGACGGCCACTCTCCGTAAGATGCTCGTCGTGGTTCGCTACAGCGAACCCGGTATTTGGGGAAGCGATGGGGAGACGCAATGGACGCCGCACAGCAGGAAGCGACCGCAAGAGCGCGGGAACTGCAGCGGAACTGGTACGGGGAGCCGTTGGGGGCGCTCTTCCGTAAGCTCATCGACGATCTTGGTCTCAACCAGGCTCGTCTCGCGGGGGTGCTGGGACTGTCCGCGCCGATGCTGTCGCAGCTGATGAGCGGTCAGCGGGCGAAGATCGGCAATCCGGCCGTGGTCCAGCGGGTGCAGCTGCTGCAGGACTTGGCCGGACAGGTCGCGGACGGCAGCGTGAGCGCCGCCGAGGCGACCGATCGCATGGACGAGATCAAGAGGTCACAGGGGGGATCGGTGCTGAGCAACACCACACAGACGACGAACAGTTCGGGGGCGCCCACGGTCAAGCGGGTGGTCCGCGAGATCCAGTCGCTGCTGCGCTCGGTGGCCGCCGCGGGCGACATCATCGAGGCCGCGGACACCCTGGCCCCGAGCCATCCGGAACTGGCCGAGTTCCTCAAGGTGTACGGCGCCGGCCGCACGTCGGACGCGGTCGCGCACTACCAGTCCCACCAGTCCTGAGCCCACGGCCCGGTCACCGAAGGGGGTTCGGCAACCGGGCCGACGGCAGGGGGTGCCGCCGGACCAGCGGCAGGGGGGGGGTGCCCGCGAGGGGCACGGGCGTATCACTCGTCAAGGGGGACTCGAGGGGTCGTAGCCCTCTCCATGGGGGAGGGAACGGGGGAGGCCCGAGGGGGAGGAGCAGCGCGCAGCCATGGGTGAGGTGTTCGCCGGCCGGTACGAACTGGCCGACCCGATCGGGCGCGGCGGAGTCGGTGCCGTCTGGCGCGCCTGGGACCACCGGCGCCGTCGCTATGTGGCCGCCAAGGTCCTCCAGCAGAGCGACGCCCACTCGTTGCTGCGCTTCGTGCGCGAGCAGGCGCTGCGGATCGACCACCCCCATGTGCTCGCGCCCGCCAGCTGGGCCGCCGACGACGACAAGGTCCTGTTCACCATGGACCTCGTCGCCGGCGGCTCACTGGTGCACCTGGTGGGCGACTACGGCCCGTTGCCGCCGATGTTCGTCTGCACCCTGCTGGACCAGTTGCTCGCCGGGCTCGCCGCGGTGCACGCCGAGGGCGTCGTCCACCGGGACATCAAGCCCGCCAATGTGCTGCTGGAGGCCACCGGCACCGGTCGGCCGCGGCTGCGGCTGTCCGACTTCGGCATCGCGATGCGGCTGGGCGAACCGCGGCTGACGGAGACCAACCTGGTGGTGGGGACGCCCGGTTATCTCGCGCCCGAGCAGATGATGGGGGCCGAACCGGACTTCCCCGCCGACCTGTTCGCCGTCGGCCTCGTCGCGCTCTACCTGCTGGAGGGCGCGAAGCCGGACGCCAAGGCGCTCGTCCAGTACTTCGCGGAGCACGGAACTCCCGCTGCGCCCAAGGGGATTCCGGAGCCGTTGTGGCAGCTCGTGGCGTCCTTGCTGCAACCCGATCCACAGGCCCGCTTCCGCACGGCCACGGGGGCCCGCAAGGCGCTGGCCGCCGCCGTGGAGCTGCTTCCCGAGCCCGGGCCCGACGACGAGCTGATCGAGATCTTCGACCAACTCGGGCCTCTGCCAGCAGGGTTCGGCCCCGAGGGGCCGCTGGGACGGGCGCCGGGGGTGGACCGCAGGGGGGCGACTCCTCCGGAGGGGACGCCGGTTGAGGGAACGCCTCCGGAGGGGACGCCGCCCGGGCGACCGGTCGGGGACACGACGGGCTCCCGGCCCGCCTCCGACGTCGTACCCGAGGATCCACGCAGAAGTGGGCCGCCGCGGGCCTCCGGGGCTTCACAACCGCCCGTGCCGTCCCAGCAGGCCACGCCCTCCACGCCCGCACAGCCGTCCACGCCCTCGCGGCCGCTCAGCATGTCGGACACCGGCAGCTTCCACCTGCCGCCTCCGCAGTCCTCCGTCTCCTCCCCCCGACCGGTACCGGCCCCTCAGCCGTCCGCCGTACGGCCACCCGCCGCCCCGGCGTACACACCGGCGCAGGCGGCGTACGAGGCGCCGGCCCATCACGCCTCTCACGACCCTCACGACCCCACCTACGCCTTGTCGACGCGCCCTGACACCGCCACGGCGTCGTACACGGCCCAGACCCCGCAGGCTCCCCTCCCGGCCCCGTACACGGCTCGCCACCGCGCCCGGCGGCCCGGACCGCCCGCCAGGGTCGCGGTCCCGCTGCTGCTGCTCGCGCTGGTCTGCTACGGCGTCGGGTTCTGGGCGCTGACGCGCATCTGAGCGGAGGCCCTGCGCCGGGCGGTCGCCATCCACACCCCGAGGACGACCAGGAGCGCGGTACCCGTACCGATGCCTCCGACGGCGAGCGCCCGCATCGCGGTGGTGTCACCGGCGGCGGGGCCCTCGGCCGCGGCCTGACGGTCCTGTGCCGTGATCTCGAAGACGTCCCGCGGCACGGACTGCCCCGCGTACGCGGGTCCGGGCTCCCCCGCCCCGGCGACCCGTACCCGCAGGGTCAGCCCGAACGGCCCGTCGCCGAAACGGTCGGCCACCTGCGCGGCCAGGTGGACGACGAGGTAGTAGGAGCCGGCGAACCGCATGCCCCGGACCTGGTCGCCGACGTCGTAGCGGTTGGCGTAGGCGACCGGCGGCACGGGGGCGAGCGAAGCCGACTTCTGTCGTCCGTCGTAGCCGACACCGGCGTCCTCGACGTGCGCGCGCACCGGGTTGTACAGCGCCATCTCCAGGGCGGCGACCGCGTAGCCGTCGCCCTGGGGCGCGCTGCCCAGCTCCGCGGTGGCGTGGAGCTGCCGGCCCCAGTCGACCGGCACCGCGTAGAAGAGGGTCTGCCCGGGCGTGATGTCGCTCTGCCAGACACCCTGGCCCACGGGGGTGGCGGTGCTGAAGCCGGCTCCGCCCGCGCGTTTCACGGGCTCACCGCTGAGGGGTGCGGGCGTGGCGGAGTCCCAGACCTCGGGCGCGCTGGTCGCGCCGGCCTGCCGGAGCGGCGGCTCGGAGACGGGGGCGAGCTCCAGATCCCAGTCGTCCGCGGAGGAGCCTGTGGAGGAGCCCTCGGAGGAGCCCGTGGAAGAGCCCTCGGAGGAGCCCGTGGAGGAGCCCGAGGAGGAGTCGGCCGATGAGCCGCCTGTCGTACGGAGCCGCTCGACGACCAGGTAATACGTGCCCGCTCCCTGGCACAGGCTCTTGCCCGGCGTCACCTCGCGCTCGCCCCAGGCCGCGATCGGATGGGGGCTGCGGGCGGCCCCGAGGGTCTGGCTCTCGATGGAACAGCTGTGGCTGTCGGCGTCCTGCAGGGTGACCTTGAGCCCGTCGGTGGCGGCGACGGTGGTGCCGGGGCGGGGGACGGCGGTGGCGGAGACGTACGCGTTCGAGGTGTCGTCGAGTTCGAGGCGGTAGTAGATCTTCCCGTCGGCCGGAAGGGTGCTCCGGTAGGTGCTGCCGGGGTCCAGGCGTTCGGCGTCGGTGGTGCTCGTCGCGCCCTCGACGGCCCGGGCGCCGTCGGCGAAGGCGTAGGCACCGGTGGTCGGTGGTCCGACGGCCAGAGCGCCGGGCGCGGGGAGTGCGACGGCGGCGCAGAGTACGGCACCGGCGACGATCACGCGCGGGGGCGCGAGCCGACGTCCGCGCCGTGCGCGCCGTTCTCCCGCGCGACGCCACGCCGTCGTACGCCGCCCCATCGCACGCCCCCTCGTCGCTGCCCGAACCGTGGCCCATCCTGCCTCGCGGGGCCGTACGACACCCCCGAGACGACGCAAAACCCCGACCGCGAGGCGGTCGGGGTCTGTTCAGATTCCGGTGTCGGGACTCACGAACCCGTGGGCACGGAGTCAGTCGCCTCCGTCCACAGATCCTGCTCGGCGCGATCCGCCTGGATCTGGCGGTACACGAGGAGCCCGCCGATGGCGGCCAGTGCGACCAGGAGCAGCTTCTTCACCGCGCGACCTCGTCTTTCCTTGACGTAGGGGACCTCTGGCGCCCGACTATACACACCGATCGATATCGATCGGTGACCTACGTCGATCGCCAACTACCGCTCGGTACGGCTCCGTAGAAGCGGATGTAGAGATTCCGACTGCGCACCGAGCGCCCCTTTCCCTCCGCTCTTTTATGCCTTTCTTCCCTCATAGGTCCATCCGAGTGGTGTTCATCCGAAGATCGACGCGCCACGGGCGTCGGTCCACCACTTCGCGCCCCTCATACACATCATGAGGAAAGTACGCAAATCGCCCAACCCGAAAGTGAGGGGTCATGGCCCAGAACCAGGTCATGAAGCTGTGGACCGCCATCGTCACCGCCTTCCTCGCGCTGTGCACCGCGCTCGGCCTCGTCACGACGGCCGCCGCCGCGGCCGTACAGCAGACCGGAACCGCGCGCAACAGGAGCGACGACAGCACGGCGCACGTGACACCACCGGCGATGACCCCCTGGACCTGGACCCATACCCGGGCCCTGCCCCCCACGATGAAGCAGCGCATCCGAGCCGAGGCCCACGGCAAGACGCCCAGCTGCCGCCACCGCCCCCTCGCCGACAGGGAAGCGGAAGCCACGCCCCAGAGCCTCCAACCCGCCTGCGACGCCCCGCCCAGGCCCGCCATCCCCCTCCAGCGCTGACACTCCCGCCTTACCAGCACCACCCAACGGCGAACTTGCGTACGCCCCAAGAGGCCCGGCCACTCCCCCAGGAGCGCCGGGCCTCTTGCCATGTCAGGCTTCAAGAGCACCCTTGCCGGTCACCACTGG
The DNA here is from genome assembly GCF_043198595.1 of Streptomyces sp. NPDC048751. Taxonomy (NCBI): domain Bacteria; kingdom Bacillati; phylum Actinomycetota; class Actinomycetes; order Kitasatosporales; family Streptomycetaceae; genus Streptomyces; species Streptomyces sp. NPDC048751. The sequence continues at coordinate 95,740 of NZ_JBICUX010000012.1, forward strand.
GCCCAGGAAGAGGACCACGACCTGATCTTCTCCTCAGAGCACGGAGGAATGAGCGACCCGACGGGCTTCTCCCGGACCTTCGATCGCCTCGTGAAGCGGGCCGGCGTCCGCCGCATCACGGTCCGGCTCGCCCGGCACACCTGCGGCACCCTCCTGGGGGCGACAGCGAGCGGGAGGCTGTGACAATGCTCGCAGAGCTGCTGGAGGACCCACTCATCGGCTGCCCGCAGCCGATCGCCGCCGTTGGTGTCAACCACTGATGTCAAAAGACCCCCGGACCAATGGTCCGGGGGTCTTTTCGCTGGTGGGGCTAACAGGATTTGAACCTGTGGCCTCATCCTTATCAGGGATGCGCTCTAACCAACTGAGCTATAGCCCCGCCGCGCTCTGCGGTGTGTGTCCCGCGCGCTGACTCCTGAAGATTAGCGCACGACGTGGGCAGTCCCAAAATCGGTTGTCGGGGGACCGTCAGGCGACCCTCACTCGTCCTCGGCCAGCGTCAGCTCGACCCCGCCGACGAAGCCCGCGGAGAGGTTGTAGATGAACGCGCCGAGGGTCGCGAGGGCCGTCGCGAGGACGACGTCGATGACCGCGATGATCGACGTGAACATCAGCACATGGGGGAGGGAGAGGAACGACTGCAGGTCGAAGCCGTTCGACTCGTTGGAGCCGGTGGCCTCCGCGATCGTGCCGCCGACCGAGGAGAAGACACCCATCGCGTCCATGACCATCCACAGCACCGCCGCCGCGACGATCGTGCAGATGCCCAGCGCGATGGAGAGCAGGAAGCTGACCTTCATCACGGACCATGGGTCGGCCTTGGCCACCCGCAGACGCGCCTTGCGGACGCGGGGCGTGGTGCTCGCCCCCGTGCGCGGGCGGCGTACGGCACCGGAGGGGGCGGATGCCTGCGCCTGGTAGGCCTGCGGCGGGTGGTACGGCCCCGCGGCGGCGGCCTGCTGCGGGGAGCGCTCCCCCGGAAGCGGCGACGCGGGCGGCGCGGAGGCCGGCTGCGGCGCCGCGGGCCGGGCCTGCGGCTGTCCCTGCGCGCCGGCGCCCTTCTGCCGGGCCTGCGGACCTCGGGAGTCCGTCCCGGCTCCGCCCTGGGACCCCTGGGCGTCAGGCGACTGCGAGTCGGCCGCGGGTGCCTTGATCGCCTTCAGCTGGGTCGTGTGCGTATCCGTCGCACGCGCGGCGGAGCCACGGCCGCCGCCGTCCGTTTCCGTACCGTTGGAGGTACCGGAACCGGTCGACCCGGCGCCCGTGGCTCCGCTCACGATGACTCACTCCTCGTGCTACTCGGCCGAGGGCGCCTCACCCTCGTCCGTGCCGGTGGGCGCGACACTGTCGGCGGTCTCGTCGACGACCACATCGCCGTCGACCTCCTCCGCCTCACGTCCCGCCTCGGCGTTACGGGCGATGCCGACCACGGCATCGCGCTTGCCCAGGTTGATCAGTTGGACGCCCATGGTGTCACGGCCCGTCTCCCTGATCTCGTTGACTCGCGTACGAATCACACCGCCCGACAGCGTGATGGCGAGGATCTCATCGGTCTCCTCGACCACCAGCGCGCCGACGAGCGACCCGCGATCCTCGACGATCTTGGCGGCCTTGATACCGAGGCCGCCGCGACCCTGAACGCGGTAGTCGTCGACGGCAGTCCGCTTCGCGTACCCACCGTCTGTGGCAGTGAACACGAACGTACCGGGTCGAACAACATTCATCGAGAGCAGCTCGTCTCCCTCACGGAAACTCATGCCCTTGACACCGGAGGTGGCGCGACCCATGGGACGCAGCGACTCGTCCGTGGCGGTGAACCTGATCGACTGCGCCTTCTTGCTGATCAGAAGCAAGTCGTCGTCCGCCGAGACCAGTTCGGCTCCGATCAGTTCGTCATCGGAACCGTCCTCCCGCTCACGGAGGTTGATCGCGATCACACCGCCGGAACGAGGGGAATCGTAATCCTTCAGAGGCGTCTTCTTGACCAAGCCGGCCTTGGTGGCCAGGACCAGGTACGGCGCCGTCTCGTAGTCGCGGATCGCGCGGATCTCGGCGATCGCCTCGTCCGGCTGGAAGGCCAGCAGGTTGGCGACGTGCTGTCCACGCGCGTCACGGCCGGCGTCGGGGAGCTCGTACGCCTTCGCGCGGTACACGCGGCCCTTGTTGGTGAAGAACAGCAGCCAGTGGTGCGTGGTCGACACGAAGAAGTGGTCGACGATGTCGTCTTCCTTCAGCTTCGCGCCGCGTACGCCCTTGCCGCCGCGCTTCTGGGCGCGGTAGTCGTCGGTCTTCGTGCGTTTGATGTAGCCGCCGCGCGTGACCGTGACGACGATGTCCTCCTCGGCGATGAGGTCCTCGATGGACATGTCGCCGTCGTAGGGCACCAGCATCGTCTTGCGGTCGTCGCCGTACTTCTCGACGATCGCGGCGAGTTCCTCGCTGACGATGCCGCGCTGGCGGACCGGCGAGGCGAGGATCGCGTTGTACTCGGTGATCTTCGCCTGGAGCTCGTCGTGCTCCTGGACGATCTTCCGGCGCTCCAGGGCGGCCAGTCGCCGCAGCTGCATCTCGAGGATGGCGTTCGCCTGGATCTCGTCGATCTCCAGGAGCTCCATCAGGCCCCCGCGCGCGATCTCGACGGTGTCACTGCGCCGGATCAGCGCGATGACCTCGTCGATGGCGTCCAGGGCCTTCAGCAGGCCACGCAGGATGTGCGCCCGCTCCTCGGCCTTGCGCAGCCGGAAGCGCGTACGGCGGACGACGACCTCGATCTGGTGCGTCACCCAGTGGCGGATGAACGCGTCCAGCGAGAGCGTGCGCGGGACGCCGTCGACCAGCGCCAGCATGTTGGCGCCGAAGTTGGTCTGCAGGTCCGTGTGCTTGTACAGGTTGTTCAGGACGACCTTGGCGACCGCGTCGCGCTTCAGGACGATGACGAGCCGCTGGCCGGTGCGGGACGAGGTCTCGTCGCGGACGTCCGCGATGCCGCCGATCTTGCCGTCCTTCACCAGGTCGGCGATCTTCTGCGCGAGGTTGTCCGGGTTGACCTGGTACGGCAGTTCCGTCACCACCAGGCACTGGCGGTTCTGGATCTCCTCGACCTCGACGACCGCGCGCATGGTGATCGAGCCGCGGCCCGTGCGATAGGCCTCCTCGATGCCCTTGCGGCCGACGACGAGCGCGCCGGTCGGGAAGTCGGGGCCCTTGATGCGCTCCATGAGCGCGTCCAGCAGCTCCTCGTGCGAGACCTCGGGATTCTCCAGGTACCACTGGGCGCCGGCCGCCACCTCGCGCAGGTTGTGCGGCGGGATGTTGGTCGCCATACCGACCGCGATACCGGCCGAGCCGTTGATCAGCAGGTTCGGGAAGCGGGCCGGCAGGACGGTCGGCTCCTGGGAGCGGCCGTCGTAGTTGTCCGTGAAGTCGACGGTCTCCTCGTCGATGTCGCGGACCATCTCCATCGACAGCGGCGCCATCTTGCACTCGGTGTAGCGCATCGCCGCCGCCGGGTCGTTGCCCGGGGAGCCGAAGTTGCCGTTGGAGTCCACGAGCGGCATGCGCATCGCCCACGGCTGGGCGAGGCGGACCAGGGCGTCGTAGATCGAACTGTCGCCGTGGGGGTGGTAGTTGCCCATGACGTCGCCGACCACGCGCGCGCACTTGTAAAAGCCGCGCTCGGGACGGTAGCCGCCGTCGTACATGGCGTACAGGACGCGACGGTGCACGGGCTTGAGACCGTCACGGACGTCCGGCAACGCGCGGGAGACGATGACGGACATCGCGTAGTCGAGGTACGAGCGCTGCATCTCCGTCTCGAGCCCGACGGGCTCGACACGCTGGGCGATGACGCCGTCCGCTTCGGGCGTGACTGGAGTGTTCTCGTCGGCCATTGCTGGTGAAGATCCTTCCTGGTGCGGTCAGCTGAGACCGACTCAGATGTCGAGGAAGCGGACGTCCTTGGCGTTGCGCTGGATGAACGCGCGGCGGGCTTCGACGTCCTCGCCCATCAGGACCGAGAACAGGTCGTCGGCCTGGGCGGCGTCGTCGAGGGTGACCTGGCCGAGGACCCGGTGCTCCTGGTCCATCGTGGTCACGCGCAGCTCCTCGGCGTTCATCTCGCCGAGACCCTTGAAGCGCTGGATCGAGTCCTCGCGGATGCGCTTGCCGCGCTGGCGGCCCATCTCGATCAGTGCGTCGCGCTCGCGGTCCGAGTACGCGTACTCGATGTCGTCCCGGCCCCACTTGATCTTGTACAGCGGGGGACGGGACAGGTACACGTGACCGGCCTCGACCAGCGGGCGCATGAAGCGAAACAGGAAGGTCAGCAGCAGGGTGCTGATGTGCTGACCGTCGACGTCGGCGTCCGCCATCAGGATGATCTTGTGATAGCGGAGCTTCTCGATGTCGAAGTCCTCGTGGACTCCGGTACCGAAGGCGGAGATCAGCGCCTGGATCTCCTGGTTCTGCAGGATCTTGTCGATCCTGGCCTTCTCGACGTTCAGGATCTTGCCGCGGATCGGGAGGATCGCCTGGTACTCCGGGTTGCGGCCGGACTTGGCGGAACCGCCGGCGGAGTCACCCTCGACGATGAAGATCTCGCACTTGATGGGGTCGTTCGACTGGCAGTCGGAGAGCTTGCCCGGCAGGGACGCCGACTCCAGCAGGCCCTTGCGTCGCGTCAGGTCCCGGGCCTTGCGGGCCGCCACGCGCGCGGTGGCCGCCTGGATGCCCTTGCGGACGATGTCCGCCGCCTCGACCGGGTTGCGGTCCAGCCAGTCGTTGAGGTGCTCGTAGACCGCCTTCTGCACGAAGGTCTTGGCCTCCGTGTTGCCCAGCTTGGTCTTCGTCTGGCCCTCGAACTGGGGCTCGCTCAGCTTGACCGAGATGATCGCGGTCAGACCCTCGCGGATGTCGTCACCCGTGAGGTTGTCGTCCTTCTCCCGCAGCAGCTTCTTGTCGCGCGCGTACTTGTTGATCAGGTTCGTCAGCGCCGAGCGGAAGCCCTCTTCGTGCGTACCGCCCTCGTGCGTGTGGATGATGTTGGCGAAGGAGTAGACGCCCTCGGTGTAGCCGCCGTTCCACTGCATCGCGACCTCGAGGGACAGGCTGCGGTCCTTGTCCTCGGCCTCCAGGTCGATGACGGAGGGGTGCACCGCCTCTCCCTTGCGGGAGTTGAGGTACTTCACGAAGTCGACGATGCCGCCTTCGTAGTGGTACGTGACGGTCTTGACCTCGTCCTTCGTGTCCGCGCCCGCCTCGTCGGCACCGGTCACGGCCTTCGCCGACTCGCGCTCGTCAGTGAGTTTGATCGTCAAACCCTTGTTGAGGAACGCCATCTCCTGGAAGCGCCGCGAGAGCGTCTCGAAGGAGTAGTCGGTGGTCTCGAAGATGTCGCCGTCGGCCCAGAAGGTGACCGAGGTGCCGGTCTCCTCGATGGCCTCGTGCTTGGCGAGCGGGGCGGTCGGGACGCCCATCTTGTAGTCCTGCGTCCAGCGGTGACCGTCGGTCCGGACCTCGACGGAGACCTTGCTGGAAAGGGCGTTCACCACCGAGACGCCGACGCCGTGCAGACCACCGGAGACCGCGTAGCCGCCGCCACCGAACTTGCCGCCCGCGTGGAGCACGGTCAGCACTACCTCGAGGGCCGGCTTGCCCTCGGACGCGACGATGCCCACCGGGATGCCACGGCCGTTGTCGACGACGCGGACGCCGCCGTCGGCGAGGATCGTCACCTCGATCGTGTCCGCGTGCCCGGCCAGGGCCTCGTCGACGGAGTTGTCGACGACCTCGTACACGAGGTGGTGCAGGCCGCGCTCACCGGTGGAACCGATGTACATACCGGGTCGCTTGCGGACCGCGTCCAGACCCTCGAGGACGGTGATGGCGCTGGCGTCGTACGAGGCGGTGACCTCGCTGTTCGACGGGGTCACCGCGCCGTTGGCGCCGGCGTCGGTGGACGGGATGTTCTCGTTGGGGTTGCCGGAATCGGCCACGAAGCGCCCTTTCTGGCACAGCACGAGCCGGGCTCGTCGGCGGGTTGCCGGAGCGGCTGCGGCATGTTGCGTTGGTCAGCCTTGATCAGCGTTGCTCAGCTTTTCCCGGACGGTCCCCACGTTTGGGGCGGGATTGCCTTCCAGTCTACCGGTAGCGCCGACAGTGATGGGGGTTTGCCGGTACCTGAGTCCTGATGTGCCGCCCTCAACCGGTCTCGGACGGGTCCCGATATGTGGATGGGGGCTCCAAGAGGCTCACAGCGGCACTCAGCGCTTCCGGGTGCCAACCCGTTGCTACCCCCGGGTCAGGTCGCTTTCCGTACCTGCGTGCGAGGGTGCCGCGGACCCGTCGCGGTGGCATGACAAAGGCGCCGACGCCGCTTTCACGTCGGCGACAATGTGACAGAGTTCACCCGTAGGTGTCGCCGGGGCCCGTGCTTCCTGGGGCGCGCAGGGGGCCGTAGCGGCGGGCGGGGCCCCCGGGTCCGAGGACCTTGATCTGCTTCACCGCGCCGTGACCCAGGTCCTCGTTCAGGCGGGCGACGAGCGTCGGGGCCAGCAGGCGCAAGTTCGTCGCCCAGGCCGTGGAGTCGCAGCGCACCACCAGGACCCGCTCGTCCTCGTCGTACCGCTCCGGTACGCAGTGCTTGGCGACGTCCTCGCCGACGATCTCCGGCCAGCGGCCCATGACACCGCCCACCGCGGCCGGGGCCTCCCAGCCGCGCTCGGTGAGCAGCCGGTTGATCGCGGCACCGAGCGCCATGGGGTCTCGGCCGTCGGCGCGCGCGCCGGAGCGCAGGCCGCCCCCGCGCCGCGCCTGCTTCCGCTGCTGCGCCGCGTCCCCACGCGCGCGTGCCTGCTCCCGGGCCGCGCGCAGCGCCACACGCGCGAGGTCGACGCCGGAGGGTTCGGTTCCGGAAGGATCGGTGCCGGAGAGGCCGGGGCTGTTGGGGGTCCGGGCGGCCTTCGGGGCCGGTTCGTCGGAGCTCATACGCGCTCCACCGTCCCGTCGGCCACGGCGTACCGCGCCCCCGCCAGCACATGCGGTACGTCGTCGTCGACCGCGGCCGTCACCAGCACCTGCTCACCGGGGGCGACCAGCTCCGCCAGCCGCTCCCGACGCCGGGCGTCCAGCTCGGCGAAGACGTCGTCGAGGATCAGCACGGGCTCGTTGCCCTCGGCCCGCATCAGGTCGTACGAGGCCAGCCGCAGTGCCAGCGCGTAGGACCAGGACTCGCCGTGGGAGGCGTACCCCTTGGCCGGCAACTGACCGAGTTTGAGAAGCAAATCGTCCCGATGCGGCCCTGCGAGGGTGACGCCCCGCTCGATCTCCTGCTTGCGGACGTCGGCGAGCGCCGCGATGAGCTGGGCGTAGAGGTCCTCACGCGTGTGGGCCTCGCCGGGCGCGGACGGCTTGTACTCCAGGGCAACGGGGCCGCCGCCGGGCGCCAGCTGCTCGTAGGCCTTGTCGGCCAGCGGCTGGATCGCGGCGATCAGGTCGAGGCGCTGCGCGAGCAGTTCGGCGCCCACGCGCGCGAGGTGCTGGTCCCAGACGTCGAGGGTGGACAGATCCATGGAGCGGCCACCGTGCCGACGGGCCAGCGCGGCCGACTTCAGGAGGGTGTTGCGCTGCTTGAGCACCCGCTCGTAGTCGGAACGCACGCCCGCCATCCGCGGGGAGCGGGCGGTGATCAGCTCGTCCAGGAAGCGGCGCCGCTCTCCGGGGTCGCCCTTGACCAGGGCGAGGTCCTCGGGCGCGAAGAGCACGGTCCGCACGATCCCCAGCACATCACGAGGCCTGACCTGCGAGGACCTGTTGATACGGGCGCGGTTGGCCTTGCCGGGGTTCAGCTCCAGCTCGATGAGCTGCTGCCGCTCGCCCTGGCGGACCTGCGCGCGGACGACCGCGCGGTCGGCGCCCATGCGGACCAGGGGGGCGTCGGAGGCGACGCGGTGGCTGCCGAGGGTGGCGAGATAGCCGACGGCCTCGACCAGGTTCGTCTTGCCCTGTCCGTTGGGGCCGACGAAGGCGGTGACGCCCGGGTCGAGCGGGACCTCGACCCGGGCGTACGAGCGGAAGTCGGCCAGCGACAGGTGCGTGACGTGCATGGTCGGGTGCCGACCTCCCCCACAGTGCTCGGGTACGGATTGCCGGGTGACGTCTCGTCGACGTACCGGCTTACTTCTTCTCGACCGCGTGTCCGCCGAACTGGTTCCGCAGCGCGGCGATCATCTTCATCTGCGGCGAGTCGTCCTGGCGGGACGCGAACCGGGCGAACAGCGACGCGGTGATCGCCGGCAGCGGAACCGCGTGGTCTATGGCGGCTTCCACAGTCCAGCGTCCCTCGCCGGAGTCCTGTGCAAAACCCTTCAGCTTGTCCAGGTGCTCGTCCTCGTCGAGGGCGTTGACCGCGAGGTCGAGCAGCCAGGAGCGGATGACGGTGCCGTCCTGCCAGGAGCGGAAGACCTCGCGCACGTCCGTGACGGAGTCGACCTTCTCCAGGAGCTCCCAGCCCTCGGCGTAGGCCTGCATCATGGCGTACTCGATGCCGTTGTGGACCATCTTCGCGAAGTGGCCCGCGCCGACCTTTCCGGCGTGCACCGCGCCGAGGTCGCCCTTCGGCTTGAGGGCGTCGAAGATCGGCTGCGCCTTGGCGACGTTCTCCGCGTCGCCGCCGTACATCAGCGCGTACCCGTTCTCCAGGCCCCAGACGCCGCCGGAGACGCCGCAGTCGACGAAGCCTATGCCCTTGGCGGCCAGTTCCTCGGCGTGCTTCTCGTCGTCGGTCCAGCGGGAGTTGCCGCCGTCCACGACGACGTCACCGGGTTCGAGGAGCTCGGCGAGCTCGTCGATGGTCGACTGGGTGGCGGCGCCTGCCGGGACCATCACCCACACGACGCGCGGCCCCGTGAGGCTGTCCACAAGCTCTTGCAGGCTGTGGACATCCGCGAGTTCCGGGTTGCGGTCGTATCCGACGACGGTGTGGCCCGCGCGGCGGATCCGCTCGCGCATGTTGCCGCCCATCTTGCCGAGGCCGACGAGACCGAGCTCCATCAGTTGTGTTCCTTAGGTTCTTCGACGTGGCGTGAGGGCACGGACATCCGCGGCGGGTGCCGCGGCGCTTTCGTACCCGCGTCCGAGCCTAGACCCGGACGCTCGCTCACATCTGTGGGCATACGCGCTCAGACGTATGCCCCGACCTGCGGGTTCTCCGACGGACTCACTCAGCCGGTCAGCCGCTCAGCCGCACCGGCATGATCAGGTACTTGTAAGCCTCGTCCGCCTCCGCGTCCACCGCCGGCTTGCCGCTGAGCAGCGCGGGCTTAGTGGACGTCGTGAAGGACAGCTGGGCCACCGGGGAGTCGATGGCGCTCAGGCCGTCCAGCAGGAAGGTCGGGTTGAAGGCGATGGAGATGTCGTCGCCCTCCAGCTGGGCGTCGACCCTTTCCACAGCCTGTGCGTCGTCGCTGGAGCCGGCCTCCAGGATCAGCACGCCCTGCTCGAAGCTGAGCCGCACCGGGGTGTTCCGCTCGGCGACCAGGGCCACACGCTTGACGGCCTCCACGAAGGGGGCGGTCTCGATCACCGCGACGGAGTTGAACTCGGTCGGGAACAGCGTCCGGTACTTCGGGAGGTCGCCCTCCAGAAGACGCGTCGTCGTACGACGTCCGGCGCCCTCGAAGCCGATGAGGCCCTCGCCCGAGCCCGAGCCGGACAGCGCCAGGATCACGCTGTCGCCGTTGGTGAGCGCCTTGGCGGTGTCCTGGAGGGTCTTGGCGGGCACCAGGGCGACCGCGGAGACCTCCGGGTTCTCCGGCTTCCACAGGAACTCGCGGACCGCGAAGCGGTAGCGGTCGGTGGAGGCCAGCGTGACGGTGTCGCCCTCGATCTCGATGCGCACACCGGTCAGGACGGGCAGGGTGTCGTCACGGCCGGCGGCGATGGCGACCTGCTGCACGGCGGAGGCGAAGACCTCGCCGGGGACCGTGCCCGTGGCGTTCGGCATCTGAGGCAGCGCCGGGTACTCCTCCACAGGCAGGGTGTGGAGTGTGAACCGCGAGGAGCCGCAGACCACGGTCGCCCGTACACCGTCTGTGGAAATCTCCACCGGGCGGTTGGGAAGGGCGCGGCAGATGTCGGCCAGCAGACGGCCGGAGACGAGGACGGTGCCCTCCTCCTCGACCTCGGTCTCCACCGACACCCGCGCGGAGACCTCGTAGTCGAAGCTGGACAGGCTCAGCTGGCCGTCCTCGGCCTTCAGCAGCAGGCCGGCGAGGACAGGCGCCGGCGGACGGGCCGGGAGGCTGCGCGCCGCCCAGGCAACTGCCTCCGCGAGTACGTCGCGTTCCACCCGGATCTTCACTGTTGCCGCCTCCTGCTGTTGCCGGCGCTTCTCGCTCTGCCTGGCCTTCGTCGTCTGTCTCGGTGTCGCCGGTTCCCGTGGTGGGAAGGACACCGGGGAACAGTCTGACGCACCGCACTGACAGTAGGTGCCTCTCGGGGTCAAGTCGTGACGAGGGGCAGCCGGGCGCCGAAGAGCGAGTTGTGCACAGGACCCACTTCGAAACGGATTCCCAGCTCTCTCTAGTTGGGAGTAGTAGTAGGGGCTGTGGATACCGTGGATAACTATGTTTTCCCAGCTCAGAGCGGAAATTTTGTCCACGGGCCCTGTGGGTGGAGGCGGTGGACAACCCGGGGTGTCTGTGGAGAACAGAAAGTTCTGCACACCCCATGCACAGGTTGAGGCGAGTTCTCCCCAGCGCCGTCCCCAGCTTTACCCACCTTTCCCACAGGCCAACCCGGCAGCTTTGTGTGACGCCTTTCACTCGACACGGTGAGCAGGTGCGTCGCGTTGCCGAACAGTGGACAGGCATGTGGAGAAGCGGCCGATCGCTGGGGACAACTGCCCCCAGCCTGTGGGTTGCCCGTGGACAACTTGGTGCACAGCTTGTGGATCATCTCTTCGTCCACAGCCTGTGGAGATCCTTCGTCCACGAATCCACAACCACTTGACCTGGCCCTATGGCCCTTCGACAGGACGCCCTGTGGACACCGTATGGACAACTTCGCAGTCCCCAGGGTGTGGACGGGAAAAAGTCACCGAATCTGTGGAGAGTGGCCGTAACCCGGCAGCTATTCGAACAGTGGCTGTCCGCGCCATGACGAGGGGCGGCTCGGCTCAGCGAGCGCCCGGAGCGGCCCGGGACGACGAAGGGCGCCCCCGGGATGTCCTCCCGGGGGCGCCCTCAGCGGCTCGCGGCGGCTGCGGTCAGCCGGCCTTGATGCGGTTGGTGAGCTCGGTGACCTGGTTGTAGATGGAACGCCGCTCGGCCATCAGATTGCGGATCTTGCGGTCGGCGTGCATGACCGTCGTGTGGTCGCGGCCGCCGAACAGCGCACCGATCTTGGGCAACGACAGGTCCGTGAGCTCACGGCACAGGTACATGGCGATCTGGCGGGCGGTGACCAGGGCCCGCCCGCGCGAGGTCCCGCACAGGTCCTCGACCGTGAGACCGAAGTAGTCGGCGGTCGCGCTCATGATGGCCGTCGAGGTGATCTCGGGGGCCGAGTCCTCGCCGCCGGGGATGAGGTCCTTGAGGACGATCTCCGTCAGACCGAGGTCCACCGGCTGCCGGTTGAGCGACGCGAACGCCGTCACCCGGATCAGCGCGCCCTCCAGCTCGCGGATGTTGCGCGAGATCCGCGAGGCGATGAACTCCAGCACCTCCGGGGGGGCGTTGAGCTGCTCCTGGACCGCCTTCTTGCGCAGGATCGCGATGCGCGTCTCCAGCTCGGGCGGCTGCACGTCGGTGATCAGGCCCCACTCGAAACGGTTCCGCAGCCGGTCCTCCAGCGTCACCAGCTGCTTGGGCGGCCGGTCACTGCTGAGGACGATCTGCTTGTTGGCGTTGTGGAGCGTGTTGAAGGTGTGGAAGAACTCCTCCTGCGTCGACTCCTTGTCCGCCAGGAACTGGATGTCGTCGACGAGCAGGATGTCCATCTCGCGGTAGCGCTTGCGGAAGCTGTCGCCCTTGCCGTCGCGGATGGAGTTGATGAACTCGTTGGTGAACTCCTCCGAGCTCACGTACCGCACGCGCGTGCCCGGGTAGAGGCTCCGCGCGTAGTGTCCGATCGCGTGCAACAGGTGCGTCTTGCCCAGCCCGGACTCCCCGTAGATGAAGAGCGGGTTGTACGCCTTCGCCGGCGCCTCGGCGACGGCGACCGCGGCCGCGTGGGCGAAGCGGTTCGACGCGCCGATGACGAACGTGTCGAAGAGGTACTTGGGGTTCAGGCGCGCGGTCGGCTCACCGGGCCCGGTCGCCGGCGCGGGCTGCGCGGCCAGCGGGCCGGGCGCGCCGGTGGTGGGCAGGTTGGAGCCGACGGGGCCACCGCGGTGGACGTGCCCGGAACCGACCGGCGGCTCGGGCAGGTCACGGCGGCCGCCGTCGCGCTGGTCGTGACCCGCGCGGGAGGAGTCGTAGTCGGCTCGTGGCGAGTCGTAGTCCGGGCGGGACGGCTCGTACTCGGAGCGCTGCTGGTCGTACGGCGGGCGCTCCATGGACTTCGGGCGGTAGTCCTGCGCGGGCGGGCCGTACGTGTCCTGCGTGGGGGCTCCGTATGCGTCATGTCCCTGACCGCCATAGGAGTCCTGGCCGCGACCGCCGTACGACTCCTGCGACGGGGACGCGTACGGGTCGCGCTCCGGGAAGCCGAGCCGCTGCTGCTGCCAGCCGTACTCCTCCTGCGAAGCGCGCGGCCAGGCGCCGGGCTCGGGGCGCTGGTACTCCGAGGGGTAGGCCGGGCGGGCCGTCGGGAGCTGGTCCGCGCGCGCGGGGGGCTGGGGCTCGCCGTCGGGCATCTGTTCGCCGCGGCCCGGTCCGTGGTCGTCGGCGCGGTGACGACCGTAGCCGCCGTAAGGGGCGGAGGGGAGCTCGGTCTCCTCGTACCTCGGCTGGTCTTCGTACCTCGGCTGGTCTTCATAGCGCGGCTGGTCGTCGTAGCGCGGCTGCTCGTCGTACCTCGGCTGGCCCTCGTAGCGCGGCTGGGGACGGGCGGGCGGCGCCGGGGGATCGCCGGCGGAGTCGTCCACGGTGATCGCGATACGGATCGGGCGGCCGCACTCGCGGCTCAGGCTCTCGCTGACGATCGGGGCGAGGCGGCCCTCGAGGACGCCCTTCGCAAATTCGTTCGGTACGGCGAGCAGCGCGGTGTCCGCGACCAGCGCGAGCGGCTGACAGCGCCGGATCCAGTGCTCGTCCTTCGTCTCGACGCCCTGGCCTCGACCCTCACCGAGAAGCTGTTCCAGTACGCGTGGCCACACTGCGGCAAGATCGGCAGGTACGTCAGCCACAGGGCACGCTCTCTCGCAGGTCCCACGAACGTGTGGTGTGGGACGGGTCGGGATGTAAATCGGGTGGGGCAGGGATAAGGGAACGAATCGGAGTCCAGTCACGGTAGTCAGGGCGGCGGCTGCGGTTCAAGTTGTTGTCCCCAGCCTGTGGATAGTGTCTCTCCGTGATCCCTGGTTTGACCGGATGGCGTAGCCGCGCGTACCGTAACCAGGTCGAGTTGTCGATGGCTGCTGCCGCCTGCCTCCGATGGGCACAGATCGCGTCAGGTGATCGGAAAGCGGTGCACACGGGCGTAACGAGAGCTACTCGTGGGCGCACGGTGACAGCCAGGACGGCACCCCGCACTACCGATTTCTTTCTGGAGCCCCCGAGTGAGCAAGCGCACCTTCCAGCCGAACAACCGTCGTCGCGCGAAGACCCACGGCTTCCGCCTGCGGATGCGTACCCGTGCCGGCCGCGCGATTCTCGCGAACCGCCGCAGCAAGGGTCGCGCCAGCCTTTCCGCCTGATCTGATCAGGTCATGACGTCGTGCTGCCTACCGAGCATCGGCTGAGGCGGCGCGAAGACTTCGCGACCGCGGTACGACGGGGTCGCCGGGCAGGCCGCCCGCTCCTCGTCGTCCATCTTCGTAGCGGTGCCACGGACCCGCACGCGCCTGGGGAGAGCGCTCCCCCGACGCGTGCGGGTTTCGTCGTGAGCAAGGCCGTGGGCGGAGCGGTCGTACGCAACACCGTGAAGCGCCGGCTACGCCACCTGATGCGTGACCGAGTCGCCTTGTTCCCCCCCGGTAGCCTGGTAGTCGTACGAGCGCTGCCCGGTGCGGGTGACGCCGACCATGCACAGCTGGCCCAAGACCTGGATGCCGCCCTTCAGCGGCTACTGGGAGGGGGCGCGCGATGAAGTACCCGCTGCTGGCTCTGATCAAGCTCTACCAGTGGACGATCAGTCCACTGCTCGGGCCGGTCTGCAAGTACTACCCGTCGTGCTCCCACTACGGCTACACGGCCATCGACCGGCACGGCGCGATCAAGGGAACGGCACTGACCGCCTGGCGCATCCTTCGATGCAATCCGTGGTCGCTGGGCGGTGTGGACCATGTCCCGCCGCGCAAGCGCCCACGGTGGCACGAGATGCTGCGAGGCGCTTGGCGCGCACGCAGGGGCGGGCCCTCCGCCGCCGAAACGGCCACCGAGGCGCATGGTGCTTCGAGCCCGGCCGCAGAGACACCGTCCCATGCCCAAGGAGCATGATTAGTGGACACGATTGCCAGCCTCTTCAGCTTCATCACGACACCTGTCTCCTGGGTCATCGTCCAGTTCCACACGGTGTACGGCGCCATCTTCGGCCCCGACACCGGGTGGGCCTGGGGCCTGTCGATCGTGTCCCTGGTGATCCTGATCCGTATCTGCCTGATCCCGCTCTTCGTGAAGCAGATCAAGTCGACGCGGGCCATGCAGACGCTCCAGCCCGAGATGAAGAAGATCCAGGAGCGCTACAAGAACGACAAGGCGCGTCAGTCCGAAGAGATGATGAAGCTGTACAAGGAGACGGGTACCAACCCGCTCTCCTCGTGCCTTCCCATCCTGGCGCAGTCCCCGTTCTTCTTCGCCCTGTACCACGTGCTCAACGGCATCGCGACGGGCGACACCATCGGCGTGATCAACAAGAGCCTGCTGGAGAGCGCGCAGAAAGCGCACATCTTCGGGGCTCCGCTGGCCGCGAAGTTCACCGACAGCGCCTCGAAGGTCGAGTCGCTCGGCGCCTCGCTGACCGACGTCCGGGTCGTCACCGCGATCATGATCGTCCTGATGTCGGCGTCGCAGTTCTACACGCAGCGCCAGCTGATGACGAAGAACGTCGACACCACGGTGAAGACGCCGTTCATGCAGCAGCAGAAGATGCTGATGTACGTCTTCCCCGTCATGTTCGCCGTCTTCGGAATCAACTTCCCGGTCGGTGTCCTCGTCTACTGGCTGACCACCAACGTGTGGACCATGGGCCAGCAGATGTACGTCATCCGCAACAACCCGACCCCGGGATCCAAGGCTCAGGCCGCGTACCTGGAGCGCCTCGCCAAGCACGTCACCACCCACGGCAAGACGCGCAACCGGCGTGAGAAGGCCATCGTCAAGGCCATCGTGACCAAGGGCCGCGACCGCAACGAGCACGAGCGCAAGTTCATCAACGGCCTGAGCAAGGCGGGGCTCGCGGCGCAGACCGATGGCACCGTGGTGAAGAGCGAGGGCCAGGCTGCCGTCCAGACCGAGGACGGCACGGTGACCACGACCACCGCGACCGCCGCCAAGCGTCAGCAGCCCAAGCGGCAGTCCAAGTCGCAGCGCCAGTCCGGCACTGCGAAGGCGGCCGGCGAGACCGAGCCGAAGCCGTCGACGCCGCCGTCGCTGACCAAGTCCGAGCCGGAGGACGCCAAGCCCGCCGCCAAGAAGGCCGATGCGAAGCCCGGCGCCGGCGGTCGCAGCAAGGCCCAGTCCGGGCAGCGCAAGGGCCCGCAGCGCCCCAAGTCCCCGTCCAAGAAGTAAGAAGGAGCCCATCCCGTGACGGAAGGCACCACCTCCGCCGCCGCCGAGGGTGCAGACACCCTGACCCGCCTGGAGCAGGAGGGCGAGATCGCGGCGGACTACCTCGAGGGTCTGCTGGACATCGCCGATCTCGACGGCGACATCGACATGGACGTCGAGGCCGACCGCGCCTCTGTGTCGATCATCAGCGACTCGGGCAGCCGCGACCTGCAGAAGCTGGTCGGCCGGGACGGCGAGGTGCTGGAGGCGCTCCAGGAACTGACGCGCCTGGCTGTGCACCGGGAGACCGGTGACCGCAGCCGACTGATGCTGGACATCGCGGGCTATCGGGCCAAGAAGCGTGCCGAGCTCTCCGAGCTGGGTGCCAAGGCCGCGGCCGAGGCCAAGAGCACCGGCGAGCCCGTGAAGATGAGGCCGATGACGCCCTTCGAGCGCAAGGTCGTGCACGACGCGGTCAAGAACGCGGGCCTGCGCAGTGAGTCCGAGGGCGAGGAGCCGCAGCGGTTCGTCGTCGTGCTCCCCAACTGATTCGGTACGCACATCCCTCCGGCCCCGTCTGTTTCCCAGACGGGGCCGAATTTTGTCAGCCTGGTAGTTCTGGTGGTCGGTGCGCGAAGCGCCGATGCGGTACGGAAGGACGGTCCCCGTGACGGAGGCAGCGGAACTCCCCCCTGTGCCTGAGCAGGCGCGTGACGTGTTCGGCGATCGCTACGCCGATGCGGTCCGGTACGCCGAGCTCCTGGCCGAGGCCGGGGTGCAGCGGGGGCTCATCGGCCCGCGAGAGGTGCCTCGCCTGTGGGAGAGGCACCTGCTGAACTGCGCTGTGCTCTCCGAGGTCGTACCCGAGGGGGTGACCGTGTGCGACGTCGGTTCCGGGGCGGGGCTGCCCGGTATCCCTCTCGCCCTGGTGCGGGAGGACCTGAAGATCACGCTGCTGGAGCCGCTGCTGCGGCGCACGACCTTCCTGACCGAGGTGGTCGAGCTGCTGGGCCTGGACCATGTGACCGTAGTCCGCGGTCGCGCCGAGGAGGTCATGGGCAAGCTCACACCGGTCCATGTGGTGACGGCCCGCGCCGTGGCCCCGCTGGACCGGTTGGCCACCTGGGGCATTCCGCTTCTCAGGCCCTACGGGGAGATGCTCGCCCTCAAGGGAGACACCGCGGAGGAGGAGCTGAAGAGCGCGGCCACCGCGCTGAGCAAGCTCGGGGCGGTCGAGACGTCGATCCTTCAGGTCGGCGAGGGCGTCGTGGACCCGTTGTCCACCGTGGTCCGGGTGGAGGTCGGTGAGAGCCCAGGCGGTGTGCGCTTCGCTGCGAAGAGGGCCAAGGCGGCTCGTACCGGTCGTACGCGCCGCCGTCGCTGATCCGTCCTGACGACGAGCCGTACTCCACACAAGCTGCCAAACCTACCCATGTCGGAGTGTCGAGCCGGATCGGCCACTGCTGCTGTGCATCGTGTTTCACGTGAAACGTCGCTCACTGCTGCACGGCATCATCAGTCGTGGTCGCGCTGCGGCCGAACCCCGCGACCGTAAGCCTCTCGGTTCACTCGGAGAGGGTGTGGAGTTGTCCACAGAGGTGGATTTCTCCACAGAACACCAGGCCTCACTGGTTCACGACCCCGAAGACATGGGAGGCTCTGTTCATTGCGAGCCTGAAGTCGAGGAGAGTGAATCCTTGCGGTCCGACGCCAACATCGCGGGACCGATGACCGATCCGGTCCCCGGTCCCCGTACCGAGTCGATGGGGGAGGATGTTTCACGTGAAACACCGCCCCCGATGGACGACACTCCCATCGGTCGTGCTGCCCAACTGGCGGTCGAGGCTCTCGGCCGCGCCGGCGAGGGCCTGCCACGGCCCGAGCAGACGCGTGTCATCGTGGTCGCCAACCAGAAGGGCGGGGTGGGGAAGACCACAACGACCGTCAACCTTGCGGCCTCGCTGGCGCTGCACGGTGGCCGTGTCTTGGTGATCGACCTCGACCCTCAGGGCAACGCCTCCACGGCCCTGGGCATCGATCATCACGCCGATGTTCCGTCCATCTACGACGTGTTGATCGACAGCAAGCCGCTCGCGGAGGTCGTCCAGCCGGTCCCTGATGTCGAGGGTCTGTTCTGTGCCCCTGCCACGATCGATCTCGCCGGTGCGGAGATCGAGCTGGTGTCCCTGGTGGCACGGGAAAGCCGGCTGGAGAAAGCCATCCAGGCCTACGAACAGCCGCTGGACTACATTCTCATCGACTGCCCGCCCTCGCTCGGCCTCCTGACGGTCAATGCGTTGGTGGCGGGCCAGGAGGTCCTCATCCCGATCCAGTGCGAGTACTACGCACTGGAGGGCCTGGGCCAACTGCTCCGCAATGTCGACCTGGTGCGGGGGCACCTCAACCCCACACTGCATGTGTCGACCATCCTGCTCACCATGTACGACGGCCGGACGCGTCTCGCGTCCCAGGTCGCGGACGAGGTGCGCAGCCACTTCGGCGACGAGGTTCTGCGGACGAGCATTCCCCGCTCGGTGCGTATCTCCGAGGCGCCGAGCTATGGCCAGACGGTGTTGACATACGATCCAGGATCGAGTGGCGCCCTGTCCTATCTTGAGGCGGCACGAGAAATCGCGTTGAAGGGTGTCGGCGTCAGTTACGACGCGACGCACGCCCACATCGGCGCACAGAGCGACCCGAGCATGGTGGAGGGGATCCAGTGAGCGAGCGACGGAGGGGGTTGGGCCGTGGTCTTGGCGCACTGATCCCTGCTGCCCCGACCGAGAAGGCGCCGCCATCGACCGCGGTGGGGGGCGCTGCTTCAGCGTCGCCCGCGGCTGTCCCGGTGTTGGCGAGTGACCGGGGGGTGGCCGCGGCAAAGGTAGCCACGCTGCCGCCTGTTTCACGTGAAACAGAGCAAGCGTCGGTCAACGGCACCGGGGAGACGCCCGCGCCTCCCGTGGGGGCCCACTTCGCCGAGATCCCCCTCGACTCCATCTCGCCGAACCCGCGCCAGCCGCGTGAGGTCTTCGACGAGGACGCGCTCCAGGAGCTCATCACCTCCATCAAGGAGGTCGGTCTCCTCCAGCCCGTCGTCGTACGGCAACTGGCTTCCGGGCGCTACGAGCTCATCATGGGTGAGCGGCGTTGGCGGGCCTGCCGTGAGGCGGGTCTCGACGCGATCCCGGCGATCGTGCGGGCCACGGATGACGAGAAGCTGCTTCTGGACGCACTCCTGGAGAACCTGCACCGGGCTCAGCTGAACCCTCTGGAAGAGGCCGCCGCCTACGACCAGTTGCTGCAGGACTTCAACTGCACGCACGACCAGCTCGCCGACCGCATCGGCCGTTCCCGCCCGCAGGTCTCCAACACCCTGCGCCTGCTGAAGCTGTCGCCGGCCGTTCAGCGTCGGGTAGCCGCTGGAGTTCTCTCCGCGGGGCATGCGCGGGCACTGCTCTCCGTCGACGACTCGGAGGAGCAGGACCGGCTCGCGCACCGGATCGTGGCCGAGGGGCTCTCGGTGCGGGCGGTCGAGGAGATCGTGACGCTCATGGGTTCGCGGCCGCAGAAGGCTCAGCGCTCCAAGGGGCCGCGCGCGGGGGGCCGGGTCTCACCGGCGCTGTCCGATCTTGCCGGACGTCTCTCGGACCGCTTCGAGACTCGGGTGAAGGTCGACCTGGGCCAGAAGAAGGGCAAGATCACCGTCGAGTTCGCGTCCATGGATGACCTTGAGCGAATCCTCAGCACGCTTGCTCCCGGTGAGGGACCCGTCCTCCAGAGGAGCCTCCTGGACGGGGATTCCGAGGACGCAGAGGACTGAGAGCGATGGTCGGCCGGATCTGCGCTCGGTCGGCCTGAGAGCGGGCTGGGTCCGGTTCACGCCGGTGACAGCCCGCTCTTTGCATGGAGGCGGTGTCGATGGAATCGCATCGTCGATACGATGCGGTGAGGTATGGCGCATCCACCTGGCAGCATCTCCGAGTGAGAGGCAGGAGCCTTGCCCACGATGAGCCGGACCGGACTCGTGAGCGCCGCACTGGGGCTGGGGGCAGTCGGCGGGTTCGTCGGCAGTCTGCTCAGGGAACGGAGCGCTCTGACAGCCGCTCGCACTGCTGCGGGCGAAGGAAGCGAGGAACAGCCTTCATGGGGCGTCGGCTCGTACCGCTCACGCTGGACAACCTTCAGGACCTTCCCAACCGCTGTCGCACGTGCGTCTTCTGGGAGCTGGACCCAGTCAGCGGTGAGGCCGCGGTAAGGGCAGGCACGTCGGCGCTGGAGAAGGAAGCCTGGATCTCCGCCGTCCTCCTGGACTGGGGCTCGTGCGGGCGGGTCGTGTACGTCGATGAGGTCCCGGTCGGCTTTGTGCTCTACGCACCGCCTGCCTACGTCCCACGCTCGACGGCGTTCCCCACGAGTCCTGTGTCACCGGACGCGGTCCAGTTGATCACGGCGTTCATCATGCCGGGGTACCAGGGGCAGGGGCTGGGTCGGGTGATGGTCCAGACGGTCGCCAAGGATCTGCTGCGGCGGGGCTTCAAGGCCATCGAGGCCTTCGGCGACGCCCGCTGGAAGGAGCCGGCGTGTGTCCTTCCGGCAGACCATCTGCTGGCGGTGGGCTTCAAGACGGTTCGGCCGCACCCCACGTATCCCCGCCTGAGGCTGGAGCTGAGGACGACGCTCTCCTGGAAGGAAGACGTGGAGATGGCGCTGGACCGGCTGCTGGGGGCCGTGCAGAAGGAACCGGCCCTGCGGCCGCTGTGAGGATCCAGGCTCAGACAAGCGAATGGGCCAACCCTTCCGGGTTGGCCCATTCGTGTTTCACGTGAAACATGTCGCCGCCTCGGCGACCAAGAACGTCACTCGGCGATGAAGTCCCCGAGGTCGCGGACGATCGCGGCCTTCGGCTTGGCGCCGACGATGGTCTTCGCGACCTCGCCGTTGTGGTAGACGTTCAGCGTCGGGATCGACATGACGCCGTACTTGGCGGCCGTGCCCGGGTTCTCGTCGATGTTCAGCTTGACGATCTCGATCTTGTCGCCGTACTCGGCGGCAATCGCCTCGAGGGACGGAGCGATCTGGCGGCACGGACCGCACCAGGCGGCCCAGAAGTCCACCAGGACGGGCTTGTCGTTCTTGAGGACGTCCTGCTCGAAGGAGTCGTCGGTCACGTTCTTGAGGGTGCCGGCCACTGCGGGCTCCTTACTGGTTGGTGCGTGGGGCGGATGGGGGTCAGACAGAGGTCTTCTCGGGCTCGGCCTTCTCCTCGTCCGCGAGAGCGGCGAGGAAGCGCTCGGCGTCGAGGGCGGCGGAGCAGCCGGTGCCGGCCGCGGTGATCGCCTGACGGTAGGTGTGGTCGACCACGTCACCGGCGCCGAAGACACCGGTGAGGTTGGTGCGGGTCGACGGTGCCTCGACCTTCAGGTAGCCCTCCTCGTCGAGGTCCAGCTGGCCCTTGAACAGTTCGGTGCGAGGGTCGTGGCCGATCGCGATGAACAGGCCGGTCACCGGCAGGTCGGAGAGTTCACCGGTCTTGACGTTGCGCAGCTTCAGACCGGACAGCTTCTGGTCGCCCTGGACCTCGGCGACCTCGCTGTCCCAGACGAACGAGATCTTCGGGTCGGCGAAGGCGCGCTCCTGCATCGCCTTGGAGGCGCGCAGGGTGTCCCGGCGGTGGACGATCGTCACGGACTTGGCGAAGCGCGAGAGGAAGGTGGCCTCCTCCATCGCGGTGTCGCCGCCGCCGATGACGGCGATGTCCTGGTCCTTGAAGAAGAAGCCGTCACAGGTGGCGCACCAGGAGACGCCCCGGCCGGAGAGGGCGTCCTCGTTCGGCAGGCCGAGCTTGCGGTGCTGGGACCCGGTGGTGACGATGACGGCCTTCGCCTTGTGGACCGTACCGGCGGTGTCCGTGACCGTCTTGATCTCGCCGGCCAGGTCCGCGGAGACGACGTCGTCCGGGATGAGCTCGGCGCCGAAGCGCTCGGCCTGGGCGCGCATGTTGTCCATGAGCTCGGGGCCCATGATGCCGCTCTGGAAGCCGGGGAAGTTCTCCACCTCGGTCGTGTTCATCAGCGCACCACCCGCGGTGACGGCGCCCTCGAACACCAGCGGCTTCAGCGATGCTCGCGCGGTGTAGAGCGCCGCGGTGTAGCCGGCGGGCCCGGAGCCGATGATGATCACGTTACGGACGTCGCTCACGGCTTGATTCCTCGTCTCTGGTCTGCATCGGTCGACCGGTGGGAGCCTCTCTGAACTCTCACCCGACCCAACGGATCCTAAGGGGCGCGCATTCCCGGTGTGTCCGGGCACACGGCCAGGCGACACCGTACGGGATACCACGCGGCGCAGAGGCGATGCCCTGATGCTCAGGGACGTGTGTAGGAGTCCTTGAGAAGGATCTCTGCCTTGGTGGAGGACGGGTGCCCCACACAGGCGGATTCCACGATGTACGCCGTGACCCGGGTCGCGTCCGAGGTGTCGGGCAGGACGACGAGCAGAACGTCCTGCCCCTCGTACACGCCCTCCTGGGTGGCCAGCGCCTGGTCGTCCCGGCCGATGCCCTTCTGGATGCACGGGGGAACCGCGGGCTGCCTGAAAATCCTGGGGCTGGCGCTGTCGGGGCCACCCGCCACGCCCAGGTCCGGCGTGCGTGAGCCTCCCCCGGAGCGCTCGTCCTTCGCGAGGAGGCCCTCGACCTGCTTCTCCAGCTTTCCCTCGGAGAACGTGTCCGCGGCGGTGGTGTGTCGGCCTCCTGCCGCGGGGCCGGACGGGGATCCGCCCATCAACGAGGTCAGCAATACGGACCCGAGTCCCAGGGCAGCGGCCGTGAAGGCGGCGCCGAGCACCGCGACCTTGCGGCGCTTGCCTCGCAGACGGTTCTTGCGGCCTGGACCGGTGGTGGAGCCGCGGGCGTGGCCTGCCGGGCGGTCAGCTGCGGGCGATGTTTCACGTGAAACGCGCGCCCGGTCGTCGGTGTCGGAGATCGCCCGGGCCGTGTCGTCCCTGGCCGTGTCAGCCGGCATCGGCGCATCCAGGTGATCGGGAGCCGTGGCGTTCAGCAGGGCCTCGGCGGCGAGGGCCGCGTCGATACGGCCCGCGACATCGGCCGGCATGCGGGGCGGGCCGGGGACGGCGCCGAGCAGGCCCCGGATCTCCTCCAGGGAGGCGTGGACATCGGCGCACAGCTCACAGTCGTCCAGATGCTGCCGTAGGTCCGCGCTGCGGGACGGAGAGAGCAGGCCCTCGGTGAGGTCGGAGATCTCCGAGACGTCCGGGTGCCCGGCCGTGTCTGTCGTGGATGTCACGCTCGCCCACCTCCGCCCTTCACAGCAGCTGAATCGCTTGGCCCTGGATCACGGGGACCCGTGTCGTGCGGGCCCGCTGCGGGTGGGACGGATGTCCCCTGCGCCCGGTTCCGTCCCTGGCCCGGTTCTGTGCTCTCACCGGTGTTTTCCGGCCGCAGGTGGGTGAGCAGGGGGAGGAGTCTGGCTCTGCCCCGGGCGCAGCGGCTCTTCACCGTTCCGGTCGGGACGTCGAGCACGCGGGCCGCTTCGGCGACCGGGTAGCCCTGCATGTCCACCAGGACGAGGGCAGCCCGCTGGTCGGGCGGGAGGGTGCCGAGCGCTTCGAGGAGCTGGCGGTGCAGATCGTTGCGCTCCGCCGGGGCCGAGGCCGACTCGTGCGGCTCCAGAAGCTGCTCCAGCCGCTCGGTGTCGTCGACCGGCGAGGTCTTCCGGGAGGCGGCCTTGCGGGCGCGGTCGAGGCAGGCGTTCACCGTGATGCGGTGCAGCCACGTCGTGACGGCCGACTGGCCGCGGAAGGTGTGGGCGGCCCGGTAGGCGGAGACGAGGGCGTCCTGGACCGCGTCAGCGGCTTCCTCGCGGTCGCCCAGCGTACGCAGCGCCACCGCCCACAGCCGGTCGCGGTGTCGCCGCACGAGCTCACCGAAGGCGTCGGGGTCGCCCTCGACGTGGCGGGCGAGCAGATCCTGATCGCTCGTCTCGTCGTATCCGGCGCCTTCCGCCATCTGACCCCCTCCCCCTCCGGTGAGACGTCAGCCCGTGAACTTCACGTCGGTGATGGCCTGCTTGTATCCGGAGCTGCTGTAGCCGTCGGTCTGTGCCATCGGCACGGCCGTCACCCACAGCAGCACGTACTGCGTCTTCACCGACTTCGACGCCTTCACCTTGAGAGAGGTGCCGCTCGTGGTGGCGGTTCCGATCTCCTTCATCCCTTCGATCCCCGTCGACGGGGAGAGCGAGTCCGTGGCGTAGAGGTGAACCGTTGTGTAGTCGCCCGGGTACCGGAGCCCTATTGACGCGGCCGAGACCTGTTGGGACGAGCCGAGGTCGTAGACGATGCCCACGCCGGGCTTGTAGGGAGCCAGCTTCGGACCGGCGTTGTAGCGCTTGGTGCGCCAGAACGTGGAACTGTCCGAGTCATAGGTGTTCGCGACGTCCTCGGGCGCCTGGGCGTCCCCGCTCGCCACGTACTCCTGTGCGCCCTTGATGGGGAGCGTCTTGACCGGCTTGGGCTTCTTGCCGTTCTTGTCGTTCCCGTCGGTGGTCTGCGTCTGGTTGGTGTCGTCGGACTGCTTGGTCTGATCCATGAGCGCGTCCGCCAGCTGCCAACTGCCGAGTCCCAGTGCCGCGATGAGCAGTGCCGAGACGGCCCACTTCAGGGCCCTGCCGGTACGGCTCTGCAGCGGGGGCGGCGGCGCCTGCACCGGCTGGGTGGCACCGGAGTGCGGCGTGGAACGGCCGTAGGTGCCCTGCTGGTACGTGGTGCGCTGGTACTCGGGCGGCGCGGTGAACGCGGGCTCCGGCGGGCGGATGCGGGGCATCTCGCCGATCGCCTTCACCAGCTCCTCCGGAGTGGTGCACGGGGACTCGTGACGGGACGCCGTCGCGCCGTCGTTGGCGAGCGCCCGCATCGACAGCTCCGACAGGCCTCGATGGATGCCGGCACGCACCTGGTCCGGTGCGATCAGACCGACGTCCTTGGGGAGCCCGGACAGTCCGTAGGCGTCACTCTCGTACGGCCAGCGCTGGGTGAGCGCCGCGTACAGCAGAGCGCCGATCGCCTCGGTGTCGGTGCGCTGGGGCGTGTCGGAGCTGATGCCGCGCAGGGCGGCGTTCACGGCGAGACCGCGGATGCGCCACTGGCCGGTCGAGGCGCGCAGCACGGCGTTGGGGTTCAGACGGAGATGGGCCAGGCCCTCGCGGTGCGCGGCGGCCATGGCGGAGGCGATCTGACTGACCATCTGGTAGGCGTCGTGCGGCTCCATCGGACCGGAGGCGAGGAGCGTGCTCAGCTCGGTCGCGTCGGGCAGCCACTCATGGACGACGTAGACGAGGTCGTTCTCCTCGACTGCGTCCAGGACCTGGACGAAGCGGGGGTCGCCGAGCAGTGCCGAGGAGCGGGCCGCGGCCAGCACCGAACGCGCCCGCGTGTGGTCCGCGGGCAGGATGTGAACGCCGACGGCGCGACGGAGTTTCTCGTCGACCGCACGCCAACTGCTGAAACCGTCCAGACGGGTGACGCACTCCTCGAGGCGGTAGCGTCTGGCCAGTTTGTGGCCGCTGTGCAGCTCGGGCGGTGAGGCCTTCCCGGGACCCTGGGTCCCGCCACTCCCCTGTGCCTCGTCGATGTCCGTGTCCCGCTCCCGGTTCTGGGCCACCCCGTCGGCCGTGGACTGGTCCGCCTGTGCGGTCAGCGGCTTGTCGCCGCTGTTGTCTGCCACGTCGACGGCAGCCGTGCTCCGTTCCGCCACCGTCGTTCCTGCCTCCCCATCCAAATGCGCGCCGTTCGACATCCGTGCGCGCCGTCCGACGCCGAAACCAATTGTGCCCACAGTCCGCCGCTATGCACGACACGCGGTGGCGGACGATGGTTGTGCGCTTACCTCCTCTCAGCGGCCCAGCCGCCCGCGCACCGTGCCCACGAGCGAGTTGAGCTCCTCGATACGCATGCGGCGGGCCGCCAGGTAGAAGACCGCGAGGAGGACCGCACCACCGGCGATGAGCGCCGCGAAGGAGCCGAGGACGCCCTGGCCCAGCGTGTGTCCGATGCCGTAGCAGGCCGCGCCGCTGAGCAGCGCGGCGGGCACCGACGCGATGCTCAGCCGTGCGTAGGTCCGCAGGACGCGGGCGCCGTCCACGTCGCCTCCCAGGCGCTTGCGCAGGCGACGCCAGGCGACGCCGACGCCGATCAGGTAGGCGAGGCCGTACGAGGCGGCCATGCCGACCACGGCCCAGCGGGCCGGGAGCAGGAGGTAGCAGGCGCCGGAGGCGGCGGCGTTGACGGCCGCCACGATCACCGTGTTGTAGAACGGCGTCCGGGTGTCCTCGTAGGCGTAGAAGGCGCGCAGGACGACGTACTGCACGGAGTACGGGATCAGGCCGAGGCCGAACGCCATCAGCATGTATCCCATGTTGGTCGCCTCGCTGGTGCCCGAGGAACCGAAGATCAGGGTGCACATCGGGATGCCGAGGGACACGAAACCGAAGGAGATGGGCACGATCGCGACGGCCGTCGTGCGCAGGCCCTGGGAGATGTCGTCCCGGACGGCGCCCGAGTCGTCCTCGGCTGCCGAGCGCGAGATGCGCGGCAGCAGCGCGGCCATCAGGGAGACGGTGATGATGGCCTGGGGCAGGCCCCAGATCAGCTGGGCGTTGGCGTAGGCGGCGAAGCTGGTTCCCTCGACGTGGGACGCGGTACCGGCGGCGATGGACAGTTGCATGACCACGAGCGCGCCGGCCTGGTTGGCGAGGACGAACAGGATGGTCCACTTGGCGAGCATCGCGGCCTTGCCGAGACCGTGGCCCTTCCAGTCGAACCGCAGCCGCATCCGGAACCCGGTCTCGCGCAGGTACGGAATCATCGCGAGGGCCTGGACGACCAGACCGAGCAGAATGCCGACGCCGAGGAGACGCTGGCCCTCCGGCGGGATGTTCGTGACATTCATGCCGGAGTCCGCCGAGGTGCCGTACACCCAGATGAACATGCCCAGCGTCACGATGATGACGATGTTGTTCAGGACCGGGGTCCACATCATCGCGCCGAACTTCCCCCGGGCGTTGAGGACCTGCCCCATCACCACGTGGATGCCCATGAAGAAGATCGAGGGCAGGAAGTAGCGGGTGAAGGTGATGGCGACCTCGTTGGCCGCGGGGTTCTCGGCGACCGGGTTCGCCAGCATGCGGACCAGCAGCGGTGCGGCGAACATCGCGAGTCCCGTGAGCGCGGCCAGAGCCACCATCACGAGGGTCAGCAGACGGTTGGCGAAGGCCTCACCGCCGTCGTCGTCCTCCTTCATGGCGCGTACGAGCTGCGGCACGAAGACGGAGTTGAGGCCGCCGCCGACGGTCAGGATGTAGATCATGGTCGGCAGCTGGTACGCGACCTGGAAGGAGTCGCCGAGGAACCCGAGGCCCAGGGCCGACACGATCAGCGCGGAGCGGACGAAGCCGGTCAGACGGGAGACCATCGTGCCCGCCGCCATCACGGCGCTGGACTTCAGCAGCCCCGCCGCCTTGCCGCCCTTCTTGGCCGCCGGTGCGGGCGTCGGGGCGGGAGGCGCCTCGGGCTCGGGCGCCGCTGTCGGCACCTGGTACTGCGGTGGGCCCTGGTACTGCGGTGGTCCTTGATACGGCGACGGTCCCTGGCCCCCGGCCGGAGTCGCGGCAGGGCCGGGAACCGCCGGCGACTCCACCGACGGGTGCAGGCCACCCTGCGGCAGACCGCCCTGTTGCTGGTCCCGGAAGAGATGCGCGAAGGCGTCCGGCTCGTGGCGCTCCTCACCGGCCTGGCTGACCAGGTCGTCCACGCCCACGAACTGGGTGGTGCGGGGGTCGTCGCCGTACGGCAGGTACTGGGTGGGACCATCCGGCTCCGGCGCAGGGGTCTGCGCCCACACCTGCGGGTCCGGGGCGTACGGCGACTGCGGCGGCCGACCGTAGAGCGGCTGCTGCGGCTGGTACGTGCCCGGAGGCGGCGGGGGGTGCGCGGCACGGTCGTAGAGCGCCTCGGTGACCGGGTCCTGGGCGGAGAGGTCCTGTGCCTGGTAGGGGTCCTGGGTGTAGGCGTCCTGGAGGTACATGTCCGCGGGGTGCTGCGGCGGCACCTGGCCGTGCTCGGGCGGCGGGCCCTCGGGGTACCCCGAGCTGCCCGCGGCCTGGCCGCGGTCACCGTCGTACGGCGCGTTCATGGTTACCCCACCTCATCGTCCCCGGCCCACCGGGCCACGACATCCTCAACGGTCCACTCTCTCACCCGTGCCGGACGGGTCGGCGTTTTCCGCTGCGGTGTCCGGTGTCGGGTCACTCGGCTGCTCCGGGGCGCCTGCCCCGGACCGAGCGCCGGACTCTTCACTGAGACGGTCCATGGTCCCCGACGGGTTCTCCTGCCCGTCGGCCGTCTCATCGTCCTTGGCGTCCGGGCCGTCCTCCTCGGCCTCCCGGGCGCCGGCGCGTTTGCGCTGGGTGTACATCCGGAAGCCGGCGAGGACCAGCAGGAGGACACCGCCGCCGATGACCAGCATCACGGTCGCCGTGATCTCGGTGACCTTCACGTCGAAGGTGACGGCGTCACCGTAGGGCTGACCGTCCTGCGTGTACAGCTGCGCGATCACCGTCGCCCGGCCGTTGGCGTTGGCGGACGTGGTGAACTTCACCGTCTGGGCGTGGCCGCCGGAGACCGTGATCGGCTGCTCCTTGTAGTCGTCGCCGCCGATCTTGAGACGGGTGGGGTTCGTCGAGGTGAGCCGCAGCACGAGGTGGTCCACGCCTTGGACCAGGTTGTTCTGCACGGACACGGGGATCATGGCGCTGCGGCCGGAGAGCTTGGTCTCGGACTTTTCGACCAGCTTGACCTGCTCGGTCAGGTCGTCGAGATACGCCTCCACGCCCTGGCGGAAGGTGCTCGCCTCGGTGCTCCGCCCACGCCAGGACGTGGACATTTCTCGGTTGAGGGCCAGCCCGAAGGGGGTCACCACGCGCGATTTGTCGGTGAGGATCACCTGGAACCGGTTGAGCTTCGCCTGTGTGTTCGCGATCACACCGAAGGCGGACCGCGGCAGCTGCTGCTTGCGCAGCGCGGAGGGGTAGGCGTTCGGGACCTTCGTCGTGGCGCCAGGGTCCGGCTTGGCCTTGGCGGCCGCCGTGAGGTCCTGGGACTCCGACCAGGTGCTGTCCTGGAGCGCTGTCAGCGCCTCGGCCATCGCCTTCGCCTGGCTCGCGGTGGGCATGCGCTGCGGGGCGACGACGATGCTGCGCTGCTTGTGGGTCTGCAGGTCCAGCGCCAGGCTCTGTGCGAGGAACTGCTGCACGGCGAGCGTCGACGAGGACGCCTTCGTCAGGTCGCCCTGGAAGGCCGTGGACATCCGCGTGTCCGCGACCACCGCCGTCGTACCGCCTCCGATGGGGCGAGCCGCGGAGGGCGTGTACGTCAGGCCGCCCGTCTCATTGAGGCTGTCACCGCGCGCGATCACCTTGTCGGCGCCGGCGGAGGTGGCGACCTTGACGATCGACGGGTCGACGGCGCCGTCCACGGGCCAGGCGAAATCAGTGCTCGGCGTCACATGGAGGATCGTCCCCACGGTGGTGGCGGCGACGTCGGTGGCTTCCTTGAGCTGGCTCAGTGAACCGGTGACGTTCGTGCCGTTGTGGGCGAGGGAGGCCACATCCGGGTCGGCGAAGGGCAGCGCGACGACCTCCTTGCCCGCCACCGCCTTCTGCACCTCGTCGAGCCACCGCTTGGCGACTGCCTGGTGGGTGCCCACCGTGGTCGTGTCGCCCTCGCCTCGGACCCGGTAGCCGTCCACCATCGCGTCGACGGACGCCAGCAGGTCGGGGTCGATCACCCAGGTGACGTCGAGGTCCTTGCCCAGAGAGACCATTTGGTCCAGCCGGCCGCCGGGGGCGATCTCCTTGGCCAGGTCGTCGTCCGAGAACACTGGCGTCTGCTGCTCGTTGGACCCGGTCTCCGCCGTCATGTGCGCCGTGGCGATCAGTGGCCACAGCGCCGTGGTTTTCGTGCTCGTCTCCGCCTCGTCCGGCTGCCACGGTAGGAACGTGCGCTGGATGCCCAGCACCTGCTCCCACTGCTGAGCGGACGTCTGGCCGGAGAGCGAGACCCCGAGCGGGTAGACACCGTCCGCACCGAGGTCCAGCTTGTCGACCGGCACGGAGATGCTGAACGGCTCCGCGACACCGGGGGCGAGGTTGGAGAACTTCTCGACGTACTTGCCGCCCACCTCCGAGCCGTCGGCGCCAGGCATGTAGTCGGTGCGCTCGGCGGTGGAGTCGATCGCCGAGCGGGTGGGCAGGGCGGACCCCACCATCAGGCCCACGTGGGCGTCGGTGACCGCCTGCTTGCCCCTGTTCGTGACCGTGCCGGAGATGGTCAGGGTGTCCCCGTCGGTGGGGGCGCTGGGGCTGAGGGAGTCGACGGAGACGGCCACCGTGCCCGAACCCGAGGCATCGCGCACGGCGTCCTGGCCGGCGGCCTGCGCGGGCGAGGAGGCGGGCAGCTGGAGCAGACCGGCCAGCAGAGGCGCCCCGGCGAGCAGTGCTCCGGTGCGCCGCAGCCACCGGCGGGCAGGTGAGGGACTCATCCCCTGGAAGTCTGCCGCCTCGGCCACGCGTTCGCCCGTCCCTCGTCGTCGTCAGTGGTCGTCGGAATGTGCGTCCACGCATGGTAACGATGCGCGCTGAGGGGAAGTGCCGCGGTCTGCTCCACAAGATCGGGGAAGGCGGGCGGGCCGTCCCCTATATCCCCGTTTGAAGGGAGCGCCCCTGCGGCCGCCGCCCGCGTCGATCCTGTGTGGGTATGGGGGAGGTCTCTGCACCTTCTTCCTGGAGGCCCCGGCCCGTAATGGAGGCGCTGGCGGCGCGCCCGGGCACGTACCCTCTTCTGTTGTGCCGAACGCCAACGAAGACCTCAGTGCCCTGAGCCAGGTGCAGCACCGCGCGGTGAGTGAACTGCTGCGGGTCGCGCCTGTCGCCGACGACCTCGCCCGCCGCTTCCGGGAGGCCGGGTTCTCACTCGCCCTGGTCGGCGGCTCGGTCCGGGACGCACTGCTCGGCCGGCTCGGCAACGACCTGGACTTCACGACCGACGCCCGTCCCGAGGACGTCCTCAAGATCGTGCGGCCGTGGGCGGACGCCCTGTGGGAGGTCGGGATCGCGTTCGGCACGGTCGGCGCACACAAGGTTGCCCGCGTCGGAGACGTGGACCGAACCTTCCAGATCGAGGTGACCACGTACCGGTCGGAGGCCTACGACCGCACCTCGCGCAAGCCCGAGGTGTCCTACGGCGACTCGATCGAGCAGGACCTCGTCCGTCGTGACTTCACCGTGAACGCGATGGCCCTGGCGCTCCCGGAGAAGGAGTTCATCGACCCGCACGGCGGGCTGGGCGACCTCGCGGAGCGGGTGCTGCGCACTCCGGGCACTCCTGAGGAGTCCTTCTCCGACGACCCACTGCGGATGATGCGCGCCGCACGCTTCGCCGCCCAGCTCGACTTCGAGGTCGCCCCCGAGGTCGTCACCGCGATGAGCGAGATGGCCGGCCGTATCGAGATCGTCTCGGCGGAGCGGGTCCGGGACGAGCTGAACAAGCTGATTCTCTCCGCGAACCCCCGCAAGGGACTGGCCCTGCTGGCCGACACCGGGCTCGCCGACCATGTGCTGCCCGAGCTGCCCGCCCTGCGGCTGGAGAGCGACGAACATCACCGGCACAAGGACGTCTACGAGCACACCCTGATCGTCGTGGAGCAGGCGATCGCGCTGGAGGAGAACGGTCCCGACCTGACCCTCCGCCTGGCCGCCCTGCTGCACGACATCGGTAAGCCGCGCACCCGTCGCTTCGAGAAGGACGGCCGGGTCTCGTTCCACCACCACGAGGTGGTCGGGGCCAAGATGACCAAGAAGCGCATGACGGCGCTGAAGTACTCCAACGAGCTGGTGAAGGACGTCTCACGTCTGGTCGAACTCCACCTGCGCTTCCACGGGTACGGCACCGGTGAGTGGACGGACTCCGCGGTTCGTCGCTACGTCCGAGACGCCGGCCCGCTCCTCGACCGACTCCACAAGCTGACCCGCTCGGACTGCACGACGCGCAACAAGCGCAAGGCCGCCGCACTCTCCCGGGCGTACGACGGCCTGGAGGAGCGCATCGCCCAGCTCCAGGAACAGGAGGAGCTGGACGCGATCCGACCTGACCTCGACGGCAACCAGATCATGGAGATCCTGGGCGTCGGACCGGGACCGATGGTGGGCAAGGCGTACAAGCACATGCTGGAGCTGCGCCTGGAGAACGGCCCGATGGAGCGCGAGGTAGCGGAAGCGGCGCTCAAGGAGTGGTGGGCCGAGCAGGGCTGAGTACGCGAAACGGGGTCATGTTTCACGTGAAACATGACCCCGTGCAGGGTGCGCGAAGGGGCGGTGTTTCACGTGAAACACCGCCCCTTCGACGTCTGCTTACTCGTTCCCCTACTTGTCCTTCAGGCAGAGCAGGAAGTCACTGCCGTCGCCGCTCTCGGTGTAGGAGTACTGGAAGTCCTTGGCCTTCTCCGTGCACTTGGTCTCGGCAGTGGTCGCGGAGTAGTCGCCCTCGATCTTGGCGAGCACGACGTACTGAGCCTTCGAGGACTTGCAGTCGACGACCTCGAGGTCCGGGTTGTTGTCGTCGCTGCTGCCGCGGTGCATGCAGTCGCCGACCGATGCCGTGTTGGCGTCGTCGCGGCTGGATATGTAGCCGCCGATGGCCACACCGGCGACGGCGAGGACGATGACGACGTTCTTGATCAGCTTGAAGCTGACCTTGCGGCGGGGCTGCGCCGGCGGAACCGTGGCGTACGGCGCGGTGGCCTGTGGGTAGCCGGGCTGGCCGGGCTGCTGCGGGTAGCCACCCTGGGGCGGGTACGGGGCCTGGCCCTGAGGCTGGCCGTAGGGCTGCTGACCCTGAGCGAACGGGTTGCCCTGGGACGGCGGAGTAGACACTTGGGGGTCCCCCTAGAAACGTGGGTGCGCGCGAGAACGTCAGCCCGCGTTGCGCGAAGTAAGACGAACGTAAATTACAGGCCAGCACTGACAAGCCAGTAGCGGAGGGGAACTTCGTGGCATTGATGTGACACTTATCGTCGCTCAAACCGTGCCATACCCACAGCAACTGCCCCGTAGATAACGGCGACTGTGACCACCAGCGGCCCCGATCGGCCGTCCGGTGGCAGCATCAGCGCGGCGACCCCGGCGGCGCCGACGAAGGCGACGTTGAACAGCACGTCGTAAACCGAGAAGATCCGGCCACGAAAGCCGTCCTGCACGGAGAACTGGACGATGGTGTCCGTGGCGATCTTCGCGCCCTGGGTGGAGAGCCCCAGGACGAACGCCGCGACCATCAGCGGGACTTGGGCGAACGGCAGCCCCAGCGGGGGCACCAGGACGGCGGCCGCCGCCGCGCAGACGACGATCCAACGGCCCGGCCCGAGCCGCCTCGCGGCGGAGGGCGTGACGACGGCCGCCGCGAAGAAACCCGCGCCGGAGATGCCCACGGCCAGACCGAGCAGCCCCAGCCCCCCGTCCGCGTCGGTCGACCAGGCATACCGACAGAGCATCAGAACCATGACGGTCAGGGCGCCGTAGCAGAACCGCATCAGCGTCATCGAGGTGAGCGCCCAGGCGGCTTCCCGCCTCCTCGGTTCAGCGAGGTGCCGTACGCCGGCCACGAGGCCCTGCGCGGTGCCGGTGAGTGCCGCGGTCAGCCGGGGCGGTATCAACTCACGGTCGGGCCCAAGCAGTTCCGGTGCCATGCGCAGTGAGGCGAGCGCGGCGCACAGATAGAGAGCGGAGCCGAGCAGCACCACGGCGGCGTCGGAGTCCGAGCCCACGAGCCGCACGACGAAAGCGAGGCCCCCGCCCGCCGTCGCGGCGAGTGTGCCGGCCGTCGGGGACAAGGAGTTGGCCATCACCAGGCGCTCGGCGTCGACCACCCGGGGCAGCGCGGCGGACAGGCCCGCCAGGACGAAGCGGTTGACCGCGGTGACACACAGGGCGGAGATGTAGAAGAGCCAGTCCGGGACGTGACTGATCATCAAGGCGGCCGTCACGGAGGCCAGCAGGGCGCGCAGCAGGTTGCCGTACACGAAGACCTGGCGACGGCGCCAGCGGTCCAGCAGGACGCCGGCGAACGGGCCCACCAGCGAGTACGGAAGCAGCAGGACGGCCATCGCGGAGGCGATCGCCGTGGCCGAGGTCTGTTTCTCGGGGGAGAAGACGACGTACGTGGCGAGCCCGACCTGGTAGACGCCGTCGGCCCCTTGGGAGAGCAGCCGTACCGAGAGCAGACGCCGGAAGTCCCGGAAGCGCAGCAGGACGCGCAGATCACGGACGACGGACATGGGGCACAGCCTCACATACGGGGAGGGTCCCCGGGTCGTGCGACCCGGGGACCCTCGACAGCCCTGGCAGGAGCGTTTTCAGCGAGCCGTGTCGGCCTGCGCTCTGTGTTCTGTCGAGCTAGCGCTCGACCTCACCCTTGATGAACTTCTCGACGTTCTCGCGGGCCTCGTCGTCGAAGTACTGCACCGGCGGGGACTTCATGAAGTACGACGACGCCGACAGGATCGGACCGCCGATGCCGCGGTCCTTGGCGATCTTCGCTGCGCGCAGGGCGTCGATGATGACACCGGCGGAGTTCGGGGAGTCCCAGACCTCGAGCTTGTACTCCAGGTTCAGCGGGACGTCACCGAAGGCACGGCCCTCGAGGCGGACGTACGCCCACTTGCGGTCGTCGAGCCAGGCGACGTAGTCGGAGGGGCCGATGTGGACGTTCTTCTCGCCGAGATCCCGGTCGGGGATCTGGGAGGTGACGGCCTGCGTCTTGGAGATCTTCTTGGACTCCAGGCGATCACGCTCGAGCATGTTCTTGAAGTCCATGTTGCCGCCGACGTTCAGCTGCATCGTGCGGTCCAGGACGACGCCCCGGTCCTCGAACAGCTTCGCCATGACGCGGTGCGTGATGGTGGCGCCGACCTGGGACTTGATGTCGTCGCCGACGATCGGGACGCCCGCCTCGGTGAACTTGTCCGCCCACTCCTTGGTGCCGGCGATGAAGACCGGAAGGGCGTTGACGAAGGCGACCTTGGCGTCGATGGCGCACTGGGCGTAGAACTTCGCCGCGTCCTCGGAACCCACGGGCAGGTAGCAGACGAGCACGTCGACCTGCTTGTCCTTGAGGACCTGGACGACGTCGGCCGGCTCCTCGGCGGACTCCTCGATGGTCTCGCGGTAGTACTTGCCGAGGCCGTCGAGGGTGTGGCCGCGCTGGACGGTCACGCCGGTGTTCGGCACGTCGCAGATCTTGATCGTGTTGTTCTCGGACGCGCCGATGGCGTCCGCGAGGTCGAGGCCGACCTTCTTGGCGTCCACATCGAAGGCGGCGACGAATTCCACGTCACGGACGTGGTACTCACCGAACTGCACGTGCATGA
This sequence comes from Streptomyces sp. NPDC048751, assembly GCF_043198595.1. Lineage (NCBI taxonomy): Bacteria > Bacillati > Actinomycetota > Actinomycetes > Kitasatosporales > Streptomycetaceae > Streptomyces > Streptomyces sp. NPDC048751. The sequence goes on from NZ_JBICUX010000012.1 coordinate 131,098, forward strand.
GGCCCGGGACCTTGGACGCCGGGTCGGCGTCCTTGTAGTACTCGACTCCCTGCACCAGCGACGCGGCGCAGTTGCCCACGCCGACGATGGCTACGCGCACCGAACCCATTCTGGTTGCTCCCTGTGTGTACGAGTGAGGCCCTGGCAGGGGCCTCACGTGGCAGTGTCGCCGGGCGTATCCGGCCCGGGGGTGTCCCCGGGCCGGGGCAGGACGCCCGGCGCTCCCTCTGTGGTGTCACGAGTGGGTTCTCCATGGGCCGGACCCTTCAGGTCCCGGCCCGCCCGCTCGCTCTCGATGAGCTCGTTCAGCCAGCGCACTTCGCGCTCCACGGACTCCATCCCGTGGCGCTGGAGCTCAAGCGTGTAGTCGTCGAGGCGCTCCCGGGTGCGCGCCAGGGAGGCGCGCATCTTCTCCAGGCGCTCCTCCAGCCGACTGCGGCGGCCCTCGAGGACTCGCATACGGACGTCGCGCGAGGTCTGCCCGAAGAAGGCGAAGCGAGCGGCGAAGTGCTCGTCCTCGTACGCGTCGGGTCCGGTCTGCGAGAGCAGCTCCTCGAAGTGCTCCTTACCCTCCGCCGTCAACCGATAGACGATCTTGGCACGACGCCCTGCGAGTGGTGCTGCGAGGGCGTCCTCGGAGGTGTTCCCCGGCTCTTCGATCAACCAGCCATTGGCGAGCAGCGTCTTGAGGCAGGGGTACAGCGTTCCGTAGCTGAAGGCGCGGAACACACCCAGTGACGTGTTGAGTCGTTTGCGCAGCTCATAGCCGTGCATCGGGGACTCGCGGAGCAGGCCGAGTACGGCGAACTCGAGGATCCCGGAACGCCGGCTCATCGTCGCCTCCTCTCTGCCGCGGACGTACCGTGACGGTTTATCTCGCGCTGATGTATCGACTCGATACATCAAGACGATAGAACGGCCTTCCGGATGCGACAAGCGTGAAGATGGTGAACGGGATCACATCACCGATTCGTTGCAGGCGAGTTGCCTGATTTGGGGTGAACTTCTGGGCTCGGCGGGTTTTGGCGGTGCGTAGTCTGTGCGCCATGCACACCACCGGGAACCACGTGACGCATGGGGGCGTCGTCGTCCTAGGTGCAGTACGGATGAATGCGGAACCGACCACATCCGTACTTCGGGGGGACCGGAAACCAGCCGCCGTTTCCAGGCGCGCACGGGTGCGCCTGCCCGAGGAGTAGTCGTTCGATGAGCGAGCACCGTCGCAAACCGCCGCAGCCGCAGGGAGGCGGACGTGCCGCGGCCCGACGCGGCCAGTCCGGCTCGTCCTCCGGCCGCCGTGCGGCACCGCGAGGCGCCACCGGGTCGCCAGCCGACTCGTACGGGTCGGGATCCTACGAGTCGGGAGGCGAGGAGCCGTCGTACGGCGGCCGCGCCGAGGCCCGGCGTGCGGCACAGAGAAGCACGGGCGGTCGCCGCAGAGCGGCAGAGCCCGGCCGAGGGGGCCGTGGTGCCCCGACCGGACCCGGCCGCGGCAGAGGCCGTGCGGCCGTCCCCGCCAAGAAACGCCTCATCGACTATCCACGGGCCGGCAAGGACGGCTGGCGCCGCTGGATGCCCTCCTGGAAGCTCGTCTCCGGTCTGTGCATCGGCTTCATCGGCAGCCTGGTGGCCGTAGCGGGCATCGGCTACGCCATGGTGGGTGTCCCGGACATCGCGAAGACGGCCGAGGCGCAGAACAACGTCTTCTACTGGTCCGACGGTTCCGAGATGGTCTCCACCGGTGGTGAGACCAACCGTCAGATCGTCAACCTGTCGCAGATCCCCAAGGCGATGCAGTACGCGGTGATCTCGCAGGAGAACAAGACCTTCGAGACCGACAGCGGCATCGACCCGAAGGGCATCGCCCGCGCCGTGTTCAACATGGCCAGGGGCGGTCAGACGCAGGGTGGCTCCACCATCACCCAGCAGTACGTCAAGAACGCGATGCTGGACGACCAGTCGCAGACGATCTCCCGGAAGTTCAGGGAGATCCTCGTCTCGATCAAGGTCGGCGCCACGGTCCCCAAGGACAAGATCATGGCGGGGTACCTGAACTCCGCCTACTACGGCCGTGGGGCGTACGGGATCCAGGCCGCCGCTCGCGCGTACTTCAACAAGGACGCCATCGACCTCAACGAGGGCGAGTGCGCCTTCCTGTCGGCGATGCTCAAGGGCGCGACCTACTACGACCCGGCGGGTGCCACCTCCATCGACCCGGCCAACGCCACCCCTGACAAGAACCGCCGACGAGCCTTCAGCCAGATGCAGGACACTCTGGACAAGATGGTCGAGTACGGCCATCTCGACGCCGCGACGCGGGCCAAGTACACGGAACTCCCCAAGTGGCAGAGTCCGCGGTCGAACCGTGAGCTGAAGGGGCAGATCGGCTATCTCGTCGACCTGGCCAAGGCATACGTGATCAACAACAACATCATCAGTGCCGACAAGCTGCAGCAGGGCGGGTACTCGATCTACACGACCTTCGACAAGAAGAAGATCAAGGAGCTCGAGTCCTCGGTCACGAAGGTCCAGAAGGCCAACATCAAGCCCAAGTTGCGCCCGAAGACGGACACCCACGTCCAGTTCGGTGGCGCTTCGGTGGATCCGGCGACCGGTGCCATCAAGGCGATCTACGGCGGTGAGGACGCGACCAAGCACTTCACCAACAACGCCGACACCACCGGTGCCCAGGTCGGTTCGACGTTCAAGCCCTTCGTGCTCGCGGCCGCGATGACCTGGGGTGTGCGCGACCCCGACGGCCCCGAGACGCAGGCGCAGGACGAGCGGACCATCGTCTCCCCGAAGAGCCTGTTCAGCGGCAAGAACAAGCTCAAGATCGAGGAGTACAACAAGCAGGTCTGGAAGAACGAGAAGGGGGACGAGTGGCTTCAGACCAACGATGGTCAGGTGTCCTACGGCACTCCCCCCAATTACCAGATCGACCTGCGTGAGGCGATGCGCGAGTCGGTGAACTCGGCCTTCGTGCAGCTCGGCATGGACGTCGGTCTGGACAAGGTGAAGGAGGCCGCCATCAGCGCAGGCCTCAAGAAGAACAGCCTGGCCGGCGTCACCTACCCGTCCTTCTCCATCGGTATCTCCCAGCCCAGCGCGATCCGCATGGCGGGTGCGTACGCCACCTTCGCGGCCAGCGGCAAGCAGCGCGAGCCGTACTCCGTGGAGAAGGTCACGAGCAAGGACGGCACGGCCTACACGCACAAGGTCCAGACGGAGGACGCGTTCACCCCGAAGGTCGCCGACAACGTCACGGACGTGCTGAAGACGGTGGTCGAAAAGGGAACCGGCACCAGCGCCCAGCTCACCGGCCGGGAGGTCGCCGGCAAGACCGGTACGACCGACGGCAACAAGTCCGCCTGGTTCGTGGGCTACACCCCGCAGCTGTCCACGTCGATCACGATGTTCCGGTACGACGATGACGAGAGCAAGAAGAACCGGACGTTCTTGAAGATGTTCGGAACGGGTGGTCAGAAGAAGATCCACGGTGCCTCGTTCCCGGCCGAGATCTGGCACGACTACATGGAAGAGGCACTGCAGGGCGAACCCGCGGAGGATTTCCCGACTCCCGAGCCCATCGGTGAGGTGGTCAACGAGGCCCCGTCGCCGAGCCCCATCCCGACGCCGAGCAAGACCCAGGAGTCGAGTCCGACGCCCAGTCCCACGCCCAGCGAGACGCTGACCTCGCCCTCGCCGTCCCCCAGTGAGTCCTGCAACCGCTTCTTCGGGTGTCAGGACACCGGAGGCACGGACACGGGTGGCAACACCGACACCGGTGGCACGGACGGAGGGGTGAGCCCCTCTCCCACTCCCACGGATAGTGGCGCAGACGGGGGCGGCAACAGCAGAGGCAACGGCAACGGAGGCGGAGGCGGCCTCTTCGGAGGCCAGACCGGTTAGCCGGCCTAGCGCCCGACGCGGTGTTTCACGTGAAACATCGGGACGTTTCACGTGAAACAGGGGCCGCCACACCTTGCGAGGTGTGGCGGCCCTCGGCGTATTCCTAGACACGTACGGCAGGATGTGGCACATGCCCAGCGCAGAATCGACGCACGCGAGCGTGCACGAGCCGGATCAGGTGCGGCCGACCAGGGACGACGCGGTCGCCAGGGCCGGCAGTGAGGTGATCGGCGGTCCCATCGGACGGCGTGCCCTGCTCGGGGCGGACTGGTGGACCCCCGTACGGGTCGTCGCTCTCGTGGCGATCGGCATGTTCGCCCTCGGACTGGTCCAGAAGGCTCCCTGCTACAACGGCGGCTGGTTCTTCGGCGCCAGTTCGCAGTACACGCACGCCTGCTACTCGGACATCCCGCACCTCTACCAGGGGCGCGGCTTCGCCGACGGTCTGGTGCCGTACTTCGACAAGCTCCCCGGTGACATGCAGTACCTCGAGTACCCGGTGCTGACCGGTGTGTTCATGGAGGTCGCCGCCTGGCTGACGCCCGGCAGCGGCAGCATCCAGCACCAGGAGCAGTGGTACTGGATGGTCAACGCCGGGATGCTGATGGCATGCGCCGCCATCATCGCGGTCTGCGTGTCCCGCACCCAGGTCCGGCGCCCCTGGGACGGCCTGCTGGTCGCCCTGGCACCCGCCTTCGCGCTGACCGCCACGATCAACTGGGACCTGCTGGCGGTCGCCCTGACGGCCGCCGCCATGCTGATGTGGTCCCGGGGCCGTTCCCTGGCCTTCGGTGTCCTGCTGGGGCTCGCCACGGCCGCCAAGCTGTATCCCGTCTTCCTGCTCGGGCCGCTGTTCGTGCTGTGCTGGCGCGCGGGCAAGTGGCGGGACTTCGGCAAGGCCTTCGGTGGCGCGGCCGTCTCCTGGCTCGTGGTGAACCTGCCGGTGGCGTACTTCGCCTTCGATGGCTGGTCGAAGTTCTACACCTTCAGCCAGGAGCGGGGGGTCGACTTCGGGTCCTTCTGGCTGATCATCGCCCAGAACTCCTCCCACCCGCTCAGCACCGAGATGGTCAACACACTCGCCACCTCGTTGGTGCTGTTGTGCTGCGTGGGTATCGCGGTGCTCACCATCACCGCGCCGCGCAGGCCGCGCTTCGCGCAGCTGGCCTTCCTGATCGTCGCGGCGTTCATCCTCACCAACAAGGTCTACTCGCCGCAGTACGTCCTGTGGCTGGTCCCGCTGGCCGTGCTGGCCCGGCCGAAGTGGCGGGACATCCTGATCTGGCAGGCGTGCGAGGTCGCGTACTTCCTGGGGATCTGGATGTACCTCGCCTACACGACGAGCGGAGACGCCCACAAGGGCCTGCCGACCGACGGCTACCACTGGGCCATCGGCGCACACCTCCTCGGCACCCTCTACCTGTGCGTAATCATCGTGCGGGACATCCTCATGCCGGAGCGGGACGTGGTGCGCCGGACCGGTGAGGACGACCCCTCGGGCGGTGTGCTCGACGGCGCGGAGGACGTGTTCGTCCTCGGCCCGGCGGCCCGTCCGACGCAGCCCGCGGCCCATACCGAGGAGCCTCAGGTGGCGTGGGGAAGCCAGAACACGGGCCCCTCCGACGGCCGTTCGCTCTGAGCGAACAAGGTGCCGACGGCCCACCCGAGGCACGCGGGAGACGGCAAAGGCCGTACACGGAAGGGTCCGTGTACGGCCTCATCGGTTTTTCGGCGCTGAGCGCGGCCGCTCAGCGGTCCACGATCCGGTCGAACTGGGTGGTGGTGTGCCGCAGATGGGCCACGAGCTCCTCACCCACCTTCGGCTCCGGGGCGTCCGTGGGCACGAACAGGATGGACACCTGCATGTGCGGCGGCTCGGCGAACCAGCGCTGCTTGCCGTCCCAGACGAACGGAGAAAGGTTCCGGTTGACCGTGGCCAGGCCGGCCCGGGCGACGCCCTTGGCACGCGGCATGACGCCGTGCAGCGCCTTGGGGGCCTCCAGGCCCACCCCGTGCGACGTACCGCCGGCCACGACCACCAGATAGCCGTCCGAGGCCGCCTTCTGCTGGCGGTAGCCGAAGCGGTCGCCCTTGGCGACACGCGTGACGTCCAGGACGGCACCGCGGTACTCGGTGGCCTCGTGGTCCCCGAGCCACAGCCGCGTGCCGATACGGGCACGGAAGCGGGTCTGGGGGAACTGCTGCTGGAGCCGGGCGAGTTCGTCGGCCTTGAGATGGCTGACGAACATCGTGTGCAGCGGCAGGCGTGCCGCACGCAGCCGGTCCATCCAGCCGATGACCTCCTCGACGGCGTCCGAGCCGTCGGTGCGGTCCAGCGGCAGATGGATCGCGAAGCCCTCGAGACGGACGTTCTCTATGGCGGCGTGCAGCTGCGGCAGGTCCTGCTCGCTGATGCCGTGCCGCTTCATAGACGACATGACCTCGACCACCACACGGGCGCCCACAAGGCCGTACACACCGTCGATCGACGACACCGAGCGGATGACCCGGTCGGGCAGCGGCACGGGCTCCTCGCCCCGCCGGTAAGGCGTCAGCACCAGCAGGTCGCCACCGAACCAGTCCTTGATCCGCGCGGCCTCGTACGTCGTGCCCACGGCGAGAGTGTCCGAGCCCAGCCGTGTGGCCTCCTCCGCGAGGCGCTCGTGCCCGAAGCCGTAGCCGTTGCCCTTGCAGACAGGGACGAGGCCGGGGAACTGGTCCTGCACGTGCTTGTGATGCGCCCGCCAGCGCGCGGTGTCGACGTAGAGCGTGAGCGCCATGGCCGGACCTGGAACCTTTCTCGTGGTGGGGGGTGGTGTCGGGGGTGGTGGGTGGAAACGGACGACCGGAGACTCAGCGGCGTGACATGTAGATGTCGAGCGCCTTGTGGAGCAGCTTGTTCAGCGGGAAGTCCCACTCGCCGAGGTACTCGGCGGCCTGTCCGCCCGTGCCGACCTTGAACTGGATCAGGCCGAAGAGGTGGTCGCTCTCGTCGAGCGAGTCGGAGATGCCCCGCAGGTCGTAGACCGTGGCGCCGAGCGCGTAGGCGTCGCGCAGCATCCGCCACTGCATCGCGTTCGAGGGGCGGAACTCCCGGCCGATGTTGTCGGAGGCGCCGTAGGAGTACCAGACGTGCCCGCCGACGATCAGCATGGTCGCCGCCGACAGGTTCACACCGTTGTGGCGGGCGAAGTACAGCCGCATGCGGTTGGGGTCCTCGCTGTTGAGGGCCGTCCACATGCGCTGGAAGTACGACAGCGGGCGGGGCCGGAAGTGGTCGCGCACGGCCGTGATCTCGTACAGCCGCTGCCACTCCTCGAGGTCGTGGTAGCCCCCCTGGACGACTTCGACGCCGGCCTTCTCCGCCTTCTTGATGTTGCGGCGCCACAGCTGGTTGAAGTTCTTGTGCACCTCTTCCAGGGAGCGGTTCGCCAGCGGCACCTGATAGACGTAGCGCGGCTGGACGTCACCGAAGCCGGCCCCGCCGTCCTCGCCCTGCTGCCAGCCCATGCGGCGCAGCTTGTCGGCCACCTCGAAGGCACGCGGCTCGATGAAGTCGGCCTCGATGTCGCGCAGCCGCTTCACGTCGGGGTTCTGGATGCCCGCCTTGATGGACGTGGCCTCCCATCGCCGGATGATCACCGGCGGGCCCATCTTCACGGAGAACGCGCCCTGCTGCTTGAGGTGCGCGAGCATCGGTTCCAGCCACTCGGTCAGATTTGGCGCATACCAGTTGATGACCGGGCCCTCGGGCAGATAGGCGAGGTAGCGCTTGATCTTGGGCAGCTGGCGGTAGAGCACCAGACCCGCGCCCACCAGCTGACCGGTCTTGTCGAACCACCCGAGGTTCTCCGAACGCCACTCCGCCTTCACATCAGCCCAGGCCGGGACCTGCATGTGGCTCGCCGACGGCAGGCTCTGGATGTAGGCCAGATGCTGCTCTCGACTGATGGTCCTCAGGGTCAGGCTCATTCGGGGCGCTCCTCGGGCTGGTGTGTCCCCATGGGTTCAGGGGCTCCGGCTCTCGCGCGAAGCCTACTGCGCCCCGCGAGCGCCCCGACTGGGCGTACGGCACCTTCGCCCCGGCCTGTTGGCCGCCGGGGCGTTCCCACGGTGTTCGAAAAGGCGCCTGAGGGACGGCGCCCGCCGGTCAGCCGAACAGGCCGCCGAAGAGACCACCGTGTGCCATGCCGAGGAAGAAACCGACTCCGGACGCACCGAGACCCAGAACCAGACCGAAGCGCTCGCGCGTGGTCTCCGAGATCCACTGCCCGTAAGCGCCCGTCAGGATCCCCACCAGACCGGTCCAGGAGCTGAGCAGGTTGAGGTGGTCGAAGAAGCCGGTGACGAACGCGGTGATCCCGAGCACCAGGGTCACCGCGACCAGCGCGTCCTGGAGGGGGTGGGGCCTGTCGTCCGTGGCGAAGAGGGATCCGGCGGTGTTGGGTCGCAATGCCTGTGCCATAGGGCACCTCCTGCGGAAGGCGGCGCATCGTAGCGCCATACACACCCGATGTCGTACAGACTGACGGTCCCACCGGCCGGATTTCAACCGCAAGGCGCTGTGCGGGTACTCTGTACCGTCTGCACCGGTGTCTGCCCAGACAGGGCCAGGGAATCTCCCCAGGTCGAGCCGGGGACGCCGCTCGCGGCCCCCGATTGTCAGTGGTGGCCGATACCGTTGCGTACGCATAACAACCCTCCTGCCACGGAACGACCGTGGCCGCTGAGTCCAAAGGAGGTGGGTTCCACATGCGTCACTACGAGGTGATGGTCATCCTCGACCCCGATCTCGAGGAGCGTGCTGTCTCCCCGCTGATCGAGAACTTCCTCTCCGTCGTCCGTGAGGGCAACGGAAAGGTGGAGAAGGTCGACACCTGGGGCCGTCGTCGTCTCGCGTACGAGATCAAGAAGAAGCCTGAGGGCATCTACTCGGTCATCGACCTGCAGGCCGAGCCTGCGGTCGTGAAGGAGCTCGACCGCCAGATGAACCTGAACGAGTCGGTCCTCCGGACCAAGGTCCTCCGCCCCGAGACCCACTGAGCTCTCCCGCTCAGCTGATCCCGGGATTCGAGTAGTAAGCAGCCAGCAAACCCGCCGAGAGGTTCCCCCATGGCAGGCGAGACCGTCATCACGGTCATCGGCAATCTTGTCGATGACCCCGAGCTGCGCTTCACCCCCTCCGGTGCGGCGGTCGCGAAGTTCCGTGTCGCGTCCACTCCCCGCACCTTCGACCGCCAGACGAACGAGTGGAAGGACGGCGAGAGCCTCTTCCTGACCTGCTCGGTCTGGCGTCAGGCGGCGGAGAACGTCGCGGAGTCGCTCCAGCGAGGCATGCGCGTCGTCGTGCAGGGCCGGCTGAAGCAGCGGTCCTACGAGGACCGCGAGGGCGTCAAGCGCACGGTCTACGAGCTGGACGTCGAGGAAGTCGGCCCCAGCCTGCGCAACGCCACGGCCAAGGTCACCAAGACCACGGGCCGCGGTGGCCAGGGCGGTGGCGGTGGCTTCGGCGGCGGTGGCGGTGGCGGCCAGGGTGGCGGCGGCTGGGGCGGCGGCCCCGGTGGCGGCCAGCAGGGCGGCGGCGCTCCCGCCGACGACCCCTGGGCGACCGGCGCTCCCGCCGGTGGCAACCAGGGCGGTGGCGGCGGCTGGGGCGGAAGCTCCGGCGGTGGCGGCGGCTACTCGGACGAACCCCCCTTCTAGGCCTTGGGCCGGGTCTTCGGACCGGGCCGGTCGAAGGCGGGTCGTACCCCAACTTCTTGATCACACAGGAGAAACACCATGGCGAAGCCGCCTGTGCGCAAGCCGAAGAAAAAGGTCTGCGCTTTCTGCAAGGACAAGGTCACGTACGTGGACTACAAGGACACGAACATGCTGCGGAAGTTCATTTCCGACCGCGGCAAGATCCGTGCCCGCCGCGTGACCGGCAACTGCACGCAGCACCAGCGTGACGTCGCCACGGCCGTCAAGAACAGCCGTGAGATGGCGCTGCTGCCCTACACGTCCACCGCGCGATAAGGAAAGGGTGACCGACTCATGAAGATCATCCTTACCCACGAGGTCTCCGGCCTCGGTGCCGCGGGCGATGTCGTCGACGTCAAGGACGGCTACGCTCGCAACTTCCTGATCCCGCGGAAGTTCGCGATCCGCTGGACCAAGGGTGGCGAGAAGGACGTCGAGCAGATCCGTCGTGCTCGCAAGATCCACGAGATCCAGACCATCGAGCAGGCCAACGCTGTGAAGGCCCAGCTCGAGGGTGTGAAGGTCCGTCTGGCCGTTCGCTCCGGCGACGCCGGTCGTCTCTTCGGTTCCGTCACCCCGGCCGACGTCGCTTCGGCGATCAAGGCCTCCGGTGGTCCCGAGGTCGACAAGCGCCGCATCGAGCTCGGCGCGCCCATCAAGACCCTGGGCGCCCACGAGACGTCCGTGCGTCTGCACCCCGAGGTTGCCGCCAAGGTCAACATCGAGGTCGTCGCGGCCTGATCGCCGTGCTCGGCTTGAACCGCTGAGAAGGGGCCGCACCCGCTGGGGTGCGGCCCCTTACGCGTTGCTCCAGGGGCCGGGTGGCCATGTTTCACGTGAAACGCTCAGCGCGTCGCACCCGTCACCAGCCACCGTCCCGAGCGAGTTCGCATCCACAGGGTCAGCATGCGTATGGCCATCATCAACGTCATGGCCATCCAGAGAGCGGTCAGACCGCCGCCTGCGACAGGCACGAGCAGCGCGACAGGTGTGAAGACCGCGAGCGTGAGCAGCATCGCCCACGCCAGGTACGGCCCGTCGCCCGCGCCCATCAGAACGCCGTCCAGAACGAAGACGATGCCGCAGATCGGCTGGGACACGGCCACGATCACCAGAGCGGGAAGGGCGGTGTCCTTGACCAGGGGGTCGCTGGTGAACAGGGCCAGGAACACCGGCCGAGTGATCAGTACCAGGAGACCGAGGACGACTCCTACGGCGATGCCCCACTCCACCATTCGGCGGCCTACTGCGCGGGCGCCCTGGACGTCCTCGGCGCCGAGGTAGCGGCCGATGATGGCCTGCCCTGCGATGGCGATGGCGTCCAGTGCGAAGGCGAGCAGGCTCCACAGGGACAGGATGATCTGGTGGGCCGCGATATCGGCGTCCCCGAGGCGGGCAGCCACAGCCGTGGCGATCATCAGGATCGCCCGCAGGGAGAGCGTACGGACCAGCAGGGGTGCACCGGCCTGCGCGGAGGCCCGGATCCCGGCAGCGTCGGGGCGCAGCGAGGCACCGTGCCGACGGGCTCCCCGGACGACCACCACGAGGTAGACCGCGGCCATGCCGCACTGGGCGATGACGGTGCCCCAGGCGGAGCCTGCGATGCCGAGATCGGCACCGTAGACGAGAGCGGCGTTGAGAGCGGCGTTGGCGATGAAACCGGCGATGGCGACGTACAGCGGGGTCTTCGTGTCCTGCAGGCCGCGCAGCACGCCGGTCGCGGCGAGCACCACCAGCATGGCCGGGATGCCGAGGGACGAGATACGCAGATAAGTGGTCGCGTACGGAGCCGCCGTGTCCGAGGCGCCGAAGAGTTCCACGAGGGCGGGTGCGGTGGGCAGGACGACGGCGATGACAGCTGCGCCGAGCAGGAGCGCCAGCCAGATGCCGTCCATGCCCTGGCGTATGGCGGCCTGGAGCTCGCCGGCGCCCACTCGGCGTGCGACGGCCGCCGTGGTGGCGTACGCGAGGAACACGAAGACGCTCACGGCGGTCATGAGGAGGGCGGAGGCGACACCGAGGCCGGCGAGTTGCGCCGTGCCCAAGTGCCCCACGATCGCGCTGTCGGCCATGACGAACAGGGGCTCGGCGACCAGTGCGCCGAAGGCCGGGACGGCCAGTGCGACGATCTCTCGATCGTGCTGTCGCCGGGTGGCCTCGGGGGCCGCGGGAGCCTGTGTCATGACCACCAATCTAATCGTCCACAGGTAATGGATGCAAGCAGGTATTGTCTATTACATCCGTGCTGATCGTGTGTGCTCTCGCGCACTGTTCGAGGCGATCTTGGTCCGAGTGGGAAAGTTTTTCTTCTGCACAGCCGGTGGACGGCAAACTTGCAGGTCACGGCGGTGATGTCGGCGAAGGTGAAAGCTTGTTCACAGGGCTGTCCACCGGGTCGTGCACAGGTTTCGCGGAGTTCTCCACAGCATCGGGCCTGTCGTCCACATGGCCTGTGGATAACCAGATTGGCTGACGCTGCTCACGGGCCTACCGTTGTCCGGCGCCCCCTCCGTGCCGCCGGTCGTGAAACCGTCACAAAACCGGCGTGCTGCAACCGGAGAGGGGCCTCTCAGTTGTCAGTGCCGTGCCGTAGAACAGAGGGGCACGGCGAGGTCCGCTCGGCGGACGGGAGGAGGTGGCTCGGTGAGCATTTCCGAGCCCTTGGACGACCCGTGGGCCGACAGCGGTCCCGGTGATCGTCTGCCCGCCTCCCGTCGCCGCGGCGATGTGGGCCGAGGCCGCGGTGAGCAGCACGAGCGCGGCCGTGACGACGGGGAGTGGGAGAGCGGCGGCACGTCGTTCGAGCGTGTACCGCCACAGGATCTCGACGCCGAGCAGTCCGTCCTGGGCGGCATGCTCCTGTCCAAGGACGCCATCGCCGACGTCGTCGAGGTCATCAAGGGGCACGACTTCTACAAGCCCGCCCACGAGACGATCTTCCAGGCGATCCTCGACGTCTACGCGAAGGGTGAGCCGGCCGACCCCATCACGATCGCCGCCGAGCTGACCAAGCGCGGTGAGATCAACAAGGTCGGTGGAGCGTCGTATCTCCACACCCTCGTCCAGACCGTGCCGACGGCGGCGAACGCCGAGTACTACGCGGAGATCGTGCACGAGCGCGCGGTCCTGCGTCGGCTGGTCGAGGCGGGCACCCGCATCACCCAGATGGGATACGCGGCCGACGACGACGTCGACGAGATCGTCAACCGCGCCCAGGCCGAGATCTACGCGGTCACCGAGCAGCGCACCAGTGAGGACTACCTGCCGCTCGGCGACATCATGGAAGGCGCCCTCGACGAGATCGAGGCGATCGGCTCACGCAGCGGCGAGATGACCGGTGTGCCCACGGGGTTCACCGACCTCGACTCCCTCACCAACGGTCTGCACCCGGGCCAGATGATCGTCATCGCGGCCCGTCCCGCCATGGGTAAGTCCACGCTGGCGCTGGACTTCGCCCGTGCCGCGTCGATCAAGCACAACCTGCCCAGCGTCATCTTCTCCCTCGAAATGGGGCGCAACGAGATCGCGATGCGTCTGCTGTCCGCCGAGGCCCGGGTCGCCCTTCACCACATGCGGTCCGGCACGATGACGGACGAGGACTGGACGCGGTTGGCGCGCCGGATGCCCGAGGTGTCGTCCGCGCCGCTCTACATCGACGACTCCCCGAACCTGTCGATGATGGAGATCCGCGCGAAGTGCCGTCGGCTGAAGCAGCGCAACGACATCAAGCTCGTGATCATCGACTATCTGCAGCTGATGCAGGCCGGTGGTTCCAAGCGCTCCGAGAGCCGTCAGCAGGAGGTCTCGGACATGTCCCGTAACCTCAAGCTCCTGGCCAAGGAGCTGGAGGTCCCGGTGATCGCGCTCTCCCAGCTGAACCGTGGCCCCGAGCAGCGCACGGACAAGAAGCCGATGGTGTCCGACCTGCGTGAGTCCGGCTCCATCGAGCAGGACGCCGACATGGTGATCCTGCTGCACCGCGAGGACGCCTACGAGAAGGAGTCGCCGCGGGCCGGCGAGGCGGACATCATCGTGGGCAAGCACCGTAACGGTCCGACGGCCACGATCACCGTCGCCTTCCAGGGGCACTACTCGCGCTTCGTGGACATGGCGCAGACCTGATCCGGCCTGAGTCACGCTGGTTCGGGTTGCGGTTCCGGCTGGAGCACCGATGCGGCCTGCGGGTCCCACAGCCTGGTGGTCCGCAGGTAACCGTGGATCACCGAGGCCATCGCCAGAAGGAGAAGGGGTCCGAACACCCACGGATGTCGGGCCATCTCCATCGGCAGATAGCGATAGGACACCAGGAGCGCGGCGAAGACCGTGGTGCCGTACGCGACCAGCTGGACTCCTGACCGGTCCCAGCCCCGTGCGAGTGAGCGCATGGCGGCCTCGATGGTGAGCGCGAACACCACGCCGGCGATGAGGTCCGCGCCGTAGTGGTAGCCGAATCCCAGCGTTGCGCAGAGCGTGGCGATCAGCCAGAAAGCGCCCGCGAACCGCAGAAGACGTGGGCCCTTGCGGGAATGAATGAAGATCACGGTGGCCCATGCCGTGTGCAGGCTGGGCATGCAGTTGCGGGGGGTGATCTCGTCGTACGGCATCGGGTGCGGGGCGCTGATCGGCGGCAGCGTGTCCGGCCACAGGTTGGCTATCGCCCAGTGCCCGCCGCCGGTGCCGAAGGCTCCGTTGCCGTAGATGAAGACCGGTCCGACCACCGGGAAGATCATGTAGATAGCAGGCCCGACGAGGCCGATCGCCAGGAAGGTGCGCACCAGGTGATGGCTCGGGAAGCGGCGCTCGGCCGCCACGTTGCGCAGCTGGTACAGCGTGATGACGGCCGCGGCCACCGCGATCTGAGCGTAGACGAAGTTGAGAACATGGGGACCGATCGGATGGGTGGCCTCGACGATCCGGCCTGCCAGCCATGACGGGTCGCCCAGCGCGTGATCGGCGGTCACCACGTACTGGTCGAGCACCGCGGGGCGGGTCTTCGACGTGATGAGCAGCCAGGCGTCACCGGTCTTGCGGCCGGTCACCAGCAGCAGGCCCAGCCCGACGCCCTTCAGCAGCAGGACGCGTTCCCGGCCCGCGCGGCGCGTGATCGCGATGACCGCATAGCCCAGAATCACCCACAACGCGCCATTGCCGAAGCTCGTCTTGGCGTCGACCGCCCACCGCACCAGCAGGAAGACGGCATCGATGCCGATCGCGGCTCCGACCGCCACGAACCGTTGCCGCCAGGTGAGCACCACCATCATCAACGCCATACCGGCGTACAGCAGCGGTCCCGATTTGGGGGCGAACAGCACCTCTTGCGCCTGATTGGTGATCGGCCCCGGTAGGCCATAGCGGCGCGAGGCGATCTCCAGCGCGATGAGGAATCCGAGGGTCGTCACGCCTGCTATGGCCCAGAGTGTCGCCCGTGGTTGACGCCATGCGGAGGATGAAATTATGTATTTAATTCGCGAAAGCACCCGCGATGCTATGGATATCAATTAATTTGGCCGATTTGATAGGTATTAGTTAAATAGGTTTGAGATCGAACATGCTATCGGAGCGTTGCGAGTGGGTTTCGCGATCATGCGAAATGGGTTCGACGTGGACCGCGAGGCCGGGTGGACTGGGCCCATGACGACACCTCAGGGAGAGCTGCTGCCCGGCACGCGGCGGGCTCTGCTGCACCGGATCGCCGTGGCGCAGACCGAAGGGCGAGCACCGTCGCTGGTCGCGGCGGTCGTACGGAACGGGCGGGCCGTGTGGCACGGTGCGCGGACCTCGGTGGACGGGCACGGGCCGGACGAGAACGTGCAGTACCGCATCGGCTCCATCACCAAGACCTTCACCGCCGTCCTGGTGCTGCGGCTGCGTGACGAGGGCGTGCTCGACCTCGGTGACCCCGTTGAGAAGCATCTGCCGGGCACCGGCACGGGGGAAGCCACCATCGCCGAACTGCTCGCGCACACGGCCGGCCTGGCGGCCGAGTCACCCGAACCGTGGTGGGAGCGCACTCCGGGGTCGCTGCGCCCCGAACTGGCCGACGTACTCGGAGAGCAGCCCTTCCGGCACCCGGTCGGCCGACGGTTCCACTACTCGAACCCCGGCTACACGGTGCTCGGCGCTCTGGTCGAGCAGCTGAGGGGCGCCCCCTGGGAGGACGTCCTTAGGCGAGAAGTGCTCGAACCTCTGGGCCTGGATCGAACCAGCGCGCGACCCCGGGCGCCCCACGCCGGTGGCTGGGCCGTGCACCCCTGGGCCGACGCGCTGCTGCCGGAACCGGTGCAGGACCTGGGGCGGATGGCGCCGGCCGGTCAACTCTGGTCAACCACTGCTGACCTGGCACGCTTCGCGGCGTTCCTGGTGAACGGGGACGACCGTGTGCTGAGTGCCGAGTCGCTGGCCGAGATGCGCACGCCGGCCGCGCCGCCCGGGGTCGCGGATGTGGCGGCCGGTTACGCGTACTGCCTGGGGTTGGAGATCCGCCACCAGGAGGGGCGGACTCTGGTCGGTCACACGGGATCACTGCCGGGCTTCCTGGCGAACCTCACGATCAGTGTGGCGGACGACGTGGCGGCGGTCGTGCTCGCCAACTGCACGTCCGGTCCGCTGCTGTCCGCGGTGGGTGCCGATCTCGTGCGCATCGTCGCCGAGGCCGAGCCGCGGATCCCGGCGCCCTGGCGGCCGCTGCGCGAAGTCGATCCGGCCGTGCTGGAGTTGGCGGGGCAGTGGTACTGGGGGACGTCCGGCTTCGGACTGCGGCTGACAGCCGACGGGCTGGTCTCCTTGGAGCCGCTGTCGGGCAACGGCCGGCGTTCGCGGTTCCGGTCGAACGGGGACGGTACCTGGACGGGGCTGGAGGGCTACTACGCCGGAGAGCTTCTGCGGCCCGTACGGCGCCCCGACGGCTCCCTGAGCCATCTGGACCTCGGGTCGTTCGTCTTCACGCGTCAGCCGTACGAGGAGGGGGCTCCTGTGCCGGGTGGAGTCGACTCCGAGGGGTGGCGGGGGATCGGCTAGCCAAGAAGCATCGCCTTGTTTCACGTGAAACAAGGCGCTTCTCGGTGTGACCGCTGGGAGCGGAACATGTCTCAGAGCTGGAGCTTGAAGCCCACGTGGGAGGCCGTGAAACCGAGCCGCTCGTAGAAGCGGTGGGCATCGGTGCGCGTGTTGTCAGAGGTCAGCTGGACCAACTGGCAGTCCTGCCGTCGGGATTCCTCGACCGCCCACTCGACGAGCTGCGTCCCCAGACCGCTGCCACGCTCGTCGGCGTGGATGCGTACGCCTTCGACGATCGACCTGGTGGCGCCGCGCCGGGACAGCCCCGGAATGACCGTGAGCTGGAGCGTGCCCACCACGCGGCCCTCGCGGACCGCCACGACCAAGTGCTGGTTCGGGTCGGCGCGGAGCCGCTCGAGCGCGGTCAGGTACGGGGTGAGGTCGTCGGGCGACTCCCGCTGTGCGCCCAGCGGGTCGTCCGCCAGCATGGCGACGATTGCCGGGATGTCGTCGGACGTGGCGGCGCGTATTTCAAGATCTCCCATGGCCGCAGCCTATGCGGGCACGTTCAGTGACTCCACGACCCGTACGAGCGGGGCAAGCTCCGGGACCTTGGCCGCTGCGTCAAGCGCTTCGCGCAGGGCGGCGTCGTTGGTGGGTCTGGCCTCTGAGAGCAGCTTGAGGCCGGCCTCGGTGACGTTCGTGTAGATGCCGCGTCGGTCGGTGGGGCAGAGGTAGCGCGCGAGCAGGCCGCGGTCCTCGAGCCGGGTGACCAGCCGGGTGGTGGCGCTCTGGCTGAGGACGACCGCGTCGGCGACCTGCTTCATCTGCAGATGGCCCCCGTCACCGTCGTGCTGTCGGCTGAGCACGTCGAGCAAGGAGTACTCCCGGACGCTCAGGTCGTGCCCGGCCTGCAGGGCGCGCTCGAGGTGCGCCTCGATCCTCCCGTGCAGGAGCGAGAGGGCGCACCAGCCCTGGGCGAGGGCGGTGAGCGCGGGGTCCGTCGCTGTCATTGGCGTTTCCTCCGTCCCGGAGCGGCTCAACCAAGGATAGAGCAGGGAGGAGATAGTCGGCCTTTGCATGTAGTAGGCGTGTGCAAGTATTGTTGACGCACGCATAGCGCATCTGCAATTTTTTGGGAAGGGTGTCCCCCTCATGCCTCTCGCGCTTCTGGCCCTCGCGACAGGGGCCTTCGGGATCGGAACGACCGAGTTCGTGATCATGGGCTTGCTGCCCGAGGTCGCGGGTGACTTCGGGGTCTCCATCCCCACGGCCGGCTTCCTGGTGACGGGCTACGCGCTCGGCGTCATGTTCGGCGCGCCACTGATGACGGTGCTCGGCACCAAGGTCTCCCGCAAACGGATGCTGATGCTGCTGATGGGCCTGTTCATCGTCGGCAACCTGCTGTCCGCCCTCGCTCCCGCCTTCGCCGTCATGCTGATCGGCCGCGTGGTCGCCTCACTCGCCCACGGTGCCTTCTTCGGCATCGGCTCCGTCGTCGCCGCCGACCTGGTCGCACCGGACAGGAAGGCCGGCGCCATCTCGATGATGTTCACCGGCCTGACCGTCGCCAATGTGGTCGGCGTGCCGCTGGGCACCCTCGTCGGGCAACACGTGGGCTGGCGCGTGACCTTCGGCATCGTCGCCGCCCTCGGCGTCGTCGGCCTGGCCGGTGTCGCCAGGCTGGTCCCCGACATGCCGAAGCCGGAGGGCGTGTACCTGCGTCACGAACTGGCCGCCCTCAAGAACGTCCAGGTCCTGCTCGCCATGGCGATGACCGTGCTCGGCTTCGGCGGTGTCTTCGCGGCCATCACCTACATCACGCCGATGATGACCCATGTCACCGGTTTCGCGGGCGGCTCCGTCACCTGGCTGTTGGTTCTCCTCGGCCTCGGCATGGTCGGTGGCAACCTCGTCGGCGGCAGGTTCGCCGACCGCGCCCTGATGCCCATGCTGTACGTCGCGCTGAGCGCCCTGGCGGTCGTGCTGGCGCTCTTCACCCTCACCGCCCACGACAAGGTCCTCGCGGCCGTCACGATCGCCCTGATCGGTGCTCTGGGCTTCGCCACCGTCCCGCCGCTGCAGAAGCGCGTCCTCGACCAGGCGCACGGCGCCCCGACGCTGGCCTCCGCCGTGAACATCGGTGCCTTCAACCTGGGCAACGCCCTCGCTGCCTGGCTGGGCGGCCTCGTCATCGCGGCCGGCCTCGGCTACACCGCCCCGAACTGGGTCGGCGCGGTGCTGGCGACGGGCGCCCTGGTCCTCGCCGTCCTCTCGGCGGCCCTGGAGCGCCGTGACCGCACGCCCAGCGCCGTGGTCGCGGGAGGCGCCCCCGCCGAGCAGCGGGCAGCCGTCCACCACTGAAGCGACCCGCTCAGCGGCTCTTCGACAACATGGAAGCGCCGGCCCCTGAAAGGGGGCCGGCGTTCTCCATACCGGGCCTCAGCCCGCGGCCACCGTCAGCGGAGCGAACCGTCGGGTCCAGTCGCCGGGCAGCTCCGTGATGCCGTAGGTCATGACCGCGTTGAAGGCGACCGACGCCAGCCCGCGCTCCTTCGCCCATGCCAGCAGTTCTTCGTGCCGTACGTCGATGTCGGTGCGCAGCGGGCGGTCGGTGTGGGCGGCGAGGGAGGCGATGAGGGCCTTCGCGGTCTCCGTGTCCCGGGCGATCAGGGGGCCGACCACATGCGTGTCCATGTTGGGCCAGGCGCCCGTGTACCCGATGAGGCGGCCGTCCTCCTCGGCCACGCGCAGTTGGTCGGTGAAGGCGGGCAGCCGCGTGATGATGTGCGTGCGATCCGCGCCGAACACTTCCTCGTCGAGCCGGAGGATCGCGCTGAGATCCTCAGCGGTGGCGGCACGTGTGGACACCTGCGACTCCATTCCGCCGGAAGTGAAGCGCCCGTGCAGCATCTCCGCCCGGCCGGTCACCTTGAAGCCGAGCTCCTCGTAGAGGGGGAGCCCGTACGGCGTCGCATGCAATGTCAGAGGCGTGGTGCCCAGCGTCGAGACCACCTGGCGCATCAACCGGCGTCCGACGCCTTGGCGGGCATGCCGTTCAGCGACCAGCACCATGCCGATGGCGCCCAGGTCGGGACGGTCCGGTGGGCCGTACTGGGTGACGACGCAGGCGCAGACGAGGCCGCCAGCGGGGTCGTCGACGCCGTAGCCCCTCCCGGCTGTGAGGAGGAAGCCCCACTTGTGCTCCTCGCGCGGCCACCCCCGGTTCTCGGACAAGTCGGCGCAGGCGGTGAGATCGCGGAGCGTCAGACGGCGAATGGGGAGAGCGGGGAGGGAAGGAGTCGGCACGCCGGTCAGGCTGTCCGATGGCCGGCCTCGGCGTCCACCTGTTTGCGGGCCGACGTACGTGCTTTTGGCCATGTCGTGGTCAACCGCACAGGTTGAGGAGAGGGGCGCGGTGTTTCACGTGAAACATGGGCGAACGCCAGATCTCATCGAGGTGCTGACCGTAAGGGCCTTTAGCCTCACTGTTCATGACGAGACTTCATCTCTTCGACATGGACGGCACTCTGCTGCACGGTACGTCAGCGCCCGTGGAGATCTCGCGGCAACTGGGTCTGGAAGCGGAGACGGTGGCATTGGACCAAGCGATCTCGGCCGGGCTGATAGATCCGCCGCAGTATGCGGCGCAGGTGTATTCCCTGTGGGCGGAGCTCACCGAGGCACACGTGGTGGCGGCATTCGAAGCGGCGCCTTGGCTGGCCCGTATCCAGGAGGTCTGGGCGGAGATCAGACGCGCGGGGGACTACTGCGCGGTCGTGTCGCTCTCGCCTTCCTTCTTCGTGGAACGCCTCATGAGCTGGGGAGCCCACGCGGCCCACGGTTCACGCTTTCCCACCGTGCCGTTCACGGAGCCCATGGACCCGACCGGTGTGCTCAGCGCCGTGGCCAAGGTGCGCATCGCCGATGAGCTGTGCCGGGAGTTCGGGGTGACGCGGGCCGACTGCGTCGCGTACGGCGACTCGCTGTCGGATCTGGATCTCTTCGGTGCGGTGCCGGTTTCCGTCGCGGTGAATGCGGACAGCCATCTGACCGGGCTCGCGACGTACTCCTACATGGGTAAAGATCTGTGGGAAGCCTATGAATTGGTACGCCACGACCGGTAATTGCGGAATTGACCGTTCGCCCCTCGGTCAAAACGTGGTGAGGGCAGGGGGGACTTGTGTACGGAGCCCTGACCGGTAGGGTCGTGTCCGGTTCGTGTCCGGAGCGCGACGCGCCCACTGCGAGCCGGGAGCAAGGCAATGCAGCCTAACGGGACGGAGTGATCGAAGACCCGCGTTTTCGGGTATGCGGCTGGAGCGCCCCCCACGCGGTGGGATGCTGCGGTGAGCACTGCGGCCCTTGTCACACTCTCGCCTTACTTGTCCGTACGGAGCGGGAATACGGGTTCAATGTGGCCGTATCGGCCGCGACACCGAACGGGAAAGCAAGCCGTCTACGGGGGAAGGCAGGCGCTTCCGAACGTGGAAGTGCGCAGACCGACCGAAAGATGTTCGAGGCGAGGCACACCATGGACGCTCCGACCACCAGGTCGGCCGACAACGGCACGTCCGGCGGCGGAGGCGGCTGGTTCACGCCGCGCAAGCAGCCGGCCCCCGGCTCCGGACCCGAAACCGCCGAGGGCGGCCGTCTGGCCGCGATGCGCCCGGTGGGCAGGGCCACAGCGGGCGACGACCCGCCGACCGACGCCTCCGCGGAACCGGTGACGACCGCAGACCCCGAACCGCTCGCCTACGCGGATGGCACGGAGGCCTCCGCCCCGAGCGACGTCCCCACACCGCCCGTCACGCGCACCGGCGGTATACCGCCCGCCCCGGGCACAGGCGGGACGCAGCCGGAGCGAACAACAGCGGCCGCCCGGACCGCGACCCTCGCGCCGATCGACGCCCAGGCCGCCCCCGACGATCACCGCGTCCCCACGCAGCGGCCCGCCCCCGCCCAGCAGGCCTCACCGGACGCCATCCTCGTCCGCCGCACCATGGCCGAGGTCGCCTCAGTGGCCGACAAGGTCACGTCGTACTTCTACGCGCTGCTCTTCGTACGCCACCCCGATCTGCGCCCGCTCTTCCCGGCCGCGATGGACGCCCAGCGGGACCGGTTGCTCAAGGCCCTGCTCACCGCCGCCGAGCACATCGACAACACGCCCGTCCTCGTCGACTATCTGCAGAACCTCGGTCGGGGTCACCGCAAGTACGGCACCCGCCCCGAGCACTACCCGGCCGTCGGCGAGTGCCTCATCGGCGCCCTCAGCAAGTACGCGGGGTCCGTGTGGGACGCCGAGACCGAGGCCGCCTGGGTCCGGACGTACACGACGATCTCGCAGGTCATGATCGACGCTGCGGCCGCCGACGAACTGCGTGCACCGGCCTGGTGGCAGGCGGAGGTCGTCTCGCACGACCTCAGGACCTCCGACGTCGCGGTGGTCACGGTTCGCCCCGACCAGCCGTACCCCTTCCTCGCCGGTCAGTACGCGAGCCTGGAGACGCCCTGGTGGCCCCGGGTGTGGCGGCACTACTCCTTCGCCTCGGCGCCCCGCTCCGACGGACTGCTCACGTTCCATGTGAAGGCGATCCCCGCCGGCTGGGTCTCCAACACCCTCGTCCACCGCGCCCGGCCCGGCGACGTCATCCGTCTCGGCCCCCCGGCCGGTTCGATGACCGTGGACCACACCACCGACAACGGCCTCCTCTGTCTGGGCGGCGGCACCGGCATTGCCCCCATCAAGGCACTCGTCGAGGACGTGGCCGAGCACGGCGAGCGGCGATCGGTCGAGGTCTTCTACGGTGCCCGCACCGACCACGACCTCTACGACATCGACACGATGCTCAGGCTCAAGCAGTCCCACCCCTGGCTGGAGGTCCGCCCGGTGGTCGACCGGCACGGCCTGCTCCAGCTCCCCGACGCCATACGCACCCATGGCCCCTGGACCGAGTACGACGCCTATGTCTCCGGCCCGCCCGGCATGATCCGCAGCGGGGTGGACGCGCTGAGGGACAGCGGAATACCGCCCGAGCGCATTCGGCACGACTCGGTGGAGGAACTTGTCGTCACCCTGGACTGAGCAGTGTGTCAGCCCAGGTCGGGAGCGTGCATGGCCCGTACGCCCTCGATGTTGCCGTCCAGGTAGTGCCGCAATGACAGGGGCACGAGGTGGACGGAGGCGATGCCCACCCGGGTGAACGGCACCCTGACGATCTCGTACTCGCCGATCGGCTCGTCCACCTCCGGGCCGTGTCGTAGTGCCGGGTCCATGGACTCCAGACGGCAGACGAAGAAGTGCTGTACCTTCACGCCGGTCGCGCCGCCGTCCTCGCCGATGTGCTCGACGGTGTCGACGAAGCAGGGCACGACATCGGTGATCTTGGCGCCGAGCTCCTCGTACACCTCGCGGTGCAGGGCGTCGACGACGGTCGTGTCCCCCGGCTCGACCCCACCGCCGGGCGTGAGCCAGTAGGGATCCACACCAGGCTTGGTGCGTTTGATCAGGATCAGGTCATCGCCGTCCAGGAGGACGGCACGGGCGGTGCGCTTGACCACGGGTCGGACGGTCATGGGAGGAATGTGGCCCGGCTGGTTCCACGTGAAACATCGCGAAACGTCACCATCGGAGCTCACTGCGTGACGCCCGAAGCGCGAGGCGCATCACAAGCCGAGGACGGCGCTCAGCACCAGTCGCCCGCGGTCCGCAGCAGCCACTCGTGCGCCCGCGCGATGTGCGGCATCGCCAACGTTCCGGTGCGCACCGCCAGGAAGTACGTCCGCAGCGGCGGCACCGCCGGGTCGTGCAGCGTGACCACGTCCCCGCGTTCGAGAGCGTCCGCACACAGATAGCGCGGCAGCACCGCGAGACCGGCGCCCGCGCTCGCGCAGGCGAGAACCGCCCGGAGGTCGGGAACCACGACGGTGCCCGAGGCGGCCGGGTGGCAGTCGAAGACGGAGGCCCAGTAGCGGGAGACGAAGGGCAGCGACTCGTGAACCTCGACGACGGGGAGGTTCTCCAACGTGGGCACGCCCTCGCGGCGCGGCTTCCCGGCATGGATCCGCTCGTTCCAGAGCGGGGCTGCCACGAGTACATGCTCCTCGTCGCACAGCGGGGTCGCCGTGAGCAGGGCGCCGCGCGGCCGGGCGGTGCTGATGGCCAGGTCGTGGTGACCGGCGGCCAGCCCCTCCAGGGCCTCCTCGGCGGTGCCGAACGAGGCGCGCAGGGCGAATCCCTGTCCGTCCCCGCCGGTGAGCTCCGTCAGGGCGGGCAGCGCCCGTTCCGCGGTGAACTCGGGAGGCCCGGCCAGATGCAGGGTGCGGAGGGAGGACTCGTCGTCGAGGCCCGTCTCGGCGATTTCCACCAAGGCGTCGAGATGCGGCGCGGCCTTGTGGGCGAGTTCGTCCCCCATCGTCGTCGGTGTCACTCCGCGGGCCTGTCTGAGGAACAGGGGACGGCCCAGTTGCCGCTCCAGGGTGCGGATCTGCGAGGTGACGGCCGGCTGGGACAGGCCCAGCAAGGCGGCGGCACGGGTGAAGGAGCCGGCCCGGTGCACGGTGACGAAGGTGCGCAGCAAGGCGAGGTCCATGTACGCCTCCCCTCTCACAGCCCTTCTCCGGCCCCCGGCCGCGCACAACTATAAATAAGTCGATAGGTCTCTGTCGCTACTGTGATTGGACACTGACACAGAGTCAACTAGCCTGGTTCGCGCGGTTCTTCGCCCGCAGAACCGAGGACGGTCCGAGCCACGAGGGGGGAGGCTCGGACCGTCCGTCGCACGGCGTGGGACACCGACCAGGTGTCCGTAATCCGGTCACCGGGCCGACTGCTCCAGCGCGCGCAGCACATCCGCCACGAGATCCTCGGGATCCTCGGCCCCGACCGAGAAGCGGATGAACCCCTCCGGCACCGCGTCCCCGCCCCAGCGACCGCGCCGCTCAGCGGTGGAGCGCACCCCGCCGAAGCTCGTCGCGTCGTCCACGAGCCGCAACGCCTCCAGAAAGCGCTCGGCACGCGCGCGTGTGGGCAGCGTGAAGGAGACCACGCAGCCATAGCGCCGCATCTGCCGTGAGGCGATCTTGTGCGAGGGGTCGTCGGACAGCCCGGGGTAGCGCAGTCCGGTCACCTCGGGCCGCTCGCGCAGTGCCTCGGCGAGCCGGAGAGCGGTGGCGTTCTGCTGGTCGACCCGCAGCTGGAGCGTGGCGATCGACCGGTGCGCCAGCCATGCCTCCATGGGCCCCGGAATCGCCCCGACGATCTTTCGCCAGCGCCGTACGGCGGCCATGGTGCCGCTGTCGCGGGCAGTGACGTAGCCCAGGAGGACGTCGCCGTGCCCGGTGAGCTGCTTGGTGCCGCTGGCCACCGAGAAGTCGGCGCCGAGCTCCAGCGGGCGCTGCCCGAGCGGCGTCGCCAGGGTGTTGTCGACGGCCACCAGGGCGCCACGCGCGTGTGCCGCCCCGACGAGCCGTCGGATGTCACACACGTCGAGGCCGGGGTTGGAGGGTGACTCGATCCACAGCAGCCGGGCGCCGTCGAGGACGTCGAGCTGGGCGTCGCCGCCGGTCGGCGCGGTGCGCACCTCGATGCCGAATGCCTCCAGCTGGGCGCGGACCAGAGGCAGCACCTGGTAGCCGTCGCTGGGCAGGACGACCGCGTCCCCGGCGCGCAGCTGGGAGAAGAGCACCGACGAGATGGCGGCCATGCCGGAGGCGAACACGAGCGTCTCGACGCCGTCCCGCCCCGGCGCCTCCAGCTCACCGATGGCCCGCTCCAGATGGGTCCAGGTCGGGTTCTCGTCCCGCCCGTAGGCGTACCCGCCGGTCGGCTCGCCCGGCAGGTGGAAGTGGGCGGCGAACACCGGGCCGGGCAGGGTCGGCTCGTACTTGACGGCTTCGGGCAGCCCGGCCCGCACCGCACGCGTCCCCTCACCGCTGCCCGCCGAGCCGACGCCGACCGAATCGGATCCGGTGCCGACCGCGCCGGTGTCAACCGAATCGCCCCGCTCACCCGCAGCCGAATCGTTCATGCAGCCCGTCCCTCCACATGTTCGCTGACTGCGGCGAGCAGCCCGGTGCTCGCCGCCTCCACCATCTCAAGGCACTCCTCGAAGCCGTCCACGCCCCCGTAGTAGGGGTCGGGAACGTCGAGGTCGTCACCCGCGCCGGGGTCGTACGAGCGCAGCAACCGCACCTTGCGCGCGTCCTCCTCGGTGGGGGCGAGGCGTCGCAGTGCCTTGAGATGGCCGGAGTCCAAGGCGATCACGAGGTCGAGACGGGCGAACCAGGCCGACCGGAACTGCCGGGCGGTGTGCTCGCTGCCGTAGCCGTTGTCCTCGAGGACCGTCACGGTGCGCGGGTCGGCTCCGTCACCCTCGTGCCAGCCGCCCGTGCCGGCGCTGTCGACCTCGACCAGACCGTCGAGACCGGCCTCCTCCACGCGCGCGCGGAAGACGGACTCGGCCATCGGCGAGCGGCAGATGTTGCCGGTGCAGACGAAGCAGACGCGGTAGGTCATCGCTCGGTCAGTCCTCGTCGGGCAGGACGACGTGCAGCGCCCAGGAGACGATGGAGATGATCAGACCGCCCACGACCGCCGTCCAGAAGCCCTCGACGTGGAAGCTCAGGTCCAGCTTGTCGGCCAGCCACGAGGTGAGCATCAGCATCAGGGCGTTGACCACCAGGGTGATCAGTCCGAGCGTCAGGATGAACAGCGGGAAGGTCAGCACCTTCACGATCGGCTTGACGACGAAGTTCACCAGGCCGAAGAGAAGAGCGATGACTATCAGGGTGCCGATCTTCTTGCCCGTGCTGTCACCGGTCAGGGTGATCTTGTCCAGCAGCCATACCGCGACCGCCAGGGCACCCGCGTTGGCGATCGTCTTGACTACGAAATTCTTCATGTGTCTGATCGTGGCAGAAGAGATCGGTTACGAGTGTGGGCGAGTGTGATGAAAGCATTCCGGTTGGATGAACTGGAGGCGGAGAGAGCCGCCAACGACGGCGCTTACCTTCAGTTCCTGCGGGAACGCAACATGTCGGTCGGGCTGTACGCGCTCGACGCCGGCGAGCACGATCCCCAGACCCCGCACAAGCAGGACGAGGTGTACTTCGTCGTGAGCGGGCGGGCCGCGATCACCGTGGGCCTGGAGACCACGCAGGTGGCGCGGGGCAGCGTGGTGTACGTACCGGCAGGCGTCGCCCACAAGTTCCACCACATCAGTGAGGACCTGCGGGTCATGGTGGTGTTCTCTCCACCTGAGGCCTGACCCCGCGTCTCGGGGTTCCCTAGGGGATCGGTCAGGGGAGGACAAGGGGTGCCGGGCCCCCGCCGGCCCCCCTCGCGGACCTAGCATCGATCGCAGGACATCGGAACATCCGGCACCGCACGTGCCGGGCACCACAGAGATGAGGACGAGGGCGATGCGAGAGATCTTCACGGGACTGCCGTGGTGGGTGAAGTGGATCGCGGTGCCGGTCATCGCCCTGGTCGTGTTCGGCGGGCTGATAGCCAGCGTCGTCGGTTTCGTGATCGGCCTGCTCTTCAAGGTGCTGGTCTTCGTGGCCCTGGTCGGCGGACTGATCTACGTGGTGCGGAAGTTCACGTCGAGCTCGTCGTCACGCAGCGACTGGTGAGACGTACGGGCAACCGGTGACCGGTCACGGGAATCACCGGTTCCCCCGGGCGAGGGAAGTTTCCCGGACAGCCCGTCTGCACGCGGTGGCGGACGGTTAGAGTCCGGAACTCGACGCGGGTACGACCCCGCGGGCGGCGTACACCCCCCACCCGTGCTCTTGGTACGGGCTGCCCCCTCGCGCTTCGGGAGTGACCCTTGGCCACGGTAGACACCGCACTCTCACAACTCCACCCACCCCAGGGGCAACCGCGCCCCTCCGCACCCCCGGTGCAGCGCCGGGCCGCCACGGCACCCGGTGAGCCGACGCATTCGGCGACCACTCTGATCGGATCCGTCCAGCGGGCGATGCGGCTCCTGGAGTCCGTCGCTGGGCACCAGCACGGTGCTCCCGCCAAACAACTGGCGCGTGAGACCGGCCTCGCGCTCCCCACGGCCTACCACCTGCTGCGCACCCTCGTCCACGAGGGCTATCTGCGCCGCGAGAAGGGGCTGTTCTTCCTCGGCGAGGCTGCCGAGCGGTTGAGCAGCAGCGGGGCGGCGCAGAAACGTCGCAGCACGGTCAACGACGCGCTCGCGCGGTGGCGCGATTCGCTCGGTGTGCCTGTGTACTACGCGGTCTACCGCGAGGGCGAGATCGAGGTCATGTGCGTCTCCGACACCGTTGCCAATCCCGCGGTGGAGGAGTGGGCCGACTTCCGTGAGACCGGTCACGCGCATGCCGTCGGGCAGTGCCTCCTCTCCCAACTCGACGAGGACGCCCGCCGCGACCACCTCGACCGCTACCCGGTGACCTCCCTCACGCCCTACACGGTGCGTGACGGACACGCCCTGTTGCGCCGGTTGGAGCGCACACGACGGATGGAACCGGTGGTCGAGCGACAGGAGTACGCCCTGGGGACGGTGTGTGCCGCGATCCCGATCACACTGGGCAACACCGCGGCCACGGTGGCCATCTCCCTGCCCTCCCACCAGGCCGACCGGCTGTTCCCCGTGGTGCACCGTCTCCAGGACGAGATGGGGCAGCTCCTGGGGTCGCTCGCGCTCTCTATCAGTATCTGAAAACTCACTCCTTGTGATCTCCTGTGTACGTTCAGCAAGATGCCACCAAGTGTCAGGGGTTCATTCCCGGCCAGGTGACGGCATATGACAGGACAGGCGATGCGCGAGTCCGTACAGGCAGAGGTCATGATGAGCTTTCTCGTCTCCGAGGAGCTCTCATTCCGTATCCCGGTGGAACTGCGGTACGAGGCCTGCGATCCCTATGCCGTACGGCTGACCTTCCATCTGCCCGGTGATGCCCCGGTGACCTGGGCCTTCGGTCGCGAGCTGCTGATCGACGGGGTGGGGCGGCCGTGCGGTGAGGGCGATGTGCGGGTCTCGCCGGTGGAACAGGACTCGCTGGGCGAGGTCCTGATCCGGCTTCAGGTCGGCTGTGACCACGCGCTGTTCCGCTCGTCCACGGCGCCGCTCGTGGCTTTCCTGGACCGCACCGACAAGCTGGTGCCGCTGGGCCAGGAGGGCGCGCTCGGCGACTTCGACGCCCACCTCGACGAGGCTCTGGACCGCATCCTGGCGGAGGAGCAGAGCGCCGGCTGAAGGCCTGCGGCAGCGGCGGAGGCGGAACGCTTCAGCTGTGGGCGGGGGATGCGCAGGAACGCTTCTTCTTTCGCACCTGGCGCGTGGCGGCTGTGGCGGCTTCTTTCGGTGGACGCCCAGTGTGGTGCTTTCGGAGGAAGCGTGTTGCAGCGCCGGGTGGCGCCCGGCCCAGTGCTCGCCCGCCTCAGCGCTTGCGCCGCCGGCCGCGGGTGCCGCGTACCGGGATCGGCCCCGTGTCCGCGGTGGCCGGTACCGCCGACGCCAGTGCTGTCTCGCCCTGACGGTCGGCCGAGACGACCAGGGCCGCCAGGGCCGTGGTGACCGGCACCGACGCGACCAGCCCGATCGAGCCCACCAGCGTGCGCACGATCTCCTCCGCGACCAGCTCGCTGTTGGCGACCGTACCGACGCCGCTCTGCGCGATCGAGAAGAGCAGCAACAGGGGCAGCGCCGCGCCCGCGTAGGCGAGGACCAGCGTGTTGACGACCGAGGCGATGTGGTCGCGGCCGATGCGGATACCGGCGCGGTACAGCCCCCGCCAGCCCATCGCCGGATTGGCCTCGTGCAGCTCCCACACCGCGGACGTCTGGGTGACCGTCACGTCGTCGAGGACACCGAGCGAGCCGATGATCACGCCGGCCAGCAGCAGACCACTCATGTCGATCTCGGGGTACAGCCCGTGGATCAGACCGGTGCTGTCGTCGGTGTTCCCGGTGAGCGCGGCCCAGTCGATGAACACCGAACCGAGGATGCCGATCAGCAGCAGCGAGATCAGAGTGCCCAGGACGGCCACGGACGTACGGGCCGACAGCCCGTGGCACAGGTAGAGGGCGACCAGCATGATGGCGCTCGACCCCACCACGGCCACGACCAGCGGGTTCGAACCCTGCAGGATCGCTGGCAGGATGAAGAAGTTCAGCACCATGAAGCTGATGGCCAGCGCGACCAGCGCCATGACACCGCGCAGCCGTCCCACGACGACGACGGCGAGGGCGAAGATACCGGCGAGCACCGTCATCGGGAGGCGGCGGTTGACGTCGGTGACCGAGTACTGCAGGTCCTTCGGTGCCGAGGGCTCGTAGGCGACCACTACCTCCTGGCCCTCGTGCAACTGCCGTGACTGGTCCGGCTGGACGATCTCCGTGAACGTACGGCCCGTGTCGTCGCCGGTGTCGACACGGATCGTCGCCTTCTTGCAGGTGCCGTTCGCCTGCTGCTGGGCGGAGGCCCCCTCGGCTGTGGGGGCGCCGCCGGTCGGGGCGCCCCCCGAGGCGTTCACCGACTTGCAGCTCACGCTCTCGACCTCGGTGACCGTGGCTTGCTGGGTCTGCCGGTCGAAACCGACGCCGGTGCGCTCGTGCGCGGGGGCACCGCCGGGCCACAGTACGGCCAGCCCGACCACGACCGCCGCGGCGAACGGGATGAGGATCGCCGCGATGACCTTGCGCAGATGCTTGGAGACAGGTGCGGCGGGACCGTGGCTGTGACTGTGCGAGTGGCCATGACCGTTGCCGCCACCCTCGTGCCCGTGCCCGGGGTCGTGGCCGTCTCCACCACCGACGCCCGGCCCGCGGCCACCTTCGGAGCCGGGACCATGCCGATGCGCGTCACCGCCACCGGGACCGAGCCCTTGGCCGCCGCCGGGACCGAACCCCTGCCCGCCCCCAGGTCCATGTCCCGGGCCGCGGTCTCCCGGACCATGTTCGTGCCCGCCGGCGAAGTCGTAGTCCTGACCGATGCCGGGGCCGGACCCGCGGGCGTGTTCGTCACCGAACGCGGCTCGCTGATCGTGGCCGCCGCCGTAACCAGGCGCGTCCCCACGGCCGTTGCCGTTTCCGCTGCCAGGTCGGCGGGGCGGCTCGTTCGGCGGGAACGGGTACTGCTGTCTCGTGGTCACCGCCCGATCATCGCAAGAACGACCGAGGCCCACTGTTCACCGCGCCACAAAGGACGCTAGCGTGGAGGCACCTTTGCACACGCGGGAGCTCGGAGCACCGGGCTGAGAGGGCGCTGACCTCCGTCTTCGCGATGTTTCACGTGGAACAGCGTGATGTTTCCCATGAAACGCCGACCGACGGAAACCGCTGCGTCGACCGCCGAACCTGTTACCGGGTAATGCCGGCGTAGGGAGTAGGTCTCATGACCAACAAGGACGCGCGCACGCCTGCCTCCATGCAGTCCCCCAGCAGCGAGGAGGCCGGGAAGTCCATCGGCTGGCACAAGGCGTATGTCGAGGGCTCACGCCCCGATCTGCGGGTGCCGGTCCGTCAGGTGCACCTCACCAACGGGCAGACAGTCACGCTCTACGACACCTCGGGCCCGTACACCGATCCGCTGGCCGACACCGACGTCCGTAGGGGCCTGCCGCCACTGCGGGAGAACTGGATCATCTCCCGTGGCGACACGGCGGAGTACGCGGGCCGTCCCGTCCGTCCCGAGGACGACGGGGTCAAGCACACCTCCCCGCGTGGCGGACTGCGCAACCTCGACGCGGTGTTCCCGGGTCGGCCCCGACAGCCGCGCCGCAGCCGTGACGGCAAGGCAGTCACGCAGCTCGCCTACGCGCGCCGAGGCGAGGTCACGCCCGAGATGGAGTACGTGGCCATCAGGGAGAACGTTTCGCCCGAGGTGGTGCGCGAGGAGATCGCGGCGGGTCGCGCGGTGCTGCCGGCCAATGTGAACCACCCGGAGATCGAGCCGATGATCATCGGCAAGCGGTTCCTGGTGAAGGTCAACGCAAACATCGGCAACTCCGCGGTGACCTCCTCCATCGAGGAGGAGGTCGAGAAGATGACCTGGGCGACCCGTTGGGGCGCCGACACCGTCATGGACCTGTCCACCGGCCGCAACATCCACACCACCCGCGAGTGGGTGCTGCGCAACTCCCCCGTCCCCATCGGCACGGTCCCGCTCTACCAGGCCCTCGAGAAGGTCGACGGCAAGGCCGAGGAGCTGACCTGGGAGATCTACAAGGACACGGTCATCGAACAGGCGGAGCAGGGCGTGGACTACATGACGGTCCATGCGGGTGTCCGGCTGCCGTACGTCCCGCTCACCGCCAACCGCAAGACCGGCATCGTCTCTCGCGGTGGCTCGATCATGGCGGCCTGGTGCCTCGCGCACCACAGGGAGTCGTTCCTGTACGAGCACTTCGAGGAACTCTGCGAGATCCTCGCCGCCTATGACGTCACCTACTCGCTGGGCGACGGTCTGCGGCCGGGCTCGATCGCGGACGCCAACGACGAGGCGCAGTTCGCGGAGTTGCGCACACTCGGGGAACTCAACACGATCGCCAAGCGTTTCAACGTACAGACCATGATCGAGGGCCCGGGCCACGTCCCGATGCACAAGATCAAGGAGAACATCGACCTTCAGCAGGAGATCTGCGATGAAGCTCCGTTCTATACGCTCGGCCCGCTGACGACAGACGTCGCGCCCGCGTACGACCACATCACCTCCGGCATCGGTGCCGCGATGATCGCCTGGTGGGGCACAGCCATGCTCTGCTACGTCACGCCCAAGGAGCACTTGGGCCTGCCCAACCGTGACGACGTCAAGACCGGCGTCATCACCTACAAGATCGCCGCCCATGCGGCCGACCTCGCCAAGGGGCACCCCGGTGCGCAGGAGTGGGACGACGCGCTGTCCGACGCCCGCTTCGAGTTCCGGTGGGAGGACCAGTTCAACCTGGCCCTCGATCCGGACACGGCACGGGAGTTCCACGACGAGACACTGCCGGCCGAGCCCGCCAAGACGGCTCATTTCTGCTCGATGTGCGGGCCGAAGTTCTGCTCGATGAAGATCTCCCAGGACATCCGCCGCGAACACGGCGGTACCCGGACGGAGGTCGAGGAGGGCATGGCTCAGAAGTCGAAGGAGTTCGCGGCCGCGGGCAACCGCGTGTACCTGCCGCTGGCCGACTGACCCGCGTCCACCGACCGGTGTGACCCCGGTGTGGCTTGCGCTCCCCTGGGCGGGGGCGCAAGCCTGGGGTTACTCGGGCTGGTGCTCGGGGCCCCCGAAGTCCGGGCTGGTGTAGTCCGGGCTGGAGAAGCTCGGGCGGGGGCCGCGGTCTCCGTCGTCGGCGGGGCTGGTGAAGCCGGGACGGCCGTAACCGAGGTGCGGGATGCGGCCGGTCGGGGCCGGCGGGGCCGCGGGGTGCAGTGCGGCCGTGGTGTCGGGAGCGGCGGCGAGGGCGTCTCGCAGGAACGGCAGGATGCCGCGCTCCAGGAGTGCCTCGTGCCAGGCTTCCCTGGCCCGCGTCACCTCTTCTTCCAGTTCGCCGTACGGACCGGCCGTCGGCGAGGGGCGGTTGCGCAGTGCGGTGAGCAGCAGCCCGACGGTGGCGACGAGGATCGCGGCCGCGGTCATGGCGCCGAACACCCATCCGGCGGTCAACAGGGTCTGGGCGAACGCCGGCTCAGGATCGAGCATCTTCAGGATGTAACCCACCAGCAGGAAGATCGCCGCGGCGGTTCCGGCGAGGACGGGCGCCAGGACCGCGACGACGGCGACGGCGCCCGCGCCTGCGGTCTCGGCGACCTCACCCATGGTGGCGGCGAGCCCCATCGTGCTCGCGTCCGGCTCGGAGGAACCGGAGTCGCGGGCCGACGACGGGGTGGACGGCGCCGGACGGCGCAGTTCCTCGCGGACCTTCACATAGTGCTGGTACTCGGTCGCCGCGGCCGCCGTGATGAACGTGGTGGCGTTGAGCGCCATGGTGCGCAGCTGTTCGGGATTGAGCCGCTGTCCCACAGCGGCCAGTTCCGGGCGGTGTGGTGCGGAGCGCAGCGCCTCGTCGAGGATCCGCTCGTACTCCTGGCGGTCCTCGCTGTGCAGGTGCTGCGGAACGCTGTTCATGTGCATCCCCCGATGCTCCGTAGGGCTTGGGGCTCGCATGCCAACGAGCCGTCGGGCAGAAACGGAGGGGAGCCTGCTACGGATAAGGCGATGGTAGAGCGGTGACGGCACACGTTGACAGGGGGTTTGCCGAAATTGGCCCCTGGCCTGCGCCGTCGCCCGTCGTTCCGACGCCCGGGGACGCCTGCCCGGTGAAGGTTCAGTTATCCAGGGGAAGTTGCTGGACCAGCAGCTTTCCGGCCATGGTCACCCCGCCGTCCATCGCGATGGCCAGCCCGTCGGCGTAGACGTGCGGTCCCTCGACCACCGGACCGGCCGGGTCCTCGCCCTCCTCGGAGCCGACCTCGCCGAGCAGGTACGGAATGGGGCTGTGGCCGTGAACGATGCGGGTGCCGCCGTACATGTCGAGCAGGGAGCGCACGGCGTCGGCACCGCCCTCGTCGCGGAAGGAGAACCGCTTGGTGAACTTGCGGAACAGGTCCCACACCTCGTCCGCGTCGTTGCGGGTGAGCGTCTCGCGGATGGTGTCGTTGACCGCCTCGATCGAGTCGCCGTAGTCGAGGTAGGCGGTCGTGTCGGAGTGCACGAGCAGGTGGCCGTCGACCTCCTCGACGGCGTCGAGGCGGGCCATCCACTGCAGGTGGTGGTCCTGGAGACGGTCCATGTCGGACTTCTGGCCGCCGTTGAGCAGCCAGGCCGCCTGGAAGGTGGCGGTGCCCGCGCCGGAGTTGACGGGAGTGTCGCCGAACCGCTTGGCGCCGAGCAGCAGCAGCTCGTGGTTGCCCATGAGGGCCTTGCAGTAGCCGCCTGCCGCGGCGGCTTCGGCGGACAGCCGCATCACCAGGTCGATGACGCCGATGCCGTCGGGGCCGCGGTCGGTGAAGTCGCCGAGGAACCACAACCGGGCGGTGCCCGCGCTCCACTGGCCTGCGGCGTCGACCAGGCCCTTCTCCTGGAGGGCGGCCAAGAGCTCGTCCAGGTAGCCGTGCACGTCACCGACGACGTACAGGGGGCCCTGGCCGGTGGCGGTGGCCTGCGGGGCCGTGGCCGCCGCCGGGTCAACCGTCACCTGGAGCGTGTCACCCCGGTTGATGACCGGCAGATCGCGCTGTGTGGGGGTGTAACCCTCCGGGTGCTCCAACGGCTCCTCGACCGGGCGCACCGCTTCCTCCGGTTGCGCACTGTGGTCGTACGGACCGGTCTCGTGGACGTAAGCGGGCACCCGGAAGTCGCGCAACGTCGCCGTGCGCTCCACCTCGGGTCCCTGACCGGCCCCCTGAGTCATCAGACCCCTCCACCATCGCGCCGCATCTGCACCGCATCGGACTGCCTGGTCGCAGCGGCCCGCGGTGTCGTGGGCCCATCATAGGAATGCGGATCGCGCCGTGTGATGACCCAGGGGTGGTGAATCGGAGCGGGGCTCCCGTTCATCGCGGCTTTCGCCCCGATTGGGCCGGGCTTCGTCCACCCCGGGCACAGCATGCCCATGTTGTGGCCCACACCCTCGCGCTACTCCTCCTCGGGTGCCCGGGGCGGGCTGACCGTCGTCCGCGGCGGACGACGCTGGGACGAGGTACGCACGATCAGCTCGGTCGGTATCACCTGCTCGACCGGTTGGTCCGACTCGACCCCTTCGATCGCGTCGATGAGGAGCTGGACCACCGCCGTGCCGATGCGGCGCGGCTTGAGGGAGAGCGTGGTGATGGGCGGCTCGGTGTTGGCGTACACGGTGGACTCGCTGCAGCAGACCAGCAGCAGGTCGTCGGGGACGCGCAGACCGTAGCGGCGGGCGGCGGCGAGCAGGTCGGTGCCGTTGGGGTCGAA
Organism: Streptomyces sp. NPDC048751; assembly: GCF_043198595.1. Taxonomy (NCBI): domain Bacteria; kingdom Bacillati; phylum Actinomycetota; class Actinomycetes; order Kitasatosporales; family Streptomycetaceae; genus Streptomyces; species Streptomyces sp. NPDC048751. The sequence continues at coordinate 166,665 of NZ_JBICUX010000012.1, forward strand.
CAGTCCGTAGACGGCGTCAGGGCGGTCGGGCCGGGCGAGCAGCCGGTCGGCGGCGACGGCGCCCGCGCACGGATCGTGTGCCGGGTAGGCCTCGTACACGGGATCCTGGCCCACACGCTCGCACCAGCGCAGGTAGGCGGTCGTCGACAGGTGGGTGTACGTGTCCGTCGTCGTCCCCGTCAGCAGGCCGATGCGGCGGGCTCCGGCGTCGGCCAGGTGGTCGAGGATGCCCAGGACGGCGGCCTCGTGGTCGTTGTCGACCCACGCCGTGACCGGGAGCGCGCCGGCCGGGCGGCCGTCGGAGACGACCGGTAACCCCTGGCGGACCAGTTCGCTGACGACCGGGTCATGGTCGGAGGGGTCGATGACGACCGTGCCGTCGAGGGCGACGTTCGACCACACGTCGTGGCGGGAGGTCGCCGGCAGGATGACCAGCGCGTAGCCCCGGGCGAGCGCGGCCGAGGTCGCGGCGCGGGCCATCTCGGCGAAGTACGCGAACTCGGTGAAGGTGAAAGGTTCATCCCCGTACGTCGTCACGGTCAGGCCGATGAGGCCCGACTTGCCGGTACGGAGGGTTCTGGCGGCCGCCGACGGGCGATAGCCCAGCCGGTCGGCGACCTCACGGACATGGCGTCGGGTGGCGTCGGGGAGCCGGCCCTTGCCGTTGAGGGCGTCGGAGACGGTCGTGATGGAGACCCCGGCGGCGGCGGCCACGTCCCTGATGCCCGCCCGGCCCGGCCGGCTGCCTCGGCGTGAGGTTTCCGCGCGGCTCACCTGGTGCTTCCCTGCTGCTGTCATGGCGAGCCGATAGTAGGGCTCATGCGGTGGGGTAGGGCGGACGCATATGCACGCGTTGACAGGCACGTTTCTGCATGGCTGAGGGGCCTCAATTGCCTTGGAAATGAAGGAAGTTGAACGTCTTAGGCGCAGTACGTGACGTGGTGGCACGCATGAGCCTGCCAACTCTCCGATGTTTCGAAGAGGTCTCAACTCACCTTGACGGGGGATGCGCGCCACGGAGTGAGCCACCGGCGCATAGATATATGTATGACGCGCCCCCTGATTGGTACGCCTTCGTACGGTGATGCCCCGGATGCCGAGGGGAGCGCGGTGATTGTCGTTCACCAGTACGCAGCGGCGCCCAATCCTCATAGGGTGAGCAGTATTGGAAGCCGGTGGTCATGAGGAGGACTGCGGTGAGCGAGACGAGCCCCAAGTTGCGCGCCGAGCTGGACGGGATCCCCACCTACAAGCCGGGCAAGCGCGCCGCGGCCGGCGGCCCGGTCGCCTACAAGCTGTCCTCCAACGAGAATCCCTACCCGCCGTTGCCCGGCGTCATGGAGACCGTGACGGCGGCGGCCTGCAACTTCAACCGCTACCCCGACATGGCGTGCACGGGCCTCATGAACGAGCTGTCCGAACGCTTCGCCGTCCCGCTCTCCCACCTGGCCACCGGCACCGGCTCGGTCGGCGTGGCCCAGCAGCTGATCCAGGCCACCTCCGGTCCCGGCGACGAGGTGATCTACGCCTGGCGGTCCTTCGAGGCGTACCCGATCATCACGCAGATCAGCGGCGCGACGTCGGTGCAGGTGCCGCTGACACCGGGTGATGTGCACGACCTGGACGCGATGGCGGCCGCGATCACCGACCGGACCCGGCTGATCTTCGTCTGCAACCCCAACAACCCCACGGGCACGGTCGTGAAGCGGGCCGAGCTGGAGCGGTTCCTGGACCGGGTGCCCGGCGATGTTCTGGTCGTCCTCGACGAGGCGTACCGGGAGTTCATCCGCGACCCCGAGGTGCCCGACGGCGTCGAGCTGTACCGGGAACGGCCCAACGTCTGCGTCCTGCGGACGTTCTCCAAGGCGTACGGCCTGGCCGGGCTGCGGGTGGGCTTCGCGATCGCCCATGAGCCGGTCGCTGCGGCACTGCGCAAGACGGCGGTGCCGTTCGGTGTGAGCCAACTCGCACAGGACGCGGCGATCGCCTCGCTGCGCGCGGAGGACGAGCTGATCGGGCGGGTCGGCTCCCTGGTGTGCGAGCGCACTCGTGTGGTCGAGGCGCTGCGTGCCCAGGGCTGGACGGTTCCCGAGACGCAGGCCAACTTCGTGTGGCTGCGGCTGGGGGAGCACACGGTTGACTTTGCTGCAGCCTGCGAGCAGGCAGGTGCTGTGATCAGGCCTTTCCCCGGTGAGGGTGTGCGGGTGACCATCGGGGAGACCGAGGGGAACGACATCTTCCTGAAGGCGGCGGAAGGGTTCCGAAAGGACCTGTAAGGCTCTCGAAGACGCCACGCTCACCGAGCTGCCGGGCTCTGCTTCGCGCGAACCGATCCCTGGGTCCCCTGTTTCACGTGAAACAGGGGACCCCCCTTTTGGGGCCGGAAACCGGTGTTGCATAATGGCTTGTGAATGTGAACGCATTCACAAGCGTCAGAAGTAAGGAGCGGCGACGTGGACCTGGCTTTGGCGCCGGAGACCCTGGCACGCTGGCAGTTCGGCATCACGACCGTCTACCACTTCCTGTTCGTCCCCCTGACGATCTCCCTGGCAGCGCTGACCGCGGGTCTCCAGACCGCCTGGGTGCGGACGAAGAAGGAGAAGTACCTCAGGGCGACGAAGTTCTGGGGCAAGCTCTTCCTGATCAACATCGCGATGGGTGTCGTCACCGGCATCGTGCAGGAGTTCCAGTTCGGTATGAACTGGTCGGACTACTCCCGCTTCGTCGGTGACATCTTCGGTGCCCCGCTCGCCTTCGAGGCTCTCATCGCCTTCTTCTTCGAGTCCACCTTCATCGGGCTGTGGATCTTCGGCTGGGACAAGCTCCCCCCGAAGATCCACCTGGCCTGCATATGGATGGTCTCCCTCGGCACGATCCTGTCGGCCTACTTCATCCTCGCGGCCAACTCGTGGATGCAGCACCCGGTCGGATACAGGATCAACAAGGAGAAGGGCAGGGCCGAGCTCACCGACTTCTGGGCCGTCCTGACTCAGAACACCGCCCTCAGCCAGGCGTTCCACACCCTCTCCGCGGCCTTCCTGACCGGTGGCGCCTTCATGGTCGGCATCGCGGCCTTCCACCTCGCCCGCAAGAAGCACGTGCGGGAGATGAAGACCTCGCTGCGGCTCGGGCTGGTCACCGTGGTCATCGGTGGCATGCTCACCGCGATCAGCGGAGACGTCCTCGGCAAGGTCATGTTCGAGCAGCAGCCGATGAAGATGGCCGCGGCCGAGGCCCTGTGGGACGGCGAGGCGCCGGCGCCCTTCTCGGTCTTCGCCGTCGGCGACGTCGACAAGGGGCACAACAAGGTCGCCATCGAGATACCTGGCCTGCTGTCCTTCCTGGCCAAGGACGACTTCAGCTCGTACGTCCCCGGCATCAACGACGTCAACAAGGCCGAGCAGGAGAAGTTCGGGCCCGGCGACTACCGGCCCAACATCCCGGTCGCCTACTGGGGCTTCCGCTGGATGATCGGCTTCGGTATGACGTCCTTCGCGATCGGCCTGGCCGGACTGTGGCTGACCCGCAAGAAGTTCCTGCTGCCGCAGCACCTGAGGGTGGGTGACGACGAGGTGCCGCACCTGGCACTGCTGCCCGGGAAGGCCCTCAGCCCGACGCTCACCAAGTGGTACTGGCGCATCGCGATCCTCACCCTGGGCTTCCCGCTGATCGCCAACTCCTGGGGCTGGATCTTCACCGAGATGGGCCGCCAGCCGTGGGTCGTCTACGGCGTGCTCCAGACCCGTGACGCGGTCTCCCCCGGTGTCTCCCAGGGCGAGGTCCTCACCTCGATGATCGTCTTCACCGCCCTGTACGCCGTCCTCGCCGTCGTCGAGGTCAAGCTGCTGGTGAAGTACGTCAAGGCCGGTCCACCCGAGCTCACCGAGGCCGACCTCAACCCGCCCACGAAGATCGGCGGCGACTCCCGTGACGCCGACAAGCCGATGGCCTTCTCCTACTAGGCCGAGGGAGCTGCACTGTCATGGAACTGCACGACGTCTGGTTCGTCCTCATCGCCGTCCTGTGGATCGGCTACTTCTTCCTGGAGGGGTTCGACTTCGGGGTCGGCGTCCTCACCAAGCTGCTCGCCCGTGACCGGCCCGAGAAGCGGGTCCTGATCAACACCATCGGCCCCGTGTGGGACGGCAACGAGGTGTGGCTGCTGACGGCCGGCGGCGCGACCTTCGCCGCGTTCCCCGAGTGGTACGCCACGCTCTTCTCCGGCTTCTACCTGCCCCTGCTGCTGATCCTGGTCTGCCTGATCGTGCGGGGTGTCGCCTTCGAGTACCGGGTGAAGCGGCCCGAGGAGAGCTGGCAGCGCAACTGGGAGACCGCGATCTTCTGGACCTCACTGATCCCCGCCTTCATGTGGGGCGTGGCCTTCGGCAACATCGTGCGCGGCGTGAAGATCGACCAGCACTTCGAGTACGTCGGCAACGTAGGGGACCTCCTCAACCCGTACGCGCTCCTCGGCGGACTGGTGACGCTCACGCTGTTCACCTTCCACGGAGCGGTGTTCACCGCGCTCAAGACCGTCGGTGACATCCGGGAGCGGGCTCGGAAGCTGGCCCTCAAAGTCGGCCTGGTCACCGCCGCGCTCGCCCTGGTCTTCCTGCTGTGGACGCAGGTCGAGAGTGGTGACGGCAAGAGCCTGGTCGCGCTGGTCGTGGCGGTCACCGCGCTGGTCGCGGCGCTCGTGGCGAACCAGGCGGGGCGTGAGGGCTGGTCGTTCGCCCTGTCCGGTGTCACCATCGTGGCCGCCGTGGCGATGCTCTTCCTGACCCTCTTCCCGAACGTCATGCCGTCCTCGCTCAACGCGGACTGGAACCTCACGGTCACCAACGCCTCGTCGAGCCCGTACACCCTGAAGATCATGACCTGGTGTGCGGCGATCGCCACCCCGATCGTGATGCTGTACCAGGGCTGGACCTACTGGGTGTTCCGCAAGCGGATCGGCACCCAGCACCTCGCCGAAGCCACTCACTGAGGTGTGTTTCACGTGAAACCAATCGATCCACGTCTCCTCCGGTACGCCCGGGCCACCCGTCGCTTTCTGGTGGCGGTCGTCGGCCTGGGCGCCCTGGGCGCGGGGCTGGTCGTCGCACAGGCGATGCTCATCGCCGAGGCGGTGGTCGGCGCGTTCCAGCACGGTATGTCGGTCGCCGAACTCCGCACTCCCCTGCTGCTTCTGGTGGCTGTGGCGATCGGTCGTGCTCTGGTGTCCTGGCTCACCGAACTCGCCGCCCACCGCGCCAGCGCGGCGGTGAAGTCGGAACTGCGGGGGCGGCTGCTGGCGCGGGCCGCCGCACTCGGCCCGGGGTGGCTGAGCGGGCAGCGGACCGGATCGCTGGTGGCTCTCGCCACCCGGGGGGTCGACGCCCTCGACGACTACTTCTCGCGGTATCTGCCCCAGTTGGGGCTCGCGGTGGTCGTGCCGGTGGCGGTGCTGGCGCGGATCGTGACCGAGGACTGGGTCTCCGCCGCGATCATCGTCGGCACGCTGCCGTTGATCCCGGTCTTCATGATGCTGATCGGCTGGGCCACCCAGTCCCGGATGGACCGTCAGTGGCGGCTGCTCTCCCGGCTCTCCGGACACTTCCTGGACGTGGTCGCGGGACTGCCGACCTTGAAGGTGTTCGGGCGGGCGAAGGCACAGGCCGACTCGATCCGGCGCATCACCGGCGAGTACCGGCAGGCGACCATGCGGACGCTGCGGATCGCCTTCCTCTCCTCTTTCGCACTGGAGCTGCTCTCCACGCTCTCGGTGGCCCTGGTCGCCGTGACGATCGGTATGCGGCTCGTCCATGGCGAGATGGACCTGTACATCGGGCTGGTCATCCTCGTGCTCGCTCCCGAGGCGTATCTGCCGCTGCGCCAGGTCGGCGCGCAGTACCACGCGGCGGCGGAGGGGCTCGCGGCAGCAGAGGAGATCTTCGCCGTACTGGAGACCCCCTTGCCGGCCTCCGGCACGGATGCCGTACCGGCGGGCGGGGTGGCCTTCGAGGGCGTGACGGTCCGGTACCCGGGGCGGTCCGTGGACGCCGTGTCGGACGTGTCCTTCGACGTCGGCCCCGGGGAGACGGTGGCGCTCGTCGGGCCGAGCGGGGTGGGCAAGTCGACCCTGCTGAACGTGTTGCTGGGCTTCGTGCGTCCGACCGGGGGCCGGGTGCGGGCCGGGGGAGTCGATCTCGCCGAGGCCGACCTGGAGCAGTGGCGGTCTCGGATCGCGTGGGTGCCGCAGCGGCCGCACCTGTACGCGGGGACGATCGCCGAGAACGTACGGCTGGCGCGTCCCGACGCCGACGACGCCGCTGTCCGCAGGGCGTTGTCGGACGCCGGCGCGCTGGAATTCGTGGAGGCGCTGCCCGCCGGTGCGGAAACCGTGCTCGGGGAGGACGGGGCCGGACTGTCCGCGGGTCAGCGGCAGCGCCTCGCGCTGGCGCGGGCGTTCCTCGCGGACCGGCCCGTACTGCTGCTGGACGAACCGACCGCCGCGCTGGACGGGGAGACCGAGGCCGAGGTCGTGGCCGCGGTGCGGCGGCTGGCGGCCGGGCGGACGGTGCTGCTGGTGGTGCACCGGCCGGCGCTGCTGGGCGTGGCGGACCGGGTGGTGCGGCTCGCGGAGGCAGAGACGGCCGCCCGCGTCGACGCCGACGGCGGGGACGCCGAGCACGCTGATGTCGAGGGCAGGAATTCCGGGGCACGTCCGGTCGAGGCCGGTCCCGTGGGGCGCGAGCCCGTGGTCGACGCGTCCGCTTCCGGCGCGTCCGTCACGGAGCCCCGGGCGACCGCGGGGGGCGTTCTGGGCCGGGTTCGTGCCATGGCGGCTGCCCGGCGCGGGCGGCTCGCTCTCGCGCTGCTGCTGGGGAGCCTGGCGCTCGGCAGTGCCGTCGGGCTCATGGCCACGTCCGGGTGGCTCATCTCGCGGGCCTCGCAGCAGCCGCCCGTGCTCTATCTGATGGTGGCCGTGACGGCGACGCGGGCGTTCGGCATCGGCCGGGCCGTCTTCCGCTACGGAGAGCGGCTGGTGTCGCACGACGCCGTCCTGCGGATGCTGGCCGACACCCGGGTCGCCGTGTACCGCCGGCTGGAGCGACTGGCGCCCGCGGGGCTGAGCAGGGCCCGGCGGGGCGACCTGCTCTCGCGGCTCGTCGCCGATGTGGACGCGCTGCAGGACTACTGGCTGCGCTGGCTGCTTCCCGCCGGCGCCGCTGTCGTGGTCTCCGCCGGGTCCGTGGCCTTCACGGCGTGGCTGCTGCCCGAGGCGGGCGCCGTACTCGCCGCGGGACTCCTCGCGGCCGGAGTCGGCGTCCCGCTGGTCACCGGCGCTGTGGCGCGGCGCGCCGAACACCGGCTCGCCCCCGCCCGCGGGGTGCTCGCGACCCGCGCCGCCGACCTGCTCACCGGCACCGCTGAGCTGACCGTCGCCGGTGCCCTGCCCGGTCGTACGGAGCAGGTGCGTCAGGCGGACGCCGCGCTCACCCGGATCGCCTCGCGGGGCGCCACGGCCACGGCGCTCGGCGACGGACTGACCGCGCTCGTCTCCGGCCTGACCGTCGCGGCCGCGGCGCTCGTCGGCGCCCAGGCGGTGGCCGGCGGACGGCTGGGCGGTGTGGCGATGGCCGTCGTCGTCCTCACGCCGCTGGCCGCGTTCGAGGCCGTCCTCGGTCTGCCGCTCGCCGTGCAGCACCGGCAGCGGGTGCGCAGGAGCGCGGAGCGCGTCTACGAGGTCCTGGACTCCCCCGAACCCGTGCGCGAACCCGAGCGGCCCCGCCAGGCGCCCGCCTCGCCGTTCCCGCTCGTCGTCAAGGACCTGGCCGCCCGGCACACCGGGCAGGGCCGGGACGCCCTCGCCGGGCTCGACCTGACCCTCGAGGCCGGGCGGCGGATCGCCGTGGTCGGGCCGTCCGGGTCCGGCAAGACGACGCTCGCGCAGGTGCTGCTGCGGTTCCTGGACGCGGAGTCCGGTGCGTACACGCTGGGCGGCGTCGACGCGTACACGCTGGACGGCGACGACGTACGGCGGCTCGTGGGGCTGTGCGCGCAGGACGCGCACCTCTTCGACAGCTCGGTGCGCGAGAACCTGCTCCTGGCGAAGAAGGACGCCACCGAGGACGATCTGCGCGGCGCGCTCGCACGAGCCCGGCTGCTGGAATGGGCCGACAGCCTGCCCGACGGGCTCGACACGCTGATCGGCGAGCACGGGGCGCGGCTGTCGGGCGGACAGCGTCAACGCCTCGCCTTGGCCAGGGCGTTGCTCGCCGACTTCCCCGTCCTCGTGCTGGACGAGCCCGCCGAGCACCTGGACCTGCCGACCGCCGACGCGCTCACCGCTGATCTGCTGGCCGCGACCGCGGGCCGTACGACCCTGCTCATCACTCATCGGCTGGCCGGTCTGGAGGCCGTGGACGAGGTGATCGTGCTGGACGAGGGACGGATCGTGCAGCGTGGCTCCCACGACGAACTGACCGCCGCGGAGGGGCCGCTGCGGCGGATGCTGGAACGGGAAGCGGAGTCGGAGCTGTTGACGGAGGCGCGGTAGTCACGGCGAGCCGTGCGTCCGAGTGAGTCGCGGTACTGAGCCATCCGGGCGGATGGTTCCCCCAGGCGTACGACGTGAACGGGCGGGAGCCGGCCGGGCTGGGTCACGATCGCTGACATGCGTTCACTTCGCCGCCATCCGCGGCTGTTTGCGGTACTGGTGTGTGCGGTGGCGGTGCTCGCGGCGCGGCCCACGACCTCCGACGACGACCTGGGGGACGGCCCCGACGCCGGTCTCAGCGTTCAGGTGGCGCGACTGTACGCGGACGCGGCCGCGGCGACACAGCGGTACGAGGAGGTGCGGCGCGCGGCGGACGTGCAGGCGGCGGAGGTCAGCCGGCTGGGGCAGCTCCTCGACCGTGAGCGGCAGGAGATCGCCGTGCACCACGAGGAACTGGGACGCATCGCACGCGCTCAGTACCGTGACAGCGGTGGACTCCCGCTCGCCGCGCAGATCGTCTTCGCGGGCAACCCGGAGGAGCTGATGCGCGGTCAGCAGGTGTTCTCCCGGAGGAACGTGGCCGTCGCCAACGCGATCGGCAAAGGCCGTCGCGCCGAGGCCCGGCTCACCGCCGACGAGGCGAGGGCCGCGACGGCCTGGCAGGCGTTGGAGCGGCGCAGGGCCGAACTCGACGGCATCAAGAAGAACATCGAGGAGAAGCTCGAAGAGGCGCGGTGGCAGTTGCAGGGGCAGGCGAACGCCTCGGTCGCCGCCGGATCGTGTCGCGGTGCCGTCCGCCTCGATCAGCCGCAGACGCGGTTCACGAGTGCGTGGGTGGCGCCGGTCGAGGGGTACCAACTCTCGGCCGGCTTCGGCAGCGGCGGTGCGCATTGGGCGCGTCGGCACACCGGGCAGGACTTCGCGGTCCCCATCGGGACTCCGGTGCGGGCGGTCGGGGAGGGTCGTGTGGTGAGCGTGTCGTGCGGGGGCGCGTTCGGCATCGAGGTCGTGCTCGAACACGACGGTGGCTACTACACGCAGTACGCGCATCTCGCCGCCGTCACCGTCGACCAGGGCGACCGCGTGGCCACCGGGCAGTGGATCGGGCAGTCGGGCACGACCGGCAACTCGACCGGCCCGCATCTGCACTTCGAGGTGCGGGTCACGCCGCAACTGGGGTCCTCGGTGGATCCGGTGCCGTGGCTGGCGGAACGCGGGGTGCACGTGGGCTAGAAGCCCGCGGTCACGCACCAGCACGGGGCTGTGCTACAGCCGTTCCGCCAGCATGCGCTCGATCACGACGGCCACGCCGTCCTCGTTGTTGGCGACCGTCTGCCCCGAGGCGGCGGCGATCACGTCGGGGTGGGCGTTGCCCATGGCGTACGACTGCCCTGCCCAGGTGAGCATCTCGACGTCGTTGGGCATGTCGCCGAAGGCGACGACCTCCTCGTGGGAGATGCCACGCTCGGCGCAGCACAGGGCCAGCGTGCTGGCCTTGGAGACGCCGGGCCCGCTGATCTCCAGCAGGGCGCTGGGGCTGGACCGGGTGACGTTGGCGCGCTCGCCGATGGCCAGGCGGGCCAGGGTGAGGAAGGCGTCGGGGTCGAGGGAGGGGTGGTAGGCGAGGATCTTGAGCACGGGCTCGGCCGAGCCGGGACCGTCAGGGGCCAGCAGATCCTCGGCGGGCGCCAGCTCGTCGGGTATCTCCATGTGCAGCTTGGGATAGTCCGGCTCCTGGTAGAAGCCGTACGTCTGCTCCACCGCGTACACCGTGCCGGGCGCGGCCTCCCGCAGCAGCCGTACGGCGTCCAGCGCGTTCTCCCTCGCGAGTTCGCGCACCTTCACGAACCGGTGGGTGCCGGGGCCGCCGTGCAGGTCGACCACGGCGGCGCCGTTGCCGCAGATCGCCAGGCCGTGGCCGTGGACGTGGTCGCTGACGACATCCATCCAGCGAGCCGGGCGGCCGGTGACGAAGAACACCTCGATGCCCGCCTCCTCGGCGGCGGCGAGCGCGGCGACCGTGCGGGGGGAGACCGACTTGTCGTCGCGCAGCAGGGTGCCGTCGAGATCGGTGGCGATCAGCCGCGGCGGAACGGGGGCGGCGGTCGGGGTCTCGGGCTGTCGAGTCGCTGAGGTCACCCGGCCATTCTCGCTCAGATCATCCGCACGGCCGTGCGAGAGCCCTCACGGACGAGGCCCGAAGACTGGTCGTCGAGGTCAGCGCAGCTGCGCCGGGGCCTCCATGGCGATCCGCTCGAAGACCTTCTGGTCCGCGGCGAAGTCCGAGTCGGGGATAGGCCAGTGGATCACGAGCTCGGTGAATCCCAGCTCCTGGTGGCGGCCGGCGAAGTCGACGAAGGCGTCCAGGGACTCCAGGGGGCGGGCGCGGTCCGGGGTGAAACCGGTGAGGAGGATCTTGTCGAGACCGTTCACGTCCCGTCCGATCGTGGCGCAGGCGTCGGCCAGCTTCTCCGCCTGCCCGCGAATGGCCTGAACCGACTGTTCCGGGGTGCCGCTCGCGTACAGCTTGGGGTCGCCCGTGGTCACCCACGCCTGCCCGTGCCGTGCGGCGAGCCGCAGCCCGCGCGGACCGGTCGCGGCGATCGCGAAGGGCAGCCGGGGTCGCTGGACGCAGCCGGGGATGTTGCGTGCCTCGTGTGCCGCGTAGTAGTCGCCTTTGTACGACACCGAGTCCTCGGTCAGGAGCCGGTCGAGCAGGGGGACGAATTCGCCGAACCGATCGGCGCGCTCGCGCGGGCTCCATGGCTCCTGGCCCAGCGCGGTGGCGTCGAAGCCGGTGCCGCCCGCGCCGATGCCCAGGGTGACCCGGCCGCCCGAGATGTCGTCCAGGGAGATCAGCTCCTTGGCGAGGGTCACCGGGTGCCGGAAGTTCGGCGAGGTCACCAGCGTGCCCAGACGCAACCGCTCGGTGATGGACGCGGCGGCGGTCAGCGTCGGGACAGCCCCGAACCAGGGGCCGTCACGGAAGGTGCGCCAGGACAGGTGGTCGTAGGTGTACGCGGTGTGGAAGCCGAGCTGCTCGGCACGCGACCACGTCGAACGGCCGCCCTCGTTCCAACGGCGGTACGGCAGGATCACGGTGCTCAGGCGCAGACTCATGCTCCGAGCGTATGCGGCCGATCGTGCTTCGCGTGAACCGGTGGCGCTTTCCGTGAAGCAGGTCATGTTTCACGTGAAACATGACCCGCTTCACGTGAAACCGGCAGCGAGCTGACCGGATGGACGGTGGCCGACGTCTGAGGCGCTGCGGCGTGAGGTCTCATCGCAGGTACTGCGGTGGCACGGCCTGGGTGAGCCACACCCCGTTCGCGCTGACGTGGAAGACATGGCCGTCGCGGTGCATGGCCGCCGCGTCCACGGAGAGGACGACGGGGCGCCCGCGGCGGGCGCCGACGCGGGTGGCGGTCTCGCGGTCGGCGGAGAGGTGGACGTCGTGCCGGTTCATGGGCCGCAGGCCCTCGGCGCGGATGCCGTCCAGGTTGCGGGCGACGGTGCCGTGATAGAGGTGCGGCGGTGGGGTCGCCGGGGGCAGTCCGAGGTCGATCTCGATGCTGTGGCCCTGGCTGGCGCGGATCCGTGTGCCCTCGACCGCGAAGCGCTTCTTGTCGTTGGCGGCGACCACATGATCCAGCTCGTCCCGGGTGAAGGGGAATCCGTGGGCCGCGGCCGCCGAGATGAGCGTGTCGATCTCGACCCACCCGGCGTCGTCGAGGGCCAGACCGATGCGCTCGGGTTGATGCCGCAGGTGTTTGGAGAGGTATTTCGACACCTTCACGGTGCGTCTTTCGTCCATCCCCTCAGCATGACGCGAGAGACGCGGATCACGCATTTTGTTTTGTCCCCGATGTTTGATCCACAACCAACTGCAGTTATCCACAGGCTGATTGGCCGTTCTGTGGACAACTTGCTTGCGCGCCAGGGGGTTTCGTCAATTTTGCTTGACTGTAGGTGAGTTGGCCGCGGAACGGCTCACCACGGCGGCTCCGCCCGCGCCAGCGCCCGCAGCACCCCCGGCGCCCACCGGGCCATGAACCGCGCTCCCCGCGCCTCCGGAGTCACCGGCACCACCGCCTCGTTGCGGACGACCGCGCGCAGGATCGCGTCGGCCACCTTCTCCGGTGGATAGTTGCGCAGACCGTAGAGACGGGCCGCGCGCTTTTGGCGGCGGCGCTCCTCCTCCGGGTCGACGCCGGTGAAACGCGCCGTCGAAGTGATGTTGGTGTTGATGATGCCGGGACAGATCGCCGTCACGCCGATGCCCTGCCCCGCCAGCTCCGCGCGGAGGCATTCGCTCAGCATCAGCACCGCCGCCTTGGAGGTGCTGTAGGCGGGCAGGGCCCGGGAAGGCTGGAAAGCTGCCGCCGACGCCGTGTTGACGATGTGGCCGCCCTGGCCGCGCTCGGCCATCTGCCGTCCGAAGAGACGACAGCCATGGATGACGCCCCACAGGTTGACATCCAGCACCGCGCGCCAGTCGTCGGACGTCGCGTCCAGGAAGGAGCCCGACAACCCGATACCGGCGTTGTTCACCAGCACGTCCAGCACGCCGTACTCGGCGGCGACCCGCGCGGCGAGCTTCTCCATGGCCTGCTCGTCGGAGACGTCCACCACCTCCGCCCATGCCTCCGGGGCGCCCCTCAGGCGGGACGTCTCGGCAGTTCGGGCGGCACCCTCCGCGTCCCGGTCTACCGCGATCACGCGCGCGCCCGCCTCCGCGAACGCCAGCGCCGTGGCCCGTCCGATACCGCTGGCCGCCCCGGTGACCAGCACGAGCTGTCCGCCGAAGCGCTCGGCGTACCGGCCGTCCGTGGCCACCCGCTCCGGTCTGCCGTCCTCGACCGACGTGACGAAGTCCGTGATCCAGGCGGCCAGCCGGTCCGGGCGCGTGCGCGGGATCCAGTGCCCAGCGGGGAGGGTGCGCCGGGTCAGCTGCGGAACCCATTGCTCCAGTTCGTCGTACAGCCGCTCGGACAAGAACGCGTCCCCGAGGGGCGTGACGAGCTGCACGGGCGCGTGCGCGTGGGCGTCCGTACGGGGCCTGCGCAGCCGGGACCGTACGTTGTCCCGGTACAGCCAGGCGCCGTGCGCCGCGTCCGAGGGCAGGGAGGATGTCGGGTAGGCGCCTGCGGGCACCTTCTCCAGGCGCTGGAGGATGTGCGGCCAACGCTTGCCGAGCGGGCCGCGCCAGGCGGCCTCGGGGAGCGCGGGCGTGTGCAGCAGGTACACGTACCAGGACTTCGCGCCCTGCCCGAGGAGCTGGCCGATCCGGCGCGGGGTGGGCCGCCTGACGCGCTGGGCGATCCAGTGGCCGAAGTGGTCGAGCGACGGGCCGGACATCGACGTGAAGGACGCGATCCGGCCCCTGGTGCGCTCGACGGTCACGAACTCCCAGGCCTGCACCGAGCCCCAGTCGTGGCCCACCAGGTGCACCGGCAGGTCCGGGCTGACCGCGTCCGCGACGGCCAGGAAGTCGTCCGTCAGCTTCTCCAGGGTGAACCCGCCGCGCAGCGGCCGCGGTGCCGTGGAGCGTCCATGGCCCCTGACGTCGTACAGGACGACGTGGAAACGGTCGGCCAGCCGTGCCGCGACCTCGGACCACACCTCCTTGCTGTCCGGATAGCCGTGCACCAGGACGACTGTCGGCCGTGCGGAGTCCCCCAGCTCCGCCACGCACAGCTCGACGCCACCGGTCCGCACCCAGCGCTCCCGCGCACCTTCCAGCACCGTCACTTCCCCTCCGCCCAGCGCCGTGGCGCTCCGACGAGCCGTCCCGTACGCTCCCGCCCCGAACGCGCTACGTGCCCGTACCGTGACTCCGCCGAATCTGGCAGTTGTTAGAGACAGCGTCAATAGCGCGGGCCCAGGTGGAGAAGGGTGGAGAGACCGCGTAGCTCTCAGGCAGGGGATCCCCTACGGGCCCGTACGACTCCAGGCTGACCTGAAGACGGCTCCAGGGTCTGACGACTTGAGTGGCCCGCGTCACTACCTTCTATGACGTGACTGTGATCGCGACCGAAAGCCTGAGCAAGCGGTTCCCCCGGGTGACCGCGCTTGACCGGCTCTCCGTCGACGTCGGGCCCGGGGTGACCGGACTCGTCGGAGCCAACGGAGCCGGCAAGTCCACACTGATCAAGATCCTGCTGGGTCTGTCCCCTGCCTCCGAGGGCCGCGCCGAAGTGCTCGGGCTCGACGTCGCGACGAAGGGCGCCGACATCCGCGAGCGGGTCGGCTACATGCCGGAACACGACTGTCTGCCGCCCGACGTCTCGGCCACCGAGTTCGTCGTGCACATGGCCCGCATGTCGGGCCTGCCGCCCACCGCCGCGCGCGAGCGCACCGCGGACACCCTGCGCCACGTCGGCCTGTACGAGGAGCGCTACCGCCCGATCGGCGGCTACTCGACCGGCATGAAGCAGCGCGTGAAACTCGCCCAGGCGCTGGTGCACGACCCGCAGCTGGTCTTCCTCGACGAGCCGACCAACGGTCTCGACCCGGTCGGCCGCGACGAGATGCTCGGCCTGATCCGCCGCATCCACACGGACTTCGGCATCTCCGTCCTGGTCACCTCGCACCTGCTGGGCGAACTCGAGCGCACCTGTGACCACGTCGTCGTCATCGACGGCGGCAAGCTTCTGCGCTCCAGCTCCACCACCGACTTCACCCAGACCACGACCACCCTCGCGATCGAGGTCACCGACACCGACGAACACCCCGACGGCACCCGCGCGGTGCGCGAAGCGCTCCACGCGCGCGGGGTGGACATCCACGACGGCGCAAGCGGCCTCCCGGGCGCCGGCCACATCCTGCTGCTCACCACGCAGGGCGAGGAGACGTACGACCTGGTGCGTGACATCGTCGCCGACCTCGGCCTCGGCCTGGTCCGCATGGAACAGCGCCGACACCACATCTCGGAAGTCTTCAAGGACGGCGACGCGCAGCGGAAGGAGGCCGTCGGCCATGGCAGTTGAGCACCCGGTCACCGCCCCCTCGGGCGACCAGACCCGCATCCACAACATCGGCTACCGCAGCTACGACGGCCCCCGCCTCGGCCGCGCCTACGCCCGCCGCTCCCTGTACTCGCAGTCCCTGCGCGGCTCCTACGGCCTCGGCCGCTCGGTCAAGTCCAAGGTGCTGCCGATGCTGCTGTTCGTGGTGATGTGCGTGCCGGCCGCCATCATGGTCGCCGTCGCCGTCGCCACGAAGGCCAAGGACCTCCCCCTCGACTACACGCGCTACGCCATCGTCATGCAGGCCGTCATCAGCCTGTACGTCGCCTCGCAGGCGCCCCAGTCCGTCTCGCGCGACCTGCGCTTCAAGACCGTGCCGCTGTACTTCTCCCGGCCGATCGAGACCGCCGACTACGTCCGGGCGAAGTTCGCGGCGCTCGCCTCGGCGCTGTTCGCCCTCACCGCAGCACCGCTGCTCGTGCTCTACGTGGGCGCGTTGCTGGCGAAGCTGGACTTCGCCGACCAGACCAAGGGATTCGCACAAGGGCTCGTCTCAGTGGCACTGCTCTCGCTGCTCTTCGCCGGCATCGGCCTGGTCATCGCCTCGGTGACCCCGCGCCGCGGCTTCGGCATCGCGGCCGTCATCGCCGTCCTGACCATCTCCTACGGCGCGGTCTCCACGCTCCAGGCCATCGCCGACGCGCAGAACAGCACGGACGCCGTCCCCTGGATCGGCCTCTTCTCGCCCATCACGCTCATCGACGGGGTGCAGTCCGCCTTCCTCGGCGCGAGCTCGGCGTTCCCCGGCGGGATCGGCCCGTCGAACGGTGAGGGCGTCGTCTACGTCCTCGTCGTCCTGGGCCTCATCGCCGCCAGCTACGGCCTCCTGATGCGCCGCTACCGGAAGGTGGGACTGTGACCACGCTCTCCATCGACCATGTCTCCCGCTGGTTCGGCAACGTGGTCGCCGTCAACGACATCACCATGACCATCGGCCCCGGCGTCACCGGCCTGCTCGGCCCCAACGGCGCCGGAAAGTCCACCCTCATCAACATGATGGGCGGCTTCCTGGCCCCCTCCACGGGCACCGTCACCCTCGACGGGCAGCCCGTGTGGCGCAACGAGGCGATCTACCAGCACATCGGCGTCGTCCCCGAGCGCGAGGCGATGTACGACTTCCTCACCGGCCGCGAGTTCGTCGTCGCCAACGCCGAGCTGCACGGCCTGGGCGCCAAGGCGGCCCAGAAGGCGCTCGCCACCGTCGAGATGGAGTATGCGCAGGACCGGAAGATCGCCACGTACTCCAAGGGCATGCGCCAGCGCGTGAAGATGGCGAGCGCCCTCGTCCACGACCCCTCACTGCTGCTGCTCGACGAGCCCTTCAACGGCATGGACCCGCGCCAGCGCATGCAGCTGATGGACCTGCTGCGGCGCATGGGCGACGAGGGCCGCACCGTGCTGTTCTCGTCCCACATCCTCGAAGAGGTCGAGCAACTCGCCTGGCACATCGAGGTCGTCGTCGCGGGCAGGCACGCGGCCAGCGGCGACTTCCGCAGGATCCGTCGCCTGATGACCGACCGCCCGCACCGCTATCTGGTGCGCTCCAGCGACGACCGCGCCCTCGCGGCCGCGCTGATCGCCGACCCGTCGACGTCCGGCATCGAGGTCGACCTGGCGGAGGGCGCGCTGCGCATCCAGGCCGTCGACTTCGGCCGCTTCACGACCCTGCTGCCACGCGTGGCCAGGGACAACGGCATCCGGCTGCTCACGGTCTCGCCGTCCGACGAGTCCCTCGAGTCCGTCTTCTCTTACCTGGTCGCGGCGTAGGAGGCCGAAGATGTACGACCCCACAGTCGCCCGGCTCACCTATCGAGCCCTGCTCGGCCGCCGCCGGGCCCTCATCCTGGGCGCCCTGCCGCTGCTGCTGATCACCATCTCCGTGGTGGTGCGCGCCCTCACCGGGGCCGATGACCAGACGGCGTCGGACCTGTTGGGCGGCTTCGCGCTCGCCACCATGGTGCCGATCATCGGCGTCATCGCGGGTACCGGCGCGATCGGACCGGAGATCGACGACGGCTCCGTGGTGTACCTGCTGTCCAAGCCGGTGAAGCGGCCGACGATCATCTTCACCAAGCTGATCGTGGCGATAGCGGTGACGATGGTCTTCTCGGCGCTGCCGACGCTGATCGCCGGGTTCATCCTCAACGGCAACGGCCAGCAGGTCGCCGTCGCCTACACGGTCGCGGCGCTGGTCTCCTCCATCGCCTACGCCGCGCTCTTCCTGCTGCTCGGCACGGTGTCCCGGCACGCGGTCGTCTTCGGCCTCGTCTACGCGCTGGTCTGGGAGGCCCTGTTCGGCTCCCTGGTGCCCGGGGCGCGCACGCTGAGCGTCCAGCAGTGGTCGCTGGCGGTCGCCCACAAGGTCGCCGGCGGGGACCTGGTCACCTCGGACGTCGGTCTGACGACAGCGACGGTGCTGCTGGTCGCGGTGACCGTGCTGGCGACCTGGTACGCCGGGCTGAAGCTGCGGTCGCTGACGCTGGCGGGCGAGGAGTGACAGCCCGGGGAGAGTAACGGCCCCTTTACTCACGGGGACTTCACGACGGCTCGGGAACACTGGGCAAAGGCATGCGGGACGGGAGGAACGGGATGGCCGAGGAGACGCCTCAGTACGACGGTCGTGGACAGGTCGGGGACACATGGGACGACCTCGTCCTGGACGAGGACTTCATACGGTCCGCCGAGACGTCCGAGCCGTCCGCCCGGGCCCGCATGCTCGCCGCGCGCTGGCGGGCCGAGGAGCCCGAGCCGCAGCCCTGGCGCTCGGACGAGCCGCCCGCCGGATGGTTCTTCAGCAAGGCACGCCGACGCAGGTGGCGCCGCCGGTAGAGCCGCAGTCCGCCCTGAGTCGCACACCCGTTCGTTAATCGGTGGCGGTCGGCCCCGGGGCGGAGGCAGAGTGGTGGCAGGCAGTTCGCAGCGGACTCCGGAGGGTCACCCTCCGACCGCCCGGGGGAGCTGCCCGGGGCGGCCGCTTCGAGCACGCGAGGGTGACTTCGTGTGAGGCCGCCCCTCCGGAGGATTGGCCGAGTGGTAAGGCACCGGCTTGCTAAGCCGCGGTCGGGGGCGACCCCGCGCACGTTCGATCCGTGCATCCTCCGCCGACAGTCCCGCCGAAGACTGGGCCCCGCCGCCGCCAAGGCGAGGCTGACCACGCAGGGCCCCCGAAGACAAGGCCCCTTCAGGGACTCGGCCCCGCCAAAGGTGCGCGCTTACCGGAGACGGGCCCCGAAGGCTGGCCCCCGCTGAAGGAGGGGCCGGGCCCCAGCCAAAGGAGCGCGCCCACCGCCAAGGTGCGCGCCCCCGCCCAGCAGTTCAGCCCAGCAAGCGTTCCAGTACCACAGCGATGCCGTCCGCCTCGTTCGACAGGGTTTCCTCGTCGGCTACGGCCTTCAGTTCGCCGTGGGCGTTGGCCATGGCCACGCCCCGGGCGGCCCAGGCGAACATCGGGATGTCGTTGGGCATGTCGCCGAAGGCGATCGTGTCGGCTGCCTTCAGGCCCAGGCGGCGGGCCGCCAGGGACAGGCCCGTGGCCTTGGACAGGCCGAGCGGGAGGAGCTCGACGATGCCTTCGCCGGCCATGGCGACACCGACGAAGCCGCCCGCGGCCCGGCGGGCCGCCTCGGCGAGCTCGTCGTCGGACAGCTTCGGGTGCTGTATGTAGATCTTGTTCAGTGGAGCGGTCCACAGGTCGGACGCGTGCGTGAACGGGGTCGCCGGGAGCCTGCCCGTGACCGCGTAACCGGGGCCGACCAGCACCTCGCCGTCGAGGCCGTCGCGGCTCGCCGCGAGGTACAGCGGGCCGACCTCCGCCTCGATCTTGGCCAGGGCGACCCCCGCCAGCTGGCGGTCGAGGGTCACCGAGGTGAGCAGCCGGTGCTCGCCGGCGTGGTAGACCTGCCCGCCCTGCGCGCAGACCGCGAGGCCGTCGTAGCCGAGGTCGTCGAGGATGGGCCGGGTCCACGGGGCGGCGCGGCCGGTGACGACGATGTGGGCCGCGCCCGCCGCGGTGGCCGCGGCGAGCGCGTCACGGGTGCGCTGCGAGACCGACTCGTCGGAGCGCAGGAGCGTTCCGTCGAGGTCGGTCGCGATGAGCTGGTACGGGAAACCGGTGGCGGCCTTGCTCACTTGGCCACCGGCTCCAGGACCTCCCGGCCGCCGAGGTACGGACGCAGCACCTCGGGCACGTACACGGAGCCGTCGGCCTGCTGGTGGTTCTCCAGGATCGCCACGATCGTGCGCGGGACGGCGCACAGCGTGCCGTTGAGCGTCGCCAGCGGCTTGACCTGCTTGCCGTCACGGACGCGGATCGACAGCCGGCGGGACTGGAACTCGGTGCAGTCCGAGGTCGACGTCAGCTCGCGGTACTTGCCCTGGGTCGGGATCCACGCCTCGCAGTCGAACTTGCGGGAGGCCGAGGCGCCGAGGTCGCCGGTGGCCACGTCGATGACGCGGTACGGCAGCTCCAGCGAGTTCAGCCACTCCTTCTCCCAGGCCAGCAGGCGCTGGTGCTCGGCCTGCGAGTCCTCGGGAGCGACGTAGGAGAACATCTCGACCTTGTCGAACTGGTGTACGCGGAAGATGCCTCGCGTGTCCTTGCCGTGCGAGCCGGCCTCGCGGCGGAAGCAGGGCGAGAAGCCCGCGTACCGCAGCGGGAGGCGGTCGCCGTCGATGATCTCGTCCATGTGGTAGGCCGCCAGCGGGACCTCGGAGGTGCCGACCAGGTAGAGGTCGTCCTTGTCGAGGTGGTAGACGTCCTGGGCCGCCTGGCCGAGGAAGCCGGTACCGGCCATTGACTGCGGGCGCACCAGCGCCGGGGTGAGCATCGGCGTGAAGCCGGCCGCCGTGGCCTGCGCGATCGCCGCGTTCACCAGCGCGAGCTCCAGCAGGGCGCCCACTCCGGTGAGGAAGTAGAAGCGCGAGCCGGAGACCTTGGCGCCGCGCTCGACGTCGATGGCGCCGAGGATCTGGCCGAGCTCCAGATGGTCCTTGGGCTCGAAGCCCTCGGCACCGAAGTCGCGGATCGTGCCGTGCGTCTCCAGCGTGACGAAGTCCTCCTCGCCGCCGACGGGCACGTCGGGGTGGACGAGATTGCCGAGCTGGAGGAGGAGCTGCTGGGTCTCGGTGTCGGCCGCGTCGCGCTCGGCGTCGGCGGCCTTGACGTCGGCCTTGAGCTGCTCGGCCCGCTTCAGCAGCTCGGCCTTCTCGTCGGGGGAGGCCTTGGGGATGAGCTTGCCGAGCGACTTCTGCTCGGCACGCAGCTCGTCGAAGCGGACGCCGGACGACCTGCGCCGCTCGTCGGCAGACAGGAGGGAGTCGACGAGCGCGACGTCCTCTCCACGGGCGCGCTGGGACGCGCGCACACGGTCGGGGTCCTCACGGAGCAGGCGAAGGTCAATCACGCGGTCAAGGCTACCGGTGCGGGCTGACGCCTCACGACTCACTATTGCGGAACACGGCTTACGGTCCGCTATGGGTTAATTGCCCTGTGTGTCCCTACGTGTCAATAAAAGGTGTCTCACTCCCTGGAACGGGGCAGACCCGGTGCGGCGCGTTGACTCGATTTCCTTGCGGGGGACGGGACTTGGGCGTCCTTCGTCCACAGGGATCCACAGCCCGGGAAAGTTATCCACAGGCTGTGCGAAAGATCTGTGGATACGGAAAGTGATCATTCCGAAGCGGACATGAGGGACGAAGAATTCGCGATCCAAACCCGATTCGCGCCCACTTTCGGGTGGAAATGGGTCGCTCCAAAGGATTGATTCAAGGAAACGGGTGGACGAGGAGTGATGTGGGCGGCTGTGGACGGAGTGGTGGCCCATAGGGCGATTTGTCGACTGAGTGGTGCTTCGTTGTCGACTTGTCCCCAGGTCGAGAAGGCGGCCTGTGGATAACTCCTGTGGATAACAAAAATCAGCAGGTAGGACCGCCGAGGGACCGGTCAGAACCGGCCGTCCTGGCAGCGCGCCACCCAGTCCGACGCGGCCATGAACTCGTCGTCCGACGTCCCCGTGCGCGGTGCGCGTACGCCCTCCAGACCCACGTCCGCACGCGGGTACGAACCGAGGTAGCGCACCTCCAGGCAGATCCGCTTGAGCCCCATCAGGGCCTCAGCCACGCGGCGGTCGGAGATGTGGCCCTCCGCGTCGACGCAGAAGCAGTAGTTGCCGATGCCCGCGCCCGTCGGCCGGGACTGCAGCAGCATGAGGTTGATACCGCGGGTGGCGAACTCGCCCAGGAGATCACGCAGCCCGCCCGGGTGGTCGTCGCGCTGCCACAGCACGACCGAGGTCTTGTCCGCGCCGGTCGGCGCCGCGGGCCGGGCGGGCCGGCCGACCAGCACGAACCGCGTCTGCGCGTTCTCGGCGTCGTGAATCCCGGTCTCCAGGGCCTCCAGGCCGTACCGGGCGGCCGCGAACTCGCCGGCGAACGCGGCGTCGTAGCGGCCCTCCTGGACCAGGCGGGCGCCGTCCGCGTTGGAGGCGGCGGACTCCCAGTGGACGTCCGGGAGGTTCGCCTTCATCCAGTTGCGGACCTGCGGCTGGGCGGCCGGGTGCGCGGTGACCGTCTTGATGTCCGACAGCTTCGTGCCTGGCCGGACCAGCAGCGCGAAGGTGATCGACAGCAGCACCTCGCGGTAGATCATCAACGGGGCGCCCGCCACCAGCTCGTCGAGCGTGGTCGTGATACCGCCCTCGACGGAGTTCTCGATCGGCACGAACGCGGCCTCGGCCTCGCCCGCGCGCACCGCGTCGAGCGCGGACTGCACGGACACGTATGGGATCAGCTCCCGGGTCGCGGCCTCCGGAAGGGTGCGCAGGGCGACTTCGGTGAAGGTGCCCTCGGGACCGAGATACGCATAGCTCGCTGGCATGCCCTCACCCTAATGGGCCCCGCGGAAGCCCGGTCCGCGTTTCACACGAGGCGAGCTCACACCCACGCACCGCTCGGCGGCACCCTCACCCCTCCAACAGCCGCTGCCCCACGTACTCCCCCCGCGCCGCGCCGCCCGGCACCGCGAACAGACCGCTCGACTCGTGCCGGATGAACTTCGACAGGGCGTCCCCGCGGTCCAGCTTGCGCTGCACCGTGACGAAGCCGCGCAGCGGATCGGCCTGCCAGCAGACGAACAGCAGGCCCGCGTCGGGCACGCCGTCCGCGTCGAAGCCGTCGTGGTACGAGAAGGGGCGCCGCAGCATCGCCGCGCCGCCGTTCTGGTCGGGCCTGGTGATCCGCGCGTGTGCGTTGATCGGGACGACCAGATCGCCCCGGGCGTCGGTCTTCTCCAGGTCCATCTCGGTCGTCTCGGTGCCCCCGGACAGCGGCGCCCCGTCGGACTTGCGGCGCCCGATGACCTGCTCCTGCGCCTTCACCGAGAGCTTCTCCCAGTCGTCGAGGAGCATCCGGATACGGCGTACGACCGCGTAGGAGCCGCCCGCCATCCAGGTCGGGTCGTTAGAGCCGGAAGCCGGTACGAAGATTCGCTTGTCGAAGTCGGCCTCGGTCGGCTTCGGATTGCGCGTGCCGTCCATCTGGCCCATCAGGTTGCGGGCAGTCATGGGGTGGGAGGTGGCGCCCGGCGACCGGTTGAAGCCGTTCATCTGCCACCGGATACGGGCCGCGCCGCCCGCGTCCTTCTGGATCGCGCGCAGGGCGTGGAAGGCGACCAGGGCGTCGTTCGCACCGATCTGCACCCACAGGTCGCCGTTGCTGCGGGCCTTGTCGAGGTGGTCGGAGGAGAAGTCGGGCAGCGGGTCCAGGGAGACCGGGCGCTGCTTCTCCAGACCGGTGCGGGCGAAGAAGCTGTGGCCGAAGCCGAAGGTGACCGTCAGGGAGGACGGGCCGGCGTCCTGGGCCACGTCGGTGTCGTCGTGGGCCGCGGCCTCGCCCGCCATCAGCCGCCGGGCCGTCTCCGACCAGCGGCGCAGCAGCGCGGCCGCCTCCTTGCGGCCCGCGCCCGCGGTGAGGTCGAAGGCGACGAGGTGACCCCGCGCCTGGAGGCCCTCGGTGATGCCGGGCTGATGTTTCCCGTGAAACATCGCGCGGTCGGCACCGACCGACGAGAGCGGTGTCGTCGCCCCGGAGGGCGCGGCGGCGTAGCCCACGGCTCCGCCGGCGGCACCGAGCACGAGCCCGGTGGCACCGGCGGTGCTCAGCAGTTTCCGCCGGGAGAGGCCTTGCGAGGCGGACCCCTCCACAGGGGTCTCAGGACCGCGGGCCTCCGGAATGGACTGGTCGGGCATGGTGCGGTTCAGCCGATCTGCGCGTTCTTCGAGACGGTCGTCTGGTCGATGTCGGAGGTGCGCACGGTCACGGCGACCTCCCATTCTCCGGCCATGGGGATCTGCACTTCGTTCGCCGCCCAGTGGCCGGTGGTGATGTGGTCGGGGGCGACGTCCAGCGGCCCGATCTTCTTCGCTTCGAGAGTGAAGGCGACCTTCACCTCGGGGACGTCGAAGGCGCGGCCGTTGGGCCGCTGGACGTAGACATGCATCTCGTTGCCGCCGACCCGTGCGGGGTCGAGGTCGACGCTGACCACGCCCTTGCCGTCCGCGCCGCCGGTGTCGAACGGCATGTCCAGGGTGAGGGCACCCGCGGCGGACGCGTCCGCCGACGCGGACGCGGACGAGGTGGCCTTGGCGGCCTGTTCCTCCGTACGCCCCGGCTCGGTGGACGTCAGCGCGGTGGTGACCGCCAGCAGTACGACGGCGACACCCGCCTCGGCCAGCACGGAGCGGCGCAGGCCGGAGCGGTTGGGGTCGGCGTCCCGGAACTTCTTCTGCCGGGCCGTGTCGACGGCGGCCTGCTGCCGGGCGAGTTGTGCGGCGCGCTCGGTGTCTTCGCCGGGCACGGTGGCGTGCTCGTGTTGGGTGTCTTCGCCGGGCACGGTGGCGTGCTCGTGCTGGGTGCCTTCGCCCGGCACTGTGGCGTGCTCGCGATCGGTGTCTTCGACGGTCCCCGAGGCCTGTTCGCGCCCGGGCTTCCCGGCGGGTGCGGTGACCTGCTCCTTCTCCGGAACCTCAGCCGCCACGGCCGTTTCGGTCCCCGTCTCCGCGGAAGAACCGGCCTCCGCCCCGGCCCCCGCGGCGGCCGCCGTCTCCGACAGCCGGCCCGTCCACCGTCGCGAGATCCACGCGATGCCGACGAGCAGCACCACGAGTCCGATCTTCACGCACAGCAGCTGTCCGTAGCGCGTCCCGGTGAGGGCCGACCAGGAGCCGACCTGGCGCCACGACTGGTACGTCCCGGTCGCGACCAGCGCGAGGACGCTGCCGAAGGCGACACCGGAGAAGCGTCGTACGGCCGTGGCCTCCAGCGGTGTGTCGGCGGGCGCCCGGTACAGCGCGACGAGGAGTGCCGCCAGCCCGCCGAGCCACGCGGCGACGGCCAGCAGGTGGATCACGTCGACCGGCATGGCGATGCCGGCCTGGAGCCCGACGGAGGCGTGCTCGGCCATCGCCCAGCTCGCGGCGAGCCCGGAGGCCACGACGACACCGCCGACGGCGAGCCCGAAGGTCAGGTCCCGCTTCTCGTCGTCCTCGCGTTTGTCGTACGCCCCGAAGAGCACCGCGATGAACAGCGCGGCCGCGGCGAGCAGCAGCAGCCGGGAGACCAGCGCCGCGCCCGTCTTGGTCTGGAGCACCTGGCCGAGCAGGTCGAGGTCGAAGATGTCACCGACCTTGCCGGATCCGGTGTACGAGCCGCGCAGGAGCAACAGCATCAGCGTGGCCGCGGTGAGCGTGAGCCAGCCGCCGACGACGAGCCGCTGCAGGGCCCGTACGCCGCTGCCGCGCTGCCAGCAGGCGAGCACGAAGGCGGCACCGCCGACCAGCACGATGAAACCGGCGTACGACAGGTAGCGCCCGAACCCGTACAGCCCGCCGACGACTCCGCCGCCCGCCTCCTGCTGGGAGACGGAGACGCTGGTCTGCGAGGGTGCGCCGACGGAGAAGGTGTAGGCGCCGGAGACGGGGTGGCTGTCCTCGGACACCACCTGGTAGGTCACCGTGTACGTGCCGTCGGGCAGCCCCGAGTGCAGTTGCACGGCATACGTCGTGCCGCTCACGTTGGACGGCTTGCCGGTGTCGACGCGCTTGCCCTTGGGGTCGAGGACGCGCAGCGACGCGTCGTTCGTCGCGACCTTCTCGGAGAAGGTCAGCGACACCTGGGTGGGCGCCTTGTCGACCACCACCCCCTGCGCGGGGTCGCTGCCGGTGAGCGCGGCGTGCGCGGAGGCCGGCCCGGCGCCCACGAGGAGCGCGCCGGTGACGGCCAGGAACAGCAGCACCAGCGTCCGGACGCGGGAGGTGATGGTCTGCGGCATGGTGGTCCCTCCCTCAGTTCCCGTTCTCGGGGTTGTACGTGGCCGACTTCACCGGCATCTCGACGGTCATCGGGCCGGAGTCGGCGAAGTGCAGCTCGACGGTCACCTTCTCGCCCTGCTTCGGCTTGTGCTTCAGCTTCTCGAACATCAGGTGGTTGCCGCCGCTCTTGAAGACGAGCCGTCCGTGCGCGGGGACGGCGAGTGAGGTGACCTCCTGCATCGACGACCCCACGGTCTCGTGGACGGTCACGCTGCCGGCGACGTCACTGGTGACGGAGGTCAACTCGTCCTTCGTGCCGCCGTCGTTGGCTATCGTCAGGAAGCCCGCGGCCATGGAGTCGGAGACCGGCTGCGGCATGTAGGCGGCGCTGACGGACAGCTCGGCCTTCGAGCCGCCCGAGCCGGAGTCGGAGCCGCAGCCCGCGAGCAGCAGGGCCGCAGCCGGCACCGCGAGGTACCTCACGGCGTTCAAGGGAGCGGCTTTCGCGGGAGCGGCCCTCACGGGTTCTCCCCCTTGATGATCTTGGGCAGGTCCTTGGTGTACTCCTCGACCGTGGCCTCCTCGTCGTACAGGAGGTAGCCGCCGTCGTTCTTCGGCGAGAAGGCGACGACCTGGGTGCCGTGCGTCGAGACCGTCTTGCCGTTCTTGTCCTTGTGCGGCGGCTCGATGGAGATGCCGAGCGTGCGGGCGCCGGCCTGGATCGTGGCGAAGTCGCCGGTCAGGCCGACCACCTGCGGGTCGATGCCCTTGAGCCACTTGCCGAGCGCGGCCGGGGTGTCCCGCTGCGGGTCGGTGGTGACGAACACGACGCGCAGCTGGTCCTGCTCGGACTTGGGCAGCTGCTTCTTGGCGACGGCGATGTTGCTCATCGTCAGTGGGCAGACGTCGGGGCAGTTGGTGTAGCCGAAGTAGATCAGCGTCGGCTTGCCCGCGGTCTCCTTGCGGAGGTCGTACTTCTTGCCCTGCGTGTCGGTGAGGACCAGGTCCGGCTTCTTGAAGGGCTGGTCGAGCACGGTCACGGCGCCCTGCTTGCCCTCCTCGGAGACGGCCGCGACAGGGCTCTTGCCGCTGTCGTCGCTGGTGCAGGCGGAGAGGGTGAGGGCGGCCGCGGCGAGCAGGGTGGCCGCGGCGAAGGTCTTCTTGCGCATGGAGGATTTCCCAGATGTGTGAGCTCGGGCGCGCACAGGGGCCGGGTGCGGTGTGCGGGGACCCCTGTGCGCCGCGGACGAGCCGGCGAACTGGCGAACCGACGAACCGGTGAAACCGGCGGCCGGCGTCGGCGAACCGGTGTGTCAGGCCGAGGTGGAGGTACGGCGACGGGAGGCGACCACGCCGTACGCCGTGCCCAGCACGCCGACGACGATGCCCACGATGCCCAGGACGCGGGCGGTGGTGTCGCTGCTGTCGCCGGAGTCGGCGGACTCGGCGGCGGCCGGGGCGGCCTTGGACTCCTCGGAGGCGTCGTCGGCGGCTCCCGAGCCGTGGTGGCCGTCCTCGGAGGCGGCGGACAGCGTGAGCACCGGCGCCGGGTTCTCCGGCTCCTCCTCGCCGTCCTTCGGCACCTCGATCCAGCGCACGACCTCCTTGTTGGAGTAGGTCTGGATGGCCTTGAAGACGAGTTCGTCGGTGTCCTCGGGGAGCGCGCCGATGGAGAGCGGGAACTTCTGGAAGTAGCCGGCCTTGATGCCCTTGCCGGTCGCGGTCCAGGTCACCTTGGTGACGGCCTCGGAGATCTTCTCGCCGTGCGACTCGATCGGCTTGGCCAGCTTGGACCGGGTGACGTCGATCTCCCAGCCGTCGATCGGCTGCGGCATCACCGAGGCCAGCGGGTGGTCCGTCGGGAGGCTGACCTCGAGCTTGGTGGTCGAGGCGTCGTCCCGCTCGTTGGGGACCTTGAAGTCGACGACCGCGTAGCCGCCCTTCGCGGCCGCGCCTTCCGGCTGCACGCTGACGTGCGCGAACGCGGGGGCGGACAGGACGAGGACGGCCGAGCCGGTGAGGGCACCGACGGCGGCGATACGAGAGACCTTCATGAAAAGGAGCACTCCGCTTCGAGTGTGGTCCGGGGGTGAGTCCCGGGAGTTCCGATGGTGAAGAGGGGGATGCGGGGCAGTCGGTCACAGCCGTCGCGCACACACGCGTGCCGCACGACGGGCGGCCGGCCCCTCCGCGAGGAAGCAGAGCGAAGCGGTGGTCGTGTCGTGTCAGGCAGCGAGGGCGAGTGCCCGGCCCGCGACGGGAGGACCGCGCCTGATGACGGTGTGCTGGATCGCGTCGGTCGGCGGGGCCGACGGCGAGAGCAGGGCGGTACGGGGAATGCGCGGCCCCGCCTCCGGCGCGCCGGGGAGCCCCGCGAGCAGGGCGCGCACCAGAGCGAGCGCCCCGCGCAGGGACCGTACGAGTGCCCCTTGCGCGACACCGTCCGCCACGTCCTGCGCGGACAGGTCGAGCAGCCGCAGCAGGGCGGTGTCGCCGCGCCGCATCAGCCAGCCGACGGCAAGGGCCGCGAGGAGATGGGCGAGCAGCATCGGCAGGGACGGCAGCAGAGACTCCGGCGAGCCGGTGGTGCCCAGGGCGTCCGCCGGGTGGTGCATGGAGTTCGCGCCCATGCTGTCGTAGATCCGCGCGTCGACGAGGATCCGGTGCGCCCGCGCCGGGGTGATCGTCGCCGCGGCGGACCCGCACACGAGCCGCGCGGCACGCGCGACCATCTCGGCGTCGGTCATGGAGGACAGGGAGGACGTCGGCGAGGTCGAGGACAGGGGCGGCATCGAGGACGCCGACGCCATGCCGGAGGCGGCGGCGTGCTGCCCCAGCCCGAACAGCGTGTGCAGCACGGTCTGTCCGGCCGCGAGCAGCGCAGCGATGCCCGGCAGCGAGCGCTCCCGCCCGGCGAACGGCACCACGACCGCGAGGACCCCCAGGAACCCCGCGCCCAGCGTCCACAGCGGAACCGTGGCGCAGGAGGCGAGCGTGTGCCCGGCGGCGCCCAGCACGACACAGACCGCGGCGAACACCGCGGCCCGCAGCAGCCGGAGATCGACTCCGCAGCGCGCCGCGCGCTGGTGGGGGACAGACATGGCGGGCTCATCATCGCACCAGCCACCGGCACTCCGTACGCCAGGTCCGCACGACGGCGTACGGTCAGCAAGATTCCCTACGACCCGGAAGATCACCTTCTGTGGAAGCAGTCGCAGGTGAGCGCCCACATACACCGATTCGGCCCCTCGGCACATCCCCCATATGGGCGGCATCACTGGAAATTCACGCTTACACACACGGAGTGGTGGCAATACGTATCGGTATGTCGAGCCGCGGCCTGGAGGCTGGAGCATGAGCATCTGGTGGTCACTCCATCTGCGGCGTGAGGCTGCGAGCGTTCCGCTCGCACGACGCCTGCTGCTCGGCACGATGGAGACCGCGGGCGTCGACCCCGACATCTCCTACGACCTCTCCGTCGCCCTCAGCGAGGCCTGTGCGAACGCCGTGGAGCACGGCGGGGACGCCGGGCACGGCGGCTGTTCGGAGGCGTACCGCGTCACCGCCTACCTCGACGGCGAGAAGTGTCGTATCGAAGTCGCGGACTCGGGCCCGGGCTTCGCCGGCGAGGACAGGCCGCCGCGTCCCGCCCACGACGAGTGCGAGAACGGCAGAGGCCTGTACCTCATCCGCGAGCTCGCCGACCACGTCCACATCGGCAACAAGCCGGGACGCAACGGCGCGGTCGTCAGCTTCGACAAGATCCTGAAGTGGAAGAAGGACGCCCCGCTGGTGGCGGTGTAGCCATCTCGGCCGCAGCGATCTCAGATGCGGCGGTCCGTCTCACACGTGACCATCTCACAGGTCACTCACAGCCTCCGCCAACCTCCCTGACGGTCGGCCTACCTAGCGTCATGTTCATGACGGGAAACCACAGGGACACCTCCATCACCCGGCGCCGCGCCCTCGCGGTGACGGGCGGCACGGTCACGGCGGGCGGGCTGGCCGTCGCGGGACTCCATGCGGCCTACGCCGACACCGCCACCGGGGCCACGGCGAGCGCGTCGGCCTCGGCGACCTCGACCTCAAGCTCGACCAGCGGCAGCAGTTGCATGACGCTGATGTCGAGCGTCACGGAAGGGCCGTACTACCTCGACGGTGCCTTGGTGCGCAAGGACATCACCGAGGGCAAGAGCGGCGTCCCGCTGACGCTGCGCCTCACCGTCGTCGACGCCACCGACGGCTGCACCCCCGTCTCCGGCGCGGCCGTGGAGATCTGGCACTGCGACGCCTGGGGCTACTACTCCGGCTACACCACCGCCAACCCCGGCGGCTCCGCGCCCGCCGAGAGCGAGGACGGCTCGACGGCGAACGACAACACCTATCTGCGCGGCTACCAGGTCGCCAACGCCAACGGGGTCGTCAAGTTCGAGACGATCATCCCCGGCTGGTACACCCCGCGCACCTGCCACATCCACCTCAAGGTCCACACGGGCGGCGAGAAGGAGGACGGCACCTACGAGGGCGGCAAGGTCAACTACACCGGCCAGCTGTTCTTCGACGACGACATCGCCGAGTCCATCTTCGAGCTGGAGCCGTACGCGAAGCACACCGGTACCTACACCAAGCTCGCCGACGACATGGTCTACGACGGCGGCGGCGCCTCCAACGGCCTGCTCACCCTCGAACCCGTCCACAAGAAGGACCCGTCGAAGGGCTACAAGGGCTTCCTCACCCTCGGCGTCGATCCGGACGCCGAGAACACGGGCGCAGGCAGCGGCGGTGGCGGCACACCCCCGAGCGGCGGCCCGAGCGGCGGCCCGAGCGGTGCCCCGAGCGGAGCGCCCACCGGCTCCCCGCCCAGCGACGCCCCGTCGGCCGCCCCGGCCTCGTCGTCCTCCTGAGGCTGAGGGGTACGGCGATGACGAGCTGTGAGGACGAGGCGCTGGCGCAGGCCGCCGTGGCCGCCCTGACCGGACAACTGGCCCTGGCGCCCAAGCCCGGGCTCCCCGACCCGCGCGACCTCACCGCCCGCGTGACCCGCCGGGACCACCGCGGCATGCGCTGGTCGGCCAAGGCGCTCGCGCCCGGCCTCGCGGCGATGGCCGCGGCCGCCCGCCGCACCGGCGAGCCCACGCCCCGGCTCCGCGCGGAGCTCGGCGCGATCGGGCGGTCCACCGAGCACTCGGTGGGCCTCGCCGGCGGCGGTCACCGGGGTGCCCTGTGGGTGCTCGGCCTGCTGGTCGCGGCGGCCGCGCTCGACCCCGGCGCGCGGGGCCGCGACGTCGCCGCGACCGCCAAGCGCATCGCCGCCCACCCCGACCGCGCCGCCCCGCGCCGCCCGTCCCGTGGATCGACGGTGTCGGCGAAGTACGGCGCCGCCGGCGCCCGCGGCGAGGCCCGCGCCGGATTCCCCCATGTACGCCGGGCACTCGACGCCCTCACCGCATCCCGCTCGGCCGGCGCCACGGAGGCTCAGGCCCGCCTGGACGCCCTGCTCACCGTCATGTCCACCCTCCAGGACACCGAACTCCTCCACACCGCGGGCCCCATGGGCCTCCGCCACGTCCAGGCAGGCGCCCGCGGAGTCCTGGAGGCAGGCGGTACGGCGACCCCGGAGGGAGCGGCAGCACTGGCGGCCCTGGACACCGACCTCCACACGCGCGCGTGGAGCCCGAGGGGCAGCGCGGGGTTGCTGGCGGGGGCGCTGTTCCTGGACTCACTGCCGGTGTTGTTCAAAGAGGGGTGAGCAGACCGCGGATCAGCTCTGGCCGCCCTTGAGAGCCGCCATCCACGCCTCGACCTCGTCGGAGCGCCGCGGCAGCCCGTCCGACAGATTCCGGTTGCCGTCCTCCGTCACGAGGAGGTCGTCCTCGATGCGGACGCCGATCCCCCGGTACTCCTCGGGCACCGTCAGATCATCGGCCTGGAAGTACAGCCCCGGCTCGACCGTCAGCACCATTCCCGGCTCCAGAGTCCCGTCCACGTACGACTCCACTCGCGCCGCGGCACAGTCGTGCACGTCCATGCCGAGCATGTGCCCGGTGCCGTGCAGCGTCCACCGGCGCTGCAGCCCCAGCTCCAGGACCCGCTCCACGGGACCCTCGACCAGCCCCCACTCCACGAGCCGCTCCGCCAGCACCCGCTGCGCCGCGTCGTGGAAGTCCCGGAACTTGCCGCCCGGCTGCACCGCCGCGATGCCGGCCTCCTGGGCGTCGTAGACGGCGTCGTAGATCTTCCGCTGGATCTCGCTGAAGCGGCCGTTGATCGGCAGCGTGCGCGTGACGTCGGCGGTGTAGTACGTGTGCGTCTCGACGCCCGCGTCGAGCAGCAGCAGGTCGCCCGAGCGCACCGGCCCGTCGTTGCGCACCCAGTGCAGGGTGCAGGCGTGCGGTCCGGCCGCGCAGATGGAGCCGTAGCCGACGTCGTTGCCCTCCACGCGCGCGCGGAGGAAGAACGTGCCCTCGATGTACCGCTCGGAGGTCGCCTCGGCCTTGTCGAGGACCTTCACCACGTCCTCGAAGCCCCGCACGGTCGAGTCGACGGCCTTCTGCAGCTCACCGATCTCGAACTCGTCCTTGACCAGCCGCGCCTCGGACAGGAAGACCCGCAGCTCCTCGTCCCGCTCGGCGGTGACCTTGTCGGTCAGGGCCGCCTCGATGCCGGCGTCGTGACCGCGTACGACCCGCACCGGGCCGGTCGCCTCGCGCAGCCGGTCCGCCAGCTCACGGACGTCGGAGGCCGGGATGCCGTACAGCTTCTCCGCCTCGGTGAGCGAGTGCCGGCGGCCGACCCACAGCTCGCCCTGGCCGGAGAGCCAGAACTCGCCGTCCTCGCGGTTGGAACGCGGCAGGAGGTAGATCGTCGCCGTGTGACCGTCGGCGGTCGGCTCCAGGACCAGGACGCCGTCCTCGGTCTGGTTGCCGGTGAGGTACGCGTACTCCACCGACGCACGGAAGGGGTACTCCGTGTCGTTGGAGCGGACCTTCAGGTTGCCCGCGGGGATCACCAGGCGCTCGCCAGGGAAGCGCGCGGAGAGCGCGGCACGGCGGGCGGCGGTCTCCGCGGCCTGGGCGATCGGCTTCAGGTCGCGCAGCTCGGTGTCGGCCCAGCCCGACTTCATGTTCTCGGCGAGTTCGTCGGACACGCCCGGGTACAGGCCGTTCTTCCGCTGCTTGATCGGCTCTTCGGTCTCGTCCGGGGTCTCCGGATTGAGCTCGTCCGCCACGGTCATCCTCCTCGGTACGGCACTGGACCTTCCCCATCGTACGGTCGTACGGGAGGGGACCCGGGGTGGAATGACCTGGTGGGCCCGCGTCCGGCTACTCGAACCGCGCCGCCAGCACTACGACGTCCTCCGCGCCGTCCGTCGCGTCCAGCCCGTCCGGCAGCACGGTCCGCAGGACGTGGTCGGCGACGGCGTCCGGGTCGCGGCGCAGCGCCCTGGGCATGCCGCAGGCCGCCGCGTGGAGCCGGGCGAAGGCGCGGTCGACGGTGTCGCCGGTACGGTGCAGCAGCCCGTCGGTGTAGAGCAGAACCGTCTCTCCGGCCTCGGCCTCGAACTCCACGCTCGGCGCCTCCCAGCACGCGAGCATGCCCAGGGGCGCGGAGACGGAGGTCTCCAGAAAGTCCGTACGGCGCTCACCGATCACCAGCGGGGGGCTGTGTCCGGCACCGGCGAGGGTGATCTTGCGCAGGGCGGGCTCGCAGTAGGCGAACAGGGCGGTGGCGGAGCGGGCGGGCTCGGTGAGTCGTAGCAGCAGTTCCAGGTCGGACAGGACGGCGACCGGGTCCTCGCCCTCCATCACGGCGTACGCGCGCAGGGACGCCCGCAGCCGCCCCATCGCGGCGACCGCGCTGGGCCCGGCCCCGGTGACCGATCCGACCGCCAGGCCGAGCGCGGCGTCGGGCAGGGGCAGCGCGTCGTACCAGTCGCCGCCGCCGCGCGGGCCGGTGCGGTGCCGGGCGGCGAGTTGGACCCCGGCGACCCGGGGCAGCCGGGAGGGGAGCAACTCCTCGGCCATCGTCGCCATGCACGCGCGCGTGCGCTCGACCTCCACCAGCCGGGCGAGGTGTGCACCGGCGTAGCGGGCGTACAGGCCGACGAGGTGGCGGCGGCGCTCGTCCGGCTCGGCGGGCTCGTCGTAGAGCCACACGGCGGCGCCCAGGCGGCCGGCGGAATCGGTGCACAGGGGGAGCGTGTAGCTCGCGGCGTAGCCGAGGCGGGCGGCGACCTCGCGGTGACGGGGGTCGAGTCCGTCCTCGCCGAACAGGTCGGGCTGCGCGATTCCGGCCTCCGCGCCGGGGAGTCCGTCGAGGATCCGGCCGTAGGACATGGCGCTGCGCGGCACGGTCTCGATGTGGCCGAGATCGGCTCTGCCGAGGCCGAGGCCGATGGTGCGGTCCGGTCCCAGTCCGTCGGCCGGTTCCAGTACGAGCAGACCGCGCCGGGCGCCCACGAGGGCGGCACCGGCGCGCAGCAATTCCTGGAGGGCGTCGGGGAGTCGGTCTGTACGGGCCAGGCGTTCGGTGAGTTCGTGCAGTGTCGTGAGGTCGGAGACCCAGCCGGCGAGGCGGTCCTGGATGAGGGCCCCGGGGCCGGGAGTGACCTGAGGGGCGGTCGGGGCTGCGTGCGCGGGCGCGACAGTGTGTGTGGGCGGGGGAACCGTTGAATCGATTCCGGCCACTTTCGGAGCGTGGGGGGCGGTCATGGCGTCTGGCTTTCAGACCGGTGCGTATTGCTCAAAAGCATCGCAAACCCCCATGTGATTCTGCGTCGCCAGCAGTGTCTCCACATGTACACGCACTCGTGAGGGGATGTCCAGCATTGTCCTGCTGGGATTCCTGGTGTCCATGAGGTTCAAGGTGCTTTCCAATGGGAACCCGTGAACCCCTTGCGGAAAGGTTAAGTTGGCTCAAAACTGACTCGGGTAACGGGTGATTGCGGTCGACTGGCCTTGCTCCACGGAGCGTCACAGCGGTCGTGTTGGGTACGTACTCGGTAAGGACCAGGGGTCGTCGGGAGCCACCCGGAACCCGGTGACCTACCCGAGCGTCTTAGCCACCGACGACCGTGCCCCATCCTCCCGCGGCGGAGGCGGAGAGAAATACTCGGTTCGGCAAAACGCCATACTTCGCCACCCCGCGCCACGCCCATGCTTTTGGTGAACGCGGTATGGACGCGGAAGAAGCCAGTGCTCGGCCCATAGGGGATCCCCTTGTCGTGGACAGGGGTGTGATGCGCCAACAGGTACGCCCAGTGAAGTGATCGACACATGGTGTGATGTGGCCCTCGGTGTTGCCAGCGGTGCAACGGAAAGGAACGAGCGCTCATGCGCGAGATCCTCGGAAAGCGACGCAGGCTCCTGTCCCAGCAAAGTGACGGGAGGCCTGAGTTGATCAGCGCGGCCCTGACCTTCGCGACGGAATGGCAGTGGCCCGTACTCCCGGGCGTGGCGCCGGACCCGCAGGGTCGGGCCCGCTGCGGATGTCCCGACCCCGAGTGCACGGTGCCCGGTGCCCACCCCTTCGACCCCGGCCTCCTCGCGGCCACCACCGACGCGCGCATGGTCCGCTGGTGGTGGGCCAACCGGCCCGCGGCGCCGATCGTCCTCGCCACCGGTGGCACCGCGCCGTGCGCGGTCAGCCTGCCGGCCCCCGCGGCCTCCCGCGCCCTCGCCGCCCTCGACCGCGAGGGCATGCGCCTCGGCCCGGTGATCGCCTCGCCGACGCGCTGGGCGCTGCTCGTACGGCCGTACTCCATGGAGCAGTTGGGCGAACTGCTCTACGCCAAGGACTTCGTGCCCGGTTCCCTGCGCTTCCACGGCGAGGGCGGCTATCTCGCGCTGCCGCCGTCCGAGACCGGCCAGGGCGAGATCCGCTGGGAGCGCGCGCCGCTGCCCGGCTCCGCCTCCCCCTGGGTGCCCGACGTGGAGGCCGTGGTGGACGCCGTGGTCGACGCCCTCACTCGTACGGGTGTGAGCGCACCCGAGTTGTAAGGGTGTCGGGCGCGCGCGGAGGGGGCGCCCGGTTCGGCTCGTTATCTTCCGCGTATGAACCTTCGTCTGCTCGCCCTCGGGGGCGTCGCGGCGTGCGCGGTGGCGCTGCCGTTGGCCGTGGCGTCGGCGGGACCCGTGGGCGACGAAGGGCGCGCGGTCGTCGGTGAGCGGCCGGGGGGCGTGCGGGCCGCCCCGAAGACCGCCGACGACGCCGTCGATGCCGCCGCTGCCGACACGGTTGAGGGCCCCGTGGCGGACGAGCGCACCGCCGACCGTCCTCGCGCCCGGAGCGACAGGGGCCGGGACAAGGGCCGGGACAAGGGCCGGGACGGGGACAAGAGCAGGCACGCCAAGGTCTCCCCCGCCGACCCCGGCCGTTCCGCCCTCCCGCTCGGCCTGGGCCCGGCCACCGCCGCCCGTTGTGGTCCCGAACTCACTTCCCCGGACGGCATCGAGGCGCAGACCTGTGTGCTGACCCAGGGTGAGGACACCTGGGCGCGCACCTACTTCCGCAACGCGACCGGCGCTGTCCTGGATTCGGTGCTGAGTCTCATGGGTCCCGGTGGGCGCACTGTCCAGATGCGGTGCCTCGTGGGCGCCGAGGACGAGCCGGACCTGTGCGAGACGCCTCGGGAGCGCACCCGCGGGCACCTGGACGCCTATACAGCCGTGGCGGAGTTCGCCGGGGCTTCCGCGCGGGAGGGGCAGGGGCCGCTGCTGCTGCGGTCGGGGAGCAACTCCGAGGCGCGCACGGGCAGTTGAGGTGCGGCGGCGCTGGGTGAACGGGGCCGCGCATGGAAAGACCCGGTTGCTGGCGACGGGGGATGCACCAGCAACCGGGCTACTCGAACGGTAACAAGAGATCTGCTCTACGCAAATTCGATCTCGTGTTTCCGTCGGCTATTCGGACACCGCCATGTCGCCCGATCTCGTGTCGACTCGGCTGGTGCGAGGGGGAGTTGTGAGAGGAGTCACCGATTCCGGCCGGGCAGTTCGTGCTGACCGACCAGTCAGCACGAACGGGTTTTCCCGGTGGCCTCAGCTGAGCGTGACCTGGCGGTTGGTCAGGCCGCCGCGGGCGCGGCGCTCCTCGGGGGTGAGCGGTGCGTCCGAGGCCAGGGCGGTGGCGAGGCGCTCGGCGAACTCCGCGGCGGGCTTCTCCACGTCGTCCGCGCCGACCCCGCTCGGCAGGTCCCAGACCGGCACGGTGAGGCCGTGCGCACGGAAGGACCCCACGAGCCGGGTGCCCTCGCCGAGGCTGGAGCTGCCCGCCGCGTGCAGCCGCGCGAGAGCGTCCAGAAGCTGCTCCTCCGGGTGGGGCATGACCCAGCGCAGGTGGTTCTTCTCCGGCGTCTCGCACCAGTACGCGGCGTCCACACCGGTCAGCTTCACGGTCGGGATGGCCGCGGCGTTGGCCCGCTCCAGGGAGGCGGTCACGTCCGGCGTGGCGTTCTCCGGGTCCGGGACCCAGAACTCGAAGCCGCTGTGCACAACTGGCGCGAAGGCGCCTTCGGGGTCGAGCAGGTCCTGCAGCCGCGGGCCCTCGGCGGGGGCGCGGCGGCCCTGGACCGGGGTGCCCGGCTCGGCGGCCAGCGCGCGCTGGAGGGTGTCGGCGAGGTCGCGGCTGATGTCGCCCGACGACGTGTCGTTCTGCAGACCGAGCAGCACCGAGCCGTCGTCGCGGCGCAGGGCGGGCCAGGCCATCGGCAGGACCGTGGCGAGCGTGACCGAGGGGACGCCCTCGGGGAGCCCGTCCGTCAGCGGCAGCTCGACCGTGGCGGCAGGCACCAGCTCGCGCAGCGCCACCCAGTCGCACTCGCCGGGCAGTCCCTCGAACGGACGGTGCACCAGCTCGGTCACCGCGTGGGCGGCGGCGCGTCCGTGGCAGGCCTTGTAGCGGCGGCCGCTGCCGCAGGGGCAGGGTTCGCGAGCGCCGACGACCGGGATCTCCGCCGCATCGCTGAGCTGCGGCCGCTTGGCCTTCGTCTGGGGTCGCTTCTTGGCCATCGTGGCTGTCTCCCGGTTACGGCTCGTCTGTACGGGCGCGAGCCTAGTCGCTCGTACGGGAAGTCACGGGGACCTGTGGACAACGTGCTGAGTCGTCCGGAACGCGGGGGTTCGGGTTCCGTAGGGGGCTCGATAACGCGCGCCTGGTGTTCAGTCCAGGACGCGGGCCAGGCATTCAGGGGTCTCGAAAACGCGGGCCAGGTGTTCAGTCCAGGACGCGAGCCAGGCGTTCAGTCCAGGTCTTCGAACGCGTCTACGAAATTCAGCTCCGGGAGGGAGGCCACCGGCGGAGCCGTGATCCGCGCGGCGAAGTCGGCTCGTCGGCAGCCGGCGTCCGGATCGTGCACGTCCTCGTGGACGACGACCCACACCGTGACCTCGCCGCGGGCGTCGTCGCGCACGCCCCAGTCGTCGGCCAGCGCCGTGATGATGTTCAGCCCGCGGCCGCCGTGCGCGGTGACCGACGGAGTGGCCGGAGCCGGGCGGGTCGGCCCACCACCGTCCGTCACCTCGACGACGAGACGTCCGCCCGGGTCCACGCGCCATGCGGCCAGGACGTCGCCGTCCCCGGCCAGGGCGTCGCCCAACGGCCGCCCGTGCTTGCAGGCGTTGCTCAAAAGTTCGGAAAGGATCAGCACGGCGTCGTCGATGACCGACTCCGACACGCCACCACTGCGCAACTGATCGCGCATACGGTGTCTCGCCTTCCCCACGCCCGCAGGGCCATGGGGTACGGCCATGCTCGACGACGTGGGCACCTCATGTGCCACCACCAACGCCACCCCCGAGACCTCCTTCGCCCCACGCCACGGTGTGGATGCCCCATTGGCCTGTACCGGAAACCGGCCAATCCATGTCCGGTGACGCATTCACAACGATCGAATACGGACCGAACGCGCCGGAGCACTCCCTGTAGCCGTGTGGCTGGATTTCTGCGGTGTGGCCGAGATCAGAGGGTGCTGGAGGGCGACCCGCTGGGTCAAGGGGTGTTCACAGGTCTTTACGAGGTTCGTGGGACTTGTGGGGTCTGAGTGGTTTGTGCGCTCAGCTCCCCAGCTGGCGCAGCACCGCGCGCGGGCGGTTGGTGATGAGGGCGTCGACGCCCAGGTCCGCACAGAGATCGACATCCTCGGGCTCGTTCACGGTCCACACGTGCACCTGGTGACCGGCCCGCTTCCACCGCTCGACGTACGCGGGGTGATTGCGTACGAGCCGGATCGAGGGACCGGCGATCCCCACCCCCGCGGGCAGCCGCCCGTCACGCAGCCGGGGGGAGACGAACTGCATCAGGTAGACCGTCGGCAGCGTGGGCGAGACGGCCCGCACCCGGTGCAGGGAACGCGCCGAGAAGCTCATCACGCGCACCGGCGACTCGGCGGCGGACGCCGGAGCGTCGAGCCCGAATCGCTTCAGGAGCAGCAGCAACCGCTCCTCGACCTGCCCCGCCCAGCGCGTCGGGTGCTTCGTCTCGACGGCCAGTTCCACCCGCCGTCCGGCGTCCGCGACAAGTTCCAGCAGCCGCTCCAGCGTGAGTACGGAGGTGTCCTCGCGGTCCTCCGGCCGGAACTCCCAGTCGGGCTCCTCGTCGCGGGTGCGCCAGGCCTCGCGCGCCTCCCTTGTCTTCCAGGAGCCGAAGTCCAGTGCGGCGAGGTCGGCGAGCTCCAGGGCGGAGACCGCCCCGCGGCCGTTGGACGTACGGTTGACGCGCCGGTCGTGCACACAGACCAGATGGCCGTCCGCGGTCAGCCGAACGTCGCACTCGAGGGCGTCGGCGCCGTCCTCGATCGCCTTTCTGTACGCGGCCAGGGTGTGCTCCGGGGCCTCCTCCGAGGCTCCGCGATGGGCGACGACCTGAATGTGCTGCTGTCGTGCGTGGGTCACCGCGTCATGGTGCCACCGCGTTGGGGTACGCGTCCGCCCGGAGGTGTGCTGATGCGCCAGGAAGCGCCGCGGTGGAGTCTGAGAACCGTCTGAGAACCATCTGAGATGTTCCGGGGATGCGTCCAATGCGCCCTACATGTCCTATATAAGGAGTGGTCGTGGACCCACAGCCACCGCTTATGGTGCTCTGACGGCCCGTGGGAAAAGCTGACGGCATACAAAAGCACATGCACAGCTGCAGCGCGCCGGGTCGACGACGAGCGTGAACGAGCGTGACCGAGTGCGACCGAGGACAACAGCCGTGGATCGAGGAGAAGAGCTGTGAGCACCGAGAACGAGGGCAACCCGGTACCCCCGGCCCCGTCCGCACCCCCCGTGCCGGTGGCATCTCCCGCGGTATCCCCACAGGCGGCCGCGCACGAGGGCGGCGCGCCGACGCCCCCGCCCCCGAGCGCACACGGCGGACCGGCGAGCGCGCAGGGCGGGCCGGAGCCGACACACCCCGGGCACCCGCCGACGTACCCGGCGGCCTCGAACGGCGCGCAGGGCCCCGAGGGCGGTCACCAGCCCACGGGTCACCAGCCCCAGCCCCCCACGGGTCACCAGCCCCCCACGGGTCACCAGCCCACCGGGCCTGAGGCCGGTTGGCCGCCCCCGCCGCCCGCCACCCCGTCGTACGCCGACGGCGGCGGCGCCGGTACGGGATGGGACGGGTCGGCCGGCGGCGGTGCCGGTGGCGCGGGCGGCGGATGGGGTGCCGCGTACCAGCAGCAGCCCGCGCCCGCACCGAAGAAGGGGCGCGGCGGACTGATCGCCGGCATCCTCGTGGCCGCGCTGGTCGCGGGCGGCCTGGGCGGTGGCCTCGGCTACACGCTGGCCAAGAACGACGACGACAGCGGCTCCACCACCGTCTCCGCCTCCACCAGCGGCGGCTCCGTCAAGCGCGACGCGGACACCGTCGCGGGCGTGGCGGCCAAGGCGCTGCCGAGCACCGTCACCATCGAGGCGGAGTCAAGCAGCGGCGAGGGCGGCACGGGCACCGGGTTCGTCTTCGACCGTCAGGGCCACATCGTCACCAACAACCACGTGGTGGCCGAGGCGGTCGACGGCGGCAAGCTGACCGCCACGTTCCCGAGCGGCAAGAAGTACGACGCCGAGGTCGTCGGCCACGCGCAGGGCTACGACGTGGCGGTCATCAAGCTCAAGAACGCCCCGTCGGGCCTGAATCCGCTCACCCTGGGCAACTCCGACGACGTGGCCGTCGGCGACTCCACGATCGCCATCGGCGCCCCCTTCGGCCTGTCCAACACGGTGACCACCGGCATCATCAGCGCGAAGAACCGCCCGGTGGCCTCCAGCGACGGCTCCGGCAGCCAGGCGTCCTACATGAGCGCCCTGCAGACCGACGCGTCGATCAACCCGGGCAACTCCGGCGGCCCGCTGCTGGACGCCCAGGGCAACGTCATCGGCATCAACTCCGCGATCCAGTCCACCGGCAGCGGCGGCATGGGCGGCAGCGGCCAGTCCGGCTCGATCGGCCTGGGCTTCGCCATCCCGATCAACCAGGCCAAGTACGTCGCCCAGCAGCTGATCAAGACCGGTAAGCCGGTGTACGCCAAGATCGGCGCGTCCGTCTCCCTGGAGGACTCCACGGGCGGCGCGAAGATCACCGACCAGGGCTCCACCCCGGTCGAGTCCGGCGGCCCCGCGGACAAGGCCGGCCTCAAGCCCGGTGACGTCATCACCAAGCTCGACGACCACGTCATCGACAGCGGCCCCACCCTGATCGGCGAGATCTGGACCCACCAGCCCGGTGACAAGGTCACGATCACCTACGAACGCGGCGGCAAGACCCACACGGCCGAGGTCACCCTGGCCTCCCGGGTCGGCGACAACTGACCCACTCCTTCTCGCCCGGGGCCTCGCGGCCCCACCGCGAGCACGCCGAAGGCCGGCACCCTCTCCGGGTGCCGGCCTTCGGCGTGCTCGGGGTCGGTCAGGCGACCAGTTCCTGCTCCTGTTCCTTCGCCGGGGCTTCGTCCTGCTCCTGCGGCTTGCGGTCCCGCATCACCAGGGTGGCCAGGACCGCCGCCGCGAGGACGCCGATCGCGCTGACCGTGAAGGTGGCCGTCATCGAGTCGATGAAGGCTTCGCGGGCGGCTCGGACGAGGTCCGTGTCCCGACCGGCCACCGCCAGGGCACCGCCGATGGACTGGCGGGCGGCCTCGGGGGCGTCGGCTGGCATCTCGGCGGCGTAGCCGCTGGTCAGCAGGGAGCCGAGGATCGCGATACCGAGGGCGGTGCCGGCCTGCTGGATGGTGTCGTTCAGGGCCGAGCCGACGCCCGCCTTGTCCGCGGGGATGGTGCCCATCAGCGCGCCCACCGCGGCCGGCATCGCCAGACCCGCGCCGAGGCCGAGCAGACCGAGCGAGATCGCCGGGACGGTGAAGCCGGAGCCGGCGTCGACGGTGGTCAGCAGGGCGAAGCAGGCGACCATCACCAGCATGCCGGACAGGATCACGAAGCGGTTGCCGATCTTCGCGGCCAGCTTCACACCCATGCCGTTGCCGATCAGCGCGGCGATGGCGAGGGGAAGGAAGGCGAGGCCCGCCTTGACGGGGGAGTAGCCGAGGACGAACTGCAGGTACTGGGTGAGGACCAGCAGCAGACCGCCGTTGCCGATCTGGACCAGCGCCAGCGAGAGCGAACCGCCGCTGAAGTTGCGGTGCTTGAAGAGGACCAGCGGGACCATGGGCGCCTTCGTGACGTTCTCCCACCCCACGAACCCGGCGAGGGCGACGAGGGCGACGGCCAGGGTGGTGACCGAGCGGCCGCCGAACGCGCCGTGCTGCGGGATCTCGATGATCCACCAGACCAGCGCGGTCATGCCGACCGCGGAGAGCACGGCACCCAGCGGGTCCGCCTTCTGCCAGGGCGCCTTGGACTCCGGCATCAGGACCACACCGGCGACGATGGCGAGGACGACGACGGGGACGTTGAGGAAGAAGATCGAGTGCCAGGAGAAGTGGTCGATCAGGACCCCGCCCAGGACCGGGCTGCCGACCAGCCCCAGCATCGACACCGAACCCCAGGCCGCCATCGCCTTGCCGCGCTCCTCCTCGTCGAAGACGGTGATGAGGATCGAGAGGGTGGACGGCATGATCAGTGCCCCGCCGACGCCCATCGCGGTGCGGACGGCGATCACTTCGCCGGGGTTGGTGCAGAGCGTCGCCGCCAGTGAGGCCGCCCCGAAGAGCACCAGCCCGATCAGCATCACCCGTCGGCGGCCGAAGCGGTCGCCGAGGCTGCCCGAGGTGAGCAGGAGACCCGCGAAGACCAGGATGTAGGAGTCGAGGATCCACTGCGTGTCCTGGGCGCTCGCGCCGAGGTCCTCGGTCATCGAGGGCACCGCGACGGTGAGCGCCATGCTGTCGATCGTCAGGACCACCGTGCTCAGGCACAGCACGACGAGGATCCACCAGCGACGCGGATTGCGTCCGTCCTTGCTGCTTTCGGTGCGGGCTTCCATCGGTTCCCTGCTTCCTTCCGGCCTGCGAACACGAGTCCCTTGCTGCGAACAGTGTTCCGTTGCCGCGAACGCTGTTCCCTTCGTTGCGAACACTGTACGCATGACGGAACGGTGTGCGCAACCCTTGAACGCTGTACGCCGTTCCCGCGGGCCTTACGGTCAGGCGCGCTCCCGGGAGCCCCGCGCCGGTCGTGCGGCGAGCGCCGCGCACAGGGCCGCGAGCGGGAGTTCCGCGGCCGCGGCCATGGCGACGGCGACGGCCAGTTCCGGGCCGGGGGCGGCGGTGGCGAGGTCGATGCAGGCATCGGCGAGGAGGAGCACCGCAGCGGCGGCCGCGGGCGCGCGGTGACGGGGATCGGCCCGTAACAAGCGGCTGCCGGCGGTGAGCAGTGCGATGGCCTCCAGGGCGTCGAGGGCGACCCAGGCGGCGGCCTCGGCGGGCGGCAGGGTGCCGGCGAGGTAGCCGAGCCAGGGCAGCAGGGTGAGACCCGCACCCGTGAGCAAGCGGCCCTGCC
Source organism: Streptomyces sp. NPDC048751 (assembly GCF_043198595.1). Classification (NCBI taxonomy): domain Bacteria; kingdom Bacillati; phylum Actinomycetota; class Actinomycetes; order Kitasatosporales; family Streptomycetaceae; genus Streptomyces; species Streptomyces sp. NPDC048751. The sequence continues at coordinate 210,409 of NZ_JBICUX010000012.1, forward strand.
AGAGGTGGCCGCGGCCGGGACGGACGGAGCCGCGGGCCGAGCCGGTGGGGCAACAGCCTTGGGCGACTGAGGAGTTGAAGGCAAGGAGGGCCACGTCGGAGGTCTCTTCCCGTGTCAGGAACCCGGCCGTCGGGCTCGTGATCAACCTTCCGGTTTCCCTCGGCCGGAGTCAGTAGCACCTCTGTCCGTCCGGGGGTGGCACTGGCTACACCCCCGTTCCGGACAGCAGTTGCATGTCGGTCCGCGGTGCCCGGCACCTACGGTTGGGCCATGAAGATCCCGCCCCGGCTGCGGCGAGCGCTCACCCGCCTGACCCGCGACACGGCCTTCCTCGCTCTGGGGGCGCCGCTCCACCTCCTCATGGGCTTCCTGCTGCTCATGATCTTCGGCCTCGGGTGGGAGATCATCGGTGGAGGGGACAGCAGCGCACCGGTGGTCCTTGGGTTCGCACTGGTGCTGACGGCGTGCTCCGTGCCGGTGCTGACCGCGGCCCAGCGCCGGCGTTTCCGTCACTTGCTCGGGATCGACATACCCCACCCGGGCTGGCGACGCCCGTGGCGCCAGTTCGGTTACCACTGCCTGGCCGGGGCGTTGTTCGGCGGACTCGAAGTACTGGTGGTGGGGCTGCTGGTGGCCGGAGTCGCCGCGTCACTGACCTCGGCATGGGTCTACGCCCTGCCCTGGCAGTGGCGGATGGAGCACCTCGGCTACACCACGCAGGCGGCGTACGTCTCCGTGGTGGGCCTGGCCGTGCTGGCCGCCGTCCCGGCCCTGGCCGGCGCCCTCGTACGCCTGGAGTGCCACATGGTGCCCGCCCTGCTCGGCCGCAGCAGGCAGGAGGACCTGGCGCGGCGGGTCGAGGACCTCACCGAGAGCCGGGCCGGCGCGGTGGACGCGGCGGACGCGGAGCGACGGCGTATCGAACGGGACCTGCACGACGGCGCGCAGCAGCGGCTGGTCTCGCTGGCGCTGAACCTGGGTCTGGCCAAGGCCACGCTGGTGGATCTGCCGCCGGAGGCGCGGGAGGTGATCGACACGGCGCACCGGGAGGCGAAGGAGGCGATCGAGGAACTGAGCGCTCTGGTACGTGGCCTGCACCCGGCCGTCCTGGACGAACTCGGGTTGGACGCCGCGCTGTCGGGGCTCGCGGCCCGCGCCCCCCTGCCCGTACGGCTGAGGGTGGATCTGCCGCGACGACCGGCGCCGGCGGTGGAGGCGGTCGCGTACTTCGTGGTCTCCGAGGCGCTGACAAATGTCGCCAAGTACGCGCGGGAGGCGACGCGGGCGGATGTGACGGTCACCCTGGTGGGCGAGATACTGCGGGTGATGATCGCCGACGACGGTCTGGGCGGGGCCGATCCGTCCAAGGGGAGCGGCCTCACGGGGCTTGCCCAGCGGGTGCGGTCGGTGGACGGGACATTCCGGATGAGCAGCCCTGTGGGGGGACCGACCGTGATGAATGTGGAGCTGCCGTGCCCGAGCTGAGGCGTGCCGTGATCGCCGAGGACTCCGTGTTGCTGCGGATCGGGCTGGTCAAGGTGGTGGAGATGGCCGGCTTCGAGGTCGCGGCCGATGTGGGCGACGCACAGGACCTGCTGGCCGCGGTCGAGGAGCACCGGCCCGACCTGGCGGTGGTGGACGTACGGATGCCGCCCGGCTTCACCGACGAGGGGGTGCGCGCCGCCCTGTCGATCCGACAGACCCGGCCGTCCACCGCCGTACTGCTGCTCTCCCAGTACGTCGAGGAGCGCTACGCCGCCGACCTGCTCGCCGCCAACACCAGCGGGGTGGGCTATCTCCTCAAGCAACGGGTCGCGGACGTCGAGGAGTTCGTCGAGGCGCTGCGGCGGGTGGCGGACGGCGGTACCGCGCTCGACCCGCAGGTCGTGGCCCAGCTGTTGGTACGGCGGCAGAGTGATCCGCTGGAGCGGCTGACGGCCCGCGAACGGGATGTCCTCGCCCTGATGGCCGAGGGCCGCTCCAACGCGGGCATCGCCGCCCAGCTCGTGGTCAGCGAGAGCGCGGTCGCCAAACACATCAACAACATCCTCGCCAAACTCGACCTCCCCAAGGCGGACGCCGACCACCGCCGGGTCCTGGCCGTGCTGCGTTTCTTGGGAGTGGGCCCCTGAAGCGGCCATGGTGATCACCTGCCCCCGAGCAGGACAGAGATCAGATGCTGATCGGAGTGGCGGTTCCGGGGACCGCAACGAAGCCAGTGGGCCCTGAAGGGGTCCCCTTCGCTGAGGGGCACCCCTTCCGCATGGGGCCGTCTCACGTCCGGCACTTCCACGCGGTGACCTCCAATGTCCGCCGTGGTCGGCCCTCCGTTGCCCACGGACCGGATCGGCCGGCATCAGCGGCTCGATCCGGATCTCCATGGCATCAGCGATCAACAACCGGACAGGTACCCCCGACCAACTGACCAGCCGTCAACGCTGTGAATTCAGTTCCAATCGGGCCACTCGTTCTTGTCGTCGTGCTTCTTGCCGTTGTCATCGCCGTGCTCGTCGTGCTTCTTGTCGTGGTCATCGCCGTGCTCGTCGTGCTTCTTGTCGTGGTCGTCACCGTGCTCGTCGTGCTTCTTGTCGTGGTCGTCACCGTGCTCGTCGTGCTTGTTGCCGTTGTCGTGGTCGTGATCACCGGGCTTCGTGGGGGTGCCGGTGCCGGTCGGAGTGGCGGTCGGGGTGGCGGTGCCGGTGGGGGTGGCGGTGCCGGTGGGGGTGGCGGTGCCGGTGGGGGTGGCGGTGCCGGTGGGGGTGGCGGTGCCGGTGGGGGTGGCGGTGCCGGTCGGGGTGGCGGTGCCGGTGGGGGTGGCGGTGCCGGTGGGGGTGGCGGTGCCGGTCGGAGTGGCGGTGCCGGTGGGGGTGGCGGTGCCGGTCGGGGTCGCGGTGCCGGTCGGAGTGGTCCCGCACTCACCCTGGAAGATCGTGTTGGAGTCCAGCGTCACGGCACCGTTGCGGGCCAGCAGCCGGCCGTTGACGGTCGTCCCCGTGGTGGCACTGATCGAGGTCAAGGCCAGGACGTTGCCCACGAACGTGGAGTTGGTACCGAGAGTGGCCGAGCTGCCGATCTGCCAGTACACGTTGCACGGGTTGGCGCCATTGGTGAAAAGTACCCGGCTGGCGGATGCCGTCGTCAGCGTCGAACCGACCTGGAACACCCACACGGCATTGGGGTTGCCCTGGCCGTTCAGGGTGAGGGTGCCGGTGATCTGGGCGCTGACGGGCACCTTGTAGACGCCCGGAGTCAGCGTCTGGCCACCGAGCTCCACGGGATCACCGGTGTACGTGACGTCCGCTGCCTGCCCGGCGGCCTGGTTGTACGCCGTGGTCAGATCGTTCTGAGCCTGGAGAGCGACGGCGTCAGCAGCGTGGATAGTGCCGGGCGGCAGCACTGCGCCGGGCGGGAACCCCACGACCGCCGTACCCGGACTCACTCCGACGCTGCGCTCGACGGTCGTCGGGCCGGTGTTGGTGACTGTCGAACCAGCCAGTACTCCGAAATCTCCTGCCGTACCCAGAGGTACAGCTGTGGCAACGGCACTTGCGCGTGTCGGCGACAGCGCAAGTGCGGCAGCGGCGATCACCGCGGTTACTACCGCCGCGATCCAAAGCGACAAGGTGCGCCGTGATACACCGGGGACATTCAGCGTCATCGGGGGCCCAACTCCTGTGAGTGGTGGTGCCTAATTGGCGGCCTGACGGCGGCATATTATTCGAGGAAGGGATCGAGTTACGGTTGATTTGAGAGCCTTCGCTAGAATTGACCAACCAATCACGCCAATGAATAAAGATGCTTAATGGGCCGGATGGTGCTGACCGGTTTACTCCGGCCGGGTGCCAGGGCGGGCGTCACGGGGGGGGGGGGCAAATCTTCTTAACGATTCTCGGAATCCATGAAGAGGGCCTGGCCGCTGCCGGTATTTACCTGGGCGAGAACCTGATCGTGAACGGAGCGCGGCCGATGCAACCGTCGGGACATGCCCCAGCTGCGCCGGCGCGGTAATCGACTTGCGGATGGGGGAACTCTCACGTGCGAGCACACGGAAAGGGCGGCTCCGGCATCTGGACGCCGGAGCCGTTGTCTCAGCCTTCGGCGCGGCATACGGAAGACTCCGGCACCGCCGCGGATAAGGTTCGCTCCGGGCGGGTTCACCGGAGTTCAAGGCTGGGGTGCCCCCGACGAATTCGAGGGCACCGGCCTGTCAGTCCTGATTCAGGAGCTTGACGGTAGGGTTGTCCAGAAGGTTGGCGTTGTTCAGAACGCTAGCGTTGTCGGCTTTGACGGGAATCAGACCGAGGAGCTTATCGTCGGCGATGGCCGGGGAGCCGAGGGCGGCGACAAGAGCCACTGATGCGACCAGCGCGCTAGCGATTCGACGCATTTCTGTCTCCTTGACGTAGGTGGGCGCCGATTGACTCGACGAAGGGTTGGCAGTCTCATACTTCCCCGGTCGAGACAGAATCTTATGATTATCACTCGAATGCTCCGGGCGACATCGCGCGGCCCCGACGGCCGAAGTGGTGGAGAGCTCTCATGCCTGGTCCACTCAGGGCCGCTATGAAGCTCGACAAGCTTCGTAGTGACCCTTCGAAGAAGAAGGTCGTAAGGCGGTACGAGTGCCCATGCCGAGGCGTCTGCGCATTCACGCGAGTATGCGAGTTGTCGCATTGACCGGAGCCCCTGTGCCCTCTCGTGGACGATCCGGACAGAGCTACGGATCAGAGGGTGATGAAGGAGGGGGCGCGGCGGCGTTCCTCCCGCTGGTGCGGGAGGAACGCCGAGGAGAGGTCCACCAAAGGAGAATGTTTGGTGCATCCATATAGTACCTTTCCCCCGGATCGGGTGAATAACGCCGGTCGGCGACCGCCCAGCCTCGAATGGAGGAGCACTGGTGCGGGACTTTATGGGTGCGGAACCGGCCCCTCGCCTGTGAAGGCCACCAAAGGCGCCCGTGATCGTCGATGCGTGACGGCCCCATCAAGCGAATCGGCTGTTCTTGGCCATCGGGGAGGCCAGGACGCCTCGCCGCCGCGCTGCAGCCGTCAGCGTTGCTGCTCGCGCGCAACTCCACATCGGGACGGAGGATTTCCGGGGACACGGACTGAGCGCCGCCGTGATGGCAACCGTCGCCATCGGCGCCTATGGGCACGCAAGCCGCAGTGACGTTGGCTTGTCCGAGATCGACTTCTTCATGGACCGAGCCGTGGTGGACCAGTTCGGTCCTGACCACTTCGCCACCGCCCAGATGATGCGCCTCGACACCACAACGGGCCGGCTGCGGCCAGGGGCCCGCGGTCAGCGAGCTCACACTGAGGCCGGGCTACCGCATCCCCTGCTTCACCGACGGGCTCATCGAGCACCACGAGCCAGGCGAACAGCCCTTAGGTGAAGACCAACTGATCGACCGGGTCCCCTCGTCGAGTGGCCGGGCCGCTCGGAAACCGATCACGTTGGAACCTGACCTTGGTTCGCCCGTGTGCCCCTGTGAGCGGCGGCCTGTGTCGCTGGTAGTAATGACCCAGGAACGGTGCTGATCAGAGTGGTAGAGGCCTCAGCGGAAACCGCGTCAGTGGGCCGCGTGTGGACCACGGACCCCGCACGGCACCGGAGGCCGGTACGCTGTACCCGCCCCGCCCCAGGTGAGCGGGGCACAGGTGGGTTGCCCGAGCGGCCTAAGGGAACGGTCTTGAAAACCGTCGTGGCAGCGATGTCACCGTGGGTTCAAATCCCACACCCACCGCAGGCGAACGGCCCCTGACCAGGTAAACCGGTCGGGGGCCGTCCTCGATCCTGTTCCGGCGGTCTCGACAAGGGCGTCCTTGCCCGCTCTGCAGCACCGGCCGCGCCCGAACCGTCCACCACCCCGCCCGTGTCACCAGGACTCGGCCGATCCCCCGCCGGAGGCATTGCCCTGCGCGCTACGGGACCACCTTGGTGTCCCGTGGGGTCACTTCTTCTTGTTCGCGCGGTCGAGTTCGCTCTTCACGGCTTGTTCGTTCTGGCCGAGGAGCCGCTTCTCGAGGCTGGTGTCGTCCTCGCGGGAGAAGTGTTCGCCGCTTGCGATGTCCTCCTTGCTCAGGACGCGTCCGCACCACTCCCCCTGGGCGGCGGTGTGGTCGTCGAACGGTACGGCGGCGCCCTCGCCGAGGACGGTCCACTTGTCGTCGGCCCAGCGCAGGGCGAGGAGATAGGTGTGGCCGGTCTCCAGGCGGGGGGCGTCCGCGGTCGTGGACTTGGTGCGGTTGCCGCTCTCCCGGTACACCTGCCAGCCGGCGGCGACCATCTCGAAGTCCTTGCCGAGCTCGCGGCCGGGGCTCTTGGCGGACCACAGCAGGTTGTCCGTACGGAAGGTCACCTTGCGGTCGGTCTTGTACGCGACCGCGCCCAGCTTGAAGTCACGTCTGTTGGTGTCCTCCTCCGCGGTCGGGGTCGCCACGACGACATGGTCGGCGTGCGAGACCCAGTCCTCCGCGGTCTGGGAGGGGAGCTCGTCGTTGGGGATTCCGCAGCCGACCACCGTGTCCAGGCCGCCCTTGCCGACCAGGACACTGGCGACGACTCCGGCGAGGGCCAGGCACGCGGCGACGGGCCGTCCCGTCAGACGGTCGGGAAGTATGGATCGCATGGCTATCGGGACTCCTGGGCGGTGGCGAGGGCGGGACCGCAGCAGGTGAGGGCGCGTAAGCGGGCTCGTACGTTCAACTGGGGACCCCCGTTCTCGGACAGAGCGAGGCCGGGAAGCACCACACGGTGCCTCCCGGCCTCAGTGACGTTGCGAGGATGAAGACGATCAGTCGGCCGCTTTGGTGGCCCTGCCGACCGGTGTCGTGTTGATCACGTCGTCCCGCTCCGGATGCTCCGGAGGACGCTACGAAGCCGCCGCCCCGCGCAGCAGCCGCAACTGGCCGATCTCCGCCGCGTTCTTCATCAGTTCGGCGTTCGCCCAGGCGAGCATGTCGGCGACTGTGTGGCGGGGATCGTTCGGCCAGGGGAACGGGGCCGTCGCGGCCAGGTCCGGGTCGGTGAGGTCGGCGAGCGCGGTCAGCCAGGCCGTGCGCAGGTCGCGCAGCCAGTCGGCCGTCGGCCTTCCGGGGCCGGGCCAGGTGACGCTGGTGCGTTCGCGGGGCGGATCGCCGCGCACGTGGTCGAGGGTCACTCCCCACCACCAGCCGATGTGCCAGCTCAGCCAGCCGATGGTCGGCACGGGTACCGGATCGGGCTCGCTGTCCGCCCAGTCCGGCACCCAGGTGCCTTCGGCGGACCGGTGCATCGTCCAGCAGTGCGGCGCCGGTTCCCAGAGGAAGTCCTCGGGCGTCAGCCGGTCCAGGTGGTACTCGAACAGGGCCCAGGTCAGGTCGAACTGGCCGCGTAACAGATCACAGGGGGGAACGGTCATCGACCGACTCTCGCCGAGCGGGAGAGGGTTCTCCAGGGGTTTTCGCCGGGCCGGGGCGCGGCAGGCGGCGCAACACCGCGAGCCGATGCCGGGCGCGTCGATCTAGAGCTCGTAGTCCCGGGCCAGCTCCTCCCAGGCCAGCCCCCGAAGCCCCGCCTCCGCGTCCTCCTCGGACGGGGCATTCGGTGACTCCTGGAACCACACCACGGTGAGCTTCGAGCGGTACAGGGCGGGGTCGTGGTCCGGCGTGATCGGCGTCGAGTGGAACGCGCCGACGCAGGCCACGGGTGGCAGGGTCTCCATCGGGCCGAAGGCGCCCGTGTAGGGGTCGTCCGGCTGTGCGCGCGGGGGGTCGACGAGGTGGACCGGGCCGGTGGGGGAGGTCTGCTCCGCCTGGGCCAACTGGCCCTTGATCTCCATGTCGTTGACGATGCGGCAGGGATACCCCTCCAGCATCCCGCTGTACGTCGAGGACAGCCGCAGCTCGGACAGGGCGATCGTGCGGCCGGAGGTGAGGGTGATGCGGGTGAGGGCCATGGGGGCACACGTTAGGGCAGCGCTTCGTCGGGGGCCTCCGCTTTTTGTGAGCGGTGCAGGGTCATGCGTTCCGCCGAAGCGATCGTGGAGCGTGCCTCGCGGGCCGTGAGGCCGGTGTGGACGGCGGCGTCGACGAGGGCGTCGGCCAGGTCGGGGCCGACGCCGTCCTCGTAGGCGCGGCAGGCGGCCCAGAAGAGGCGGGTGTTGCGCTGGCCCTCGTGCGCGGCGAGGACGAACTGGAGCAGGCCCTGACCATGTCCGCCGTGCCGCGCCCCGGACGGGGAAGGGTGGCGGGGCGGGGGGAGCAGCAGGCGCAGGAGTGAGGGCGGGCAGGGCGCGGGCGGCAGGTGGGCGGTGCCGGGGGCGGCGGCGTAGACGCCGTGGTCGGTACGGGAGCCGGGGCCCACGAGGTAGCCGCCGGCACCGCGGATGTCGATGCCGGGGGCCAGACGGCCCGCCGAGTTCGGCACGACGACGTCCGGCGGGCCGCTCAGCCACAGGTGGCGGCCGCCGCTGGGGGTCACGACGACGACGGTGGCGGGAATGGTGAACAGGTGGCGCAGGGCGAGTTCGCGCAGGGCCGCCGTGGAGTCCGTACCGGTCTTGGTGTCCAGGTCGACGCCGATGAGGTGGTGCGGGGGGAGGCCGCAGGCGATGCCGTAGCCGGTGGCCCAGGGGGCCGCGCCGAACAGGGCGCGGATGCGCGCCGGGTCCGTCGAGGCGTCGTACACGCCGTGGCCCGGGCGGCCGCACTCGCCGTGGCAGGGCGGTGCGGCGGGGTCGTCGCGGTGGGGGGAGCGCAGGGCCGGGAGCTTGGTCCGGGACAGGGGGATGACGGCCAGGCCGCGTTCCGCGGCTGACAGCGCGTGGGCGAGGGCCATGGTGGTGGCCTGCCGGGGGTGCCGGTCGATGATGGCCATGCCTCTATGTTCGTACGGATGTTCGAAAAGGGGAAGGGGGTTTCTCCTTCGGCCGTGCGTGCGCGTGCACCCGGGACGCGGCCGTGCGTGCGCCCGGGACGCGACCTTGACAGTGGTCGCCATCTGACGGACAGTCAGAAACCCTCGTACCGGAAGGAGTACGGCCGTGGACGACCAGCTCGCGGTGCGGCTGAAGGCCTACGAGGGGCGGCCCGCCGCCGTCGCCGGCGTCGGCAAGGACCCCGTGAACGCGCCCATGATCCGGCACTGGTGCGAGGCGATGGGCGACCACAACCCGGTGTACAGGGGCCCCCGCGCCGTCGCCCCGCCCACCATGCTCCAGGTGTGGACCATGGGCGGCCTCTCCGGCCACGCGGGACGCGCACCGGCGTACGAGGAACTCCTCGGGCTGCTCGACGGCGCCGGGTACACCGCGGTCGTCGCCACCGACTGCGAGCAGGAGTACATGCGGCCCCTGCGCCCCGGCGACGAGATCACCTTCGACACCGTGATCGAGTCGGTCTCCGCGCGCAAGACGACCAGGCTGGGCAGCGGCTACTTCGTCACCACCCGCACCGACGTCCGGGCCGGCCCGGAACGGGAACTGGCGGGCACGCACCGCTTCCGCATCCTCAAGTACGCGCCGGCACAACCAAAGCCCCCCGCACAGCAGAAGCCCCCCGCACGCGAGGACCACCGCCCCCGCCCCGTGATCAACCGCGACAACGCCGGCTTCTGGGCCGGCGTCGAGCGCAGCCGGCTGCTCATCCAGCGCTGCACCGCCTGCGACACCCTGCGCTTCCCCTGGCTGCCGGGCTGCACCACCTGCGGTTCGCCGGAGTGGGACACCGTCGAGGCGAGCGGCGAGGGGACCGTGTTCTCGTACGTCGTGATGCACCACCCGCCCTTCCCGGCGTTCGACCCGCCCTACGCGGTCGGGCTGATCGAGCTGGCGGAGGGCGTGCGGATCGTCAGCAACGTGGTGGGAGTGCCGTACGACAAGGTGCGGATCGGGATGCCGGTGCGGCTGGAGTTCCGGCGGTACGACGAGGAGTTGACGCTTCCGGTGTTCCAGGGGGTGGCCGAGTGAAGGTCGGTGACGTGCTGCCGTCGCTGGAGATCGAGGTGACGCGGACCCTGATCGTCGCCGGCGCGCTCGCGTCCCGCGACTACCAGGACGTGCACCACGATCCCGAGGCGGCCCGTGCGAAGGGCTCCCCGGACGTGTTCATGAACATCCTCACCACCAACGGCCTGGTCGGCCGCTACATCACCGACGTCCTCGGCCCGGAGGCCGTGCTGCACAAGGTCGCCGTCCGGCTGGGGGCGCCCAACCACCCCGGGGACACGATGGTGCTGACGGGCGTGGTCGAGGAGATCCTCGACGAGGACACGGCCGTGGTGCGCGTCACCGGCGACAACAGCCTCGGTCGGCACGTCAGCGGCACGGTGACGGTCACCGCTCCGAGGCTGGGAGACCCGCGCAGGGGCATCGGGACCGTGACGGTCACCGTCTCGGGCGGTGATGCGGAGTGAGCGTACGCGCGCGTGACGCCCTCGGTGGGCGGGCTGCCGTCGTCGGTATCGGGGCGACCGAGTTCTCCAAGGACTCCGGGCGCAGTGAGCTGCGGCTCGCGGCGGAGGCGGTGCGCGAGGCCCTTCAGGACGCGGGGCTCACGCCGGCCGACGTGGACGGCATGGTCACCTTCACGATGGACACCAGCCCGGAGATCACCGTGGCCCAGGCCTGCGGGATCGGTGAGCTGTCCTTCTTCTCCCGCATCCACTACGGCGGCGGCGCGGCCTGCGCGACCGTCCAGCAGGCGGCGCTCGCCGTCGCCACGGGCGTGGCGGAGGTCGTGGTCTGCTACCGCGCCTTCAACGAGCGGTCGGGCCGGCGCTTCGGCTCGGGCGTCCAGCATCGCGAACCCTCCGCCGAGGGGGCCGCGCTCGGCTGGTCCCTGCCGTTCGGACTGCTCACCCCGGCCTCCTGGGTGGCGATGGCGGCGCAGCGGTACCTGCACGCCTACGGGCTCACCCCGGAGGCGTTCGGGCACGTGGCCGTCGTCGACCGGGCGTACGCGGCGACCAACCCGGCCGCGTACTTCCACGGCCGCCCCATCACGCTCGCCGACCACGCGGACTCGCGCTGGATCGTCGAGCCGCTGCGGCTGCTGGACTGCTGCCAGGAGACGGACGGCGGCCAGGCCCTGGTCGTCACCTCCGTCGAGCGGGCCCGCGACCTGGCCCGCCCGCCCGCCGTGGTCGCCGCGGCCGCCCAGGGCGCGGGCCGGGCGCAGGAGCAGATGACCAGCTTCTACCGCGACGACCTCACCGGCCTGCCCGAGATGGGCGTGGTCGCCCGCCAGTTGTGGCGCACCTCCGGGCTGGCGCCCGCCGACATCGACGTGGGGATCCTGTACGACCACTTCACCCCGTTCGTGCTGATGCAGCTGGAGGAGTTCGGCCTCTGCGCGCCCGGCGAGGCCGCCGACCTCGTCGCCGAACGCCGCCTGCCCCTCAACACCCACGGCGGCCAGCTCGGGGAGGCGTACCTGCACGGCATGAACGGCATCGCGGAGGCGGTACGACAGCTGCGCGGCACGGCCGTGAACCAGGTGCCGGGGGCCGAACGCGTCCTCGTCACGGCGGGGACGGGCGTACCGACGTCGGGGCTGGTCCTGACGACGGACGCGTGATCCCGGCCGGAGCCGGCTGCTGCGTGCGTCCTACCCCCAGGGGCGAACCCGTAGTACGCCCCGCCCTCGCCTCCACCTACAGGAGGTGGACCCAGCACCACCCCTACAACCTGAGGCGGACTCGGCTTCAGGACCTGCGGCCGATCCGGTGGAGGGGCCCTCGCTCCTAGCGTTGAGCCATGACCCCACCCGTCATGACGCCCCGCTGCACCAGCGCCTCGAACGCCGCGACCCGGCCCCGGCCGTACGCGACGTACTCCTCCTTCTCGTCGTACGTCAGGGCCCGCCAGCCGGTGCTGCTGCGCACCGCCCGGTCGCTCACCGCGAACCCGTGCGACGCCGAGGACCTGCTGCAGACCGCGCTGGCCAAGACGTACGTGGCGTGGGAGCGCATCGAGGACCACCGGGCGCTGGACGGCTATGTGCGCCGCGCGCTGCTGAACACGCGCACCTCGCAGTGGCGCAAGCGCAAGGTCGACGAGTTCGTGTGCGACGAGCTGCCCGAACCGGAGCCGATGCCGGGCGGCGACGACCCGGCGGAGCGGCAGGCCCTGCACGACGCGATGTGGCGGGCGATCGCGAAACTTCCCGCCCGGCAGCGGGCCATGGTCGTCCTCAGGTACTACGAGGACCTGAGCGAGGCCCAGACGGCCGAGGTGCTCGGCGTGTCGGTGGGCACGGTGAAGTCGGCGGTGTCGAGGGCGCTCGGCAAGCTGCGCGAGGACCCGGAGCTGGAACTCGCGCGCTAGGTTTGTTCGTTCAGAGCACGGGCCCCACATGGCAGGCGGCCTCCCCGCGCAACGACATGTGATCGATCACCCGGAGCTAGTGACATACCGCGCGGTATGTGCGCAGAATCGGCCCAGGCTTGACCACCGCGTTGCCATGTCGCCCGGGAGGACACCGTGCTGAGCACGATGCAGGACGTACCGCTGCTGATCTCGAGGATCCTGACCCACGGGTCGACGATCCACGGCACCTCACAGGTGACCACCTGGACCGGCGAGGGCGAACCGCACCGCCGCTCCTTCGCCGAGATCGGCGCCCGCAGCGCCCAGCTGGCGCACGCCCTGCGCGACGAGCTCGGCGTGGCGGACGACGACCGGGTCGCCACGCTCATGTGGAACAACTCGGAGCATGTCGAGGCCTACTTCGCGATTCCCTCCATGGGCGCGGTCCTCCACACCCTGAACCTCCGCCTCCCCGTCGAGCAGCTCGCCTGGATCGTGAACCACGCGGCCGACAAGGTCGTGATCGTCAACGGTTCGCTCGTACCCCTGCTGGCCCCGCTGCTCCCGCATCTGACGACCGTCGAGCACGTCGTCGTCTCCGGCCCGGGCGACCGTTCCCCGCTCGCGGGCGCGGCCGCGCGGGTGCACGAGTACGAGGACCTGATCGCCGGGAAGCCGACCGCGTACGACTGGCCCGAGCTGGACGAACGCCAGGCCGCCGCCATGTGCTACACCTCCGGCACGACCGGCGACCCCAAGGGCGTGGTCTACAGCCACCGCTCGATCTACCTGCACTCGATGCAGGTCAACATGGCCCAGTCGATGGGGCTGACCGACCAGGACAACGCGCTGGTCGTGGTCCCCCAGTTCCACGTCAACGCCTGGGGCCTGCCGCACGCCACCTTCATGACCGGCGTGAACCTGCTCATGCCGGACCGTTTCCTCCAGCCCGCGCCCCTCGCCGAGATGATCGAGGCCGAACGCCCGACCTACGCGGCCGCCGTCCCCTCCATCTGGCAGGGTCTGCTCGCCGAACTGACCGCCCGGCCGCGGGACGTCAGCTCCCTCGGCCAGGTCACCGTCGGCGGCTCGGCCTGCCCGCCCTCCCTCATGACCGCCTTCGACAAGCTGGGCATGCGCCTCTGTCACGCCTGGGGCATGACGGAGACCTCCCCGCTCGGCACGGTCGCCCGGACGCCCGCGCACGTGGTCGGCACCGACGAGGAGTTCGCCTACCGCGTCACCCAGGGCCGCTTCCCGACCAGTGTGGAGGCCCGCCTCACCGGCCCCGGCGGCGAGCGCCTCCCCTGGGACGGCGAGTCCGCGGGCGAGCTCGAGGTGCGCGGCCCCTGGATCGCGGGCGCCTACTACAACGGCGTCGGCGCCGAGCCCCTGCGCCCCGCCGACAAGTTCAGCGAGGACGGCTGGCTGAAGACCGGCGACGTCGGCACCATCAGCGCGGAAGGCTTCCTCACCCTCACCGACCGCGCCAAGGACGTCATCAAGTCCGGCGGCGAGTGGATCTCCTCCGTCGAGCTGGAGAACGCCCTGATGTCCCACCCGGACGTCGCCGAGGCCGCGGTCGTCGCCGTGCCCGACGAGAAGTGGGGGGAGCGCCCGCTGGCCACCGTGGTCCTGAAGGAGGGCGCCACCGCCGACTTCGAGATCCTCCGCGCCTTCCTCGCCGACGAGGGCCACATCGCCAAGTGGCAGCTCCCGGAGCGCTGGACCGTCATCGAGGCGGTGCCGAAGACGAGCGTCGGCAAGTTCGACAAGAAGGTGCTGCGCAGGCAGTACGCGGAGGGCGAGCTGGACGTCAAGCGGCTCTGAGGGGCTGTGCAGGGGGCCCGCTGGGACCTCACGAACCGTACGGCTCGTGAGGGCCCAGCGGTCTGTATGACGCTAGTTCGCTAGTTCGTTCCAATCCGGGCCAGCAGGTCCACGATGCGGCTCTGCACCTCCGTGCTGGTCGAGCGCTCGGCGAGGAAGAGAACCGTCTCCCCGGACGCCAGCCGCGGCAGGTCGGCCTGGTCGACGGCGGCCGTGTAGACGACCAGCGGGGTGCGGTTGAGCTGCCCGTTCGCCCGCAGCCAGTCCACGATCCCGGCCCGGCGCCGGTGCACCTGCATCAGGTCCATCACGACCAGGTTCGGCCGCAGCTGCCCGGCGAGCGTCACGGCGTCCGTGTCACTCGCCGCCCGCGCGACCTGCATCCCGCGCCGCTCCAGCGTCGACGTCAGCGCCAGCGCGATCTCCGCGTGCTCCTCGATGAGCAGCACCCGCGGCGGATGCTGCTCGCTGTCCCGAGGCGCCAGCGCCTTCAGCAGTACGGCGGGGTCGGCGCCGTACGCCGCCTCGCGCGTCGCCTGCCCGAGCCCGGCCGTGACCAGCACCGGCACCTCCGCGGCCACGGCGGCCTGCCGCAGCGACTGGAGCGCGGTGCGGGTGATCGGCCCGGTCAGCGGGTCCACGAACAGCGCGGCCGGGAAGGCGGCGATCTGCGCGTCGACCTCCTCGCGCGAGTGCACGATGACGGGCCGGTACCCGCGGTCGCTCAGCGCCTGCTGGGTGCTCACGTCCGGCGCCGGCCACACCAGCAGCCGCCTCGGGTTGTCCAGCGGCTCCGGAGGCAGCTCGTCGTCCATCGGCTGCGGCCGCGGCGGGTCCGCCACCTCGACCGCCCCGCCGGGCCCGTCCAGCGGCTCCGGCCCCTCGGCGGCGTTCTCGTCGGGCGCGCCTATGGCGTACGACCGTCCCGCCCCCTCCGTCGCCTGCGCGAGCCGGGACTGACCGGCCAGGGACGGCTGGGGCTGGGCCTGCGGCTGGGGCGGCGGGGTCTGGCCCTGGGGCTGCCGCGGGGCCTGCCGCGGGGTCTGTACGGGCGGCTGCTCGGTCTGGGGATGCGGGCGGGCCGTCTGCTCCGGGGGTGTCGCGACCGTGGCGACCGGCTCCTGCCGGGTACCGAGCTTGCGACGCCGGCCCGAGCCGCCCGACTGGTGCGGGGGAGGCGTCTGGGCCGTCGGCTGCTGCACCTGCGCCGCCTGCCGCGTGAACGGCACACCCTGGCCCAGGGTCCGCACGCTGATGGCCCGGCCCTGGGTGGAGTTCGGGTCCACGGGGGCGGCGGGGGCGGCGGGAGGGGCCGTGGTGGTGGCGGTGGTCGCGGCGTTCTCCGCGGGGAGGGGCTGTGCGGCGCGGGGCTGCGCCTGCTGCGGCTGTGCTTGCTGTGCTTGCTGGGGTTGTGCGGGTGCCGTGGCCTCCGGCGGGAGGGGGGTGCCCGGCGCCGGGGTGCCCGGGGCGTTCGGCGCCTGCGGTGCGGGCGCCTGTGGTGCGGGTACGGCGGTGCCGTTCGGCGGTACGGGCGTCCCGGCGTCCGGCGTCTCGTCGTCGGCGAGGAGCCACGGCTGCGGGGCGGGCGTACCGGCGGCGGGGGTGCCCTGGGGGGCGCCGGGTGCCGGGGCCGGGAGGGGCTGGCCGGGGGTGGGCTGCCCGGGCACCGGTTGGGCGGGCGCGGGCACCGGGCCACCGGGAGCGGCCTGCTCCGGCTGGGCCTGCGCCTGCTGGGCCGGGGCGTGGCCCTGACCCGCCTGCGCGGGAAGGGGCTGTCCGGGAGCGGGCTGCTGCGCGGCGACGGCGGGCGGGGCCTGCCCCTGAACCTGATCCGGCTGAGCGGCCGGGGCGGCCTGAGCGGCCGGAACCGCGGGACCGGTCGGGACCGGCGGCGCGGGGGCCTCCTGCCCGGGCGTACCGGCGCCCTCCGCCGGCCGGGCCACGGCGCGTCGACGACGGCCCGTCGGAGCGCTCGTGGGGTGCGGCTGCGGCGGAGTGTGATCGTCGGACTGGTCATGCGGGACGGCGTCGTGCCGACCCTGGTCGGCCAGGGCGTCGGCGGGGACACCGGGAGCGGAGATCGGCATCTGCTGGGGGATCTGGACAGATGCCTGCGGTGCGACCGGCTGCGCGGCCTGTGCGGCCTGTGCGGCCTGCGGGGCAGCCTGCTGCGGAATCTGCTGCGCCATCTGCGGGGGAACCGGCTGCGGCACGGCACCCTGAGCCGGGGCCTGCGCCTGCGCGGGAACCTGCCCCGGCGCGATGGCCGTACCCGGCACACCGGCGGCACCAGGCGCACCACCCGGCGCACCTGCCGTACCGGGCGCGCCCTCCGTGCCCTCCGCGGCCTCCGCCGTCCGGTCCGCCTCCGCCGGCGGCAGGGCGAACACCGCGCGGGGCCCGGCCTGCTGTGCGGCGGCACGTTCCGTCGCCGCGGCCAGGGCACGCCGACGGCGCCCGGTCGGCTGGGGGTTCTCCCCGTTCGCGCCGTCCTCGGAGCCACCCGCGCCGGAAGCGGCGGGCAGCGCCGGCGGCAGCGCGTGCTGTTCGTCGTCGGCACGCCGGGCGCGCCGCCCGCCGGCCACGGGCACGCCCTGCGGCGGAACGGTGCCGCCCAGTCCCGTGTTCGAGGCGGCGGTACCCGCGGCATGCTCGGCGGCCGTCATGACGGCACCCTCGGAGACGCCCGGTGCGGTCCCCTGAGGCAGCGCGTGGACCAGCCCCGGAGGCAGCGCCTGGGCCGCACCCGCGGCTGCCGCGCCGGCGGCGTCCTCGGCCGGCCGTCCACGCCGCCGCCCGGTACCGCCGGAGACCTCGCCACCGTCGCCCGGCGCCGGGGTGGGCGCCTCCACCTCGGCGGCCGCACGTCGGCGCCGCCGACCGGTGGGCACGGCGACCTCGGCGCCCGAGCCACCAGAGCCGTCACCGGCGCCGTCCGCGGTGTCCGTACCGCCGCCCTCGGAGCCCTCGCCGCCCGGAACCCCGATCTCCAGGAACGCGTCCGTGGAGCCCCGCCGCCCACGCCGACGCCCACCACCGGACGTCTGCCCGGCTGCGGTGCCGCCGTCGTCGACGCCGCCCGCGGCTCCGGCCCCGAGCGCGGCCGGTGCCTGGGCCGCGACGGCCCCCGCCCCTTCCCCGAGCGGGACTTCGAGGACGTACGCGCTGCCGCTCATGCCCGGCACCTCGTGCGTCTGCAGCACGCCGCCGTGCGCCCGGACGATCCCGCGCACGATCGGCTCGTGCACCGGGTCTCCCCCGGCGTACGGCCCGCGCACCTCGATCCGTACGACCTCGCCGCGCTGCGCCGCCGCCACGACGACGGTGTTGTCCATGTAACCGCCCGCCGAGACGGGCGAGTTCCCGGTCGCGTCCACGCCGGCCACGTCCGCGACGAGATGCGCGAGCGCGGTGGCGAGGAGCCGCGAGTCGACCTGGGCCTCGATGGGCGGCGCGTGCACCGCGAACTGCACCCGCCCGGGCCCGATGAGCTCGACGGCCCCGTCGACACCGGCGGCGACGACGGAGTCGAGCATCACGTTCGTACGGGTGATCGACTGGTCGCCGGTGTCGATCAGCTGGTAGCCGAGGACGTTGTCGATCAGGGTCGTGATCCGGGAGTAGCCGGCCGACAGGTGGTGCAGCACCTGGTTGGCCTCGGGCCACAACTGCCCGGCGTCGTCCGCGGCGAGCGTGGCGAGCTCGCGGCGCAGCTCGTCCAGGGGCCCGCGCAGCGAGCGCCCCAGCAGCGTCAGCAGCTGCTCGTGCCGGGCGGCGAGGGCCTCGTACCGGTCCTTCTCGCGCTCGGCGAGGGCGGCGTACCGGTCGTCGCCGGCCGCCAGCTCCTCCTCGTGCTGCTCGCGCAGCTCCTCCACCTCGGTGACGTGCTGCTGGCGCAGCGCGGTGAGGTCGGAGGCGTGTTCCTCGGAGAGCCGCTCCAACTCGTCCTCGTGCCGCTTCTCGACGGCCGCCTTCTCCTCGGCGAGGGTGTCGTAGGGGCGCCGGTCGGTGAAGGTCATGACGGCACCGACGAGCTGGTCGCCGTCGCGCACCGGGGCGGTGGTCAGGTCGACCGAGACCTTGTCCCCGCTCTTGGACCACAGCACCTGCCCGCGCACCCGGTGCTTGCGCCCGGAGCGCAGGGTGTCGGCGAGCGGGGACTCCTCGTACGGGAAGGACGTGCCGTCGGCGCGCGAGTGCAGGACGAGGTCGTGCAGCTCCTTGCCGCCGAGATCACTGGCGCGGTAGCCCAGGATCTGCGCGGCGGCCGGATTGACGAGGACGATCCGCCCGTCGGTGTCGGTCCCGACGACTCCCTCGGACGCGGCCCGCAGGATCATCTCGGTCTGCCGCTGCGAGCGCGCCAGCTCGGCCTCGGTGTCGATGGTGCCGGACAGGTCGCGTACGACCAGCATCAGCAGTTCGTCGCCGGTGTAGCCGTAACCGTCGTAGGCCTGCTGCCCGTTCTCGAGGTTCGCGCTGGTGACCTCGACCGGGAACTCGGTGCCGTCCGTCCGCCGCGCGACCATCCGCGTCGGCTTGGTGCGGCCGCGCGGGTCCATGTGGTCGGGCCGGCGCATCGACCCCGGGATGAGCCGCGAGTCGAACTGCGGCAGCAGATCGAGCAGCCCGCGCCCGACGAGGGCGGTGCCCGGCGTCTCGAAGGCCTCCAGGGCGATGGTGTTGGCGTTGACGACGGTCCCGTTGGCGTTGACCAGCACCAACGCGTCCGGCAGCGCGTCCAGTATGGCTGCGAGGCGAGCAGCGCCTCGGGATGGCCTGCTGCTCACGAGTCGCTTCCTCCCTGTTACCGCACCTTGCCGACCGCTCGGGCCATCTTGCCAACCGGCCCGCGGCGTGTCACGCGAGGGAGTCTAAGGCTTGCGGTTGCGGTCGCGGCGCCGGATGAGAGGGAGCTCGCACCATGAAGTGACGTAGAACGTGTGACCGGTAACCCGTGACCGGCCACGACAGCGCCCCACCGGGAACTCCCCGCCGGTGTCCCGCGCCCCCACCCCCGCAGGACCTTCGCGTGACCTTTACGCATCGGTCGGCACACGCCTGCGCACGCGGCACCCGTACGTCACTCACGCGCCGCCACTCATGACCCCAGGTCGGGCAGCAGCGGCACGAACCGGTCCCAGCGCGCGATCTGACATCCGTTGCTGCGGTCGTACGTCGCGTCGACCGGCCGCCCGGCCCAGACCCCGGTGACGTGCGCGGTGGCCGGCCCGCCGTACAGCATGGTGCAGATCTCCCCCTCCGGCACGGGCGCGAAGGTCTCCTGCCCCCACCGGGTGTTCCGCTCGACCGCCCGACAGGCCCCCTCCACCTGCGGATGGCTGCCCCCGCCGGGATGGCAGCGCAGCTCGTACGTCCCGTCCTTGCCGCCGCCCGCGTGCCGGACGGTGACGGTGAGGTGATCCCCGGAGCGCGAGGCCGTGGGAGCAGCCGACGCCGGCACAGCCGAGGCGGAACCGGCGGGTACCGAGGTGACGGCGGCGAGGGAGGCGGCGGCGGTGACGACGAGCCGACGAAGCCCGCCGGAGGCACCCTGCGCGATGCCCCTCGACGCGACCTTCCGCGCGACCTGCGGCATGACCTTCGACATGCCCTGACTAACGCCCCACCCCAGAGGACGTTGCGCCCGCGCCCCACCAGGGCGAAACGCTTTGCCCTTCGCGCCACCTGCCTAGTACCGTGGATGTCGATTGGTGACAGGCCGCTCGACTGTGTCATCATCTGCACGCACCACTCGCGCTCGCGTGAGCGGTTGTGCTGGAGGCGTCGCCTAGTCCGGTCTATGGCGCCGCACTGCTAATGCGGTTTGGGTCTTAAAGCCCATCGAGGGTTCAAATCCCTCCGCCTCCGCGCGATCACCCGAAGCCCCGGTCACCCCGACCGGGGCTTCGTCGTTCCCAAGATCGCCCGCCAGGCCCCTGAACCACGTTTCCGCAGGTCACAAGGGGTGCGCCAAACGGATTTCACATGTCGACGGCAGTCATGTAATGTTCTTCCTGTCGCCGAGAGCGGGCCGCAAGGGCCGGGACCGGCGGCAAAACTAAACAAAAAACAAGCACTCGTAGCTTAACGGATAGAGCATCTGACTACGGATCAGAAGGTTGCAGGTTCGAATCCTGCCGAGTGCACAACCGACCAGAGGCCCTGTGGAGTGATCCACAGGGCCTCTGGCTTTTGCGTTGACGGCAGTGTTTTGACGGCAAGGCAACCGTCCTTGTGAGCCGATCAGATGGCTACCGGAACACCTTCCGGACCGTCGTCGTCGTCCGGATCCTTGCCGTCACCCCTCATGGTCACTCGGATCAAGGCGGCCCGCCTACGGCGGCCCGCTCGCTGGCGGCCACGGGCCGCCGCCGCTCCATGTCTCCGCCACCGCTGGCGGCCCCCAGCCACTCAGGGCGCAACATCGCCAAGGCGGACAGCCAGAGCAGGAAGCAAGCCGATCAGCACCGAGCGCCAGGACTCGGCCGATGCGAGTCAGCGGCGACCACGCCG
Organism: Streptomyces sp. NPDC048751; assembly: GCF_043198595.1. Classification (NCBI taxonomy): domain Bacteria; kingdom Bacillati; phylum Actinomycetota; class Actinomycetes; order Kitasatosporales; family Streptomycetaceae; genus Streptomyces; species Streptomyces sp. NPDC048751. The sequence continues at coordinate 231,044 of NZ_JBICUX010000012.1, forward strand.
TGTCAGCGGTTGCTGTTCCGCTTATGACTATCAAGCGTTTGGAATGGCGACACGCGCCGAACGGGTGAGCGAGGTGCGTATGTCACACGCCTCTGCGCCCCCTTTTGCCGCACGTGCGCCGTCGGCTGAACGGAGGGCACACCCAAGCAGCCTGGACCCCGCGCGTGCATGGTGCGGAAGTGATCGGTGGTCCCGCCCCCACGGAAGGACCCTGACCAGACTCAAGTGACAACACCGACGACCACCTTCGAACGAGCGCGGACGCTCTCGGGACGAAGAAGTCACTCAGTTAGGGTGCGCCCCATGACCGACGAAGCCCCGGCCTGTCCAGAGTGCCGCCGGCCTATGGAGTCTGGCGGCCTGGTGCTCTCTGAGCGAGAGGACGGCGGCCGGCGGACCTGTCGGTCGCTTTGGAGGTGTGCCGATGGGCATGTCTGGTGGAGCTGGGCAGACCGACCGGACGAACCGTTGGAGATCTGCCCGGTACCAGGGATGTTCCGCTGACATTGACATCAACGAGCACGGACGGCGGCGACAAGCGGCGGCCACGTAGGACACCAGTGCACGAGGTGAGCCCCGACCAGGCCGGGCCGGGATCGAACGACTAAAGCGGTGGCTTCCTGGCAACCAGCGGCAGCGGCCAGCCGGCGCAGGCCACTAGTGCGCTGCCGTCCTCGGTGAGGAAGAGCAGGGTGGTCCAGGTTCGATCGGCAGCATCGATAAACCCTGTGCGCACGGGCTGGCCATGTTCCCGGATGAGCTGCACTGCTCGTTCCAGCCCAAGAGGTTCGAGTCCGTGCATCCGCATGCGCTGAAGACGGTGCTTGAAGACTCCGGCATGCTGGCCTGCGGGTTGTGCCCGATCCGCCACCCAGTAGGTGGCGCCGCTGCGGAGGGTGGCCAGAGCAGTCACGGACGCCTCGTCATCACCCGCCAACAGCGATTCCAGCGCATGCCGTTCCATGGTCACCCCCCGTTTGGATCCTGCAGTACAGCAACCAGATACAGCAACCCCAGCAACCGCCCCCGGCCACCAACTCCCCTCAGACACACCCGAGCAACCGGTATGACCGTCAGCGACCGATCTCTGTAGTGCTACGGATCAGAAGGTTGCAGGTTCCAATCCTGCCGAGTGCGCACAGCGCAGACCCCGGATCACTCCGGGGCTGCTGGCATTTCGGGGCGTACCGCAGCGAAATCGAGTGCTCCCGACGGGGTCGGTTAGCGTGCAGATGTGATCACCATGAACTGGGACGGCATCACCGACCGCGAGCGTTTCAACGGCTGGTACCTGGACGAGCGGGACCGATGGGCGGACATGGCCCGGGACGCCGACTGGAACGGCCTCTTCCAGATGCTGGGCAAGAATCCGGGGTGGGTCAACCTCCCCAGGCCCGGCAACCGCAGCGGCTTCACCGCGCTGCATCAGGCGGCCTGGCACGGCGCGGACTTCTCCGTCGTCTCCCGGCTGGTGGCGCACGGCGCCTGGCGGACGCAGTGCACGCGGGACGGACGGCGCGCCGTCGACGTCGCGCGGGAGCGAGGGCACACGCATCTGCTGGAGCTGCTGGAACCGGTCGCGGTCCGGGAGCTTCCCTCTCCTTCGGACGCGCTGGAGCACCACTTCCACTCGCTGCTCCGGGAGACGACCGGACGCTGCTTCGAGGAGATCGAGCACCTGCTGCCGCCGCTGTCCCCCCTCACGGAGGGGCCGTCAGTGAAGATCTTCTTCCAGGTGATCGGCATGATGGGCGGCTTCTTCTACCACCTTGAGCACGACCACGTGCAGGTGAACGCCAGCTCGCGGATGGACTCGGACGGCGGCGAGCATTACCGGGTGACCCCTCATGGGCGTTCCAAGATCGACAACACGCGCGTGCCCCCGCCGCCCTCTCTGGGCATGGGGCCGGGTGACCGCGGGGCTTGAGCGGTTCCCTCGGGGGGACGGTCATGAAACATCGATGCCAAGTTCAAGGATCAAGTCTTGGGATTCCCTCGATTTAATAAAGAGAGTATGTAATAAGCAATGTCTTCGCGCTTGTGTGGTCCATTCATAGCAAGCTCAAGTCTCGCTCAGATTGCTCGAATTTCCTTGACGATCACTCAGGCATTCCGTGATTGTTCTGTCCATGCCGCTCCCGGAGGGGGGCGAATGGGAGGGAACCATGAATGCCACGCTTGCTCGCGCATGCACGGCCGCTGCGCTGGCCGCTTTTCTCGCTATAGGGGCCGGGGGAGCGGGCACTGCTTTTGCGGACGACGCCCCGACGGCGGTCAACGCCGACCAGGACGGGAACCCGATCCCGCAGGCGCCGGACGACGCCGATGTCGCGGTGCAGCAGCCGGGGAACTCGGCCGCTCAGGCGCCGGACGCCGCTGACGGCCCGGTGCACCCGGACGGCTGCCCGCCCGACCCGGGCTTCCGCTTCTACAACGTCAAGAGCACGTTCGTCGGCGACAAGAGCAAGACCGTCTATGGGCAGTCCGGCATCACGCTCTCGGTCTCGGTGGCCAAGGGGCACACCTGGACCGGCACCTTCACCTATGCGGCCAAGCTGAGCGAGTCGATCCTCGTCGCTTCAGCCGAGGAGACCATCAGCGGTTCCATCTCCTACGCCAAGACCACCACCGTCACCCTCAGTGGGTCGTGGAAGGTCCCGGCGAGCCAGCAGGACGGATGGCTCGCCCTCGGCTCGAAGGGATACTCCTTCAAGTGGGAACGGGGTTCGACGAACGGCGGCTGCAAGTGGATCGTCTCCAACCACGGGACCGCCAAGCTCCCGGCGCTCTCGCCCTACATCGCCCACTCCTGAGTCGAGGACGATTTGATGAAGCTGCCCCTGCTGGCCGCCGTCGGCCTGTCGGCCCTGGTGCTCGTGTCGGCCTGTTCCGGCGGCGATGACTCCCGGGCGACCGCCACCCACGGGGCGACGCCGCCTCCGGCGAGTGCGACGACGGGAACCGGCGCGGCCCCCTCTCCGGTGGGGACCCCGACGAGCCCGGACCGCCTTCCCGATCCGGTCCAGTCTCCGCTCCCCGTCGGGTCGAAGACGCTGTACAAGGGGTCGGGTCACGGTGCGGGCGGCGTCACGCTTCCCGCGTCGGCGGGGAAAGCCTCATCCATCACGGTGATGTGGACATGCGCCGGGCCCTCCAAGTTCAACATCACCGCCGCCGGAAAGCCCCTCGCCGGGTCTGAGTGCGGTGACGGGAGCGGTGTGTTCACCGCGAAGATACCGCACGCCAATATGCGCGAACTGGCGTGGAAGTTCGCGGCGGACAATTCGGTGATCTGGCGCGTCGTCGTCACCCAACCACCCGCGAACTAAAAGCGAACGCACCGACGCCTGGAATCCCCGGGGAATTCCGGCCGAGCTCGCCATGCCTACTCGAGCACCGCCATATCAGTAGGGGCGCCGTCCCGGTGAGGACGGCGCCCCGCTGTTGAGATGGCGCCCGGCGCGGCTACGCCGTCGGAAGCTCCTCGGGGATCGCGAAGGCGCAGGACGACACGCTCATTCACGCTGTGCTCTTTCCCGCTTCGTTTTCCCCGCTTCGTTCCTCACGGGGGCCGGTGTGGTGCCGTGGTCATGACCCCGTACTTGATGATCTTGCTATCACCTGGATGTCATCCGTCAACTTGGGAGTCGTCGGCTCTGGGACTCGTCTGTTGGAGGGCGATGGAGGTCAGGACCAGGGCCGCGCCCAGGGACTGGAGGGCGGTCAGAGGGTCGTGTCGGAGGAGGACCGACAAGGCCGTGGCCGTCACGGGTTCCAGTAGGACGGCGATGACTCCGGCGGTGGGGGTGGTGCGGTGGAGACCGGCGAAGTAGGTGGTGTAGGCGATGGCCGTGGGGAAGGCGGCGAGGAAGGCCAGTGCCGCCAGGGTGTCCGGGCGGGGGGTGAGGGCCATGCCGGTCGTCAGGCCCACGGGGAGCAGGAGGACGCCTCCCGTCAGGAAACCGAGGCCTGTGGTCGCGGTCCGGTCCTGGGCGGGGAGCTCGGTGCGGTGGGTCAGGGTGAGCGTGGCGAAGCCGGCCGCGGCCAGGAGGGACAGGGCTGTTCCTGTGGTGAGGTTGGCCGTGGAAGTGGCGGGAGAGTCGAGGAGCAGGGCCAGGCCGCCCACCGCGATCAGGATCGATGCCGTCGCGCGAGGGGTCGGCAGGCGGCGGTCCAGTACTGCCGAACCCGTCGTCACCAGGACCGGGACGGCGACCATGGTCGTGAGTGCCGCCAGGCCGACCGAAGTGGCCTGTACGGCTGCGAAGTAGGCCGCCTGGAAGAGGGCCAGGAGGGCGCCGGACGTGGCGATACGAGTCGCCGTGCGGCGGGTGCGGGGCAGGGAGCGCAGGCGGCCCGTGGCCACGGCGTAGGCCGTGATGAGCGCTCCGCCCGTCAACAGGCGGTACGCGGCCACGGCGGCCGGTTCGAGGTCCGCCGAGGCGGCGAGCAGTGAGCCGGCCAGGCCGCCGGTGCCCCAGAGGACTCCGGCCAGGACGAGCAGGGCGGTGCCGCCCGACCGCTGGGAGCGGGCAGGCGTGAGTGAGCTGTGCGTGAGCATACGAGGGCTCCGACTTCGACGTGGATGAAGGCAACGTCGGAGCGGGGCGCCAACAGGTGGCTCAGCGGCGGAAGGATCCTCCACGCACGCCGAACTGAGGCCGCGGCCGCGGTGATGCGGCGACCGGGCCCGTCAACACCCCGCTCAGGAGCGGGGCGGTGGGCAGATGACGCGGAGCCGGTTCGGGTGCATGGCCGACACAGTAGGCGGGCCGGGGAGCGCTGAGCAGCTCCTTTTCGGCCCGGGGCCTGCGGCCACGGGGCTCAGGGCTCACCTCTCCCGCCGCGCAGTTCCTCCAACGACTGCCGCGAGAGTGCGAGCGTGCGGGTGAACCAGTCGGTCAGGAGGGCGAGTTCCTCGGGGGAGTACTCGGCGAACAGGGCGGTCATGCGGGCGTAGTGAGGCTCGTAGAGCTCGTACACGCGGGCCACCGCGTCCGGCTCGGCGGCCACGCGGACGCGGCGCCGGTCCGTGGGGTCGGGGCGGCGGGTGACGTAACCCGCGCGTTCCAGGCGGTTGAGGATGCCGGTCACCGCGCCCGTCGTGACGTTGGCCCGTTCCGCGAGGTCGCCGGCGGTGAGGAGGTTCTCGCCCGCCTCCAGGACGAAGGCGAAGCAGGTGAGGTCGGTGACGTTCAGGCCCAACCGCTGGGCGATCTCCTGTTGGGCGATCAGGTGGGTGGCGATGAGGTGGTCCATAGCCGTCATCGCCGCTGCGGGGGTGGCGGGCGGGCGCGGCTCGGCGTGCATTGCTGTTTCCCTTAGTTCGTGAGATATTCGGCTTGCTAAATTCTTAGATGGTGAGAGGAATCGCGGAGAGGAGCGGGAGCGTGAGCGCAGAGTACGACGAGGGGCACACGATCGCGGGATGGACCGGGGTCGGCATCGCGACCGTCGGGTCCAGTGTGGCCGGGGTGGGGGTGTGCATGGTCTCCGCTCCGCTCGTGAGCGGTGGGCTGGCGATCGTGGTCCTCGCCCTCCTGGTCACCTGGGGCCTCCATCTCGCCGGGTGGGGCAAGCCGCCGGGGGTTCGGCCCAGGGAGCAGTGGGGGATGCGGGTACGGGACACCCGGGCCCGGGGCGGCCACGGGGAGTGCCTCGGATGCCGACTGGCGGGGCGGGGGCGCCGTACGGTTGATGCGGCGGTGGCTGTTCCCAGGGCCGCAGGTGCGTCGGGCCCGTCGAGCCCGTCGAGCCCCGAGGCCGCCGTCGCCGAAACGCTGCGCTGAGGCTCACGCCCGTCCCCTTGTCAGTGGCGGCCTCTACTCTCGACAGCGATGGGACAGGTGTGGAAGTGCTCGGGACTGAGGTGGGCCGCTGAGGGTCCCGTGCTGGTGTGGGACGGGGGCCGGGGCAGTCCGCTGTCCTGGGGGAAGCGGGTGGCCTTCGGGGTCGTCGAGGGGGGTGCGCGTACGTGTGTGGGTGCGCGGGGGAATCCGTGTCCGGTGCGGGCGGTGGTGCCGGGGCGGAGTACGGGGGCGCGGTGCGAGGAGTGTGCGCGGCTGGACCGGGCGCACTCCGTGGCCGCCGACACGATCGCGGACGATCCGCGGACCTACCGGGTCTACCTGGCCTGGTTCGGGCCCGGCATGGTCAAGGTCGGGATCACGGGCCAGGAGCGCGGCTCGGCGCGGCTGCTCGAACAGGGCGCCGTCTGTTTCAGCTGGCTCGGCACCGGGCCCCTGATGGCCGCCCGGCGCACCGAGGAACTGCTCCGTGCGGCGCTGCGCGTGCCGGACAGGATCCCGTACGCGGAGAAGCGGGCGGTGCGGTCCGCGTTGCCGCCGACGGAGGAAGAACGGGCCGCCGAGATCGCCGAGTTGCACGCGCGGGCGGTGGCTCTCGGAGGCTGGCCGGAATCGCTCGCCCGGGAGCCCTTCCAGGCGGTGGACCACGTGAAGGTGTTCGGGCTCGGTGAGGTGGCTCCGGCCGTGGGCGAGGTGAGTGAGCTGGTCGCCGGTGGCATGGTCAGCGGTGAACTGGTCGCGGCCGCCGGGCCCGATCTGCATCTCGGCACGCAAGCCCCCGGGGGCGGGACGGTCGTGCTCGACACGCGGTTGATGCGGGGGTGGGAGCTGGTTCCGGCCGCCGAAGGCCAAGTCGGCGTGCCGGTGAAGGAGTTCCGGGGCGCCGGGCATCTTCAGGACGGGCTGTTCTGACACCGACGGCCCACGACACGGCCCGGAAGGCGAAGATCAACGTGGTGTGAGGAGTTCCCAGGCATTCCCTGAGAGGTGCCTGTGTGTTTCTCAGGAAAATCACAGACTCCGGAAAGGGTGCTCTCAGAGGACCCCGACAAGGTGTCCACCATGACCACGACCTCGCCCCAGGGGCGCACCGAACTGCTCAGGCCGGACGGGAGCCCCGTCCGCGTGCTTGTGGTGGACGACGAGCTGTCGATCACCGAACTGCTGTCCATGGCCCTGCGCTACGAGGGATGGCAGATCCGGAGCGCGGGTGACGGGACGGGCGCGATCCAGAGCGCGCGCGAGTTCCGGCCCGACGCCGTCGTCCTGGACATGATGCTGCCCGACATGGACGGGCTGGCCGTCCTGGGGCGGCTGCGGCGCGAGCTGCCGGACGTGCCGGTGCTGTTCCTGACCGCCAAGGACGCGGTGGAGGACCGGATCGCGGGCCTGACGGCCGGCGGTGACGACTACGTCACCAAGCCGTTCTCCCTCGAAGAGGTCGTGGCCCGACTGCGCGGACTCATCCGCCGCTCCGGTGCCGCCGACCGCCGTTCCGACTCCATGCTGGTCGTCGGTGACCTCACCCTCGACGAGGACAGCCACGAGGTGTCGCGGGCCGGGGAGAACATCCACCTCACCGCCACCGAGTTCGAGCTGCTGCGCTTCCTCATGCGCAACCCGCGGCGCGTGCTCAGCAAGGCGCAGATCCTGGACCGCGTGTGGTCGTACGACTTCGGCGGGCAGGCGAACGTGGTCGAGCTCTACATCTCGTACCTGCGGCGGAAGATCGACGCGGGACGCGAGCCGATGATCCACACCCGGCGCGGCGCCGGCTACCTGATCAAGCCAGCCGTCTCATGAGCGGGCGACGACGGCCGCGCGCGCAGAGGCGAGGAGCCAAGCCGCGCACTCTGCGGTCCCGGCTCGTCGTCGCATCCGTGGTGCTGATCGCGGTGGTCTGCGCGGTGATCGGTACGGTGACGACGCTCGCGCTGCGGTCGCATCTGTACGAGCAGTTGGACGAGAAGGTCAAGGACACCGGCAAGCGTCTGTCGGGACCCATGAAACCCGGGGGCGCAAACGACTCGGGCTCGACGGACAGGATCACAGGCTTCGCCCAGGGGCCGGCGCAGCCCAAGACCATCGCCGCCGAGGTCGGCACCGACGGCACGGTCACCCGGGCGGTCATCGCCGTGGAGGACTCCACCGAGAAGGGCCCCTTCCAGCGCAACACGCCCGTCAGCCTCACCGACGCGCAGAAGGCCGCCCTCGCCAAGGTGCCGACCACGGGTCTGCACACGGTCGACATACCCGGCCTCGGCGAGTACCGCGTGCAGTACGTCCCCGGACAGGACGGAGGCACTTACTACGTCGCCCTGCCCACCGAGTCGGTCAACACCACCATCAACACCCTGATCATCGTTGAGGTGAGCGTCACCGGTGCCGGCCTGGTCGCCGCTGCCATCGCGGGCTCCGTCCTCATCGGCGTCGCCACCCGCCCCCTCCGCAAGGTCGCCGCCACCGCCACCCGCGTCTCCGAACTCCCCCTGCACACCGGCGAGGTGAACCTCAGCGAGCGGGTGCCGGAGTCCGAGACCGACCCGCACACCGAGGTGGGCCAGGTCGGTGCCGCGCTCAACCGGATGCTGGACCACGTCCACGGCGCGCTGCACGCCCGTCAGCAGAGCGAGACGCGGGTACGGCAGTTCGTCGCGGACGCCAGCCATGAGCTGCGCACGCCCCTCGCCTCCATCCGCGGGTACGCCGAGCTGACCCGGCGCGGCAGGGAACAGGTCGGGCCCGACACCCGGCACGCGCTCGGGCGCATCGAGTCCGAGGCCGGCCGGATGACCTTCCTCGTCGAGGACCTCCTGCTGCTCGCCCGGCTCGACGCCGGGCGCCCGTTGCAGTTCGAGCAGACCGACCTGGTACCGCTCGTCGTCGACACCATCAGCGACGCACGCGCGGCCGGCCGGGATCACGTATGGCGTCTCGAACTGCCCGACGAGCCCGCGCTGGTGTCCGCGGACGCGGCACGCCTGCAGCAGGTGCTCGTCAACCTGCTGGCGAACGCCCGCACGCACACGCCACCCGGTACGACCGTCACCGCGCGCGTGCAACGGCGTGGGCCATGGCTGTGTGTGGACGTCCAGGACAACGGCCAGGGCATCCCGCCCGATCTGCTCCCGCACGTCTTCGAACGGTTCGCGCGCGGCGACTCCGCACGCTCGCGCGCCACCGGCTCGACCGGCCTGGGCCTCGCGATCGTGCAGGCCGTGGCGGCCGCGCACGGCGGTGCCGTGACCGTGGACAGCGTGCCCGGGCAGACCGTGTTCACCGTGCACCTGCCCGCGCTGGGTCCCGCCGTGCCGCAGCCGTCGCCGGAAACGAACTGGCAGACGGACTCACAGGCACAGCACAGCACCACCACATGGGTGGAACAGGGCGCCTGACGAGAGTCGTTCGCATGCGAACCGACTCTTCTCCCGGCACCCTGCCGGCGCGGGAGCACCTCCCGGCCGCGGCAGCCGGTACGCCTGTCCTGGACGTAGTGATCCCCGTCTACAACGAGGAGAAGGACCTCGAGCCGTGCGTCCTCAGACTGCACGACCACCTGAAGCGGACCTTCCCGTACCCGTTCCGCATCACGGTCGCGGACAACGCGTCGACGGACACCACGCCCCAGGTGGCGGCACGGCTCGAGGCACAGCACGCGGAGGTGAGGTCCTTCCGCCTGGAGCAGAAGGGCCGCGGCCGGGCCCTGCGGACCGTCTGGTCCGCCTCGGACGCCCCGATCCTCGCCTACATGGACGTGGACCTGTCCACCGATCTCAACGCGCTGCTGCCGCTGGTGGCGCCGCTGATCTCCGGCCACTCCGACCTGGCGATCGGCTCCCGGCTCGCCCGTAGCTCGCGGGTGGTCCGCGGGCCGAAGCGGGAGTTCATCAGCCGGGCCTACAACCTGATCCTGCGCGGCTCGCTCCAGGCCCGCTTCTCGGACGCGCAGTGCGGCTTCAAGGCGATCCGCCGGGACGTCGCGCAGGTGCTGCTGCCGCTCGTCGAGGACACCGGCTGGTTCTTCGACACCGAGATGCTGGTCCTCGCCGAGCGCGCGGGGCTGCGGATCCACGAGGTGCCGGTCGACTGGGTCGACGACCCGGCCTCCACCGTGCACATCGTGAAGACGGCGACCGACGACCTCAAGGGCGTGTGGCGGGTGGGCAAGGCCCTCGCCTCCGGTTCGCTGCCGCTGGACCGGCTCACCCGCCCGTTCGGCGACGACCCCCGCGACCGGGACATCCAGGACGTGCCGAAGGGCCTCGCCCGTCAGCTCGTCGGGTTCTGTGTCGTCGGTGGCCTGTCCACCCTCTTCTACCTGCTTCTCTACAGCGTCTTCCGGCAGTTCGGCGGCTCGCAGATCGCCAACGCGCTCGCGCTGCTCGTCTCCGCCGTCGCCAACACGGCTGCCAACCGGCGCCTGACCTTCGGGGTGCGCGGTCGCGGCGGCGCCGTACGCCACCAGGCCCAGGGCCTGGTCGTCTTCGGCATCGGCCTCGCTCTGACCAGCGGCTCGCTCGCCGCCCTCAACGCGGCCACGTCCGAACCCGCGCACTCCACCGAACTCGCGGTCCTCATCGCCGCCAACCTCGCGGCGACGGTCCTGCGCTTCCTGCTCTTCCGCGCCTGGGTGTTCCCGGACCGGCGGGAGAGCGGCACCGAGTCCTCGACCGCGGCCGACGCCCACCACCTGTCGCACCCGTCCTCACCGACGTACCCCACGCTGGGCGCGGTCCCGCAGCAGGGCGGCTACGCGCCGCTGCCGCAGCGTCCGGTGACGCACACCGCGTACGGCACCACCTATGACACGACCGAGTTCCGCGCCGGTGAAGCCGCGGACGGCTCCTGGAGGGACGCCACCATGCGGTTGCAGCCGATGCGTCCCCACGACACCGACACGGGGGACTCCCGATGACCATCCACTACAACCGGACGACCGAGGTGGCGACTGTTTCACGTGAAACAGCTCCCCCGCCGGCCCCCGACTCCGGTGAGCCCCAGCAGCCCCTCGCTCGCAGACTGTGGCGGGGCCGGCCCGAGGACCCCCGCTGGGTGCGCCCCGCCTTCCTCGGCCTGCTCTTGGCGACCTGCCTGCTCTACCTCTACAACCTGAGCGCCTCCGGCTACGCCAACTCCTTCTACTCCGCGGCCGTCCAGGCCGGCAGCAAGAGCTGGAAGGCCTTCTTCTTCGGCTCGCTGGACGCGGCCAACGCCATCACCGTCGACAAGCCCCCGGCCTCGCTGTGGCCGATGGAGCTGTCGGTGAGGATCTTCGGCCTGAACTCGTGGGCGATCCTCGCCCCCGAGGTCCTCATGGGCGTCGGCGCGGTGGCCGTGGTGTACGCGTCCGTGCGGCGCCGGTTCAGCCCCGGGGCCGGTCTGATCGCGGGTGCGGTGCTCGCGCTCACCCCGGTCGCGGCGCTGATGTTCCGCTTCAACAACCCGGACGCGATGCTGGCGCTGCTGATGGCAGTCGCCTGCTGCTTCGTCGTCCGCGCCCTGGAGGACGGCCGCACGAAGTGGCTGGTGTGGGCCGGTGTCGCGATCGGTTTCGCCTTCCTCGCGAAGACGCTCCAGGCCTTCCTGATCCTGCCGCCGCTGGCGATCGTGTACGCGGTCTGCGCCCCGGTGAAGCTGAAGAAGCGCCTCGGGCAGCTGGCCCTGGCGACCGTCGCGCTGGTCGTCTCCGGCGGCTGGTGGGTCGCGATCGTCGAGCTCTGGCCCGCGTCGTCCCGTCCATACATCGGCGGCTCACAGAACAACTCCTTCCTGGAGCTGACCTTCGGCTACAACGGGCTCGGCCGGCTCAACGGCGAGGAGACCGGCAGCGTCGGCGGCGGCGGTGGCGGTGGTGGCAACACCGGGCAGTGGGGCGAGACCGGCTGGGACCGGATGTTCAACTCCGAGATCGGCGGCCAGATCTCCTGGCTGCTGCCGGCCGCACTGGTCCTGCTCGTGGCGGGCCTGGTGGCCACCCGAAAGGCCCGCCGCACGTCGGTCACCCGTGGTTCGTTCCTGGTCTGGGGCGGCTCGCTGCTGATGACCATGGTCGTCTTCAGCTACATGGCGGGCATCTTCCACCAGTACTACACGGTGGCCCTCGCCCCCTACATGGCGGCCGTGATCGGCATGGGCGCCGGGATCCTGTGGGAGAAGCGCACCGAGCTGTGGGCGTCGATCACCCTCGCGGCCTCGGTCGTGGCGGCCGTGTCCTGGAGCTACGTCCTGCTCAACCGCACCCCCGACTACCTGCCCTGGCTGAAGTGGCTGGTCCTGATCGGCGGCCTGGTCGGCGCCCTCGGCCTGATCTTCGCGGGCCGCGTGACCCGGCAACTCGCCCTCGCGGCGGCGTCCGTGAGCGTCCTGGCGGCGCTGGCGGGACCGACCACGTACACCCTCAGCACGCTGCAAGAGGGACACACCGGCTCCATCGTCACGGCCGGTCCGGCGGGCGCGAGCATGATGGGCGGCGGCCGGGGCGGTCCCGGCGGCGGTGGCGGCATGCGGGGCGGCTTCGGCGGCGGGATGCCGGGCCAGCAGGGTCAGAACCAGCAGGGCAACGGCTTCCCCGGCGGCGGCATGCCGGGCCAGAACCAGCGGAACGGCAACGGCAGCACGCAGGGGCAGGGGCAGGGCCAGAACCAGCAGGGTGGCGGCATGCCCGGCGGCGACGGTGGCGGCATGGGCGGCGGGGGCGGTGCCGGTGGCCTGCTCAACGGCGCCTCCGTCACCTCCGAGGCGAAGAAGCTGCTGGAGACCGACTCCGACCAGTACACCTGGGTCGCCGCGGCCATCGGCGCGCAGAACGCCGCGAGCTACCAACTGTCCACCGGTGACCCGGTGATGGCCATCGGCGGCTTCAACGGCACGGATCCGTCGCCGACGCTGGCCGAGTTCAAGAAGCTCGTCGAGGCAGGCAAGATCCACTACTTCATCGCGGGCGGCGGTATGGGCGGCGGTGGCATGGGCGGCGGCAACAGCACCTCCAGCACCTCCTCGCAGATCACCTCGTGGGTGGAGGAGAACTTCAAGCAGGTCACGGTCGGTTCGGCCACGTTCTACGACCTGACACAGAAGGCGAGCTGAGGCTCGACACGAGCAACGACCGGGAGAGGGCGGTGGCCGCGGCCACCGCCCTCTGTCGTACAGGCGCACGGCGAGAAACTGAATTGTACGGTGTATAGGAATTGTTCTACGGTGTACAGCATGACAACGTCCCCCCAGGCACAGGAACAGGCCCGGACGCACACCCAGGGCCACCCCCAGCGCTGGCTGATCCTCGGCGTCATCTGTCTCGCGCAGCTCACCGTGCTGCTCGACAACACGATCCTGAACGTGGCGATCCCCTCGCTCACCCGCGAGATGGACGCGTCGACCGCCGATGTCCAGTGGATGATGAACGCGTACTCACTGGTGCAGTCCGGCCTGCTGCTCACCGCGGGCAACGCCGCCGACCGCTACGGCCGCAAGCTGATGCTGATGTCCGGCCTCGCCATCTTCGGCGTCGGCTCGCTGGCGGCCGGCCTGTCCCAGAGCCCGGCCCAGCTGATCGCGGCCCGTGCGGGCATGGGCGTCGGCGGTGCGCTGCTGATGACCACGACCCTCGCCGTCGTCGTGCAGATATTCGACGACAAGGAGCGGGTGAAGGCCATCGCGCTGTGGTCGACGGTCAGTTCGCTCGGGTTCGCGGCCGGGCCGCTGATCGGCGGTGCGATGCTGAACCACTTCTGGTGGGGCGCGATCTTCCTGATCAACATCCCGGTCGCCGTGTTCGGCCTGGTCGCGGTCGCCGCGCTCGTACCGGAGTCCAAGCACAAGGCGGGCGACCGGCCCGACCTGGTCGGCGCGGTGCTGTCGACCATCGGCATGACGGCCGTCGTGTACGCGATCATCACCGGGCCCGAGCACGGCTGGACCTCCGGGCAGGTGCTGGTCTCGGCCCTGATCGGCGTGGTCGTACTCGGCCTCTTCGTGACGTGGGAGCTGCGCACCGAGCACCCGATGCTCGACATGCACTTCTTCCGCGACCAGAAGTTCGTGGGCGCCGTCGCGGGCGCGATCCTCGTGGCGTTCGGCATGACGGGATCGCTGTTCCTGCTCACCCAGCACCTGCAGTTCGTCCTCGGTTACGAGCCGCTGGACGCGGGGCTGCGGACGGCGCCGCTGGCGCTGACCGTCGTCGTCCTCAACTTCACGGGGGTCGGGGCGCGGCTGGTGCTCAAGGTGGGGACGCCGGGGGCCATCGCGCTCGGCATGACGCTGGTGTCGGCAGGGCTGGCGGCGATCGCGCTGCTCGGGGGGCACGGGTACGGCGGGATGCTGCTCGGGCTGGTCGTGATGGGTGCGGGGGTGGCGTTGTCCATGCCGGCCATGGCCAACGCGATCATGGGGGCGATTCCGCCGGAGAAGGCGGGTGTGGGTGCGGGGATCAACGGGACGCTCGCGGAGTTCGGGAACGGACTGGGTGTCGCGGTCCTCGGCGCCGTGCTCAACTCCCGGTTCGCGTCGCTCGTCGCCGTCTCCGCGTCGTCGTTGCCGGCGGCGCTCGCGGCGGCGCGGGGTGCCGAGGAGAAGGCGCGGATCGCCGACGCGTTCGCCTCCGGCCTGGAGACCAGTCAGTTGGTGGGTGCGGTGGCCGTGCTGCTGGGCGGGCTGGTGGCGGCGGTGCTGCTGCGCAGGGCGGAGCGGGGGGAGGCGTCGGCTCCGGTCGCGTGAGAGCGCGGGTTGCGAGCTGGTCGCGCGGCCGCGGGTCCTGTGTGGCTGATCGCGCCGTCCGCCGTGCCGCTTCGGGGCGTTGCCCACCTAGCATCTTGAGAAGTGACCGTATGGAGGAAGGTGCGCCATGGCGAAGGCTGCCGAGGAGGCCGCGCGGGGCAGTGTGTGGCTGGAGGACAAGGCGCGCCGACGGGGTCGTAAGGGCGGGCAGCCGTCGGGGCTCGACCGGGAGCGCATCACCGAGGTCACCGTGCGGCTGCTGGACGCGGAGGGGCTCGACAAGTTCTCCATGCGCCGGCTGGCCGGGGAGCTGAACGTGACGGCCATGTCCGTCTACTGGTACGTCGACACCAAGGACGAACTCCTGGAACTCGCCCTGGACGCGGTCTTCGGCGAGCTGAGCCTGCCGGATCCGCAGGCGCGGGACGAGGACTGGCGCGACCAGCTGCGCACGCTGGCCGCGGCCTACCGCACGCAGCTGGTCCGGCACCCCTGGGTGTCACCGCTCGCCGGGCGGTACCTCAACATCGGGCCGAACGCGCTCGCCTTCTCCCGCACGGTCCAGCGCGTCATCCGCCGCACCGGGCTCCCCGCGCACCGGGTGACGGGCGCCATCTCCGCCGTCTTCCAGTTCGTGTACGGCTACGGCACGATCGAGGGCCACTTCTTCGCCCGCGTCGAGGACGCCGGCATGACCCCGGACGACTACTTCCAGCACACCATGGCATCGGTGACCGAGGCGCCCGCGGCCGCCGAGGTCGTCGAGGAGGCCAAGGACATCATGGCGGCCCGCGGCGGCGACACGGTCGAGGAGATGCTGAACCGCGACTTCACCTTCGCCCTGGACCTGCTGATCGCGGGCATCGAGGCGATGGTCGAACGCGGCTGACCTACTCCCCTTCGACCAGCCGCGCCGGGAACCCGCCGGTGGCCACCGGTCCCCACTTCTCCGGCGTGATCCGGATGATGGACTTGCCCTGCTTGAGCATGGCGGCCCGATACTCGTCCCAGTCCGGGTGCTCGCCGGCGATGTTGCGGTAGTACTCGACGAGCGGCTCGACGGAGTCCGGTGTGTCGACGACCTCGGCGGTGCCGTCGATCTGGACCCAGGGGCCGTTCCAGTCGTCGCTCAGGATGACGACGCTGGCGCGGGGGTCGCGCTTGGCGTTGCGGGTCTTGGCGCGCTCGGGGTAGGTGGATACGACGATCCGCCCGGAGTCGTCGACGCCGCAGGTCAGCGGGGACGCCTGGGGGCTGCCGTCGGCGCGGCGGGTCAGCAGGAGGGCGCGGTGGCGAGGGCGTACGAAGTCGAGCAACTCGTCCAGGGAGACGCGCGTGTTGGTCGCGATGTTCGGTGCCATGGCGCCAGCCTAAGGGCTGTCCCGTCATCCCTGGTGGACCCCTCAGGCGCTGCGGGCGTCGCCCTGGCTGACCCTGCCGTGCGTACGCTCAGGCCTGCGGCAGTGACTCCCCCTGAACCGCCTGGACGTCCAGCTCCACCTTCAGCGTCGTACCGATCGTGGCGATGCCCGCCTGTACGACCTGGTTGTAGTTCATGGCGAAGTCCTCGCGCCGCAGCTCCGTGGTCGCCCGGAACGCGGCACGTGTCCCGCCCCAGGGGTCGGAGCCGGTGCCGAGGTAGGCGAGGTCCAGGTCGACGGGTCGTACGACGCCGTGCAGGGTCAGCTCGCCGTGCACGGTCCAGCGGTCCTGGCCCGCGGCGGTCAGGCCGGTCGAGCGGTAGGTGATCTCGGGGTACTTCTCGACGTCCAGGAAGTCCTCGGACCTCAGGTGGTTGTCGCGCATGCCGTTGCCCGTGTCGATGGAGGCGGCGCGGATGACGGCCTCCACCCGGGACTTGGTGACGTCGTCCGGGGCGATCTCGATCGCGGCGGTGAAGTCCGTGAACCGCCCGTGCACGCTGGAGATCCCCAGGTGCTGGGCGACGGCGCCGACCGTGGAGTGCGCCGGGTCGACGGTCCACGGTCCGGGCGGCGGCAGCTCGGTGCCGCCCTGCCGCGCCAGCGTGACCGTGCCGACCTCGGCCCGTCCTCCCCCACTCTCGGCTTCGCTCGAGCGGGAGGTACCCCCACCGGTGACGATCGCGCTGGAGGCGACGGGCGCGTACCCGATGGCCGTGACGATCACGGTGTACGCCCCCGGCGCGAGCTCCGTCGCATCCCGTACGACGCCGTCCGTGTCGGCCTCGGCGCGCAGCACCTGCGTGCCCGTCATGTCGGTCACGGTGACGACCGCGTGCGACACCGCCCATCCGTCACGGGTCTGAATCCTCGCGGTCAGTCCCATCTCAGCAACTCCTCACAGGGAACACGTGGAACAACAAAGGCAAGACATGGAACCGGCCCGCGGCGGGGCGCGCCCGAAGCTCGGGACGCGCCGCCCGCCACGGGCCGGGGTCGGTCTACTCGCCGGGGTGGGCGAGCTCGATGTCGTGGTCGTCGACTCCGGTGCCGTTCACCGTCAGCGCGGTGGCGACGGGCGGGTAACCGGTCGCGATGACCGTGTAGTCACCGCCGTCGAGGTCGGCGAAGGCGTACGCCCCGTCCTCCCCCGTCGTCGCCGTGCCGATCACGTTGCCCGCCGCGTCGACGAGGGTCACGCGTGCGTCGGCCAGCGGTCCGTGCGGTGCCCGTACGACGCCCTGGAGCTGGGCCCCGGCGTCCAGGTCGACCTCGACGCGGGTGACTCCGGTGCCGCCCACCTCGACGGGCAGGGCGCGCGGCCGGAACCCGGCGGCGTTGACGGCGACGGTCACGGCACCCGGCACCAGCTCGGCGAAGCCGAACTCGCCCTGCTCACCGGTGGTCCCGGTGGCCAGCAGGTCACCGCGCACATCGGTCACGATCACCATCGCGTCCTTGACCGGCAGCCCGCTCCCCGCGGCCCGCACGGTGCCGTTCAGCCCGCTGGTGCCGCTGAGCAGGATGTCGTACGCGACCGGCTCGTCACCGTTCACGACGATCGTGGACGCCTGCGGCTGGAAGCCGTCGGCGGAGGCGATCAGGACGTACGATCCCGTGCCCGGCGCGTCCAGGGTGTAGGCGCCGTCGGCCTGGGCGACCGAGCGGCCCAGCTGGCGGCCGGCGAGCGAGATCAGGGTGACGGCGGCCCGCGGGACGGGCGCGCTCTCGGCGCCGCGGACGTGACCGCGGACCGGGATGCCGCCGGGGCCGCCGGAGCCCTGGGACTCCTTCGTGGCCACCGCGACGGCGGCGGCGAGCCGCTGCGTGCCCTCGGGGCCGGTCTCGGCGGCGGTGGGGGCGTCGGTCCGGCCGGTGACCTTCTGGTCGGTCTCGGCCGTGGCCGCGACGGTGACCTCGGCGTCGGCCGGGGCCTCCTCCGCGGCGGTCTGCGCCAGCGCGCCCTTGGTCTTCAGCGGGACCTCCTTGATGAACAGCGTGATGAGGAAGGCGAGCAGCGCCAGACCCGAGGCGATCAGGAAGACGTCCGCGATGCCGTGTCCGTACGCGCTCTCCATCACCGTGCGCAGCGGCGCGGGCAGCTTGTCCATGTCCGGGATCTCGCCCGTGGAGCTCGAGCCGTTCGCCAGGGAGGCGTACTTGGGGCCGAGGTCGGCGATGCCGTCCTGGGCGTAGTCGCTGATCCGGTGGGCCATGACGGCGCCCAGCGCGGAGACGCCGACCGCACCGCCGAGGGAACGGAAGAAGGTGACCGTGGAGCTGGCGGCACCCAGGTCGGACGGGGCCACCTGGTTCTGGGTGGAGAGCACCAGGTTCTGCATCATCATGCCGATGCCGAGACCCAGCAGCGCCATGAAGACGGCCATCTTCCAGTAGTCCGTGTCGTACCGGATGGTGCCCAGCAGGCCCAGGCCGGCCGTCACCAGCACACCGCCGCTGACCAGCCAGGCCTTCCAGCGACCGGTCCGGGTGATCAACTGACCGGAGACCGTGGAGGAGACGAAGAGCCCGCCGATCATCGGGATCGTCATGACACCCGACATGGTCGGGGACTTGTCCCGCGCCAGCTGGAAGTACTGGCTGAAGAAGACGGTGCCGGTGAACATCGCGACGCCCACGAACAGCGAGGCGAGCGACGACAGGGTGATGGTGCGGTTGCGGAACAGCCGCAGCGGGATGATCGGCTCGCTGGCCTTCGACTCGACGAGCACGAACAGCAGACCGAGGACGACCGAGCCGCCGACCATGGCGTACGTCTGCCACGACAGCCAGTCGTACTTGTCACCGGCGAAGGTGACCCAGACCAGCAGCAGCGAGACCGCGGCGGAGATGAGGAACGCGCCGCCCCAGTCCACCTTCACGTCCCGCTTCACGACCGGCAGGTGCAGGGTCTTCTGCAGCACGATCAGCGCGAGGACGGCGAAGGGGACACCGACGTAGAAGCACCAGCGCCAGCCGAGCCAGCTCGTGTCGGTGATGACACCGCCGAGCAGCGGGCCGCCGACGGTGGCGACGGCGAAGGTCGCGCCGAGGTATCCGGAGTAGCGCCCGCGCTCACGCGGGGAGATCATCGCGGCCATCACGATCTGGGCGAGGGCGGAGAGGCCGCCGACGCCTATGCCCTGCACCACTCGGCAGGCGATGAGCATGCCGGGGTTCTGTGAAAGGCCCGCGGCGGCGGATCCCAGCACATAGATGACGAGGGCGATCTGGACGAGGGCCTTCTTGCTGTACAGGTCGGCGAGCTTGCCCCACAGGGGAGTGGCCGCGGTCATGGACAGCAGTGCGGCGGTGACGACCCAGGTGTAGGCGGACTGGCCGCCGCCGAGGTCGCCGATGATCTCGGGGAGGGCGTTGGTGACGATCGTGGACGACAGGATCGCCACGAACATGCCGAGCAGCAGCCCGGAGAGCGCCTCCATGATCTGCCGGTGCGTCATCTGCGCGCCGTCGGAGGCCCCGTGGGAACCTCCCCCGTGCTTGGCGTGAGCCCGCACACCGGCTGGTGTGGTCGTTGCCATGGGCTTCCTTTTCTTACGTGCTTGCGGGTGTACGGGTGGTTGTGTCGAGTACGGCGGGTGTGGTGCCCGTCGGCGGTACGGGCGGGCGGGGTGCCGGTGACCGCGGTGTGGCCGACCGGGGCGCCGAGCGGCAGTCGCCGAAGCTGGCCCGTAGCCGGGACAGGATCCGGATGAGCTGCTCGACCTCGTCGTCGGTCCAGTCGCTCAGGCGGTCGGCCAGCAGCTCGGTGCTCCGCCGGGACAGCTCGTCCAGCTGCGCGCTGCCCGCCGGGGTCAGGCGCAGGATGCGTGAGCGCTTGTCCGCGGGGTCGGGGCAGCGCTGGATCCAGCCCCGTTCCGCGACGTGCGCGACATGGCGGCTGGTGACCGACATGTCCACCGCGAGCAGCTCGGCGAGCTTGCTCATGCGCATGTCTCCGTTCCGCCCGAGCAGCGTCAGTACGGCTGCCGAGCCGGCCGGGCAGTCCGGCGGCATGATCCGCGCGAGGTCCCGCTTCACGGCCCCGACGGCGCTGAGCTGACGCGCGAGCTCCTCGTACTGCGCCTGCTCGGCCATCACACCTCCCGGTTATCGTTGCTTAGGGCAACCATAGAACCGCTTGGTTGCTACAGGCAAATAAAACCGGGGTGCTGTGGAACAAAAACTTGGCAAAGGCAAGTATTGCGAGCGTAAATACGCAGGTGAGTTGCGGTGACAGGCGTTCCTTGCCCCCACTTGGGCCACACCCCTGGATTCGCTAGTGTCTCGGGGCATGGCTAACACCCAGGGCCCCCAGGGCAACCACGACCCCGCCGGCAGCACCCAGATGTTCCGCGCCTTCGTCGACGAGGCCCCCCGGGCCCAGCAGCAGCAGACCTCTTCCGGCCCCCGCGTCGGCCTGATCATCGGTGTGATCGCCGCGGTGGCGATCGTGGCGGCGGTCGCCTGGCTGGCGCTGAAGTAGGGACGAGGCTGCTTCGACCCAGTAGGGACAAGCCTGCTTCGACCCCGCCGTCCTACGGCGTCACGTCCACCGCACGGACACGTCCCGCGTCTCCACGTGCATGCCCAACGGGACGCGCCAGGCCTCGACGCACACCGTCCAGGTCTTCTTCTTACGTGCGCCGGCGGCGATCGGGGCGGGGAGTCGCTCCGTCGACTCGATCGTCGCCCAGTCGACGCCGAGCGCGCCGATGATGTGCGTCCCGAAGGTCACCGTGCCCGACCGGACCGGCGTTCCGCCGGTGTTGTGGAAGGCGACGGTGACCTTCTCGCACCAGCGTCGGTCGGTGGGCTCGCGTTCCGGGGTGCCGGTGGTGAGGGCGGCCGGGGCGGGCGCCGGCGTGCCGCTCGAAGGCGGGCGGGGGGCCGGGTCCGTGGGCG
This sequence comes from Streptomyces sp. NPDC048751, assembly GCF_043198595.1. Taxonomy (NCBI): domain Bacteria; kingdom Bacillati; phylum Actinomycetota; class Actinomycetes; order Kitasatosporales; family Streptomycetaceae; genus Streptomyces; species Streptomyces sp. NPDC048751. The sequence continues at coordinate 251,892 of NZ_JBICUX010000012.1, forward strand.
AGGGGGTGGCGGTGCCGCCCGGGGTGGTGTTGGGACTCGGTGCGGGGCGCGGGGTGCCGGGGACGGTTTCCGGGCCCGGCGTCGGGTCTTCCGCGCTTCCTGTTCCGCCTGTGGTGCCCGCGCCTCCTACGGGTCCCGTTCCGCTCGGGCTCCCGGAGCCGTACGCACTTACCGAGCCGTCCGTGCTTCCCGAGCCCGCCGTACTGCCCGAGACCCCCGCCCGTCCCGAGGTGCCTTCTTTCTCCTGGCCACCGCCGTCCGGCCCCTCACTGCCCTCCGCCCCCTTGCCGCCCCCGGACCCGCCGCCCCTGCCCGGCGCGTCTCCTGGTCGGCCCTCCGGCCCGTCCAGCGGTACCAGCTTCACGCCGTCGGTCGGCTCCGGCGCCGTACCCGAGGCCGACGGGCCGCCCCCCGAACCGATCGCCACATAGCCGTCACCGTCACCGGCGCCGTCCGCCCCGCACGCCCCCAGGACTCCGCCCAGGCAGACGACGGCCGCCGACGCGCCGATCAAGGCGCGACGGCGGCCATGTGCCCATGTCCCTGTCGCTCGACGCATCGCGTCAGTGTGGCTGACGCTCCGTCAGGAAGGAAGCCCCGGGAACTCCTGGGGCTCCGGGACTCAGTCGGAGATGAGCCCGTCGCGCAGCTGCTGCAGCGTCCGGGTCAGGAGGCGGGAGACGTGCATCTGGGAGATGCCGACCTCCTCGCCGATCTGCGACTGGGTCATGTTGGCGAAGAAGCGCAGCATGATGATGCGGCGCTCGCGGGGCGGGAGCTTGGCGAGCAGGGGCTTGAGGGACTCGCGGTACTCGACGCCCTCCAGCGCCGTGTCCTCGTAGCCCAGGCGGTCCGCCAGGGAGCCCTCGCCGCCGTCGTCCTCGGGGGTCGGGGAGTCGAGGGAGGAGGCCGTGTACGCGTTGCCGACCGCGAGGCCGTCCACGACGTCCTCCTCCGAGACGCCCAGGACCGCGGCGAGTTCGGTGACGGTCGGGGAGCGGTCCAGCTTCTGGGAGAGCTCGTCGCTGGCCTTGGTGAGGGCCAGGCGCAGCTCCTGGAGCCGGCGCGGCACGCGCACCGACCACGAGGTGTCGCGGAAGAAGCGCTTGATCTCGCCCACGACCGTCGGCATCGCGAACGTCGGGAACTCCACGCCCCGTTCGCAGTCGAAGCGGTCGATCGCCTTGATCAGGCCGATCGTGCCGACCTGGACGATGTCCTCCATGGGCTCGTTGCGCGAGCGGAAGCGGGCCGCCGCGTAGCGCACGAGGGGGAGGTTGAGCTCGATCAGAGTGTCCCGGACGTAGGCGCGCTCGGGGCTGTTCTCGTCGAGTGCGGCGAGCCGCAGGAACAGGGAGCGGGACAGGGTGCGGGTGTTGATGGCTTCCGATGCCGTGAAGGCCGGGGCCGGAGTGGCCTCGATGGCCGTAACGTCGTGGAGCGCGGCGTCGGGCGCGGACTCGCTCTTCGTGAGCGTGAGCACCTTCGAGCTGCCCTGGTCTACGGACATGCCACCCCCTTTGGGTCGCGGGACGGTCGCGGCGAACGCTCCGATCGAGGAACGCCGACCTTCACCTGAATACCGGAGCCGAAGCCTCGGCAAACGCGCTTCCCGCAGAATGTCACATGTCGGCAACACGCTGTAGTGACATGTCGACATCTCAGTTACGAAACGGCCCTGGAAAGAGAGGGTCTGACGGGCTTTCGGCCCACACCTGTCGGGAACATCCCTGGTGAGCGATTCGCTCCTGCGAGTTACGCCTCGATCCTGTTTGCGGATCTCAGCCGCTGGAAGCTACGCGCGAGTAGCCGCGACACGTGCATCTGGGAGACACCGAGTTCCGCGCTGATCTGTGACTGGGTCAGATTGCTGTAGTAGCGGAGCAGGAGGATGCGCTGTTCCCGTTCCGGGAGTTGGACGAGGAGGTGGCGGACCAGGTCGCGGTGCTCCACGCCGTCCAGCGCCGGGTCCTCGTAGCCGAGCCGGTCCAGCAGGCCCGGCAGCCCGTCGCCCTCCTGCGCGGCCTCCAGCGAGGTGGCGTGGTACGACCGTCCGGCCTCGATGCAGGACAGCACCTCCTCCTCGGTGATGCGCAGCCTTTCGGCGATCTCGGCGGTGGTGGGGGTGCGCCCGAAGGAGGTGGTCAGGTCCTCGGTCGCGCTGTTGACCTGCACCCACAACTCGTGCAGCCGGCGCGGTACGTGGACCGTGCGGACGTTGTCGCGGAAGTACCGCTTGATCTCGCCGACGACCGTCGGCATCGCGAACGTCGGGAACTGCACGCCCCGGTCCGGGTCGAAGCGGTCGATGGCGTTGATGAGGCCGATGGTGCCGACCTGGACGACGTCCTCCATGGGCTCGTTGCGGGAGCGGAAGCGGGCGGCCGCGTAGCGCACGAGCGGGAGGTTCGCCTCGATGAGCTCCGCGCGCACGCGGTTGTGCTCCGGCGTGCCCGGCTGGAGCTCCTTGAGCTGGCCGAAGAGCACCTGGGTGAGCGCCCGGGTGTCGGCGCCGCGACGTTTCTCCGGGGCGGGCGCCTCGGCCTGTTCCGGCGCCGGTGTCTGCGCCTGAGGCGGTGTCTGCGCCTGAGGCGGAGCCTGCGCCTGAGGCGGAGCCTGCGCCTGAGGCGGAGTCTGCGCCTGGGGCCGAGCCTGAGCGGGAGTCTCTTCCTGGGGCGGCGCAGTACTGGCCGACACGGTCAACGCCACCTCTTCATCGGTCAACTCATCCGTCAAAAGCGGTCATAGCATCACAAGACATGTGCACTGTGTGCAAGCACCCCATATACCCGTGTTGGGGGGCGATAACGGTGCGTATGGAGCACAAAAGCCCTCCGCCGGTCCGGCGGAGGGCTTTTGCGGTACCCGGGTCGGAATCCGGGCGTACGCGACTCAGAACTCGTAGTCCGCGACCACCCAGGTGGCGAACTCACGCCACAGGGCGACGCCCGCCTGGTGGTCGGGGTGTTCCAGGTAGCGCTTCAGGGCGTCCGCGTCCTCGACCGCCGAGTTGATCGCGAAGTCGTAGGCGATGGGCCGGTCGCTGATGTTCCAGCCCAGCTCCCAGAAACGCAGCTCCTCGATCGTGTCGCCGAGGGCGCGGAAGGCCGCGACGCCGGCCACGACCCGGGGGTCGTCGCGCTCGACGCCCTCGTTGAGCTTGAACAGGACCAGGTGGCGGATCATGGGGCGCTCCCAGCGTGTGCGGTGGACCTGGTTACTTGGCTCCGCCTGCGATCCACGTCATGAACTCGCCGATGGCCTTGGCGGCGTCCGAAATGCCCTCGAACCCTATCTGGACGTAGTCCGCGGCCTTGGCCGGGTCCGTGATGATCACGTACAGGATGAAGACCACGAGCACGTACACGGCGATCTTCTTGGCGTTCACCGCCACCGCGGCCTCCCCTGTGACTGATGTGCCCGTAGGGGGCCCCTTTTGCCGACGACGGTGAGTGTAACTACAGGTCGCATTTAAGGATCAACAGCTCAATGTCCAAGAACGGATCGTCAGGTGCCGTGAACCGTTCGGGGGGTCTCGTCCGATGGAGCAGTGAAGGCCGCTCCGAGGCCTCTGCCGAGTGGGGAGAAGACGATGCTGGGATTGCTGACCTTGGTTCTGATCGGTGTTGCGGTCCTGCTGTGGGTGGGGGCCCTGCGTGACTTCCTTCGCACCCCTGCGGAGCAGGTCCGGTTCGTACCCAAGCTGGTGTGGCTGCTCTTCCTGATCCACGCCCCGGTCTTCGGCGCCCTCGTCTGGTCGTACCTGGGCAAGAAGCCGGCCCGGACAGCCACGAGGGGCCCGATCCATCGGATCGAGCCCCTCGTCAACAGCGGTAGCGGAGGGATTTGAACCCTCGGTGACTTGCGCCACACTCGCTTTCGAGGCGAGCTCCTTCGGCCGCTCGGACACGCTACCGAGGGAGACCTTACAGCACGGTGGGGCCTGCTTTGAAATCGGTATTCAGGGGGAGCGGAGGGCCGTGGTCAGCGGGAGCGGAAGAACTCGGTGAGGAGGCGGGCGCAGTCGTCCGCGAGGACTCCCTCGATCACCTCGGGCCGGTGGTTGAGCCGCCGGTCGCGTACGACGTCCCAGAGGGAGCCGGCCGCGCCGGTCTTGTCGTCACGGGCGCCGTAGACGACGCGGTCCACGCGGGACTGGACGAGGGCGCCCGCGCACATCGTGCAGGGCTCCAGCGTCACGACCAGCGTGCAGCCGGACAGCCGCCACTCCCCCAGCCGCGAGGCCGCCCGCCGGATCGCGAGGACCTCGGCGTGCGCGGTCGGGTCGCCGACGGCCTCCCGCTCGTTGTGCCCGGTCGCGAGCACGGTCGTGCCGTCCGCGGCGAGCACGACCGCGCCGACCGGGACGTCACCGCCCCGGACGGCCTGCCCGGCCTCGTCGAGGGCGAGCCGCATCGCGGCCCGCCACCGGTCGCGTACCGGGTCGGGCGTCCCTCCCGCGGTCGGTGCGGTCAGCGGACGGTCTCCAGGGTCTCCGAGGCGCCCAGGGCGTCGGCGATCTCCGTGACCGCGTCCGTGGACAGGGACCGCAGCTCCTTCTCGGTGACCCCGAGGTCGTCGAGGATGCCGGCGTCACCGACGGGGCCGTGCGGCACGGCCCCGTCGGCGGAGCCGCCGTCCTCGGAGTCGTCGTCCTCGTCCTCACCGTCCTCGGTGCCGTCGAGGTCGAGGGAGTCCAGGTCGGCGTCGTCGTCGCCGCCGGGCTCCCTGCCGAGCAGTTCGTCGGTGAGCAGGATCTCCCCGTAGCTGCTGCGGGCAGCGGCGGCGGCATCGGAGACGTAGATGCGGGGGTCCTCCTCGCCGTCGATGCGGACGACGCCGAACCAGGCGTCCTCCTGCTCGATCAGCACGAGCACCGTGTCCTCGTCGGGGGTCGCTTCTCTGGCCAGGTCGGCCAGATCCGACAGGGTCTCCACATCGTCGAGCTCTGTGTCGCTCGCTTCCCACCCGTCTTCGGTGCGCGCGAGCAGTGCGGCGAAGTACACCGTGACTCTCCCACTGGTCATAGGCGTGCCGGTTGGGGGTCCCCCCGGCGGAGGTTACGGGCGGAGAGAGCTGAGCTCCGAGCCCCACCCACTCGGAATCGTGGCAGAAACAAGGCGTTCAGGGGACGTCTTCTGCTCCCTGTGTCCGGTGGTTTTGATCGCACGTCCCTGAGCACGTCCGTCGGCGACTACCAGCACACTCGTTGCGGCCACCTGCGGATCGTACGCGGCTTTCCCAGGCGTCCGCGCACACCCACCCCCGCAACGCCCCGGTCGGCGTGGATCTTCCCGGTGTACGCACCTACCAGCGGAACGTCCGCATTCGCATCGCGTGTCGCAGCCGGGCGACCTTCGCGCGGCGGGGCTGGACGCGGTCGCGCAGTTCGCGGGCCTCGGCGAGATCGCGCAGGAACTGGGCGCGCCGTCGGCGGCGCTCGGCGTCCGTCTCCGGCCCCCGCGGCGGGCCTTGTTCGGATGTGCGGTCAGGCAGGTCGGGCATCGGCTCATCACCCCAGTCCGTCTCCACCACTTTCCCCCGGTCGGCGGGTTTGATGCCAACGGTTGGATGAAGGGGCGCTCAGCCGGGGGGAGAGCCTTGCGGAACGTGGGGGCGTCCGGCCCATGGGGCCCGGTTACTGTTGTGGTCATGCGTCTCCACGTCGTCGACCACCCCCTGGTCGCCCACAAGCTCACCACGCTGCGCGACCAGCGCACGGACTCCGCGACCTTCCGTCGCCTCGCCGACGAGCTGGTCACCCTGCTCGCCTACGAGGCCACGCGCGACGTGCGGACCGAGCAGGTCGACATCGTCACGCCGGTCGCCGGGACCACCGGCGTCAAGCTCTCCCACCCGCGCCCGCTGGTCGTGCCGATCCTGCGGGCCGGACTCGGGATGCTGGACGGCATGATGCGGCTGCTGCCGACGGCCGAGGTGGGCTTCCTCGGCATGATCCGCAACGAGGAGACACTGGAGGCGTCGACGTACGCCACGCGCATGCCGGAGGACCTCTCCGGGCGTCAGGTGTACGTCCTGGACCCGATGCTCGCCACCGGCGGCACCCTCGTCGCGGCGATCCGGGAGCTGATCGAGCGCGGTGCCGACGACGTGACCGCGGTGGTGCTGCTGGCCGCCCCGGAGGGCGTCGAGCTGATGGAGCGCGAGCTCGCGGGCACGCCGGTCACGGTCGTCACGGCCGCCGTCGACGACCACCTCAACGAGCACGGCTACATCGTCCCCGGCCTGGGAGACGCGGGGGACCGGCTGTACGGCGCGGCTGAGTAAGCCGCGCACCGCCCGCCTCAGCAGCTCTTCTTGGCCCCGCTCGGCGTCGGCTTCGGCGCCGACAGTGCGGCCAGGGCCTGGTCGGCGTCGGCCTGCTTGGCCAGCGTCTTGAAGCCGGTGCCGATGATGAGGTCGACGGCGTCGCCCTTGCGGGCGGCGTCGGTGCGGCGCTCGGCGCCGGTGAGCTGGGTGGCGAGGACGGGCAGCGAGGTGTTCAGGGAGGAGGCGGGGCCGAGCAGCAGGCCGGTCCCGTCGACCTTCTTGTCGTACTGCTTGCTGGCGTTGCCCACTTCGCCGATGTGGAAGCCGCGCTTCTTCAGCTCGTCGGCGGTCTTCTTGGCGAGCCCGCTGCGGGGCGTGGCGTTGAAGACGTTGACGGTGATCCGGCCCGGCCCCGGAACGGCCGTGGCCGCGGGTGTCGCGCTCGCCGAGGGAGTCGCCCTGGTGGCGCAGTCCGCCTTGGTGCCGGCCGCAGAGGCCGTTCCCCCGCCCCCGGTGAAGACGTCGATGAGCTGCAGGGTTCCCCAGCCCGCGACTCCGAGCGCGGTGGCGCAGGCGACCGTCAGTACGACGAGCCTGGAGCGCCGCCGGTGGGGGCGCATTCGGGGGTACTTGTTCCCCGTGATCCGGTATTTGCCGCCCATGCCCCGGGGAGTCAGCATGCTCATGAGCGCAGCGTAGTGCGCCTGGGCGGCCATGCCTACTAGATGATCATTCGACTGCCGCAGGAGAACCCGAAAGGGCCAACCCGCAACCGGCGGACGTCAGTCCAGCCGTCGACGTCAGTCCAGCTCGAGCACGCGCGCGTGCAGCACCTGGCGCTGCTGGAGCGCGGCTCGCACCGCGCGGTGCAGGCCGTCCTCCAGGTAGAGGTCGCCCTGCCACTTCACGACATGCGCGAAGAGGTCGCCGTAGAACGTCGAGTCCTCGGCGAGGAGCGTTTCCAGGTCGAGCTGCTGCTTGGTCGTCACCAGCTGATCGAGGCGGACCGGGCGCGGCGCGACGTCCGCCCACTGCCGGGTGCTTTCCCGGCCGTGGTCGGGGTACGGCCGGCCGTTTCCGATGCGCTTGAAGATCACACGGAAAGCCTACCGGCCCAGACCTTCCGGGCGCAGCCATGGCGACGGAGTGTGAGGGCGGAAAGGTGCCGCGAAAGGGGGCGAACCGGAAAGGGCGCGCCGGGTCTGTGATCCGGGTGCACCCAGCGTGCGTTCCCTTCCCCGGGAGCTTCAGCTGATTCCTCCCCACAAACAGGTGTGTTCCTCGTCACGCGGGCGTGGCGGAGGCGGTCGGCCCGCCTCCGCCGTGGTTCAGCGGCCCCGTTCCTCCGGTGGCCGCTGCTGTTGCGGCCGGGCTTCCTTCGGTCGCGGCTTCGGGGCGCTGCGGGCGGCCTCCGCGCGCAGCAGGGCGCGCAGGACGGCGTACGGGTCTGAGGGCATGGCTGTGTTCCTTGGTCCTTGTCGCAGGTGCTGGGAGTTGTGCCGACCGACTGGGGGAGGCGGGCACGTCAGCAGCGCAGGACCACGGAGCGCAGGGGGTGCGGGGTGAGGGGGGCGTACGGCGGGCCGGGCGGTGCCGGGGGCGGCGGGACCGGTGGGACGCCGGGCGGCAGGGCTTGGAGGGGCGCGGGGCGCAGGGGTGCGGCGGGGCGGTGGGTGGCGGTGCGGGCCGGGGGGCGTAGCGGCGTGTCGAGGACGTCGTACTCGACGCTCTCGCCGACGGCGGCCTCTACGGGCGCCGTGTGCGCCTCGGCGTGCGCGCCCAGTACCAGCACGGCGAGCAGCAGCGCGAGCACCCGCAGCCAGGCGCGGCTGCGCGGAAGGCTTCGCGTGGCGCTCACAGGGGTCATGTCCCCGCCGGCCCCGGGTGGTTCATCCCACGGGCCGCGAGATCCGCTCGCACGGCGTACGGGGCGTGAGGGGAGCGTGGGGCGTATGTGGGGCCGTCACACCGTGTGCGGGAGCTGACGGGCCCGCCTCCGGATGGTGAGCGCGACGACGATCTCGACGACTCCGACCGCGACCAGCCAGATGCCGCCGACGAGGGTGAGCACGGCGACCGACTCGAAGGGGGAGTCGATCAGCACGATGCCGCCCACCACGGTGAGGGCCCCGAGGAAGATCTGCCAGCCGCGAGCGGGCATGGACGGGTCGGAGGCGGCGGCGAGGGTGTGGGTGATCCCGCGGATCAGCCAGCCGATGCCGATCCACAGGGCGAGCAGCAGGATCGACTGCATGGGGCCGCGGAAGCAGAACAGGCCCAGCAGGATCGACAGGGCGCCGCTGATGAAGGCCAGGACGCGCAGCGAGGTGGTCTTGTGCGTACCGAAGGCGGAGACGAGCTGGAGGGCGCCGCTGATCACGAGGTACAGGCCGAAGAGGATGCCGGCCGCGAACAGGGAGGCGCCCGGCCAGACCAGCACCAGCACGCCCATGACCAGAGAGGCGACGCCGGTGCCCAGGACGACCTGCCATGCGGCCCGGGACAGGGCGTGCAGCGGACCCTCGAAGGGCGGCTCCGGCTCGCGAGCGGTCGCGGGGTGCCGGGCGTGCACCCTCCGGTCGTCGTACTCCGGGCCCCTGGGGGAACCGGTCGGTGGCTCGGTCATGACCCATCCTGAAACCGACCCCGACCACCCCGCCATCCGAAACGGTCCGCCCGACTGACGGACCCTCCACGCGGCTGCTGTTGCCGGTGCGGGCAGCCGGCCGTCGGCTGCCCGCGCGGCTCCGCCGGTGTTACAAGCCCCCCGCACACAACTACTTGGCGGGCTTCGCCGCCTTCGCCGCGGCCTTCATCTCCTGCTTGTGGGCGCGGACCTTCGAGAGGGACTCGGGGCCCGTGATGTCGGCGACGGAGCGGAAGGAGTTCGGTTCGCCGTAGGCGCCGGCGGCCTCGCGCCAGCCCGGCGGGGCCACGCCGAGCTGTTTGCCGAGCAGGGCCAGGAAGATCTGTGCCTTCTGCTTGCCGAAGCCGGGGAGGGCCTCGAGGCGTTTCAGCAGTTCGCGCCCGTCGTCGACGCCCTGCCAGACGGCCTCGGCGTCACCGTCGTAGTGCTCGACGAGGTACTGGCACAGCTGCTGGACGCGCTTGGCCATGGAGCCGGGGTAGCGGTGCACGGCCGGCTTCTCGGAGAGCAGGGCGGCGAAGGCCTCGGGGCTCCGGGCGGCGATCTCGTGCGCGTCGAGGTCGGAGGAGCCGAGGCGGTCGGCGATCGTGCGGGGCCCCTTGAACGCCCACTCCATCGGCACCTGCTGGTCGAGCAGCATGCCGACCAGCGCGGCGAGCGGGGAGCGTCCGAGGAGTTCGTCGGCCTCGGGGTCCTGGGCGAGGTGCAGGGTGACGTCCATGCGTCGATGATCCCGCGTACGGGATCAGGTCGCGCGCCAGTACCCCAGCGCGTGTGTGCGCTGCTTGGGAACGCCGAGATCCTTTCGGACGTACGCCGACAGGGCACGGGTCGTCGCCGTGTCGCATGCGATCCAGACGTACGGCTCCGGGGTGGCCCTGAGCAGGTCCGGGAGGTCGGCCCGTACGCGTGAGACGAGGTGGGCCCCGGCCTCGCGGCGGGGCACCGGGCGCAGGTCGTGGCGGGCGGGGTCGGTGCGCAGGGGCAGGCCGTCGGGGGTGCCCTCGAACCAGACGGTCGCCGGGGCCTCGAACTCGGCGAGGAGGGAGTTGAGGGCGGGCAGCGAGGCCGGGTCGCCGATCGCGAAGACGTGCGAGGGCTCGGGGACGGGCCGGTCGAAGCCCGTTCCCTGGACCGTCGCCTCGATGGTGTCCCCGGGCCCGGCCGCCCGGGCCCAGTCGCTGGCGCACCCCTCGTGGAGCGCGAACTCCAGGGCGAAGGTGCCGGTGGCCGGGTCGGGGTCCACCAGCGTGTACGCGCGCTGGTGGGGCTTGCCCGCGTTGTCGAACCAGAGCCGTACCCACATGGTGGGGTGGACGCCGGTCGCGGCGAGCATGCCGCCGTCGGTGAGACGCAGGCGCCGGTAGTGCGGTGTGACGTCCTCCGCGTCCGTCACGGTGAACTCGAAGTCCTTGGCGCGCATCAGCCTGAGGACCGCGCCCTCCCATCCCCGCCCCTGCGCCATCGCGCCTCCACCCCTCGCGTACGATTCCGCCACCGACAAAAACTTAGGGAAGGCTAACCTAAAGCCTGGAGGGGGCACAGGGTGACCACCGAGATCCGCAGAGACGCCTGGGGCGTCCCGCACCTGCGCGCGGACAGCCCCCTCGCGCTGGCCCGCGCCCAGGGCCGCGTCACCGCCCGCGACCGCGCCTGGCAGCTGGAGGTCGAGCGGCACCGCGCCCAGGGCACCTCGGCGTCCTTCCTCGGCGCCGAGGCCGTGCCCTGGGACGTGTTCGCCCGCCGCGCCCGCCTCGACGACACCGCCCGCCGCTGCTGGTCAGCGCTGGAGGGGTCGGACCCGGAGACGGCGGAGTGGGTGCGCTCGTACGTCGACGGCGTCAATGAAGGTCTGCGGGTCACCCGGGAGTTCGATCGCCTCGGCCTCGCCCCCGGCCGCTGGGAACCCTGGACCCCGCTCGGCGTCTGGCTGGCCACCCACATCCTCTTCGCCGGGTTCCCCGCCAAGCTGTGGCGGGAGGAGGCCGTACGCCACCTGGGCCCCGAGGCGGTCGGGCTGTTCGCCACCGACGGCCCCGGCACCTCCGGCAGCAACGGCTGGCTGGTGAGCGGGGAACGCACGCTCACCGGACGGGCCGTCATCGCGGGCGACCCGCACCGCTTCATCGAGGACCCCGGCGTCTACCAGCAGATCCACCTCGCCTGCCCCGAGTTCGACGTCATCGGCCTCGCCGTCCCCGGCGTCCCGGGCATCGCCCACTTCGGGCACACCGGCACGGTCGCCTGGGCCATCACCAACGCCATGGCCGACTACCAGGACCTCTACCGGGAGCGGCTGCGACGCACCGGCGCCGGCGTCGAGGCCCTCGCCCCGGACGGGGTGTGGCGGCGCGCCGCCCGGCACACGGAGCTGGTCCAGGTGGCGGGCGAGGGGACCGTCGAGGTCGAGGTGATCGAGACCGGTCGGGGACCGGTGATCGCCGGTGGCCCGGAAGGACTCGACGACGGCACCCCGGTCGCCCTGAGCCTGCGCTACCCGCCCCGTGTCACCGCCGACCTCGGCTTCGGCGCCCTGCTCCCGCTGCTGCGGGCCCGCCGGGTCGCCGACGTCGACCGCGCCTTCGACGCCTGGGCCGAGCCGGTCAACGTCGTCCAGGCCGCCGACACCGAGGGCGGCCTGCTGCACCGGGTCGCCGGCCGGGTGCCGGTGCGCGCCGAGGCCAACGGCACCGGCCTGGTGCCCGCGTGGGAGCCCGGGCACGAGTGGACCGGCTGGCACGAGATGCCCCGCGCCGGTCTGACCGACGGCATCGCGGTCATGGCCAACCAGCGCGGCCCGGCCGCCCCGCTGGGCGTCGAGTTCGCCCCGCCGCACCGCGCCGACCGCATCCGCGCCCTCCTCGACGAGCGCCGCCAGTGGTCGGCGGCGGACATGCCCGCGATCCACACCGACACCCACCTCGGCTCCGCCGGGCCCCTCCTCGACCACCTCGCCGCCCTCCACGACCTGTCCGACGAGGCCGCCGCCCTGCGCGACCGCCTCCTGCGCTGGGACCGCCGCATGGACGCGGACAGCCGGGACGCGGCCGCCTACGCGGCGGTGCGCGGCGCGGTCGTACGTCGCCTCGCCGCCCACCCGGCCTTCGCCGCGCTGACCACCCCGCCGGCCTACCCGGAGGTCCTCCTCCCCTGGCTGGCCCTCGTCCCGCGCATCGGCTTCGCCCTGGAGCACCTCCTGCGGGCGGAGGACTTGTACGGCGTCGACCGTCCCGCCACCGTCCGCGCGGCCGTCGAGGAGGTCGCCGGGCTGCCGCCCGCCCGCTGGGGCGACACCCACCGCCTCGCCCCCTGGCGCGCGCTGCCCGACCCCTCGTACGAGGGCCCGGTGCTCTCCGGCGACCACGACTGTGTGCTGTGCACCTCGGCCGTGCCGGGCTGGACCGACCTCGCCGCGCGCGGTCCGGCCGCCCGCTACGTGTGGGACCTGGCCCGGCGCGAGGACAGCCGCTGGGTGGTGCCGTTCGGGGCGTCCGGCGACCCCGGCGACCCGCACCACCACGACCAGCTCCCGCTGTGGCTGAAGGGGGAGCTCATCCCTGTGTGCACGGACTGGGACCGTCTGACGAAGGAGACCGAGGAGACCGATGTCTGACCAGCGCACCCCCGTCCACGAGCAGGTCCTCGACGGCTTCGGCACCGTCCGCGTCCTGCCTCTCGACCCGAAGGCCGACGCGGAGGTGATCCATCGCTGGGCCGCCGGGGAACGGGCCGCCTTCTGGGGCATGAACGGCCTGACGAGGGACCAGGTCGCCGAGATCTACGCCCACATGGACACCCTCGACACCCACCACGCCTACCTGGTCGTGAAGGACGGCGAGCCCGCCGCGCTCCTCCAGACGTACGAACCGGAGGCCGACCGGGTCAGCGAGTGCTACCCCGTCGAGCCCGGCGACATCGGCGTCCACCTGCTGCTCGCCCCCGCCGGACCCGACGGCGCGCGTGCGGGCTGGACCGCGGCGCTGGTGTCGGCCATCGCCTCGTACGTCCTGCTGGGACTGGACCGGCGCCGGGTGGTGGTGGACCCGGACGTGGCCAACGAGAAGGCGGTGTCCCGCTTCCTGCGGCAGGGCTTCGAGGCGGGACCGGTCGTGACGCTGCCGGAGATCGACCTGCCGGACGTGTACCTGCCGGAGAAGCGCGCCCAACTGGCTTTCCTCAGGCGGGAGGTAGCCTTCCCCGGGTGACTCCCGAGGAACTCGTCGCCCATTACGGACTGGAGCCGATCCCGCGCGAGGGCGGCCTGTTCCGCCAGACCTGGGCGGGACCCGAGCGGCCCGACGGCCGCCCGGAGGGCACCGCCATCGTCGCGCTGCTGACCGCGGACGACTTCTCCGCCCTGCACCGCCTGCCCACCGACGAGGTCTGGCACTTCTACCTCGGCGACCCGCTGGAACTGCTGCTCCTGGCCCCCGACGGCACCTCCCGCACCGCCGTCCTCGGCCCGGACGTCCTCGCAGGCCAGCACCTCCAGTTCACGGTGCCCGCGGGCACCTGGATGGGCGGCCGGGTGACGGCCGGCGGCGCGTGGACGTTCTTCGGCTGCACGATGGCGCCGGGGTTCACGTTCGCGGGGTACGAGCACGGGGACGCGGCCGACCTGACGGCGCGTTATCCGGCGCTGACGTCCCGGATCCTGGAACTGTGCCGACCATGACCACGGGGGCCACGGGGAGTAGGGGGACCACGGGGAGCACGGGGAATACGGGCCTGCTCGCGGGCCTGACCGCGCTCGTCACCCGTGCGGGCGGCGGCATCGGCCCGGGTGTGGTCGATGGCGGGGTGTCGGCGCGGCCGACCTGGTGAGACGTGTCACCTCGGGCCCGTAGTGAGCGCGGGCGGGCTTTCATCCGTACGTATCCCCGAGCGGCGAGTCCGAAGACGGAGTAGTGACGTGGACGAAGGGCGCCATGGCGGGCGACGAGACGGAACACGGCGGCTTCAAGGGCTGGTGCTGCTGGGCGCCATGCTGGTCCTGCTCGTCCTCGGCGGCGCGGGACCGGCGTCGGCCCACGCCGCCCTCCGTGACACCGACCCCGCCGACGGAGCCGTCCTCAAGACCGCGCCCCGCTCCCTCACCCTGACCTTCACCGAGTCCGTAGGCCTGCTCGACGACTCCCTGCGCGTCCTCGACCCCGACAACCGCCGGGTCGACGAGGGCGAGGCCCGGCACGCCTCGGGCAGGTCGGACACCGTGCAGGTCAGCCTGCCCGCGAAGGCGACCGAGGGGACGTACGTCGTGGCCTGGCGGGTGGTGTCCGCGGACAGCCACCCGGTCTCCGGCGCCTTCACCTACTCCGTCGGCAAGCCCTCCCCGACCCCCGCCGTGATCAGCACGGGCCCCGTCGAGGACCCGGCCACCGGCAGCCTCTACGACCTCGCGCGCTACCTCGCGTACGGCGCGGCGGCGCTGCTCGTCGGCACGGCCGTCTTCCTCGCCGTCTGCCGCCCGCCCGAGCCGGGCCGGCTGCGCAGGACGCTCGTGATCGGCTGGTGGACGCTGCTGGTGTCCACCGTGGCACTCCTCCTGCTGCGCGCGCCCTACGAGTCCGGCACCGGCCCCGCGGCCGTGTTCGACCCGTCCGCCCTGAGCCGCACCCTGACGACCCGTCCGGGCCAGGCCCTGCTGGCCCGCCTGCTGCTGTTGCTGTGCGCGGCCGTACTGCTGCTGCGCGCCCGCAAGCAGGAACGGCCCACCCGGGTGACCCTGGGCGAGGGCGCCGTCGTCGCCGTCGGCCTGGCGCTGACCTGGGCGTCGGCGGAGCACGCGTCGGCCGGGATCCAGGTCCCGGTGGCCATGACGTCCTCCGTGCTTCACCTGCTGGCGACGGCGGCCTGGCTGGGCGGTCTCACGGCGCTGCTCACCCTGCTCCACCGCGGCCCGCTCCCCGCGCTCACCGTCGCCCGCTTCTCCCGGCTGGCCTTCGCCTCCGTGATCGTCCTGGCGGTCACCGGCGTCTACCAGTCCTGGCGCGGCCTCGGCTCCTGGAACGCGCTGACGGGGACGCCGTACGGCCGCATCCTGCTCGTCAAGCTGGCGGCGGTGACGCTGCTGCTGGCGGCGGCGGGCTATTCACGGCGCTGGACGGCTCGGCTGGTGACGGCGGAGACGGAGAAGGTGAAGGAGGCCGAGGTGGTGGTGAAGGAGGCCGAGGTGGCGGTGAAGGAGCGGGTGCCCGCGCAGGTGGGGGGACCGGCGGAGCCCGAGGGCAGGGAGGACGCCCCCGGCGCCGCCAAGTCCCTCGAGGCGTCCGGCCCGGAGGACGCGCACCGCAAGGCGCTGCGCCGCTCGGTGCTGGTCGAGGTCGCCATCTCGGTCGTGGTGCTGATGATCACGACCGTACTGACGAACACCCTCCCGGGCCGCGCGGCGGCCGAGGCGTCCACGTCGTCGGGCTCCAGCGCGGTGACCGCCGCCTCCGTCAACGACGTCCCCTTCGAGGTCGGCTCGGCGCGCGGTCGCGTCCAGGTCACCCTCCAGTCCAACCGGGCCGGGGACAACAAGGTGGAGGCCCTCGTCTTCGGCCTCGACGGAAGCGTGGCCATCGTCCCCGAACTGCGCGTCACCTTCACCCTCCCCAGCCAGAAGATCGGCCCCCTCGACACCCGCGTCACCGACCGGGGCGGCTACTGGGTCGCGGACTCCTTCAACCTGCCCATCGCCGGCACCTGGGACATGAAGGTGACGGTGCGGGTGTCGGACGTGGACCAGGTGAGCGAGACCAAGAAGGTCCGCATCGAGGGGTGACGCCGGGGCGGGCCGACACCTTCCTGCCCTCCCCGACACCACTCGCTGACGTCCGCGGGGCGGCCGGCACCGCCTCCGGCGACTTTGCCATCTCTTTACAACTGACCCCGCTGCCCCCTCGTCTCTCCTCTCGACTCGCAACCCAGCCCCCGGGCGACCGGCCGGGCTGACCGACCAAGGAGAGCGACTGATGCGCCGAACCATCCTCAGTGCCGTGGCACTCGCGTGCACCGCCGTACTGGCGAGCACCGCGCCCGCGCTGGCGGACGAGCCGTCCCCGGTCCCGTCGGCCCCGGCCACCGTGGTCCCGAGCGCCGAACCCACGCTCCCGCCGAGTGAGGCCGCGACGCCCGTACCGTCGGCCCCGGCGAGCGACGCCCCGACCAGCGAGCCCTCCAAGGTCCCGGACGGCGCCGAGCCGACCGTCGCGCCGTCCGAGGGCAGCCAGGTCAGCGTCGTACCGAGCGGCGCGCCCGACACCGGCGTCGTGGCGGCGAACTCCGGAGGCGACGGCGGCCAGGGCGGTGTGATCGGCGGGGGCGCCGCCGCGGTCCTCCTCGTCGGCGGCGCGACCGTCTTCGTCGTACGGCGCCGGCGGGCGACCGGAGCATGACCCCGCTCTCCAGGCGCGCCTGTCTCACCGCGGCGATGGCCACGCTGCTCGCGGGCTGCGGCACCGGCGAGTCGGACCGGTCCGGCCGGGCCTCGGCCGGCCCGCGCACCGGCACCGGTACGCCACCCCCTGCGCGGCCCTCCCCGAACGCGGCCCACGCCCTCGCGCGTTCGGTCCCGGTCCGGCTGCGGATCCCCGCCATCGGGGTCGACACCCCGGTCATGCGGCTGGGCCTCGCCCCGGACGGCAGCGTGCAGGTGCCCCCGATCACGGCGCACGACCAGGCCGGCTGGTACGGGCACTCACCGACACCGGGCCAGGTCGGCCCGTCGGTGATCCTCGGCCACGCCACCGTCGGCGCCTACGGGGACGGCGTCTTCCACGACCTCGCCCGACTGCGGCGGGGCGACCGGATCGCGGCGCGCCTGGGGAACGGCACGACGGCGCAGTTCACCGTCCACACCGTACGGACCGTCGCCAAGGCCGCCTTCCCCACCCAGGAGGTCTACGGGGACGTGAACCGACCGGAGCTGCGGCTCATCACCTGTGGTGGGCCCCGTACCGGTGACGGCTACCGCGACAACGTGATCGTCTTCGCGGCCCTGAGCTAGCTCCGCCACCTCCCTACCCCACCCCCGGCACGGGTGCCCCACGACCCTGGAGAGCGTTGAAACGGACTCGCGAGAGGGCAGCGTCCGAGCTGTTCGCCGCCCTCTACCCACGCCTCGCCGGCTGGTGCCGCCGTCTCGTCGACGACGACGAGACGGCCCACGAGATCGCCTCCGAGGCGTTCACCCGGCTCTGGGCCCGCTGGACGTCCGTGGCGGAGCCCCGCGGTTTCCTCTACGTCACCGCGGCCAACCTCGTCCGGGACCACTGGCGCAAGCTGGAGCGCGAACGCAGGGCCGTGCACCGCGCCACCGCCGAAGCCGCCGTACAGCCGCAACCGGAACAGGCGGATCCGTCGGTGCGCCTCCTCGTGCAGTCACTGCCGGAACGACTGCGCGTGCCGATCCTGCTGCACTACTACGCTGACATGCCGATCCGGGAGGTGTCCGTGCTGACCGGGCGCAAGGAAGGGACCGTCAAGGCCGACCTTCACACGGCTCGCGAACTGCTCCGCGCCCACCTGAGGAGAAGTCTTGATCACACACCCTGACGACGGTCCGGACTTCGACCCCGACGACCCCCTCGCCGTCATCCTGCGACCGCCCTCGTCCGCCTACCTCGGGCCACCGCCCGGTCACTACGAGGCGATCCGCCGCGGCGCGTTCCGGCGCCGGCTCCTGCGCACCGCGGCCGGAGCGGGCCTGGTCTGCGCGGCAGCGGCCCTGGTCGTGCTGCCGCTGCGCCTGACGGCCCCCGAGAAGCACACGACGCCCACGGTCCCCATGGCCCCGCCGTCCCCGTCGAGCCCCACCCCGTCGGCGGTCGCATCCGACACCCCGGCCCCCACTCCCAGCCCCTCGACCGGCACGTCCGCCCCGTCCGTCGCGCCTTCACCGGTGCCCACGGAACCATCCGAACCAGCCGAACCTTCCGGACCCGCCAAGTCTTCGTCGGCCCCCACCAGCCCGGCCTCCCCACCGGCCGTGACGCCGTCAGTGGACCCGGACGACTCCGCCGTCCCGACGGCCCCACCCGACGCGACGCGGGGGACCCGGACCGAGGCGCCGACCTCGTAGGACGGACACTCTTCGGCCGGACCGGGTGACCCGCGCCGAGGCGGCGAGTTCTACCACGCCCTGGCGGCCTGGGCCCCCGCCTCCCCAGCGGCCACGGCGGCCCCCGCCCACCGGCTGCCGCCGGCCCGGACTCCGAATCAGGGCTCGCGCGTCATGAACCACTGAGCAACGCCGCGCTCACGGCTGTGACCGCGGGCAGCAGCATCACCACGGCGGCCTGTACGCATCTGTTCTTGGTCCGGGCGATACGGCTCGTTCCGGTCAGCGCGCGGGACAGACGGGTGTGCGGGTCCGTACTGCCCCGCAGAAGCCCGGACCGCAGTTCCGCTCGCTTGTCGGCCCGGACCACGTCCTCGTAGTAGGCCAGAACGCGGGAGCTCTCCCTGATTCCGCGCCCATGGCGGGGAAGTAGCGCCGCCAGGAGGAACAGCAGGGCCACGGTCGTGGTGACCATAGCAGTCCCCCACAGCGGGTGCGGCCAGGCGGCGCCGGGCGGGCGGCGGACCAGGAGGAGCCCGAGCAGCGATGCTCCGGTGGCGAGCAGGACGGCCGCCTTGCCGTCCGCCCGGCCTATCTCGAGATGGTTCTGAGCGACCAGCTCGCGCAACAGAGCCACCTCGTCCTCCGGTTCGGCCTCGTCGGGTGGGCGGCGGGGGCCGAAGGACAGGCGGGGGATCACTGGTACATCCCGTACGGGCCGTCGCCGTCGTCCCCTGCCGCGTCGATGTCGCCGATCCGGCGCAGAACCTCGTCGCCCTGGGGGACCCCCACGTCGCTGAGCACCCGCGCGAGGTTGACGCCGACGAAGCTCCGGTCCTCCGGTGTCAGTGACTGAAGCGTCGCTGCGAGAGTGCGTTCCCAGCCGTCCCGGTCGGAGAGCAGGTCGCGGTGTGCCACCGTCCAGTCGAGCACGTCCCTCGCTTGATCCGGCTGGTGCAGGAGCCAGAGGGCTGCCAGGCCGACGGGGCCGCCCGCGACGACCTCCCGATAGAAGCGGTACGCCTCGCGATGGGCTTCGCCGAAGCCTGAGGGAAGCATGGGATCGGCACCGGTTCGGGATGTGGGCTGGAGTGCGGCCGGCGGGTCCAGGAACCAGTACGTGAGTCCGCAGCCGTCGATCACCTGTGGCCGGCCGGGTGGTTCCACCTCGGCCGTGGCGAAGTGGGGTGGCGGTGTTCGCAACGGGTCGGCTGCGCCGGGCAGGGCGGCGTTCTCGCTGATGTGACCGACCACCAGATCCCGGGCCCGTTCCTCGGTGATCCGGTGCCGTGCCACGACGACCGGGTTGCTGACCTTCCAGACGACCCGGTACCGGGCAGGTGCTTTCGGCGGGCGGCGCGGGATGTCGACCGAGATCTCCCGCTCCGCGAGCGAGACCCACACGACGTCGAAGAACTCCCCCTGACGAACCGCGCGCACCGTCGGTCGCGGATAGCCCCAGTAGTCGCCGCCGCGCGGCGGCACCATCCCGTCGGCTCCGGTGTGCGCGAGGAACACCAGGGCTCGGTCCGCGGGAGGGCTGAGGCGAAGGCGGAACAACTGCCAGATCGGAGAGGAGCTCAGAGGCGTGATGAGCGGATCGGTCATGAGGGGAACCCTTCTCCTGAGGCGGCGGCACGGGCGCGATGACGGTGCAGGAAGAACCGCCGGACACCGTGGTGGCTTCGGGCCGTGGCGGCGAGCTCGACGAGGAAGTGCGTCAGGGCGGCCCGGTGGCGCGGGTCCGGGTCGTTCTCGATCAGGGACAGGCCGGCCGCCACCGGCGTGTGGACGGCAGGGTCGTCCAGGGCTGTGACGACGAGGTCGAGAGCCTGCTCGAAGTGGTCCTGGATCAGGTCGGCGAGCCGCAGACGCCGTACGCCCGGCGCGGCGGGCGCGCGCGGCGCGGGGAAGGCCGTCAGGCTCATCGAGGTGACGGCATGCGCCGCCAAGGCGTGGCGCTGTGTGCCCGGCTCGGCCAGCTGCCACTCCCGTAGACGGTCCAGGACGAGGTCGTGATTTGCGCTCTCGGAGAGCAGCGCGCTGAGCGCGAAGGACACGGCCGTACGCAGCCTGACCTCCAGCTCCTTGTCCGGTTTGTCGAGTACGGCGTCCAGGAGCTTCAGCGCGGCCTCGGGGCGGGCCAGACCGTAACTGCCCGCGCAGGTCTCGGCCACGGTGCAGCGCAGGGGGACGGACGCGGCACGACTCCACAGCCGTAGCTGATCCCGTACCGCGCGGGTGAGGGCGGAGTGCTGGACCATCTCCCCGAGCGCATAGGCCACGAGGCGGCGCTGCCAGCGTTTCTGGGATTCGGCGAAGGACTGCAGCTGTCGCAGCGTGTTCGGGCCGGTCGCATGGGCCAGTACCTTCCCGATCGTCTGGCCAGCCGACAGTTCCATGCGGGGGTGGTGAGGGAGGTCTTCCAGGGTCCTCCACAGCAGGGCTGCCATGCCCTCGTAGTCCAGCCACAGGCATCGCAGCAGGACGTCCGACCGGTGTCGGCCGGAGAACACGACCGGCTGCACCGGGTACCGCTGCGCGGCCTCGAATCGGGGCGGCAGCAAGAGGGCGTCGACGGCTTTCAACCGGTCCTCGAAGGCCGGCCCGAGAATGTCACGGCGTTGCTGTGGCTGCTCCCCGGCCGTTCCGAGGCCATGAGGGTGCTCAGGTGGGCCGGCCATGACCGGCGCGGGGCCGCCGCGCTCGTCGAGGCGGGGGCGCAGCATCGCGCTGAACTCCTCGACGACCGTACGGTCCTGTTCGCTGAGCAGGGCGATCGCCGCCATCAGGGAAACACTGTCGGCTCGGTCGCACACTTCTGCCAGCGCCTGCCGGGCCGCCGCCGGACTGCCGGTGTGCAGGTCGGCGAGGACGGTCGCGGCGGACTTTCCCGACAGGACGAAATCACGCAGTCCCTCCGCCACCTCGACACCGTCCCCGGGCAACGGGTGGGCGTGCAGGTAGCCGGAGAAGTCCGCGGACGCGAGGTGCCTCAACGCGACGGCGCACTGCTCGGGCCTGAGTTCCCTCGCGTTGACCATGGTGTTGAGCCGCCTTGTGGCGACGGCGGCCGACGACGGCGGACGGTGGACGACCTGCCAGGGCACCGTGTCGGCGGGAAGTGCCGTCTCGGCCCGTACGGTGATGACCAGGTGAGCACCCGATCGACGCAGCACCCCGGCCAGCGCGGTGAGCACCACTTCGCCGAGCGAGGCGGCGGCCGCCGGGGACAGTCCTTGGATGAGATAGCCCCGTCCGTCCCTGGGGCGCCAGCGCCCGAGGTCGTCGGGCGAGTCGAGACCGGTGATGCCGTCCGCCCCGTACCGCTCTGCCAGCAGTGCGAACGCGGTGGTGCTCGCGCCTGTGCCACCGCCGGCCCTCAGTAACAGAATGTGGCTGTCCAGGGCCTTTCGGCACTGCGCGTACGTCGGTGGTTCGACGAACCCGTCCAGGCGGGCATGGACGTCGTCCGCGGGGTACGGGCCCTCGCGCAGGCGGGGTTGGAGGATCTCGTTCGTGGCGGCCTCATCGAGGGAGGCGCCGTTGAGCACGGTGATGTCGCCGGTGACTGGGCCCATGACCGCCAGGCCCTGGTCCAGTTGCTGCCGGTTGTCACGGTAGGAGGCCTCCGAGGCAGTCCCACCGTCGGCGTCCGGGTCGTCCGGGTGGAGTGGGCCGGGAGAGCCGTCCGTGCCGCCGCTCACCTGTGCCCCTCGTCCCCGGCTCCGCCGACCCGCTTGCCGCCCGCGACGTTGTCGCCGCTGCCCCAGTGCTGGTTGGTGCCGTGGTACGAGGTCGCACCCCCGGTGTACGAGATGTCTCCTCCGACGTCCCCCATGACGGCGGCACCCTGGCCCACGTGCTGGGTGTTGCCCTGGTAGCGAGGGCCGGGTCGCGTCTTCGCAGCGCGGTCCCGGTCTGCGGGATCCGCGGATGCGCCGGTCCGGTCCGCGGGGTCCTCGCGCGGTCGCACACCGGCCTCTACGAGGTTTCCGGACGGCGACGGAACGTACAGCCAGGCGCGCTGGGAGAAGTTCTTCCCCTCCACGGTGGCCGGCACCTCCACGCAGCGGTCGGGGTGCAGTCCGCTGTACCCGCCGAGCACGACGTCCTCGTAGACGCGCTGCGAGATGACGGCGGCCAGGTGGGTGACCTGTTCGCTCGCGGCGGCCAGGATGGCCTTGACCGGACGGGAGTCCAGCAGCCGGTGCGTGTCGTTGCGGGCGGTGCCGTTGCCGTCGCCGGGACCGTCCCCGTCCGGCAGTGGTCCGACGTGGACGCTGGCCCGAAGACGGATGCGGGGACCCACGTACTGCTGGTTGTACGCCCCGAGGAGGTCGTCCAGTACGCCGAGGAACGGCCAGAGGACGAAGGGCAGCGACGCCGGATCGAACCCGAACACCACTCCGTCCCCGGTGTTGGCCGGAAACCGTTTGGCGTCGCGCAGCTCACGCAGCCCGGCTCGCTCCAGCGCCTGGTCGACGAGCTCGGGGACCAACTGGCTCACCGGACCGTGCTGTACAGCGGGGAGCCCCGTGAAGTCCTTCGCATCGACGGCGAACAGGGCACGGTAGGGCGGAAGCGGCCGGCTTTCGGCGTACGGAGCGGGAACGGGCACGGACATACGTGATCTCCTCCTGGGCCGTGGGGCGGTCATGAAGCCGGAGACCGGCTGCTTCGAGGTTCTGCCGGTTCCATCCGTCCCACTGCACAGCGCAGGGCACTTCGAGCGTGGCCCATGTCACGTGTCAGACGTGTTCGGGCGACGCAGCCCGCTCTCGGCGCAGGTGCGTGCGTCACCCGGCGGACTCACCCGAAACAGGCGGGTTTCATCCGATGGAGGAGGAGGCGCGACGCGAGCGTGGCTCAGGGGAGGCCGTCGCCCAGGCCCGCAGCGCCTGCATGTCCTTGATGACGATCATTCTGCGAGCTGTTTCGATCGTGCCGGACTCCCGCAGCCGTTGCAGTCCGGCGATGACCGCGTTGCGGGTCACTCCGGTGGCCTGGGCGATCTCCTCCTGGCTGAGGCCGGTCAGTTGTACGGCATCCCATTCGCTCCGCGGCGCGTTCAGTTCGGCGAGGCGCAGGAGCGCGCGTGCCAGCCGGACGACCAGCGGCAGGGTCAGCAGTTCGGCGCGGTGTGTGTCGGACTCCTGCAACCGGGACAGGGCCTGGCGCATCAGGTCCATCACGAGCCCGCGCTGCTCGATGTAGCGGCGGAACCGTTCCGCCTCCAGCACGACAGCCTCGCAGGGAGTGAGGGCGACGACCTCCGCTGTGCGCGGGCTGCCGCTGAAGACGGAGACCTCACCCAGCAGGTCGCCCGGCCCCCGGAAGGCCAGCCAGGTCACGACTCCGTCCGGTTCCCTGCGGACGACCTTGGCGAGGCCCTCGGTCAGAGCGAGCAGGTACGTTCCGGCGGACCCCTGTCTCAGCAGCACGCTGCGTTCGCGGAACCTCCGGGTCGTCCCCTGGTGCCTCAGCTCACGCCACGCCTCGTCCGACAGCACTCGTCGCCTTCCCCGTTCCGCCGTGTGCGACCTCTCCGGCCTCAGCCGTCCTCTTGAGTTCTACGCCGGTCCGCCTGCTCCCACCGCCGGTCGGCCGACCTTGGCTCAGAACAGCTCCCGGCGCGCAGGACGGAACAGTGAAGGTGCCCTTCCGGAGCGGTCTGCTGTGCCGGGAGCGGGCGCAGCGGTCCTACAGCTTGGTCATCTTGGAGTACGGGCTGGTGATCCGCATGCGCGCCGAGCCGAAATCCACGAGCACGGCGATTCCGTCCTCGATGTCGATCACCCGGCCGAGGCCGTACATGTCATGCGTGACCTGGTCGCCCACGGCGAAGTGCCGGGGAGCCGGTGCGGGCGGGGGCTTGAAGGGGCTGGTGGACAGATGACGCTTCGGTGCCGCAGGCCTTGTCATTCCACCGAGTATGCGTCGTTTGGGTCTCCGCATGTGTCGCCGTTCGGTATCGGAGTCATCTCGAGAACGCCGACGGCAGCGTGCATCGCGACGGACCGTGACGGACACGGACACCATCAGACGGACAAAGTCGAAGGGCCCCACCGCGAACGGTGGGGCCCTTCGACATCGTGCCCGGTGAGGCACTGGCGGAGGATACGAGATTCGAACTCGTGAGGGGTTGCCCCCAACACGCTTTCCAAGCGTGCGCCCTAGGCCTCTAGGCGAATCCTCCGCCGCAAACAATACAAGACGTTGAGGAGTGCTCGCGAACTCGTTCCCGCCCCCTGCCATCGGGTACTGTTTGGGCAGCCCCTCACGCGGCGCTATCTGACTGAACTCCCCCAGGGCCGGAAGGCAGCAAGGGTAGGTTGGCTCTGGCGGGTGCGTGGGGGGCGTTTGCGTGCGCGGTCCGCTTTGTCAGTGGGCGCCTATAACCTCGTAGGCGTGTCGTCTCTCGCGCTGTACCGCCGCTATCGCCCGGAGTCGTTCGCCGAGGTCATCGGGCAGGAGCATGTAACTGACCCGCTGCAGCAGGCGCTGCGGAACAACCGGGTCAACCACGCGTACCTGTTCAGCGGTCCGCGCGGATGTGGCAAGACGACCAGCGCGCGCATCCTGGCCCGCTGTCTGAACTGTGAGCAGGGTCCCACGCCGACGCCGTGCGGTGAGTGCGAGTCGTGCAAGGACCTCGCGCGCAACGGGCCCGGGTCCATCGACGTCATCGAGATCGACGCCGCCTCGCACGGTGGTGTGGACGACGCCCGTGACCTGCGCGAAAAGGCCTTCTTCGGGCCCGCTCGCAGCCGGTACAAGATCTACATCATCGACGAGGCCCACATGGTCACGTCGGCCGGCTTCAACGCGCTGCTCAAGGTCGTCGAGGAGCCGCCGGAGCATCTCAAGTTCATCTTCGCCACGACCGAGCCGGAGAAGGTCATCGGGACCATCCGGTCGCGGACCCATCACTATCCGTTCCGGCTCGTGCCGCCCGGGACCCTGCGGGACTACCTCGGCGAGGTGTGCGGGAAGGAGGACATCCCCGTCGAGGAGGGTGTGCTCCCGCTCGTCGTGCGGGCCGGTGCCGGATCCGTGCGTGACTCCATGTCCGTCATGGACCAGCTCCTCGCCGGCGCGGGCGCGGACGGTGTGACGTACGCCATGGCCACCTCCCTCCTCGGCTACACGGACGGCTCGCTGCTCGACTCCGTGGTCGAGGCCTTCGCCACCGGTGACGGGTCCGCCGCCTTCGAGGTCGTGGACCGGGTGATCGAGGGCGGCAACGACCCTCGGCGGTTCGTCGCCGACCTGCTGGAGCGGCTGCGGGATCTGGTGATCATCGCCGCCGTCCCGGACGCGGTGGAGAAGGGGCTCATCGACGCCCCCGCCGACGTACTGGAGCGGATGCAGGCCCAGGCGGGCGTCTTCGGCGCCGCCGAGCTCAGCCGCGCCGCCGACCTCGTCAACGAGGGACTGACCGAGATGCGGGGGGCCACCTCGCCCCGCCTCCAGCTCGAGCTGATCTGCGCGCGCGTCATGCTGCCCGCCGCCTACGGCGACGAACGGTCCGTCATGGCCCGCCTCGACCGGCTGGAGCGAGGCGTGAACTTCTCCGCGGGCGGCGCGGGTGGTGCGATGCCCGCCATGGGGTACGTGCCGGGGCCCGAAGCGCATGGGCACGGGGGAGCGGTACAGGGGGGCGTGCCGCAGGGGGGTGCGCCGGGCGCCGGTGCGCAGATCCCGCCGGGGGGCGGCGCGGCCGCTGCTCGGGCCGCGGTGCGTGCTTCGGGTCCGTCTTCTGCCGGTGTGCCGGGGCCGGCGGGTCAGCCCTCGGCTCCCGCTGACGCTCCCGCTCCGGCTCCTCCAGGTCCCGGCCCGGCTCCTGCTCCGGCTGCCGACCCGGCCCCCGCTCCAGCTCCCTCTCCCGGTCCCGTACAGACGCCCGGCCCCGCCCCGGCCTCCGCCGGGATGGACACCGCCGCCTCCGCGCCGGCGGATCAGGGCGGCCCGGGCGCAGGTTCCGGACCGTCCCAGTCCGCACCCGCGTCCGCCCCCGGCGCCTGGCCCACCGCCGCCGGTGCCGGCAGCGGTCGGCGGCCCGGTGGCTGGCCCACGGCGGCGCCCGTGGGCGGTGGCCGACCCGCCGCCACTCCCGCCCCCGCCTCGCCCGCCCCGGCCGCGCCCTCGGCAGCCCCGCAGGCGGCGCCCGCTCCGGCCGCTGCCGCCTCGTACGCGCCCCCTGCCGGCGGCCTCGACCCGCGCATGCTGTGGCCGAACATCCTGGAGGCGGTGAAGAACCGCCGCCGGTTCACCTGGATCCTGCTCAGCCAGAACGCCCAGGTCGCAGGCTTCGACGGCACCACCCTCCAGCTCGGCTTCGTCAACGCCGGCGCCCGTGACAACTTCGCGGGCAGCGGCAGCGAGGACGTACTGCGGCAGGCGCTGGCCGAGCAGTTCAACGTGCACTGGAAGATCGAGGCGATCGTCGACCCGTCGGGCGGCTCCGCACCCCCGTCGACCGGCGGCTACGGCGGAGGCGGCGCCCCCGGCGGCTACGGCACCCAGGGCGGCCAGGGCGGCTCGGGCGGCGGCCAGGGTGGTTATGGCGGCCAGGGCGCCTCGGGCAGCTACGGCGGCTCCGCCGGTGGCTACGGCGGTTCGTCGGGCGGCGGTGGTACGGCCGCCCCGGGCCCGGCGTCGGCCCAGTCCCCGTCCGCCTCCTCCACCTCATCGGCCTCAGCGCCGCGTCCCGCCCCCGGCCACACCTCCAACCCCGCTCCGGCGCCCCGCCCGTCCGCCGCGCCCGAGCCGCCGCCCTCGGTCTCCATCGAGGACGACATCCCCGAGGACGACGATCCCGACCTGAACGAGTCGGCCCTCTCCGGGTACGACCTGATCGTGCGGGAACTGGGCGCGACGGTGGTCGAGGAGTTCACGAACGAATAGACGACGTAGGGGCGACGAACAGGCGAGGGGAAGCCCCTTTGGAGGAACCCACAATCCCGCCATCCCCGCCACTTCAGTGGCCCGTACGAACCCATCTCCCTCCCTGCCGTTAGGCTGACCCCCGTGAAGGTCCTCGTCATCGGCAGCGGCGCCCGCGAACACGCCCTGTGCCGCTCCCTGTCCCTCGACCCCGCCGTCACCGCGCTGTACTGCGCTCCCGGCAACGCCGGCATCGCCGAGGTCGCCGAGCTGCACCAGGTCGACGCGCTCGACGGCAAGGCCGTGTCCGAGCTCGCCAAGGAGCTCGGCGCCGAGCTCGTGGTCGTGGGCCCGGAGGCACCTCTCGTCGCCGGGGTCGCCGACGCCGTGCGCGAGGCGGGCATCCCGGTCTTCGGTCCGTCCGGCCGGGCCGCGCAGCTCGAGGGCTCCAAGGCGTTCGCCAAGGACGTGATGGCCGCGGCCTCCGTGCCCACCGCCCGCTCCTACGTCTGTACGACCCCGGAGGAGGTCGCCGAGGCCCTCGACGCCTTCGGCGCCCCGTACGTCGTGAAGGACGACGGTCTCGCCGCCGGCAAGGGTGTCGTCGTGACCGACGACCTCGACGCCGCCGCCGCGCATGCCGCCGCCTGCGAGCGCGTCGTCATCGAGGAGTTCCTCGACGGCCCGGAGGTCTCCCTCTTCGCGGTCACCGACGGCGAGACGGTCGTCCCGCTCCAGCCCGCCCAGGACTTCAAGCGCGCCCTCGACGGCGACGAGGGCCCGAACACGGGCGGCATGGGCGCGTACTCGCCGCTGCCCTGGGCCGACCCCAAGCTGGTCGACGAGGTCCTGGAGACCGTCCTGCAGCCGACCGTCGACGAGATGCGCCGCCGCGGCACGCCCTTCTCCGGCCTGCTCTACGCCGGCCTCGCGATCACCAGCCGGGGCGTCCGCGTCATCGAGTTCAACGCCCGCTTCGGCGACCCGGAGACCCAGGTCGTCCTGGCCCGCCTCCGGACCCCGCTCGCCGGTCTCCTGATGGCGGCCGCCAGCGGCAACCTCGCCCACCTGGAGCCCCTGCGCTGGAGCGACGACGCGGCCGTCACCGTCGTCGTCGCCTCGCACAACTACCCCGGCACCCCGCGCACGGGCGACCCGATCACCGGCCTCGACGAGGTGGCCGCCGAGGACGCCCCGCACGCGTACGTCCTGCACGCCGGGACCAAGCGCGACGGTGACGCCGTCGTCAGCGCCGGTGGCCGCGTCCTCTCCGTCACCGCGACCGGCGAGAACCTCACGCAGGCTCGGGAACGGGCGTACCGCGCGGTCGAGCGCATCCAGCTGGACGGCTCCCAGCACCGCACGGACATCGCGGCGAAGGCGGCGGCCGCGCAGTAGGACCGGGGGGCACGTGACCGGCGTCGCGGGCCCGTACCGAGAGCCCGTGTGCGCCGAACGCGAGCGCTCACCCGATGAACCCGACAGGCCCCGGATCCGTCTACGGATTCGGGGCCTGATCCTTGCCCAACGTCATCCAGCTCTCCCCAAAGCCATTCCATCGAGTGACCGCTGGCCCATACGGCTGACGTGGGTCGAAGCCCCAACTAGGGTGCGGCGCAAGCATTCCGGCACTTGGCCCACCGGCATTGCGATGTCAGCCGTGGGTGCCACAGTGGGGGAGTGAGCAACGCCAGGAAAGCGCAGGGGAAAGCGCCAGGACGGCAGGGGGGTGAGGTCGGGTCGTGACCGGCATCGGGATGGAAGCGGGAGCTCAGGCGGCGCGTGTCCGGGCCCTCGCCGTGCTGCGGATCCGCAGCCGCGCGCTGGCCGTCGCGCTGCTGCCCGCGGCCGCCGCCGTGATCCTGCTCGCCGGCGGTTCCACGGGTCACCTGGTGGGCCCGGGCTGGGACGCGGCCCGCTGGGCGGTGTCCGTGGTGGCGGTCGTCGTGCTGGTCGCGGCCGGCGTCATCGCCCTGGTCGTCGCCCGCTCGCGCCCCGCCGTGAGTCCCACGGTGCCGATCTCGGAAGAGGCGGCCCCGGATCTGTACCGGCTGGTGCGCGACCTGGCCGACCGCCTCGACGTGCCCGCCCCCTCGGCCGTGGCGCTCACCCCGGACTGCGACAGCTGGCTCGAGGACCGCACCCACCGCGCCCATGGCCCACCCCCGCCCGAGGGCCGCGACGAGGTGGCGGCGGGGCGCCACCCCCACCGGCGTACGCCGGCCGCGCCCGTCCTCGTCATCGGCTCACCGTTCCTGTGGTGGATGCGCGTCGGCGAACTGCGCGCCGTCCTCGCCCCCGTCGTCGCGGGTACGGGACCCTCGGCGCACCCGGACATAGCCGCCGCCCGCCGCTTCGTACGGGGCCTGGACGCGGCGGTGGCCGTGGCCTCGACGCAGGGCCGCTGCCCCCTGTTCCGCTCGGGGTGCGCGGGGATCGGCTGGGTGGCCCGCCTGTTGCTGCGCAGCTGTCGGGGGCACGCGGCCGAGATGGAGCGTGGTGTGGCCGCCGCGGCCGCCGAGCGTGCACAGGCTGTGGATTACGGGCTGCGGATCGTCGCCCAGGAGCAGGTGGGCCTGGCGTACGCGGGCTGGGACCGGCTGCTCACGCGTGTCGCGCTGCCCGCCTGGCGGATGGGCCGCTGGCCCTCCCGGCTGGACGCGGGCGTCGTGGCCGCGCTGACCGAGCTGTCCCGTCGCGACCGGCTGGCCGAGGGGTTCGCCTCCCGGCTGGGCGAGCGTCCCGCCTGCGATCTGCTCGAAGAGCCCGGCGCGATCGACGAGGCCGCCTCGCTCCTGGCCGCCCGCCTCTTCCACGGCGGGCCCGCCGAGACCGGCCCCGACTGGTCCCCAGTCGACTGGCAGGAGTATCCGGAGGAGGTCGTCGACCGAAAGTGGCGCACCGACGCCGCCCGCCTCCACCGCGTCCTCGACAACCTGGGCGTACGCCGCTGCGACCCCACCCCCACAACCCCCCAACACTCCCCCTCGGACACCTCGGACACCTCGGACACTGAAGGCCCCACCCTCTCCCGAGTCCTGGACCACCTCACAGGCCCTCCGCCCCCGGCCACGCCCACCGAGCCACAGGACGAGCCCCCGGCTCCGACTGAGCCCACCGCGTCGGCAGAGCGGCACGGGGCGCCCACCGCACCGACCGAGCTCCACAGCGAGCCCGCCACGTCGACTGAGCCGCCTGGCGAGCACGCCGTGTCGGCCGGGTCGTACGGGGAGTCCGCTCCGTCCGTCGAGGGCCAGGGAACGCCCGACGCGTCGGCAGAGCGGCAGGGTGAGCCCGCCGTGTCGGCGGAGTTCCACGGCGACCCCGACGTGCCCGACCCCCACAGAGAGCCCGCCGCGCCCACCAAGCCACACGGAGAGCCCGCTGCGCCGACCGGGCTCCGCAGAGAGGCCACCGAGCCGCACCGGTCCACCGCGCCGACCGGTTTGCCCGGCGAGTCCACCGTGCCGACCGGTTTGCCCAGCGATCCCGCAGCGTCCGCCGAGTCGCACGGCGCCCCCGCCACGTCCGCCGAGCCGCGCAGCGAGTCCGCAGAGCTGCACAGCGACCCCGGATTGTCCGCTGCCCCGGCCCCCACCACCACCCCAACCCCAGCCCCCACCACCCCCGCCCCCACCGAAGACCTGGAACCCGCCCCCACCGAAGACCTGGAAGACGACGACCCACCCCCGCCCAACCCCCGCAGCGTCGCCCTGGCCGCCCGCCTCACCGCCGAGATCGCCCGGGAGGAAGCCGCCTCCGCCCCGCAGGGCTCCGCCGCGGCGCCCGCCCCGGGCCAGGGCAGCCCCGAAACCGCTCTCTGGGACGACGGGATGCTCCCCCTCTTCCCGCTCCAGCCCCCACGCACCCCGCGTGAACTCCTCGCCGACCACGTCACGGCGATGGTGTGCTGCGCAGCGATGGACACCGCCGGCGCGACCCCGGGCCTGGACTGGCTCGACGGCCCCTCCCTGTTGGTCAACGGCGAGAGAACCACCGACCTGGCTCCCAGGGTCCTCAGCCTGATAGAGGACGGCGACCCCACCCCCTTGCGAGCCTGGATGGTCGAACGGGGGATACGCCCGGAGAAGCCGGTACGACTCGTCTGAGTCACTGAGTCGGAATCACTGAGCAGAGTTACCCCGGCCGACCCACCCCGTCCGAGTCACCGCGTCCCACCCACCCGTCCGCCGGACCCCGTACACCCCTCCCCTGACCGGACAACCCGGTTCCACTTTAGGTCAATTCGCAACGAATAGTGACAGCCTGCGTGCGTTATGTGATGTGCTGGGACCGATCGCGCACATGGCAAGGGCTTGCGACATAGGCCACGCACGTACGAGGCACACGGGGGCACGAGGGAGGGGAACGACATGGGGTCGGAACAGATCCGCCGCTGGGAGTCGGGAGCCTTGGCGCACGCCGTGACGGACCCCTTCGGCCAGGGCCCCGTCCCCTGGCTGCGCGGCACCGAGACGTACTTCGGCGACACCGGTCAGGTCGTCCCCTGGTACGTGGACCAGGTGGACCAGAGGGACCAGAGGGACCAGAACCCGGCGGACCACTCGCCCCGGGCGCCCAGGATCCCGGCCCCGCGCACCGCCGGAGGCCCCCGCTCGGCCGACGACGTCCGCCGCCAGATCAAGGGCTTCGTCTCCACGGGCGCGGTCGCCCCCGGCGAGGCCCTCGACTTCCACGTCACCGTCGACCCGCCCCAGGAATTCAGCGTCGACATCTACCGCATCGGCCACTACGGCGGCGACGGCGCCGCCAAGATCACCACCAGCCCGCGCCTGTCCGGCATCGTCCAGCCCCCGCCGCTGACCGCCGACCGCACGGTCTCCTGCCACCACTGGTGGCTGTCCTGGCGGATGCAGATCCCGTCGTCCTGGAGCCTCGGCGCGTACGTCGCCGTGCTCACCACGACCGACGGCTACCGCTCCCACATCCCCTTCACGGTCCGCGACAACCGCCCCGCCGACCTGCTCCTGCTGCTCCCCGACATCACCTGGCAGGCCTACAACCTCTACCCGGAGGACGGCCGCATCGGCGCCAGCCTCTACCACGCCTGGGACGAGGACGGCCGTCTCCTCGGCGAGGCCGACGCCGCGACCACGGTCTCCTTCGACCGGCCGTACGCGGGCGCCGGCCTCCCGCTCCACGTCGGCCACGCCTACGACTTCATCCGCTGGGCCGAGCGCTACGGCTACGACCTCGCCTACGCCGACGCCCGCGACCTGCACGCGGGCCGCGTCGACGCCACCCGCTACCGGGGCCTGGTCTTCCCCGGCCACGACGAGTACTGGTCGAGCGCCATGCGCCGCGGCGCGGAGCTCGCCGTGGAGAACGGCACGTCGCTCGTGTTCCTGTCCGCGAACACCATGTACTGGCAGGTGGAACTGGGCCCCTCGCCCTCCGGCGTCCCCGACCGCTTACTCACCTGCCGTAAACGCAAGGGCCCCGGGAAGCCGCTTCTCTGGCGGGAGATCGACCGCCCCGAGCAGCAGCTGGTCGGCATCCAGTACGCGGGCCGCGTCCCCGAGCCCCACCCCCTGATCGTGCGCAACGCCGAGCACTGGCTGTGGGAGGCGACCGGCGCGCACGAGGGCGACGAGATCCAGGGCCTGGTCGCGGGCGAGGCCGACCGCTACTTCCCGCGCGCCCCGCTCCCCGAGCACGAGGAGCGCGTCCTGCTCGCCCACTCCCCGTACACCGACGCCGCCGGCGTGCCGCGCCACCAGGAGACCTCCCTCTACCGCGCCCCCTCCGGCGCCCTGGTGTTCGCGGCCGGAACCTTCGCCTGGTCCCCGGCCCTGGACCGGCCGGGCCACGTGGACCCGCGAGTCCAGCGCGCCACAGCAAACCTTCTGGACCGCATCTGCAAACGCGAGTGACCCCCCGTCCCCGATCAGCCTCCGTCGTACGGGACAATCGACGCACTTGGACAGAACCACGGGGAGGAACCGTGTCCGGATTCGTCGAAAAGCCCGAGCCGATCCAGGTTCCGGGTCTGGTGCATCTGCACACCGGCAAGGTGCGCGAGCTGTACCAGAACGAGGCGGGCGACCTCGTGATGGTCGCCAGCGACCGCATCTCCGCCTACGACTGGGTGCTGCCGACCGAGATCCCCGACAAGGGCCGTGTCCTCACCCAGCTCTCCCTGTGGTGGTTCGACCAGTTCGCCGACCTGATCCCCAACCACGTGCTGAGCACCGAGCTGCCCGCCGGCGCCCCCGCCGACTGGGCCGGCCGCGCCCTCGTCTGCAAGTCCCTGCAGATGGTCCCCGTGGAGTGCGTGGCCCGCGGCTACCTCACCGGCTCGGGCCTGCTCGAGTACAACGACTCCCGCACCGTCTGCGGCCTCGCCCTCCCCGAGGGGCTCGTCGACGGCTCCGAGCTGCCCGCCCCGATCTTCACCCCGGCCACCAAGGCCGCCGTCGGCGAGCACGACGAGAACGTCTCCTACGAGGAGGTCGCCCGCCAGGTCGGCGCCGACACCGCCGCCCAGCTGCGCCAGGCGACCCTCGCCATCTACAGCCGGGCCCGCGACATCGCCCGGGACCGGGGCATCCTCCTCGCGGACACGAAGTTCGAGTTCGGCTTCGACGGGGAGACCCTCGTCGTCGCCGACGAGGTCCTCACCCCCGACTCCTCCCGCTTCTGGCCGGCCGACCAGTGGCAGCCGGGCCGCGCGCAGCCGTCGTACGACAAGCAGTACGTCCGCGACTGGCTGACCTCGGCGGAGTCCGGCTGGGACCGCAAGAGCGAGCAGCCCCCGCCGCCGCTGCCCGAGCAGGTCGTCGAGGCCACCCGCGCCAAGTACATCGAGGCGTACGAGCGCCTCACCGGTACCCACTGGTCGTAGGACACGAAAAAGCCCCCCGGTGGAAGCCGGGGGGCCGATTCAGAGCGGACGACGAGGTTCGAACTCGCGACCTCAACCTTGGCAAGGTTGCGCTCTACCAACTGAGCTACGTCCGCGTTGCGCCGTGGCGCGAGACCAACTATACCCAACCTCGCTCACGAGCGAGACGTACCGCCGTGTGACGGTTTTCCGCTCCGAGCTTGGAG
Organism: Streptomyces sp. NPDC048751; assembly: GCF_043198595.1. Lineage (NCBI taxonomy): Bacteria > Bacillati > Actinomycetota > Actinomycetes > Kitasatosporales > Streptomycetaceae > Streptomyces > Streptomyces sp. NPDC048751. The sequence goes on from NZ_JBICUX010000012.1 coordinate 285,812, forward strand.
GCGGCCGAGGAGAGGTAGTTCCGCACGGTCCCCTGGGACAGCGCGGCCCGCTCGGCGATCTCCGCGACGGGCGCCCCGTCGGCAGCGAGTTCCAGCACCTCGGCCTCCCGGGCGGTCAGCGGGGAGTCACCGGCGGAGATCGCGTCGGCGGCCAACTCGGGGTCGACGTAACGGTTTCCCCCGTGGACCGTGCGGATGATCTCGGCGAGCCGCTGCGCGCTGACGGTCTTGGGGACGAACCCGCGCACACCTGCGGCAAGCGCCCGCTTGAGATGCCCGGGGCGGCCGTGACTGGTGACGATGAGCACCTGGCAGACGGGCAGCTCCTCCCGTAGGGATGTGGCGACCTTCACACCGTCGGCGCCCGGCATCTGCAGGTCCAGGACGGCGACGTCCGGTGCGTGCGCCCGAGCCATCGCCAGGGCCTCCGGTCCGGTGGCCGCCTCCGCGACGATCACCAGGTCGTCCTCCAGGGACAGCAGCGCGGCCAGCGCGCCCCGGATGAGGTGCTCGTCGTCGGCGAGCAGCACCCGCACGGTCACGAGGCGACCTCCGCCGAGGCGACCTGCACCGGCACCTGCGCCACGAGCCGGAACACCCCGGCGTCCGTCGGCCCCGCCACCAGCGTCCCGTCCACCGCCGCCAGCCGCTCCCGCAGTCCCGCGAGCCCGGAGCCGGCGCCCCTGCCGGGCGACGCGGCCACCCCGGGCGCACCGGTCGCCCCGTCGTTCTCCACCGTCAGCACCACGTGCCCCTCCGTCACCCGTAGCCCCACCGAACACCGGCCGGCGTCCCCGTGCCGCAGCACGTTGGTCGTCGCCTCCCGCACCACCCAGGCGAGTGCCGACTGCACCTCGCCCGGCAGCCCGACCGCCTCCCCGCTCACCTCGCAGCTGATCCCGGCCGCTGTCAACACACCCTGTGCACCGGCGAGTTCGACGCCCAGGTCGGCGTCCCGGTACCCCCGCACGACGTCCCGCACCTCGCGCTGCGACTCCTGCGCGATCCGCTGCACCTCGATCATCTGCTCCACCGCCTCGGGCCGCCCGCGTCGCGCCAGCTGCACGGACAGTTCGCTCTTCAGCGCGATGACGGCCAGGTTGCGGCCCATCACGTCGTGCAGATCCCGACCGAACCGCAGCCGCTCCTCGGCGACGGCGAGCCGGGCGCGGGTCTCGCGGGCCTCGTCGAGTTCGTAGACGGCGTTGACGAGCCAGAAGGAGAAGACCGAGGTGAAGGCGAGCAGCCCGCCACTGAGCAGCATCATCAGCGAAGTGGCGGACGCGGTGAGCGCCGAGAGGCCCAGGGCGAACGACACCAGTCCTCCGCCCGCCGCGAAGCCGACGACGATTCCGAACACCCGACGCCGGCTGCGCACACCGAGCGACATGAAGCCGATCCCGAAGAGCAGGACGACCCCGTAGACCCCGCCGGCCGCGCCGTCGGTGTCGGGGCCGCGTCCCGCGATCGCGCTCGCCATGACGGCGACCAGCGCGGTGACGGCACCGAGCGTGAACACCATCCGTACCGGCTGCTCACGACGCCCGCGCGTCCAGTCGAGGGCCGCCGAAGCAGTCACCGCACACGCGGTGGCGTGCAAGCACATCATCAGCAGGAAGAGGCCCGCCAGTCGCGATTCCATCTGCCCGAAGAGTTGCAGTCCGACCGCGGTGACCTCGATCACCGCGAAGAAGTGGAACGTCCAGCGGGTGTACCACTCGACCTTCGCCGGTGTGCTCTTGTTCCGCCACCAACGCCCCGGCCCGCCCATCTCCCCGCACCCCCCGATTCCGTGATGTCCCCGGTTCCCCCGTGTCGCGCCCACGTCAGCGCCGCGGCTCCCAGCGGAACCATCGCCGTACAGCAAACACCGCGATCACCGTCCAGGCCAGCGCGTTGGCGAGGGCGCCCAGCGCCTCGTAGGCCGAAAGGTCGCCGGTCCAGCCGCCGCGCACCAGGGTGATGACCGGCGACAGCGGCAGCAGTTCGCACACCGAGGCCACGTTGTCGGGCAGCAGCTCCAGGGGGAAGGTGACGCCGGAACCGACCATCGACACCAGCATCAGCGGCATCGTGGTGACCTGCGCGCTCTCCACGGTCCGGGTCACGGCGGCGGTGGCCCCGGCGAGGGCCGCGCACATCGCCAGCCCCAACAGCAGGCCCAGGACGGCGAGATGGGGCGCCTTGGGCGCCGGGACGTCGAGGAGGACCGTGCAGCCCACCGCGAGCAGCAGGGACTGTACGAGGCCCGTGGCGACGGCCGGCAGGGCGGCCCCGGTGAGGATCTCCACGTCCCGCAGCTCACCGGTGCGCAGCCGCTTCAGCACGAGTTCCTCGCGCCGGGCGGTGTAGACGCCGACGAGTGTGCCGTACACCGCGAACAGCAGCGAGAAGCCGATCGCGGCGGGGAGCAGCACGAGGCCGACGGTGAGTCCGGCCTCCTTCACGTCCATTTGGTCGACCGCCGCCCGCAGGCTGAACGGCAGCACCAGCGGCACCAGTACGGCCGTGACGAGCGCGCTCCTGCTGCGCCCGAGCAGGGTCAGTTCGGTGCGTGCCAGGGCGGCCATGCGCCCTGCGGGGGTGGTGACGTCCCGCCGGGCGGGGGTGGTGACTGTCGTCGTGCCGCTCACGCCACGTGCTCCTTCTCCGGTTCCGCCTCGGACGCCTCGCGCGCGATCCCCAGGAACGCCTCCTCCAGCGACGCCGACCGCACGTCGAGGCCGCGCAGCTCGACTCCCGCCCGCTCGGCCCACACCAGCACCGCGGTGGCCGCCCGCTGCAACTGCCGCGTCCGCAGCCGTACGACCCGGCCGTCCACCTCGTGTCCGAGGACCCCCAGTTCGCCGAGGGGCGGCAGGTCGCCGAGGAAGTACCCCTCGGGCAGTTCGAAGGAGATCCGGGACGGCTGGGAGGCGGTCACCTCGGCGGGGGTGCCGGTGGCCGCGATGCGCCCGTTGTGGAGGATCGCGAGCCGGTCGGCGAGGCTCTCCGCCTCCTCCAGGTAGTGCGTGGTCAGCAACACGGTCGTGCCCGCGTCGCGCAGCGCGCCCACCAACTCCCAGGTGTCCCGGCGCCCTTCGGCGTCGAGGCCGGTCGTCGGCTCGTCCAGGAACAGCACCTCGGGCTCCCCGAGCAGCGCGAGCGCGAGGTCCAGGCGCCGCCGCTCACCCCCGGACAGCTGCTTCACCCGTACGTCGGCCTTCCGGGCGAGCCCGACCAGCCCCAGCGCCTCCCCGGTGGGACGCGCCCCGCTGACGCAGCCCGCCCACATCCGGGCGGTCTCGGCGACGGTCAGCTCGGAGGGGAAGCCGCCCTCCTGGAGCATCACGCCGGTGCGGGGCCGTACGGCGGCGCGTTCGGCGTACGGATCGTGGCCGAGGATCCGCACCCGGCCCCCGGCGGGCTGCGCGAGTCCCTCCAGGAGTTCGACCGTCGACGTCTTGCCCGCGCCATTGGTGCCCAGCAGCGCGAAGATCTCCCCGCGGCGCACGGAGAAGCTGATTCCGCGCACCGCCTCGAACCCGCCCCCGTACACACGCCGCAGGTCAGTGACCTCAATCACGTGTTCGTGTTCGTTGGTGTTCATGGCTCAAGCGTCTCGGCACTTCGGCCCCGACAGCAGTGCGCGGTGTCACCACTGCGCATGACAAATGTCAGGCGGACGCACGCGTCCGGACGAAAAAACCCCCGGTCCACAGGACCGGGGGTCTCATTCAAGAGCGGACGACGAGGTTCGAACTCGCGACCTCAACCTTGGCAAGGTTGCGCTCTACCAACTGAGCTACGTCCGCATTGCCTCCGACCGGCTCTCACCGATCGGCGCGGGCACCAGCCTACCTGATCCACAAGAGTGGCCAGACCGGCGATGCAGAGCGGGTGACAGGAATTGCACACTGCGCCTTCCCCCTGGAAGGGGGATGTTCTACTACTGAACTACACCCGCATGTACTCCGTGGGCTGGGCTTTTTCGGCCTCGCCCCTCGGCGTGCTCCAGACTCTAGCTGACCAGGAGGGGTGCAGCGCAAGTCGGTTGTTCCGAGGGGCGGGTGACCGGTCGTCGGCCCAGGGCCTCACTGGGCTTCGGTGAACGCCTCGTAGACCTTCTTGGGGATGCGTCCGCGCGCGGGGACGTCCATCTTGTTGGCCTGGGCCCAGGCCCGGACGGCCGCGGGGTCGGGGGCGACCTCCGTCTGCTTGTAGGCCTTGCCGGACCTCGACCGCTTGCGGCCGGCGTCCACGTAGGGCGCGAGCGCCTTACGCAGTTTCTTGGCATTGGCTTCATTCAGGTCGATCTCGTACGACTTGCCGTCGAGTCCGAAGGCGATCGTTTCCGCCGCTTCCGAGCCGTCGATGTCGTCAAAGAGCGTGACCACGACCTTCTGCGCCACGAATATCGGTCCCTTCGTCCGGCATCGCATACAGCTCAGCTGCGGCGACGTGCCGAGTCTTGGCTATTTCCAATTCATTTGTACAGTGCGCGGCAATGCATTGTGAAGCCCGACTAAATCTGTCCGCGTGTCCGAGCGCAATAGGTATCCGGGGCCGATGGGGGATCTTTCCCGTAACTTTTCGTGAACGCCCCACTCCGATACCCGCTTCGATACCGCATCGTGACCGCTGTCACGTAGATTCCTACAACTCTACCCGCGTAGAAATTTTGTGCGGGTAGTCTGAAGGAACCTGCTCAGCACCACACACCGGGAGTGCCAGTGGCACGCGTCGTAGTCGACGTCATGCTCAAGCCGGAGATCCTCGACCCCCAGGGCCAGGCGGTGCAGCGCGCGCTGCCGCGTCTGGGTTTCGACGGCATCTCGGACGTACGTCAGGGAAAGCGATTCGAACTGGAAGTGGACGGACCGGTCGACGAGGCCGCGCTCGCCCGCATCCATGATCTTGCGGAATCCTTCCTCGCCAACACCGTGATCGAGGACTTCACCGTCAAGGTGGAGGAAGTCGCGGAGGCCGCGAAGTGACCGCTCGTATTGGCGTCGTCACTTTCCCGGGCAGCCTCGACGACCGGGACACACAGCGCGCTATCCGCCTCGCGGGTGCCGAACCGGTCGCTCTCTGGCACAAGGACAAGGACCTTCACCAGGTCGACGCCGTGGTGCTGTGCGGTGGTTTCTCCTACGGCGACTATCTGCGCGCCGGCGCCATCGCGCGCTTCTCGCCGGTGATGGAGCCCCTGCTGGAGCAGGCCAGGGCCGGTCTGCCGGTGCTCGGCATCTGCAACGGCTTCCAGATCCTCACCGAGGCGCACCTGCTGCCGGGCACGATGCTGCGCAACGACCACCTGCACTTCATCTGCCGTGACCAGAAGCTGCGGGTGGAGAACGCCGAGACCGCCTGGACCACCGACTACACGGCCGGCCAGGAGATCCAGATCCCGCTGAAGAACAACGACGGGCAGTACGTCGCCGACGCGTACACGCTCGACAAGCTGGAGGCCGAGGGCCGGGTCGCCTTCCGGTACCTCGTCCGCGGCGAAGCCGCTGATGGATACGGCAACCCCAACGGCTCCCAGCGGGACATCGCCGGCGTCACCAACGAGGCCGGGAACGTGGTCGGCCTCATGCCGCACCCCGAGCACGCCGTCGAGCCGCTGATCGGTACGGGTCGTACCGACGGCCTCCCCTTCTTCACCTCGATCCTCAAGAAGCTGGTCAACGCATGAGCCGGACGCCTCTGGACACGGTCGAGCACGCGGCCGCGACCCCCGACGTCGAGCTGCCCTGGGCCGAACTCGGCCTGAAGAAGGACGAGTACGAGCGGGTGGTGGAGATCCTCGGCCGCCGCCCGACCGGCGCCGAACTCGCCATGTACTCGGTCATGTGGTCCGAGCACTGCTCGTACAAGTCGTCGAAGGTGCACCTGCGCCAGTTCGGCGAGAAGGCCCCCCAGTCCGACGCCCTCCTCGTCGGCATCGGCGAGAACGCCGGTGTCGTCGACGTCGGCCAGGGCTACGCGGTCACCTTCAAGGTCGAGTCGCACAACCACCCCTCATACGTCGAGCCCTACCAGGGCGCGGCCACGGGCGTCGGCGGCATCGTCCGCGACATCATCGCGATGGGCGCCCGCCCGGTCGCGGTCGTCGACCCGCTGCGCTTCGGCGCGGCCGACCACCCCGACACCAAGCGCGTCCTCCCGGGCGTCGTAGCCGGCATCGGCGGCTACGGCAACTGCCTGGGCCTGCCCAACATCGGCGGCGAGGTCGTCTTCGACGCCTGCTACCAGGGCAACCCGCTGGTCAACGCCGGTGCCATCGGCGTCATGCGGCACGAGGACATCCACCTCGCGAAGGCGTCCGGCGCGGGCAACAAGGTCATCCTGTACGGGGCCCGCACCGGCGGCGACGGCATCGGCGGCGCGTCGATCCTCGCCTCCGAGACCTTCGACGACGCCAAGCCGTCGAAGCGCCCCGCCGTCCAGGTCGGCGACCCCTTCCAGGAGAAGCTCCTCATCGAGTGCACCCTGGAGGCCTTCAAGGAGAAGCTGGTCGTCGGCATCCAGGACCTCGGCGCGGCCGGCCTGTCCTGCGCGACGAGCGAGCTGGCGTCCAACGGCTCCGGCGGCATGCGCGTGACCCTGGACGACGTACCCCTGCGGGACTCGACTCTCTCTCCCGAGGAAATCCTCATGAGCGAGTCGCAGGAACGCATGTGCGCGGTCGTCGAGCCGGAGAAGGTCGACCGCTTCCTGGAGATCTGCGACAAGTGGGACGTCATCGCCACCGTCATCGGTGAGGTGACCGACGGCGACCGCCTGGAGATCTACTGGCACGGCGGCAAGATCGTCGACGTCGACCCGCGCACGGTCGCGCACGACGGCCCGGTCTACGAGCGCCCCTACGCCCGCCCGTCCTGGCAGGACGAGCTGCAGGCGGACGACGCGAACAAGCTGCCGAGGCCGTCGTCGGGCGCGGAGCTGAAGGACCAGGTCCTGAAGCTGGTCGCGTCCCCCAACCAGGCCTCCAAGTCCTGGATCACCTCCCAGTACGACCACTTCGTGCAGGGCAACACGGTCCTCGCCCAGCCCGAGGACTCCGGGATGATCCGCATCGACGAGGAGACCGGCCTCGGTGTCGCCATCGCGACGGACGGCAACGGCCGCTACGCCAAGCTCGACCCGTACGCGGGCGCGCAGCTGGCGCTGGCGGAGGCGTACCGGAACGTGGCGACGACCGGTGCGAAGCCGCTCGCCGTCTCCGACTGCCTGAACTTCGGCTCGCCCGAGGACCCGGCCGTCATGTGGCAGTTCGCGGAGGCCATCCGCGGCCTGGCGGACGCCTGCCAGCAGCTCGGCACCCCGGTGACCGGCGGCAACGTCTCGCTCTACAACCAGACCGGTGAGGTGGCCATCCACCCCACCCCGGTCGTGGCCGTCCTCGGCGTCATCGACGACGTCGCCCGGCGCACGCCGGTCGCCTTCCAGGAGGAGGGCCAGCTGCTCTACCTCCTCGGCGACACCCGTGAGGAGTTCGGCGGCTCGGCCTGGTCGCAGGTGATCCACGACCACCTCGGCGGCCTGCCCCCGAAGGTCGACCTGGAGCGCGAGCGCCTGCTCGGCGAGATCCTGATCTCCGCCAGCCGCGACGGCATGATTGACTCCGCGCACGACCTGTCCGACGGCGGTCTGATCCAGGCGGTCGTGGAGTCGGCCCTGCTCGGCGGCAAGGGCGCCCGCCTGATCGTCCCGGACGGTCTGGACGCCTTCACCCTCCTCTTCTCCGAGTCGGCGGGACGCGCGGTCGTCGCCGTCCCGCGCTCCGAGGAGGTCCGCTTCAACGACATGTGCGGCGCCCGCGGCCTGCCCGCCACCCGCGTCGGCGTCGTGGACGGCGACACCGTCGAGCTCCAGGGCGAGTTCGAACTGTCCCTGGAGGACCTGCGCACGGCCCACGAGGGGACGATCCCGGCGCTGCTCGCGTAGCCGCTCGTACGACGACGAAGGCCCCGCCCGTTCCGACGGGCGGGGCCTTCCCGCCCATTACGGGACAGCCCTTAGGCTCACCGCCATGCCCCCGACAAAGAAGCGCGCCCGGACCTACGACCCCGCCAAGACCCGCGCCGCCGTCCTGGCCCAGTACGGGAACGTACGGCAGGCGGTGGCCGGCCTCACGGAGGAGCAGCTGGCGCTGCCCACGCGGCTCGGGGAGTGGACGGTGCGGGATCTCGTGGCGCACGTGGGGATGTCGCTCGGGGCCGTGGTCCGGCTCGTGGGCGAGCCCGCGCCGGTGAGGCAGGAGGCCACCCCGGCCGAGTGGCCCGGTGCGATCGGCGTCGAGGCGGCGGCCATCGCCGAGTACGCCCACGAACTCGCCGAGAAGAACCCGGACCTCGTCGCCCACCTCGCCGAACGCGAGCAGCGCTTCACGGCCGTCCTCGCCGAACACCCCGGCACCCGCCTGCTCGCCACCGACGCGGGCGCCCTGCCCCTCGCCGACTACGTCGTCACGCGCACCGTCGAACTCGTCGTCCACACCGACGACCTCAACGCCGCCGTCCCCGGCCTCGACATCCCGTACGACCGCCAGGCCCTCGCCGCCGCCACCCGGCTCCTCGCTGACGCCCTCGCGGTCAAGGCGCCCGGCGGCTCGACCGAGGTGCGGATCCCGCCGTACGCGGTCGTGCAGTGTGTCGAGGGCCCCCGGCACACCCGCGGCACCCCGCCCAACGTCGTCGAGACCGACCCGCTGACCTGGGTCCGGCTGGCCACCGGGCGACTGTCCTGGCAGGACGCCCTGGACGCGGCGCAAGTCGCCGCGAGCGGAGAGCGGGCGGATCTCGGCCAGTTGCTGCCGTTGCTGTCCTGAGGGGAACCGGACACCTCCTGTGCCCGTCGAATCGGCATGTACAGGTACAAGCAGCGACTGACCCTGACGGCCGCCGTGGCCCTCGTCCCGCTCGCCGCCGCCTGTGGCACCGAGAAGGCGGGCAGCAGCGGTTCCGTCAGCCCCGAGAAGCCCGTCACCGGCGTGCGGTGGACCATCGACAGCGCCACCGTCGACGGAAAGCCCCACCGGACGAACGGCGACGCCCATCTCACCTTCGACCAGAAGACCGGCAAGGTCGGCGGCCGGCTCGGCTGCAACCACGTCAACGCCACCGCCACCGTACGGGACGGACATATCACCCTCGGCCGCCCGGCCACCACGCGAATGATGTGCGACGCCTCACTCATGGACACGGAACGGAGCCTGCTGAGGCTCTTCAACACCACGCTCAGTTATCGAATCGATCACGACACTCTGGCTCTGACCAGCGAAAACGGCGACACCCTGCGAGCCGTCGCCGACGAGTGATCCACTACCGGCGCGTATCCCCAATTCGGACCAGTGGTCGACCTCGCCTACACTCGGTGGCGTGCCACGTGGTGACGGTCGACTCAGTCATGATCTGCTCCCCGGCGAGAAGGGCCCCCAGGACGCATGCGGCGTCTTCGGTGTCTGGGCTCCCGGTGAAGAGGTCGCCAAGCTCACTTACTTCGGGCTCTACGCCCTCCAGCATCGAGGTCAGGAATCCGCGGGGATCGCGGTGAGCAACGGCTCGCAGATCCTCGTCTTCAAGGACATGGGCCTCGTCTCCCAGGTCTTCGACGAGACCTCCCTCGGTTCCCTCCAGGGTCACATCGCGGTCGGACACGCCCGCTACTCGACCACCGGTGCCTCCGTCTGGGAGAACGCCCAGCCGACGTTCCGGGCCACCGCGCACGGCTCCATCGCGCTCGGCCACAACGGCAACCTCGTCAACACCGCCCAGCTCGCCGAGATGGTCGCCGACCTGCCCAAGCAGGAGGGTGGCCGCACCCCGCGGGTGGCGGCCACCAACGACACCGACCTCCTCACGGCGCTGCTCGCCGCCCAGGTCGACGACGACGGCAAGCCGCTGACCATCGAGGAGGCCGCCCACACGGTCCTCCCGAAGGTCCGGGGCGCCTTCAGCCTCGTCTTCATGGACGAGCACACCCTCTACGCCGCCCGCGACCCGCAGGGCATCCGCCCGCTGGTCCTCGGCCGACTGGAGCGCGGCTGGGTCGTCGCCTCCGAGTCCGCCGCCCTCGACATCTGCGGCGCCTCTTACGTCCGCGAGATCGAGCCGGGCGAGTTCGTCGCCATCGACGAGAACGGCCTGCGCGCCTCCCGCTTCGCGGAAGCGAAGCCCAAGGGCTGCGTCTTCGAGTACGTCTACCTGGCCCGCCCGGACACCGACATCGCCGGCCGGAACGTGTACCTCTCCCGCGTGGAGATGGGCCGCAAGCTGGCCAAGGAAGCCCCGGCCGAGGCCGACCTCGTCATAGCGACCCCGGAATCCGGCACCCCCGCCGCCATCGGCTACGCGGAGGCCTCCGGCATCCCCTTCGGCTCGGGCCTGGTGAAGAACGCCTACGTCGGCCGTACCTTCATCCAGCCCTCACAGACCATCCGCCAACTCGGCATCCGTCTGAAGCTGAATCCCCTCAAGGAAGTCATCAAGGGCAAGCGCCTGGTCGTCGTGGACGACTCGATCGTGCGCGGCAACACCCAGCGCGCGCTGGTCCGGATGCTCCGCGAGGCGGGCGCGGCCGAGGTCCACATCCGGATCTCCTCGCCGCCCGTGAAGTGGCCCTGCTTCTTCGGCATCGACTTCGCGACCCGCGCGGAGCTCATCGCCAACGGCATGACGATCGACGAGATCGGCACCTCCCTGGGCGCCGACTCCCTGGCGTACATCTCCATCGACGGCATGATCGAGGCGACCACCATCGCCAAGCCGAACCTGTGCCGCGCCTGCTTCGACGGCGAGTACCCGATGGAGCTGCCCGACCCCGAGCTGCTCGGCAAGCAGCTCCTGGAGACGGAGCTGGCCGCCGGCCCGGCCGCGACGGCCGCCGCCGACGCGATCCGCCGCCCGTAGACAGCCCGTATCACCTGCAGTACGACACGAAAGTTCTCACCCTCATGTCTGAGACCACTGGTGCCAGCTACGCAGCCGCGGGCGTCGACATCGAAGCGGGCGACCGCGCCGTAGAGCTCATGAAGGAGTGGGTGAAGAAGACGCAGCGCCCCGAGGTCCTCGGCGGCCTCGGCGGTTTCGCCGGCCTCTTCGACGCCTCCGCCCTCAAGCGCTACGAGCGTCCCCTGCTCGCCTCCGCCACCGACGGCGTGGGCACCAAGGTCGACATCGCCCGGCAGCTGGGCGTGTACGACACCATCGGTCACGACCTGGTCGCCATGGTCATGGACGACATCGTGGTGTGCGGCGCCGAGCCGCTGTTCATGACCGACTACATCTGCGTCGGCAAGGTCCACCCCGAGCGGGTCGCCGCCATCGTCAAGGGCATCGCCGAGGGCTGTGTGCTGGCCGGCTGCGCCCTGGTGGGCGGCGAGACGGCCGAGCACCCGGGCCTGCTGGGCGCGGACGACTTCGACGTCGCCGGCGCCGGTACGGGTGTGGTGGAGGCCGACCGCCTGCTCGGCCCCGACCGCATCCGCGAGGGCGACACCGTGATCGCCATGGCGGCCTCCGGGCTTCACTCGAACGGGTACTCCCTGGTCCGGCATGTCCTGCTGAACCAGGCGGGCCTCTCCCTGGACGCACGCATCGAGGAGCTCGGCCGCACCCTCGGCGAGGAACTCCTGGAACCCACGAAGATCTACTCGCTGGACTGCCTGGCCCTGACGCGCACCACCGAGGTGCACGCCTTCAGCCACGTCACCGGCGGCGGACTCGCGGCCAACCTGGCCCGCGTCATCCCCGACGAGCTGCACGCGACCGTCGACCGCTCCACCTGGACCCCGGCCCCGGTCTTCGACCTCGTCGGAAAGACCGGTGACGTCGAACGCCTGGAGCTGGAGAAGACCCTGAACATGGGCGTCGGCATGATCGCGATCGTCCCCGAGGAATCGACGGATGTGGCCCTCGCCACACTCGCCGACCGTGGGGTCGACGCTTGGGTCGCCGGCGAGATCACAGACCGGGGCGACCACACGACGGGCGCGGAGCTGGTCGGCGACTACGCCTGACCGGCCCGACGGCGACAAAGGCAGCGCAAAACCCGGTCCGGTGGTGGCGAACCACCCCGGACCGGGTCAAACACTGCTAGAGCGTCAAGCGCCGCGGCGATGCGACGCGGGACCGGACTCGCCGTCCTCGTCCTCATCGTCGTCGTTGTAAAGATCCGCGTACTGGGCGTACGGGTCATCGTCGTCCTCGTCATCCTCGAACGGCTCGCCGTTCGGAGGCTGACTCGAAGTCGATGCGCCCAGCTCGCTGGCCAGACGCGACAGGTCAGTCCCGCCGCTGTTGTACTTCAGCTGGCGGGCGACCTTCGTCTGCTTGGCCTTGGCCCGGCCGCGCCCCATGGCTCGACCCCCTCGGTGACGGGGCTCGACGGCCCCAGAGTCTTGACACGCGTTCATGATCTGGAACGGACTCTCCGCAGAGAGACCGGTCCGTAGGGCTTCCACGGTACCTGAGCCCACGCCCATACGGTACGTCGCCCGCATGACGTGCCTGGGCCCAGAACCCTCGAGGCGCCCTGTCCTCGCTGGTCAACCGCGATTTTAACCACTTCTTGGCAGGCGACCCGCCGACGAACGTGAGAGTTCTCTCTAACTGCCCCTCGACGGGTACCCGTCAAACGCGTGGAACGCGCTTCCGACGGCTCGCCGACCGGTTCACCAACCGCGCGGCGCGGCCGCCTCGTGCATCCGCTGCTCGGCGATCCGGTCGGCCGCGGCGGCCGGCGGAACCCCGTCCGTCTTCGCACGCGCGAAGATTGCGAGGGTGGTGTCGTAGATCTTCGCCGCCTTCGCCTTGCACCGCTCGAAGTCGAACCCGCGCAGCTCGTCGGCGACCTGGATGACCCCGCCGGCGTTCACCACGTAGTCCGGCGCGTAGAGGATCCCGCGGTCGGCGAGGTCCTTCTCCACACCCGGGTGGGCGAGCTGGTTGTTGGCCGCGCCGCACACCACCTTGGCGGTGAGGACCGCGACGCTGTCGTCGTTCAGGGCGCCGCCCAGCGCGCAGGGGGCGTAGATGTCCAGGCCCTCGACCCGGATCAGCGCCTCGGTGTCGGCGACCGCGCTCACACCCGTCGGATACGTGTCGAGGATCCGCCGTACGGCCTCCTCGCGCACGTCCGTGACCACGACCTCGGCGCCCTCGTCCCGCAGGTGGCGCACCAGGTGGTGACCCACCTTGCCGACGCCCGCGACACCGACGCGGCGGCCGCGCAGCGTGGGGTCGCCCCACACCTGCTGGGCGGAGGCACGCATGCCCTGGTAGACACCGAACGCGGTGAGCACCGAGGAGTCGCCGGCGCCGCCGTTCTCCGGGGAGCGCCCGGTGGTCCAGCGGCACTCGCGCGCCACGACGTCCATGTCGGCGACGTACGTACCGACGTCGCAGGCGGTGACGTAGCGGCCACCGAGCGAGGCGACGAACCGGCCGTAGGCCAGCAGCAGCGCTTCGGTCTTGATCCGCTCGGGATCGCCGATGATCACGGCCTTGCCGCCGCCGTGGTCGAGACCGGCCATGGCGTTCTTGTACGACATCCCGCGCGCGAGGTTCAGCGCGTCGGAGACGGCCTCCTCCTCGTTCGCATACGGGTAGAAGCGCGTACCGCCGAGCGCGGGGCCCAGGGCGGTGGAGTGGAGGGCGATGACGGCCTTCAGGCCGCTGGCACGGTCCTGGCAGAGAACGACCTGCTCATGGCCTCCCTGGTCCGACCGGAACAGGGTGTGCAGGACCTCAGCGGGTGCGCCGGTTACGTCGGTCACGGTGGTGACTCCTGGGTAAGTAGCGGCGGGTGGAGAACAGCTCCCGTGTGGGTGGCGGGGGCTGTGAGCACGAGATTAGAGCCTGTGGGCCCCGCCATCCGTGCAGTGCTCAGGATCACCCACTCCTGGAGTACGACCGTGCAACGATTTGCATAGTTTTCCCGTCCCTTTGTTGTGCGGGTCCCGCAGGTTTCCGGGAGAGTCGGAGGGGGAGGGAGCAGGCGTGCCCAAGGTGTCCTCGCTGATCGTCCCCTACGCGACCTATCTGCGCGTGTACGAGCCGCTGGCCGCCTTCCCGGAGCCGGAGCGCACCCACTGGGCCCGCTACGCCCGCCGCGCCGACCGGCCCTCGTACCAGGACGAGCTGCGCCGTTCGCTCGCCGACCTGCTGCCCACCCCGCCCGTCCCCGTTCCGGTGCACGAGAGCGGCGACGCCTTCGTGGCGGAGGTCGACGGGATCGTCTGCGTGTGCCCCTGGCGGACCCGGCTGCGCGGCTGGCAGGCACTGGAGGAGCTGCCCGAGGAGCTCCCGGAGTCCGTCCTGGACGCCGTCCTGCCCCCGCTCGTACGCCGCCAGGCCACCCAGGACTACGAGCGCTGGCTGGCCGGCAACCCCGACGCCCGCCCCTGGATCCGCACCGCGACCTGGCAGGTACCGCTGAACTGGTTCGTGCTGGTCGCCGACGAGGAGCGGCGTTTCGACAAGGGGACCGCCGACGTCCCCCCGCTGCTGCGCTACCGCACCCCGATGGTGCAGGCCCGGCGGCGGGTGGCGCGGGCCCTGCGCACCCTGCGGGACGCCATCGACGAGGGGCCGCTCATCGACGGCCTGGTGGACGTGGGGCGCTGGCTGGAGGAGTTCCACCCGCGCTCGCTGGTCGAGCTGGACTACGGGGGCCTGGTGCACACGCTGCCGGCCGGCGAGCTGGAGGACGACCACTCGGCGGCGGACGTGGCCGAGGGCATCGAGGCGCTGCGGCGCGGTGACGGCGCCGGCGCGGGTGAGGCGTACGGGCGGCTCGTGGAGCGGTGGCGGTCGGTGCGGGACCGGCGGTCGGCGAACTGATCTGACGTGGTGTGAGGCGGGCCGTGCGTGACAGGCCGTGCGTGACACGTGTGTGTGACGCACGCTACAGCCGTCGCCTACGTGATCTACGTCACGGCCTTTGAGCTGTGGACAGCGTACGGTCTACGACACTTGTGGAACTGACGGGGCGTAGGTCCCGATCCCGGCTTTTGTCGCAAGGGTGACGGACCGCACTTACGCGGCCCTTGCGCCCCTTGCCCCTCCTCGTGCCAAAATAGGACAAGGAGTCCGGGGAGGGCTCCTTCCGTCCCGCTGTGTTCCATGGTGGCCGGAATCTCAGCATTGCACGCTTTGGGGGGTCTCCGGTGACTCCTGATCGTCCTGTGACTGATCGTCACAGTGGCGTGACTGTCCGCTATGGCATGGTCCATCGGCTTCCGTCGCCGATGAACACCTGGGGGGCAATTCCATCGGTTTGGCCGACGCGGCTGGACAGATGGTGTAGTTGTAGTGCCGAGGACAAGCCGTTCGTCCTATAACCGACTCGACTCGCGTCCGCCATTTCGGGCAACGCGGGTCAAGGTGCAGAATTTAGAGGAAAGAACCGAGAAGGTTCGGTTCTCCCGAGGAGGCCGCTCATGACCGCTCGCACCCCTGATGCCGAGCCGCTGCTGACCCCGGCTGAGGTCGCCACCATGTTCCGTGTGGACCCGAAGACGGTCACGCGGTGGGCGAAGGCCGGCAAGCTCACGTCCATTCGTACGCTCGGCGGGCACCGCCGTTACCGCGAGGCTGAGGTCCGCGCGCTGCTCGCGGGCATCCCGCAGCAGCGCAGCGAGGCCTGAGGCTCGCACAACCGGGCAAAACGGCAGTTCCCCCAACATGCCGTAGCGCCCGAACCCTAGCTCCAAGCGACGCGGGTACTGCCCCAACAGGACCCACGCCCAAGCCACTCAGAGCTCTGCAGGCACGCAACAAGGGTGCGTCGTAGATCGCGCTGGACTCCGCCGGGTCCAGCGCGATCTTTTTTGTGCGCTGAAGCGTGCTCAACCGGGCGGTGTGTGAGCGGGCTTGTCGGAGTCTGGGGAGGGCTGGCGGATCTCCTGTGAGACTGGTGCAATTGCACATATTAAATTGACCAGTTGTAGGACACCGGTAAGAACCCGGGTTTCAAAAACTCATGCAGTGACACCCGTCACACCCCAGGCCCCTCAGTCAGGGGAGGAATTCTCACCTTCGACGGCCCCCTCCGGGCCTCGCAGGGCCGGTACGGCCCGGGGAGCGGAGTCCAACGCCAGCAGCAGCAGGCGATGGCAGATCGGGCAGTGACGCGTCAGATGCCGATACGACGACGCAGCCGACAGATGCGCACGGAGCAACGCCCGCGTCTCGTGCCTGACCGACGCCGCCATACGCCACCTCCGCGGGCCACACAGGGCAACAGAGCCCTGCTTTCTGGGTACCGGCGCAAGGTGACGCCGTCAAGACGGCGTGGGGCCCTGAGGGCGCCCCCAAGGGCTGCCCAAGCGTGCTCCGGGCACGCAAAAGAGCCCGGGCCGAAGCCCGGGCTCTTCAGTAACTGCGGTCCTGACGGGATTTGCTGTACCCGATTGCGGCTGCGCCGCGGGCGCGGCCTCCACCTTGACAGGGTGGCGAGGCGTTGCGGTTGGCGGCAGCGGCATGCGCAAGGGGCCCGCACCCTTGCGAGATGCGAGCCCCTATCAGCTCAATGCGGTCCTGACGGGATTTGAACCCGCGGCCTCCACCTTGACAGGGTGGCGAGCACTCCAAACTGCTCCACAGGACCAGGTTTTGCGGCGCTTGCTGCTGCGTTGCGCTGCGAGAAGGACTCTACAGGAGGGTGAGCCCCCTGGTCGAACTCACCCCGCGTGCGCACGTCGTCACGGTGCGGCGGCGTCGATGGCCTTCACGATCCGCTTGTCCGAGACGGGGTACGCCGTACCCAAGGCGTGCGCGAAATAGCTGACCCGGAGCTCCTCGATCATCCACCGGATGTCCAGGACGGAGGACGGGACGGGCCGGCCCTCGGGCATCTGCTCCAGGAGCCAGGCGTACTCGTCCTGCATCTCGTGGACCTTCTCCATGCGCGTGGTGTCCCGCTGGACGTTCGTCGGCATCTGCTGGAGCCGCCGATCCGCCGCCACCAGGTACCGCATCAGGTCCCCCAGCCGACGCACCCCCGCCTCCGTGACGAAGCCGGGCCGCACCAGGCCGTCCAGCTGCTTCCGTACGTCCTGGAGGTTCGCCAGCAACGCAGGACTCCGTACGGCCTTCAGACGGCGCTCACACGCCTGCCACGCGGCAAGGACCTGCTGCACCTGCCCCACCGCACGGCCCGTCGCGTCCACGATCTCCGCACGCACCTTGTCGAACAGCTTCCGGTACGACTCCTCGTCCCACGCGGGACCGCCGAAGTCACCGATCAGCTTGTCCGCCGCCGCCATCGCGCAGTCGTCGAACAGCGCCTGGACCGAGCCGTGCGGATTGGCGGACAGCGCCAGCTTCTGAGCGTTGGTCAGGCGATCGCTCGCGAACTTTCCCGGGTTCACCGGGATATTGCGCAGGATCAGCCGACGCGTGCCCTTCCACATCGCCTCCGCCTGCTCGGCCTCCGTGTCGAAGAGCCGCACGGAGACCGTGTCCCCGTCGTCCACCAGCGCCGGGAACGCCTTCACCGGCTGCCCGGCACGACGGGTCTCGAAGACACGCGACAGGGAGCCGATCGTCCAGTCGGTCAGCCCCTTGCGCTCCAGGGACTCACCACCCTGACGCTCCGCCGTCGCCGCGGCGGCCTGCGACAGCGCCTGGCGGGCCTTCGGCTTCAGCCGGAGCTTCAGCGCCTCCAGATCCTTGTCCTCGGCCAGCTTGCGCCGCCGCTCGTCCACGATCCGGAAGGTGATCCGCAGATGGTCGGGAACCCGCGACCAGTCGAAGTCGTCCGCGGTGAACGGCACCCCGACCGTCCGCTTCAACTCACGCGCCATCGTCACCGTCAGCGGCTCCTGCAAGGGCACCGCCTTCTCCAGGAACGCCCTCGCATAGTTCGGAGCCGGGACGTAGTGGCGGCGGATCGGCTTGGGCAGGGACCTGATCAACTCGGTGACGACCTCCTCCCGCAGCCCCGGGATCTGCCAGTCGAAGCCCTCGTCCGTGACCTGGTTCAGCACCTGGAGCGGCACATGGACCGTCACACCGTCCGCGTCCGCACCCGGCTCGAACTGGTACGTCACCCGGAACTTCAGCGGGCCCTGCCGCCACGAGTCCGGATAGTCGGCCTTCGTGACCGCCTCCGCCGACTCCCGGATGAGCATCTCCCGCTCGAAGTCCAGGAAGTCCGGCTGCTCCTGCCGCTTGCGCTTCCACCACGAGTCGAAATGGGCGCCCGACACCACGTGCTCCGGCACCCGCTGCTCGTAGAAGTCGAACAGCGTGTCGTCGTCGACCACGATGTCCCGACGCCGCGCACGGTGCTCCAACTCCTCGACCTCACTGAGAAGTCGGCGGTTGTCGGCGTAGAACTTGTGGTGCGTACGCCAGTCGCCCTCCACCAGAGCGTTGCGAATGAAAAGCTCCCGGGAGACCTCCGGATCGATCCGCCCGTAGTTCACCTTCCGCTGGGCGACGATCGGCACGCCGTACAACGTGACCTTCTCGTACGCCATCACCGCCGCCTGGTCCTTCTCCCAGTGCGGCTCGCTGTACGTCCGCTTCAGCAGGTGCCCGGCGAGCGGCTCGACCCACTCCGGCTCGATCTTGGCGTTGACGCGGGCCCACAGACGACTCGTCTCCACCAGCTCCGCCGACATCACGAACCGCGGCTGCTTCCTGAACAGCGCCGAACCCGGGAAGATCGCGAACTTGGCGCTGCGGGCGCCCAGGTACTCGTTCTTGTTGCCGTCCTTCACGTCCTTCATGCCGATGTGCGAGAGCAGACCGGCGAGGAGGGAGACATGGATCCGGTCGCCCGGGGCGTCGTCCTCGTTGAGGTGGATGCCCATCTGCTTGGCGACCGTCCGCAGCTGGGTGTAGATGTCCTGCCACTCGCGGATCCGCAGGAAGTTCAGATACTCCTGCTTGCACATCCGGCGGAACGACGACGAACCGCGCTCCCGCTGCTGCTCACGGACGTACCGCCACAGGTTCAGGTAGGCGAGGAAGTCGCTCGTCTCGTCCTTGAACCGGGCGTGCTGCTGATCGGCCTGGGCCTGCTTGTCGGCCGGACGCTCGCGCGGATCCTGGATGGACAGCGCGGCCGCGATCACCATGACCTCGCGGACACACCCGTTCTTGTCGGCCTCCAGCACCATGCGCGCCAGCCGCGGGTCGACGGGCAGCTGGGCCAGCTTCCGGCCGTTCTGCGTGAGCCGCTTGCGCGGGTCCTTCTGCGCGGGGTCGAGCGCGCCCAGCTCCTGCAGGAGCTGCACACCGTCACGGATGTTGCGGTGGTCCGGCGGGTCGATGAAGGGGAACTTCTCGATCTCGCCGAGGCCGGCCGCGGTCATCTGCAGGATGACGGAGGCCAGGTTCGTACGGAGGATCTCCGCGTCCGTGAACTCCGGCCGCGCCTCGAAGTCGTCCTCGGAGTACAGCCGGATGCAGACACCGTCGCTCGTACGACCACAACGGCCCTTGCGCTGGTTGGCGCTGGCCTGCGAGATCGGCTCGATGGGCAGCCGCTGGACCTTCGTGCGGTGGCTGTAACGGGAGATCCGGGCGAATCCGGGGTCGATGACGTACTTGATCCCCGGGACGGTCAGCGACGTCTCGGCGACGTTCGTGGCCAGAACGATCCTGCGACCGGTGTGCGGCTGGAAGACCCGATGCTGCTCGGCGTGCGACAGCCGGGCATAGAGGGGCAGCACCTCAGTGAACCGATACTGCTTCTTCGTGAGCGCGTCGGCCGTGTCCCGGATCTCCCGCTCACCGGAGAGGAAGACGAGGATGTCGCCCTTCCCCTCCCCCATCAGCTCCTCCACCGCGTCCGTGATCGCGGTGATCTGGTCCCGGTCGGAGTCCTCCGAGTCGTCCTCCAGAAGCGGCCGGTACCGCACCTCCACGGGATACGTCCGGCCGCTGACCTCGACGATCGGGGCATCACCGAAGTGCCGCGAGAAACGCTCCGGATCGATCGTCGCCGAGGTGATGACGACCTTGAGATCAGGCCGGCGCGGCAGCAACTGGGCCAGATACCCCAGCAGGAAGTCGATGTTGAGGGACCGCTCGTGCGCCTCGTCGATGATGATCGTGTCGTAGGCGCGCAGCTCACGGTCGGTCTGGATCTCGGCCAGCAGAATGCCGTCCGTCATCAGCTTGACGAAGGTCGCCTCCGGATCGACCTGATCCGTGAACCGCACCTTCCAGCCGACAGCCTCCCCGAGCGGCGTCTCCAACTCCTCCGCCACCCGCTCCGCCACGGTCCGGGCCGCGATACGACGGGGCTGGGTGTGCCCGATCATCCCCTTCACCCCGCGCCCGAGCTCCAGACAGATCTTCGGAATCTGCGTGGTCTTGCCCGACCCCGTCTCACCGGCCACGATCACGACCTGGTGATCACGGATCGCCGCCGCGATGTCATCCTTCTTCTGACTGACGGGCAGCTGCTCGGGATAGCTCACGGCCGGCACACGCGCCGTGCGCGCGGCCATCCGGGCCTCGCCCTTGACCACCTCCGCCTCGATCTCTGCGAGAACGGCGGCCCGGGCCTCGGGCTTACGGATCTTGCGCGCACCTTCGAGCCGCCGCCCGAGCCGCTGCGCGTCACGCAGCGAAAGCTCGGTCAGACGGGAGGCGAGGGCGCCGAAGGCGGGGGCAGGGTGCGTAGACATACGGAACCCAGGATCTCACCCCCGCGAAATTCGTGGCGAACGCTTTTGCCGGGCATGCGCGAAGGCCCCGACCGGAAGATCGGGGCCTCGGGTGTGACAAGGGGCCGGAGTCGCCCTAGTCGCGCAGGTACTCCCACGCGACCCAGCCCCACTTGCCCTTGTTCGCCCCGGACGTCACCTTGCCGTATTCCCAGTTCGTCCCGCCCTTGTTGGTGAGGCAGTGGCCGGTGAACTTCGTGCCCTTGGCCAGGATGCCCAGGGAGGTGGAGCCGGTCCCCGGGTTCTTGCGGAGGTTCACGTTCGCCGTGACCGTCTCCGCCAGGGGGACCGGGAAGGTGGTGTCCTTGGTGCAGGCGGCGGGCAGGGCAGAAGCGGCGGGAGCGATGGCCACCAGACCGCCGAAGAGAGCGGCGGCGGACACCGTCGCTGCCGCGAGTCGCCCGAAGGCACGCATGGCTTACCTCTTTCACATTTCAGGGGTGCACTAGTTTCAGGGGTGCACTGGATCCGCGGCCAGCGTAACGATCATGGTCCGCCTCCAGCGGAGCCCTCACGCAATCGGGACGTTGTCCAGAGTCCTCGCACAACCGGGGTGTTCCCTTCCGGGAACGCACTCCGGGACCACGCGTTTCGCGTGGTCCCGCTGTCGACACGAAAACGGCCCCACCGAAAATCTTCGGTGGGGCCGTATGCCCTGATGAGGGCGGTTGTGGCTGGGGCCGGGGTCGAACCGGCGACCTATCGCTTTTCAGGCGATCGCTCGTACCAACTGAGCTACCCAGCCACGAGGCTTCCGGGGAAACCTCAGCGGTCCTGACGGGATTTGAACCCGCGGCCTCCACCTTGACAGGGTGGCGAGCACTCCAAACTGCTCCACAGGACCAAGCTGTGTGTACGACAGTGTCGCACACGGTGTTGCGTGCCCCCAACGGGATTCGAACCCGTGCTACCGCCTTGAAAGGGCGGCGTCCTAGGCCGCTAGACGATGAGGGCTATCGGCCCGCCTGGGCGCTTCTCAGCGCGTCGGGGACGTGAGAAGCATATGGGATGGCGGGAGGTATCGCCAAAACGGTTTACCGGCGGGTGGAGGCGGGGGCGGGGGAGGGACTGGGCGAGTTCGGCGAAGGGGAGGCCGGGGCGGAGGGGCCCGGGGACGGTGTGGTCGCGGTCGGGGAGGGGGTGGCTCCCGGCTGGTTCTCCTTGGGGAGGTGGCGGCTGACCTCGGCTGTCGTGAGGCCCAGGCCGCCGAGTTTGATCTCGTCCCAGGCCTGGAGGCGGCGGGTGTCCCGGTCGAAGTAGAGGATCGACGCCTCGATGGGGTCGGGGTACTTGCCCTCGACCGCGCGGAGGCCGCTGCCGCCGGTGGAGCCCTCGATGCGCAGGCGGGTGCCCTTCTTCATGACCTCCATCCCCTCGTGGTGGAGATGGCCCGCCAGTACGAGGGGCACCTCGCCGTCCGTGCCGCGGGCGGCGGAGGGCTCGTGGGCCATGGCGACGTCCACGGGGTTTCCGGCGGCCTTCTGCTCGCGCAGGGCCTGAGCCAGTCGGGCGCCCGCCAGGTCCTCGGACTCCTCGGCGCCGGGCTTGTTCGAGCGGTCGGGGGTGAACTGCGGATCACCGATGCCGGCGAAGCGCAGGCCCGCGATGGTCGTGGCCCGGCCCCCGTCGAGGACGTGCACGTTCTTCATGCGTTCCAGGTAGCGCTGGGTGACCTGGGAGTCGTGGTTGCCGCGGACCCAGACGTAGGGGGCGCCGAGGTCCTGGATCGGGTCGAGGAAGCCGTTCTCCGCGGCCGTGCCGTGGTCCATGGTGTCGCCGGTGTCGACGATGACGTTCACCTTGTACTGCTCGACGAGCGAGGCGATGATCTTCCAGCTCGCCGGGTTCAGGTGGATGTCGGAGACGTGCAGGACGCGGATGGTGGTGGGGTCCGGCGCGTATGCGGGCAGCGTGGAGGTGACGTCGTACAGCTTCGTCACGTTGGTGACGAGGCGGGCCAGTTCCTTCTGGTAGACGTCGAACTCGGTGACGATGCTGCGTGCGTTGCCGACCAGGGAGGGCGCGGAGGAGAGCAGGCCGGAGAACCTGGGTTCCAGGACGGACTTGGGGTTCCAGGTGGCGTAGGCCGTGGCTCCGGAGGCCGCGAGGAGGGCCAGGGCGAGGCCGCCGGCGGCGAGGGCGCGGCGGGGGCGGCGGTAGACGGCGAGGCCGAGGGCGGTGGCGCCGGTGACGACGGCGACGCAGGAGCGGACGGCGAGGTCGAGGGTGCCGTGTTCGACGTCCTGGGCGATCTCGTCCTGGAGGCCGGTGAGGCGTTCGGGGTGGTCGACGAGGGCCTGGGAGCGGACCGGGTCGAGTTGGTCGACGTTCACGTCCAGGCGGACGGGGGCTATGTGGCTGTCCAGGCTGAGCGCGCCCAGCGGGGAGACGTTGATCTTCGTGCCGCCGGTGAGGGAGGGGCGCAGGGTCATCGTGGTGTTCATGGGGCCGACGGGGGTCCGTACGTCTCCCACGATCAGCAGGCCCAGCCAGGCGCCCACGAGGACGACGAGGACCAGGCCGAGGGCGCGTGTCCAGGGGCGGGGGCGGGGGGCGAGTTCGGGGGCCGGTGCGGGGCGGCGTGAGCGGCGGGCGGGGAGCAGGGCGGCGAGGGGGGCGCGGGCCATTGGTCCCGTATGCCCATGCGCTGGTGCTGATATGCGGTGGGTTGGGGACTCTCGTACGGGGGTGTCGTGCCGGACAATGAGCGTGTGCTGGAGATGACGCGCGAGGACTTCGAGGAACTGGTCGCCGAGGCGCTGGACCGGATTCCGCCGGAGTTGACTCGGTTGATGGACAACGTCGCGGTGTTCGTCGAGGACGAGCCGCCGGCGGAGGATCCCGAGTTGCTCGGGCTGTACGAGGGGACTCCGCTGACCGATCGCGGGGAGTGGTACGCGGGTGTGCTGCCGGATCGGATCACGATCTACCGGGGGCCGACGCTCAGGATGTGTGAGTCGCGGGAGGAGGTCGTCGAGGAGACCGAGGTGACGGTGGTGCATGAGATCGCGCATCACTTCGGGATCGACGACGCGCGGCTGCACGCTCTGGGGTACGGGTAGGTCGCGGTGCCGGACAGGCCGACGCCGGGGTGCGGTGCGTGTCCTCGGCGTGGCGCGTGTCCTCTTGTGGGCGGGGGGAGTTGGGCAGGTTGACTCCCTCACCCTCGGAGGTGGCTGCTCGTGCGCCCCTTGTACGTTCCCGTCCGTCTGGCTGTCACGGTCGTGGCCGTCGCCGCTGCCGCCGGTTGCATGAGTGTGGGTGACGACGCCGGGGGGAGTGTGAAGCCGTCGCATTCCGCGGGGCAGCGGGGCGGCGCCGGGCCGGACGGGGGGCCGGCCGTGTCGGGTGGTGGTGCCGGGGTGGGGGTGGCCGCCGGGGACGGCAGACGTGGGCACGGGAAGGGCAAGCGGGGTGGGTCCGCGGCGCCCTCGGCGTCGCCGTCTCCCGGTGCGAGTGCGTCGGCCTCGGCGTCGGTCGCACCGGGGCGGACGGAGAAGCCGGAGGATCCCCCGCCGACGAAGGCGCAGCCGACGCCGACCCGGACGGTGCCGGATCCGCAGCCGCCGCAGCCGTCGCCGGAGCCGCCGCCGCAGCAGCCGTCGCCGACTCCGACGGCGGCGGAGCCGTCGTCGTCGGCGCATGAGCCGCAGCCGCCGGGGCCGCAGTTGGAGCAGCGGGAGCCGGCGCCCACTGCGGGGTCGCCGGTGTGATGTCCGCTGTGATGCCCGCTGTGATGTCCGCCGCAGTCGCGCGGGCGGCGAGAGCGTGGTGGCGAGGTCGCTGAGCTGCGGTGACGGGGGCGATTTGCGTTGGGGGGCAGGGGGTGCGTATGGTGGTAGATCGTTTGATCCCATTTGCCCGGCGCCAACGCAGAGCGCGCCGTGTGGCGCGTACTCTCCCTTGCCGTGGCGGACCGCATTGAGGCGGTCGAATGCGAACACGGAGTTGACGGGCGCGTGCCGACGAGACTCCGGAAGGTTTCGCATTCGCATGTCCATTTCCAGTACTGATCACGTCGTCGTGCCCGAGAACGCCGAGGGTGCGGCCGTCGAGGAGACTCCCGAGGTCACCTTCGCGACCCTCGGTCTTCCCGAGGGCGTCGTGCGCAAGCTCGCGCAGAACGGCGTGACGGTCCCCTTCCCGATCCAGGCGGCGACCATCCCGGACGCCCTGGCCGGCAAGGACATCCTCGGCCGTGGCCGCACCGGCTCCGGCAAGACCCTCTCCTTCGGTCTGCCGACGCTGGCCACGCTGGCCGGCGGTCGCACCGAGAAGCACAAGCCGCGTGCGGTGATCCTCACGCCGACGCGTGAGCTCGCCATGCAGGTGGCGGACGCGCTCCAGCCGTACGGCGACGTCCTGGGCCTGAAGATGAAGGTCGTCTGCGGCGGTACGTCGATGGGCAACCAGATCTACGCCCTCGAGCGCGGTGTCGACGTCCTCGTCGCCACGCCGGGCCGGCTGCGCGACATCATCAACCGTGGCGCCTGCTCGCTCGAGGACGTGCAGATCGCGGTTCTCGACGAGGCCGACCAGATGTCCGACCTGGGCTTCATGCCCGAGGTGACGGAGCTGCTCGACCAGGTCCCGGCGGGCGGCCAGCGGATGCTGTTCTCCGCGACGATGGAGAACGAGATCAAGACCCTCGTCGACCGGTACCTGAACAACCCGGTCAGCCACGAGGTCGACGCCGCCCAGGGCGCCGTCACCACGATGTCGCACCACATCCTGATCGTGAAGCCGAAGGACAAGGCGCCGGTCACCGCGGCCATCGCCTCCCGCAAGGGCCGCACCATCATCTTCGTGCGCACCCAGCTCGGCGCCGACCGTGTCGCCGAGCAGCTGCGTGACGCGGGTGTGAAGGCGGACGCGCTGCACGGCGGTATGACCCAGGGCGCGCGCACCCGGACGCTGGCCGACTTCAAGGACGGGTACGTCAACGTCCTGGTCGCCACGGACGTCGCGGCTCGCGGTATCCACGTCGACGGCATCGACCTGGTGCTGAACGTGGACCCGGCCGGTGACCACAAGGACTACCTGCACCGGGCGGGCCGTACCGCGCGCGCCGGCCGCACCGGCACGGTCGTGTCGCTCTCCCTGCCGCACCAGCGGCGCCAGATCTTCCGGCTGATGGAGGACGCGGGCGTCGACGCCGGGCGTCACATCATCCAGGGTGGCGCGGCCTTCGACCCGGCGGTCGCCGAGATCACCGGTGCCCGGTCGATGACCGAGGTGCAGGCCGAGTCGGCCGGCAACGCCGCTCAGCAGGCGGAGCGCGAGGTCGGTCAGCTGACCAAGCAGCTGGAGCGGGCGCAGCGCCGCGCGACCGAGCTCCGTGAGGAGGCCGACCGGCTGGTGGCGCGGGTCGCGCGCGAGCGGGGTGAGGACCCCGAGGCCGCGGTGGCCGAGGCGCAGGCGGTCGCTGCGGCGGCCGAGGGTGCCGTGGAGGTCTCCGTGCCGGAGCAGCCGGCCGCGCAGGACGTGGACCGCGGCGAGCGCGAGGAGCGTGCGGCGGGTTCGTCGTCGTACGAGCGCCGTCCGTTCAACCGTGACCGTGACGGTGACCGTGGTGGCCGTTCGTTCGAGCGTCGTGACGACCGCGGTGGCTTCCGCCGCGACGACCGTCGTGATGACCGCCGTCCGTTCAACCGTGACCGTGACGGTGACCGTGGTGGCCGTTCGTTCGAGCGTCGTGACGACCGCGGTGGCTTCCGCCGCGACGACCGTCG
>NZ_JBICUX010000013.1:0-269370 GCF_043198595.1 Streptomyces sp. NPDC048751
CTGGGAACGGCGGGCCGACATCCACGAAGCTTTCCTCAAACTCGCCTGCTGCCTGATCGCCCACCGACAACTCAGCTCATTGTGTTAGCCGTTGTAAGTTGGGCGCCCTTCTGGCAGATCCTGGGCGGCATCCACCCCGACACCCTGACCAGCCGCAACAACCTCGCCTACGCCCATAGAGCTGCGGCAGCTGTACAGCGCCCGAACCTCGGAGGCAGCACAGGCACGAGCCCTTGAACTCCAAGAGGAAGCGGCGCACGTCCGTCGGCGACAATCGATTCAGCCGCTTCTTGCCGAGGGCGGGCCGGATGTACAGGCGGGAAAGCCCCTCGTAGCTGTTCAGCGGGGACGGCTTGAGTCGTTCCGGCGCGACGGCGGGCGAGCCAGTAGGTGAGGTAGTCGCCGAACGCCATCGTGGACTAGGCGGCCGGAATGCCCTGGCTGGCTTTCGGCGGCTGAGGCACATACGAAGAGTGCATCGCCCCCTTAGCTGCTGTCAGCCCGCCTGCCTCGCTTGGACGGGCCAGCGCTCCACAACGGGCCGGCACTGCTGGTCCAGCCGCCGTGGCCATCTGGAGAACAGCCTCCCCATCAGCCTCAGGGTCTCGGAATGCTGAACCCTGAGGTCAAGTTCGGCGCATAACCACACGGGCGCCCGTTCGGGTAATCAGGAAACCTCTACTTTTGAAAATAGCGCCATCTTTCGTTTTCCTTGCTCAGGTATCCACTCGCCTGCCGAATGAAGCTGTCAGCGAATGGCGAGTTGATCGGATGGTTTTCCTCAGGCCGGCAGCAGTATCCGTTCCGACCGGTCGAATGATCTTTTTCAGGAGCGCAAGTGCGCGGGATTCTGGACCGATACAGACGTACCGGAATGGCGAAAAGGTCAAGCCTTACCGTTGCATGGCTCACCTCGGCAGTGGTCGTGTTCGCCGGGGCTGGGGCCGCCGGGGCGCAAGACCCCGACCCCATCGCGGGGCCGCTGGGAGGCGTCCGTTCCCCTCAGCACTGTGTCTCTGGCCAGGTCGATGCCGTCCACACAGTCCAGGGCAACCAGAAGAACGACTGCCACCAGACCTCGACACACACGCCCGGACCCACGCCAAAGCCCACGCCGACACCGACGCCTACGCCGACACCGACGCCCACGCCGACACCGACGGCCGTGCCGATCTACAATTCGATTCCGGACGTGCTGCCCGGAAATGTGGCGTCCCAGGCTTATCAGGCGCAGCGCACGAGCGAGTTCGGCGATGAAGTTCAGTTCGGCGGCACCGGGCGTGAACTGGCTTCCATGGAAGTCGTGATGTCGAGCTGGGCCTGCGAGAGCGGCAGCATGACTACCTGTACGACCACGCCGGGCGCCACGTTCACCCACCCCATCACGATGAACATCTACGCGGTGGACGAATCCGGAACCACTCCGGCACGGGGCGCCCTGCTGGCCTCCAGGACCGAGAACAGCAGCATCCCGTTCCGCCCGTCGGCCGACAACACCACAACAGGGTCATCTGGACGGTGGCGTTCAACACTACGAATGCCGGAGCAAACCCCATCGGCACCGGCGCACCGTGTTACAGCACCCCGACGGGCTGCCCCTACGACAGCCTGAACGTCGGAGCGCAGACGTTCCCCGGAGCGCCGTACCAGGGCATCGACGTAAACCCGGACGCGGTATTCCTCAACTCCACGGACCCCGCGGCCTACTGCGACGGCGGTGCGGGCGGCGTCGGCGTCCTCAGATTCGACTCACCCTGCTGGACCGCCAACAAGCCGCTCGCCAAGATCACAGCGGTCTGAGAAGGAACCGACTCTCCGGGTCCCACGCAGGGCAGCACTTGCACCTCAGCCCCGCCGGATGCCCCGCACTGGCCGGTGACCACCACACGGTGGTCACCGGCCGACTGTTGTTTTCCATAGAGCCGCTCGCCATCACCGCCCCCAACAGCCGTTCGAGCTGTTCCCGCTCCATGACCTCACCTCCGGTCCGGTCCTGGGCCGCATCCGGGTCGAACACGGCATCGCCCATCTGACCGGAGATGAACGTGTCCCGGTCCTTGCGTCCGGCGGCGGGCCGACGGGCGCGGATCTCGGTGCCGTCGATGATGCCGGTCGTCCCGCTTGAGCCGAGGTGGTCGACGACCTCGGCCAGGGTCTGCGGCCGCACTCCGGGGCTGGCCGTGCAGCCTCGCTCGGCGAGCAGGGGCCGCACCTCGCCGATGCCGGAGGTGCACGAGCGTGGCCAGGAGCCGATCGACGAACACCAGCCGGTGCTTCGCACCCGCGCCCACAGCGCGCTTCCGCGGCCGGGACGCAAGCTTGGCCTGGTGCCGTTCGTGCCACAACGGGCCCAGCTCTGCGACGAGTTCAGCGATCACGTTGGCCGACAGGCCCGTGATCCTCCGGTCGCTGATGATCGCTGCACGAGGCGCGTTCCCCCACCACACGACCATGACCGACGATCAAAAGCTCGACGCCTCACCGCTTAGCGTGCATGAGCTCGTTAGCGGAGGAAGGGGAGCAGGCGCTTTGCGAGGGCTGGAGTATTCGGGAGCGGTTCACATGGAGTCGGCTGGGCTGCTGTCGGAGAGCTGGTCCGTCGCTTCGTGTCGTGCAAGGTCTCGATGGCGTCGCACCAGATGTCCAGGTCGGGAGCTGCGCTCAGCTCGATGGAGCGGGCTTTGGCACGGCGGGAGGCCTGGGCCCAGTTGACCGGGTCCTGGAGGGACGTCAGAGCGTGGTTCCAGGCGTTGAGGTCGTCGCGGTAGGCGAAGATCCCGGCTTCGCCCAGGGACTCGACGAGCCCGGGTGTGGGATGGGCGATCACTGGGATGCCCGAGGCGAACGCTTCGACCGCGACCCGTCCCCAGGACTCGTACAGGCTCGGCATGAGCATCACGCGGGAGCGGCTGTAGACGTGTTCGCGCATCTGCTGACCGGGCACTCCGTCGACGACTTCGCAGTTGGGCAGTCGGGGCGGCGGCATGATCTGCTGTCCGTAGGCGCCGCGGACACCGAGGAACTTCCATTCCGGTGTCCAGGCGGCGATCTGCCAGAACAGCTCGCCGCCCTTGTCGGAGTTGAGATTGACGAGGGTCGCGCAGTCGCCGGGCTGTGTACGGTATTCCTCCGCGATCACTGGCGGTCGGACGACGATGCTCTGCCTGGGCAGGAATTCTCGCGGGTAGCGGGCGTAGAAGATTTCGGCGTCCCGTCTGATCCACTCGCTGTTGTAGACGACGAGATCAGCGCCGGCCGCGTTGTGGAAGCTGGTGGCAAAGTTGTCGTGGCAGATCACTGCCAGGGGAATGCGGCGGTCTCGCGCGAGCCCCGCCATCAAGGGCACGTTTTCGAAGTGGGACAGCAGGACGTCCGTCTTCTGGGCCTGGGCGGCGAAATCCATGCCTTCCTGGAAGGGGACGACCTGCACGCCGTCGATCTCGTAACTTTTGTCGATCCTTCCTGGGTGTGAGAGCCAGACCTCCACCTGGTGACCACGCTCGGCCAGCGGACGGAGCATCGAGTGGAGCATCCACTCGGATCCTGCGTTGTGGTCGGGTGGGTATCCGTACACACGGGCCATGATGTGCATGCTTCGTGACCTGGCCGGTGAGGTCGGTGCGGGCCTGTGCGGGCGAGGCGCCACCGTGTCCACCTGTGGGTACTCCCTTTGTTGAGGACAAGACGACAACACGGCACTGGAGGGGCGCCCTCGAGCATCCGGCCCGCGGGTCCGCAGGCCGCGGACCTGCCGCGGCCTGCGGACCCTGCGGGCGGGATGTCTGTCGTGGCGGCCTTCCGGTGGGAAGGCCGCTGCTCACCTGGCCGTCGGATCCTCGACGCGGATGGTCGTGGAATCCGAGGTCCGGGCGCCGACGCGGAACGTCAGCCTGGTGTCTCCCAGCCGGGCGCCGGCGAGGGCTTTCACCGCGACCCATGCCGCGGACACCGAACCCCTTCCCGACAGGGCCAGATCGACATTGTCGAAGGTGAGGCTCTGCCCGTCCGCCGACACAGTCCCGTAGTAGGCACGCGAGGTCCCACCGGCAGCCAGCACGGTCAGCTGGTACCGGGGTTCGGCCACGAACTGCAGACCTGCTCCCGCGGGAAGATCCACGCGGACGCTCTGCGCAGGGACCGTGCCGTCTTCCTCCGCACGCAGTTGCACCCCCGGGTAGCCGGTGTTGCCGGCGCGCTCCAGTCGCACATCCGGCGGTCCGCCAGGCGCCACCGAGAACTGGACCGTGGCAGCGACGCCACTCACCTTCCGCACCCGCTGGTTGCTGTAGTCGGAGAGGAAGAGGCTGCCGCCGGAGTCCACCGCGACACCGACGGGGTTGTTGAGCCGGACATCGATGGCCGGCCCGCCGTCGCCGTTGAAGCCGGCGGTGCCGTTGCCGGCGACCGTGGTGATCTGCCGTGTCGCCGCCTCCACCTTCCGCACCCGGTGGTTGAACGTGTCGGCGATGAAGAGGTTGCCGCCGGAGTCCACCGCGACAGTGTGTGGATTGTAGAGCCTGGCGTTGACGGCGGGTTGGTTGTCGCCGTTGAAGCCGGCGGTGCCGTTGCCGGCGACCGTGGTGATCTGCCGGGTCGCCGCGTCCACCCTGCGCACCCGGTGGTTGCTGTTGTCGACGATGTAGAGGTTGCCGCTGGAGTCCACCGCGAGACCACGGGGACCGTTGAGCTGGGCGTTGACGGCGGGTTGGTTGTCGCCGTTGAAGCCGGCGGTGCCGTTGCCCGCGACCGTGGTGATCTGCCCGGTCGCCGCGTCCACCTTCCGCACCCGGTGGTTGCTGTAGTCGGCGATGTAGAGGTTGCCGACGGAGTCAACCGCGACTTTGCGGGGGTTGTTGAGCGGGGCGCAGACGGCCGGCCCGTAGTCGCTGTCATAACCCGTGGTGCCGTTGCCCGCGACCACGTAGATGGCAGGCTCACGCTCGGCGACACGTGGGCTTTCAGGATTGGTCACAGCATTTGTCCTTTGTCTCCAGACGGCAGGGGAATGCGCCAGCACAGCCCAACGTCACACGCCGCAGAAACCAGGGACGCGCGATGGGCAAGCTGGAGGAAATGGGGAATGGAAACGCCTGGTACGGGCATCCGGATTACGCGGCCGGATGACAATCAGCGTGCCAGCGTTACCCCAAAGAGCGGGCTATCGGCTGCGCTATGTCGCTCTCACACATGCGCACACCTCCTACGCCCGAATTTGCAGACAACTGCGGGAACTTTCGATTTGCGCAGTCATTGTCGCGCTCGAAAAGGCTGCCCTATCTCGGGGTTCGGCAAAAGGGGATCTGGCCGTACGAATTTTGTTCCTGCCACACGGATGGCCGGCCGAGGCCCGCTTCAAGTGACGGCACCTGCCACACGCACACCGCGCGAACTGCGCTCACGTTCCCAAGCGTCCCGCGGCACCCCCCATCCCCTCCGTGCCACCGAACGCCCTGCGGGTGAAGCGATTCACAATGGCCGGAAAACCACTCGCAGATGACGGCCGCAGGACAGGGGCGCTGGCCCTGTCCTCGCTCTGGGTGACGACCATCCGGGCGGCGACCTCTCGAGGCTCACCTCCTCCGTCCCTCAGGGCCATGCCTGGCAGGGTGTCACCGGCGACATCGGCCCGCCGACACAACGCAAGCCCGGTCTTGTCGTGGCCCAGGACGAGGGCGAGCCCGGGTGCGGGGGCAGCAGAGGAGGTGCGTTCGTTTGAGACCGGCCTGCCGGGTCAGTGCGGGGCTTCGGCAGCGCCGCCGCGGCGGACCCGGCGCTGCCCGGCTCGTGGCTGGTCGACCTCTCCCACGTCGACCTCGCCCGCGTGCAGATCAACGGTCATACCGTCGACGCCGACCGGCTCCCCTCGCCGTTCACGCCGACCGGCGAGCACCCGACCGGCCCGGCCTGGTACGCCACCCCGACCGTCGCCTACGCACAGGAGCTCGGCTTCGACGTCGCGCCGATCGAGGCGCACGTGCGCAGGCAGACCGGCCGCTACCTGGACCCCTGGTACAAGCGGCTGCGCGACCGCGTCCAGGTGGCCGGAGGACCGCCGGGTGCCGGGGGTGTCCTTCACGCCGGCCGCGAAGCGGCCGGCCCAGCCCCCGTCCTGGAGGGAGGAACGTTGCCGCGCAGGCGCTGCTACCCCTCCGACACCTGGGACGACGAATGGGCCCTGATCGAGCCCCTGCTGCCGACACCGGCCTGCGAAACGAAGGCACGGGGCCGTCCCGAGAAGCATCCCCGCCGGGAGATCGTGGACGCGATCCGCTATGTCGTGGACACCGGCCGCAAGTGGCGGGCCCTGCCCAAGGACTTCCCGCCCTGGCGCACGTGTTACGGCTTCATGGCCCGCTGGGCCGCCGCCGGGATCGTCGGACAGATCCGCGACCAACTCCGCAAACGGATCCGCCGCGAGATGGGCAAGGCGCCCGGCGCGGTCGCCACCGTCATCGACTCCCAGTCGATCAAGGCCGCCGAGACCGTTGGCAAGGACTCCCGCGGCTACGACGCCGGCAAGAAAATCAACGGCCGCAAGCGGCACCTGGTCGTGGACACCAAGGGCCTACCGCTGTTCGTCATGGTCACCCCGGCCGACATGACCGACCGCAACGCGGCCAAGGAAGTGCTGTTCCGGCTGCGGCTGATGCTCCCCGAAATCACGATCGTCTGGGCCGACTCCGCCTATGCCGGACAGCTCGTGACCTGGGCGAAGACCTACCTGAACCTGACGGTCAAGACCGTCAGCCGCCCAAAGGACACCGCCGGGTTCATCGTTCTGCCCCGGCGTTGGGTCGTCGAACGCTCACACGCCTGGATCATGCACGCCCCGCGGGACTACGAACGGTTCATCCAGCACTCGGAATCGCTCGTCACCTGGGCCGCGATCAGGCTCATGAGCAGGCGGATCACCCGCCGAAGCTCCCGCAGAAGCGGGCAACCGGCATCCAGCGAAGCCCAGCGGGACTGATCGTTGTCAAGGCCATGGCCATCACCTTGCTCCTGCCACGGCCCTGAGCACACTGTCCCACCGCCCGCGAAACCTGTCAGCGGATTCAACGCTCACCGGCGCCGCACTCAGGGGTGGCTGCCTCGTCGATGTACGTCTT
Source organism: Streptomyces sp. NPDC048751 (assembly GCF_043198595.1). Taxonomy (NCBI): domain Bacteria; kingdom Bacillati; phylum Actinomycetota; class Actinomycetes; order Kitasatosporales; family Streptomycetaceae; genus Streptomyces; species Streptomyces sp. NPDC048751. Next base: position 7,110 of record NZ_JBICUX010000013.1, read on the forward strand.
GGTGACGTCGGTGATGAAGCCGCGGCTGCTGCCGGGGCTGAGTGCCTGGGCCTGCAGGTGGTCGTGCAGCACGCTGTAATGCTGCACGAGCGATGGCTTCTCCAGATAGAGGTCGCTGGTGAACCGCTCCAGATACACCACCGGCGCCGTCGCGGAGCTGTCGGCGAACCGCAGGATGGAGAACTGTCCTGACAGGCGCGGATGGGCACCCGCTGGGTAGGGGAGGACCTGCACCGCGATGTGCGGCTCGGCGCCGAGCGCGTTCAGATGCTCCAGCTGTTCCCGCATGACGTCCGGGCTGCCGACTACACGGCGCAGTGCCGATTCGTCCAGGACCACCCACAGGCGCAGCGGCCGGGTCGGGTCGTAGATCCGGTGCTGACGGCGCAGCCGCACCTTCAGACGCGTGCCGGCCTGTTCGGCGGTGAGCTGGGGGATCGTTTCCCCGATGACCGCGCAGGCGTAGGCGGGGGTCTGCAGCAGAACAGGGATCGTCATGGATTCGTAGGTGTGGAGTGAGGTGGCGTCCGTCTCCAGGCCGATGTAGGCGCTCTGGGGGATGTCGCCGTAGGCGTGCCACCAGCCCGGTTGCCCGGATTCCTTGGCCATCTGCATCAGTGAGTCGATGACCTGCGGGTCCGTCACCCCGTAGATCGCGCACAAATCGCGCACATCGCGGGGGCTGATGGTGCGGCGGCCGTTCTCCAGGAGACTGATCTTGGGCTGGGAGACCATGAGCCGCTCCGCCGCTTCGGTGCTCGTCAGCCCACTGTCCTGGCGGAGTCGGCGGAGCTCGGCTCCCAGATGGCGCCTCCTGACGGTGGGGTTGATGTTCGCCGCCACGAGCGGTGTACCTCCGGGCCTCAAGCCATCATGTTGGTCCGCAGACTGCCATGGACAAGGGCTGTCGATCGTGCGCCATGCCGGTCGTGTTCGCGGCTGCCAAACGGACTGTGACCTTGTAATTTGCCTCACAGGAACTGAGCAAGCGACGGTCACATCAGACGGCCTGCCGGGTGGCCGCCGGGGTCGTCGGCCAGCACGACGGCGGCTTTGATGCGCTTGCCCACCGGCTCCCGGCGCATCTCGAAGCTGCGGCACACGCTGATCACGATTTCCAGACCGTGCTGCCCGACCCGGCACGGATCAGCGGCCTGGGCCACCGGAAGCGTCGGATCGGTGTCCCACACGCTGATCTCCACGGCGCCGTCGCTGATCTCCAGGTCCAGCAGACACGGGCCGGGCGCGTACTTGTGCGCGTTGGTCACCAGCCGGAATTTCGTGCACGGCCTGCACCTCGACCAAAAAGGCACGGGCCGCATGCCGGGCCTCGGTCACCGGCTCGTCCCCGGCGAAGGCCAGAGCCGACAGTATGGGACGGTAGCCAGTGGCTGGTTTTCGTTTTCGGGCACCACTGCTAGCACACCGCCACCCTCGTCCTGAGCAACACGGTTAAGGCCCGTCGAATACCCCCGAAACCACACCACACCACACACCACAAGCAGACGCGTCCCCTCACCCGCCCCACGCTTCGTCACGACCACCTGAAGCGAGTCCTCCGACCTGTGCACCTTCACGCCGGGGCTTAGAAACAGGCACTCAGATACGACGCACGGTGTGCAGTGTCTTGGCGTACGTACCCGAGCCGTCGAGCAGGGACGCGCCGCCCAGGTCGGACATGGTGGGCCCATTGACCGTCTTGCGGCTGGAGAGGAAGCGGCGCTTGCCGCCGGCGTCGAGACCCAGGTAGATGCCGACGTGGTCGACGGTGGCGCTGACCCCGTCGTCACTGGAGTCGGCGTTGAACAGCACCAGGTCGCCCGGCTGGAGCAGGGCCGCGGCCGGCGGGGTGGTCCCGGTGACGCGGTCGACGACCACGCCCGGCGCGTAGTCGACGATGTGCCGGGACTTGCGCGGGATCCGGGTGCCCGAGGTGTCCTCCTTGGCGGCCAGGGGCACGCCCAGGTGGTAGCCGTAGACCATGCGCGTGTAGCCCGAGCAGTCGAGGTTGCCGACCTGGCTGCTGGACGGCCTCTCGTACGTGCCGTCCGGGAAGGTCCAGCCCACCCCCATGTACTCGTGGAAGTCGGCGCCCTCGAGCAGGAAGCCCTGCGCGTCGGGATAGCCGTACCCGGCCTCGCCCAACACCTTCTTGCCCTGGGCCGGTCCGGCGCCGGCCGTGACCGCCGGAACGCCGCCGAGGAACATCGCCGCGTACGCGAGTACGTCCGGGACGGTGGATCCGGCCCAGCCGCGGAGCGTCCGGTCCAGCTCGGCCGTCCAGGTGCCGTCGAACGGCTCGGGCAGCAGGCGCACCCAGTCGCCGTGGGTGACGGTCGGCAGGGCCGCCCAGTTCGCGGTGTCCACCTCGAGGCGGCTCACGGACAGTCGGACCGGCAGGTTGGTGCAGCCCTCGTTGGCCAAGGCGCGCAGGCCCACCCGGCCCTTGGTCAACGTGGGTGTGGTGTCGGTGACGTCGAAGGTCCACGAAGACGGTTGCGCCGACGCGGACTGCCAGGCCTTCGCCTGGATCCGGGTGCCCTCCCGCCGCACCCGGATCGTCCAGTCGGTCCCCGCCGGCACACCCGTGGCCAGCGTGACCGACGTCGCCAGTGAGGTCACGTCGTTGCTGACCTCCTTCTCCAACCGCAACTCGACCGCCCCGGAGGTGAGGAAGGACAGCCGCGCCCGGTAGTGGTTCTGGGTGCTGCCGTAGCCGAAGGTCAGCGCGAACGAACAGGCCTGCCCCGTCGGGACCTTGTCGAACCTGGCCGTGCAGCGCGCGTCGACGTCGGTGATCTCGTCGTCACGCAGGCTGGCGTGCCGGCTGTACCCGGCGGTCGTGAGGTCGATGATTCCGGTGCCCGGCACCACCGAGAAGTCGGTCTTGAAGGTTTCGGACGTGACCCATTTGCCGCCGCCGGGCGAGGTGCCCCAGTACACCCGGTTCTCCTCGGCGGTCCTGAGGTCCGGCAGTGTCCGCTTGAAGTCGTCCTCGAAGGGCCGTTTGTTCTCTGCGAACGTCCGCTGCGGGCCGGGCAGCACGACGGTTCGCGCGCCGTGCGTCAGCAGCGCGACACGCTTGCCGCCGGACGTGACCTCGGTCCGGGCCGGGGTGCCGGCGAGCACGGTGGTGGTGAGCGGGGTGGTGAGGGCCACCGGAGTGAAGTGCGAGGCGCCCAGCGGCTCCATGGTCACCCACGAGCGGGCTGAGGGCAGGCCACCCGGCCCTGGAAAGGCAGGCACGTCCGCCACCGCGGCGGCACGTGCCGGGGCGGCGGCCAGACCGGTGAGCGGGGCGGCGGCAGAGGCCGCCAAGGTGGCGAGGAGTCTTCGTCGGGATGTGTGAGACATGTGCTTCATGATCCGACAATGGCCACCGATGCGTCACGGCACCCCCAACTTCGCCCAGTACCAGACGAGATGGCCGGTCTGGCGGGGTTCGGCACGCGGACGGACAGGCGGCGTCGGCCGGTTGTGGCGTGGCTCGTTGTACGGGGGTGAACGACTGCCGACTTGGGCGAGCAGCGCGGCGGCTGCTTCCCCATTCACGGCGTACGGAACCCGCGAAACGTCACCTGCGTGCGGCTTTCGAAGCCGAGTCGTTCGTAGAGGGCGATCGCGGCGGTGTTCGTCTCGGCCACGTGAAGGAAGGGCCGTTCGTTGCGTGCCAGGACGCGTGCGGCGAGCGCGCTCACCAGGCGGGCGGCGTGGCCTCGCCCTCGTGCCTCGGGTGCCGTGCAGACGGCGCTGATCTCGGTCCACCCCGGAGGTCGGAGCCGTTCGCCCGCCATGGCCACCAGCCTGCCGCCGGTGCGTATGCCGAGGTAGGTGCCGAGTTCGTGGGTGCGTGACCAGAACGGCCCCGGCTGGGTCCGCGCGACGAGATCGAGCATCTCCGGCACATCGGCCGCACCCAGCTCGACCAGGCCGGTGTCGATCGCGGCGCGGGCCTGAACGGGTCGGCCGCCGGGCCAGATCATCTGTCGGCCCTCCATGATGAACACCGGCTCCCAGTCCGGCGGCGGGGTCGCCCGGCGGCTGAACATGTCGGCGAAGGCGCCACGACCGAGCAGCCGGGCCAGATCGGACCAGTCCGCCGAACCGGCGGCGGGGGACGGTGCCGAGAAGCTCGCGACTTCCGGCAGGTAGGCGGCTGCCTGGCCGAGTCGCCGGGCGAGGCCCGCGTGGTGGCCACGCAGTGACTCGCCCACCGGGTCCTCGAGTACGGCGGCGTCCTGGCTCCTCAACGTGCTGTGCCTTTCTCGTACCGCTTCGTAGATGTCAAGCACCGGGGAACTGCTTTGATACGCCCCCCGGGATGATTTCGGGATACACCCTATCCCCGCCGCGGATTCCCGCGGACGGGCCCGATAAAGGCGCTGGAGGCACAGCCTTTGTCGACCCCCGTGGCGATAACCATTGCTTATGCCCCCATTCACCATGATCCTCTACCGGGATCGACCTTGACGTCTTACGGTGCAGACGGATTCATACGCGCTATGTCCTGTGGATGTCCGCGTCCCTTTCAATTACGAGGAGAGAGTGTCGTGTCCCAGGATGCCAAGCGTGTTCACAGGGCCGCACAGGTGGCGGAGCCGGGGGATGCCGTACGGGTCGTCCCGGTCGTGGAGCGGCCACCCGGGGTCGGCGAGGTGCGTATCGACGTGGCCGCGACCGGCATCTGCGGCGCCGACATCGGTACGGTCCGCGATCGTGCTCCGGCGACCGGCTTCCCGATCACTCCGGGCCATGAGGTCGCCGGTGTGATCGCGGAGCTGGGTCCTCAGGTGCAGGGGTGGGGCGTGGGGGAGCGGGTGACCGTCGGCTGGTTCGGCGGCAGCTGCGGGCACTGCTCCGCCTGCCGTGCCGGGGACGTTGTCCACTGCCCGGAGCGGAAGATCCCTGGCATGTCGTATCCCGGCGGCTGGTCGAGCACCCTCACGGTTCCCGCCACCACTCTCGCCCGGATCCCCGAGGGCCTGTCTGCGGCGGAGGCCGCGCCCTTCGGCTGCGCCGCCGTCACCACCTTCAACGCCCTGCGGCACTCCGGTGCCGGGCCGGGCGACCTGGTCGCCGTCCTCGGGATCGGCGGTCTGGGGCACCTGGCGGTGCGGTTCGCCGCGGCGATGGGGTTCGACACGGTGGCGATCGGTCGGGGTGAGGAGAAGCGCCGGCTCGCCGAGGAGCTGGGCGCGCGGCACTACATCGACGCCGAGCGGCAGCAACCCGGCGACGGGCTGGGGGAGTTGGGCGGGGCGCGGCTGATCCTGTCGACGGCCTCCAGCAGCAAGCCGCTCGCGGAGCTGGTGGACGGGCTCGCTCCGCACGGGAGGCTCACTGTCGTCGGCTTCGACGGATCTCCCCTGCAACTGCCCCTGGCGAAGGTCGTCATGGGGGCTCGCAGCGTCACCGGTCATCTGACCGGCAGCCCCGCCGACACCGAACGGGCCATGCGCTTCGCGGTCGCCACCGGTGTCCGCCCCCAGGTGCGGACCGTCCCCCTGGAGGAGGCGCAGCAGGCGCTGGACATCCAGCAAGAGGGCAAGGCCCGCTTCCGGACGGTGCTCATTCCGGGCGCCTGACCGCCGTGGTGGAGCAGGGAAACCGGAGCGAGCAGAGAAAGGGAGCCGTACATGCTCCAGCAGGACGACCACGATGTCGTCGTGATCGGTGCCGGGATCGCCGGACTGGCCGCGGCCGCCGCGCTGGTCGCCGCCGGGCGCGACAACGTCTGTCTGGAGGCCCGCGAGCGCATCGGCGGGCGTCTGCTCAGCAAGGCCGGCCCACCGGGGGCCCTCGACCTGGGTGCCACCTGGTTCTGGGACGGGGAGGGACGGGTCGCGGATCTCGCCGCACGGCTCGGCGTCGACACCTTCGAGCAGCATCTCGCGGGGGACACGCTCGTGCAGGACGCCACCGGCGTACGGCGGCTGCCCGGCAACCTGATCGACGCCCCCGCCCGCCGCTTCGCGCTGGGGGCCGACACCCTCGCTCGCACCCTCGCGGCCCAACTGCCCGCGGACACCGTACGACTGGACAGCCCCGTCACCGCAGTGCACCGCCGCGCCACCGGCGGGCTCGAAGTCCGCACGTCGGGCTCGGTGCTGTACGCGCAGCACGTCGTTGTGGCCGTACCTCCCGCACTCGCCCTCGCCCGTATTGACTTCGGCTCGGAGCTGTCGCCGGAGCTGGTTCGCCTCGCCCGCACCACCCCGGTGTGGATGGGGGCGGTCGCCAAGGTCGTCGCCCACTACCCCTCCGCCTTCTGGCGTGACGAAGGGCTCGCCGGGGCGGCGGCCGGCAGGATCGGCCCGTTGCAGGAACTGCACGACATGTCGGGTCCCGACGGGCGGCCCGCCGCGCTGTTCGGCTTCGCCGCGGCCCTGGCCGTCGGCCCGGGCTTCGAGCAGGCGGTGATCACTCAGCTGGCGCAGCTCTTCGGCCCCGCCGCCGCCGAGCCCGAGACGCTCCAGGTCCAGGACTGGAGCAGCGAGCGCTGGACCGCTCCGCCGGCCGTGCACCACCTGGCCGACCACTCCCTGTTCGGCCACCCCCTCTACCGGCGGCCCGCGCTGGGCGGCAGGCTGCACTGGGCCTCCACCGAGACAGCCGACCGGTACGCCGGACACATCGAGGGCGCCCTCGCCGCCGCCGAGCGCGCGGTGACGGCGTCCCTGACCACAGGAGAGGCGAACTCATGCTCCAGGTAGACGCATTGCTGCGCGAGTACGACCGTGCCCGTGCCTACACCGACGACCTGTGGAAGGACCTCACCCCGGACGAGGTGACCTGGCGCCCGCACGAGAACTCCAGCGCCATCGGCTGGCACCTGGGGCACCAGGCGCATGTCGCCCACTTCATGGTCCGCAACCTCACCGCGGCCGAGCCCAGCCCGGATCCTGAGCTGGACGCCCTGATGGATTCGGCGAACCCCGAGAAGTTCCGCGGCGCGCTGCCCACCGTCGAACGGCTCACCGACTTCCGGGAGACCGTGGCCGACCGCGTACACGCCCGCATCGGGGACATCGCCGCCGGCCGGGTCGGCGCCCCCAGGCAACTCACCGTCGTCGCCACCCACTTGCTCACCGCACTCATCAACCACGAGTACCAGCACGACCAGTGGATCAGCGAAGTCCGCGCCGGCGACCTCGGCCACGCACTCCCGCTCGACCCCGACAGCGAGCACGTACGCCGTATCGACGGCTATCTCCTCGTAGACGTTCTGCAGCCGTAGGGAGAAGCCCGCCCGTGCCAAGCACCGCCGGCATGTCCTTGCGGCCTGAGACGCGGCGCCGCAGTCCTCGGCGTCCGCCCGCCGAGGCCGCGCTGCGAAGCTGCTACACGCCGAACAGGTCCGCCGCGTTGTCGTGGCACACGGCCCGCAGCCAGTCCGGTCCCAGGCCCAGCCTGTCCAGGGCCTGGAGCTGGTGCAGGTACGGGTAGGGGATGTTGGGGAAGTCGGAGCCGAGCAGGATGCGGTCGCCGAGGGCGGCGAGTCGGGGCAGGGCGCGGCGCGGGAACGGCATGAATCCCTCGGTGAAGTCGGTGAACGCCATGGTCGTGTCCAGCCGTACCTGGTCGTACCGTTCGGCGAGGTCGAAGAACTCCTCGTACTCGGGCATGCCCATGTGCGCGATGATCAGCCGCAGTTCCGGATGGCGTGCGAGCACCCTCGCGACGGGCTCGGGGCCGGTGTGCTTGCCGGGCGCGGGCCCGGAGCCGCAGTGGATCACCACGGGGATGCCGGCGTCGGCCAGCAACGCCCACGCGGGCTGGAGGAGTGCGTCGGCAGGGTCGTACGCTCCCACCTGCACATGGGCCTTGAACACGCGTGCCCCTGCCGCGACGGCCTCACGGACGTACGTCTCGACGTCGGGTTCGGGGTAGAGGGTGGCGGTGTGCAGGCAGTCGGGGGTGCGGCGGGCGAAGTCGGCCGCCCATCCGTTCAGCCACCTGGCCATGCCGGGCTTGTGGGGGTAGAGCATCGCGGTGAAGGCCCTGACGCCGAACTCCCGCAGAAGGGCCGCCCGCTCCGCCTCCTGCTTCCGGTAGGTGATCGGCCACTGAAGCCCGCCTGTCAGTGGGCCGTTGGTGTCGAAGTAGTCCCAGACCTTGTGCAGGACCCGCTCGGGCATGAAGTGGGTGTGGACGTCGATCAGCCCGGGAAGACCGAGCCCGCCCCAGAAACGGCGGATCTCACCGGCCTCCTCGGCCGAAGCCGTGAGCGTGGAAGTCACCTGGCGCTGCCTCTCTCGAACGGCCTGTCGCCTGCGGGACGCAGAATTATGCTGGTTGACACTCTCTCAAATACCGTCGGGTAAAAGGTCCTTGCCGGTCACGATGCGGCAGCGAAAGGGCCCCCGCACCCTTCTCCGCGGTGTAGCTTCTCCCCGTCACTTGAGGCTTGAACAAGGGTGGATCTGTGGTTGCCTCTCCGCAAACCGAGAAGTTCGCCGCCTACCTTCGGATGCTGAAGGACCGCAGCGGCCGGGGTTACGACCGACTCGGCAAGGAGGCGGGCGTCAGTGGTTCCAGTCTGCATCGGTACTGCTCCGGCCTCAGCGTCCCGACGGACTACCGGGTGGTGCACGCCTTCGCCAAGGTGTGCGGCGCCAGTGCGGAGGAGCTCCGGGAACTCCACCGGCTGTGGGCGCTGGCGGACACCGACCGGGACGTGCCGGTTGTGACCGCCGAGGAGGAGCCGGGCGACACCACCCCGCCGGAGATCACCCCCGACGAGGCCGAGAAGCGACGGTTTCGGGTACCGGACAAGCTGTCCCCGCGCGTGGCGGTACTGGCCGCCGTGGTCGCGGTGGTGCTGGTGGCCGGCTTCGTGTGGCTGCCCTACGGGCGCCCCGCCGGTGCCTCACCGGCGGACGGCGACGGGCTGCTGTACTCCCCGGCGTGCAAGACGGTGAGCATGGGGCAGCACGACGAGTGTGTGCGTGAGGTCCAGGCCCTGTTGGTGGAGGCCAAGGGCAGGCTCTCCGTCGACGGGGACTTCGGACCGGAGACCCTGCGCAGACTGACCGCGTTCCAGGTGCTGGCGGGTGTGTCGGCCAGGAACGTGGTCGACGAGGAGACCAGGAAGGCGCTCTACGCGCAGAAGGTGAGCATGGCGACCTGGTCGCCGGCCAAGGTGAGCAAGCGGATCCGTGAGGTGTTCGTCGAGGATCCCGACACCGCCGTGGCCATCGCCCGCTGTGCGTCGTTCCTCGACCCGCTGTGGGTCCTGCCCAACACCAACGGCAGCCGCAACTGGGGCGTCTTCCAGATCTCCGACGCCCGCCTGCGGGAGCTCGACGGCACACCGCGACGGGCGTTCGACCCGGAGTGGAACATCCAGGCGGCCCACCGACTGTGGAGCGCCCACCGTGACTTCCACGACTGGCCCTCCTGCGAGGCGGCGCTGAAGGACAAGCCGAAAGACAAGCCGAAGGACAAGGCGAAGAGCTGAAGCCCCGAGCCCCGGACACCGCCGTGGCGGCACCCGGGGGCTACCGGCTCCGGATCACTCGGGACGGCGTCAGACCGTGCCGCTCTCCCACCACCAGTCCCGGCCGAGATCGGCCCTGCTGTCGACGTGCTGGTGGTCGACGGTGTACCGCTCCAGTCCGGAGAACCCGCAGGTCTCCGCCTTCTGGTAGACGGTCTTGGTGGCCACGCCGGGGACGTCGAGGTCCGCCGCGGTGCCGTACAGGTGCATGCTGTCGCCGGCCCCGCCGATCTCGGCGTTGTGCGCGATGCTGCGGAAGCCGGAGTTGACGGTGATCGGCTTGTCGCCCAGCTTCTTGCGCAGCGTCTCCAGCTTGTACATGCAGCGGCGGGCGTTCTCCTTCGCCTGCGCCGCGCTCACCTTGCCGCCGTTGAAGGTGCCGCTCGACTGGTCCACGAACTCGCTCCAGTTGAAGTGGAGCGTGGAACCGTCCGACTGCTCCAGCGCGTTGAGCTTCGCCTGGGTGTTGGGCCCGACACTGGCGTCGGCGGTGAGACCGTACGCCGCCTGGAACCGGCGTACGGCCGCCGCTGTGCCGGGGCCGAAGTCGCCGTCGATGCCGACCCGGGTGTGGCTGGGGCTGTCCGCCGCCCAGCCCGCGACTCTGATCTGCAACTCGGTCACATCGGCTCCCTTGGCGCCCTGTTCCAGGGTCCGCGACCAGGAGTAGGCCTCTGCGACGCCCGAGAACAGCAGCTGACCGAACGCGACGCCGGCACCGGCGGCCAGGGTGCCACGCAGCATGGCGCGACGGTCGATGGGACGGAAGGAGGAAGTCATCGTCGTCCTTTCGGGGGACGGTGGTGTCCAGTCGAGGCCGGTACTGGTGTCCGGCCGGGATCAGCGGTTGGCCAGGCGGTCCAGGTCGGTCTGGGTGCCGTTGAACACGTCCGCGGTCGCCGGTGCCTGGATGCCCGGGAAAATCGCGGCGTCGGTGTACTGCCACATCGACCAGGTCGTCGAGCCGTTCGGCAGCGGCGGCTGGGTGATGGACTGGCGGTAGTCCGCGAGTTGCAGCGGATACCGGGCGAAGGCGGTGGTCGAACCCAGGCAGTCGTCCAGGAAGGACTTCTGGGTGTAGATGATCGGAGTGCGGCCGAAGGCCGCCTCCACCTGGTCGAGCCAGGCCTTGGCATCGCCGACCGTGCCGTACGTGGGACAGCGTCCGCTGCCGTCGTCCATGCGTTCCAGGTCGAAGATCGGCGGCAGGTCGCCCGCCCGCTTCCCGGTGTAGCCGGTCGCCCGCACGGCGGCGATGAACCGGTCGGCCTGCGCGGCACCCGTGTCCGGCGCCATGCCCGTGTAGAAGTGGTAGGGCGCGACGGCCAGCCCCGCCGCCCTCGCCGCCTCGAGGTCGGTGGCGAGGTATTCGTCGGTGACGTTCAGGCCCCGGGTGGCCTTGACCGTCGCGAACTCGACACCTGAGGCCCGTACGGCCTTCCAGTCGATCGGCGCGCCGCCGGGGTGCTGGTACTTGGCCGTGTCCAGGCCGTCGATCGGGTAGCCGGCGGGGCGGGGCGGCGCGCAGTACGTGCTACGGCCGGCCCAGTCGACCAGTTTCGCCCAGGTGTTGGGGCCCACGACGCCGTCGGCACTGAGGTTGGCGCAGTGCTGAAGCTCGATGATCCGGTTCTCGGTCCCGCCCCCGAAGTCGCCGTCGATCGTCAACGGCGGATAGTGGAACGGCTCCAGCGCCAGGTTCAGGCGGCACTGCAGCTCCTTGACCTCAGTGCCCTTCGCGCCCCGTCGCAGCGTCGGGCGAGCGTCGGTGTGGCCGCACACGGTCGGCTGTGCCGTGCTCGACGTGCCCTGGTCGGCACAGGTGTGCGGGCGTGCGGCCCAGGTGTTCAGCGCCGCCCAGGTCTGCGGACCGAGCACACCGTCTGCGCCCAGCCCGGCACACCGCTGGAACTCCTTGACCCGCGTCTCCGTCGCCGGCCCGAACGTGCCGTCCGCCGCGATCGGCGTGTACTGGCTCGGCTTCGTCGCCAGATTGAGCTCGCACTGCGCCTCGACCGCGGGGTCCCCCGTCGATCCCCGCTGCAGCGTGGGCTGTGCGCTCGTGTGCCCGCAGACCGCGACAGCGGTGGCCACGGCCTGTGCCGCCCGCACCGCAGTGGGCCCGCACAGGGGCAGGACCGCTGCCACGGCGAGGGTCAGACCCCGCAGAAGCGTCCTCCGTCCCATCTCGTGTTCCCCCTCTTGTGAGTGGCCGGGAGCTCCCGACGCCGATCATGCTGGCAGCGGCTGTCCGAAAGCTGACCCCCACACCCTCGGATCGGGACGCCGGGACAGTCCCGCGGCCTGTGACCTGCGGGGACGGATCACTCCTGGGATGGACACGGGACAGGGGCGGCGGAGCTGAAACCCGAAAGCGGACGCCCAGGCGGTACGGTCCTCGGATCGCCCGGCAGAGGCGGGCCGCGTCCAGCATCGCGGCGTGCACATTCCGGCTCGCCACGGCGTCCCCCATGCGGAACAGCTGGGGGGCCTGGACCGGATCGGTGTCCATTTCGGCCACGACGGCGTCGAAGGTGCGGCGCTCGCGGAACTCGAAGCCGTCCAGCCCGAGTTCCACCTGCAAGCCCTCCGGGTCCGGGTCACCCGTCGCAGCCGTCGAAGGACGGTGACCGCGACGCCCTGCTCCGCCAGTGAGTTGGCACCGCGTCTTACAGCCGGCCTGATCCGAACGACAGACCCTAGATCGCCTCGCGAATGGCCCGTTCGAAGCCCTCGACGTGACCGCGGGCTAGCCGCGCCGCCTTCTCCGGCTCTCCGGCGACGATCGCCTCGATCAACGGCCCGTGCTCCTCGACGTGACCCGCCATGTCGGACAGGCGGTCGATGAACAGGCACCAGATGCGGGTGGCCAGGTTGTCGTGGCGGACGAGGGTGTCCTCCAGGTACGGGTTGTGCGCGGCGGCGTAGACGGCACGGTGGACCTGAAGGTCCAGGTGCATGAGCGCGATGGTGTCGTACTGAGCTGAATGCGCGCTCTCCAGCTCCCGCCGCAGCGCCGTCAGATTCGCCCGGTCCGCGGCCGTGGCCCGCCGCGCGGCCTGGGCGGCGGCGAGGGGCTCCAGCTCCTGGCGTACCTCGGAGATGTGGGCCAGGTCGGTGATGTTGACGTCGGTGGCGAAGGTGCCGCGCCGGGGGTAGGTGGCGATCAGGCGCTCGTACTGGAGCCGCTTGAGTGCCTCGCGCACCGGCGTCCGGCCGACGCCGAGGGACTGTGCGAGCTGCTCCTCGTTGATCGGCGCGCCGGGGCGGATCTCGAGCATGACGAGCCGGTCGCGGACGGCGCGGTAGGCGCGCTCGGCGAGGGACAGCTCCTCGCCCCCGGCCTCCGATCCCCTGGCCGCCCCGTCTGTGGGCTCGGTCGCCACCTGCTGCATGAATGCCCCCTTGACCTGTCCGGCGAGCTCCCATACCGTACCGCAGAGTCTGATATATCAGTAGCGTACTAGTTGGCTCCCAGGATGGTGCACAGATGGCAACCAGCCCGTCGACCAGCACACTCGTCTCCCCCCTCTCCCTCCCGCTCGGCGAGCTCGACCCGGACGTCGCCACCGCCGTGGACGCCGAGCTGCGCCGCCAGCAGTCGACCCTCGAGATGATCGCCTCGGAGAACTTCGCACCCGCCGCCGTCATGGAGGCCCAGGGGTCGGTCCTGACCAACAAGTACGCCGAGGGCTATCCGGGGCGCCGCTACTACGGCGGCTGTGAACACGTCGACGTCGTCGAGCGGTTGGCCATCGCCCGGGTGAGGGAGCTGTTCGGCGCCGAAGCCGCGAACGTGCAGCCGCACTCGGGTGCCCAGGCCAACGCGGCCGCGATGTTCGCGTTGCTCGACCCCGGCGACACGATGCTCGGCCTCGACCTGGCGCACGGCGGTCACCTCACCCACGGCATGCGCATCAACTACTCCGGCAAGCTGTACAACGTCGTGCCGTACCACGTGCGCGAGTCCGACCTGCGCATCGACATGGACGAGGTCGAGCGGCTCGCCCTAGCGCACCGGCCCAGGATGATCGTCGCCGGCTGGTCGGCGTACCCCCGACGGCTGGACTTCGCCGAGTTCCGGCGGATCGCCGACGCGGTGGGCGCGTACCTGATGGTGGACATGGCGCACTTCGCCGGACTGGTGGCCGCAGGCCTCCACCCGAACCCGGTGCCCTACGCCGACGTCGTCACCACCACCACCCACAAGACTCTCGGCGGCCCGCGCGGCGGGGTGATCCTCAGCCGGGCCGACCTCGCCAAGAAGATCAACTCGGCGGTGTTCCCCGGCCAGCAGGGCGGCCCGCTGGAACACGTCATCGCGGCGAAGGCGGTGGCCTTCAAGCTGGCGGCGGGGGAGGAGTTCAAGGAGCGCCAGCAGCGCACCCTGGCCGGCGCCCGCATCCTCGCCGGACGGCTGCTGGCCGACGACGTGGCCGAGGCCGGGATCACCGTGCTGACCGGGGGCACCGAAGTCCACCTGGTCCTCGTCGACCTGCGCGACTCCGCGCTCGACGGGCAGCAGGCCGAGGACCGGCTGCACCGCATCGGCATCACCGTCAACCGCAACGCGGTGCCGTTCGACCCCCGCCCGCCGATGGTCTCCTCGGGGCTGCGGATCGGCACCCCGGCCCTGGCCACCCGCGGCTTCGGCGAGGCGGAGTTCCGGGAGGTCGCCGACATCATCGCCGAGTCACTGAAGGGCGAACAGCCCGACGACGAGCTGCGCGCCAGGGTCGGGAAACTCGCCGCCGCCTTCCCCCTCTATCCCCACCTGAACGGAGGCGCGGCATGACCGCCGAGCCGCTGCCGGAGCACCCGGACTTCCTCTGGCGCAATCCCGAGCCGCGCTCCTCGTACGACGTCGTCATCGTCGGCGCCGGTGGTCACGGCCTGGCCACCGCCTACTACCTCGCCAAGAACCACGGCATCACCAACGTCGCCGTCCTGGAGAAGGGCTGGCTGGCCGGTGGCAACATGGCACGCAACACCACGATCATCCGCTCCAACTACCTCTGGGACGAGAGCGCGGCGATCTACGAGCACGCGCTCAAGCTGTGGGAGCGGCTCCCCGAGGAACTGGACTACGACTTCCTGTTCAGCCAGCGCGGAGTCCTCAACCTCGCGCACACCCTGCAGGACGTCCGCGAGGGCGTGCGCCGCGTCAACGCCAACCGCCTCAACGGAGTCGACGCCGAGTGGCTCGAACCGGACGAGGCCGCCCAGGTCTGCCCCATCCTCAACGTCTCGTCCCGCACCCGGTATCCGGTCCTCGGCGCCACTTTCCAGCCCCGGGCCGGCATCGCCAAGCACGACCACGTCGCCTGGGCGCTGGCCCGCCGCGCCGACGACATGGGCGTGGACCTGATCCAGGGCTGCGAGGTCACCGGCTTCCTCAAGGACGGCGACCGGATCGTGGGCGTCGAGACCAACCGCGGCCGCATCCACGCCGGCCGCGTCGGCCTCGCGGCGGCCGGGCACAGCAGCGTGCTGGCCGCGCGGGCGGGCGTACGGCTGCCGGTGCAGTCCCATCCGCTCCAGGCGCTGGTCTCCGAGCTGCACGAGCCGGTCCACCCGACGGTCGTCATGTCGAACCACGTGCACGTCTACGTGTCCCAGGCCCACAAGGGCGAGTTGGTGATGGGCGCGGGCGTCGACTCGTACAACGGCTACGGGCAGCGCGGCTCGTTCCACGTGATCGAGCAGCAGATGGCCGCCGCGGTCGAGCTGTTCCCGATCTTCGCGCGAGCGCATGTGCTGCGGACCTGGGGCGGCATCGTCGACGTCACGCCGGACGCCTCCCCGATCATCGGCACCACCCCCGTCGAGAACCTCTACGTCAACTGCGGCTGGGGCACCGGCGGATTCAAGGCCACCCCGGCCGCCGGCTGGACCTTCGCGCACACCATCGCCACGGGCGAGCCGCATCCGCTGAACGCCCCCTTCGCCCTCGACCGTTTCGCGACGGGCGCGTTGATCGACGAACACGGCGCGGCAGCCGTGGCCCACTGAGGAGGACGTCGTGCTGCTGATCACCTGCCCCTGGTGCGGCCCCCGTGACGAGACCGAGTACCACTACGGGGGACAGGCCCACGTCCCCTACCCCGAGACCCCCGCCGACCTCACCGACGAGCAGTGGGCCGAGTACGTCTTCTACCGCGACAACCCCAAGGGCCCCTTCGCCGAGCGGTGGATGCACGGCACCGGCTGCCGCCGCTGGTTCAACGTCCTGCGTGACACCGTCACCAACGAGGTGCTGACCTCGTACCGGCCCGGCGAGCCCCGCCCCGGAGGGAACCGATGACCGACCAGCGCTTCCGGATCCAGCGGGGTGGCCGTGTCGACCGCGGCACTCTGCTTCGATTCACCGTCGACGGGCGGGAGTTGACCGGCCACCCGGGCGACACCGTCGCTTCGGCGATGTTGGCCAACGGCCTCGTCGAGGTCGCCCCCTCGCTCTACCGCGGCCGCCCGCGCGGCATCGTCGCGGCGGGCGTCGAGGAGCCCAACGCCCTGCTCCAGCTCGACGGCCCGTGCTCGGAGGGCATGCTCCCGGCGACGACGGTGGAGCTGTACGACGGCCTGTCCGCCACGACACTGTCCGGGATGGGCCGGCTCGACCCGACCCCCGACTCCGCCGTCCACGACAAGAAGTACGTCCACACCGACGTCCTGATCGTCGGGGCCGGACCGGCCGGCCTCGCGGCCGCCGCCGCTGCCGCCGACTCCGGCGCCCGCGTGATCCTCGTCGACGACCAGCCCGAGCCCGGTGGTTCGCTGCTCGCCGGCGCGCCGAGCGACCTCGAGTGGGTCGCCGACGTCCGCGCCGCACTCGACGCCGCCCCCGAGGTCGTCGTACTCGCACGCACCACGGCCTTCGGGTCGTACGACGACAACTACGTGCTCGCCCTCCAGCGGCGCACCGACCACCTGGGAACCGCCGCCCCCGAAGGCGTCTCGCGCCAGCGGCTGTGGCACATCCGGGCCCGCCAGGTGGTCCTGGCGACCGGCGCCCACGAGCGTCCGCTGGTTTTCGCCGGCAACGACCGGCCCGGGGTGATGCTCGCCGGGGCCGTCCGGACGTACGTCAACCGGTATGGCGTGGCGCCGGGTTCGCGAGCCGTGGTGAGCACGACGAACGACAGCGCGTACGACACGGTCGCCGATCTGCACGCGGCCGGGATCGACGTCGCCGCCGTCGTGGACGCGCGGCCCGAACTGTCCCGCCGCGCCGCCGAGGTCGCCGGGGCGACCGGGGTGCGGGTGCTGACGGGCAGCGCGGTGGTCGGCACCTCGGGTGACCACAGGCTCACCGGCGTCACCGTTCAGGCACTCGATGCCGATGGCCAACTCACTGGTGGAGCCCAGTCGTTCGACTGCGATCTGCTCGCTGTGTCGGGCGGATGGAGCCCGGTGGTGCATCTGCACAGCCAGCGTCAGGGACGGCTGCGCTGGGACGAGGAGCTGGTGGCCTTCGTGCCCGACGGCGCGGTACGGGACCAGCAGGTCGTCGGTGCGGCGCGTGGGACGTACGACCTCGACGGTTGCCGGGCCGAAGGGGCGCGCGCCGGTGCACGCGCCGCCACGGACGCCGGGTTCCCGGTGGCCCTGCCGTCCGATGTCGCGCGGCTCGCGATCGGCCCGACGCGTGCCCTGTGGCTGACACCCGCCCCTGACGGCGAACCCGGCACCTGGAACACCCACTTCGTCGACCTCCAGCGCGATGTCACCGTCGCCGACGTCTGGCGCTCCACCGGCGCCGGCATGCGCGGGGTCGAGCACGTCAAGCGCTACACCTCGCTCGGCACGGCGAACGACCAGGGCAAGACGTCCGGCGTCAACGCGATCGGTGTGATCGCCGAGGCCCTCGGCGGCGCGCCGGGAGAGATCGGCACCACGGCCTACCGGGCGCCCTACACGCCCATCGCCTTCGCGGCCCTGGCCGGGCGCGAGCGAGGCGAGCTGTTCGACCCCGAGCGGACCACCTCCATCCACGGCTGGCATGTCGCGCACGGAGCGGAGTTCGAGGACGTCGGACAGTGGAAGCGCCCCCGGTACTACCCCCGGGCCGGTGAGGACATGGACACCGCCGTGGCCCGCGAGTGCCGTGCGGCGCGTGAGGGGGTCGCGTTCATGGACGCCTCCACCCTCGGCAAGATCGAGATCTGGGGCGCGGACGCGGGCGAGTTCCTCAACCGCGTCTACACCAACGCCTTCAAGAAGCTCAAGCCCGGCACGGCCCGCTACGGCGTCATGTGCAAGCCCGACGGCATGATCTTCGACGACGGCGTGACCCTCCGCCTCGACGACAACCGCTACTTCATGACCACCACGACCGGCGGCGCCGCCGGGGTCCTGGACTGGCTGGAGGAGTGGCTGCAGACCGAGTGGCCCGAACTCGACGTGCACTGCACGTCGGTGACCGAGCAGTGGTCGACGATCGCCGTCGTCGGCCCCCAGTCGCGCGAGGTCGTCGCCCATCTCGCCCCCGAGGTGGACCTGTCCAACGAGGCCTTCCCGTTCATGGCCTTCCGCGAGACCACCCTGGCCTCCGGCATCCCGGCCCGCATCTGCCGGATCTCCTTCTCCGGCGAACTCGCCTACGAGATCAACGTCTCGGCGTGGTACGGCCCGGCGGTCTGGGAGGAGGTGGACGCGATCGGCCGGCCGTACGGCATCACCCCGTACGGCACCGAGACCATGCACGTCCTGCGGGCCGAGAAGGGCTACATCATCGTCGGCCAGGACACCGACGGCACGGTCACCCCGCAGGACGCGGGCATGAGCTGGGTGGTCTCGAAGCAGAAGGACTTCATCGGCAAGCGGTCCTACACCCGCGCCGACACCTCCCGCACCGACCGCAAGCAACTGGTCGGCCTGCTGCCGAGCGACCGCACGACCCGGCTGCCCGAGGGGACCCAGCTCGTCGCGCCGGGCGTGCCGATCACCCCCGGGGCCGGGCCGGTGCCGATGCTCGGTCATGTCACCTCCAGCTACCACAGTCCGGCCCTCGGCCGCCCCTTCGCCCTCGCCCTCGTCGCCGGCGGGCGGGCGCGGATCGGCGAGACGCTGCTCGCCCCGGTGGGCGAGGACCTGGTGCCCGTCGAGGTGGCCGACTGCGTCCTCTACGACCCCGAAGGGACCAAGCGCGATGGCTGAGCCGACGATCGAGAAAGGTGCGGGCCCGGTGGCGTTGCGCACCAGCCCCCTGGCACATCTGGACGAGCGGATGCGGGCCGCCGCCGTCACCGGCGCCCGCGGTGTCACGCTGGCCGAGCGGCCGTTCCTCACCATGGTGAACCTGCGTGTCGACCCCGCGTCCGGTGCGGCCGCCCGCGTCGAGAAGACCCTGGGGGCGCCGCTTCCGCGCCGGTGCGGCAACACCGCCGAGTCCGGCGTCCACACGGTCGCCTGGCTGGGCCCGGACGAGTGGCTCGTGCTGTCCCAGGCCGACGCGCCCGCAGTGGTCGCCGAGTTGCGCGAGGCACTCGGCGGAGATCCGGGCTCGGTCGTGGACGTCTCCGCGAACCGCACCACGCTGGAGCTGAGCGGCCCGGCCGCCCGGCAGGTGCTGGAGAAGGGCTGCCCGCTCGATCTGCATCCCCGGTCCTTCGCACCCGGCGAGGCGGTGTCGACCACGGTGGGACCCGTCGCGGTACTGCTCTGGCAGGTCGACGACGCGCCGACGTACCGACTGTTCCCACGGTCCTCGTTCGCCGACTACCTGGCGCGCTGGCTCATCGACGCCATGAGCGAGTACCGCGGCCCGGAGGTGCCGTGACGGGCCGTGGCCACGGCCCGCTGCGGCGGCCGGGGGACATCACGCGCGTCGTGGAGGACTCGGGGTGTCTTCTCGGAGGAACTCACGGGCGCCTCGGAGCCTGATCCGCAGGCGCTCCTGCGTGGCGCGGCTGTCGAGGCGTACGTCGAGGGGCCCCGGCAGCCGGACGTCGGCTCGCCGCCCGGCAGGCAGTCGCGCGGCGTCGAGTCCATCGCGCCGGGCGATCAGCACGCCGAGGTCGTGACGGCTGAGGGCGTCCGACCCGGCGAGGTGGAACACGCCTGCCGCATCGGACAGCGCGAGTTCCAGGAGGGCGGCAGCGAGGTCCGCCACGTGCACCGGGCAGCGGATGTCGTCGGTGAACAGGACGCCGTCGCGCGTGCCGGCCGCGAGGGCGTGAACCATGCGCTCGTGGACGGACCGGCCGTGCCCGATGATCAGCGAGGTACGGGCCACCGCGGCGCCCGGCAGGAGGAGCCGCACGGCCGTCTCGGCGGCGGCCTTCGCGGCGCCGTACGGGGTGAGCGGGTCGGGCAGGCAGGTCTCGTCGTAGCGGTCGCGGGATCCGGAGAACACCGCGTCGCTGGAGACATGGACGAGGCGCGCGCCCTGCTCCGCCGCGGCCATCGCGACGCGGACCGCCCCGTCGGCGGTGATCGCCCAGTCGGAGTCGCTGCTCGCCAGGTTGACGACCACCGAGGCGGCGACACCCTTGACGACCCCCGTGACCCGCGCGGGATCCCGTAGGTCGAGGGCGTGCCAGGCGACACCCGAAGCGGTACCGGGTTCGGTGGTGGCAAAGGTGGCGGCGGTCTCGAGTCCCGCTGCTCCGGCCTGGCGGACCAACTCGGTTCCGAGGAAGCCGCTGCCGCCGATGATCAGGACCGTCATGGCTCGACACAGTAGCTCCTGGGCACATCGGGCGACCGGCCGACGGCGGACACCTGCGGCCTGCCATGGTCTGTGGTGCAGATCACAATCTGAGGGTGAACCAGATAGGGCCTTCGGATCGACGAGCGGGTGTGAAGGCCGAACAAGGGGATGGGGACGCCGATGCTGAGCTCCTGGGTGCGGTGGCCGAGGGGGACCGGGAGGCGTTCGAGGAGCTGTTCCGCAGGTTCGCCCCGTGGCTGAGGGGCCGCCTGCGGCAGCGGTGTGCTGATCCCGTCCTGGTCGACGAGGTCGTCCAGGACGTTTTCGTGGAGGTCTGGCGGCATCGTGAGCACGGCCGAAACGGCCGCCTGGATCAGGTCGAGGACGTGAACGGGTGGCTGTGGCGAGTCGGCCGGCGTCGGCTGATCGACGCGCAGCGCGCGCAGGAACGACGGGGACGGCTCCTGCGCCGTCTCGCGGTTCTGCCGAGACGCCACGGGGTGTCCGCCGAGGACGAGCTTCTGGCGGAACTGGGCGACAGCGCTGTGGCCGCGATGGAGCTGCTGCCCTCCGACCTGGGGGCCGTGGTGCGGGCGACCGCACTGGAGGGGCTGACCGTGCGGGAGGCCGCCGAGCGGCTCAACATCCCCACCGGCACGGTCAAGTCCCGGGCTTCCCGGGCCAGACGGCTGCTCAGGGAAAGGCTCCAGCCGTGACCGGAACGCCGACGAGGAGAAGGGCGAGCGCCGTGAGCACGGCCACCGAAGACAGGGCCGGCAGGAGGAGGAACAGATGAGCGGGGCACCATCCGTCGGCCCGGCCGACAGCCCGGGCAGCCACGCGGCGCACCTGAGCCCCGGTCTGCTGCGCGCCTACGCGGCCGGACCGCTGTCCTACGAGCTCAGGGGCATCGTGGAAGCTCATGTGGACCGGTGTGCGGGCTGCCGTGAGCGGTTGTCGCCGCTCCTCGCGGACGAGGCCGAGCTGTCCTCCCTCTGGGAAGGGATCGACCGCGCGACCGACGAGCCGACGAGGAGCCTGCTGGAAAGGTGTGCGCTGCGCCTCGGAGTTCCGGAGCACGCGGCTCGGCTGTGCGCGGCGATGCCCGCACTGCGGTGGTCCTGGTGGGGTGGGGCGGCGCTCCTGCTGGTGCTGGCCGTGGCCGTCGCGCGCTGGAGTGAATCCACCTCGGCACCCCTGCTGTTCTTCGCGCTGCAACCCGCCCTGTCGGCCGTCGCCGTCGTCGCGGTCACCGGTCGGCGCTTCGACCCCGCTTACGTGTGGCTGGCGGTCTCCCCGCTGAACGGCTTCCGGGTCGTGCTGCTGCGTGCCACCGCGGTGCAGATGATGAGCCTGGCGCTGAGCGCCGTGAGCGCGGCCGGACTGCCCCTCCCGTTCCCCTACATGCTCGGCTGGCTGATCCCGTCACTCATGCTCACCGCGGTGTGTCTCGCCCTGTCGAGCCGGATGGACGCGGTCCCGGCCATCGGGCTGACCCTCACCGCCTGGGGCGTCTGGCTCGGGCTCACCTACAACTCCCGGCTGACCGGAGGGACGCGACTTCTCCTTCCCGAGGCACAACTGGCCATGGCAGCGGTGGCCGTACTGACCGTCGGCGTGCTCATCGCGCTGCGCGACGGATTCGACACCTTCGACAAGCAAGGCCGGACGGCCCTTCACCAGGTGCCGACGGCGGGGACGAGAGGGCCCTGATGGAATCCACGGCATCACAGGTCACGTTGACCGACGTAAGCGTGCGCTACGGGCGCCACACCGCGCTGAGGGACGTGTCCTTGACCCTCGGGCGAGGGGTGACGGGCCTGTTGGGGCCCAACGGTGCGGGAAAGACCACCCTGCTGCGCATTCTCGCCACGGCCGGTACCCCGGACGCGGGCACGCTCGCGCTCCTGGGTCTCGATCCTCTGACCACCGCGGGCCGGCAGGCCCTGCGCCGACGACTCGGTTACCTCCCGCAGAACCCAGGACTCCCCTCCCATTTCACGGCGTTCGACTTCATCGACTACGTGGGGATCCTCAAGGAGATCAGCGACAAGGGGGCCCGGCGCGCGGAGGTCCGCAGGGTGCTGGAAGAGGTCGGCCTGACCGCCGACCGGAGCAAACGCATCCGGAAGTTGTCGGGCGGCATGCGCCAGCGCGTCGGCCTCGCCGCCGCCATCGTCGGTGACCCGGAGCTGCTCATCCTGGACGAGCCGACCGTGGGCCTCGACCCCGAGCAGCGTCTGCGCTTCCGTGAACTCATCGCCGGACTGGGGGAGAACCGAACCGTTCTGCTCTCGACGCACCAGACGGAGGACGTGGCAGCCCTGTGCCACAAGGTCGTGGTGCTCGACCACGGCACAGTGAAGTTCCAGGGACCCCCACACGAGCTGGCCCTGTTGGCGCAAGGGCGGGTCTGGACCAGCGGCGAGCGCTCGCCCGGCGCTCTCGCGGCGTGGCGCACCGGCGTCGGTACCTTCCACAACATCGGCACCCCGCCGGCCGGCGTGTCGATGGTCGAACCGACCATCGAAGACGGATACCTCCTGCTGCTCGACGGAGACCGGTCATCCGTGGGTGCGGTATGAGCGACGCGCGAGGACACCGGGCGGCGGAGAATCACGCGACCGTCGTCGCCAGGGAACCACACCCTGACCGCCCTGTTCCCGCGGTGCCACGGAACGCGTCCCGCGCCCAGTGGTCACTCGCCCGGTTCGAGTCCGCGCAGGTGCTGCGGCACCCCGCCTTCGTCACCGCCGTCCTCCTCTACGTCGCCCTCTGGGCGTACGAAGCGCTGGACGTCGGCCTCCGCGGCCGCTATCCGGTGCTGCAGGACGAGGACCGCTTCACACAGGTGCCGCTGCTCCTGCTGGCCGCGGGAGGCCTCGTCGCGACGAATCTCGCGGTCACCCGGATGCGCCGGCACGGGGCGGGACCGCTCTGCGAAGTGCTCGAACTGCCCTTGTGGCGGCGGGTGCTCGCCCACTTCGGCGCCGCCCTCCCACCGGCCGCGGTGGCGGCGGTCCTGGCCGCCGCCCGGATCGCCTACTACGCGTCGGCCCCCACGGCGGTCGGCCGCCCCTCGCTCGTCGAACTGGCCACGGGACCCGTCGTGGTGCTCCTCGCCTGCTGTACGGGAGTGACCCTCGCATCCTTCACCCCGGCGGTCACGGCAGGCCCCTTCGCCGCGGTGGTCATGGGGGCACTCGTCCTGTGCAGTGCGCTGGATGTACGCGGTATGAAGTGGTGGGGCCCGCTGGGAGTGGAGAGCGAGTTCGGGGCCCCGCTGCCCGTCGACCTGATGTATCGACCCGCCTTGACGCATCTGGGGTATCTGGCTGCTGTGACCGGCGTGCTGGTCCTGCTCGCCCTGGCCCGGGCCGGAGCACGCACTGTCCCGGTACGGTCGGCCCTGGTTCTCCTGGTGGTGACCGTGGTCCTGGTCGGCGTCCTCCAGTACCAGCCGCCCTCCGACGCCCTGGTGGCCCGCCGGTACACCGCGGAGCAGCACCCGGGCGGTCAACAGCGGTGCCGAACAGCCGACTTGGTCACCTTCTGCGCGTTCCCCGACTTCCTGAACCGTACGAAGGACTGGCAGACAGTCACCGACGGCGTCCTCGACCAGGTGCCGGACAGCGCCCGGACAGGCCCGTACGCGGTACGCCAGCGGCTCTTCCTCGGCGGCGATCGGGACGGTGTCGTCGGCAAGCCGCCGCCGGAGTGGGCCCGGGACGACGCGCTGCACCACACACCCGGAGCGGTCACCGTCGGCACCCAATGGGGCACCGACGACATCGGCGGCGACGAGATGCTCGCCTTCGCGGTGCGGTTCGCCCGCCGTGTGGTCGTCGGCCCCGGTCAAGTAGAGGAAAGCCACCCCGAGATGCTGTGCCGCGCCCGTGCCGTGACGGTTCTCTGGCTCGCGGCACAAGCGACCTCGGAGACGGCCGACGCCCTCCGCTCCCTCGAGCGGCGCAGTTTCGGCGGTATCACCCTCGTCACGCTGGACTCGTCCGAGGCGGTCTCCATCAACACCCCGGAGGTACGCGTCGTCCTCGACCTTCTGGACATGCCCGCGGACAACGTCGCTGACCGTCTCCACACGTCCTGGCCCGTACTCGTCGACGACCGTACGAGCACCGAACAGGCCGCCCGCCTGCTGGGCGTGTCCCCGCCCACGGACGCCGAGCGGGGATCGGAGGGCACCGCGTGCGCAACCCGCTGACCCTGCACACCGCCCTTCTGCCCCACCTGCTTCGCCTCGTGCCCCGCGCTCCCATGGCGCTGGGCGGCGGGACGGCTTTCCTGCTCTGCGCGCTGCCGCTCGCCGTGTCGACCCACCTCGAACCAGGTGACGCGGCGCTGCTGCTCCGCCTGGCGGCCGTACTGTGCACCGCCGCCGCCGCGTTCGCCCTGGACGACCCGGCCGCCCGCACCACAGCGACACAACCACTGCCTCTGGAAGTACGGCGGTCGCTGCGGCTGGCGCTGACCCTGGCGCCCCTTGCCGCGATCTGGACGGCCGGCGGAATCCTGCTCCGGGCCGCGCTGAACCCGGACGACCGGGTCGCGCTGCCCTTGGCCGGACTGTCCCTGGAGGCCGCGGCGCTGGGAGCGGCGACGATCCTGCTGACCGCGCTCGGTCTTCGCCTCTCCAGGGGAGAACGCGGCAGCACGCTGGCAGCGCCGGGAGGTGTGCTGCTGCCCCTCCTCCTCGTCCTGAGCCCCGCCCGCTCGCAACTGTTCGCCGTTCCCCCCGCGGAGTCCTGGACCTCGTCCCGATGGGTGTGGGCCACGGCCTTGACCGTCGCGGTCGGCACCGCGGCCGTCCTCCTGCGAGAGCGCCCCCTCGGCACGCGCCGCGCATCCGCCGCGCACACCGCACCGACCGCGCCCTAGACGAGTTCGGTCGGCCGCTCATACGCACGGGCGCCCTCCACCGTCTCCTGGATGCCCTCGCCGTGCACTGCTCACCCCATGTCCCAGGAGACCTCATGCGCCTGCCCCTTCGCGCCGCCACCGCGCTGGCCGCCACCGCGCTGGCCACCGCCGGTACCTTCGCGGCGGCCGCGCAGCCGGCCACGGCCGCCGACTCGGCGAACGTGACCACCGGTCGCACGGCCGCCTTCGGGCCCTACAGCGTCACGGCATACGAGACCGTCAACATCCGCAGCGAGCCCCACACCAGGTCCCGCGCCTTCGACAAGATCCTCGCCGGGGAGACCCGCCACGACGCCCTGTGCTGGACGCACGGGGAGGCCATCCGGGACCACGGCTACACCAACGACGTGTGGGTCGGTTTCACGGAGGGGTGGGCCAGTGCCGTGTACCTCAAGGGGGACGCGTACGCCGGGCTGCCGGCCGACGCCCAGTGCTGACGCCCAAAACACCTAGAACGGGAGGGGTACCACCTGTGTCTTCGAAGATCATGACGCGCTCGCTCTCCGTGCGGACGCTGCTCGCCGCCGTGCTCGGCCTCGCGGCAGTGCTCGGCCTCGCGGCGGCACCCGCCCAGGCCGATCCGTCGGTGTCACCGGTCCATGTCTGGGGCAGCCAGGTTCGGGTGCGCGCGTGCCCGAGCACGTCGTGCGGCCTGGCCACCACCGAGCGGCTGACCAACGTCACCGTGCAGGCGTTCTGCCAGCGGTGGGGCGACCGTGTGACCGACGGCCCGTACTACAACCACTACTGGCTCGAGATCATCACGCCGCAGCAGCGCTACCTGGGCTGGGTGAGCGCCGTGTACGTCAGCGGAGGCTCCAACGACGGCCCCGTCCCCGGCATCCCGGTGGAGACGGCCACCAGCCCCGTCTACTGCGAATACCCGTAGACCGGCCGACGTGTGGACCACAAGCAGCACCACGTACAGAGAGGAAAGACCTTCATGGCCCTCCGTCTCCCGTCCGCGCGACGCACCAGGGGCAGGACGGTGGCGGTCCTCTCGGCCGTCGCCTTCCTGAGCGCGGCTCCGGCCGGTGTCGCCGGCGCCGCGGCGCCCCAGCCTCAAGGCACACGGGTCACCACGGTCGCCGCCGGCGCGGCCGACGCGGTCGAGCACTACGGCAACACGGCGACCGGCGGCTGCCTCGACGACAGCTTCGCCTACGGCTTCCGCGGGTTCGGCTGCAACAGCCTCGACTTCCAGAACTGGAGGGTGCACGTGTGGCAGGAGGACGGCACGCGCCAGTTCCGGAACCTCGCCACCGACCGATGCATCTTCGGCGGCGTCGCCGAGGGCGCCCACCCGGACACCCGCAGCTGCAACTCGTCCAGGGAACAGAGCTGGTGGGTCCACGCCCGCGGTGACCGGGTGAGCTTCGAGAACCAGGCCACCGGCCTGTGCCTGGACGACAGCGAGTACGGCCTGCGCATGCTGCGGTGCACCTACAACAGCAACCAGACCTGGCGCTGACGCAGCCGGCTGAACGCACGGAGAGGAACGGCGACTTCGGCGAGCCCGTGGAAGCATGGGGCCATGGAGACCCTCAGTGCCCCGGACATCCTCGCAGCGATCGCGGCCGGGCTCGGCGACTGGCGCAAGCTCGCCCAGCCGCTCGCCGCCCGGTACCGCGTCGCCGACCTCGTCATCGGGGCCGAGTTCGTCCGCGGTGACCGAGGCGGCGGTCGCCCTCGGCCGGGATCCTGAGATCCGGCTGGGGCGAGGGTTCGTCGACGTGGCCGTGTCCACCGTCGACGAAGGCACCGGTGGGCGGTGGGTCACGGCTGACGACGTCGAGCTGGCCCACACCATCACCGGACTCGCCCGGGAACGCGGCCTGACCGCCGTTCCCGGCGAGGTGGCACAGCTGGAGCTCGCGCTCGACACCGTCGACGAGACCGAGGTGGCCCGGTTCTGGTCCGCGCTGCTCACGGGAGGCGCCGGCAGCACGGGGAGCGACACGGCCCCCCAGGTCCTCGATGTCTTCGACCCGACGAACCGTGTCCCCAACGTGTGGTTCCAGAAGACCGACGCCCATCAGATCCCGCGCCAGCGGTGGCACCTCGACCTGTGGCTGGCCCCGGAGGTGGCCGACGAACGCATCGCCGCCGCGGTAGCAGCCGGAGGTACGGTCATCGACGCCTCCGACGCGCCGTCCTACACCGTGCTGGCCGACCCCGACGGCAACAAGGTCTGCGTCTGCACCGCCCTCGACCGCGCATAGGGCCTGTCCGGCGGATCAGGCCGGAGACAAGCCGCGGTGCCGGGTCAGTCGCCGCAGCCGCGTGCCTCCGCGGAGCAGAACGCGACTTCGGGGTAGCGGGGCGACGGCTGGTCCATGAGGCGCTGCGGCTTGCTGCGCAGGTGGAGGTCGAAGAATGCCGCCGTGTAGCGGCGGGTGAGCTGCGAGGCGCGGGCGGCGGGGAGGGTGGCGCCGATGTCGAGGCCGAATTGTTCCGCGAGGAGGCCGACGTCGGTGAACGAGGCGTGTTCGGCGCCCGCGACCACGAGCCAGCGCCTCCACCCGGTCAGGTGCTCCCAGTCGCGCTCCCAGGTGGCGGCTGCGCCCCCACCTCCCGGGGTGTACGTGGACTGCCTGCCCAGGAACAGGAACGGCCGCGCCAAGCCGCTGTCGGGGACCGGGACTTGAGTGGTGCCGTCGATGTCGATCCCGGCGCGGATCCGGGAGTCGGCGAGCATGGCGGCACTGGTGCTCGCGCCTCCGACGGAGTGGCCCGCCATCGCGATCCGATGCGGGTCGATCAACCCCGCGCCCTTCCACTTCGGGTGTGGTCCGGTCAGTTCGTCGAGCACGAAGGAGACGTCGACCGCCCGTCCCCTCACCAACTTCTCCCAGAAGGTCTCGTCGTGGTCGACCTCGCAGGCGGCACAGGTGGCAACCCGCCCGTCCGGGAAGGTGGTGGCGACGTTCTCGTAGGTGTGATCGATGCCTGCCACGACGTAGCCCCGGCTCGCCAGGTCCTCGGCCAGGGAGGTGAGCGTGGCACGGGGCTTGGTGAAGCCAGGCGACAGCACGATCAGAGGCAGGCCGTGCCGGCGTCCTGCCGGTGCGGCGTCGCTGACCGCGTTGGTGCGTGTCCTGGTCAACACGTCGAGCGGCACGCTCGTGATGCCGCCGTCCTCCAGCAAGAGCTTCGACTCCGTCGGCGTCATGTAGGGGGCTCGTTGCCCGTCCGAGGGCTGCGCCGGGTACCACACGGAGACCATGAGTTCCCGCACGTCTACGCCGGGGACCCACGGGTCGGGGCGGGAGGTGTCCACGAGATGCAGGGAGGTTCTGCCGACGGGGTGCGGGCCGGTG
The DNA here is from genome assembly GCF_043198595.1 of Streptomyces sp. NPDC048751. NCBI lineage: Bacteria > Bacillati > Actinomycetota > Actinomycetes > Kitasatosporales > Streptomycetaceae > Streptomyces > Streptomyces sp. NPDC048751. The sequence goes on from NZ_JBICUX010000013.1 coordinate 35,521, forward strand.
GGCTGCGGCAGATACGGCGTGCCGCTCGGTACCGCCGCCGAAGCAGCGGTGCCGCTCGCGGTGGAGGCGTCCACGGCGGAGGCGGGCGCGCACGGTGCCAAGACGAGGAGCCCGGCGACCAGCCCGGCGAGGGCGGTCAGGCCGTGGCGCAAGGTTCGAGTCCGGGGTACCGGCCGTGGGCCGGCCGGGGTTCTGCCGCCGTCGTCACGGTGATCGGCGGGCGGTCTGGTCCGTGGTGCGGTCATGGGTTGTCTCCCTCGGTCGTCGACTCTGGCTCCGCAGACGCTAGAAGCGGAGCGGGTCCGGGCACGTCGGCCGCCGGGGCAGTTCTCGGTACCGCGCCGGGACGATGGCGTACGGCGTCATCCTCTTGGCGTAGTCGACCGATGTACGACGGATGATCACCGTGATCACCGGGGCGGATGGCGCCGCCCGGGGCGTCGGTGAGAATGAGCCGGTGATGACCGTGCCTTTGGCGGACCGACTGCTGGAGCGGATCAAACCGGACCGACCGGGGGAGTGGATGAAACCGGGCCGACCGGGGGAGTGGATGAGACCGGGCCGACCGGGGGAGTGGATGAAACCGGTCCGACCGGGGGAGTGGTGGGCGCTGGTGACGCGCTCGACCGGTCCGCCGCCGCGGCCCACCCGGCGGGGGCGGACCTTCGACGTGGCGCTGGCACTGGCCGTCGGCATCGGCTCCGTCTACTACGTCCTCGACAACATGACCGCTCTCGTCGACCGCGGAGACCGGCCCGCGCCCGCGCCGGGCGCGTGGGTCGGACCGGTGACTGTGGCGATCATCGCGGCGGTACCTCTGACGCTGCGTCGGCGTTACCCGCTCGCCGTGCTGTGGACCGTGCTGGCCGCCGTCATGGTGACTCCGCACGACGCACCACGGCTCACCTTCTACGCCTGTGTCGTCGCGGCCTACAGCGCCGCCGCCTACAGCCCGCACCGGATCCCCACCCTGGCGAGCCTGACGGTGGCGGTGCTCCTGGTCGACGCGGACGCCGCTCTGCCCACCGTCCCCGCCCAGTACGCCCCGTACCTGATCCTGGTCCCGATCGTGGTGGCGGCCAACGGCCTGCGCACCTGGAAGCTCAGAACGGACGAGGGCCGCAGGCGCCTGTCCGTGCTGGAACACGAGCAGGCCGAGGCGTTGCGCCGCGCGGTCGACCACGAACGCGCGCGGATAGCCCGCGAGTTGCACGACGTGGTGACGCACAACGTCAGCGTGATGGTCATCCAGGCCGGTGCCGCCCGCAAGGTCATGGACGCCCACCCCGACCAGGCCCGCGAGGCGCTCCTCGCGGTCGAGGCCGGCGGCCGGGCGGCGATGACCGACCTGCGCCACGTCATGGGGCTGCTCACCACGAGCACCACGGACGACACGGGTACGGTCGGCATCGCGGGCACCCCTGCCGGTGTCCACGGCCCGATCCCGCTCGACACGGCCGATCTGACACCGCAACCGGGCCTGAACCAGCTGGAGACCCTGGTCGCACGGGTGCGTGAGACAGGCATGCCGGTCGAGCTGGCGGTGACCGGGACGGCGCGTCCACTGCCGTCCGGGGTGGAACTGGCCGCCTACCGGGTGGTGCAGGAGGCCCTGACCAACGCGGTCAAGCACGCGCCCGGCGCGAGCGCGGCGGTCGCCGTCGACTACGCGGCCACCCGCCTGCGTGTCGATGTCACCGACACCGGCGGCACACCAGGTGCGTCCGCCGCCACCGGCGCGGCCGCCGGAGCCGGACGCGGGCTGATCGGTCTGCGCGAGCGACTCGCCGTCCACGGGGGAACCCTGCGGACCGGACCACACCGTGCCGGCGGCTACCGCGTCACCGCGCTGATCCCCTTGGAGGCTTCGTGAACGGCTCGCCACGCGTGGTGATCGCCGACGACCAGGCACTGGTGCGTACGGGCTTCCGGATGATCCTCACGGCCGACGGCATCGACGTGGTCGCCGAGGCGACCGACGGCGCGGAAGCCGTCGACGCCGTTCGGCGCACCCGACCTGACGTGGTGCTGATGGACATCCGTATGCCGGAACTGGACGGCCTGGAAGCCACCCGCCAGATCCTGACCGGCACGGACCACGCACCCCGCGTGATCATCCTGACCACGTTCGACCTCGACCGCTACGTCTACGCGGCCCTGACCGCCGGGGCCGCCGGTTTCCTGCTCAAGGACACCACCCCCGAACACCTCGTCGCCGCGGTCCGCACGGTGCGCTCCGGCGACGCGCTGCTGGCCCCGGCCATCACCCGCCGCCTCGTCGAACGGTTCGCCCACCACGCCCCCGACACCACCGCTGCACCCCGCGACCTGGCCGCACTGACCCCACGCGAACGCGAGGTCCTGCGCCTGCTGGCGCACGGGCTGAACAACGCCGAACTCGCCGACCACCTCCACCTGTCGGAGGCCACCGTCAAGACGCATGTGGCCCGCATCCTCTCCAAACTCGGACTCCGCGACCGCGTCCAGGCCGTCATCGCCGCCTATCGGACCGGGCTGGTCAGCCCCACCGAACCACGCGACGGCACGCCTGGCGGGGCCCTGCCCGCAGGGTGAGCCACGACGCAGCGGTTCGGCCCGAGGAGGGTGCCTGCGCCGGGGCACGGCCCGCCTGCAACTCTCCGAAGAGGTCTGCGGTGCACAAACGTAGCGCCGAACGGGGCTCGCTTCTTGGTCAGTTGCGTCCGGCCATCACGCCGCCGTCGACGTCCCAGACCGCGCCGGTGACCCAGTCGGTCCGGTCCGACAGCAGGAAGGCCACCGTGGCGGCGACGTCGTCGGGGGTGCCCGTACGGCCAAGAGGGTGGAAGGAGTTGAACCCGTCGAGAGCGGAGTCGACGTCCGCCTTCGGGATGAACTCCTCGTAGATGGGGGTGCGCACGACGGCCGGGGCAACCGCGTTGACGCGGATGCCGTGCGGGGCGAGCTCCAGGGCCAGGTGCTGGGTGAGGGAGTGCAGGGCGGCCTTGGCCATGGAGTACGCCGAGGACGGTGTCGCGGCGACGGCCTGGTGCGCCCACATCGAACCGACGTTGACGACGGACCCCTTGGCGCCCCGGGCGATCATGTTGCCGGCGACGGTCTGGGTGAGGAAGAAGAAGGCACGGTTGAGGGCCTGGTAGCGGTCGTAGTCCTGGTACGTGTGCTCCACGAAGGGCTTCGGGGCGAACACGCCGGCCGCGTTGACGAGGAGGTCGGCGTCGGCGTGCTCCTTGGTCAGGTCGGCGCGCAACTGGTCCACGGCGGCGATGTCGTTGAGGTCGGTGGCCAGAGCCGTGACGTCGCCGAGTCCCGCCAGAGCGCCGGCGGCTTCCGTGGCGCTGCCGGCGGTCCGGCCGGTGAGGACGACGCTGCCGCCCGCATCGAGGATGTGCCGGGCGGCGGCCAGGCCCATCCCGCTGGTGCCGCCGATGACGATCGCCTTCTTGCCGGTGAGGTCGAGGGTCTTACGGGACATGCTGTGCCCATCCTTTTACCGTCATGTCGCCGCGAGGAATCCCGCGGGCGCTTTACGTTCGCCGACCGCAGTTTTCCCGGCAGCTGTCCGGTAGAAGATGATCTGTGATGCGCCCATAACCAATGCTAATTACTCACGGTGGAGCGCTCCCAGGGAGTCGGCGGCTTCGACGAGGGAGTCCATGAACTCCTCCAGGTCGGCGGCCAGCGGGTTCTCGCGGGTCCAGACGGCCTCGTAGGAGATCTCGACGGGCGTGCCGGCGCGCATGAGGGGGCGGCAGTTGGCGTGGCGGCCGGTGACCTTGGAGCGGGGCAGGAGGGCCGCGCCCACCCCCATGCCGGCCCACTCGTCCAGCACGCGGTAGCTGGCCGCTTCGCCCGGATAGGCGCGCAGGGTCAGGTCGTTGCTGTGGAAGAGCCGGGTGGTGAACGTGGTCAGCCCGCAGGTGTCGGGGACGAGGATGTAGTCGGCGTCGGCGGCGGCAGCCAGTTCCACGGGCCCGTCGGTGCCGGGGGCCGCGGCCGGGTCGACGACGACCACGGGCTCGCTGAGGATGATCCGGTGGCGGAAGGCGGGCATGGCCTCCACCGCGGGCACCAGCGCGACATCCAGGTCGCTGGCCTTCAACGCCGAGCGCAGCAGGTCCAGATCGGCCTCCCGCAGCACCAGCTCACGCGGCCGGGGCAGGCCACGAGCGGCGTCGAAGGCGCAGGCGACCAGATCGGCCCCGATGAGCGGCGAGACGCCCATACGGATCGTGCCGGTCGCCGGGCGGGCCAGTCGCCGCGCCTCGGCCACGATCGAGTCGAGCGCCCCGAGGGCGTGGTCGATCAGGGGCAGGACGCGGGTGCCGTGCGCCGTGAGCTTGACACCGCGCGGTGACCGGTCGAACAGCTTGACGCCGAGCTCCTCCTCCAGCCGGGCCACCCCGTTCGACAGCGCGGGCTGGGTGACGCCGTAGTCCCGCGCCGCGGCGCTGAAGGACTTCGTCTGCGACACGGCCTGCGCGTAGCGCAGCCCCTCGATGTTCATCGTGAACTCTTCTCACTCATAACCGTAGGCTATATTTCCATTCCCTTCCGGAGTGATCGGCGTATTCCGATCCGGCGTTTTCATGACGCCGGGGATTTCTCCTTTTCGAGTCGCACGAATTCTCCCGGCTCAGGCCCCGTAGGCGACGAGTGCCATCATCCCGGCCTCCCCGTGGTAGGCGTTGTGGCAGTGCAGCATCCACAGGCCCGGGTTGTCGGCGTCGAAGAAGACGGACACCTTCCGCTGGGGCAGCACGACGGTGGTGTCCTTGCGCGGGCCGGTGCCGCCGAGCTGGTAGGTGTGGCCGTGCAGGTGCATCGGGTGCCACATGTGGGTGGCGTTGACGAAGTCGAGCCGGACGCGCTGCCCCTGCTCGACGAGCAGCGGGTTCGCCGTCGGGTTGGACATGTCGAACCGCTTGCCGTTGATGGCCCAGTCGTACTTGTCCATGCTGCCGGTGAGTTTGATCCGGTGGACCCGGTCGGGCTCCTTCGCGTCCAGCCGGACGTCCTCGACGGCGAGCAGCTGCGAAGCGGTCACGATCAGGCCGTCCAGTTCACTCGGCCGCACATCCGGCTTCGGCCGGCCACCCGACCCGGTGCGCAGGACGGCCATGCCGGACGCGTCCTTGCCCTCGGCGAGCGCGACCAGCGGGAAGACGCCGTCGCCGAGGGTGACCAGGACGTCGTACCGCTCGCCCATGGCGACCAGCAGCGCGTCCACCTGCCGGTGCTCGACCGGGTAGCCGTCCGTGTGGGTGATGGTGAGTCTGTGGCCGCCGAGTGCCACCCGGTACGCGGTGTCGCTGCCCGCGTTGATGATCCGCAGCCGGACGCGCCGGCCCGGCTTGCTGCGGTGCACGGCCGGGTCGGCCGGGACTCGCCCGTTGATCAGGTGATAGGGGTACTTGATGTCCCCCGCGTCGCCGCCGAGCAGCTCGCTGGTGGCGCCCATGAGCATGAACGTCGTCGACATGTCGTGCCCGTCGTCGTCCTCGTCACCACCTCCGTCCCCGTCCCCACCATCGTCCCCGTCCTCGGAGGACGGGGACGGTGAGGCCGTGGCCTCCTTCATGTCCATCCCGCCCCTGCCGTGGCTCAGCTCGGCGAAGGCGTCCTCGGGGGTGCCGGTCACGCCGTCGAGCCAGTCGTCGAGGACGACGACCCACTCGTCGTCGTACGACAGCGGCTCCCTGGGGTCCTCGACGATCAGCGGGGCGTACAGACCGCGGTCGAGCTGGACACCGACGTGCGGGTGGAAGAAGTACGTGCCGGGTGTGTCCGCGATGAAGCGGTACGTGAAGGTGGACCCGGGGTGCACGGGGCTCTGGGTGACGGGCGGTACGCCGTCCATGTCGCCGCGCAGCGCGATGCCGTGCCAGTGCACGGACGTGGTGGTCCCGGCGGGCAGTTGGTTGGACAGTTCGGCGGTCACGGTGTCGCCGGCCGAGATGCGGATCTCCTTGGTGGGGACTTGGCCGCCGAAGGCCCAGGACCGGGCCACGACGCCGGCGCCGAGGTCGAGGGCGGCGGGAGCGGCGATCAGCTGGAGAGGGCGCACCCTGCCGGTACTGCTCCGCTGCTCCTCCACGCGGGCGACCTGGGAGCCGGAAGGGCTCAGGAGCGAGGGGCTGGTGGAGGCGTCGTCGCCGCAGGCGGTGAGCAGGGCGGTACCTGCCGCGCCGAGCCCGGCGATCAGGACGGCGCGACGGTCGAGTTTGTTCACGAAGGGGCCTCTTCTCGATGCGCTTGTGCGGCTGAGAGAGTGTTTGCGCGGGCTGTCCGTATCCCAACGGCGCCACGCCCACATTCAGCCTGTTGCCGACACGCGTCAGTCCTGCATGGGCTAAAACCAGGGGTAAATTCTGCTAGCGTCCCGGGTGGAGATGGCGCATCCGTGGCAACCGAGGAAGAGCTGTTCGCGTCCGTCGACGCCCTGTTGGAGGAGGAGTCGCAGCTTCCGCCGCCTGCGGAGCGGGCGAGGCTGCGCGAGGCGGCGGGGATCACGCAGGCACGGCTGGCGCAGGCGCTGAAGTCCACGCTGCAGACGGTGAAGAACTGGGAGAACGGCCGGAGTGAGCCACGGCCGCCGCGACTGCAGGCGTATCAGCGGCTGTTGGAGGGCTGGGCGGCGAAGTACCCGCAGTCCGGCTCCCCGGCGAAGGACCCGCACTCCGGCACCGTCCCCGCTCCCGCGACCCCGGTCGTGCCCGAGCCCGCCTCGGAGACACGCACCGGCCGCGCGGGGGAGCAGCCGCCCGTCGCCCCCGCCCACCGGGCGCCGACACCCGCCCCGGCGGTCGCGAGCCGGCCGGAGCGGCCCGCCGTGCCCCGTACGGCGTCACCTCGTCCGGACCGCAAGCCCGTCCCCGTCGCCGACGCCCGCTTCCCCAACGGTCCGCTGGCCGTCCTGGACGGTGACGGGCAGGCGTACGGCGTGGGTGGCGTCGTCCTGGACTGCCCGGCGACCACGGTCCCCGAGCTGGTCGAGTGGACGTTGCGGGAGTCGGGGCTGGGTGCGCCCCGGCTGCACCGCAACGGCAAGGACAGTGACCCGCTGGTCGTGCTGACCCCGTCCGCGGCCGTGAAGCTCGGTCTGCCGGAGCGCTTGGAGGGCCACGAGCAGCGCCGCTCCCTGCGGTTGGAGGAGGGGCACCCGGTCCTCAAGCAGATCGCCAGGGCGAAGTGGCAGCTCACGCAGCGCGGCTTCGGGCCGTGGGCCCGTGTCTACCGCCCGGCCAAGGGCGGCGAGCGACAGTGTGTGCAGCTCGCGATCGTGTCCTGGGACGCGTTCGACGCGCGCGCCTGGCCCGGCGTTCCGCAGATGGAGCCCGCCGACCTCGCGCACGCGCTGGGCCTGTACGCGACACGGGTCATCACCCCGCGCGGTTCCACCGCCGTGTCGGGGCTGGAGTTGATGACGGCGCTGCGCCCGCCGACCCGCGCCGTACGCGACGCTGCCACCGGCGGCTGGGTCTCCGGCCACAACCCCGGCTCCCTCGGCACCGAACCGGTCGACCCCGCGCCGCCGGAGGCCACCCCCGAGCACCCCGTGGTCGTGCACAGCGGCTGGACCGGCGGCTTCCTGGACGAGGAGGCCTGCCAGTGGGTGCGCGACATCGACCTCCTCACCGGAGAGGAGGCGGCCCTGCCGTTCGCGATCGGCCTCGACCTGAACGTCGCCTTCCTCGCCGCCTCCGCGCGCCTGGTCGTGGGGTTGTCCGGTCCCGAGCACTTCGTGGGCCCGGCGTTCAACCCGAAGATCCCCGGCTCCTGGCTGGTGGACCTCTCCCACGTCGACCTGGACCCGCGACTGCCGTCGCCGTTCACACCGAGCGGCGAACGCCCGACCGGACCTGCCTGGTACCAGACCCACACTGTCGCCTACGCCGTCGAACTCGGCTACAACGTGGCCCCGATCGAGGCGTATCTGCGCAGGGAGAACGGCGCGTACCTGGACCCGTGGCACGACCGGCTCAGGACCGCCTACCTCGACACGATGGCCGACCTGGGCGTCGCCAAGGACCTCGACGACCACGCGTTCCTCGCCGCGATGGAGCGGCACAAGAACCTCGACCCGGCCCTGACGGCCGTACTCGCCGCGATCAAGGCCACCGTCAAGGGCGGCGTGGGCAAGCTCAGGGAGCGGCCGCAGGGGCGGCACTACCGGGACGGCGACCGGTGGCCGGCGCTGGAGCGCCCGACCTGGCGCCCCGACATCCGCGCCGCGGTCATCTCCAAGGCCCGCGTGAACATGCACCGCAAGATGCTCAACACGGCCAAGGCGACGGGCCTTTATCCGCTCGCCGTGCTGTCCGACTGCGTCGTCTACCCGAGTCCGGGGCGTTCGCCGCTGGACTTCCTTCCCTACAGCACCTCCGGCAAGCCGCTCCCGGGCGCGTTCCGCCTCGGCTGCGCTCCGGGACTGGCGAAGGTCGAGGGCGTGCAGGAGATGGCCTGGGCGGTCGACCTGATGGAGCAGGGCTTCAACCCGGCCCGCCACATCAAGGGCGACGGCCACGACGCCCGGTTCGACGAAGGGGAGTGACGGGCCGTGGGAGACATCGACGACGCTCTGGACCGCGCGGGCCAGGAAGTGTTCACGAGACAACCGCCCAGGACGCTCAAAGGTCAGATCGGCTTCCTGATGAAGCAGCTCAAGACCACGCGGGCCGTCGCCGCTGAAGTCGGGGTCAGCCAACGGTCCGTGGAGCGCTACCGGAAGGGCGAGCGCAAGCACCCGCCCAAGCCCATCCAGGACCGGATCGACGCGGCCGTACGGGCCCGCTGGCAGCCCCAGGTCCGCAAACGGCGCCAGAAGCAGGCCGCCACCGCCACCGGTATCACCGTGGAGACCCGCGCCCAGTTCGGCTACACGGCCCCGATCGGCTCCACCGACGACGGCCGCTTCCGCCGCCTCACCGTCCACCTCCCACCCGAGTACGCCCGCCGCCTCTTCGAAGCCCGTGAACAGGGCGCCGGCGACCAGGAGATGCGCGACATCGTCGCCGAGGGACTGCAGGAGGTGTACTTCAAGGACGGCGGCCGCCGCGCCAACGACCTCGAGGTGAGTCTCAACAACATCGACTACTTCGACGTGTCCTTCTAGCCCGACAGCTCTGCACGCCGTCACTTCACACAATGCTCACAGACTCTCACCAGAACTTGAGGTTTCAAGCACTACGCTCACCCGCAGACCGAGTGGCCGAGGGCGGCCCCGCCGCGGTGCTCGCTCTCCCCCCACTGGTACAGGAGATTCGGCGTGCGCGACGGCGACGTAGTGGTGATCGGCGGCGGTTATGCGGGTGTCCGCCTGGCGAAACGACTGGACGGAACGGCTCGGGTCACCCTGCTCGACCGCAAGGAGGTCTTCTTCCACCGTATCGCCTCCCTCCGGGCCGGCGTGCACCCGAACTGGACGGTGACCCCCTTCATCCCCTACGACCGGCTGCTGCGCAACGGCCGTGTGGTGGCGGGCAAGGCGGTCCGCATCGACACCGCCGAGCGGCAGGTGGTGCTGGCCACGGGCGAGCGGCTGCCGTACGACGTGGTGGTGATCGCCACCGGCGCCGACTACCCCGAACCCGCCCGCTTCACCGGCACCACCGTCGAGGAGACGATCAAGTCGTTCTCCGCGCACCAGCAGCGAATCGGTTCCGCCGACCATGTCCTGGTCGTCGGCGGCGGGCCCTCCGGCGTCGAGCTGAGCGCCGAGATCCGGCTGGCCCGTCCGGACGCCCGGGTCACGCTCGCCCACTCCGGGCCCGCGCTGCTCCACGGGACGGGCAGCGAGAGGGCCGGGCGCAAGGCGCTCGCCTGGCTGGAGTCCCACGACGTGGAGGTACGGCTCGACTCCTTCATGTCCCCCGGCAACGACTTCGGCACCTATCGCGACGCCCGGGGCAACATCGTCGAAGCCGACCTCTCCTTCTGGGCGACGGGCACCACCCCCAACACCCTCTGGCTGCGCCTGGGCGGGCACGGCGACTGGCTGAACAAGGACGGGCACGTGAAGGTCGACCGGACGCTCCGGGTCGACGGCTGGGCGGACGTCTTCGCGGTCGGCGACGTCAACGACGCCACCGAACTCAAGATCACCCCCGCCGCGCTGGCCCAGGCGGACCTCGCCGCCTGGAACATCCGCGCCTACCTGAACAGTTCGGGCAGGCACCGCAAGGACCCCCGCCTCTACCGGCCGGTCCACCGCACCCCGATCATCGTGCCCTTCGGCCCGGCCGACGGCCTGACCATGCTGCCGGTGCCGGGCGGCGAGACGGCGGTCCTCGGCAGCCGTATGTCGGTCCTGGCCAAGGCGAAGACCCTCATGACGCCGTACATGAGACGCCAACTCGGCTACACCGGCACCTGAGGCAGTCGCTCGGGCTCAGCCCCGCCACGGCAGGAGCGTCACGGCGACCGCGGGCCCGTCACCGTCCGCGGACCAGCCCCGCCAGGTAGCGCCACAGCGAGGAACGCGGCCTTTCGGCGTCCTCCGGGTCCGTAGCCTGACCGGGGGACGGCGGGGCGGCCGGCAGGGGAGGCGCGGGCGTGGGCGGGGTGACGGGAGGGCTTGCGAGTGAGTAGCGCACGGGGAGCGAGCGCAGGCCCCGCATGAAGGGGGAGGAGCGCCAGGGGAGCTGGTCGAGGGGCAGGGAGAGTTCGAGCCCGGAGAGGCGCTCGAACAGGCGGCTCACCCCGATCGCCGCGGTGGTGGTCGCCAGTTCCCGGGCCGGGCACTGGCGCGGTCCCGCGCCCCAGGCCAGGTGCGCCCGGGTGCTGATGGTCGACGCCGGGCAGACGTTGTCCGAGAACGCCGGATCGGCGTGGGCGGCGCCGACGGACACCCACACCGGGTCGCCCGCCGCGATGGTGTAGTTGCCCAGCCGGGTGTCGGCGACGGGGAACCGCGGCACGAAGTTGATCAGCGGTGGCTTCTGCATCACCACCCGGTTCATGGTCTCCCTGATCATCCCCGCCGACAGGCTGGCCCGCGTCGAGACGTCCCCGCTGATCACCTCGACGACCGTGTTGGAGATCAGGATGCCGACATGGTCCGAGGTCATGCCGAGCAGCATCATCAGTTCCCGGGACAACTCCTCGACCCCGAGGCCGGGGTGAGCGGCGAGCAGGTAGGAGGGGAAGTCGTCGCCCGGCTCCTTCATCTTCAGGGCACCCAGCTCCGCCAGGGCCGCCAGCAGCCGTTCCAGGGCGGGCCCGGCATCGGGGCCCGCGTCCAGCACACGCCACATGTCCATCAGCACGTCGTCGTTCTGGGAACCGGGGAAGCCGAGCAGATGGCTGGCGACCATCAGCGGCAACGGCCGCGAGAACTGGGCGGACAGATCCGCCCACCCGGTGCCGCCGCCCTGGGAGAGCAGGGTGATCAGCTCGTCCGCGTCCCGGGCGATCCGCGCCCTGAGCTGCCGGGCCTGGGCGTTCCGCGGGTCCTGGAACGGCCTCAGGGCCGCGTCCCACGCGGCACGCAGGCCCCGGTATCCCTCCCCGCCCTGTATCAGCACATGGTTGACGTCCAGAGAGGGGGCCAGCGGCCAGTCCTCGGGGAGCCGCCCCTCCGTACGCGCCCGCCAGTTCTCCAGCCCCTTCGGAAACCCCTGGTCGTCCCGAAGCACCTCCAGCGACTCCCCGTAGCCCAGCACCAGCCAGACCGGCACCCCCAGCAGGTCGACCGGCGCCACCGGACCGTGGATCCGGCGCAGCCGTTCATAGACGAGGGCAGGGTCACGCTCGTAGTCCCGGGTCATGAGCGGCTCCAGGCTCATCGACTCCAGAGGCCCGTGAGGAGCTGTCGACCCGCTGTTCAGATGCGACCCCATGACTTCCTTTCTGACCACGAGCGTTCTCCCGGCCCGAACGCTCCGTGCACGTGACGGCCCCACAGAGTAAAGAGGATCGGCCGCCGGGCACAGACAGCGGGTCCCACATAACCGAACCCGTCGGTAACCACCGGCGTACCCGTACCACCCGCGCCACCCGGACGGGCCGCTTCGCTGGTCAACCGCCGGGGGCGGTGGTGCCGTGGACGGGAGAGCGCTCACGGGGCCCTTCCCGTGTCCGGGAAGCCCCTCTCGTACGGAGGTCACCGCCATGGCCCAGCACACCGACCCGCCGAAGGCCCGGCACACCAACCCGCCTGAAACCCTGCGAAAACCGGACCGCGACCGCTCCACCTTCACCCACAAGCTCGGCTACGCCCTGCGCCACCCCGGCCGCGTCGCCCCGTACCTCCGCCGCGCCGGCCGGGACGCCTGGCTGCGCCTCAGGCACCCCGACCACGTCGGCTACTACCGGGCGGTGATGGCCTCGGACACCCGCCGCGACCCCGAGGCCGCCGTCGGGAGCAGGAACCATGAACGCTGGCTGGCACTGGGCCGGCTGCAGTTCGACTACCTCGTCGCACACGGCCTGCTCCCCGAACACCGCATGCTGGACATCGGCTGCGGCAACCTGCGCGGCGGCTGGCGCTTCGTCGACCACCTCGACCCCGGCCACTACTACGGCGTCGACATCTCACCCGACATCCTGATCGCCGCCCAGAAGACGCTCACCGAGCGGGGGCTCCAGGACAAGCTGCCGCACCTGACCCTCACCGGCGACCTCACCCTGGACTTCCTGCCCGCCGACCACTTCGACGTCGTCCACGCGCACAGCGTCTTCTCCCACTCCCCACCGCACGTCGTCGAGGAGTGCCTGGCCCATGTCGGACGCGTCCTGACCGACAAGGGGTTCTTCGACTTCACCTTCGACCGCACCGAGGGCCCCGAACACCACGTCCTGCACGAGGACTTCTACTACCGCGCCGACACCCTGCTGTCCCTCGCCCGCAGCCACGGCCTGTACGCGCGCCTCATGGAGGACTGGGAGCGGCGACCGCACGGCCAGTCGAAGATCCGGGTGAGCCGGTCCCCACTGCCGGACGAGACGGCGGCACCGAGGTGAGGGTCACGCCGCGGCCATGCCCTGGAGCAGTCCGTCAGGCCGCCTTCGGCTGGTACACCGAGCAGTACGCGTCGGTGTCCAGGTCCACGTTGCCGGCCCGCAGTTCGTAGCGGGCGCGCAGCACGGAGGCGGCCTGTTCACGGGGGACCGCGGTGAGGCCGAAGTGCTGGCGGCCGTACTCCAGGACGTCGTCGACGGTCACCCGGCCGCGCAGCACCCGCTCGCCACCCGCGAGCAGGTCGGCCCGCAGTCGGGCGATCACCTCCCTGCGGCGCACGGTGATGGCGATGTCGGCCGCGACACCCAACTGCGCCCGCAGGTGGTGCGCGCGTCGTGCGGACAGTTGCCGAGTCGTGCGGCCGCGCCTGCGAACCAAGTTCCTCATCCCAACCCCTCATGACCAGGCGCCGTCCGGGTGGTGAGGGACGGCACGCGTGATGACCTGTCACGCCCGACTACCCGAAGACCCGACGTTCAGACGTTCGACCACGAGGGCGTACGGGAGAAGGACGGCGCCCCGGGTGGACGACGTCGACGTGCGGGAAGACGTGACTGTGGGTCGGATGGAATCCGTGCATAGATCCCTGATCACAGCGGCGCGCCGCTTTCGCTTTCGCACGACGGGTCTGCTGCTCGCCGTGCTCGCGTTCGGCGTCCCCCTGTCCGCAGCCCCCTCGTCCGCCGACCACCGTCCGGTCCACGACTTAACCGCCCGCCACGGTCCGATCCGCGGCTCCGCCTACATGGGCATGGGCGTCCTGACCCACGACGGGTGGTCCGGCACCCCCGGCGGCGACCGGGTCACCCACACCGAAGGCGTCGACGTCGCCAGCTACCAGGGCTCCGTCGCCTGGGCCACCCTGTGGGGCAGCGGCGTCAAATGGGCCTACTCGAAGGCGACGGAGGGCACCTCCTACCGCAACCCCTCCTTCGCCCAGCAGTACGGCGGCTCGTACGACGTCGGCATGATCCGCGGCGCGTACCACTTCGCCACCCCGGACACCGGGAGCGGCGCCGCCCAGGCCGACTACTTCGTCGACCACGGCGGCGCCTGGTCCGCGGACGGAAAGACGCTGCCGGGCGCCCTCGACATGGAGTGGAACCCCTACGGCGACGCCTGCTACGGCAAGACGCAGAGCGCGCTCGTCAGCTGGATCCGCGACTTCCTGAACCGGTACAAGGCCCGCACCGGCAGGGACGCCGTGATCTACACGGCGACGAGCTGGTGGAGCCAGTGCACCGGGAACCACACCGGCTTCGCCGCCGCCAACCCGTTGTGGATCGCCCGGTACGCCGCCGACGCCGGCACCCTGCCCGCCGGCTGGAGCCACTACACGATGTGGCAGTACACCTCGACGGGCCGGACGGTCGGCGACCACGACGCCTTCCGCGGATCTCTCACCGACCTGCGCGCCCTCGCCATCGGCTGACCCAAGAGCGGCCCGGTCAACCGCCGCGTCCCCGAAACGCGCCGAGAATTCACGCGAACGGCCCGCCCACCGGGACGTGGCGGCGATGGTGCGGTGCGCTGGAAGCATCGCCGTCAAGGGAGGCGCGTCGTGTACGAGATGTGCGTAGGTCCGCAGGCAGGAAGTTCCGACCTGGTGTGGCATGTGGTGGCCCGGCACACGAGAAGCAGCCTCTGCGGAGTGGAACTCTCCGCCGCGGGGCCCGGCCCGGCCGACACCGACCGGCACTGTGCGAGTTGCATGACCCACTTCCAGCAGCTGCTGGACGCCGGGGGCGACCACCGGAAGGGATGAGCCGTACCACCATGCCCGTGGTGAGAGGATCACGGGCATGGACATCCATCGCCGCAACAACGTCACCGTCACCGGCAACCCGTCGGGACCGGTCGTGGTGCTGGCCCACGGGTTCGGCTGCGACCAGAACATGTGGCGACTCATGGTGCCCGCCCTCGCGGACACGCACCGCCTGGTGCTGTTCGACTACGTCGGCTCCGGGCGCTCCGACCCGTCCGCCTTCAGGGAGGAGCGGTACTCCTCCCTGGACGGCTACGCCCGGGACGTGGTGGAGGTGTGCGAGGCACTCGACCTGCGGGACGCGGTGTTCGTCGGGCACTCGGTCAGCGCCATGATCGGCGTCCTGGCGGCCCGCGACGCACCGGAGCGCACGGCGCCCTCGTGATGGTCGCGCCCTCGCCCCGCTACCTCGACGACGAGGGCTACCGCGGCGGGTTCAGCGCCGAGGACATCGACGAACTGCTGGCGTCGCTGGACGCCAACTACCTCGGCTGGTCGGCCGCCATGGCCCCGGTGATCATGGGGAACCCGGAGCGGCCGGAGCTCGGTGAGGAGCTGACCAACAGCTTCTGCGCCACCGACCCGGACATGGCCCACGTCTTCGCCCGCACCACCTTCCTGTCCGACTCACGGGACGATCTGAAGACGGTCGCGGTGCCGACCCTGATCCTGGAGTGCACCCAGGACGTCATCGCCCCACGCGAGGTGGGCGCGTTCGTCCACGCGGCGATCCCGGGCTCGCGACTGGTCACCCTGGACGCCACCGGGCACTGCCCGCACCTGTCCGCTCCCGAGGCCACCAACGAGGCGATCACCCGGTTCCTCGCGGACCTGCGGTGATGTGCCGCGTCGGGCACATACCCGACCCGCACGACCCGAACGACCCGCACCCATCGGACGACGGGGCGGCGGACGCGGCCTTCGCCGCGCTGCTGGAGGACAGCGCGGAGGAGCTGTACGAGACCGCCCCGTGCGGCTACCTGTCCACCTTGATGGACGGCACCGTCGCGAAGATCAACGGCACCCTCCTCGGCTGGCTCGGTCTCACCCGGGACGCCGTCGTCGGGCGTATGCGCTTCACCGACCTGCTCACCGTCGGCGGCAAGCTCTACCACGAGACGCACTTCGCCCCGCTGCTGCGCATGCGGGGTGAGATCGGCGGTATCGCGCTGGAGATCAAGGCGGCTGACGGCGGCCGCATGCCCGTGCTGGTCTCCTCGGCCCTCAAGTACGGCACCGAGGGCAAGCCGCTGCTGATCCGCACCACCCTCTTCGACGCCCGGGACCGGCGCGCCTACGAGGAGGAACTCCTGCGCGGCCGCAAGGCCGCGGAGGCGGCGCGGCGCCGGGCGGAGGCCGACCGCGCCCGGCTCCAGCACGCGCTCGCCGTCCTCCAGCGCAGCCTGCTGCCCGACACCCTGCCCGCCGTGCCCGGCGTGGAGACGGCCGCGCATTACCACGCGGCCTCACCGGACCGCCTCGGCGGCGACTTCTACGACGTCTTCGCCATCGACGGCAAACGCTGGGCGTTCTTCCTGGGCGACGTGTGCGGCAAGGGCCCCGAGGCCGCCGCCGTCACCTCCCTCACCCGCTACACGCTGCGGGCGGCGGCCCTCCACGACCCCGATCCGGTCGCCGCCCTGACCACCCTGAACAGGGTGCTCCACGAGCGGTACACCGGCAGCGACCCCCGCTACTGCACCGCGATATTCGGCACCCTCGAACCCGACCGGGACAGCGGCCGGGTCACCGTGAGCCTCGCCTCCGGCGGTCACCCACCGGCCCTGGTGCTGCGCTCCGACGGCGACAGCGATTTCCTGAGCACCCCCGGCGGGCTCCTGGTCGGCATACTGCCCACGGCACACTTCACCCCGACCACCACCACCCTGGCCCCGGGTGACACCCTGCTGCTGTACACCGACGGCCTCACCGAGGCCCGTACCGGGCCCGGCCGTGACCTGTACGGGGACGACGCCCTGCGGGAGTTCGCCGGCCGCCACGCCGGTGCCCCGCCGAAGGACATCGTCGAGGCGCTGACCGGACTGCTGAGCACCTTCGGAGACGGACTGGACGACGACACCGCCCTCCTCGCCCTGGGAGCCCCCGCCCTGGGAGCCCCTACGACCGCCCGACTGGACCCCGACCCCTCGACGAAGAACACGCCATGAGCCTGCTGAAGATCACACCCAGAGATGCCGCCACCGGCCCCGTACTGGAGATCGGCGGAGAACTCGACTACTCCAACGCCGCCGAACTGCGCGACCGTGTCGCCCGGTTCACCCTGGAACCCGGTCAGTGCCTGATCCTCGACCTGGCCGGCCTCGAGTTCTGCGACTCCAGCGGCATCACCGCCATGATCGCCGCCCGCAACCACGCCCGGGCAGCCGGTGCCGACGTCGCCCTGACCGGCGTACCGGCGAACACCCTGCGCATCCTGCGCATCGTGGGCCTCGACCAGATCTTCACGATCAACTGAACCGCCCGATCTTGGGCAGACGGACGAAGTGATCTTCACGTCGATCCCAAGAGGGGGCTCATCACCGTGGCAGCACCTGCGCGTCGTACACCGTCCGCGAACCGTCGGCGTGCGTTCGACCTTCGCTCGACAGCCCTGTTCTTCGCCCTGCTCGCCGTGGTGGTGAGCATCCTGGGATTCGTGGCCCGCACGCTGGCCGACGTCGTGGAACGACATCCCGGCTGGGCGTTAGCGCTGCTTCTGCTGGGTGCCGGGGGCATCGCGGGACTGGGGCGCCGCATCCACCTGGCGAGAGCGGCCCGACGGGCCGCCGCCGCGCTGGACGAGGCGGCGACGGAGGTCGCCGAGGCGTGGGAGACCGCGGCCGCGACCGTTCCCCGTCAGCGCGTGGCATCCGGCATCGATGTCGACATCGACTACGACGCCCTGGACCCCGAGGAGTTCGAGGCGGCGATCGCCTCCCTGTGCGAGCGCGACGGCTGTTCCGACGTGGAAGTCGTGGGCGGTGCCGGGGATCTGGGCGCCGACGTCCTGGCCGTGTCCCCCGAGGGATGGCGGGTCGTCGTGCAGTGCAAGCGCTACGGCGACGCCCACCGCGTCGGCTCCCAGGACATGCAGCGCTTCGGCGGCACCTGCTTCACCGTCCACGAGGCCGATGTCGCCGTCCTGGTCACCACCAGCGACTTCACCGCGCCGGCGGCGGAGTACGCCGAGCAGTGCGGGATCGTGTGCGTGGACCGGCAGGCGCTGTTGTCCTGGGCCGACGGAAGCGGGCCCCGGCCCTGGGAGGCCGTGCAGGCCGCCCGGGGTGTCGAGGCCCGCTGACGTCGGGTCAGCGCTGGAAGGGCATCGTCCAGCAGTTGGACGTCGTGGGCTTGCCCTCCAGGCGGTCTGTCAGCCAGGAGATCGCATGGGTCTGGTCGGTGATGAGCGGGGCGACGTGGTTGGTGAGGAGCCGGTCGCCGAGGTTGGGCAGGTCGACGGCCGCGTAGGTGACGTTGCCGCCCTTCCGGCACCAGTCCACCGCCAGTTGGCGGGCCTGGGCGTGCGGAACGATGTCGTCCTCGATGCCGGTGGCCAGTCGTACCGGCCCGGCCGGCTTGAGCGTTCCGATGCGCTGCTGGTCGAGGACGGCCTGGGCGCGGGGTTCGGCGGCGATGATCTCGGCGACGGACTTGCCGCTGGCCGTCCACGCGGTGCTGTTGGTGAAGCCGTAGCCGAAGACCGCGTCACCGACGCACATGGTCGAGATGTCGGCGAGGGCCTTGCGCCCGGCGGCGTTGATGTTCGCCTCGACGACGCTTCGCATGTCGGGGTACGCCTGCGCGAAACCGTTGATCGACCAGCCCAGGGCACCGGCGAGAGCGCTCCCGTCGATGCCCTTCATGACGGAGGTCAGGTCGGCGGGCGGCGCGCCCGAGTAGGTCCCGGCCAGGACGACGTCGGGCGCGTACGTGGGCTGAAGTTCCGCCGCGGAGGCACTGGCGCCGCCGCCCTGGCTGTAGCCGTACACGGCGACGCGGGAGTCGGAGGTGAGGGACGTCGCGGGCAGGGCACGGGCCGCGCGGACGGCGTCCAGCACCGCGTGTCCCTGGTCCAGACGGTTGACGTAGGTGTGCAGACGGTCGGTCGCGCCCAGGCCGACGTAGTCGGTGACGACGACGGCCGCTCCGGTGGCGAGGAGACGGTAGATCGCCAGGTTCTCGTATCCGATGGACGCGGTCTCCCCGTTGAGGGTGAGGGGGTGCTCCAGGGCGAACGAGGGCGCGCACTGGTCGCCCTGGCCCATGGTCCCGGAGGCCACCGCCACGAGGGGGCGGGGCCCGTCGCCCTTCCAGTCGGCGGAGGGTTCGATGTAGGCGCCGGTGACCGCCACGGCCCGGCCGCCGGAGTCGGTGGACTTGTACATCAGGCGGGTCGCCGTGCCCGGCAGGGGGCGGCCGTCGAGGCCGGGCAGCGAGAGCCCGAGAGGGAGGGGCTCCTTGCGGATCAACGTGCCGTTGGCGGTGGGCAGTTGGGCGGGCGGGGTGTAGAAGGCGGGGATCGTGACTCCCCGGGACACGACGGGTTCGGCGTCCGTGGCGGCGCCGGACGGGGTCGCGCTGACGCAGACGCAGGCCACGGCGGCGATCGCGACGGCGGTCAGGTGGCTGAACGTGGAACGCGGACGGGCTGTGTAGCGGCTCACAGTTCACTCCTCGCGCTGCTCCGTTTCAGGGTGCGCGAAAACTAGCACTGCTCATTTACCGCCGGTAACACCCCGGTAAGTTACGCTACGGTAACTATTTGCGGGATCAAGGGCGTGGCGTGGTGCCGGTGGGAGCGTCATCACCCGCTGGAGTGATAGGGGTTCCTGACATTCCGAAGGGCGGCATGCCGCGGTCGCGGACCCCGACTACTGCGAGCCGGGTGGTGTACCGGCCGGCCGTCCAGAGGCCCCGGCAGGTCATCCCTTCCGGTCGGCGGCCTCCGCCAGCAGGTCGCGTGCGGTGTCCAGTGCGGCAGCCCGGTCCTCGGGCACCAGCCCGATGCGGGTACGACGGTCCAGTAGATCGGCCTCGTCGAGTGCCCCCTCGTGCCGGACGGCCCACAGCAACTCGGCGCGGGTGACGGGGTGTTCCGGTAGCACGCGGTCGTTGAGCCGGGGGTGGCGGGCGCCGAGGGACTGGACGGCCGGTGCCTCGGTGCCGTAGCGGCGCAGGAGGCGGCGGGGGGCGGGCAAGGCGTCGAGGACGCGCGGGGAGGCGGCTCCGACCAGCGGGAGGCCGGCGGTGCGGGAGGGGGCCGTGTCGAGGCGGGCCCCGGTCGCGGCGGCGTCGACGGCGTCCTCGGCCATCCGCCGGTAGGTGGTGAGCTTGCCGCCGACCACGGTGACGACACCGTCCTGCGAGGTGATGACCGCGTGCCGGCGCGAGATGTCGGACGTCCTGCGCGTGTCTTCCGGCTGCCCCGCGGGAGTGATGTCCAGGAGGGGGCGCAGGCCCGCGAACGCCCCCACCACGTCGGACCGGTGGACCGGCGTGTTCACCACGGAGCCGAGGACGTCGAGCAGGAAGCCGATGTCGGACTCCGGCGCCTCGGGGACGTCGGGGACGTCGCCGTCCACGGGCTCGTCGGTGAGTCCGACGTAGACCCGCCCGTCGCCCTGGGGCAGCACGAGGACGAAGCGGTTGCTCTCGCCGGGGATCGGGATGTGCAGTCCGGAGGGGAGTGAGCCGAGGCGCTCCGAGCGCAGCACGATGTGCGTGCCGCGCGAGGGGCGCACGCGGATGCCGTCCACCAGGTCGCCCGCCCACACCCCGGAGGCGTTGATCACCACGCGGGCCCGGATCTCCCCTTCCTCGCCGGTGAGTTCGTCGCGCACCACGGCGCCGGACCCGGTCAGTCGCAGCACGCGCACCCGGGTGAGGACGCGCGCGCCGTGCGCCGCCGCCGTGCGGGCGAGGGCGGTCACCAGGCGGGCGTCGTCGGTGACCCGCCCGTCCCAGGACAGCAGCCCGCCGCGCAGACCGTCGGTGCGCACCGACGGGGCCATGCGGTGGGCCTCCACCGCCGACAGTCGGCGCGGTGCGGGCAGGGTGGCCCGTGCCGTACGCGCCGTCAGACGCAGGGTGTCACCGGCCCGGAAGCCCGCCCAGGCGAGGGCGGCCTGGCCACGGGAGACCAGAGGGGTGAGGGGCAGCAGGAAGGGCTGGGCACGCACCAGGTGGGGGGCGGTGCGCTCCATCAGCACCCCGCGCTCCACCGCGCTCTCGTGGGCGACGTCCAGGTGGCCCGAGGCGAGGTAGCGCAGCCCGCCGTGAATGAGCTTGGAGCTCCAGCGGGAGGTGCCGAAGGCCAGGTCGTGGGCGTCGACGGCGACGACGCGCAAGCCACGGGCCGCCGCGTCGAGGGCGGCTCCGGTGCCGGTCGCGCCGAGCCCGACGACCAGGACGTCCACGACCTCGCCGCCCACGCTGCCCTCGAGTTCACGCGAACGCCGGGCGGCGGACAGTGACGATCCGGAGGCCGGGGGAGTGGTGGCGGGGTTCACGGCGTGAGGGTCCTCTCCAGGATGAACCGCAACTCGGCGAGGAACGCCGGGGAGTTCAGGTCGGCGTCCTCCTCGTCGGTCATGGTCCGCAGCGACAGCGTGAAGGACTGCACGACCAGCAGCAGGGAGCGGGCCTGCCGTTCGGCGTGACCAGCCCGGACCGACCCGTCGGCGTGACCTTCCCGCAGGCCGTCGGAGAGCAGCTGCAGCAGCGCCTCCTGGCTGGCCCCGCGACGGTCCAGGACGTAAGGGAGCAGCAGCTCGGGATCGACGTCGACGATCTTGCGGAAGAGCGGATGGGCGCGGAAGGCGTCCACGCCGGCCACGAGCCCGTCGACGACCAGGGACCGCGCGTCCGTCCCCGGGCGGCGCTCGGGCATCGCGCGGGTGGCCACGTCGACCCACTCACGGGTCATCAGGTCACCGACCAGCGAGCGCACATCGGGCCAGCGCCGGTAGATCGTCATGCGCGAGACCCCCGCGCGACGGGCCACGTCGGTCAGCGTCGTACGCCGGACTCCCACGGCCAGGACACAGTCGCGCACCGCGTCGAGCACCGCGTCGCTGTCCGAATGGTTGTGACGAATAGGCGTCATGTGTCACAGTGTAACTCCCTCTGAGGCCGGGCGAGGCACTTCCGCCTGCCCCGACCGCACAGGAGACGCCATCCCTCCATCGACCGGTGAGGACGCACGCCATGGACATGCTGTGGAGCGGCTGGGGCGACCCGGCCAGGGCGACGCCCCTGCCGGACACGGTGATCGGACTGCTGCGCGATCTCCTCGGCGTGCAGCCGAGCGACGCCGAACCGGTCGCCCTCGACGCGATCGCCGTACCCGAACCGACCCTCGACACGGGCACGCTGCGCGCGCTGCTCGTCGCCGTCGGCGGCCGGGCCCCGTGCCTGCGGACCGACGCGGAGACGCGCGTACGGCACACCCGCGGCAAGTCCACGCCCGACCTGCTGCGGATCCGGGGCGGCGACGTCGACGACGTGCCCGCCGCCGTGGTGCTCCCGGAGAGTCACGACGAGGTGCTCGCGGTGCTGGCGGTGTGTGAGGAACACGGCCTGGCGCTGGTGCCGTTCGGCGGCGGCACCTCGGTGGTCGGCGGTCTCACCCCCGGTCGGCGCGGCGCCTTCGTCGCCCTGGACCTGCGCCGCATGGACCGCCTGCTCGCCCTCGACCCCGTCTCCCGCACCGCCACGCTCCAGCCGGGGCTGCGCGCCCCGCAGGCCGAGGCGCTGCTGGCCGAGCACGGCTTCACCCTGGGGCACTTCCCCCAGTCCTACGAGTGGGCCACCATAGGCGGGTTCGCCGCGACCCGCTCCAGCGGACAGGCCTCCGCGGGCTACGGCCGCTTCGACGAGATGGTTCTCGGCCTGACCCTCGCCACACCCCGGGGCACCCTCGACACCGGTCGCGCCCCCCGCTCGGCCGCCGGACCCGACCTGCGCCAGCTGGTCCTGGGTTCGGAGGGGGCGTTCGGCGTCATCACGTCCGTGACCGTGCGCATCCGACCCGTTCCGCAGACCCGCCTCTACGAGGGCTGGCGCTTCGCCTCGTTCCAGGAGGGCGCCGACGCGCTGCGCAGGCTCGCCCAGGACGGCCCGCGCCCGACCGTGCTGCGGCTGTCCGACGAGACCGAGACGCTCATCGGCCTGGCCCAGCCCGACGCCATCGGCTCCGGCGCCGAACAGAACGCGGGATGCCTGGCGATCGCCGGCTTCGAGGGCACACCGCGGGACACCGCCCACCGCCGGGAGCGCGCCGCCGCCGTACTGCGCGACTGCGGCGGCACGCCCCTCGGTGCGGAACCGGGGGAGAAGTGGGCCCAGGGCCGCTACTCGGCCCCCTACCTGCGGGACGCGCTGCTCGACGCGGGCGCGTTCGCCGAGACGCTGGAGACCGCCACCTTCTGGTCCCGTGTCCCGGACCTGTACGCCTCCGTCCGCGAAACGCTCACCAAGACCCTCACCGAGTCCGGCACCCCGCCCCTGGTCATGTGCCACATCTCCCACGTCTACGACAACGGCGCCTCGCTGTACTTCACCGTGGTCTCCGCCCAGGGCGACGACCCCGTCGCGCACTGGACGCGGGCCAAGCGCGCCGCCAACGAGGCGATCCTCGCCGCCGGAGGCACGATCAGCCATCACCACGGCGTCGGCACCGACCACCGGGACTGGTACGTCCGGGAGGCAGGCCCCCTGGGCGTCGACGCCCTACGGGCCGTCAAGGAGCGGCTGGACCCGTCGGGAGTGCTCAACCCCGGCGTCCTGCTGCCCGCGGGCTGAGGCCGCGGACCGAGTCGACACCTCGTCGCCTTCTCTTCTGCTCATCGAACAACCAGCCGTCAGTCCGGAGGCCCCCGATGCGACAGTTCACCGCCGTCGTCAACCCCACCGCAGGCGGCTCCACCGGGGCTGCCGCGCTGCTCGCGGTGGCGCGGCTGCTGCGGGAGGCCGGCGCGGAGTTGGAGACGGAGTACAGCCGCAGCCTGGCGCACGCGCAGGACCTCGCCCGGGAGGCCGGGCGGCAGGGGCGCGTGGTGCTGGCGGTGGGCGGGGACGGCATCGCCGGGGCCGTCGGAGGAGCTCTCAGCGGTACCGGCGCGACCCTCGGCCTGGTACCGGCCGGGCGCGGGAACGACTTCGCGCGGGCCCTCGGGCTGCCGACGGAGGCGGCCGCGCTGGCCGAGGTGCTGCTCCGCGGCGAGCCGCGCGCCGTCGACACCATCGAGGTGGAGTCGGCCGTCCACCACGGCACCGCCGTGCTCGGCAGTGTGTACGCGGGCGTCGACGCGGTCGCCAACCGGCACGCCAACAGGGCGAAGGTGCTGCGGGGCGCCGCCGCCTACTACGTCGGTGGGCTACGGGCGGTCACCACCTGGCGTCCGGCGCACTACTGGGTCACGATCGACGGCGAGGAGCACGCGCACAGCGGTTACACCGTGGTGATCGCCAACTCCGGCTTCTACGGATCGGGCCGGATCATCGCGCCCGGTGCCCGTGTCGACGACGGCCTGCTGGACGTCGTGATGATCCGTGAGGCGCCGCGGCACCTGTTCTTCACCCTGATGAACGAACTCCGCTCGGGCGCCCACGTGGCACGGCCGCAGGTGCGGATCCTGCGTGGAAGGGAGATCCGGGTCGAGGCCGACCGGCCCGTGCCGTACGGCGCCGACGGCGAGGTCGAGGCCGTTCTCCCGGTCACGGCCAGGGTCCTGCCGGGAGCACTCCGGGTGCTGTGCTGAACCGGAGTCGGTCACGGACACCAGTGGGCCCCGTCGGCGGTATGCCGACGGGGCCCACTCATGCCGCGATTCCCGCCTACCAGCGGTACCAGCGACCCCTACGGCCGCCGGCCCCCGCGGGCCGTACCAGGAAGCCCACCAGCCATAGCACCAACACGATGACTGCGATCCACCACAGGGCCTTGAGCGCGAAACCGGCGCCGAAGAGGACCAGTGCCAGAAGCAGAACAAGAAGCAGGGGAACCATTTTTATCAACCTCCAAGGATTCAAGTGCCCCGCGAAAAGCCCATCACGCACCCACAATCCGCACGTTTGTTCCACAAAGGGCGGGGCATTCGAAGCGGTTCGCACCTGCCTGCCGAAGGCTTGTGCGCATGAAGGCCGGGATGCCGAATCTGTGGGCGGTCACGACCATGGGGAGGAGGAAGGGTGGCGGTGCGTGTACGGAGGAGACCGATGGCCAAGCCCGGCGGCTCGGACCGAGGTGCGGGTGTGGCGCGGGCCTGGGCCCAGCTCGCCCTGCTGTGCGTCGCCGGTGCCGTGGCGGCGGTGGTCGTCGGCGGGGGCTCCGGTGGGTGGCTGATCCTGCTGTTGGGTCTCGTCGGCCTCGCCCTGGCGGGCGCCGGCATCTGGTGGACCCTGGCGCACCGGGGAGCGGTCCGGCTGTTCGGCACCCTGCTGGCCCTGGCCGCACCCGTGGGCGTCCTGGTGCTCTACGCCGTGTCGGGCCTGTGGGTCGTGGCGGTGGCCGCGCTCGCGGCATGGACGGCCGCGCTGGCGTGCGCGCGCAGCGCCCTGCGCCGCCTCCGCCGACCGCATGGCATGCACAGCCGTTCGACCCGACCGCCCCGCCGACCGGTCCTGATCATGAATCCGCGGTCCGGGGGCGGGAAGGTCGGCCGGCACGGGCTCGTGGAGCGGGCCGAGGCGCTGGGCGCCCGCGTGGTGCTGCTCGACCTCGACGCCCACCCGGACCCCGTGGCCCTGGCGCGAGGGGCCGTCGCCGAGGGCGCGGACCTGCTCGGCGTCGCGGGCGGCGACGGCACCCAGGCGCTGGTGGCGGCCGTGGCCGCCGAACACGGCATCCCTTTCCTGGTCGTGGCCGCCGGAACGCGCAACCACTTCGCCATGGACCTGGGCCTGGACCGCGACGACCCGGCGACCGGCCTCGACGCGCTCACCGACGGCGTGGAACTGCGCATCGACCTCGGGGACGTGAACGGGCGGTCGTTCGTCAACACCGTCTCCTTCGGCACGTACGCGGAGATCGTGCAGAACCCGGACTACCGTGACGCCAAGGCGGCGACCGCACTCGACCAGCTGCCGGATCTGCTGGTCGGCGACGGTGGTACGTCCCTGGACGTGCGGACCGACGACACACGCGTGCACGCCCCGCAGGCGCTGCTGGTCAGCAACAACGCCTATGGGCGGGTCGATCCCCTGGGCGGCGGGCGCAGGCCCCGGCTCGACGCGGGCGCGCTCGGGGTGGTCGCGGTGCGTGTGGAGGGTCCGGCCCAGGCCGCGGAGCTGGCTCTGCGCGGCGAACGGGCCAGCGGCATTACTGTGTTGACGTCACGTCGCGTGGTCGTCGAGGCCGACGAGGAGTCCATCCCGGTGGCCGTCGACGGGGAGGCGCTCACCCTGCCCACGCCCGTCGTGTGCACCGTACGGCCCGGTGCGCTGCGGGTGCGGGTACCGAGACACCGCCCGGGCGCCACGTACGTGGCACCGTCCGTCGACTGGCGGCGCGTGGTCCGCCTCGCGCTGACCCGGTCACCCGACCGACCCCGTACGACTCAGGAGCACAGCGATGCTTGACCACCCGTCGCGGGAACACCCGGCCCTGCGCAGCCTGGTGCGCGACCTCGCCACCCTCGACCAGACGCTGTACGAGGCCGTGACGATCACCGAGACCCCCGCGCTGGACTCCGCCCTGCGGCGGCTGTCCGCCGCGGCGGACCACTCCAAGATCTCGTTCACGGTCGCCGGGCTCCTGGCCCTGTTCCCCGGCCGCCCCCGCCGCGCCGCCGCCCTCGGTGTCGCCGCCATCGGCGTGGCCTCGGCGACCGCCAACCTGCTCGGCAAGCGTCTCGTACGCCGTCCCCGGCCCCACCGGGCCGAGGACTCGCCGTTCCCCGGGCGGCATGTGCCGATGCCGGAGTCCGCGTCGTTCCCCTCCGGCCACACCGCCTCCGCCGTCGCCTTCGCCGCCGCCGTGGGGCCCGCGTGGCCGGCCGCCACGGTGCCGCTCGGCCTGCTCGCCTGCGCGGTGGGCTACTCGCGGATCCACACGGGGGTGCACTATCCGGGCGACGTCGTCGCGGGGGCCGTGCTGGGGACCGGTGCGGCGGCGGTGGTGCTCGCCGCGACGGCCCACCTGGAAACCCGCCTGGAGAAGTGACGGGGCTACCGGCCGGTGGGCGGCTCGTCGATCACGGACAGGGCCGCCTTCCCCAGAGTGAGCACTCCGTCGGACAGGGGCGTGCACCGCACGCCGCCCCCGCCGCGCAGCGCGCGCTGGGCGCCCGGGCCGACCGTGACGTCCATCCACGCGCACGGCCTGGCCGGACGGTTCACGGCGAACACGACGGGACCGGTGCCGGTGTCGAGGGAGAGCGTCGAACCGACGCAGGAGTCGATGTCGAAGCCGCGGATCAGGATGTTCCGGCGCGTCTGGAGCAGTCCGACGCCCGGATGGATGTCCAGGGGGAGGCGTTCCGCGGCCATGATCGTCACGGCCGCGTTCCGATGGGCCCGTCGGCCGAAGTAACGGTCGCCGACCAGCCCGAGCCCGTCGCGCACCTCCACCTGCCGCACCAGTTCGTCGTCCGGTGCGGCGGGTAGCCCGTCCGAGGGTCGTCCCGCCAGCCGGTGCGCCGACGAGACCAGGAGCTGGACCACCTCGACCTCGACCATGCGCCCCAGCTTACGGGTCCTTGCATAGTGCAAGGACCCGTAAGGGAGCCGGCGGACGTGACGTTCCGGCCGGGGGCCGGGGTCGAGGTGGCCGCGGTGCCGGAGGCGGACCGGTCAGCCGATGTGGTAGCTGTCCCCGTACACCTTCCAGTCCAGCGGCGGAGTCAGGTCCAGGTTGCCCTTGCGCAGGAAGACCCGCTGAGCGGTGTCCACCCGGCTGGTGTCGCTGTGCGCCTCCTCCTGCTTCATCGCCCAGACCCGGGCGTCCAGGAAGGCGTTGAGGTACGCGACCTCGTCGCCGCCCTGCGCCGGCGGCTTCGCGGAGCGCAGGGCGCGCTTGCGTATGTTGCGGAAGCTGGTCGGGTCGGTGCCGTCGCCGTGCATGACGATGGCGTCGTAGTACGCGAACTGACCCAGCACGCGCAGCCCGTCGGCCTTGCCCTGCTTGACGGCCGGGTTGAAGTACACGCGGTCGCGTTCGTCGTTCTGCGCCTGCTGGAACACCGTGTCACGGGCCGCCGTACGCCAGTCGGCGGGGAACGAGGGGTCGAGGCCGTTGTGCGAGTCGGTGCCGTTCACGCGGCGCAGGGCGGGCAGGTACCTGGCGAGCACGTTGCCGGGCTTGCGGTCGGCGTACAGCTCCACGAGGTCGAGCATGTCGCCGGTGCCGGAGCAGAAGCCGATGATGCCGGCGGTGTAGCCGCGGCCGTCGCCGATGTCCTCGATGTACTTGTACTGCGCCTTCCAGTCGAGCGAGGAGTTCTCCGCGCTCGAGACCAGCTTCATGGCGATCTCCTTCTTCGCCGGGTCGTCGAGGCCCACCGCGCGGGCGGCGGCGGAGGCGTGCGGGGCGCCCCACAGGGGGACGGCGGCCAGGGAGGCGCCCAGCAGCGTGAGGAGAGTACGGCGGGAGGGACCGGAGGCGGAACGTTCCGCCTCGTTGAGGATGCGTACCACTGAGACTCCAAGTGGCTTGTGGGGGCGGCCAGTTGATAGGAACGTTTCCTATCAGATGAGGGGTCAAGTGAACAGCCGTGCGAAGCCAAATGAGGTGCGGGAAAATCGGATGCCTGAAGCCGGGCGCCCTCCCTACGCTGCGCGCCATGAACGGAAACGGGCGAGCGCCGCTGCTGAACGTCGTCGACGTCGAAGCCACCTGCTGGCGGGGATCCCCGCCGCCCGGCGCCGTCAGCGAGATCATCGAGATCGGGCTGACCGTCGTCGACCTGGCGGCCCGGGAACGCGTCGCCCGGCATCGTCTCCTGGTGCGGCCCGCGCGGTCCGCCGTGAGCGAGTTCTGCACCGAGCTGACCGGCCTCACTCAGGCAGAGGTCGACACCGGTGTCGACTTCGCCGAGGCCTGCCGACAACTGGCGGCCCTCCACCGGGCCGGTGAGCGGGCGTGGGCGAGCTGGGGCGACTACGACCGGAACCAGTTCACCCGGCAGTGCGCGGCGACCCGCACGCCGTACCCCTTCGGCCGCCGCCACACCAACGCCAAGGCCGTCTTCACCGAGGCGTACGGCCTGCGCAAGCGCCCCGGCATGGCCCAGGCGCTGAAGATCGCGGGGCTGCCCCTCGAAGGGCGCCACCACCGGGGCGAGGACGACGCCTGGAACATCGCGGCCCTCGTACTGGACCTGACCGGACGCGGATCCTGGCCCGACGCCCTCGGTGACCGCACAGATCAAGCCGTCCCCTAAGCTCCTCGCCATGAACGAGGGGGACAGCGGCAGACGCGTCGTCGACGGCCGCTTCGAACTGCGGGTCAGGCTCGGTGGCGGCGGCATGGGCACGGTGTGGCGCGCACATGACCTGGTCCTGCGACGCGATGTGGCCGTCAAGGAAGTGCGGCCGCCGGACGTGGAGTACGCCCACGACCCCGACCGGGCGCGGATGCTGCGCGAACGCGTCCTGCGCGAGGCCAGGGCCCTCGCGAGGATCGACCACCCCAACGTGGTGACGATCCATCACATCGTCGACGGCGGGGAGGGCACCTTCCCCTGGATCGTCATGGAACTGGTCGACGGCGGTTCGCTCGCCGACGGTCTCGCCCGCGGGCCGATGACCCCGGCGGCAGCCGCCGAGCTGGGCCGCGGAGTGCTGGACGCCCTGCGGGCCGCCCACGACGCCGGCGTCGAGCACCGTGATGTGAAACCGGCCAACGTGCTGCTGCGCGCCGACGGCCGGCCGGTGCTCACGGACTTCGGGATCGCCGCGATCCGCGAGGCCACGACCCTGACCGCGACGGGGTCGATCATCGGGACCCCCGACTACATGGCTCCCGAGCGGGTCTCCGGCCACCCGGGCGGGCCCTCGGCGGACCTGTGGTCCCTGGCGATGATGCTGTACGTGGCCGTGGAGGGGCACCACCCGCTGCGCCGCGGCACCACCCTCGCCACCCTGGCCGCCGTCCTGCACGACGACGTGGCCCCACCGACCAGGGCCGGCGCTCTGACGCCCCTGCTGACAGCGGTACTGGTACGGGATCCCGCGGCACGTCCGGATGCCGGGACGGTGGCCCGGATGCTGGGGGCCGCTGCGGCGGCCCGGCCCGACACCGGCCCGCACCCGGCCGCGTCCCAGGCCGCGGCGGGCCAGGAGCCCACGTCCTACCCGCTCGCGCCACCGGCGTGGACACCCCCGCAGCAGGCGCCGGTGTGGTCCGCCCCGACGCACGCGCCCACCGACGCCCGTCCGTCCGCCCGGCCCCGGCGCGTCGCGCTCCTCGCCGTCGGGCTCGGCGCGGTGCTGGTGGGCGGAGCCCTCTGGGTGGCGCTGCCCGGGGGCGAGGATCGTACCGGCGGGTCCGCGGGCGCTCTCCGGGAAACCAGGAGCAACTCGCCCACCGCCTCGGACCGGAGGGGGACGCCGTCCGAGCAGGGCACCGCGAGCCCGTCCGGGAAGAATACCAAGGCGCCCTCCCCGGACAGCACCGCACCGGTCACCGACCTGCTGACCCCCGCCGGGATCCGCGAAGTCGTCGAGGCCTTCGACAAGAAGACGGGGAGCAGGAGCTACGGCTCTCTCAGCGTCTACCCGGAACACGCCTCGGCCAAGGTGATGGTCAGCGGCAGCCGGACCCGCTACGACACCTTCGACTACTGGGTCGATCGCGGCGTGGAAACGAGCATCATCAAGGGCACCCTGATCGGCGGTGACAAGCCGATGCGGGCGGACGACTTCGACTGGGACGCCGTCCCCGCCCTGCTGGCGCGCGCAGAGAAGGAGTTGAAAGTCGACAAGCCGACAAGTCGTTACCTGTTGGTGCAGCCGGCGAACGACCGACGGGACGCGACAGAGAGCATGGCTGTGTACATCAGCAACGACTACGGCGAAGGCGGCTATCTGTTGGCCGACCCGCAGGGAAACGTGCTCAGGGTCGTTTCCGGCTGATGTGTGGCGGCTCGCGGCCGCCAGTGTGACCACTGATACCCGTATGTCCCGAGTAAACCCGGGCAGGAGCTTTGGGGTGCGCGGGTCGATCGAGCCTGTGCAGGATTCGCGTAGGCGAAGATCGAGAGAAAGGGTTGACAGTGGTGAACGCCAAGCCCGGCGGGCAGCCCAGGTCCGGAGTGGCGAAGGCGATCGTGGACATGCCTCGGCAGGTCAGGGAGGACCTGACCCGAAGGCTGCGCCGCAGTAAGCGGGCCTTCCGCGAGGAGGACGTCCAGGTCGTCGAACCGCCGTTGCTGAAACGCGCGGTGGGAGCCTCGGCGCTCGGAAACTGTATGGAGTGGTTCGACTTCGGGGTCTACAGCTATCTCGCCGCGACCATCGGCAAGGTCTTCTTCCCCGGCGCCTCCCCGGGCGCCCAGCTGATCTCCTCGTTCGCGACCTTCGCCGCGGCCTTCGTCGTACGTCCGCTCGGCGGACTCGTGTTCGGGCCGCTCGGTGACCGGCTCGGCAGGCAGAAGGTGCTGGCCACCACCATGATCATGATGGCGGCGGGCACCTTCGCCATCGGTCTGATCCCCAGCTACGCGACCATCGGCATCGCCGCCCCGGTCCTGCTGCTCCTGGCCCGTATGGTCCAGGGCTTCTCGACGGGCGGCGAGTACGGGGGCGCCACCACCTTCGTCGCCGAGTACTCACCGGACCGCCGCCGGGGTTTCCTGTCCAGCTGGCTCGACTTCGGCACCTTCGTGGGCTACGCGCTCGGCTCGGCCCTGGTCACCCTGCTGAACCTGCTCCTCACCGACGCGGAGATGCTCTCCTGGGGCTGGCGCGTGCCGTTCCTGATCGCCGGTCCGCTCGGCGTGATCGGTCTGTACATGCGGCTGAAGCTGGAGGAGTCCCCGGCCTTCCAGCAGCAGCTCGACGAGCACGAGAAGAGCCTCGCCCAGGAGTCGGCGGGCAGCGAGCTCAAGAGCATCGTCAGGAACCACTGGAAGCCGCTGCTCATCTGCATGGGCCTGGTGCTGCTGTACAACGTCACCAACTACATGGTCACCGGCTTCCTGCCGACGTACCAGACGGAGACCCTGAACCGCTCCAGCAGCTCCGCCGACGTGCTGGTGCTCGTCGGCATGCTGTGGATCGTGGTGCTGATCACGTTCATCGGACGGCTCAGCGACCGGGTCGGCAGGCGTCCGGTCTACGGCTTCGCAGCGGTCGCGATGATCCTCCTCGCCGTGCCCTCCTTCATGCTGATCAAGATGCAGGGCACCTGGCCGCCCATCCTCGGCGTGCTGATCCTGTCCACCCTGCTGGCCTGCTTCGCCGCGCCGAGCGCCGCCACCCTGCCCGCGCTCTTCCCGACCGCGGTCCGGTACGCGGCCATGGGCATCGGCTTCAACTTCGCCGTCGCCGCGTTCGGCGGCACCACGCCGCTGGTCACCGAGGCGCTGATCAACGTCACCGGGGACGACATGATGCCCGCGTACTACTTGATCCTGGCCGGTGTCATCGGCCTGGTCACCGTGCGCTTCCTGCCGGAGAGCGCCCAGGTGCCGCTGCGCGGGTCGCAGCCCATGGTCGGCTCGCAGGAGGAGCAGCGGGAACTGATCAGCACGTCCCAGGAGTTGTACCGCTTCACTCGGAAGCCGTCCGGGGACGCGGAAGAGGCGTCCTCCGTTCCGGGCCGTCGGGAGCGGTGACGCCGGCGGCGACGTGGCGGAGGAAGCCCGCCGCGGTCGCGCCGTCGCAGACGCGGTGGTCGAAGGTCAGGGAGAGGTGCACGACCTTGCGCACCTCCACCCTGCCGTCCACCGCCCAGGGGCGGTCGACGACACGGCCCACGCCGAGCATCGCCGTCTGAGGGTGGTTCAGGATCGGTGTGGCGCCGTCGACGTCGAAGACCCCGTAGTTGTTCAGGGTGAACGTGCCGCCGGTGCGCAGGCCCGACGGGAGCGCGTCCCGGCGGGCCAGGTCGGTCAGGCGGCGCAACTCCTTCGCCAGGTCGTCGAGGGAGAGCCGGTCGGCGTCCCGCACGACCGGGACGACAAGACCGTGGGCGGTCTGCGCGGCGAAACCGAGGTGCACCGCGGGGAGCAGGACGATCTCCGCACGCTCGGTGTCGACACGGGCTTTGAGCGCGGGATGCG
Organism: Streptomyces sp. NPDC048751; assembly: GCF_043198595.1. Lineage (NCBI taxonomy): Bacteria > Bacillati > Actinomycetota > Actinomycetes > Kitasatosporales > Streptomycetaceae > Streptomyces > Streptomyces sp. NPDC048751. The sequence goes on from NZ_JBICUX010000013.1 coordinate 68,471, forward strand.
CGGCGAGCCCGGCCAGACACGCTCGGGCGAGCAGCGGCAGCAGGCCGGTGCCGTGGGTGGCACGGGCGGCGAGGAGCGCAGTGGCGTCGGCGTCGGCCCAGATGGTGACGGCGGGGGTGTCACGGTGGCCGCGGAGGAACTTGTCGGCGGTGGTGGAGTCGAGGGGGATGCGGGTGGCCGACCTGGTGTACGCCCCGGCGAACGACGCCGACCCGTTCGTCCCGTACCCGGTGAGCACCGCACCCGACCCGGACTCCGTACCGATCCACCTCCCGGCTCACGCTCCGACACCGTGAGCAGCGGCGCCCCCACCTTGACCACCTCGCCGGACCGGCAGTGCAGGGCCGTGACCGTCCCGGCGTGCGGACTCGGCAGCGTCACCACCGACTTGGCCGTCTCCACCTCCACCACGACCTGGTCGGGGGCGAGCTGTCGCCCACGGCGACCTTCCACTCCAGGACCTCGGCGTCCGCCAACCCCTCGCCCAGATCCGGGAGATGAAAGGTGAGGCCGGGCGAGTTCGCCTCGGAGGGGGCCGGGTTGTGTGAACCGGCCGCGGGTGTGGCGGGCAGCAGTCTGCGCAGTCCGTCGAGCACCCGGCCGACGCCCGGCAGATGCGCCTTCTCCAACAGCGGCGGCGGATACGGGATGTCGAGCCCCGTGACCCGCAGCACCGGCCCCCGCAGCGCGTCGAAGCACCGCTCCTGCACACGGGCCGCGATCTCCGCGCCCACACCGGCGAAACCCTGCGCCTCGTGCACCACCAGGCACCGCCCGGTCCGTCGTACGGACGCGGTGAGGGCCTGGTCGTCGAGCGGGACGAGGGTGCGCAGGTCGAGCACCTCGACGTCCAGGCCCTCGGCCGCGGCCGTGTGCGCCGCCTCCAGGGCGACGGCGACCGACGGGCCGTACGCGACGAGCGTGGCGTCGCGGCCGGCGCGGCGCACGGCGGCGGTGCCGAACGACCCGGTGCGGACGGGGAGTTGCACCGTCTCCCTGGTCCAGTACAGACGCTTGGGCTCCAGGAAGATCACCGGATCGGGATCGTCGATCGCCTCGCGCAGCAGCGAGTACGCGTCCGCCGCCGTCGCCGGGGTCACGACCTTCAGGCCCGCGGTGTGCGCACAGTACGCCTCGCTGGAGTCACCGTGGTGCTCCACGCCGCCGAGGCCGCCGCCGTAGGGGACGCGGACGACCAGCCCTCCAACTCGGCCCGCAGGGCGTCGCCCGGTACGGCGGCTGCTGCGGGAGGCGATCGAGAAGGGCACCTGCGACTTCGCTGCCGACGTGGCCGCGGGCATCCCGCTCGGCGCCATCTGCGACCTGCTCGGGGTCCCGGACGGCGACCGGGTGGAGGTGCTGCGACTGACCTCCTCGGCGCTGGGCTCGCACGACGCGGACAGCACGGCGGCGGACGCGTGGATCGCCAAGAGCGAGATCCTGCTCTCCTTCGCCAACCTCGCCCGCGAGCGGCGGGCGGGCGGGCACGCCGACGTCATCGCGCTGCTCGCGGCCAGCCGGGTGAACGGGCTGCCGCTGGACGACGACGAGATCATGCTCAACTGCTACAGCCTGATCCTCGGCGGCGACGGGACGGCCCGGCTGTCCATGGTCGGCGCCGCCCTCGCCCTGGCGGACCACCCCGACCAGTGGCAGGCGCTCAAGCGGGGCGACACCGGGATCGACACCGCGGTCGAGGAGATGCTCCGCTGGACGACTCCCGCCCTGCACTCGGGACGCACCGCCACCACCGACACCGAGGTCGGCGGGTGGCCGGTCGGCGCCGGTGACGTCGTCACCGTCTGGAACGCCTCCGCCAACCGCGACGAGCGCGTGTTCGACGAGCCCGACCGACTCCGTCTCGACCGGACCCCCGACAAACACGTCACCTTCGCCTACGGGCCGACTTCTGCCTCGGCGCCTACCTGGCCCGGGCCGAGATCGGGGCCGTCCTGGCGGGGCTGCGCGAGACGGTGGCGGAGCTGGAGCGGACGGGCCGACGCGGCCGGTCTACTCGAACTTCCTCAGCGGCCTCAGCTCACTGCCGCTGGCACTGAAGGGGGACCGACACAAGGGGAGCGGCAGGGGAAAGACAGGGGAGTGAGCGTGAGACGGGGGCTCGCCCGACTAGGCTCCGAGGCATGCGTATCTCCGTCTCCTCCGACATGGACGAACCCGTCGCCCGCTCCCTCGTCGAGCACCTGCGGGCCCGGGGCCACGAGGTGCGTACGCACGGGGCGCTGCGGGACGGCGACGACCCGCAGTGGGCGGTGTGCTCGGAGGCCGCCGCCCGTGAGGTGACCGCCGGGACGGCGGACCAGGCGGTGGTGTGCTGCTGGACCGGAACGGGCGCGTCCATCGCCGCGAACAAGGTGCCAGGAGTACGGGCGGCGCTGTGCACGGACGCGTACACCGCGGACGGCGCCCGTCGCTGGAACGACGCCAACGTACTCGCGCTGAGCCTGCGGCTGACCTCCGAGCCGCTGCTCAAGGAGATCCTTGACGCCTGGTTCGCCGCCGACGCCAGCGAGGACGCCGAGGACCGGGAGAACGTGGCCCACGTCGGGCGGCTGGATCGCGTCCGCGCCGACTCCTGAACCCGTTCCCCCGTCCCACGGCCCGCCGCAGGGCGCACACATCGGGGCGAACGGCGCAGAGGCGGGAGCAGGAGACCGGCGTGCGTGCGCCCTGTTACAGGGTCCCGCCGGGCACTTACAGTGTGGCGCCCAGCCCTGTGCCGTCCGTCGGCAGGGCGGAGCCCCACGAGCCCCACCCTTGTGGTCACCGGCCGCCCCGCCCGGCCGTCGCGACCTCTCCCGACGCGCCCCGCACACGGACGCGGCGGCCGGAGCGACGTGTCCCGAGGACCACTCGCGCGACAGGCACCACCCCCGTGAAACCGCTCGGACCCCGCAGCCGAGTGTCCGCGGTCCGAGCGCGTGTCCAGAGCCCTTGGAGGCCGCTGTGTCCCGACCGTGCATCGCCCTCATCGCCGACCCCACCTCGTCCGAAGGCTGCCGCGAGTACCTGGCCACAGCCGTCGAACTGCTCACCGGCGCACCCCCCGTCCGTATCGACGCCCGGCACTTCGCCACCGACGGATCCGGCCGCGGAGTCCGCGACGGCGACCGCTTACGGCTGCGGGTCCCCGAGGAGGGGCTGGACTTCGTGCCCGACGTCGTCGTGGTCTACGAGATCCAGCCGCACCGCCGCCGGGAACTCGCCGCCTTCCAACAGCTCCTCGAACTCCACCACGTGGTCACCCTCGCCACCGGCACGGACGCCTGGCGCACGGCGACCGAGAAGAACCTCACCGTGGAACGCTTCACCCGGGACGGCGTCGCCCAGATGGAGACCGTCGTCCTGTCCCGGCCCGGCCCACGCGAGGCGGAGGCGGCCTTCGACCGGCTCGGCGGGGACACCTGGGCCCGGCCCGTGATCGGCACGGGAGGCAACGACACCTTCCACGTCACCACGCCGGACCGGCTCAAGGACGCCGCGGCCTTCTACGCGGAGCGCGAGACCGACTGGCTGCTCTCCCGGGACGCCGGGAACATCCTGCCCGACGGCGCCCGTCACCAGTTCCGCGTCTTCGTCCTCGGCGGCCGGGTCGTCCACGCCCGGGAGCACATCCAGCCCCGGACCGACATCCCGTGCAACACCTGCCAGGGCGCCACCGCCGTCCACATCGCCCCGAGGGACCTGCCCGCGCGCCTCACCGAACTCGCCGTCGCGGCCACCGCCTCCGTCGGCCTGCCCTTCGCGGGTGTCGACCTGGCCGTCGAGAACGGCGGGGTCGTGTTCGAGGTCAACGTGCACCCCGCCTTCGTGGACGGGGAGATCGAACTGGAGAGGGTGGCCGTCCCGTACATCCAGGCCCACCTGGACGCCCTCACCCTCGCCCGGGGCGACCGGCCCATGGTCGCACCCCGGACGAGGGCGCCGCTCGGCCGAGGGGGCCGCCTGTCATCACACTGAGAGCAGGCGTACGCACCGGCATCCCGGCCGCGCCGAACGCGGTCGGGATGCCCGCACCTGCTCAGATCCGGTCGCCCTTCGGCCGGCCCCGCTGGTCCGGGGTGCCGTGCGGGGGTGGACTGAAGGGCTGGGACGAGGTCGCCGGGGAGACGGGGGAGCCCGTCCGCCCCCGGCTCTGCTCGGGGCGCAGGGCCCCGGGGTCGCCGGACGTCGGTTCCGCGCCCGCGTGCAGCTGCTCCAGACGGGAGGCCAGCACCGTCGTCACCGGGCGTCGGTCGGCGTGCTGGTGCTCGTACGCGATCAGCTCCTCGACTTCGCCGGCGGTCAGCGACCGCACGCGGCTCTCCAGGCTGCCGATCGGCAGATGGTCGTAATCGGGCAGTGGCAGGGCGCCGCGGCCGGAGTCGGCCATGGGTCTCACTCCCTGGGGATCGAAGGTCTGGGCCCGAACCGCGACGGCGGCCCGCCTCACGGCCCGCCTCACGGGACGGCCCTTCTCGGCGTGGGCTCACCGGCCTCAGTGGGCCCCCAGGCCGCCCCCGCCGAAGGAACCGCTGCTGCCGCGGCCCCAGCGCGGCCGCCGTTTGGAGGAGCTCGGACGGGTCTGCATGTTGGTCAGCTCGTACGGGGTGAGCGCATGGCCGTCCTTGGGAATCTGGGGGATCTCGTCGGGTTCCCGGTTCTGCTGGACCTCGTGGACGGGTCCCTCAGGGGGAAGGTGTGGCTGCTCGTCCGGTCGCGGCCGGGGCGACTCGTTGAGCTTGACGCGGTAGCCCAGCCACAGGCCACCGCCCAGTATGGCCACGACCGCCACCCCCACCACGAAGAGCGCGATGCTGAGCAGCCCGCTCGCTTCGGCCAGCTGCATGGTTGCGGTACTCATACCAGCTGAATACCCCCCGAAGGGGGAGCGAACCGGCCGATCCGCTTCCGCGACCGCCCGATGACCTCCCGCAGGGGGCCACGGCACGGGTTTGACGGGCTCCGCACCGGCTACCCGCCCTTACGTGATACCGACGACATCCCAGCAGGAGCTCTTCCGGTTCCTGGAGGACCGTTTCGCGTGTGCGCAGGCGTGTACCGAGTGCGCCCGTGCGTGCGCGCTGCGCGCGAGCCTCGTGGATCCGGACGGGACCGAACAGCAGGAACTCGTACGACGCAAGGGCATCATGTGCGCGGAGGTGTGCGACGCCACCTGCCGTGTGCTGTCCGAGCAGAACCATCTGGACGAGGCGGGTATCCGCGTCCAGCTGGAGTGGTGCCGGACCGTCTGCCTGGAGTCCGCACACGTCTTCGACGGGCAACCGGGCGCCGAGGAGAGCGCGGAGGCGTGCCGCGCCTGCGCGAAGGCCTGCACGGAGTTCATCGCCACCCTGGTCTGACCGTCTGACCGTCTGGCTGCGCCCCCGGCACCCCGGACCGCCGGGAGCGCCACGGCGACCCTCGGCGATGCGTCCCGGCCCGTTACCCGACATCCACGGCTGCCGCCGACAGGCCATCGGCCCTCCGACGCCCACCGCCCGCCCGGCCTCCCCGGGAACCCCCGCGCGATCGTGGCCGCCCGGCAGATCCTGACGTGTCGACTGGTGCGGGCGCATGTTTCATGGATGCCTTGAAGCCGGGTGGCTCGGTGGGTCTTCGCCGAGCGGTTGTCAGCCGTCCCGGAGTCACGGCCGCCGTCGCCGGGCGCCCGTCCGACCGTCTTTGCGTTGCGGTGGGACCGTGCGGGAGTCACGGCCGTCCGCCACGGCAGCCGTCCCGGGGCACCCGCGTGCCGCAAGGCTGCCGCAGGTCCGGTCGCCGACGCGCTATCGGACAGCGGGTGGGTCACGGGGTGGGTCGCGAAGCGCCGAGGCCCGCGACCGTCTGATCCAAGCCCCTCCGGGGTGAGCGGCTCAGTGTGCCGCCCCGCCCAGCGGGTGTCCGACCGTGACGTTCCAGCGGCCCGATCTGCCGCTGAGTTCGACGGCTGTGAGGGGTGGGACGTCTGTGCGCCACAGGGACTGGTCCGGTGCGCCGAGGGCGCGGACGATCGCGGCTCGGGACACCTCCGGCTCGACGACGGCGATGGTCCGCCCCGACGTACCGGCAGCCGTTTCCAGCCAGGCGGCCACGCGGTCGCACAGCGTCCGCACCGACTCCCCGCCGTGCGGGGCGGAGCCCGGATCCGACAGCCACTCGGCGAGAGCCGCGGGTTCGGCCGCGCTCACCTCCGCCAGGGTCGCCCCGCGCCAGCGGCCCGCGTCGAGCCCCGCGAGCTCGGGCCCGGTCGCGGCGTCGAGCCCGAGCGCCTCGGCCGTCTCGCGGCAGCGCGCGGTAGGAGAGGACCAGGCCCTCTCCCAGGCCGGCAGGGTGCCCGCGGCGGCCCGGGCCCGGCGCAGCCCCGCCGGGTCGAGGGGGCAGCCGTCGTCGAAGCGGGCCTCCCGCAGCGCCGCGCTGATCGCCGGTGAGATCAACATCACTCGGCTTGTCATGCCCACTCCGTCATCCTCGTCACTCCCGCGCTCAACACCCCTCCATATACGGTGACTTGACGGGTGACCAGTCCCGTCCGGGCGCACGCGGCCGAACACGCGCCCTTGGCCGATTCCCTGCGTCGCGGTACGGTCACGTCGAAACCGACGACGGTACGTGGAAGCCGGTGGGAATCCGGCACGGTCGCGCCACTGTATGCCGGGCACGCACTGCGGTGCGGGCCGGGTGAGTCAGACCCGCGTCCGTCGTCCTGTGCACCACCGATACGGGACGCGAGTTCCCCCAGGAGGTCCTGCCATGGCGCAGTCCGCCGTCCAGCCGAGCGCTGCCCCCACTGCCGTACCCGAGAAGCTGCCGATCGGCGCGATCGTCCCCTGGGCGGTCTTCTTCGGCATCCTGATGCTGGTCCTGCTCTACTTCGTCGGCGCCGAACAGGGCGCCACCTCCGTGATGTCCGGCGAGGACGTCCACGAGTGGGTGCACGACGCGCGCCACCTGCTCGGCTTCCCCTGCCACTGACGGCCGGGGAAGGACGTACCCGCCCATGAACTCCACCACGGTCCGCACCCTCCTGGTGCGGGGCATGCTCGCGGGCCTCGCCGCGGGCCTGCTCGCCCTCGTCGTCGCCTACTTCCTGGGCGAGTCGAGGGTCGACGCCGCCATCGCCTTCGAGGAGGCGCACGCCCACCACCACGGGGGAGGCGCCGAACCCGTCAGCCGCACGATGCAGTCCACCGCGGGCCTGTCCACCGGTGTCCTCGTCTACGGCGTCGCGTTCGGCGGCATCGCCGCCCTCGCGTACTGCTTCGCCCTCGGCCGCATCGGTCGCTTCGGGCCGCGCGCGAGCGCGCTGCTCCTGGCGACGGCCGGCCTGGTCGCGGTGTACGTCGTGCCGTTCCTGAAGTACCCCGCCAACCCGCCCGCCGTCGGCGACCCCGACACGATCGGACAGCGAACGACCCTCTATTTCCTAATGGTGGTGCTGAGCGTCCTGCTCGCCGTCGCCACCGTCATCCTGGGCCGGCGCCTTGCGCCGCGCCTGGGCAACTGGAACGCGACCCTCGTCGCGGGCGCGTTCTTCGTCCTGGCCGTCGGGCTGGCGTACGCCTTCCTGCCGTCCTTCAACGAGGTCCCCGAGCACTTCCCGGCCACCCTGCTGTGGCAGTTCCGCCTGGCGGCACTCGCCGTGCAGGCCACCCTGTGGACCACCTTCGGGCTGGTCTTCGGGCTGCTCGCGGAACGCGTCCTCGCGCCACGGACCACGGCGCAGGAGGTCGCCGCCGCACGGCCGACTCCCGTGGCATCGTGACCGGTTCCCGGTAGAACAGGCCCTCGGCGCCCGGGCCGAGGGCCTCTTCATGTCTCCCCGCCATTCCCAATTATTGGAACACGTTCTACCGTGTGCGCCGTCAGGACCGGCCCAGGGGAGCCAGGAGGCGCCGTGCATCTCGACCACACGCCCGAGCAGCAGCGGCTGCGCAGTGAACTGCGCGCCTACTTCGCCGAGTTGGTGCCCGACAACGCCCACACCCGGCACGCCGACCCCGCCGCCCAGAAGCGCTTCTACCGCGAGACGATCCGGCGGCTCGGCACGGACGGCTGGCTCGGCGTGGGCTGGCCCACGGAGTACGGCGGGCGCGGACTGACCGCGATGGAACAGTTCATCTTCTTCGACGAGGCCGCCCAGGCGGGCGTCCCGCTGCCCCTGATGGCGCTCAACACCGTCGGCCCCACGATCATGCGGTTCGGCACGGACGAGCAGAAGGCGTACTTCCTGCCGAGGATCCTCTCGGGCGAGATCGACTTCGCGATCGGCTACAGCGAGCCCGGCGCGGGCACCGACCTGGCGTCCCTGAAGACCCGCGCGGTGCGCGAGGGCGAGGAGTACGTCGTCAACGGCCAGAAGATCTGGACCACCAACGGCGACACCGCCGACTGGGTGTGGCTCGCCGTCCGCACCGACCCCGAGGCACCGCCCCACAAGGGCATCACCATGCTCCTCGTCCCGACCACCGACCCCGGCTACTCCTGCACCCTCATCAACACCCTCGCCGGGCACGACACCACGGCCAGCTACTACGAGGACATCCGCGTCCCCGTCTCCCGCCGCGTCGGCGCCGAGAACCAGGGCTGGCGGCTGATCACCAACCAGCTCAACCACGAGCGCGTCACCCTCGCCGCCCACGGCACCATGGCCATCCGCGCCCTGCACGACGTGCAGCGCTGGGCCATGGAGACCAAGCTCGCCGACGGCCGCCGCGTGGTCGACCTGCCCTGGGTGCGCCGTCTCCTCGCCCGCACCCACACCCGGCTCGACGCCCTCAAGCTCCTCAACTGGCAGATGGTCACCGCCGTCCAGAACGGCACCCTCACCCCGCAGGACGCCTCCGCCGTCAAGGTCTACGGCTCCGAGGCGCGCCGGGACGCCTACGCGGCACTCCTGGAGATCGTCGCCGCTCCCGGCGCGCTGCGGGAGGGCTCGGCCGGCGCGGTCCTCCGCGGCGAACTGGAGCGCGGCTACCGCTCGGCGGTCATCTTCACCTTCGGCGGCGGCAACAACGAGATCCAACGCGAGATCATCTCGTGGATCGGTCTGGGGATGCCGAGGGTCCGGCGTTAGCCTGCTTTGTGACGAGGATTTTTAGTCGGCTCAGAAGAGGGATAACTGGCACCAAGATCACGGGGGCTTTGAGAGGTGCCGGCGCACACCTCGATGCAGGATGTGCGGCCGGCCATCGCCTTCGAGCCGCTGGCGGCGGTCTGCGTGATGCCTGACGAGCCAATTCGGCGGAGTGCAGCCTGCTGCCCACGGCGACAGGGACAGCTGAGCCCGTCCCCTCGCCGTGGGCTCCTCAACCCGGTCCGCCCAGCATGATCTTCCACACCCGGGTCGCGACCTGCAGGTTGAGGCGGTCCTCCACGTCCGTGAGGTCATGGCCGCTGATCTCACGGATGCGCTGGAGCCGGTAGCGCAGCGTGCTGCGGTGGATCGCGAGGGATTCGGCGGTCTCGGCGTAGTTGCCGCCGCAGTCGAAGTACCGGGACAGGGTCTCCACGAGCGCCGTACGGTGCCGGCCGTCGTAGTCGACGAGCTGTCCGAGCCATTCCCGAACGAAGGCCTCCAGCTCCTGGTGTTCGTTTCCAGGCCCCAGGATGCGGTAGAGGCCCAGATCGTCGAAGAACGTCGTGCCGTATCGACTTCGGGACCGGCGCCGTACCTCCAGGGCACGCAGTGCTTCCTGGTAGCGGCCGGGGATACCGTCCGGGGTGTCGCAGCGGGCGCTCACCCCGATCATCCCGTCCGGTGTCCCGGTCTCCCGGGCGAGCGACTCGTACAAGGCGTGGTCGTGGGGCCTGCCCTCGGCGACCAGGACCACGTGGTCGGAACGCCGAGTCACCAGCGACGGCATGCCCACGGCCGAAGCCGCCCGGCCCACGGTCCGCGCGAAAGCGTCGTCCGCGGCCCGGTTCCCCCACTGCACGACGACCACGTACTGGATGCGGTGCAGGTCGTGTCCGAACGCCTCGGACCGGGCGTAGGCGCTCGCCTCGTCCGTGCCCTCCAGAAGATCGTCGACCAGTTCGCGGCACAATCGCAGCTCGACCTCAGCCAGATGGCGCACGTGCGACAGTTCCACGGCGAGTGACGTGGCGGCGTGCTCCAGCGCGAACACGGTGTACTCGTCGGCGTCGTCCCGGGGATCGACCAGGGCCAGTACTCCGAGGACCTCACCGCGGGGGCGTACCAGGGAGATCAGCCGGTCCTTGATGCGCACAGCTCCGGCTCTCCGGGCGATGGTCTGGAGCATCTCCTCATGGCGTGCGGGGTCCGGTTCCGGATAGGGGTCGGGTCGGCCGGGACCGGTCCAGGACCGCAGTCGGCCGAAGCGGTCCTCCACCAGCACGGGAAATCCGGTGAGCTCATGCAGTGCGCTGGTGATGGCCTCCTCGCCGCCGCCCGAGGACGCGACCTCGGCGAGGGCCTCGTGCACGGCCCGCTGATATCCCAGCTCGACCACGAGAGAGATCAGCCGCTGCTGGAAGGCTGCCCGTTCCCGTCGCAGTCGGTGCAGCTCCAGGGCGTCTTCCCGCTGCAGGCGGTGCGCGACGGCGACCGACAGGGCCGCGGCGGTGAGGCGTACGAGCATGGCGAGCAGGACGTGCTGGGCTTCGGTGGGCCGGGACCGGGACGTCACCACAAGGTAGCCGTGCAGTCCACCGGGTCCGTGCAGGGCCAAGGCCCGGCCCCTGGACCGGCCGGGAACGGTTACGGGGACGTCCCGCCCTGTCAGCTCTCGCACCGTCCGGTCGACGGCTGACGTATGACCCGGCCCGACCTGCGGGCTGGGAACCATATGGCCGTGCACCGTGAGGTATCCGGCCTCGGCTCTGTACGGGCCGACAGCCGACACGTGGTCCATGGCCAGGCGCAGGATCTCGCTTTCGTCCCGAGTGTCGAACTGGGCGCGAGAGACTGCCGACAGCATGTGGGATGCCAGGGTGGAAAGGGACCGGCGGGACCCTCGCCGCGAGATCGTGGGGTGCTGTCCCAGACGGCCCGGCGGAAGGCCGCCTTCCCGGTCGGGACGGCGTCGGTGCATGCTCCGGCCCCTGAAGCCGGCCATGGGATCACTCCCTTCCCTGAGCCCCCGGAGAAGTGACAGCGCCTCTCCTCTACGCCTTCCCCGCAACGTACCCGAGATGTCCGGGAGGCTCCGTCTCGTGCTCGCGGGGGGACGGGCTCCGTTGTTCTTTGACCTGCCGGGTGCAGGCGCAGAGCTGTTCGGTTCGCGAGTCTGGGGCGTGCCGGGGGCCGCCGTGCGCACCGGCAGGAAGGGCTGGGCGATGAGCGAGCAGCCTCGTAGGAACGTTGCCACGTACGAGACGTACCAGGAAGCCGAACGCGCTGTCGACCACCTCTCGGACCAGGGGTTTCCCGTGCAGAGGGTGGCCATCATCGGCCAGGACGTCCGCCTCGTCGAGCAGGTCGTCGGCCGTATGGACTATGGCAGGGCCGCCCTGCACGGAGCGGGGAGCGGGGCCCTTCCCGGAGCGCTGATCGGCTGGCTCTTCGGCCTGGTCGACTGGGTGGACCCGCTCGTATCCGCGCTGCTCGTCGCCCTCTACGGCCTGATTTTCGGAGCGATCGTGGGCGCGCTGTTCGGCCTGCTGCTGTACGCCCTGCAGGGCGGCCGACGGGACTTCGCCTCCGTCCGCTCGATGCAGCCCACCCGGTACGACGTCGTCGTGGACGAAGCAGTCGCCGATGAGGCCGTACGGCTGCTCGGCGGGCTGCAGACCACCGGCGTCGGCGGACGTCCCGCCCATACATGAACGATCGGACCGCAGGTGCGGCGCATGCCGCCGCACCGGGAGGAGTTCCTCATGGCCAAGGCAGTGGGCATCGACCTGGGCACCACAAACTCGGTGATCGCCGTGTGGGAGGGCGGCGAACCTTCCGTCGTGCCCAACAGCGAGGGCAACCGTACGACACCGTCCGTGGTGGCCTTCACCGACACCGGGGAACGGCTGGTGGGTCAACTGGCCCGGCGCCAGGCGATCCTCAACCCCAAGGGCACCATCTACTCGGCCAAGCGGTTCATCGGCCGGCACTTCGACGAGATCCCGGACGAGGCCAGGGCGGTGGCGTACGACGTCGTCGAGGGCCCGGGCGGCGTCGCCCGCTTCAAGGTGCGCGACAAGCTCTATGCTCCCGAGGAGATCAGCGCCCAGGTGCTGCGCAAACTCGCCGACGACGCCTCCAAGCAACTCGGGGAACGGGTCACGGAGGCCGTCATCACCGTGCCCGCCTACTTCAACGACGCCCAGCGCACCGCCACCAAGGACGCCGGGCGGATCGCGGGACTGGAAGTGCTGCGGATCATCAACGAGCCGACCGCGGCCGCCCTCGCGTACGGCATGGACAAGAAGCAGCACGAGACGGTGCTGGTCTTCGACCTCGGCGGCGGCACGTTCGACGTGAGCATCCTCGACGTGGGCGACGGCGTGGTGGAGGTGCGTTCCACAGCGGGCGACAGTCACCTGGGCGGTGACGACTTCGACCGGCGACTGGTGGATTACCTCGCGGACGACTTCCAGAAGGAGAACGGCATCGATCTGCGCAAGGATCCGCAGGCCCTGCAACGTCTGTTCGAAGCGGCGGAGAAGGCCAAGACCGAGCTGAGTTCGGTGACGCAGACACAGGTCAGCCTGCCGTTCATCACCGCCGATGCCTCGGGCCCCAAGCACCTCACCGACTCGGTCATGCGGTCCACGTTCGATCAGATCACCAGCGACCTGGTGGAGCGGTGCCTGGGACCGGTCCAGCAGGCCATGGCCGACGCCAAGGTCGGCGAGAGCGACATCGACGAGGTCATCCTCGTCGGCGGTTCCACCCGCATCCCCGCCGTCCAGGCCCTCGTGCGCCGGCTGACCGGCGGCAAGGAACCCAACATGAGCGTCAACCCCGACGAGGTCGTGGCCCTGGGTGCCGCGATCCAGGCCGGGGTGCTCAAGGGCGAGGTCAAGGACGTCCTGCTGCTCGATGTCACGCCCCTGTCGCTGGGTGTCGAGACACGCGGCGGCGTGATGACGAAGATCATCGAGCGGAACACCACCATCCCGGTGCGCCGCAGCGAGACCTTCTCCACCGCCGAGGACAACCAGCCCGCCGTCGACATCGTCGTACTCCAGGGCGAGCGCGAACGGGCAGCCGACAACCGGGTGCTCGGCCGCTTCCAGCTCACCGACATCCGTCCGGCGCCGCGCGGCGAACCGCAGGTCGAGGTCACCTTCGACATCGACGCCAACGGCATTCTCAACGTCAAGGCCCGAGACCGGGACACCGGCAAGGAACAGGGCATCACCATCACCGAGAGCTCCAACCTCGACCGGAGCGAGGTCGAGCGCATGGTCCAGGAGGCCGAGCGCAACCAGGGCCAGGACCAGGCCCTGCGCGAGGCCGTCGACGCCCGCAACGAGCTCGACGCCGTCGCCTACCAGGTCGACAAGCGCCTCGCCGAGCTGGGCGACGCCGCACCCGCGCACGAGAAGGCACGCGCCGAGATGCTGGTGTCGGATGCCCGGGCGGCGGTCAAGGAGGAGGCAGGCGTGGAGCGGGTGCGGCCCCTGACCTCCGAACTCCAGCAGGTGCTGTCAGGGCTGGCGGCGCATCAGGGCGGCGCCACCACGGGCGGTCCCGACCAGGGCACCACCGGGGACGGTGCGACCGGCGGCGGCCCGAGCGGCGGTGGCGGTGACGACGACGTCATCGATGCCGAGTTCGACAAGGACTGAGGAACCGCCATGCCGATCCACCCCAGGGAATCCGACCCGGCCGTGCCGGACCCGGCCGACCCGGCTCCGGAGGGCGCCGTACGCCCTCCCCGAGGGGATCTTCCGCGCTCGGGCACGCCGACGGGGCCGGGGGCTGACACGGACGCGGAACCCGGCCCCGACGCGGCCGGCGGCCCCGCACCGTCCGAGGACGAGCTCACGGCCGAGCTCAAGGAACTCGAGGACCGCTGGCGGCGCGCGCTCGCCGACCTCGACAACTTCCGCAAGCGCCACACCAGGGAACTGGAGCGGGAGCGGACGGCCGAGCGGTCCCGCACGGCCGCCGCCTTCCTGCCCGTGCTGGACAACCTCGAACTCGCCCTGATCCATGCCGGATCCGACCCCGGCGCGATCGTGGAGGGTGTCAGGGCGGTCCGCGACCAGGCGGTGAACGTCCTCGAACTGCTCGGCTACCCGCGGCACGCGGAAACCGGCGTCGCCTTCGACCCCGCCCGGCACGAGGTGGTCGGCGTCGTCCAGGACCCCGACGCCCCACCGGGCACGGTCGTCGAGGTGCTGCGCCCGGGCTACGGGGACGGGGAACGGCAGCTCAGGCCCGCCGCCGTGACTGTCGCGAAGCGGGAGTGACCGGTCATGGCACAGGACTTCTACGAGGTGCTGGGCGTGTCACGGACCGCGAGCCAGGACGAGATCCAGCAGGCATATCGCCAACTCGCCCGCAAGTACCACCCCGACGTCAACAAGGACCCGGGGGCGGAGGAACGCTTCAAGGACCTCAACGAGGCGTACAGCGTCCTTTCGGACCCCAGGACACGGGCCCGTTACGACCGCTTCGGTGAGGACTTCCGCAAGATCCCCGAGGACTTCGACGAACGGGTCGCGGCCGGAGCGGGCGGCGGCTTCCGCGCTCGGAGGACCGCTGGTGCGGGCGGCCCCCGCGTCCGGTACACCGGCTTCGGCGACGACTTCGCAGCGGAGGGCGTCGACATCGAGGACCTGCTCGGCTCGCTCTTCGGAGCAGGCGCCGCCCCCGGCGGTGTACCGGGGGCCGACCAGGAGGCCGAGCTGCCGCTCACCGTCGAGGAGGCGTACAGGGGCGGCCGCCGTACCGTCACGCTCGCCGGCCCCACCGGGCAGCCGCGACGGTACGAGGTCGACGTACCGCCCGGCGTCACCGACGGGCAGCGCATCCGCCTGGCGGGCGAGGGCGGCCGGGGCAGTGGTGACGCCGCCGCGGGCGACCTGTACCTGCGGGTGCGTATCCAGCCCCACCCCCGGTTCCGGCTGGACGGCCGCGACGTCCACGTACAGCTCCCCGTCACCCCCTGGGAGGCGGCCCTGGGTGCGACCGTGCCGGTGCCCACCCCCGGCGGCGGCACGGCCAAGGTCACGGTGCCCGCGGGCTCGTCCAGCGGCCGGCGACTGCGGCTGCGCGGCGAGGGCATGCCGAACCCGCGCGGCGCGAACGGTGACCTGTACGCCGAACTCCGCGTCATGGTGCCGCCCGCCCTCGGCGACCGGGAGCGCGAGCTGTTCGAGGAGCTCGCCGCCACCTCTTCGTACGACCCCAGGAGGACGTGATGAGCGACCGACCCTCATGGGCGTCGACCGGCGGTCGGACCGCCCGGGCCGACGCGGGCGGGCGTCCCGTACGGACGAGCGCCGGCTCCACGGCCGTGCGGTACGCGCTCGTCCCCGTGCCCAGGCTTTCCCTGGACACCGTGGCCCTCCGCTCGGGCCTCCACCCCGACCTGGTCCGCCGGTTCGTCGCCCTCGGACTGGTCGACGCCGAGCGCGACGCCGCGGGGCACCTCGTGTTCGACCCCGCGGCCCCGGCGGTCCTCGCCCGCGTCCAGCGGCTGCGCTCCGGACTCTGCCTCAACTACGCATCCATCGGTCTGGTGCTCGACCTGCTCGACCGCATCAGCCTGCTCGAAGCCGCACTGCGCGAGCGCGGCAGGAGGAGTGACTCACCCCCATGGACATGAACCGTCTCACCCAGAAGTCACAGGAAGCCCTCCAGGAGGCGCAGACCGCCGCCGTCCGCATGGGGCAGACCGAGGTAGACGGTGAGCACCTGCTGCTCGCGCTCCTCGACCAGGAGGACGGCCTGATCCCCCGGCTGCTGCAACAGGCGGGCAGGGAGCCCGGGCAGCTCCGGGAAGCCGTGCGCGAAGAGCTGGCGCGCCGCCCCAGTGTCACCGGACCCGGCGCGGCCCCAGGTCAGGTGCTCGTCACCCAGCGGCTCGCGCGCCTGCTGGACGCGGCCGAGCGGGAGGCCAAACGCCTCAAGGACGAATACGTGTCCGTGGAGCACCTCCTGCTGGCCCTGGCCGAGGAGGGCTCGTCCACCGCCGCCGGACGGCTGCTCAAGGAGCACGGCATCACCCGGGACTCGTTCCTGAGCGCGCTGACCCGGATCCGCGGCAACCAGCGCGTGACCTCGGCCAACCCCGAAGTGGCGTACGAAGCCCTGGAGAAGTACGGCCGCGACCTGGTCGCCGAGGCCAGGGACGGCAAACTCGACCCGGTCATCGGCCGGGACGCCGAGATCCGCCGCGTCACCCAGATCCTCAGCCGCAAGACCAAGAACAACCCCGTCCTCATCGGCGACCCAGGCGTCGGCAAGACCGCCATCGTCGAGGGCCTCGCCCAGCGCATCGTCCGCGGCGACGTGCCCGAAGGACTGCGCGACAAGACCGTGTTCGCTCTCGACATGGGCTCGCTGGTGGCCGGGGCGAAGTACCGGGGCGAGTTCGAGGAACGCCTCAAGGCCGTGCTGTCCGAGGTGAAGGCCGCCCAGGGGCACATCCTGCTCTTCGTCGACGAACTCCACACCGTCGTAGGCGCGGGCGCCGCCGAAGGAGCCATGGACGCGGGCAACATGCTCAAGCCGATGCTCGCCCGTGGCGAACTCCACATGATCGGTGCCACCACCCTCGACGAGTACCGCAAGCACATCGAGAAGGACGCCGCCCTCGAACGCCGCTTCCAGCAGGTGCTGGTCGACGAGCCGAGCGTGGAGGACACCATCTCCATCCTGCGCGGACTGCGCGAACGCCTGGAAATCTTCCACGGCGTGAAGATCCAGGACACCGCGCTGGTCTCCGCGGCCACCCTCAGCCACCGCTACATCACCGATCGGTTCCTGCCCGACAAGGCCATCGACCTCGTCGACGAGGCGTGCGCCCGGTTGCGTACCGAGATCGACTCGATGCCCGCCGAACTCGACGAGATCACCCGCCGCGTCACCCGCCTGGAGATCGAGGAGGCCGCCCTCTCCAAGGAGACCGACCTCGCGAGCAAAACCCGCCTCGAGGAACTGCGCAGGGAACTCGCCGACCTGCGCGGCGAGGCAGACGCCAAGCACGCCCAGTGGGAGGCCGAACGGCAGGCCATCCGCCGCGTGCAGGAACTGCGCCAGGAACTGGAGCAGGTCCGCCACGAGGCGGAGGAGGCAGAACGCGCCTACGACCTCAACCGCGCCGCCGAACTCCGCTACGGCCGCCTCCAGGACCTGGAGCGCCGGCTCGCCGCAGAGGAGGAGCAACTGGCCGCCAAGCAGGGGCAGAACCGGCTGCTGCGTGAGGTCGTCACGGAGGAGGAGATCGCCGAGATCGTCGCCGCCTGGACCGGCGTCCCCGTCGCCCGTCTCCAGGAGGGCGAACGCGAGAAGCTGCTGCGCCTCGACGAGATCCTGCGCGAGCGCGTCATCGGCCAGGACGAGGCCGTCAAGCTCGTCGCCGACGCCATCATCCGCGCCCGCTCCGGCATCCGGGACCCGCGCCGCCCCATCGGCTCGTTCATCTTCCTCGGCCCCACCGGCGTCGGGAAGACCGAGCTGGCCAAGACCCTCGCCCGAGCTCTCTTCGACTCCGAGGAGAACATGGTCCGCCTCGACATGAGCGAGTACCAGGAGCGGCACACCGTCAGCCGGCTGATGGGTGCCCCGCCCGGGTACGTCGGCTACGAGGAAGGCGGTCAACTCACGGAGGCCGTACGCCGCAAGCCGTACTCGGTTGTGCTGTTCGACGAGATCGAGAAGGCGCACACCGATGTCTTCAACACCCTGCTGCAGATCCTCGACGACGGCCGCATCACCGATGCTCAGGGCCGCACCGTCGACTTCCGCAACACCGTGATCATCATGACGTCCAACATCGGCTCCGAGCACCTCCTCGACGGCGTCACCGCCGAGGGTGAGATCAAGCCGGACGCCCGCGCCCTGGTGATGGGTGAGCTGCGCGGGCACTTCCGCCCGGAGTTCCTCAACCGCGTCGACGACATCGTGCTGTTCAAGCCGCTCGGTGAGCGGCAGATCGAGCGGATCGTGGAGCTGCAGTTCGACGAGCTGCGGCAACGGGTCGCCGAACGCCGCATCACCGTCGAACTCACCGACGCAGCACGGGAGGTGATCGCCCACCAGGGCTACGACCCGGTCTACGGGGCCCGGCCGCTGCGGCGTTACATCTCCCACGAGGTCGAGACGCTGGTCGGGCGCGCCCTGCTGCGCGGCGACGTCCAGGACGGCGCGAAGGTCCGCGTCGACGCCGAGCACGGAGAGCTGGTCGTCACCTACGACCAGCCCGAGGACGTGAAGGGAGCGAGGGCGGCATGAGTACCGTGCAAGCCACCAACGTCACCTGCCCGCACTGCGGGCGCACCAACCGGGTACCCGTGGCCGCCGAGGGCCGCCCCAGGTGCGCCAACTGCAAGCAGCCTCTGCCGTGGATGGCCGACGCGGGCGACGACGACTTCACCGAGGTCGTCGAGCAGGCCACCGTGCCCGTCGTCGTCGACCTGTGGGCCACCTGGTGCGGCCCCTGCCGCATGGTGAGCCCCGCGCTGGAGAAGGTCGCCGCCGACCTCGCGGGAAAGATCAAGCTGGTCAAGGTCGACATCGACAAGAACCCGCGCTTGGCGCAGCGGTTCGAGGTCCAGGCAGTACCGACGCTGTTGGTCCTCGACAAAGGACAGACCATCGCCCGGCAGGCGGGTGCCGCACCTGCCCCTGCCCTGCAGCGGTGGGTGGAGCAGTCGATCGCGGGCCGCGAACCGGCCGGGAAAGGGTGATCAGCCATGACCGTACGAACCGACCCCCACCTCGCGCTGATCCGGCCGGTCCAGCCACTGACCCCCGAAGGGTGTCAAGAGTGTCTGCTGCTCGGCTCCCCGTGGGTCCACCTCAGGCTCTGCCTGACCTGCGGCCACGTCGGCTGCTGCGATTCGTCGCCGAACCGGCACGCGCGCCGTCACGCCGCCGCCGACGGCCATCCGATCGTGGCGTCACTGGAGCCCGGCGAGGACTGGCGGTGGTGCTTCGTCCACGAGGCGTTCGTGTGATGCCCGGCGACGAGACGCGGCCAAGCCCGGCGCCTGTGCCGGACGAGGCGGAGAAGAGCGTCCCCTTCGAGACCGCCGACATCTACGGCGCCTATCCCCGCCTGCCGGACGACCAGCTGGCCCGCCTGGCGCAGCATGGCCGGCGGCGCGCGGTCGACGCCGGTGACGTGCTGATCCGGGAGGGGGAGCGGTGCGAGACGTTCTACGTCGTCCTCAGTGGCTCGGTCGCCGTCGTCGAGGGCTACGGCACGCCCGGTGAACGCCTGCTACGTGTGCATGGCCCTGGTCGATTCATCGGCGAACTCGGCCTGCTGTACGGGCAGGTGGCCTTCTACACCGCGATGGTCAGGGACCCCGGCGAGGTCCTCGCGCTGTCCATGGATCAGCTGCGTCACCTGGTGACCCGGGACTCCACGCTTGGTGATGTGGTGCTGCGCGCCTGCCTGGGCCGCCGTGCCCTGCTCGTCGGGCAGGGAGCCGGTTTCCGCATCATCGGCTCGCGCTATTCGCCCGATACCCGGCGGCTGCGCGAGTTCGCCGCCCGCAACCGGCTGCCGCACCGCTGGATCGATCTGGAGACCGACGAGGAGGCCGAGGAACTGCTGCGCCGCTTCGGCGTCGGCCCGGAGGAGACCCCGCTCGTCATCTGGCGGGACACCACTCTGTTGCGCAACCCCAGCAACGCGGAACTGGCCCGGCTCATGGGCCTGCCGTCGCTACCTGCCGGAAACCATCACGGCGATCTCCTGATCGTCGGCTCCGGACCCGCTGGTCTCGCAGCCGCGGTGAACGCCGCCTCGGAGGGCCTCGGCACGACCGTGGTCGAGGCCATGGCCAGCGGCGGCCAGGCCGCCACGTCGTCCCGCATCGAGAATCTGCTCGGCTTTCCCTCCGGCATCTCCGGCGCCGAACTCGCCGAACGCGCTGTGCTCCAGACCGACAAGTTCGGCGCCAGGATCAGCGTCCCGGCGGAGGCGGCTCGGCTCGAACGGCGGGACGGGCACTACGCCGTCGGGTTCGCCGACGGCAGCGAGATCACCGCCCGTACCGTCGTCCTGGCCACCGGCGCTCGCTACCGCCGCCTCCAGGTGCCCGGCATCGAACGCCTGGAGGGAACGAGCGTCCACTACTCGGCGACCGTCTACGAGGCCCAGCAGTGCCGCACCGACCCGGTGGCCGTCGTCGGCGGAGGCAACTCCGCGGGCCAGGCCGTGCTCTTCCTGGCCGGGTACGCACCGCAGGTGAATCTGCTCGTCCGTGGGCCGAGCCTCGAGGCGCACATGTCCCGCTACCTGATCGATCAGGTCGAGCGCCACCCGCGGGTGCGCGTGCTGCTGCACACGGAGATGACCGAGGCACTCGGCGACAAGGAGCTGGAGGCGGTCACCGTGGTCGACCACCGTACGGGCGAGCATCGCCACCTCGCGGTGCGGGCCCTGTTCGTCTTCACCGGCGCCGACCCCCACACCGAGTGGCTGTCCGGCGCGCTCGCCCTCGACGCGCGCGGCTTCGTGCTCACCGGCGCGGAGGCGCAGGCCTGCTCCGTCCCCGAACTGTGGCAGAGCCTGGGCCGCGACTGCCTGACGTTGGAGACCAGCCTGCCTGGCGTCTTCGCCGCCGGCGACGTCCGCAGCGGCTCGGTGAAACGCGTGGCCTCCGCGGTCGGCGAAGGCGCGATGAGCATCCACTTCGTGCACCGCTACCTGGGCCACACGGCCGCGCCCGGTGGCACCGACAGCTCCCCGCACACCCGTCCGAAGGAGTCCGCCTGGCTCGCATGACACTCAGCGGGCGACGAGATCACGAGTCTGTGGGCCGATCAGCCTGGAGGGCTGGGGCTCGCCCTCTGCTCCAGCAGCCGGCGGATACCCGCCGCGGTCTCGGCCGGCTCACCGACCAGGACCGCTTTCGGCAGCACCTGGACCTTTCGGCAGCACCTGGACGTGGACGAGCCCCCGCGGCAGTCGGCAGGTCGCTGCGGCAGCCGAGGAAGCAGAACGCGCTGACGCTGTTCGGCTGTGGTCTGCACCGCCTGTTCCGGTCGCCGCCACTCACAGCAGGAGGTCGAAGACGGCTCGAGCCTCGTCCCAGTGCTGGGTCTGGGGGTTTTTCAGGTCGGGGTGGAGGATCTTGAAGCCCTGGGCAAGGGCCAGGCTGAGTCCGCCGATGATGTCCGGATAGGCCGCCTCGGTCTCCTCATCGGGCGTGCGGTCCAGAGCGGGATGGGTGGCGAGCTGTTCCAGGATCGGCTTGAGTTCTACTTCCTGGTCGATCTTCCGGAAGTGGTGAATGCTCTCCTGCAGGCCTTTCGTGATCGGCAGGTCACAGGTCCGGATGATGTCGCGCCCGTTGGCCTTGGCAGTGGCCTGGGCGACGGTCAGCAGATCGTAGAGCTTGGCGTCGACGAAGTCGCTGTAGCGCTTGAGATCGTTCTTGTCGACGTTCAGTCCTGCGGCCGCGCGAAAGAACCTCTCGAACCTGGCGATGGACATCACGGTCATGACGGCAACCTCCGGCTGCGGGAGCCGGGTGGCTCCCGGCCCATGGGCTTCCCAGCCAGCCTGGCCGACGGGGGCGCGCGAACGCATGCGCACGTCGGGCCCAATTGGCCTCCCTGTATTGCCCTGCCAGGCCCATGCGTCCGACTGCCTGGGTTGTCGGACGGGCGTGCGGACCGACAGCAGGGCCAGAGAGCGTTCGGGAGAGGCCGGTGAGCAGCAGCCAGGGCCGGTTGACGCGGCCCATCCCGCCCACCGGCCGCCCCTACGCCGGGCAGGACGTAGCGCTGTACCTCGCAGGCGGTCTGGATTTTCTGGGAAGACGAGGAGATCTGGCCGTACCGCCTGCACCTGCTGGCGGGGGCCGGTGTGTCACGCGGCGTCGACGTTACCTCGGCGGCGTCTGTGGGCACTTGGGATCGCGGGGCAGCCGACGAGGAGGGTCCAGTCATGCGAGTGTCGTCTCAGGGCGTTACGGTCGTGGCTCTCCTGGCGGATCCGGACACGCCGACGGAGATCGCGCAGCACATGGCCCGGACACTTTCTGCTCGGCTCGCCGACAAGTCGGGCCAGGGGCGACGGTTCGACGTCGAGGTGGTCAGTGAGCCCTTCACGTCGGGGACGGAGGACCCGCCCACCCTGATGCGCCGGATCATGGACCGTGGGAGTGCGGAGAACTGGGACATCATCGTGGCCCTCACCGACCTTCCGCTGCACTTACACGGCCGCAGGCTCGCTGTGAACCTGAATCACGAACACGGCTTGGCGCTGCTCTCTCTTCCTTCACTCGGAGGCCTGCGGCTGCAGACGAGGGCCCGACGGGCCGTCGAAGAAGCCGTGCTCGGCTTGGCGGGGCCGCATACCACTGAGGCTGAAGGACCTCCGCGAAGTCAGCCGCTTCTGGGGCCCTCCGCCAATCGTCTCGCGCCTGTTCATCCGGGCCCAACCGGTGAGAAGGAGACCGACGATCTTCGGTACGTCGTCAGCGGGCCGCGCGGTTACCTGCGGGTGCTCGTCGGTATGGTCCGCGCCAACCGGCCGTGGCGGTTGGTGCCGGGCTTGTCGAAAGCCCTGGCGGCCGCACTCGCCACAGGAGCAGTCGCCACCGTGAACTCCACCGTCTGGAGCCTGGCCGCGTCCCTCAGCACGCCACGCCTCGTGATCGCCACGGTCGGATCTGTCGCGCTCATGATCGGCTGGCTGATCATAGACGCGGAGCTGTGGCATCGATCAGCAGAGAGCTCGCCGGAGGCGAGGCAGAGGGCGCGGCTCTACAACGCCTCGACGGTCGTGACCGTGGGAATCGGGGTGCTCGTCTGCTACGTGGGTTTGATGGTCATCAACTGGGTGTGGGCGCTGTTCATCCTCAACGACCAAGCGTTCGCTTCCGTGACACGAACCCCCCTGGACGCCGAGGAGTACTTCACGCTGTCCTGGTTCGTCGCTTCGGTCGCCACCGTGGGCGGCGCGCTGGGATCAGGCTTGGAGAGCGATGATGCGATCCGGGCAGCCGCCTACTCCAAGCGCGAACAGGAACGTCGTCACATGCTCCAAGACCACGGTGACCAGCCCTCGAAGTGAACCGATTACCGGCACCACCAGCAGGGGGACGAGGCGGACCGACGCGGCCGGACGAAAGGGGAAGGTGCCGGATGCGGGAACCTCGCCGACGACCGGTGGCCAGGGGCCTGTACATCCCGTAATCGTGCTCAGTCGGGTCTCCGTCGTCCCCGTCGTCCCCGCCGGACAGCCGGTTGCCCCGGTCCGCCGACTGGTGGACCCCAGCACGCTCCGTCTCGTCGTCAATCGGAGGAACCTCACTGCACCGCAGCCCGGGGCCGGGCCCGCGACAGGCACCGCCCCGAAGGGCCCGGCCGCCCTGCCGCAGCCCCGGTCCGGCTCGGCCGTCCCTCAGCAGCGCACCTCCGCGCGTCCCTGCACGACCGTGGAGCAGGAGAACGGCGCCGGTCACCGTACGGATCATCCTGGAGCCGCTGAAGCACCTGCCCCACCGGCCCGGCGCCACGACTGCCATGACAGCTGTCACAGTGATGGCAGCGACGCGAGACCGCGATGCGGAATCGCGCCCTACCGTGAAAGTCCTGGTGCCAACCAGCGAGCCCGGTCACACTGCCGGTATGACTGGCGACCGCACGGGTGATCCAGGGCTGTTCACGCCTTCCTCGGTGACCTGGCAGATGCACGGCGACCCCATGATGTGGATCGCCGGCATCCGCGCCCTCTACCTCCAGGCCCTGCACCCGCGCGCGGTGCGCGGCGTCATCCAGAACAGCGACTTCCGGCGCGACGCCTGGGGCCGGCTCATGCGCACGGCGAACTTCGTGGGTACGACCACGTACGGCACCACGGAGGCCGCCGAGAAGGCGGGCGCCCGCGTCCGGAAGATCCACAGCATGCTGTCCGCCACCGACCCGGACACGGGAGAGCGGTACGGAGTCGACGAACCCGAACTGCTGCTGTGGGTGCACTGCGCCGAGATCGACTCGTATCTGCACGTGCTGCGCCGCTCCGGGTTCCCGCTCACCGACGCCCAGGCCGACCGCTACCTCGACGAACACCGCGTCAGCGCCCGCCTGGTGGGACTCGACCCCGACGCCGTCCCCGGAAACCGGGCCGACATGGAGGCGTACTTCGAGAAGGTGCGCCCCGACCTCGCCGCCGGACCCGGCGCACGCGAGGTGGACGACTTCCTGCGCCGCCCGCCGATCCACCCGCTCCTCGTCCCGGCGCGCGAGGTGCTGTGGCGGCGCGTGGCGCGTCTGGCGTACGCCTCCCTGCCGCCGTACGCCCACGAGCTGTACGGCAGACCCGCACCGCAACCGGCTGTCGTCACCCGCCAGTTGCGTGCCACGGGCACCCTGCTGCGCAGCGTTCCCGCACGTCTGCGCTGGCAGCTCCCGCCCAAACACATCCTGCGCGCCATGGCCCGGCTGGGTCCCGAGGCCCGCCCGGCACCGTACAAAGTCGGGTGATAGGCCGCCATACTGGACGGGCCAGGGGAGGGCGCGACGGTGACGGGGCGGCGGTAGGGGATGGCGGACACCAGGCTGATCCAGGGCCGGTACCGGCTGCTCGATCTGATCGGGCGCGGCGGTATGGGCGAGGTGTGGCGCGCGCGGGACGAGTCGCTGGGCCGACAGGTCGCCGTCAAGTGCCTCAAGCCGCTGGGGCCGCAGCGCGACCAGGCGTTCACCCGCGTCCTGCGGGAGCGGTTCCGCCGCGAGGCCCGGGTGGCCGCCGCGCTCCAGCACCGCGGGGTGACCGTCGTGCACGACTTCGGCGAGTCCGACGGCATCCTGTTCCTGGTGATGGAGCTGCTGGAGGGCCGCAACCTGAGTCAGCTCCTGGAGGACAACAAGCACCATCCGCTGCCCGTGGCCGACGTCGTCGAGATCGCCGACCAGGTCGCCGCCGCCCTCGCCTACACGCACCAGCAGGGCATCGTGCACCGCGACCTCAAGCCCGCCAACATCATGCGGCTCACCGACGGCACGGTGAAGATCTGCGACTTCGGCATCGCCCGCCTCGGCCACGACATCGGCTTCACCTCCCGCCTCACCGGCACCGGCATCGCCATGGGCACCCCGCACTACATGTCACCGGAGCAGATCAGCGGCACCGAGGTCGACCAGCGCAGCGACCTCTACTCGCTCGGGTGCGTGCTGTACGAGATCGCCACGGGCGCACCGCCGTTCGACCTCGACGACCCCTGGGCGATCCTCGTCGGCCACCGCGACACCCCGCCCCGTCCGCCGCGCAGCCACCGCTCCGAGCTGCCCGTCTACCTGGAGAAGGTCATCCTCGACCTGCTGGCCAAGCTCCCCGAGGAACGCCCGAGCGACGGGCGCGAGCTGGGCCGCAGGATCGGCCTGGGCCGTACGACACCGGCGTACGTGCCGACCGTGGTCACGCCCCAGCCCGACTTCCGCCCGCCCGAACGGGCCGCGCGCGAACCCCGCCTGCCGTCCTGGACGCGGGGCATGACCACCGGTCACAAGGCGACCGGCGCCGGACTGCCCGCCACCGCGCCGGACGCCGGCGCGGCCCTCACCGGCGAGTGGATCCCCCGCCCGCCGTCTGACAGCGCTCAGCCGCCCGGCACTCCCGAGGAACCGACCGCCCCACCCCCGCAGACCCTCACCGCGCTGGCCGGACGTCACAACGCCGGCCTCAGCCTGGGGCGGCTCGGCCGTTGGGCCGAGGCCGGCGAGGTGCACCGCGCGGTCGCCGCCGAACGCGAGCGACTCCTCGGCTCCGACCACCCCGACACCCTCGCCAGCCGCTACGAGGTCGCCTTCACCCTCAGTCGCACCGGCCGCGCCGCGGACGCGCTGCGCGAGTACAAGCACGTGGCCGCCGCCCGCATCCGGGCGTTGGGCGCCGATCACCCGGACACGCTCGCCGTCCGTCAGGAAATGGCGTACGTACTCGGCCAGTTGGGCCGCCACGAGGACGCCCACAAGGTGTACGTGTCGGTGCTGGCGGCCCGGGAGAACCTGACGGGGCCCGACCACCCCGACACCCTGCGCTGCCGGCACAACCTCGCCTTCAACCTCAGCAGGCTCGGCCGCCACGAGGAGTCGTACCGCATGGCGTGCGAGGTGGCCGCGGCCCGCACCCGGGTCCTGGGCCCCGAGCACCCGGACACCCTCGTCACCCGTTACGAAGTGGCCTACGCGCTGGGCCAGTTGGGTCGCTGGCAGGAGGCGCTGCGGACCTACCGCGAGGTCGCCGCTGCCCGCGCCCAGGCCCTGGGCCCCGACCACCCGGACACCCTCGCCGCCCGCTACGAGATCGGCATCAGCCTCGGCCGGCTGGGCCGCAGCTCGGAGGCACTGCGGCTGTACCGCGAGCTGATCGACGACCGCACCCGCGTCCACGGCCCCGCCCACCCCGAGACCCTCCGCGCCCGCCACGGCCTCGGCGTCAACCTCGGCCGCCTCGAACGCTGGGAGGAGGCCCTCGCCGAATCCCGCGACGTGTGCGCGATCCGCGAGCGCGTCCTGGGCGCCGAGCACCCCGACACCCTCGTCAGCCGACGCGAGGTCGCCGTCGGCCTCGGCTGGCTCGGCCGCTGGGCCGACGCCCTCACCGAGTACCGCCGCGTCGCCACGGCCCGCGAACGCGTCCTCGGCCCCGACCACCCCGACACCCTCTCCAGCCGCAACGACGAGGCCCACTGCCTGGAACAGCTCGGCCGTGGACCGGAGGCGGTCGAGCTGTACCGCAAGGTCGCGGAGCGGCGGCAGCGGGCGGCGGGCGAGGGCTGAGGGGAGCGCGTGGCCCCATGAGTGCAGCCCGCGCGGGGTGCCTGCGCCGTACTCGGTCATCAGGGTGAGTACGGCCTCGACCTGCCCAACGGCGACGACACCACCGAACGCATCGGCGCCGCCCTGAACACCCCCATGGACCTTTCCCGGCGCGACCCCATCGCCGGCACCCCCTGGCACAAGCACGTTCCCGCCCGAACCCAGGTCCTCCCCGCCTGACGCGCACCTTTCCACCCTGGGCCCGGCACCGTCCTCGCGCTCAGCCCCACCCCATCTCGGTGTACAACCGACCGTTCCGGATCCCGTCGATCGCCGCCCGCGTGTACGTCACCGTCGGCTCCGGCAGGGCGTCCGCGGGCCACCAGCCCCAGCCGACGCACTTGTCCGGCTCCAGTACCTGCGGCTCGCCCTGCCAACGTCGCGCACGGAAGACGAGCTGGAGCCGCGGGCGTGTGCCGGGGCCCTGGGAGAGGTGGACGGCGTGCACGAACTCGACGTCCGCGGCGTCGACGCGCAGGCCCGCCTCCTCCTGGGCCTCGCGGACGAGACAGGCGACGGCGGACTCCTGCTCGCAGTGACCGGCCAGGAAGTGGTGCTGCAGCGGGGCGAAGGCCGAGTCGGGATGGCGCAGCCCGAGCAGGACCTCGCCGTCGCGCTCCAGGTACAGGTGAACGCCGAGGACGTTCGGAACGGTCTCCCCGCCGCTGCTCGAACAGGCCGGCGCAGCGACCGTACCGTCGGCCCGGTGCCGGGCGATGACCTCCGCGGCCCAGGGCGCCATCGTCAGCTGTGCGGTGGTCGCGGCGTCGAAGAAGGCGAACATGATGCCCTCGGTCACCGGCAGCCGCGAGGGGTCGCCGTCCCAGCGGCCCAGGAACACCGTGATGTGGTTCTGGAAGACCGTGTAGGGGACGAGCCCTTCGACGCGGAGCCCGGTCTCCTCCAGCAACTCGCGGGCGATCGCCTCCGCGGGCGTCTCGGTGCCCTCGCGGGCGCCTCCGGGCAGGGACCAGGTTCCCGGATCGCAGATGGGCCTGTGCGCGTCGCGCAGATGGAGAAGGTACTGGCCACGCCGGTTGACCAGCAGCGCGGCGGTCTGGGTGGGTTCGGGGAGTTCGCTCGTCACCAGGACAGTGAACACGGGCCGCTCGGCGTGGCGGGCCGGAACGCCGGATCCGCCGCCGTCCGCCGGGCCTGTCTCTGGCCGATCGAGATCACCCCGTGTTACGAAGAACCATGCCTGCACTCGAGGGACACCGCGCTTACGACGCCGTCATCGTCGGCGGCGGCCACAACGGCCTCGTCGCCGCCGCCTACCTCGCCCGGGCCGGACGGTCCGTGCTGGTGCTGGAGCGGCTGGACCACACCGGGGGCGCCGCCGTCTCCACCCGCCCCTTCGCCGGCGTCGACGCCCGGCTGTCGCGATACTCGTACCTGGTCAGCCTGCTGCCGAAGAAGATCGTGCGGGACCTGGGCCTGGACTTCCGCGTCCGCGGCCGCACGATCTCCTCGTACACCCCCGTCGAGCGCGGGGGCGGGCCCACCGGACTTCTCGTGGGCGGCGGCGAACGGCGCACCCGCGAGGCGTTCGCCCGGCTGACCGGCGGCGAGCGCGAGTACGCGGCCTGGCAGCGCTTCTACGACCGGACGGGCCGCGTGGCCCAGCGGGTGTTCCCCACCCTCACCGAGCCGCTGCCCACCCGGGACGAGCTGCGCCGCCGCATCGACGACGAGGACACCTGGCGAGCGCTCTTCGAGGAACCCATCGGCGTCGCCATCGAGGAGCACTTCACCGACGACCTGGTCCGGGGCGTGGTGCTCACCGACGCCCTCATCGGCACCTTCGCCGACGCGCACGACGCCTCCCTCAAGCAGAACCGCTGCTTCCTCTACCACGTCATCGGCGGCGGCACCGGCGCCTGGGACGTCCCCGTCGGCGGCATGGGCGCCCTGACCGACGCCCTGGCCGACGCCGCGCGCGCCGCGGGTGCCGTCCTGGCCACCGGACACGAGGCCGTACGGATCGACACCGACGGCACGACCGCCGAGGTCGCCTACCGGACGGCCGGCACGGAGGGCACCGTCGCCGCCCGGCGCGTCCTGGTGAACGCCTCGCCGCAGCACCTCGCGGCCCTCACCGGCGACGCACCGCCCACGCCCGCCGAGGGCGCCCAGCTCAAGGTGAACATGCTGCTGAAGCGGCTGCCCAGGCTGCGGGACACCTCCGTCGACCCGCGCGAGGCCTTCGCCGGCACCTTCCACGTCGCCGAGGGCTACGACCAGCTCGCCACCGCCCACGCCCAGGCCGCAGCCGGCGAACTGCCGGCCGCCCCGCCCTCGGAGATCTACTGCCACTCACTCACCGACCCGACGATCCTCGGCCCGGAGCTGATCGAACAGGGCCACCAGACGCTGACGTTGTTCGGCCTTCACACACCCGCCCGCCTCTTTGCACAGGACAACGACGCCGTACGCGAGGAACTGCTGAAGCTCACCCTCGCCCAGCTCGACGCCCACCTCGCCGAACCCCTCGCCGACTGCCTCGCCACCGACGCCGACGGCCGCCCCTGCATCGAGGCGAAGACCCCGCTGGACCTGGAGCGCGACCTGCGGCTGCCCGGCGGCAACATCTTCCACCGCGACCTGTCCTGGCCGTACGCCCAGGAGGGTACGGGCCGTTGGGGCGTGGAGACCCGGCACGCGAACGTGCTGCTGTGCGGGGCCGGGGCGGTGCGCGGGGGAGGGGTGAGCGGGGTGCCGGGGCACAACGCGGCGATGGCGGTGCTGGAGGGGGTCGGCGGCTGACGGATCGCATACGCGGGTGGCCGACGACAAGGTCGTCAGCCATAAAATCTGACGGAGCATCAGAATATCTCTTCCGTCGTCCGGACGGCTGCGGCATCCTGCGCCCATGCAGACGGAGCTGAGCAACCAACTCGGAGTCGAGCACGCCGTCTTCGGCTTCACGCCGTTCCCCGCCGTCGCCGCGGCCATCAGCCGGGCCGGCGGTTTCGGAGTGCTCGGCGCGGTCCGCTACACCGCCCCCGACGAACTCAAACGCGACCTCGACTGGATCGAGGCGCACATCGACGGGCGGCCGTACGGCCTTGACGTCGTCATGCCCGCCAAGAAGGTCGAGGGCGTCAGCGAGGCCGACGTCGAGGCGATGATCCCCGAGCCGCACCGGGAGTTCGTCCGGGACACCCTCGCCAAGCACGGCGTGCCCGAGCTGGCCGAGGGCGAGGCGTCGGGCTGGCGCATCACCGGCTGGATGGAGCAGGTCGCCCGCACACAGATCGACGTGGCCTTCGACTACCCGATCCGGCTGCTCGCCAACGCCCTCGGCTCACCCCCCGCCGACGTCGTGGCCCGCGCCCACGACCGGGGCGTCCTCGTCGCCGCCCTCGCCGGGAGCGCCCGGCACGCCCGCAAGCATCAGGAAGCCGGCATCGACATCGTCGTGGCGCAGGGGTACGAGGCCGGCGGGCACACCGGTGAGATCGCCTCCATGGTGCTCACTCCCGAAGTCGTCGAGGCCGTGGACCCGCTGCCGGTCCTGGCCGCGGGCGGCATCGGCAGCGGGCAGCAGGTCGCCGCCGCCCTCGCCCTCGGCGCCCAGGGCGTCTGGCTCGGCTCCGTCTGGCTCACCACCACCGAGGCCGACCTGCACTCGCCGGCCCTGACCCGCAAGCTGCTCGCCGCCGGCTCCGGCGACACCGTGCGCTCCCGCGCCCTCACCGGGAAGCCCGCCCGCCAGCTGCGCACCGAGTGGACCGACGCCTGGGACGACCCGGACGGCCCCGGGACCCTCCCCATGCCCCTCCAGGGGCTGCTCGTCGCGGAGGCCGTCTCCCGCATCCAGAAGTACGAGGTCGAGCCGCTGCTCGGCACCCCCGTCGGCCAGATCGTCGGCCGGATGAACAGCGAACGCAGTGTCCAGGCCGTCTTCGACGACCTCACCCGAGGCTTCGAACGAGCCGTCGACCGCGTCAACCGCATCGCCGGAAGGAGCGGCCAGTGACGAGCACGAGCACACCCCCCGCCGGTTTCTGGGCCCAGGCCACTCAGGACCCCGACCGCACGGTCCTGGTCGCCCCCGACGGCGAGCAGTGGACCGCCGGACGCCTGCACGCCGCCGCCAACCGGCTCGTCCACGGCCTGCGCGCCGCCGGGCTCGAACGCGGTGACGCCTTCGCCGTCGTCCTGCCCAACGGTGTCGAGTTCCTGACCGCCTACCTGGCCGCCACCCAGGCCGGGTTCTACCTCGTCCCCGTCAACCACCACCTCGTGGGGCCCGAGATCGCCTGGATCGTCTCCGACTCCGGCGCCAAGGTGCTCCTCGCCCACGAACGCTTCGCCGACGCGGCCCGCCGGGCCGCCGACGAGGCGGGCCTGCCGGCCGGCCACCGGTACGCGGTCGGCACGGTCGAGGGCTTCCTTCCGTACGCCCGACTCCTCGACGGGCAGCCGGAGTCGGCACCCGCCGACCGCACCCTCGGCTGGGTCATGAACTACACCTCGGGCACCACAGGCCGCCCCCGCGGCATCCGGCGCCCGCTGCCCGGCAAGCTCCCCGAGGAGGCCTACCTCGGCGGCTTCCTCGGCATCTTCGGCATCAAGCCGTTCGACGACAACGTGCACCTGGTCTGCTCGCCGCTCTACCACACGGCCGTCCTCCAGTTCGCGGGCGCGTCCCTGCACATCGGCCACCGCCTGGCCCTGATGGACAAGTGGACGCCCGAGGAGATGCTCCGGCTTATCGACGCCCACAAGTGCACGCACACCCACATGGTCCCGACCCAGTTCCACCGCCTGCTGGCGCTGCCGGACGACACCAGGGCGCGCTACGACGTCACGTCCATGCGCCACGCCATCCATGGCGCCGCCCCCTGCCCCGACCACGTGAAGCGGGCCATGCTCGACTGGTGGGGCCCCTGCGTGGAGGAGTACTACGCCGCCAGCGAGGGCGGTGGCGCCTTCGCGACGGCGGAGGACTGGCTGAAGAAGCCGGGCACGGTCGGAAAGGCCTGGCCCATCAGCGAGTTGGCGATCTTCGACGACGACGGCAACCGTCTGCCGCCCGGTGAACTCGGCACCGTCTACATGAGGATGACGACCGGCGGCTTCGCCTACCACAAGGACGAGGCGAAGACGAGGAAGAACCGCATCGGCGACTTCTTCACCGTCGGCGACCTGGGGATCCTCGACGAGGACGGCTACCTCTTCCTCCGTGACCGGAAGATCGACATGATCATCTCCGGTGGCGTGAACATCTACCCGGCGGAGATCGAGTCCGCCCTCCTCTCCCACCCCGCCGTCGCCGACGCCGCCGCCTTCGGCATCCCGCACGACGACTGGGGCGAGGAGGTCAAGGCCGTCGTCGAACCCGCCCCCGGCCACGAACCCGGCGCCGCCCTCGCCACCGCCCTCCTCGACCACTGCGCCGAACACCTCGCCGGCTACAAACGCCCCAAGAGCATCGACTTCACCCCGGAGATGCCCCGCGACCCCAACGGCAAGCTGTACAAGCGACGCCTGCGCGAGCCGTACTGGGAAGGCCACGAGCGCGCCCT
Organism: Streptomyces sp. NPDC048751; assembly: GCF_043198595.1. Lineage (NCBI taxonomy): Bacteria > Bacillati > Actinomycetota > Actinomycetes > Kitasatosporales > Streptomycetaceae > Streptomyces > Streptomyces sp. NPDC048751. The sequence continues at coordinate 100,925 of NZ_JBICUX010000013.1, forward strand.
GTGACGCCGGGGCCAGACACATCCCGCGGCCCGCCGCCCTGACGACGGCGGGCCGACGCCCCGACTACGAGCGCACCCGGACCACCCGCAGCGCCGGCGACGACAGGATGTCCTTCTCGCAGAACCGGGACGTCACCCACCTCCCGGTCGAGAACAACCGGGTCTGGTCGCTGTAGTGGGACGAGTTCGGGTTCGACGACTGGGAGTACGTCAGCACCGTACGGGCCACCGGACAGCGACTGCGGTCGAAGCCCACGGCCTGCACATAGCTGGAGCCGGTCGTCACCTCCGTGTAGCCGCCGCCCGCCGGGTTCCACACCGGCTCGACCTTGTTCCACACACCGAGCGACTCCGTGCCGCCCGGGACGGGTATGCGCGGCCCGTTCCGCACGACGAACTGGTGGGCGCCGAGCGGGGCGTCGAGGGGAATGCCCGCCGCACGCAGTTCGGCGACCGCGTCCGCGAGAGCCGTAGCGAAGGCGGGGGCGGTGGTGTCGAGCGTATTCGGGGTGTGCACGGGGGCCGCGGCCGAGAACGGCACCCGCCACAGTGGTGAGGCGGCCAGTCTGCGCCAGAAGCGGTCGAAGAGCAGGGCGCCCCGACTGTCGGTGTTCGCTGTGCGCTCCCAGCCCGCGAGCACCCCGCACGCCTCGCGCACGTCGACGGCCGTGCCTCCGCTGCCCGTTGCCGTACCGCCCGGCAGGGCCGCGCACGCCTTCGCCGCGTCCGCCGCGACCAGATCACCCGCCGGCACCCGGTCGGCGTACTGCTGCGCCTGGAGATCCCGTACGGTCAGACCACCGCGCCGGGCCATCGCCGCCACGTCCTCGAGCGCGCCCCGCGTCCGCAGGGAGCGCGCGGTCCCGATCGTGCCGAAGATCCGCTCGTACCCCGTCAGCGGCCGCTCCACGTTGGCCAGCCAGGCGCTGTCGTTGGAGTTCTCCGCGTACGGCGCGTCCCGCAGCACCGGCATCTTCGCGGGCCCGAAGATCCCCGGCTGCACGGCGTCGGCGTCGCTGCCGAGTGCGCAGTCCCCGCGTGATCCGTCCAGGACGGCCAGCCCCGAGGAGGGGTAGGTGGCCTTGCCGAGCGGTGTGGAGCAGCGCTGGGCCAGCTCGTCGGTGATGCGGGGCAGCACCTGGGACTGGGTGAACAGCGTGTGGCCGCGCGAGTCGGCGGCGACGGTGTTGACCCACGGCAGGCCCTGCGTGCGGCGCAGGGAGTCCAGGACGCCGTCCGTGTCCCGGGCGGTGGCGAAGCCGAGGGAGGTGTCGGAGGCGCGGAGGTTCCTCACGTTGGGGTCGTCGAGCGCGTACGCCGTCGTGTTCGTCCAGGGGAGGGGCAGGGTGGCGCCGAGTGAGGTGACCACCGGGCCGTAGCGCGTCCACCACTGGGTGCGGGTCACCGACGTGCCGTCCTTCGCGGGGACGGTGACGGTCCGACGGGTCATCCGTTCCGGCGCGCCGTCGACCAGGTAGACCGTCGGGTCGGACGCATCCAGTGTCAGCTGGTGGAGGTCGAGGGTGACGCCCGTGGCGACCGTGTGGCTCCAGGCCACGCGGTCGTTGTGGCCGATGCACACCGTCGCCGTGCCGAGCAGCGCGCCGCCCGACACGTTGAGCTTGCCCGGGATGGTCTGCTGCATCTGCCAGAAACGGCGGCCGCCCTGCCAGGGGTAGTGCGGGTTGCCGAGCAGCAGCCCGCGACCGTTCGCCGTGGTGGAGCCACCGAAGGCGACGGCGTTGGAGCCCATGTCGGAGGTGTCGGCGGCCAGCAGCTCACGGGCGGCACGGGCGGTCCTCCCGGCATCGGGCCCACCCGTGACCGTCGTCGTGGGCGGCTGCGCGGCCGTGATGCCGTCCACTCCCCGGCCCTGACCGCCGAGGACGGCCAGCGCGTAGGTGCGCGCGGCGACGTCGGTGGCCGTGACGGGGCGTACCCAGGCGGCGCCCGCGCAGGCGGGATCGGTGATCCGGTGCTGCCGCAGCCAGGCGTTGTACCCGGCGGCGAAGCCACGCATGAGGTCCTTCGACGCCCGGCTCGGCCCGGCCGGCGCGGGTTCGGCGAGCAGCCGCTCCACCGTGCCCGCCTCCCGCACCCCGCGGAAGTAGAGGTCGCTGGAGAGGTTCTTCGTCGCGGAGGAGAGCGAGAAGTCGGGCGCCGCGTCGGGCCCGAAGAAGCGTGACCGCTCGCCGCGCACGGTCACGAAACCGTCGGCGAGCGCGCACACCTGGTCGGCGGCCTGCGCCCAGCCGGTGCCGAAGCCGAGGTCCGCGTAGTCGCGGGCGACGATGTGCGGGATGCCGTACTCGGTGTAGCGGATGACGGCGGACAGTCCGCCGTGCGCGGGACGTTCCTGTCGCTGGTCCAGCCGGTCCTGCCTTTCGCTTGCGGCCGCGGGCAGGGTGGCCATGGCGGTCAGCAGGGCGACGGCCGTGACGACGAGGCGTCTGAAGCGGGTGCGCATCGTGCCTCCCAACGTCGTTGAGGGAAGGGGCGGTTGAGCGTACCAACGGGTATGTGCCCTCGGCCCGGTTGCTTGACCTCGTTCTTCGGCCGACCGAGGATCATGTGTCATGACGCCTGGACACGGCAGTACGGTTGACGGGGTGCTGCGCCGCAGCGCCCGCCGCACCCCGGCGCGCGTCGCGGTCGAGCACCGCGACCGCTCCTGGACGTACGAGGAACTCGACGACGCCGTCTCGCGTGCGGCGAGCCTGCTGCTCGCCCAGGGACTCACCCCCGGCGACCGGGTCGGCGCCTACGGCCACAACTCCGACGCCTACCTCATCGGCTTCCTCGCCTGCGCCCGCGCGGGCCTGGTCCATGTGCCGGTCAACCAGAACCTCACCGGCGACGACCTCGCGTACATCGTCGGCCAGTCGGGGAGCACGCTGGTCCTGACCGACCCGGACCTCGCCGGGCGGCTGCCCGACGGCGTTCGTACGCTGCCGCTGCGCGACGCCGACGACTCGCTGCTGGCGCGGCTGGCCGCCACCCCGCCGTACGACGGCCCCGAGCCGCGCAGCGAGGACCTGGTACAGCTGCTGTACACCTCGGGTACGACGGCCCTGCCCAAGGGCGCGATGATGACGCACCGGTCGCTGGTCCACGAGTACCTGAGCGCGATCACGGCGCTCGACCTGAGCGCGGGGGACCGGCCGGCGCACGCGCTGCCGCTGTACCACTCGGCGCAGATGCATGTGTTCCTGCTGCCCTACCTCGCGGTCGGCGCCACGAACATCATCCTCGACGCGCCCGACGGCGACCGGCTCTTCGACCTGATCGAGGCGGACCGCGTGGACAGCCTCTTCGCCCCGCCGACGGTGTGGATCGGTCTGTCGAACCGCCCCGACTTCACCACCCGTGACCTGAGCGGCCTGCGCAAGGCGTACTACGGGGCGTCGATCATGCCGGTGCCGGTCCTCGAACGGCTCCGGGAGCGGCTGCCGAAGCTCGGCTTCTACAACTGCTTCGGCCAGAGCGAGATCGGCCCGCTGGCGACGGTCCTCGCCCCCGACGAGCACAAGGGCCGCATGGACTCCTGCGGCCGCACCGTCCTGTTCGTGGACGCCCGGGTGGTCGACGAGAACGGCGAGGACGTTCCCGACGGCACCCCCGGCGAGATCGTCTACCGCTCCCCGCAGCTCTGCGAGGGGTACTGGGACAAGCCCGAGGAGACCGCCGAGGCCTTCCGCGACGGCTGGTTCCACTCCGGGGACCTCGCGGTCCGCGACGCGCACGGGTACTTCACCATCGTCGACCGGGTCAAGGACGTCATCAACTCCGGCGGCGTCCTGGTCGCCTCACGCCAGGTCGAGGACGCCCTCTACACCCACGACTCCGTCGCCGAGGTCGCCGTCATCGGTCTCCCCGACGAGAAGTGGATCGAGTCCGTCACGGCGGTCGTCGTCCCCCGCGGCGAGGTGACGGAGACCGAACTGATCGGCCACGCGCGCGAGAAGCTCGCCGCCTTCAAGGCACCGAAGCGGGTCGTCTTCGTGGACGAACTGCCCCGCAACGCGAGCGGGAAGATCCTCAAGCGCGAGCTGCGGGACCGGTTCGGGTCATGACTCCCGGGGGCGCTCGTCCACGATCCGCCTGATCTTGCCCACCGACCGCTCCAGGGACTCCGGTTCGACGATCTCGACGCCGACCGAGACACCGATGCCGTCCTTCACGGCCGCCGCGATGGCGTGGGCGGCCGCGTCGCGGGTCTCGGCGGGGGCGTCCGGGCGGGCCTCCGCGCGGACGGTGAGCGTGTCGAGGCGGGCCTCGCGGGTGAGGCGGAGCTGGAAGTGGGGGGCCACGCCCGGGGTGCGCAGCACGATCTCCTCGATCTGGGTGGGGAAGAGGTTCACCCCACGCAGGATCACCATGTCGTCGCTGCGGCCGGTGATCTTCCGCATCCGCCGGAAGACCCGCGCCGTGCCCGGCAGCAGGCGTGTCAGGTCGCGGGTCCGGTACCGGACGACCGGCATGGCCTCCTTGGTGAGCGAGGTGAAGACCAGTTCCCCCTCCTCGCCCTCGGGCAGCGCCTCCCCGGTGACCGGGTCGACGACCTCCGGGAAGAAGTGGTCCTCCCAGATGTGCAGACCGTCCTTCGTCTCCACGCACTCCTGGGCGACACCCGGACCGATCACCTCCGACAGGCCGTATATGTCGACCGCGTCGATCGCGAACCGCTCCTCGATCTCCTCGCGCATCCGCTCGGTCCACGGCTCCGCGCCGAAGACGCCCACGCGCAGCGAGGTGCCGCGCGGATCGACGCCCTGCCGTTCGAACTCGTCGAGCAGGGTGAGCATGTAGGACGGGGTCACCATGATGATGCCGGGCTTCAGGTCCTGGATCAGCTGCACCTGGCGGGCCGTCATTCCGCCGGACGCGGGGATCACCGTACAGCCGAGGCGTTCGGCGCCGTAGTGGGCGCCCAGACCGCCGGTGAACAAGCCATAGCCGTACGCCACATGCACCGTGTCCCCGGGCCGGCCCCCCGCCGCGCGGATCGAACGGGCCACCATGTCGGCCCACATCGACAGGTCGGCCTCCGTGTACCCGACCACCGTGGGGCGCCCGGTCGTCCCGCTCGACGCGTGAATCCGACGGACCCGCTCCCGGGGGACAGCGAACATCCCGTACGGGTAGTTCTCCCGCAGGTCCGCCTTGGTCGTGAAGGGGAACCTGGCCAGGTCCTCCAGGGTGCGGCAGTCGTCGGGACGGAACCCTGCCTTGTCGAAGGACGCCCGGTAGAACGGCACGTTGACGTAGGCGTGCCGCAACGAGGCGCGCAGCCGCTCCAGTTGCAGCGCGCGCAACGCCGCCATGTCGAGCCGTTCCCCCGCGTCCAGCAGGTCCGTCGCCTCCGCCATGGGGCCTCTCCCTTGTCAACCACGTCAATACGGACGACCGAGCATTCGGTCGAGGTGCTCGGGATCAGTAGTTCAGGCCGACCGGCGACGGTGCAAGAGGTAGGTTCCCGGTGTGTCGCCCAAGGCGCCGTTCGTCTGCGGAAGGCGGGTCGGGCCGGTCGGAAGGACGGACTGTGGAACTAGGCGAGCTGCAGAGCCGCGATGCGGATCCATGATCTCTTTATCGTGTTGCCCGCGCCGTCTGTGCGAGTCGATGATCGGAGCCATGCCGACGTTCACCGCACCCGACGGAACCGCACTCGCCTACCAGGTCCGGGGCCAGGGAGAGCCCCTCGTCGTTCTGCCCGGAGGGCCCATGCTGGCCTCCCGCTACCTCGGAGACCTCGGTGGGTTGACCGCCCACCGCACGCTGATCCTTCTCGACCTGCGGGGCACAGGGGACTCGGCAATGCCCGAGGATCCGGCGACGTACCGGTGCGACCGGCTGGTCGACGACGTGGAGGCGCTGCGCGTCCATCTGGGGCTGGAGCGGATGGACGTGCTCGCGCACTCCGCGGGTGGCAGCCTCGCGATGCTGTACGCGGCGCGGTATCCGCGGCGGGTGGCACGGCTGGTGCTCGTCACCGCCATCCCGTGGGCACTGGGGCTGCCGGCGAGCGCCGAGGACCGGCTGCTCGCTGCCCGTCTGCGCAAGGACGAGCCGTGGTTCGAGGAGGCGTTTCCGGCGTTCGAGGCATGGCTCTTGGCGGACGCCGACTTCGACCCGGCGTTCGTGCCGTTCTTCTACGGCCGCTGGGACGACGCCGCCCGTGAGCACAATGCCCGCGCCGACGAGGGGTACAACGAAGCCGCCGCCGACCTGTACGGGTCCGCCGGCGCCTACGACCCGCCCGCGACCCGTGCCGCGCTCGCCGGTGTCACCGCCCCTGTCCTCGTGTTCGCGGGCGGAATCGACGGAGGCCCCAGCCCCGACCTCGCCCGACGCGCCGCCGACGCCTTCCCGAACGCCGAGTTCGCTGTGCAGCCCGGGGCGGGGCACTACCCCTGGCTGGACGACCCGGAGTGGTTCGCCGGGCGGATCGCCGCGTTCCTGGACGCCCACTAAGGGCTGTCCCGTAATCCCTGGCGGGCGTGCGACGACAGCTACGGCACCTCGCCGCGTTGTCGGGACGTCCGCATACATCCAGTATGCGGACGTCCCTCCGCCTTGCGATGCACCGCATCTGACGCCGCACGCTGATCCACCAGGGATTACGGGACAGCCCTTAGGGCAGATAAGTGCGGGTGACGTCCCGCGGAGCGTGGCGCATGTCGACGAACTCCGACTGCTGCAGCATCCGCACCCGGCAACCTGGAGCGCGCCATGGCGGCGGGCGCCATCCGGGGAGCGCTGAGGCGTGCAGGCCCGGGGGTGTCACCCCTGTGCCGCCACCGCCACCTCCCGCGCCCACCGGTAGTCCGCCTTGCCGCTCGGTGAGCGGCGGATGGTGTCGGTGATCACCAGCTGGCGCGGGATCTTGTAGCCGGCGAGCCGGGTGCGGCAGTGGGTCTGGATGTCCTCCAGGGACGGCCGTGGCGCGCCCCCGCGCAACTGGATCACGGCCGTGACGTGGTTGCCCCAGGTCGGGTCCGGCACCCCGGCGACCAGCGCGTCGTACACGTCCGGGTGGGACTTGAGTGCCTGCTCGACCTCCTCCGGGTACACTTTCTCGCCCCCGGTGTTGATGCACTGAGAGCCCCGGCCGAGGACGGTGACCACGCCGTCCTTGTCGACGGTCGCCATGTCGCCGAGCAGCACCCACCGTTCGCCGTCCTTCTCGAAGAAGGTCTCGGCGGTCTTCACGGGGTCGTTGTAGTAGCCGAGCGGCACGTGGCCGCACTGCGCGACACGGCCCACCTCGCCCACCCCGATCGGCTCGTGCGTCGCCGGATCGACCACCTGCGTACGGGAGTTGACGCGGATGCGGAAGCCGCGCTCGGGCCCGGCGTCCTCGGTCGCCGTGCCGTTGAAGCCGGACTCGGAGGACCCGAAGTTGTTGAGCAGCATGACGTTCGGGACGAGGGCGAGGAACTGTCTGCGGACCGTGTCCGACATCATCGCGCCCGACGACGAGACGCTGAACAGGGACGAGCAGTCCGTGCCCTTCATCGGGCCGCCGAGCGCGTCGATGAGCGGCCGCAGCATCGCGTCGCCCACCAGCGACATGGCGGTGACCTTCTCCTTCGCGATGGTCCGCAACACTTCCTCCGCCACGAACTTACGGTGGATCACGACCCGTTGACCGAAGTTGAAGCCGATGAACGCCGTCAGGGTGGAGGTGCCGTGCATCAGCGGGGGAGTGGGGAAGAAGGTGATCCCCGACCCGCCCGACGCCACGCGCTCGGCCAGTTCCTCCGGTTTCTTCACCGGCTCCCCGGTCGGCGCACCGCCACCCAACCCCGCGAAGAAGAGGTCCTCCTGACGCCACATCACGCCCTTGGGCATGCCGGTCGTACCGCCGGTGTAGATGATGAACTGGTCGTCGCCGGAACGAGCCGGGAACCCCCGCTCGGGCGACCCCTCGGCCTCGGCCCCCTCGAAGGGCAGGCCGAGCGCTCCCGCCCCTCCCACCCGCAGCAGATGCCGCAGCTTCGGCGCCCTGGGCAGCACCGCCGCCACCCGGTCCGTGAACTCCGCGTCGAAGACCAGCGCCGCCAGATCCGCGTCCCGATAAAGGTAGACCAACTCCTCCTCGACGTACCGGTAGTTGACGTTGACCGGGACGATCCGCGCCTTCAGGCAGCCGAGTACGGTCTGCAGATACTCCACGCCGTTGTAGAGATGGAGCCCCAGGTGCTCGCCGGGGCGTATCCCGGCATCGAGGAGATGATGGCCGACGCGGTTCGCGGCCGCGTCCAACTCGGCATAGGCCAGACGGCGTTCGGCCCCGGTGCCGGGATGGTCGACGTAGACGAGTGCCTCGCGGTCCGGGATCACGTCCACGACCGACTCGAACAGGTCGGCAAGGTTGTACTCCACCGCTCCTCCTGACCTCGGACGGCCTGCTCCTCGACGGTTCGCCGGTCATCAGAGCAAAGGGCGCCGCAAGTGTGAAGGGCTCGCGCCAAGAAATCTGACTGTCTGTCAGAAAACCCTTGAAGTGCCACTCCGCCTACTGCAACCTGTTCTCGTTCTGTCAGAGGGGAGATGGGCATGGGCGGGACCGAACACCTCACCGTGCAGCGCGAAGGCGCCACACTGGTGCTCACACTCAACAGGCCCGAGGCCAGGAACGCGCTCTCGTTGCCGATGCTCGTCGGCCTCTACGACGGCTGGCTCGAGGCCGACGAGGACGACGCCGTCCGCTCGATCGTGCTCACCGGCTCCGGCGGCGCCTTCTGCGCCGGCATGGACCTCAAGGCCCTGGCCGGAAAGGGCATGGAAGGGCAGGGATACCGGGCCCGGCTCGACGCCGACCCCGACCTGCACTGGAAGGCGATGCTGCGCCATCACCGGCCCCGCAAGCCGGTGATCGCCGCCGTCGAGGGGTACTGCGTCGCGGGCGGCACCGAAATCCTCCAGGGCACCGACATCCGGGTCGCGGGCGAGTCCGCGACCTTCGGCCTGTTCGAGGTCAGGCGCGGCCTGTTCCCGATCGGCGGCTCCACCGTCCGCCTCCAGCGCCAGATCCCGCGCACCCACGCCCTGGAGATGCTCCTCACCGGACGCCCCTACAGCGCCCGGGAGGCCGCCGACATCGGCCTCGTGGGACACGTCGTCCCGGACGGCACCGCGCTCGCGAAGGCCCTGGAGATCGCCGAGCGGATCAACGCCTGCGGCCCGCTGGCCGTCGAGGCCGTCAAGGCGTCCGTGTACGACACCGCCGAGATGACGGAGACCGACGGCCTCGCCTCCGAACTCAAGCGCGGCTGGCCGATCTTCGACACCGCCGACGCCAAGGAAGGCGCCCGCGCCTTCGCGGAGAAACGGCCGGCCGTCTACCGGAGGGAATGACGCTCCGCCGGAGGGGCGGTTCGGACGTGCGGGCCGTCCGTGGCCGGTCGCGCCCACACGGCGGAGCCGCAGATGTCACAGTCCTGCGCCCCTCGGGCGCGCTTCCACCGACCTCCCCCAGGAGGCAAGCACCCCATGCCCGAAGTCCTGAAAGCTCCCCTCGTCGTGGAGTTCCCCTTCACCCGATCCCTCGGCCCCGTCCAGAGCGCCTTCCTGACCGGCCTGCGTGAATGCGTCGTCCTCGGTGTACGGACCACCGACGACCGCGTCCTCGTCCCGCCCGTCGAGTACGACCCCGTCACCGCCGACGAACTGCGCGACCTGGTCGAAGTCGCCCCCACCGGCACTGTCACCACCTGGGCCTGGAACCACGCCCCCCGCCGTGGTCAGCCCCTCGACACACCGTTCGCCTGGGTCCTCGTCCGCCTAGACGGAGCCGACACCGCCCTCCTGCACGCCCTCGACGCCCCCGGCCCCGAAGCCGTCCACACCGGTATGCGCGTCCGCGTCCGCTGGGCCGAGGACCGCGCCGGCGCCATCACGGACATCGCCTGCTTCGAGCCGTACGACGGCGAGGCGGCCCGACCCGGCGGACACGCAGGGGAGTTCGAGGACCCGGTGACCGGCATCGTCGCCCACGCCCGCCTCGACTACACCTACTCGCCCGGCCGCGCCCAGTCCGCCTACATCCACGCCCTAGCCGACCAACGCACCGTAGGCGAACGCTGCCCCTCCTGCCACAAGGTGTACGTCCCACCCCGCGGCGCCTGCCCCACCTGCGGCGTGGCCACCGCGGAGCAGGTCGAGGTCGGCCCGCGCGGCACCGTCACCACGTTCTGCATCGTCAACATCAAGGCGAAGAACCTCGACATCGAAGTCCCCTACGTCTACGCCCACATCGCCCTCGACGGAGCCGACCTCGCGCTGCACGGCCGTATCGGCGGCATCCCGTACGACGAGGTGCGCATGGGCCTGCGCGTCGAGCCGGTGTGGACGCAGGGCGGCCGCTACCCGGACCACTACCGGCCGACCGGCGAGCCCGACGCGGACTACGAGACGTACAAGGAGCTGCTGTGACCCGGGAGATCGCCGTCGTGGCCTTCGCGCAGACGGACACCCTGCGCACCACCGAGGAGCACTCCGAAGTGGAGATGCTCATGCCGGTCCTGCACGACGTGCTGGAACAGACCGGTCTCAAGACCGCCGACATCGGCTTCACCTGCTCCGGCTCATGCGACTACCTGGCCGGCCGCGCCTTCTCGTTCACCCTCGCCCTGGACGGCGTCGGCGCCTGGCCGCCGATCTCCGAGTCCCACGTCGAGATGGACGGCGCATGGGCGCTGTACGAGGCGTGGACGAAGCTGCTGACGGGGGACGCCGACACCGCGCTGGTGTACTCGTACGGCAAGTCCTCGCCCGGGTCCGTACGGGACGTGCTCACCCGCCAACTCGACCCCTACTACGTGGCCCCGCTGTGGCCCGACTCAGTCGCCCTCGCCGCCCTCCAGGCGCAGACCCTGATCGACGCGGGCGACACCGACGAGCCCGCCCTCGCCACCATCGCCGCCCGCAGTCGCGCCACCGACAACCCGCACGCGCAGCTGCGGGGCCCGGTGCCGCAGGGGGAGTACCTCGTACGGCCCCTGCGCACCGGCGACTGCCCGCCCGTCGGCGACGGCGCGGCGGCCGTGATCCTCGCGGCCGGGGACCGGGCACGCGAACTGTGCGCGCGGCCGGCCTGGATCCGGGGCGTCGACCACCGCGTCGAGGCCCACTCGCTCGGCGTCCGCGACCTCACCGACTCGCCCTCCGCCCGCCTGGCCGCCGAACGGGCCGGCGCCTTCGAACGGCCCGTGGACACCGCCGAGTTGCACGCGCCGTTCACCGCGCAGGAGGTAGTCCTGCGCAAGGCCCTCGCGCTCGACGACAGCGTACGGATCAATCCGTCCGGCGGCGCTCTGGCCGCCAACCCGATGATGGCCGCGGGCCTCGCCCGCATCGGCGAGGCAGCCGTGCGCATCCACCGGGGCGAGTCCGACCGCGCCCTCGCCCACGCCACCTCCGGCCCGTGCCTGCAACAGAACCTGGTCGCCGTACTCGAAGGGGATCCGCGATGAGCAAGGAGCCCGTGGCCGTCGTCGGTATCGGCCAGACCAAGCACGTGGCGGCCCGCAGGGACGTGTCCATCGCCGGACTGGTCCGGGAGGCCGCCCGACACGCCCTCGACGACGCCGAGTTGACCTGGGCCGACATCGACGCCGTCGTCATCGGCAAGGCGCCCGACTTCTTCGAGGGCGTCATGATGCCCGAGCTCTACCTCGCCGACGCGCTCGGCGCGGTGGGCAAGCCGATGCTGCGCGTGCACACGGCCGGCTCGGTCGGCGGCTCGACCGCGCTGGTCGCCGCCAACCTGGTCGCCGCCCGTGTCCACGGGACCGTACTGACGTTGGCCTTCGAAAAGCAGTCCGAGTCCAACGCCATGTGGGGCCTGTCCCTGCCGATCCCCTTCCAACAGCCGCTCCTCGCCGGCGCGGGCGGCTTCTTCGCCCCGCATGTGCGCGCCTACATGCGGCGCAGCGGCGCCCCCGACACGGTCGGCTCGCTGGTCGCGTACAAGGACCGGCGCAACGCCCTGAAGAACCCCTACGCCCATCTGCACGAGCACGACATCACCCTGGCGAAGGTCCAGGCCTCGCCCATGCTCTGGGACCCCATCCGCTACTCCGAGACCTGCCCCTCCTCCGACGGCGCCTGCGCGATGGTCCTCACCGACCGCGCCGGAGCCGCCCGCGCCCCGCGCCGACCCGCCTGGATGCTCGGCGGCGCCATGCGCAGCGAGCCGACCCTCTTCGCCGGCAAGGACTTCGTCTCGCCGCGGGCCGGCCAGGACTGCGCCGCCGACGTGTACCGGCAGGCCGGCATCGCCGACCCACGCCGGGACATCGACGCCGTCGAGATGTACGTGCCGTTCTCCTGGTACGAGCCCATGTGGCTGGAGAACCTCGGCTTCGCCGACGAGGGCGAGGGCTGGAAGCTCACCGAGGCCGGCGTGACCGAGCTGGACGGGGACCTGCCCGTCAACATGTCGGGGGGTGTCCTGTCGACCAACCCCATCGGGGCCTCCGGCATGATCCGGTTCGCGGAGGCGGCGCTCCAGGTGCGGGGACAGGCCGGAGACCATCAGGTGGACGGCGCCAGGCGGGTCCTCGGGCACGCCTACGGCGGCGGATCGCAGTTCTTCTCCATGTGGCTGGTGGGTTCCGAACCCCCCACCTCCTGAAGGTCCCCCTTGTGTGGCCTGTTGAGGGCAGGAGTCGATCGCTAGGCTGGCCGCGGACGACGAAACGGGAGGAGCACGGACGTGGCCGAGAGCACCATCCAGCAGCAGCCGCTCGCGAGCTGGGACAAGCCCGAGCTGGATCTCAGCAACGCCGAGTGGCAGTCCAGCAGTCGAGGCCTGGGGGATGTACAGATCGCCTTTGTCGAGGGGTTCATCGCGATGCGCAACAGCGACCGCCCACAGAGCCCTTCCCTGATCTTCACCCCCGCGGAGTGGGGCGCGTTCGTGTCGGGAGCGCGGGAGGGGGAGTTCGACCTCACGTGAGGTGCCGACCGGCTGCGGACTCCGGTTCGACCTGAGAGACCGGCGGGTGCCTGTTTCCCACCGGTTTCCGGACACGCGCCTTTGTGCGCCCTCCCGGGCCGCCACCTGAGCGAGGCTGGCCCCACAGGAGGAAGGTCGTCTTCCGGAGGTGAGGAACCATGAGCACCCTGCCTGTCGTCGTGGCGGTCGACGGTTCACGCGACAGCCTGCGTGCCCTGGACTGGGCCGTCGACACCGCACGCGGGCGCGCGGGATCACTGCGGGTGGTCCACGTGAGGCAGTACCACACCTGGACCCCCAGCGCCCCCGTCGTCGTGCCCCCGGACCCGGAGGCCGACTGGGTGCTCGCCGCGGCACGGGCCCACCTCGAAGGTCTGCCCGGCATGCCCCCGACGGAGTACGCCGGGCTCGACGGCGCCGTCGGTCCCGTGCTGGCCGCGCAAGGGCAGTTCGCCCGGCTCCTGGTGCTCGGCTCCCGGGGCCGCGGCGGATTCGCCAGCCTGCTGCTCGGCTCCAACGGCCTCGCGGCCGCGCGGGACGCCGAGTGTCCGGTCGTGGTGGTGCCGCGGCCCGGGCGAAAGGTCGAAGGGGCGCCGGAGACGGAGCCCGGGCCCCGGGTGGTCGTGGGCCTCAAGGTGGACGGCCCCGACGACGCCACGCTCGACTTCGCCTTCACCGAGGCCGCGCTGCGCGACGCCCGCCTCCAGGTCGTCGCCGCCTACCCCTGGCCCGTACAGGCCTGGGCGGCCCCCGACGACATGGTCCAGCCGGTGATCGCCCAGGACACCGTCGAGAGCGAGACCCGGACCCTCGCCGAGGGCCTTCTCGCCCCGTACCGCGAGCGCCACCCCGACGTCCGGGTCGAGCCCTTCCCGGCCCCCGGCGACGCCGCCGGCCACCTCGTCGCCGCCTCCGAAGGCGCCGACCTGGTCGTCGTGGGCCGCCACCGCCGCCGCCTCCTCGCCCCCGCCCGCCTGCTCGGCTCCGTCACCAACGCCGTACTGCTCCACGCGGCAAGCCCGGTGGCGGTCGTGCCGCCGTCGGCTGGGGAGGAGTGAAGGGTGGTGGGGCCGGAGGCTAATGGCCGGCCACCTGCCTATCATTAGCCTCATGCAGGACTCGCTCAGCAGAGACGCTCACCTGGCCCTCGACCTCGCGCTCACCATCCGGCAGGACGGCCATGGCGGGGTCGTCGACGATCTGGCCGAACCGGTGGGCCTCACGGCGTGGGTCCGCGTGCACCCCGACACCGTGGCGGAGCCCGCCGGGTTCGTCGCCGACGAAGCAACCCTCGCGGCCGTCCGTGACGTGCGCGGGGCCGTCCGCGCGCTCTTCGCCCACGCCGTACGCCCCGACGAGCCGAGCCCCGCCGACGCCACCCGGCTCATGCCCGTGCACCAGGCCGTCGAACGCCTCAACGCGGCGGCCGCCCGCACCCCCACCGTCCCCGTCCTGCACTGGGCCGACGGCACCGAACCCGAGACACACCGGCAGGCCGCACAGGGTGCCGGCGAGCTCACCGCGGTGCTCGCACAGGCCGCCATCGCCTTCCTCGCCGGCCCCGACCGCACGCGGCTGCGCGCCTGCCACGCGCCGCGCTGCGTGCGCTACTTCCTCAAGGAGCACCCCCGCCAGGAGTGGTGCCAACCCGCCTGCGGCAACCGCGCCCGCGTGGCCCGCCACCACGAACGGCACAAGAAAGCGGCTTAGGGCCTGTCGTTTGGATCATCCCGGCGTAGCGGGGTCCGCTGCAAGGCACCGCGTCTTACAGCCGGCCTGATCCAAACGACAGGCCCTAGGCCGGCACCGGCCCAGCGGCATGCGGCGGACAGGGGGCGCCCGCACGACGTCGACGTCCTTCGGGCACGTACCATGGGCGGCATGTCGTTCCTCCGCCGCCGTAGCGCAACGCCCGCCGGGCCCGACTTCGACGTACTGGCCATGGACCCGGGCGACTGGCCCGGCAATCTCGGCGCCGGTCTGCTCCCCGCGCCCGACGGCACCTGCCAGGGTGTGTTCCTGCGTTACGACCTGTTCGGCGGCCGCGGCCCGGCGATGATCATCGGCAACCTGCCCGAGGGCTCCCCGGCCCGCGAGGTCGCCGAGGACGAGGTCCCCTTCGAGGTCGCCCAGCTGCTGCTCGCGCTGGAGAACGACGAGGAGGTGACCGTCGTCGGCGCCGAGGACGTGCCGGTGATGCAGGGCGACAACCTCCTGATCGTGCGCCGCCTCAAGCTCTCCGAGGGGCGTATCTCCTGCGTCCAGTTCGACCGCAGCGACAACGTGCTGGTCACCATCGCCGCCTGGGACCGCCCCATCACCGACGACCTGTACGCCCTGCTGAAGCCGCTGCCCGCGGAGCTGTTCCAGCAGGGCTGACCGGTCGGCGGCCGGCTCAGGAGATCGACAGCCGCACGTCCGCGGCCCGGACGAACGCCACCCGGTGGCCGAACTGGATCTCGTAGTACAGGTCCTTGCCGACCACGACCGGGTGCGGATCCGTGGCGAAGGTGACCGCGTAGTAGTACTCGCCCGGCACCTTGTCACCGACGACGTACTGTTGCCCCTTCGCCAGGGTGTACGGCAGCGGTGACACGGGCTGGACCGGCACGTCCGCCGGGTAGGCCGCCGCCTCCGGATAGGCCCGCCCGTACACCGGGACGCTGTCCAGGCCGGCCTTCGGCGTGACGACCAGCCCTGCCGACTCCACGGCGGTCGGCTGCTTCCTCGGGTTCCTGAACCAGGCCTTCTGCCCCAGGTACCAGATCGCGGTCCAGTCCCCCCACCGGTCGGCGACCGCGTACCGCTGACCGGTGGAGACCCGCGAGGAGAGGTCGTTCACACCCGTGGTCGGGTCCGTGCCGAGACCGACGTCCTTGATCAGGGCGGAGTTCTCGTCGTGGTCCGAGTACAGCCGCACCTCGCTGGAACCGTGCGGCGCGCACGGCTCGCCCTTGGCGTCGCACCCCGTGTACACGGGCCGGTTGGCGGCGTAGTCCGGCAGGACCGTCACCAGACCCCCGCCCTTGACCCTGGTCCACTCGAACGGGTGGCCCAGCAGCTCGAAGTAGTGCCGCCAGTCCCAGTACGGGCCCGGGTCGGTGTGCATGCCGGGCACCGCCGCGGTGGTCGGCCCCGGCACCGTGTCGTGGCCCAGGATGTGCTGCCGGTCCAGCGGCACGCCGTACTTCGCGGCGAGGTACCTCACCAGGCGCGCCGAGGACCGGTACATCGCCTCCGTGTACCAGGCGTCCGGATCCGCCAGGAAACCCTCGTGCTCCAGGCCGATCGACTTCGCGTTGACGTACCAGTTGCCCGCGTGCCAGGCCACGTCCTTGGCCTTCACGTGCTGGGCGATGTGGCCGTCGGTGGAGCGCAGCGTGTACTGCCACGACACGTAGGTAGGGTCCTGGACCAGGTCCAGGACACCCTCCCAGCCGCCCTCGGTGTCATGGACGACGATGTACTTGATGCTCTGCGCCTTCGGCCGGTCGCCCAGGTCGTGGTTGCCGTAGTCGTGGTCGCCGAACTCCTCGTACGGAGCCGGGATCCACTCGCAGGAGACGGTCGAGGGGCACTCGGTGCCGTCGGCGGACGCCGAGCGCAGCCCCGCCCGCCCCAACCGGGCGGTGTCGGGCGCCAGGCCGGGGCGGGCCGCCAGCGCGACGCGTTGCCCCTCGCTCGTGGTGCGTGCCTCGCCGGTGCGCAGGACGTCGTACACGTCGTTCGCGTACGTCGCGGCCGTCGCGCGGTCGTCCGCGCCGGAGAAGCGGGCCACCGCTCCGTACCAGTCCGCCGGGTCCGCGCTCAGCGGCTCGCCCAGTTGCTTCTGCGCGGCGGCCAGCAGGGCGGCCCCGCCGGCGATGTTGGCGGCCTCGTCGGTCCGCAGCTCGGCGGCGGGGACACCGGTCAGCTCGGCCGCCCTCGGCAGCGTCTTCAGACGGGCGGGCAGTTCGGTGTACTCCGGCACCTTCGCGTCGGAGTGGAGCGGGGAACGGGCCTGGTCGCCGCGGGCGTCCTCCGTGCCCTCGCTGTGGTGCGGGGCCGTGGCCAGCGCGGTGCGGGCGTCGGTCAGGTGCATCGGGCCGTAGCCGCCGGTCACGCTCGGCGCACCGCCGTGCGCCTCCCAACGGGACTGGAGATAGGAGACGGCCAGCAGGACGCTCTGCGGTACGTGGTACTCGGCGGCCGCCGCGGCGAACGCCCGTTGCAGCCGGTCGCCGGAGGGCTCCGGCGCGCCGCCCGCCGGGGCCGCTCCGAGCAGGGGCAGCAGCAGGGCCGCGGACGCCACCACTGCGGCGGCTCCGCGTGTATGTCTGAGGTGGGGGACGGATCCTCGCATGACAGCCTCCAGGGCCGATGGAGCGTGGGGGGCGTGCGGGGCCGAGCGGTGGGTCAGTGGTACCGGGGTACCGGTCGGCCGACGATCCGTCAATGATGCCCAGGAGCATGGGCTTTCCCTCGATGGACACACGAAAGCCCGCGGTGCGCCCTCCAGGCGCACCGCGGGCCGTCGTCCCCTCAGCGAGTGCCGACCGCCGCACGGACGGCCCGGCGGGCCATCTGGCAGTCGTCGTGCAGCCGCCTCAGCAGCAGCCGCTGTTCCTCGCCGGACGGCGCGGCACCCGGATGGGCCACTCCCGGTGCCGTCGGGGTCGTGTCGTGCATCGAACGCTGCACGGCCGTCTCGTACGTACGGATCTCCCGGGTCAGTACGAGCATCAGGTTGACCAGGAAGGCGTCACGGGACGCGGGTCCCGCCGACTGGGCGATCTGGCTGATCTGCCGCCGCGCCACGGGGGCGTCAGCGAGCACCGACCACAGGGTGGCGAGATCGTAACCCGGCAGGTACCAGCCCGCGTGCTCCCAGTCCACCAGCACTGGACCGGCCGGTGACAGAAGGATGTTCGACAACAGTGCGTCGCCGTGGCAGAACTGGCCCATGCCCTGCCGGCCCGCGGTGGTCGCGATGCCGTGCAGCAGCTTCTGGAGGTCGCCCATGTCGCGGTCGGTCAGCAGCCCCAGCTCGTGGAAGCGGGCGATGCGGGCCGCGTAGTCCAGCGGGGCGTCGAAGGTGCCCGCCGGCGGCCGCCAGGCGTTCAGCCGGCAGATCGCGCCGAGCGCCGCCCGGATGTCGGCGCGCGGCGGGGCCTCCGCCGGATGCCGGTGCAGCGCTGCCACCCGTCCAGGCATCCGCTCGATCACCAGGGTGCAGTTGTCCGGGTCCGCCGCGATCAGTCTCGGCACACGCACCGGAGGGCGGTGCCGGACGAACGTGCGGTATGCCGCTATCTCGTGGCGGATCCGCTCGGACCACACGGGGGAGTGGTCCAGTAAACACTTCGCCACTGCCGTACTGCGCCCTGTCGTGCCGACCAGGAGCACGGAGCGTCCGCTGCGGCGCAGCACCTGGACCGGGGCGAACTCCGGGCAGATCCGGTGCACCGACGCGATCGACGTGCGCAGCTGGGCGCCCTGAGGGCCGGACAGGTCGAGTCTGCCGCTGAGCGGTTGCGTGCCGACCCCCGCGGGCCGCCGGGCCCGGCCCGCGCCGAGCACGGGAGCCGCCGGGCGGGCGGGGTCGAGGTAGGGGCCGCTGCCCGCCGGGCGGGGGCGCAGCGACCGGGGTGGGGCGGACACGGAGGACGATGCTGCGTACATGGGGGAGACAGATCCCTTCGTGTGCCTGCGACGTCAATGCGCTGCCCGACCCGGACGCCCGGGTGCACCCTGGGGAATGCACCCGCCGTAGCAAGAAGGCGACCGGGTCGAGGTGGCGCGTTCCTACCTGACACCCGATGACCAGTGGCACACCATCTGGCGCACCCTGGCGAACCCTGGCGAATAGTCGCCCGGCAACTCGCACCGGGCTACTGTCAACTCAGCCGAGAACCTGGGGGCTTACGTGAGCGGACAACCCAACACCCGGCTCTCGGACCTGTTCGGCCTGGCCGGCTGGTCCAAGGGCGAACTCGCGAGGCTGGTCAACAAGCAGGCGGCGGCCATGGGCCACCCGCAGCTCGCGACCGACACCTCCCGGGTGCGGCGGTGGATCGACACGGGAGAGATCCCGCGCGATCCGGTGCCGCGGGTGCTGGCGGCTCTGTTCACGGAGCGTCTCGGCCGTGTCGTGACCATCGAGGACCTCGGTCTGGTCCGGCACGGGCGTGCGGGGAAACGGCAGGGCGACGGGAGCGACGAGCATCCCGACGATGTGCCGTGGGCGCCCGAGCGGACTGCCGCGGTCCTCACCGAATTCACGGGAATGGACCTCATGCTCAACCGACGCGGCTTGGTGGGCGCGGGTGCCGCGCTCGCCGCCGGATCCGCACTCAGCAGCGCCATGTACGACTGGCTGCACACCGATCCGACTCTCTCCGCCGACGCTCCCGTCATCGACCACACTCCGAACGCCGAACCGGCAGGGTTCGACCGCTACGAAGCCGCCCCCATCGGGACCGAGGAGGTCGACGAGCTCGAACGCTCGGTCGAGGTGTTCCGGGCCTGGGACGCGGCCCGCGGCGGCGGGCTCCAGCGCAAGGCCGTCGTGGGACAGCTCAACGAGGTGGGAGGCATGCTCGCCTACCACCACCCGGCCCATCTCCAGCGGCGCCTGTGGGGCGTCGCCGCCAACCTCGCCGTCCTGGCGGGCTGGATGTCGCACGACGTCGGCCTGGAACCCACGGCGCAGAAGTACTTCGTCATCGCCGCCCATGCCGCGAGAGAGGGCGGGGACCGGCCCCGCGCCGGGGAGGCCCTGTCCCGGGCCGCCCGCCAGATGGTGCACCTGGGCCGGCCCGACGACGCGCTGGACCTGATGAAGCTCGCCCAGTCCGGCTCCGGTGAGCAGGTACTGCCGCGCACCAGGGCGATGTTCCACACCATCGAGGCCTGGGCACAGGCGTCGATGGGCAAGGGCCAGGCGATGCGCCGCACCCTCGGGCAGGCGGAGGACCTGTTCGTCTCCGACAAGAGCGACGTGCCCCCGCCCAGCTGGATGCAGCTGTTCAACGAGGCAGACCTGTACGGCATGCAGGCTCTCGCCTATCGCACGCTCGCGGAGTTCGAGCCGGGCGCGGCCGTCCACGCCCAGCACTACGCGGACAAGGCGCTGGCCCTGCGGATCGACGCGCAGGGGCGGTCGAAGATCTTCGACTTCCTGTCCATGGCCTCCGCCTGCTTCATTGCCGACGACCCCGAACAGGCGGACCGGTTCGCACGCCTCGCCCTGATGTCGATGGGGCAGAACTCCTCCCGGCGCACCTGGGACCGGCTGCGCCAGATGTACCGGCTCACCGCGGAGTACGCCGGCTACCCGAGGATCAAGGAACTGCGGGAGGAGATCAGGCTGGCCCTGCCCAAGCCGCGCAGCGGCAAGGGGGGCAGCGCACCGGCGTAGGGGGCCTGTGTGCCCCTGGTTCTATGAAGTCACCCTGGCGACCAGCACACAGGCGTCGTCCTCGCGCTCGGTCTCGCCGAACTCCTCCACGACCATCCGCAGGCAGTCCTGTGCGGTGTGGGCCCCGGCGAAGTCCGGGGCCAGGTCGAGGAGGCGGTCCACGGCCGGGGCACCACCGGGCACCAGCCCCTCGGTGTGCAGCAGGAGCAGGTCGCCCGCCTCCAGGGTCTCCTCGGCCTGCCCGTAGGCGGCTGTCGAGGTGGCACCGAGCAGGACGCCGTCGGGCGCGTTCAGCCTGCGCCCCGTTCCGTCGCGGTACAGCAGCGGGACGGGGTGTCCGGCCTGCGCCCACACCAGGGTGCGGTTCTCCGGCCGGTAGCGGCAGCAGACGGCGCTGCCGAGGGCCGGCTGGACGGTGGCGTCCAATAACTGGTTGAGCAGGGTCATCAGTTGACCCGGCCGGGTGCCGGCCATCGCCATGCCGCGCAGGGCGCCCAGCAGCATCGCCATGTTCGAGGTGACGGCGGGGCCGTGCCCGGTGAGGTCGCCGACGGTGAGGAGCGTCTCGCCGTCGGACAGCTCCAGCGCGTCGTACCAGTCGCCGCCGATCAGCGCGCTCGTCGAGGCCGGCAGATAGCGGCCGGCCAGGTCGAGGGCCTCGGGGCCCTGGTGCGGGAGCCGCAGGGAGCCACGCCACGGCGGCAGCACGGCTTCCTGCAACTCGACCGCGAGCCGGTGCTCGGTCTGCGCGCGGTGCCGGTGGCGCTGGAGCGAGTCACGGGTCTCGCTCACCGTCCGCTGGCTGCGGCGCAGCTCGCTCACGTCCCGCAGCACCGCCCACATCGCGGCGGTGCTGCCGTCGGTGTCGAGCACCGGTTCGCCCATCATGTGCACGGTCCGGACCTCACCGCCCGGGCGCACGATCCGGAACTCCCCGTCGATCGGCTTGGCGTCGACGAGGCAGTCGGTGACCATCGCGGTCAGCCGGGGCCGGTCCTCCTCGAGGACGACGGAGGGCAGTTCGTCGAGGGTGAGCGGGGGAGCGTCCGGGGCACGGCCCAGGATGCGGTACAGCTCACCCGACCAACTGGCCTCGTCCGTGAGCAAGTTCCACTCCGCGCTGCCGACCCGGCTGAGCAGCGAGTCCTCGGCGGGCGCGTCCGGGACGGCACGCGTGGCGGTCGACGTCTCGGCGACCGCGGGGGCCGGGCCGTCCTTCAGCTGCGCCAAGTGCTCGTCAAGATCGTTGAGTTGGTGCAGCGCCAAGTCGTACAGCGCGCGCTGCCAGCGTCCCTGCGGGTCCGATCCGTCGCCCTGCGCGTCCCGTCGTACGGCGTCCACGTCGCCCTTGAGCCGCCGCGTCTGCGATATCAGCGCTTCGACCGAGCCGCCTCCCGGCGGCTGGGCGGCTGGGCGGTCCGCAGACAGATGGGACGGCATGACGCACTCCGATGGGGGGACGGTACGGCCAGGACTGTGACGGAAGGACCGTTACGACTGTTGCACAGCCCGCGACGCCGTGTAAGGGATTTGGCAACACACGATACGGTGGTGCTTCTGGCATATGCCACCGTCTTCACGGACTGGTTGTGCGGTGTGTTTGGAGTACGTCGTCGGATGGGTCAAGTCGTAGGCAGCGTACGCCACTTGACGGGCCCGCGAGGTGCGTCGGTCGACGCTCATCCGGGTGTTCGACGGGCGCGTGTTCGGTGGTGGAAATCCGGGGTGAATCTTTACCCGCCGGGTGTACGTGAAGGGCCCCCGCGAAGTCGTAACAACATGACGATGGAGACCACCCTCGCGCAGTCCGTCCGCGGCCGTCTGATCACGGCGGAGGAGCAGGAGCTTCCCGTGCGCGCCGCCTTCCGCTACAGCTCCGCCGACCCGCTGGCCGTGCACGTCGACTTCCCGCCCACGGCCTCCCTCGACGGCACCGCCGTCACCTGGACCTTCGCCCGCGTCCTCCTGGAGGAGGGGCTGAGCGCTCCGGCCGGCGGCGGGGACGTACGGCTCCGGCCGTGCGGACACGCCCGTACGATCATGGAGTTCCACTCGCCGTACGGGCTGGCGCTGGTCGAGTTCGACACGCCGGACCTGGACCGCTTCCTGCTGCGCAGCCACGCCGTGGTGGAAGCCGGGCAGGAGGACGTGGGCGAGGCCGTCGAGCGCGGCCTGAGCAGCCTGTTCGACGGCGTCTGAGCGCGCGGGCCGCGTGGCGGTCCGTTCAGAAGCGCAGCACGCCCGCGATCCCGTGCGCCTCGCCGAGTGCGCCGTCCGGGACGAAGCGCACCTGTGCGCCCTTGTCCAGGCACTGCTCGACGATCTCGTCCACGATGTCCTCGCGGGCGTCGAGGTCGCCGCTCTCGGCCGGGACGAGGTGGTCTCCGTCGTCGCGCACCGTCACGCGGTAGTTCTCCTCGACCGCGAGCAGCCGCACCCGGCCCTCCCGGGCGCTGCGCCAGACCTCGTCGACCCCGGCCGCGAACGCGCGGTGTCCGCGCGCCGACTCCAGGACCCGTGCCACGGACGCGGTGTCCCGGCGGGCCTCCGCGTCGTGCCGCGGACGCACCGCCTGCCACACGGCCTCCGCGGATCCGTGGGCGAGGCCGCCGTGCCGGACGTGGACCGCGTCCTTGGTGACGGTGCCGATCTCGTCGAGCAGGGACAGGGCCGCCTGCTCACCGGTGATGTACAGCGGCCGCGGGTCCTCCCGCAGGACGCGGCTCATCACCGCGTCCGCGTCGCGCAGGAAGTGGCGGGTGTCCTCGTCGCGGAAGGTGCTCGGCATGTCGCCGATCCGCTCCTGGCGCTCGGCGTCGAAGTTCTCACGGGTCCTG
Organism: Streptomyces sp. NPDC048751; assembly: GCF_043198595.1. Taxonomy (NCBI): domain Bacteria; kingdom Bacillati; phylum Actinomycetota; class Actinomycetes; order Kitasatosporales; family Streptomycetaceae; genus Streptomyces; species Streptomyces sp. NPDC048751. Next base: position 124,128 of record NZ_JBICUX010000013.1, read on the forward strand.
GTCAGCGGGAACCCGCCGGAGTGGTCCTCGGTGACCCGGTCGACCCCGCCGCTCCACAGCGTGACGCGGTCGGCGGAGACCGACAGCACCCAGAAGGGCCGCTCGGCGGCCTGCGCGGAGACCAGGTTGCGGGTCAGGAAGGTGTCCGAGAGCACGACGCGTTCGGGTACGGGCCGCGCGAGGGACCACACCTGGTGCTCGCCCGGTGCGGCGAAGATCACCAGACCGTCCTCGGCGTGCGTGAGATCGACCTCGGCGAGAGCTCGGTCCAGTTCCTGGGCGACGGCGGCACGCCGCTCCCGGGTGACCCCGGGGTCGGCCTCCAGCTGTTTCTTCGCCTCGGCCACCACGTTGCGCAGCCGGACCGGATCCTGGGCGGTGTCGGGATCGCGGCGGTGGGTCGGCGTCAGCACCGACACCGCGGGATAGGCGCGCCGACGGCGCAGCTCGGTGAGTGTCGCGGGACTGAGTGCGTGCTCCATATACAGCACGATATGACCGAATCGCCCGCGGGGCATGCGGTGCAAGATTCACACATAAGCGGACGGTCGTGCGCCGGATCCATCGCGCTCGCCAGGCACTTTGAACTTCTTTGGACACGCCGGGTTTACATATGTTCGACCTGCCGTGCGGATTGTCTTGCTATGGTCTTACTCGTTGGCAGCACGCCGAACGGGGGGACGCGTGGAGCCGGCTGATTCTGTCGCCGCGTTTCACGGGTGGGTCGTCGAGACGGACGGTCCGGCAAGGGAGCCGGACCGGCCGCGGATTCTGCAGCGTCGCAGCACGTGGCTCTCGAACTCCAGTTTCCTCGCTCACGATCCAGACAGGTGAGACTCGTCCGATGGCTCAGACCCTGGTCGATTTACTGACCGCGCACGCCTCGCAGCAGCCCGACCGGACCGCCTACCGTTACCTCGTCACGGGCGACAGTGACGGAGAGGTCCAGGAGATCACGTACGGGGGTCTCGCCCGCCGCTCCCGGGCCGTCGCCGCCTGGTTGCAGGACAACGGCCTGGCCGGTTCCCGCGCCATGCTGCTCCACCCGCCCGGCCTCGAGTTCATCCGTGCCTACCTGGGCTGTCTCTCCGCCGGTGTGATCGCCGTACCCGGCGTGCCCCCGCAGGGCCGCTCGCAGAACCACCGCGCCCTGACCCGCATGAAGCGACTGATCGCCGACGCGGACGCCAAGGTCATCCTCGGCGGACGCGAGGTGATCGCCGCTCTCGGCACCATGGCGGAACACCTGCCCGAACTCGCCGAGATACGCTGCGTGGCCACCGAGGACATACCCGACGACGCGGCCGACGCCTGGCGAGAACCCGACCTCGGCGCCGACTCGGTCGCCTTCCTCCAGTACACCTCCGGCTCCACCTCCGCCCCACGCGGCGTGATGGTCACCCACGGCAACCTCGTGGACAACGAGCGGGTCATCGCCGAGCGGATGGGCCACACCCCGGACGCGATCGCCCGGCACGACCACGAACTGTTCGTCAGCTGGCTGCCCGTCTACCACGACATGGGCCTCATCGGGCCGGTCCTCAACACCGTCTACCTCGGCGCCACCACCACGCTCTTCTCGCCCCTGCACTTCCTGCAGCGCCCCGACCGCTGGCTCACCGCCGTCAGCCGCTACCGCCCGCACACCAGCGGCGCCCCCAACTTCGCGTACGAGCTCTGCCTGAAGCACGCCACGCCCGAACTCCTCGACGGTCTCGACCTGAGCAGCTGGCAGGTCGCCTTCAACGGCGCCGAACCGGTGCGCGCGGCCACCCTGCGCCGGTTCGCCGAGACCTTCGGGAAGGCCGGCTTCCGCCGCGAGGCCCTCTACCCGTGCTACGGCCTGGCCGAGGCCACCCTCATGGTCACCGGCGGCACCGTGGACACCCCGCCGGTCCTCCTCGACACCGACACCGAAGGGGCCACGTCGCAGGCCGAACCCACGGACGCGGCCGCGGTCGGCTGCGGCCGTCCCGGCCCGGGCGTGACGGTCGTGATCGCCGACCCGGAGCGGCAGGTGGAGCTGCCCGAGGGCGAGGTCGGCGAGATCTGGGTCGGCGGCGCGAGTGTCGCCAAGGGCTACTGGCGCAACACCCTCGCCACCCGCGAGACCTTCCGCGCCACCCTGCCGGGCCACGAGGGCCGCTTCCTGCGCACCGGTGACCTCGGATTCCTGCGCGACGGCGAGCTGTTCGTCACCGGCCGCCTGAAGGACCTGATGGTCATCGACGGACGCAACCACTACCCGCAGGACCTCGAACTGTCCGCCGAGATGTCCCACCCCGCGCTGCGCCCCGGCTGCACCGCCGCGTTCTCCGTCGACAGCGGGGTGACGGGCGAACAGCCCGTTCTCGTCGCCGAGGTCGCCCCGGAGGCGGCCGACGAGTCGGAGAAGATCACCGACCTCGTCCGCGGCGCGATCGGCGACGCCCACGGCCTGTCCGTGAGGGATGTCGTGCTGGTCCACCCCGGCACCATCCCCAAGACGTCCAGCGGCAAGATCCAGCGCCGCGCCTCCCGGACGGCCTACCTCGACGGCACCCTCTCCCTGATCGGCGCACCCGCCCGGAGATGACACCGCTCGCCGTCGGCGCGCCCGCTCGCGCCGACGGCGGCCCGTCCGTCCGTTTCCCGGGTCGACGCCGCCTCGTACCGAGCCGTACGTCACCCGAGTCCGCCGTACCCGCGTACGCGACGCACGCCTGCAACCGGCCGCGCCCGCCGTACCCGTCGTACGCAATCCGCCCGAACCCGTCGTGAGGACGCCTGCCCAGATGTCTGCCAACGAGTCCCCGAAGCAGTCCACCGAGCCGTCCGTGACGACCGCCGAGGGTGTGCGGAGCTGGCTGACGGCGGCCGTCGCCGAGGCGGCCGGGCTCGACCCGCTGACCGTCGACCCGCACCGCCCGATCGCCGAATTCGGCCTCGGCTCACGACAGTTGGTCACACTCGCGGCCGAGCTCTCGACCCGCACCGGCCGACTCCTCGAACCCTCCCTCGTCTTCAACCACCCCACCGTCGCGGCGATCGCCGAGGCCGTCTTCGACGAGGGACCCGCGGTGCCGGACGCCGTGACATCGGCCGGCGCTGCGGACCCGCCCGTGCGGGCCGACGACGACATCGCCATCATCTCCATGGCCTGCCGCTTCCCCGGCGGCGCCGACGACCCCGAGACGCTGTGGCGGCTGCTGGCCGCCGGTGAGGACGCCATCTGCGAGGTTCCGCCCGGCCGTTGGGACACCCAGGGGCTCTACGACCCCGACCCGGAGGCCACCGGCAAGGCGTACACGCTGCGCGGCGGATTCCTCTCCAACATCGACCGCTTCGACGCGTCCTTCTTCGGCATCTCCCCGCGCGAGGCCGCGGCCATGGACCCGCAGCAGCGGCTGCTGCTCCAGACGTCCTGGGAGACGCTCGAACGCGCCGGGATCGTCCCGGACACGCTGAACGGCAGCTCCACGGGTGTCTACATCGGCCTGTACGACAGTGGGTACCTGGCCTCCGCCCCGCTCGGCCAACTCGACGGGCACGTCGGCACCGGCTCGGCCGCCAGCGTGGCCTCCGGGCGCATCGCCTACACCCTCGGACTCCAGGGCCCGGCGGTCACCGTCGACACCGCCTGCTCCTCCTCCCTCGTCGCCCTGCACCTCGCGGCCCGCGCACTGGCCGCGGGGGAGTGCGACCTCGCGCTGGCCGGAGGGGCGACCCTGCTGGTCACCCCCCGTGGGCACGTCGAGTTCAGCAGACTGCGCGGACTGTCGCCGTCCGGGCGATGCAGCCCCTTCTCCACGGAGGCGGACGGTGTGGTGTGGGCCGAGGGCTGCGGCCTGGTGCTGCTCAAGCGCCTCGCGGACGCCCGCCGGGACGGCGACCGCGTTCTCGCGGTCGTCAAGGGCTCGGCGATCAACCAGGACGGCCGCAGCCAGGGCCTGAGCGCGCCCAACGGGCTCGCGCAGGAGCGGGTGCTGCGGGCCGCCCTCGACGCGGCCGGGCTCGGCCCCGACGACATCGACTACGTGGAGGCCCACGGCACCGGCACCCGGCTCGGCGACCCCATCGAGGGCAACGCCCTGGCCGCCGTCTTCGGACCCGGCCGCCCCGTCGACCGGCCGCTCGCCGTCGGCTCCCTGAAGTCCAACATCGGCCACGCGCAGGCCGCCGCGGGCATCGGCGGCGTCATCAAGACGGTGCTCGCCCTCGGCCACGAGCACATACCGGCCTCCCTGCACGCCGAGACCCCGACCGAGCACATCCGGTGGCCGGACAGCGGCCTGCGGGTGAGCGCCGACGCCCTGAAGTGGCCGCGGACCGCGGACCGGGTGCGACGGGCCGGGGTGAGCGCCTTCGGGATCAGCGGGACCAACGCGCACGTCGTGCTGGAGGAGGCGCCGGGGGAGGAGCGCGAAGGGGACGCCGTCAGCGGCCCGGCCGGCCCGGCCCTCTTCCCCCTCTCCGGACGCACCCCCGCCTCCCTCCAGGAGCAGGCCACGCGCCTCCAGGAGCACCTCGTACGGCACCCCGAGGCGTCCCTGCCCGCCGTCGCCGCGACGCTCGCCCACCGCCGTACGCACTTCGAGCACCGGGCCGTCGTCCAGGCAGCCGACCGCGACGGCCTGCTCACGGCGCTGCGGGAACTCGCGGACGGGCAGCACGGCCCCGAGACCGCCGTCGGCCATGTACAGGCCGCCGGAGCGGGCAAGGTGGCGTTCGTCTTCCCCGGTCAGGGGGCCCAGTGGACCGGCATGGCCAGGGACCTCCTCGACCGTGACCCGGTGTTCGCCGACGAACTGGACCGCTGTGACGGCGCCCTGCGCCCGTTCACGGGCTGGTCCGTGGCGTCCGTGCTGCGCGGTGACACGGGCGCTCCCTCCCTGGAGCGCGTGGACGTGGTGCAGCCGGTTCTGTTCGCCGTGATGGTGTCGCTGGCCGCAGTGTGGCGGGCCCGGGGCGTCCGCCCCGATGCCGTGATCGGGCACAGCCAGGGCGAGGTCGCCGCGGCCTGCGTCGCAGGTGCCCTCAGCCTCGCCGACGCGGCGGCGGTGGTCGCCCTGCGCAGCCAGGCTCTGACCGGCCTCGCCGGCACCGGCGCCATGGCCGTGGTAGCCCTGCCGCACACCGACGTCGAGGGCCGCCTCGCCGCTCTCGACGGCCGCGTCTCGGTCGCCGCCGTCAACAGCGGCCGCTCGACCGTGATCGCCGGCGACGTGGAACCCCTGGAGGCGCTGCTCGCCGACCTCGACCGTGAGCAGGTCTTCGTCCGCCGCCTCGACGTCGACTACGCCTCCCACAGCGCCCAGGTCGAGCCCGTCCGCGCGACGCTCCTCGACGAACTCGACGGCGTCACCGCGTACCCGACCTCCGTCACCTGGTACTCCACCGTCACCGGCGAGCCGGTCACCGAGGAGCTAGAGGCCGACTACTGGTACACCAACCTGCGCGAGCCCGTCCGCTTCGCGCCCACCGTGGAGCGCATGGCCGCCGACGGCTACCGCTGCTTCGTGGAACTCGGCCCCCACCCGTCCCTCGTCACCTCCGTGAAGACCGTCGACGAGGACCTCGTCGCCGTCGGCTCGCTGCGCCGCGACGAGGACGGCCCCGCCTGCCTGGACCGTGCCGCCGCCGAACTCCACGTCCACGGCAGGCCGACCGACTGGCGCCGTCTGGTCACCGACACGGAACCCACGGACCTGCCGACCTACGCCTGGGACCCGCAGCGCCACTGGATCGAGCCCGAGCCCGCCACCGGAGCGGCCCCCGGCCTCTTCGACCGCGCCGCGCACCCCCTCCTCGGCATCCAGCTCCAGTCGGCCGACGAGACCCGCTGGACCTTCCGCAACGAGTGGTCGACGGCCACCGCGGACTGGCTGCCCGACCACGCCGTCTTCGGCCGGACCGTCGTCTCGGGCACGACCCTGCTGGAGATCTGCCGCGCCGCCCTCGCCGCGACCCGCCCGGACGAACCGGCCGACCTCGCCGGACTGCTCCTCCTGACTCCCCTCACGCTCCCCGCCTCCGGCACCGTCGAGGTCTCCGTCGAGGTCGTCACCGACGGCCCGGCCGCCGAGATCACCGTGCACAGCCGCCCGCGCGCCCAGGAGGCCACCGGCTGGACCCTGCACGCCACCGCCTCGGCGGCCGGGCCCGGCGAGGCCACGCCACCTCGGCCCCCGGAGTGGCCGCAGACGGCCCGGCCGGCCTGGAGCCCGGAGACGTACGAGCGGCTGACCGACCTCGGCCTCGGCTACGGCCCTGCCTTCCAGGGCGTACGGGAGGCCGTACTCACCGGCGACGGAGAGCTGCTGGCCCGCCTCGCGCTACCGACCATGGCCCGTGACACGGCCGACCCGTACCCCGTCCACCCGGCGCTGCTCGACGCCGCGCTGCACGTCACGGCCGGGTTCGACGCCTCCGACGACCGGGTGCTGCTGCCGGTCGCCGTCGGCCGCTGCGTCCTGCCGCCCGGCGGTGCGACGGACCTCACCGTGTCCGTACGGCGTACCGGCGGCACCGCCACCGACGTCACGCTGGACGTGACCCTGTGGGACGCCGACGGCCTGCCCGCGGGGCACCTGGAGGACGTACGACTGCGCGCCGTGAGCCCGGCCGACCTGGCCGCCGGCTCGGAGAACGCCCGGCACTTGTACGAGGTGGCGTGGACGGCCCTCACCGAGGAGCCCGCGGGGGAAGAGCCCGTGGGGACGTCGGACGCCACCTGGACCGTCGTCGGTGACCGCACGGACCCGCTGGTCGCGGCGGCCGTGCTCGGGCTGGGTGACGAGGGCTCCGACGCGGTCGTACGGTTCTGGCCGCGCTCGGCGACGGACGCGCCCGCGGCGCATGAAGCGGCCGCCACCGCGCTGGCGGAGCTGCGGGCGCTGATCGCCCTCCCGCCGGACGAGGCACCGGGACGGACCGTCTGGGTGACCCGGGGCGCGGTCGCGGCCGGCACCGGCGACACCGTGCCGGGGCTCGCCCAGTCGGTGCTGTGGGGCCTGGCCCGCAGCGCCCGCGCGGAACACCCGGACCTCGGGCTGACCCTGCTCGACCTCGACGACTCCGACGAGCCCACGGATGCTCTCCGAGCGGCCGTGGCCCACGTCGACGAGCCCGAACTCGCGCTCCGGGCGGGCGTTTTGCTCGCCCCGCGGCTGGTCCGCGCCCGCTCCTCGGAGGTCGCGCCCGGTCGGGTGCCCACGGACGGCACCGTGCTCATCACCGGCGGACTCGGCGCCGTCGGCCGCCATCTCGCTCGCCTCCTCGCCGAACGGGGCGTACCCCGCCTGCTGTTGACCTCCCGTCAGGGAGCCGCTGACCCGCGTACTTCCGAGGCCGTCGCCGAGCTGGCCGCGTTGGGTGCCGAGGCCGAGGTGGCCGCCTGCGACGCGGCGGACGCCGACGCCCTCGCCGAAGTGATCGCGGGCGTCGGCGAGGAGCTGCCGCTGCGCGGCGTCGTGCACTGCGCCGGCGTACTGGACGACGGGGTCGTCGCCGAGCTGACGCCCGAACGCCTCGCGCGGGTGATGCGCCCCAAGGTCGACGGCGCCGCCCATCTGCACCGGCTCACCGCGGAGCTGCCGCTCGACCTCTTCCTGCTGGTCTCCTCCGCCGCCGGTGTCGTCGGCAACGCCGGGCAGGGCAACTACGCGGCGGCCAACGTCTTCCTCGACCAGCTCGCCCACCACCGCCAGGCCCTGGGCCTGCCGGGTGTCTCCGTCTCCTTCGGCGTGTGGGCGGGGGAGGGCCTGGCCGCCGAACACGCCGACCTGGAGCGCATGGCCCGCCTCGGCCACCGCGCCCTCAACCCCGACCAGGGCCGCGACCTCACCGAACTCGCCCTGCGGCGGGGCGCACCCCACCAGGTCGCCTGGGCACTGGACCTGGCCCGACTGCGGGACAGCACCACGGGAGCCCTGTGGCGCTCCCTGCTCCCCGCGCCCCGCCCCAGTGGACGGCAGACCACCCTCGCCGACCGGCTGGCCCGGCTGCCCGAGGCCGAACGCGCCGAACGCGTCCTCACCCTGGTCCGCGAGGAGGCCTCCCGCGCCCTCGGCCTGCGCTCGGCGGAGTCCGTCCGCGCCGACCAGCCCCTGCGCGAACTCGGCATGGACTCGGTGACGGCCGTCGAACTGCGCAACCGCATCGGCGCCCGCATCGGCGCCAAGCTCCCCGCCACCCTCCTCTTCGACCACCCCACCCCGGCCCGGCTCGCCGAGTACCTGCTGAGCGGCGCGCTCGCCACGGACGCCCGTACGACACGCCGTACGCGGACGCGCCCCGCCGCCACGGCCACACCGGTGGCCGACGAGCCGATCGCCGTCGTGGCCATGGCGTGCCGGCTGCCGGGCGGAGTGAACGACCCCGAGGACCTGTGGCACCTGGTCGCCGCGGGCCAGGACGCGGTCGGCCCCTTCCCGGCGCGCCGCTGGGACGTGGCGGCGCTCTACGACCCCGACCCGGAGGCCCCGGGCAAGTCGTACGCCCGCGAAGGCGGCTTCCTGGACGACATCGAGTCCTTCGACGCGGGCTTCTTCGGGATCACCCCGAAGGAGGCCGCCGCCATGGACCCGCAGCAGCGGCTGCTCCTGGAGACCGCCTGGGAGGCGCTGGAACGCGCCGGGATCGTGCCCGCCCGGCTCGCGGGCAGCACCACCGGCGTGTACGTCGGCATGTTCGGCAGCGACTACCTGGCGGGCTCCCGGCTCGACCAGCTCGACGGCTACGTCGGTACCGGCTCGGCGCTGAGCGTGGCCTCGGGCCGGCTGGCGTACGCGCTCGGACTGCACGGCCCGGCGATGACCGTCGACACCGCGTGCTCGTCGTCCCTGGTGGCGACGCACCTGGCGGCGCAGGCGCTGCGCTCCGGCGAGTGCGACCTCGCCCTCGCCGGCGGTGTGACGCTGATGGTCACCCCGCAGACCTTCGTCGAGTTCAGCCGCCTGCGCGGACTGTCCGCCACCGGCCGCTGCCGCTCCTTCTCCGACGACGCCGACGGCGCCATCTGGGCGGAGGGCGCGGGCATGCTCGTCCTGAAGAGGCTGAGCGACGCGCGGCGCGACGGCGACGAGGTGCTCGCCGTGCTGCGCGGCACGGCCGTCAACCAGGACGGCCGCAGCCAGGGCCTCTCCGCGCCGAACGGCCCGGCCCAGGAGCAGGTGGTCCGACGCGCGCTGGAGGTCGCCGGGCTCGCCCCCGCCGACCTCGACTACGTCGAGGCCCACGGCACCGGCACCACACTCGGCGACCCCATCGAGGCCAACGCCCTCTCGGAGGTCTTCGGCGCCTCGCGCCCCGAGGGCCGGCCGCTGTACCTGGGCTCGTTGAAGTCCAACGTCGGTCACACCCAGGCCGCTTCGGGCGTCGCCGGGCTCATCAAGGTGATCCAGTCCCTGCGTCACCAGACCCTTCCGCGCACCCTGCACGCAGGCACGCCCAGCCGACACGTCGACTGGGAGGAGAGCGGACTGCACCTCCTCCAGGCGGACCTGCCGTGGCCGGAGACGGACACCCGCATCCGCCGGGCGGGCGTGAGCGCCTTCGGGATCAGCGGGACCAACGCGCATGTGATCGTCGAGGAGGCGCCGAGGCGCGCGGCCGAGCATGACACCGAGCCCCGGCCGGGAGCGATGACCGACCCACAGGCCGGGACCGCACCGGGCCGGAGGCGTGAGGCGGTTTCGGGGAGGATGGCCGAGGCCGGCCCCGGTGGGATCGCCGAAGCCGTCCTGGATCGGGGGGCTGCGGCCGCCCCGGGGGAGACGAGCGAAGATGTCCCGGAACAGAGGGCCGCGGATGCCCCGGTCGGGACGGCCGAAGCCGTCCTCGGGCAGCGTCCGGAGCCCCTCCTGGGCAGGCGGAGCGAAGTCCTTCCACCTGCGGGTGCCGAATCCGCCCCGGCCAAGCGGCTGTTCGTGCTCTCCGCCCGCAGCGAGGCCGCCCTGCGCGGGCAGGCGGCCCGGCTCGCCCGTCATGTGGGCTCCGACGCCTCCCTGCCGGATGTCGCCCACACCCTGGCCGTGCACCGCAGTCACTTCGAGCGGCGGGCGGCGATCGTGGCGGGCGACCGGGACGAACTGCTCGCGCAGCTCGACGGGTTGGCCGCCGGACGCACGCCGTCGGCAGCGCCCCGTGAGGACCAGACCGGCAAGGTGGCCTTCGTGTTCGCCGGGCACGGCGGCCAATGGGCGGGTATGGGCCTGGACCTGATGCGCGGCTCGGACGCGTTCCGCGAGGAGCTGACCCGGATCGACGAGGCCCTGCACCGGCAGGCCGGCTGGTCCGTCCTCAACACGCTGCGCGCACCCGAGGAGTTCTCGCCGCTCAACCGGACCGAGTACCTGCAACCCACCCTGTTCGCGATCAACGCGGCGCTCGCCGCCGCCTGGCAGGCCCTCGGCGTCACGCCGGACGCCGTGGTGGGGCACAGCCTCGGTGAGATCGCCGCCGCGTACCGCGCGGGCGCGCTCACCCTGGACGACGCCGTCGCCGTGGTCACCGCGCGCGCCGAGTCGGTCGTCCCACTGGTCGGACACGGCGGCATGCTGGCCGTCGGCCTGCCGCCCGCCGAGGTCGAGCAACTGCTGGAGGCCTACGGCGACCGGTTGTTCGTCGGCGCCGTCAACAGCGCCACCTCCACGGCCGTCTCCGGCGACGCCGAGGCCCTGGCCGAACTGCAGCGCGCGCTGGAGGAACGGGGCGTCACCGTACGACGCCTGTCGACGCCGTTCGCCTCGCACACGCCCCTGATGGAACCCCTCCGCACCGAACTCCTGGACCGCTTCTCCGGCGTCCACGGCACCAGCACACCCACCCCGCTTTACTCCTCCGTCCTGGCCGAACCCGTCGCCGGCGACCACCTGGACGCCGCCTACTGGTTCGACAACCTCCGCCGGCCCGTACGCTTCGCGGACACCGTCCGCCGCATGCTGGACGACGGCTACCGCTACTTCGTCGAGCTCAGCCCGCACCCGTCGCTCACCTCCTCCATCGAGGCGGTGGCCGCCGAGGCCGGCATCGACGCCGTCAGCGTCGGCTCCCTGCGCCGGGGCCAGGACGCCCACGACGTGCTGCTGGGCCGGATGGGGGAGCTCTACACCGCCGGGCACACCCCCGACTGGCCGACGCTGTTCCCGACCGGGCGCCGGACCGCCCTGCCCACCTACGCCTTCGCCCGCGAGCGCCACTGGCTCGCCCCCGCCCCCCACACCGGCACCTCGGGCGGTTCACCTCTGCTCGGCACGCACGTCGAGGCCAGCGACGAGCCCGACCGGCACGTCTTCCAGGCCGAACTCGACCTGCGTGACAGCCGGTTCACCTACCTGACCGACCATCAGGTCACCGGCGAGGTCTGGCTGCCCGGCGCCGCTTTCCTGGACATGGCCCTCGGTGCCGCCGCCACGCTCCAGGACGGCGTCCCGGTCCAGCTCGCCGACGTCAGGTTCGTCCAGCCGCTCCGGCTCGACCCGGACCGGCCCGTACGGCTGCAACTGGTGCTGCGGCCCGCCCAGGACGGCGTACGCGAGTTCACCGTCGCCTCGTCGCCGGTCGGCGGCCGATGGGAGAGGCACGTCACCGGACGGATCACCGTGGACGAGGCCGCGACGGACGCCCGGCTCGCCGACGTACGCGAGCAGTGCACGGAACCGGTCGACCTGCCCGCCGTCTACACCGGACTCGCCGCCCTCGGCATCGAGTACGGCCCCGCCTTCCGGGGCCTGCAGTCGGGCCACCGCTCCGCGACGGAGGCGCTCGCCCGGCTGGCCGCCAAGCCCGCCGCCGGACATTTGCTGCACCCCGCCACCCTCGACGCCGCCTTCCACACCGCCGCCCTGCCCGGCGACGCGCCCGAAGGACGCGCCTTCGTACCCGCGGGCTTCGGGCGACTGACGTTCACCGGCAGGCGCACCACGCCCGTCTGGGTGAGCTGCGCGCTGAAGTCGGTAGACGGCGACACCGCCACCCTCGACCTGCGCCTGTGGGACGAGGACGAGCAACTCGTCCTGGAGGCACGGGACTTCCAGCTCGCCGCGCTCTCCGCCCTGGACGGCGCCCTCTTCGAGACGCGCTGGCAGCCGCGCCCGGCCGCACAGGAGCCGCCCGCCACGGGCACCTGGCTGATCCTCGCGGACGAGTCGGGCGTGGCCGCCGAACTCACCGAACGGCTCGGCACCTCCGTACCCCATGTGATCGCCCGCAGGGGCGAGGAGTTCGCCGCCGAGGAGCCCGGCCGGTACGTCCTCGACCCGACCGATCCGGCGCACTTGGCGCGGCTCCTCGACGAGGCCTTCGCGGGCGGCACGCCCGAGCGGGTGGTCCAGCTGACCGCGCTCGACGCCCCGGCCGTCAGCGACGACCGTACGGCCGAGGAGGCGGCACGACTGTGCTGCCTGAGCACCCTGCACCTGGTGCGCACCCTCGCCGACCGGCCACAGGGCCGCGCGCCGCGCCTCTTCGTGGTCGCCCGCGGCAGCCAGGCCGCCGGGGACAGCATCCAGGTCGCCCACCCGCAGCAGGCGCTCGCCTGGGGCTTCGGACTCACCGTGGCGCAGGAGTACCCCGAGCTGGGGACCACACTGATCGACCTGCCCGCCGAGGGCGGCACGGACGCCCTGTGGACCCAGCTGTGGCACGCCGACGACGAACGGCTCGTCGCGCTGCGGGAGTCGGGACGCCTGGTGCCCCGCCTCGCCCGCACCCGCCCGGACGACGACGCGGGCCGCGCCGGGACCACCGCCGACGGCGTCCACCTGATCACCGGTGGTCTGGGCGGCCTCGGCCGGATCGTCGCCGAACGCCTGGTCCGACGCGGCGCCCGCACGCTGGCCCTGATGAGCCGCGGCACCCCCGGCCCGGACGCCCTCCGCTGGATCCGGGAGCTCGAAGCCCGGGGCGTCACCGTCCACCTGCCCCGCGCCGACGTCGCCGACCGCGCCGGACTCGCCGCCGCCCTGGACGCCGTACGACGGGAGGCGGGACCCATCGCCGGGATCGTCCACGCGGCCGGTGTCCTGGACGACGCCACGGTGGCGAACCTGGCGGACGACCGCGTCCTGCGCGTCCTCGCCCCCAAGGTCCTCGGCACCGCCCTGCTCACCGAACTGGTGCCGGAGGCCGACGACCTGGTGCTGTTCGCCTCGGCGGCCGGTCTGCTCGGCTCGGCCGGACAGAGCCCGTACTCGGCGGCGAACGCGTTCCTCGACGCGTGGGCCCACCACCTCTCCCGTACCGGACGACGGGCGCTCAGCCTCGACTGGGGCGCCTGGGCCGGCGTCGGCATGGTCGCCGAGTCGGGCGTGCGCACCGCCGAGACCAGCCGCACCGGCCTGGTCGCCTTCTCCCCGCAGGAGGGCGGAGAGCTGTTCGAGCGGATACTGGGCACCGCACGGCGGCAGCTCGCGCCCCTCGCCCTCGACTGGGAGATGCTCGCGCTCGCCCCGGACGCGGCCCGCACCCGCCCGATCCTCGGCGACCTGATCACCGTGCCCACCGGCACCGCGGACTCCGACGGCCTGGTGAAGAAGGTGTTCGCCGCGACCACGGAGCAGGACCGCGCCGCCTGGCTGGAGGCGTACGTCCGGGCCCGTGTCGGCGAGGTCTCGGGAGGTGTCGTGGACGTCTCCGCGACCACTGCCCTGAAGGAACTGGGCCTGGACTCCCTGATGCTGGTGCGGTTGCGCAACGCCTTCGCCCGTGAACTGGGTGTCGAACTCCCCACCGCCGAGGTCTTCTCCGCCTCCGACATCCGCGGCCTCGCCCGCGCACTCGGCGATGCCCTGCCCGAGCGGCGGGCCACCGCCCCCGAACGGCCCGCCGAGTCGGCCGCGGAGGTGCCGGAGAGCGAGCTGCGGCCCGCGACCCGTGACGTCGTACGGCTGCTGCGCAGCGCCCAGCCGGGCATGCCGCACGCCGCCCACGGCGTCGGCCTCGCGCTCCGGCTCACCACGCCGGTCACCCGCGAGACCCTCACGGACATCGTCGACCGCCTCACCGCCCGGCACGCCGCCCTGCGCACGGCGATCGTCCACGACCCCGAGGGCGGTTGGCGGCTGCGCGTGGACCGGTCGCTGCCGGAGCCGCCGCTGCGCTGGACGGACGTGGCCGGGGAGACCGCCGTCGACGCCGCCGACCGGCTCCGGGAACTGCTGGAGCCCCCGTTCGACCTGGCGACGGCACCGCTGTGGCGGTTCGAGCTGCTGGACGGCGGCGCCCACGGCCAGATCCTGGTCTTCGGCGCGCACCACGCCGTCAGCGACCTTCAGTCGCTGCTCCTGGTCGCCGGTGAGATCGACACCGAGCTGTCCGGCAGCCCCCTCGCCGCCGACGTCACCAACCGGGACGTCCACCTCCTCATCGAGGCCCAGCAGACGGGCGAGGGCGGCGACGCGGCCGAGTGGCGCGAGAACTTCCACGGCAGCGAACGCCTCGACCTGACCCTGGCGGGCCCGCGTCCCGAGCGGCGCTCGTACCGGGCGGGCAGCGTCACCGTGGCCCTCCCCGACGGCCTCATGGACCGGGTGTCGGCCGCAGCGAGCCGGCTCGCCATCACCCCCGCCGCCCTCTGCCTCGGCACCCTCACCGTGCTCCTCGCCAGGAAGCGGGAGCGCGAGCGGTTCGTGCTCGCCGTTCCCGTCGACACCCGCATCCACGCCGACGCGTACGACGCGGTGGGCTTCTACGGCGTCCCGGTGCCGTTCCCGGCCGAGGCCCGGGCGGGCGAGCCGGTCGAGGAGGTGCTGCGCCGCACCGACGGGCGCCTCCAGCGAATCCTCACCAGGGGCGCCATGTTCTCGGACGTCCTCGCCACGCTGGCCCGGCAGGGCCTGCACCGCGACAACGCACCGCTCGTCGAGGTGTACTTCAACTTCGTGCGCTACGCGGGGAGTTTGACCCACGTCGAGGTGCTGCCCGGCGGCACGGGCTACACCGACCTCGACCTGATGATCACCATGACCCCGGACGCCGGCCGACTCCGCCTCGACCACAACCTCGACATCCTCGACGAGGCGGTCACGGTGGGGCTGGGGGAGGAGTTCGTACGGCTGCTGGGAGAGGTGGCGGAGGACGCCTCGGCGCCGGTGCGTGCGGCGACGGAGGACGCTGCGGCACTCGTGCGTGCGGCGACACAGGCACCGCCGACGCCCCGCTCCCTGGCCCTCGCCGCCACCTTCGCGCTCGGCAACCTGCCCCTGATGTGCGAGGCGGCCGTCAACGACGGCGCGGGGGACGGGACCCTGACCGTCGCCGAAGCCCCGTACCACCAGGTACTCGCGAGCCTGCGCGACCCGTCGGGCGTCTTCGCCGACCCGGGAACCGCGGTCGGCGTGGTGCTGCTGCGGGCGGTCGACCTGGAACGGTTCGGCCCGGTGGACGACACGCTCCTCGCCGAATTGCGCACCGAGTACCCGGCGGCCCTGCGCGCTCTGGCCGAACGCACCCGCAGGCCGCTGGTCGTCGGGATCCTGCCCTCCGCCCACCGCGACGACCGCCTCACCCGGTGGGAGCGCGACATCGCGGCCGAGCTGGCCGAACGGCCCGGGATCGCGGTCCTCGGACCCGACGACTGGACCTGGCTGCACCCGGTCGAGGAACCCTTCGACGAACGCACCGAACGGCTCGCCCACCTGCCGTTCACCCCGCACTTCCAGGCGGCCGTCGCTCTGCACCTCGCCGAGGTCGTACGGGCGGTGCGGCGGCCCGCGCCGAAGGTGATCGCCGTCGACGGCGACGAGACCCTGTGGGGCGGCGTGGCCGGGGAGGCCGGCCCCGAGGCGGTCGACCTGACCGGACCGCGCGCCCTGCTCGCACGCAGGCTGCTCCAGTGGCGGGAGGCGGGCGCGCTGCTGGCACTGGTCAGCAACAACGACGAGGAGACCGTCCGGGCCGTACTGGACCGGTCGGACAGCTTGCTCAAGGCCGAGCACTTCAGCGTGCTGTCCGCGGAGTGGGGCCCGAAGCCGGGCCGCCTGGCGGAGGCGGCACGCACGCTCAACCTCGGACTCGACAGCTTCCTGTTCCTGGACGACAATCCGGCCGAGATCGGCAAGATGCGGTCCGCGCTGCCCCAGGTGCTGTCGGTGACCTGCCCGCCCGCGGCCGAACTGGAGGAGTTCCTGCACCGGTTGTGGCCGCTCGTGCCCGCCGCGGCGACCGCGGAGGACGCGTTGCGCGCCCGGTTCTACGAGCAGGAGCGGGAACGGGACGCCGTACGCGAAGAGGCCGGGTTCGAGGACTTCCTGGCCCAGCTTCAGCTCGAGGTGGACATCCGGGAACTGTCCGAGGACGACCTCCAGCGGGCCGAGCAACTCGTCCGCCGCACCAACCAGTTCACCCTGCGCGCCCGCTCCGCCGACGGCGGGGACCTCGCCCGCTGGCGGGAACACGGCGAGGTGTGGACGGCCGCGGCCCGGGACCGGTTCGGCGACTACGGCCAGATCGGGCTGCTCGCCGTACGGCAGGACGGGGACCGGCTCGACGTCCTCGCCTGGCTGATGAGTTGCCGGGCGCTCGGCCGTGGAGTCGAGGAGCGACTGCTCGGATGGCTCGCCGACCGGGCCGACGAACTGGGCTGCACCAAAGTCCGGTTGACCGCCGAACGCACCCCGCGCAACACCCCGGCCCGCCGTGTCGTGGCGGCGCTCGGCGGCGGGGACCAGGACGACGAGCTGCTGGAGACCGTGGCCACGCCGGAGCAGCTGCGGACGTTCCGGTCGTGGGAGCGGCGATGAGGGCGTCCCGCGCGACAGCGGGGCCCCGGGCAGTGAAGGAAAGGACCGTGCACATGGTGAAGGGCTCTCATGCGTGACATGAACGAGGACGCGGCGGCGTACGCCGGACAGCGGACGACCGCCGAGTCGATCGAGCGGGGCGGGGGAGCGGGCGGCCTGAGCGTGACCGACCTGCTCGCCAAGGTCATGACGACCGCGACGCCCGAGGCGCCCGCCGTCGCTCCGGCCCCGGACCTGGAGGGCCTCACCGCCGCGATCGCCACCGCGGCGGGCCGCTACCTGCCCGCCGGGCACCTCCCGCCCGACGCCGACTTCTTCGACGCGGGCGGCACGTCCGTGCACGCCGTGGAACTGGCGGCGGAGCTGGAGAGGGACTGGGGGGTCCATCTGAGCCTGGACGACGTGTTCGCGGACGCCCGTCCGGCGAGCCTGGCCCGCCGTTGGTTGTCGACGCACGAGGGCAGGCCCGGGGCCGGGGATTCGGCAGGCAAGGCCGGTGGGGATTCGCCCCTGGCGGCTCAGGCGGCTCAGGCGGCTCAGGCGGCTCAGGCGGCTCAGGCGGCTCAGGCGGCTCAGGCGGCTCAGGCGGCTCAGGCGGCTCAGGCGGCTTCGGGGGTTTCTGTGGCTCCCGAGGGGCCGCGGGCTTCGGCGGCCTCGGCTCCGGCTGGACCTGCGGCTCCCGCGCCTGCGCCGACCACCCGTACCACCGCCGCGTCGGCGCCCAGCACCCTTCCCCTGCCGACCGCTCCCAGCACCTTCACCCAGCCCGCACCCCCGGCGTCCACAACCCCGGTACCCACCAGCGGCATCGCCCCCCACACCACCGCCCGCCGCGAGGACCTGGACCAGATCCTGGCCGACCTCGCGCTCGCCGACCGGCTGCCGTTCACCGCCTCGCCCGAGCCGGTGCCGCCGCGCCGGATCCTGCTGACCGGTGCGACCGGCTTCCTGGGCAGTCACATGCTCCTCGACCTGCTGCGCCACAGCGACGCGCACGTGTACTGCCTGGTCCGCGCCGCCGACGAGGAGGCCGCCGCCGAGCGGCTCGGCACGGCGCTGCGCAGCTACCGGTTGCCGTGGTCCTCGGAGGTCCGGCGCCGGGTGACGGTGCTCCCCGGTGACATGCGGGAACCGCGCCTGGGCCTCTCCGACGAGCTGTGGCACACGCTGGCGCGAGAGGTGGACAGCGTCGTCGGCGTCGCGGCGGCCGTGGACTTCCTGCGCGGCTACCAGTCGCTCAGGAAGAGCAACGTCCTCGGCACCCTGACCCTGGCCGAACTCGCGACCACCGGCCGGCCCAAGCCGCTGCACCACATTTCCTCGATCGCCGTCTTCAACGAGGTCGGCATCACCTCGATGGGTGAGGACGACCCGTTCGCCCACGTCGACCGCCTGATCGCGGGCTACGACCAGACGAAGTGGGCCGCAGAGGCCGCCCTGCGCCGCGCCCGCGACCACGGCCTGATCGTCAGCGCCCTGCGCCCCGGAGGCATCGGCGGACACACCAAAACCGGCGCCTACAACCCCCAGGACCTCAGCAGCGGCCTCATCTCCGCCTTCGGTCGCTTCCGGACCGTCCCCGCCTTCCGTTACCTGAACGCGGCGCCGGTGGACTGGGTGAGCCGGGTCGCGGTGGCCGTCGTGTGCGAACCCGACGCGTGGGGTTTCGACTACAACCTGACCGGCGTGCCCAACACCCTCGACGACGTCGTACGGGACATGGCGTTCGGCGGGATGCACGTGCGCGTGCAGGACTGGGACGAGTGGCGCACCGACACCCTGGCACGCCTCGAAGCGGACCCGGTACCCGAACTCACCTTCCTCAGCCGGGTGTTGCAGAGCCCCACCGCCCTGAAGCTGTGCGAGGCCACCCTCAAGGGCCCCGCCGCCGTCGCCGAACGCACCGACGCGCTCGTAGAGGCGCTCGGCCTGCCGCCGGCCGCCCGGTACGACGCCCAGGCCCAGCTGAGGACGTTCGAGAAGCTCGCCGACGACGGCCTCGCCCGGCTGCCGCACAAGGACGACCAGCCGTACCTGTGGTTCCCCGAGACCACCGAGGGCGCGGTCGGCCCGGTCGGCGCCCCCGCCGACACACCGTGCTCCATGGCGCTGACCCTCTCCATCGCGAGCATGTACCAGCTGGTCAAGGAGCGCCGCGTCGACGTCACCGGCGAGGTGACCTGCGCGGCGATCCACCCCGAGCCGCTCACCGTCGAGCGCGGCGACCTCTGGGTGCGGCCCGAGGAGGGCATCCCCCAGCAGCACGGCATGAAGCACCAACTCCTGCGCTACCGGCTGCGGTTGCGTGACGCCGACGGCGGACACTGGTGGCTGGAGGGCCACAAGTACGCCCGGGCCCGCCGCGACCTGTGGCGGCAGACCCGTGCGCTGACCGTCGAGATCGGCCGCGAGGGCGAAGGTGCCACACTGGCCGGCGAGGTCGTCGTCCCCGCCGACTCCTACGTCCGCGACCAGATCGACGGCATCCGGGTCGCCCCGCACCTCACCGGCCAGGAGAAGCGGGCCGCCAAGCTGACGTGGCTCGCCTGGTTCGGCCTGGAGATGGGCCGCGGCCTGCTCGGCCCGTTCACCCGCGCCGCCGCCGACCTGCTCGACCTGCGCCGCACCCCGACCCTCACGGAGCGCAACCGATGATCTTCAAGACGACCCCGGCCCCCAGGCGGGCGCTCCGCAAGGTCCGCACCACCACCGCGCTGCGCCCCCTCCGTCACCGCCTCGACCCCGCCCGCGTCGAGGAGATCCCCTTCCGCGCGGCCGACGGCGTCCGCCTCGGCCTGACCCGCGTCGACACGGGTGACAGCGACCGACCCGCCGTACTGCTCCTGCACGGGCACACCGCGTCCGCCGACATGTTCCTGCTCCCGGAGACCCGCAACCTCGTCGACGCCCTCCTCGACGACGGCTACGAACCCTGGCTCCTCGACTGGCGGGGCAGCTGCCGACTGCCGTACAACGAGACCGGTCAGCGGTACACGTACGACGACGTCGCCCTGTACGACATCCCCGCTGCCGTCTCCCACATCCGCGAACGCATCGGTGACCGGCCGCTGTTCGTGGTCGCCCACTGCATCGGCTCCCTCACCCTGTCGCTGAGCATGGCGGCGGGCCTGGTGCCCGGCCTCGCCGGCGTCGTCTCGCAGGGCGTGTTCCTGACGCCCAAGCTCGCCGGCCGCACCTCGCTGCGGATGTCGGTCGCCGGGGAGCTGCTGAAGACGCGGATCGACCACATCCCGGTCGACTTCCGCAAGGTGGGCCTGTGGTCGAAGTACACCCCGCTGTTCGCCCTGGCCTCCCGCAAGGCGAGCTGCCCGGACCCGACCTGCCAGATCCTGCACAACTCGGCCTGGGGCACGGGCGCGTCGCTGTTCGTGCACGAGCACCTGGCGGACGCCACCCACGACCGGCTCGCGGAGCTGCTCGGTCCCGCGCCGCTGTGGATCCTGCCGCACCTGCGCCGTATCGAGCTGGCCCGCAGCGTGGTCCGCTGGCACGACACCGACCAGCGCTACCGCGCCCTGCCGCCCAACGCGCTGGACGCGGCCGCCCGGATCGACACGCCAGTCCTGCTGCTCGCCGGCAGCGAGAACGGGCTGTGGCTGGACTCCCAGAAGCTCTGCCGCGACGTCCTCGCCCACCGGCAGCCCCAGCTGGACGTGACGTACACCGAGATCCCGGGCTACGGCCACCTGGACACGTTCCTCGGCCGGGGCGCCGCCCTCGACGTGTTCGGACACATCCTTGATTTCCTGGGCGAACGGCGGTGACGGCGACCCGGTCCGCCGGTTACCGTACGCGGCAGTAACCGGAGCGTATCCAGGAGGCACCCATGCCGCAGCTCGAAGTCGACGGCGTAGCCCTGACGTACGACGACGAGGGCCCCCGCGACGCGGCGGAGGTGCCCTTGGTGTTCATCCACGGCTGGACGGCGAACCGGCACCGCTGGGACCACCAGGTGGCGCACTTCGCCGAACAGCGGCGGGTGATCCGGCTCGACCTGCGCGGGCACGGCGAGAGCGACGGGGCCGGGGTGCGCACGATCGAGGAGCTGGCGACGGACGTCGTCGCCCTCCTCGACCACCTGAAGGTCGACCGCTTCGTCCCCGTCGGCCACTCCATGGGCGGGATGATCGCGCAGACCCTCGCGCTCACCCACCCCGAGCGGGTCGAGCGCCTGGTGCTGGTGAACTCCATCAGCCGTATGACGTACAGCCGGGGCCGCGGTCTGCTGATGGCGGCCTCCACCCTCGTCCCGTTCAAGCTGTTCGTCGCCACCAACATCCAGCGGGCCTTCGCACCCGGCTACCCCCGCGAGGAGATCCGCTCGTACATCCGTTCCTCCGCCGACACCCCGAGAGAGGTCGTCATGACCCTCTACGGCGCGATGCGGGCCTTCGACGTCCTCGACCGGGTCGGCGAGATCCGCGTGCCCACCCTGCTCGTGCACGGCTACCACGACATCCAGCTGCCGGTGAAGCAGATGCTGCGGATGGCCACCGGCTACCCGGACGCGGTGATCCGCATCATCGACGCCGGCCACGAGCTGCCCGTGGAGAAGCCGGCCGAGCTCACCGCCGCCCTCGACGGATTCCTCACGGCCCGCACCTGAGGGCTCAGCGGCGCCTCTCCTCCGCCCCGCAGGAGCTTCCGCTGGGCGGCAGGGTGCCGTACAGCAGGAACTCGGTCACCTTGCGGTGCACGCACTTCGACGATGCGTACCCGGTGTGCCCCTCGCCCTTGTTGTCCAGCACGACCGCCGAGTCGCCGAGCCGCTTCGCCGTCTCCTCGGTCCAGCGGTACGGCGTCGCCGGGTCGCCACGGGTCCCCACCAGGAGCATCCTCGGCGTGTCGACGTCCTTCACCTTCTCCCGTATGAAGTCGGTGCCCTTGGGACGGCCGTAGCACATGAGAACCTGGGTGAGCCGGTACCGGCCGAAGATCGGCGAGGCCTGCTCGTACGCGGCGCGCAGCCCGCTGAGCTCCTTTGTGAGCCCGGCGGCACCGGGACGGTCCGGGTCGTCCGCGCAGTTGATCGCCATGAGTGCCGCCGGCAGGTTGTCGAGCGGCACGTCCTCCTCGTCGACGAGGCCGCCGGCCCGCTGCCGCACCGGGAGGGTGGTGCCGCGGGTCGCGAACGCCATGACACCGCTCGCGTCGCCGTCCTCCACCAACTGGGCCAGGGCCCGCTCCAGCGAGGGCCACCACTCCTTGCTGTAGAGCGCCTGACTGAAGGCGCTCACCAGGTCCTGGCCGGAGAACGGCTCACCGAAGTCCGTCGGCACCGGGTCCTCGTCGAGGGACCGCACGAGCCGCAACACATGCTCCCTCGCCGAGCGGGCGTCCTGCCCGAATGGGCACGCTATGTCCTCCACGCACCAGTCGACGAAGCCGTCCAGCGCGATCTGCTGCCCCCGGGCGCCCGCCGCGCCCTGCTCGGTCAGCGGCTCGGTCAACGTGTCCACGCCGTCCAGCGCCACCCGCCCCACCTTGTCCGGGAACTGCGCCGCGTACACCGCGCCGAGGCGGGTGCCGTAGGAGAAGCCGAGGTAGTTGAGCTTCTTGTCGCCGAGGGCCGCGCGCAGCACGTCCATGTCGCGTGCCGAGTCCACCGTGCCGATGTGCTTCAGCACGGGCCCGGAGTGCGCGGCGCACAGGGCGGCCGCCTTCTTCAACTGGTCGAGCACGTCCCGCGGATGACTCAGGTCGTCCTCCGTGCCGTCGATGGCGGCGAACGCGTCCTCCTCGCCGTCGCCGCAGCTGACCGGGGAGGACCTGCCGACGCCCCGCGGGTCGAAGGTGACCACGTCGTAGCGGTTGGTCAGCTCCATGAAGTCCTTGCCGCCGTACGCGAGTTCCGGTACCCCGGGACCGCCCGGGCCGCCGAAGTTCAGCAGCACGGAGCCGCGCTTGTGCCCCGTGGCCCGGTAGCGGGCGAGGGCCAGGTCGAGGGTTCCGGCGCGGGGCCTGGCGTAGTCGAGCGGGACGGTGACCTTTCCGCACTGCAGGTCCTTGGGCATGTCCTCGCCCTCGCACCTCGACCAGGTGATCTTCTGGTCGTGGAACCGGGACAGGTCCGGCTCGTCCCCGTCCGCGCCCGCCGCGGGCAGCCCCGCACCCAGCAGAGCGAGCCCGAAGGCGCCCAGGGCTCCGGTGAGGACGCGGCGCCGGGCCCCGGGCCGCGTCGACAGCTTGGCCAGCATCACAGTGCCTCCAGGGACGCCAGCGGCGCCCTCGATCACGATATGCGGCCCTCGCGGTGGCTGCCTCCGGAGACGAGCGGTGCGCCCCGCACCTTCGTTCGACAGGGCCCGTACGTCCCCTCAATGGGGTGAACAAGGAATTGGCCATAACTTCGGACGGTTCGTCCGCGTTCTATCCGGTGCGGGCGAGCGCCCGCGAACATGTCTGGAAGGCAGGGACCCATGAAACGGGTTACCCGAAACGGTGTGATCGCCGTCGCCGCCGCGTCCGGCGCGATGGCTGTGACTGGGTCGGCGTTCGCCGACTCCGCCGCCGACGGCGCGGCGCTCGGCTCGCCCGGGGTGGTCTCGGGCAACACCATCCAGCTCCCGGTCCACGTGCCGGCGAACCTGTGCGGCAACACCGTCAACGTGGTCGGGCTGCTCAACCCCGCCGCGGGCAACGCGTGCGCCAACAAGGACGGGGGCGGGAACCATGGCTCCGGCCTCGGGTCCGGCTCCGGGTCTGGTCCCGGGTCCGGCCTCGGCGCGGGCTCCGGTTCCGGCTCGGGCTCCGGCTCCGGCGGCGCGACCGCGGACGGCGTGGCCAAGGACTCGCCCGGCGTCGTGTCCGGCAACGTCGTGCAGTTGCCGGTGGATCTCCCGGTGAACGTCAGCGGCAACACCACGAACGTGGTCGGCGTCGGCAACCCCGCCTTCGGCAACGAGTCCGTGAACACCTCCGGCGACCGGCCCGTGCACCCCGCCGAGCCCCGGCCCGAGCACCCGACCACGCCTCGCACACCGCCCGCGTCGCCCCACACGCCCCCCAAGGTCCACCAGGCGTCCCCGCACGCACCGGCCCCCGCCCAGGCCTCGTCCGTCTCCTCCCTCGCCAGCACGGGAGCGGACGCCATGCTCCCCGCGGCCCTGGCCAGCGCGGCCCTCGTCCTGGGTGGAGCGACCCTGTACCGACGCAGCCGGCCCCAGCAGACGCGCTGAGGCGGCGCGCTTCGCGTCGACGCGGCGTGCGTCGCGTTTCGGGGGTGTCTCCCGGTGACGCGGTATGCCTCTCGCCGACGGGCGTTCCTACCGCGGCACGGCCCGGCGTACGGCTCGGGGCCCCGCCGATCGACCACAGGCGGGGCCCTGCCGCGTGTCGGCCTCGAGGCCCCGTCGCTTCCCCAGGGCTGCCGGCTCCGGGGACCCCGCGCCAGGTCAGCTACCGGAGTCCCGCCTCAGGCCGGCTCCCCGGCATCCGCCCCCTCGCGGCCTCACCGGCCCCGCTCAAGAAAACGCCGGTGAAGGGCCCGTACCTCCTCCGCCAGCTCCGGTACCGGCCCCTCCACGGTCACCCCGGGGGCGACCTCCTCCACCGGCAGCATCCGCACCGGAGGCAGCGGGACGTCCCACTCGGTCAGCCACGACGCCAGCTGCGCCGACGACACGGCGTACACGATGCGTCCGAGGCCCACCCAGGCATGTGCGGCGGCGCACATCGGGCAGTGCTCGCCGGAGGTGTAGACGGTCGCCGCCGCCCGCTCCTCGACGGTCAGGTGTGCCGCCGCCCAGCGGGCCAGCTCGAACTCCGGATGTCGTGTCCGGTCGCCGGACGCCACCCGGTTGTGGTCCTCCGCGAGCACCGCGCCGTCCCCTGCCACCAGCACCGACCCGAACGGCTGGTCCCCCTCGGCCAGCGCCTCGGCGGCGAGTGCCACACAGCGCCGCAGGTACCGCAGTTCGCTGTCCTTCACCATCGTCGTACGACCCTCCTCAGAAAGAACTCCACACCGTTCAGTCGGTGTCCGTCGCCGCCAGCACGGCCAGTTCGAGGCCGTTCGGGGACACGGCCGCGAGGCCGATGTCCCAGGCCACCTGCTCGAACCAGTCCGTCGGCGCGTCGAAGGCGTACCACGCGCACTCCGACGCGCGCGCCTCCACCTCCCCGGCGGACGCACCCTCCGGCGCCCCGCACAGCCCGGCGAGCGACCGCCACGCGGCCAGGCGGCCGTACGCGCCGCCGCAGCCGCGGTTGTAGGCCCCACCCGTGGACGCGGCGGCGAACAGCACGCCCCACACCTCGGCCGCCACACTCGTCTTGACCGTGAGCCTGTTCCCGGGCCCCTCACCCACCAGGCACTCCAGGCCCAACTCGGCGAGGGTGGCGGGCAGCGCGCCCGGGGTGAGGGGCTCGTCCAGTTCGAAGGTGCACGCCTCGCTGCGGCCGTTCGACTCGGCCGCCCAGTTCGCGACCGCCTCGGCGATGCGCGTCTCCCGCTCCCTCGGCGTCGTCTCCACCGCCGACGGCACACGCGCCCGCGCGTCCCCCACCGGCGCGCCGTCCTTCGACAGCCCGTACGGGATCGCGTGGCTGCTGCCGTTGACGCTGTAGTGCGGCAGCACGGCGTGCGCCTCCAGGGGCGACGCCACCAGGGGCAGCCAGGTCAGCGGATGGAACCGCCGGTGGGGCGAGGACGCCCACCCAGCGATGCCGGGCGTGTCGGCGACGGCGACACCCCTGAGCACCAACTCCTGTACGAGACAGGCCCGCAGCTCCTCCGAGGCGCCCGGCACAGCCCCGCTCCCGCCCCCACCGCCGGTGAAGACCACGGCGAGTTCCTCCGCTGAATGGCCGGAGGCGAGGACGGACGCGGCGGAGCGCTCCAGGTTCCGGTCGCCCGCCCCCGCCGCGGCGATCAGCCGCAGCGCCTGACGGACGTTCTCGGCGCCGGGCGTCGTGGCGAGCAGGCGGAACAGATGGGTGAAGACGCTGCCGTACTGCCAGATCTCTTCGGCACCGGGACGTCCGTACCGCCGGGCCAGCGCGACGCCCAGGTCGGCCGGAAAGGCGACGTCTCCCTGGGCATGGCGGCGGCCGGCCACCTCGTTCACGCCCCTGACGTTCTCCAGGTCGGGCAGGGTCCTCACGATGGTCTCGATCTCGTCGGTCACAGCGCGAGCCTAGGTGCCCGGCGCGCCGGGCCGCCGCCCCATTTCCCCGAGGCGGGCCGGCGTAATTCCGTTGCCTCCGAGGTGAGTCGGTGGTCCGATGACCGCATGGATCATGCCGCGGTACTCGCCCTGCACGACCGGGACCTGCGCGAAGGCGCCCGCCCCGACGGCCCCGACGCGCGGATCGAGCGGGCGGGGAAGGTGGTCCGCCAAGTGGCGTCAGGTCAGGGCTGGAACGGTGTCCTGTGGGCCGATCTGGACGAGACGGACGCCGACGCGGCGATCGCCGAGCAGATCGCCCACTTCACCGCGCTCGGCCGGGACTTCGAGTGGAAACTGTACGGACACGACCGGCCCACCGACCTCGGGCAGCGACTCAGGGCGGCCGGTTTCACGCCCGAGCCCGAGGAGACCCTGATGATCGGTGAGGCCACCGGGCCGGTCCTGGACGCCGAACCGCCGGAGGGAGTCCGCATCGTCCCCGTCACCGACGCGGCGGGCGTCGACCTGGTGGCCGACGTGCACGAGAAGGCGTTCGGCACGGACAGCGAACGGCTGCGGCTCCAGTTGATCGCCCGGCTCGCCGCCGACCCAGACACGGTCGTCGCCGTCGTCGCCCTCGCCGGGGACGTGCCGGTCAGCTCGGCCCGGATGGAACTCGTCCCCGGCACCGGGTTCGCCGGCCTGTGGGGAGGTGGCACCGTCGAGGGCTGGCGCGGCCGCGGCATCTACCGCGCACTCGTCGCCCACCGCGCCCGCGTCGCCGCCGGCCGCGGCTACCCCTACCTCCAGGTCGACGCCTCCGACCAGAGCCGCCCCATCCTGGAACGCCTGGGCTTCGCGGCACTGAGCACGACGACGCCGTACCTGTACGTCCAGTCGTAGACCGCCCCACGTTCACGCGCTGCCGTAGGCCGCGCTACAGGTCCAGCTGGTACTCCATGGCCTGATGGGTCGCCACGTAGCCGAGTGCGTCGTTGACCGCGCGCATCGGCGCGTTGCCCTCCGCCGTGTCCGTGAGCAGCCCGGCCAGCAGGGGGTGCCGCTCGCGCGCCCGGAGGATCGAGGTCGCCTTCATCCAGCGCGCGAGACCACGGCCCCGGTGCTCGGGGAGGACCGCCGTGCCGTAGTGCTGGGCGTCGCCCCGGCCGTCGCCCGGGACGACGAGTTCGGAGAACCCGACCAACGAGCCGTCCGACTCGTCCACCGCGGCGACGGTGTGCAGCAGTTCACCGCGGCGTGCGACCGCCTCGGCCGCCGCGACGACACGCTCCACGTCCCACACGACCGTGCCGAAGTCCGTGTCGTCCATCGGCATGTCGTCCATGGCCCGCCGCGAGTCGGCGTACGACTGAGCCAGCTCGGCGGGCACGGAGCCGTCCCACTCCGTCAACCGGTAGCCACGGCAGGGGCGTTGGGCATCCTTCTCGATCGCAGCGAGGTCGGCGTCGGCCAGCGGCAGACGCGCGTACGTCAGGGTCAGCACCCGGCGGAATCCGCGTGCCGTCAGGAACCCTCCGGCGGGGGAGCCCGCCTCGGCCTGGACGAGGACCGAACGTCGGCCCTCCGACCTCGCGGCTGCGACGGCGGCCTCCAGCAGCCGCGAGCCGACGCCCTGCCGTCGCTCCGCGCCGTGCACCGCGACCTCCAACTCGGCGAGATGACGCTGCCCCTCGCGCGTGAACAGCCGCAGTGAGGCTGAGCCGACCGGAGCGCCGTCGGCTCCGGCGGCCAGCCAGACCAGGCGACGGCTCGCGCCGCCTGCTTCGGGGTCGGTGAGCGGTGTGATGCGCAGAGACAAGAGGGCTCCGTCGGGATCGGATCGGGCGTGGCGACCCGCGGAAGCCAACAGGAGCGGGATGCCGGCCGCAACGCATTTACCGCCGTACTCGCGTGCAGCCCCGCACCCCGCCCCTTCTGCGGTGAAAGGCGTTCAACGGCACTGGTGCGGTCAGTGGCGGACGCGGCCCCTTCCCCTGCTCCGGTCGAGGGCCGCGACGCCGACCGCGGCCAGACCGATCTGGATGACCCACTCGACCCAGTCGACGCCGTTGGTGTCGGCCACGCCGAGCGCCTTCGCGATCGCCGTGCCGAGCAGCGCGGCGGCGATGCCGACGAGGATCGTCCACAGGATGCCGATCCGCTGGCGCCCGGGAACCACGAGCCTCCCCAGGACACCGATGACGATGCCGATGAAAACGGCACTGATGATGCTGGAGATCTCCATCTCCGCCCCCTTTTTTTCGGGATCCCGCTGCAATGCCCATGCCCGCTGGAGGGCGGTGACAGTCCGGCGCCGGTCATTGCCCGCGCTTTCCGTCGATGTCAGTGCCCGTTGATAGCGTCGGGTGCCGTGAATGGACATGACGGTGCCGACCTCCCGGTGCTGGGGTGCGCCTCCGAGGCGGGTGCTCGGTGAGCCGTGAACGGCGCGTGGCCCACCGGGCGGCCCTAGACCACGTGCTCGGCCTGATCGCGGACGCCCCCTGGAGTACGTCCCTCGTCCTGCGCGGCAGCATGACCATGGCCGCCTGGGCAGGGGACGCGGCACGCGAACCGGCCGACCTCGACTGGGTGGTCCTGGAGGACGAGGTGCTGGTGGACCCACTGCACCCGTACCCGTACGTGGACCGGGTCGACATCGTCCAGCAGTGGCCGGAAGCGGCGGACGGCGCCGTCTGCTACGAGATGTGGGAGGCCGAGGAGTTCGGCACCGGCGGACAGCGCCCCATCCTGCCGCCGGAGGGCCTGCACTGGATACGCGCCGACCCGGAGAACGCGGAGCCGAGCCCCCCGTACATGGACCTGCTGGACCGGGTGCGCACGAGTCCGGAGGCGGCGCCCGGGGTCATGCTCTCTGCCAACAAGGCGGACCAGGACGGCACCTGGACCTACACGGAGTACGACACACCCGGCGTACGCCTGATCATCCCCTGGCACGCGGAAGGGCTGCCGCCCGGCGCGGTACGCCTCGACTTCGCCCGCGACGAACTGCTGCCGGAGGCCCCGGTCTGGACGCTGATCCCGCGAGGCGACGGCACACCCGTCGCCGTACAGACCGCGAGCCGGGAGCTCTCTCTGGCCTGGAAGGTGCTGTGGCTGCACGCCGACTGCGCGGCAGAGGGACGCGCACAGGGCAAGGACCTGTACGACGCGGTCCTGCTTGCCGAAGCCGAAGGAGTCAGCCTCTCACCGCGGCTGCTGCGAAAAGTGCTGCGCCGCACGATGGGCGGCGGGGCCGACGAGCTCGGCCCGGCAGCGATGGCCCGGTGGCAGATCGAGTGGAACGGATTCCGCGCGGAGCACCCCTGGATACAGGGGTCGGCGGAGGACTGGCTCGGCCGACTGGTCCGGGCGCTCACTCCAGTGTTCGACGCCACCGGTTGAAGCGGCGCGCGGGTCGGGCTGGACGAGACCGCCCGGCCTTGACATGCAGGCAATCACCTGCATAACGTCGAGTGTGCGATCAGACGGTGCCCCCGAGATGGACCCTCAGATGGACAAGGTCTTCAAGGCGCTCGCCGACGAAACCCGCAGGCGCCTCCTCGACCGGCTGCACGAGCACAACGGGCAGACGCTGGGTGAGCTGTGCGAGCGGATCGACATGAGACGGCAGTCGGTGACGCAGCACCTGGCCGTTCTGGAGGCGGCCAACCTGGTCAGCACGGTGCGGCGGGGGCGGGAGAAGCTGCACTACCTCAATCCGGTACCGCTCCACGAGATCCAGGAGCGGTGGATCGACAAGTTCGAGCGCCCGCGTCTGCGCGCGCTCGGCGCAGTCAAGCGACGAGCCGAGGAAGCCATGACCGACAAGCCCACCTTCGTGTACGTCACCTACATCGCGAGCACGCCCGAGAAGGTGTGGGACGCGCTCACCGACGCCGATCTGACCGCCGCCTACTGGGGCCACAGCAACGTCTCGGACTGGAAGCAGGGCTCCCGCTGGGAGCACGTCCGCACGGACGGCTCCGGCGTCGCCGACGTGACCGGCACCGTCGTGGAGAGCGAGCGCCCGACCCGCCTGGTGACCACCTGGGGGCCTCCGGACCAGGAGGGGCGGGAGGACGCGTCCACCCGGGTCACCTTCGACATCGAGAAGCACGCCGACATCGTCCGGCTGACCGTCACCCACGAGGACCTGCCCGACGAGGAGGCGCGCGCCGAGGTGTCCTTCGGGTGGCCGGCGGTGCTGTCCAACCTCAAGTCGCTCCTGGAGACCGGCAGCACGCTGCCGCAGGAACCGTGGCTCGCGCCGAGGCCGTGAGGGGCTGCGGTGGCGAGCTGGTGAGGGCGTGCGACGGCCGACCGGTTCGCGGAGTGCGGGCCGGCCGGCCTCTCTCCCTCGGCGGTGTCCGTGCGGTTCCGTGTCCCGTTCCTACCGCTGGGGCGCGCTGCGTGCCGCCGTGGCGGCGCACAGCATCCCCAGAATCAGGGCCAGCGCACCGATGACGACGTTGTTCCAGATCACGCCGGCGTCGGGGCTGTCGCCCACGATCCACGGCGCGACGATCATCCAGACGCCCATCGCGCACATGGCCCAGCTCAGGCCGTACATGCGCTCGGGGGTCGTGGTGAACCCGACGGCCAGCAGACCGATCGCGATGCCGAAGATCAGGTTGTGCGTCACGAGCGGGGGCTGGCTGGTGGTGTAGTGGACTATCCACGGGGACGCCGCGCAGTACAGACCGAGCAGGAACACCGGTCCGTCCACGAGCGCCACATCGCGACCGCCGAGCACGCGGTCGTACCGTTCCCGCATTTCGGAAACATCGGGGTGAGTCGTCATGTCTCTGCTGTGTGAGACGTCGGCCATGACTCGTCTCCTTCGACTTGCAGGCCTGACCGCTTCTGGGGCGGTATGCGGTAAGCGCCGCGTAAACTCAGTCTGCGCTTATTTCACCTTTATGTGTAGAGGTCGGGAGGCTCCAGGCGGCGCCGCAACCGGTGCAGTCCGCGCCGCGCGTGGCTCTTGACCGTGCCCAGGGGCCAGCCCGTGCGCTCGGCGATCTGGGTCTGGGTCAGGTCCTCGTAGAAGGTGAGCCGCAGCACCCGTTGCTGGGCCGAAGGCAGCTTGGCCAGCTCGCCGCGCACCAGGACGCGGTCAAGGGCGGCTTCCGGGCGGCCGCCGTACGGGTCGGTCAGGACGAGGGAGGATCCGGCCGAGGCGACGAGGTCACCGCGGCGGCTCCGGGCGGACAGTGCGTCGGCGATCTTCCGCCTGGTGATGCCCAGGATCCAGCCGATGATCGTGCCGCGCTCGGGCCGGTATCCCCGCCGTCCGCGCCACACGCCGAGGAAAACCTGCTGGGTGACGTCCTCGGCCTCCCTCACATCGCCGAGCGAACGCCGGGCGAGCGTGTGCACCAGGGCCGACCAGCGGCGGTAGGCGGCGGCCAGACATGCCTCGTCGCCGGCCACCAGCCCCCGCGCCAGTTCCTCGTCGGCGAGCGACTCCTCGACCGGGGCCCACAGGCAGACGTCGGTGACGGCGCCCGGCTCGGCGGTGCGGACCGGGTGACGGCGCGGCTCGGCGGTGCTCGGATGCGATCTCATCGCGGCGGCTCCTCTCAGGTGCCGCCAGGGTGTGAGCGGCCCGCCGCGCCGCTCAACTTGCATCGATTTTGCGTCGTACAGTCGCTTCCATGGCGAATTCCGCGGACGCGGCCGCGAGCCTCACGACCGGTGCGCTGGCACGTCGGCTGGGCGTGTCGCCCACGACCCTGCGCTCCTGGGACCGCCGGTACGGCATCGGACCCGCGGTCCGTGCCGACGGCCGCCACCGACGGTGGAGCCCCCAGGACGTGGCCGTGCTGGAGACCATGTGCCGGCTGACGTCCGCCGGAGTGCCACCCGCCGAGGCGGCCCGCGCGGCCAGGGGAGGGGGCGCGGTCGACGTGCCCGAGCAGGCGCCCGAGGAACCCCGCGCCCGCTCGCGGGCCGCGGGCTCGCTGCCCCTCGGCGACGTGCGCCGGGAGTGCCGCGGTCTCGCCCGCGCCGCGGTGCGGCTCGACGCGCCGGCCGTGGAGGAGCTGTTGGGGTCCACCGTCGCGGAACACGGCCTGGTCGTCGCCTGGCACGAGGTGATGGTCCCGACGCTGCACGCCGTGGGGCGCAAGTGGGCCTCGTCCGGTGACCGGTACGTCGAGGTCGAGCACCTGCTGTCCTGGCACGTCTCCAGCACACTGCGTCGGCACACCCGCCCTGCGGCGGGGTCGGGCGCCACGGCCGGCGCGGGACCTGTCGTACTGGCCTGCGTACCCGGCGAACAGCACACACTGCCGCTGGAGGCACTCAACGCCGGACTCTCCCAACTCGGGCTGCCCACGC
The DNA here is from genome assembly GCF_043198595.1 of Streptomyces sp. NPDC048751. Lineage (NCBI taxonomy): Bacteria > Bacillati > Actinomycetota > Actinomycetes > Kitasatosporales > Streptomycetaceae > Streptomyces > Streptomyces sp. NPDC048751. Next base: position 156,325 of record NZ_JBICUX010000013.1, read on the forward strand.
GGATGTTCGGCGCCGCCGTGCCCGCCGAGGCACTCATCGCCGCGGTGGACCGGCTCGGCCCCGCGGCCGTGGTGCTGTGGGCACAGGCCCGCTCCACGGCGAGCGTGCCCCTGGCCCGGCACGTCGCCGACGCTGAGTGGGGCGTCAGGGGCGCCCGCACACGGCCCACGGTGCTGCTGTGCGGTCCCGGCTGGCTCGGGCACCGCACACCGAGGATGCTGCGCCCGACGGCCCTCCGGGACGCACTGGACACGTTGTCCGACCTGTACGCCCGCCCGTCCCCACCCCAGCCGTCCCACCGCTCCCTCAGTCGCGCTCCCGGCCCCGCCTGAACCGCGCGAGCCCCTCCGCGAGGTCGACGATCGGGTCCGGGTAGTCCACGGCGGCCCGCTCAAGGCCCCGCAGTTTCCACGGCTCGTGCACGGCCGCTCCCGGAAGCTCCCGCAGCTCCGAGACCCAGCGCCTTACGTACGCCCCGTCCGGGTCGTAGCGCTTGGCCTGGGTGAGGGGGTTGAGGACGCGGTTCGGCCGGCTGTCGGTGCCTGTTCCGGCCATCCACTGCCAGTTGAGCTGGTTGTTGGCCACGTCTCCGTCGACCAGCAGGTCCAGGAAGTACCGGGCGCCGACCCGCCAGTCGACGTACAGCGTCTTGGCGAGGAAGCTCGCGGTCAGCAGACGGCCGCGGTTGTGCATCCAGCCCTCGTGCCGCAACTGGCGCATGGCCGCGTCGACGACCGGATATCCGGTGCGGCCCTCCCTCCACGCCTCGACGTCCTCGCGCGCGGTGCGTTCGGACCGCCAACGGTCGCACTTCGTACGGTAGTCGGCGGTGGACGCGCCCGGCCGCGCGGCGAGCACCTGCCGGTGGAAGTCGCGCCACGCGACCTGCCGTACGAACGCCTCGGCACCCGGCCCACCCACCTCGCGCGTCCGCCGGACCAACTCGACGGGGGAGAGGGTGCCGAAGTGCAGATGGGGCGAGAGGCGGGAGGTCGCGTCGCCCGCGAGGTCGTCGTGGCGGTCCTCGTAGTCGGCGACACCGCCACGCAGCCATGCGGTGAGCCGCCCCCTGCCCTCCGTCTCGCCGCCGGGGGCGAGTCCGGGCGAGACCCCCGACACCTTCTCGCGGGAGGGAAGCTCCTCCGACCCGACCCCGTCCGGGACCCTCACGAACCGGGGCGCGTCGAGCACGGCGCGCAGCCCCTGACGCGCCCACTGCCCGTAGTACGGCGTGAACACGGCGAAGTGGTCCGAGGAGGCCGGGGTCACCGCCCCGGGCGCGACCGCCGTGGTCACCGTGTCGTGCACGTGCAGCCGCAGCCCCTCCGCCTCCAGAGCGCGCCGCAGCCGCCGCTCGCGCCGGTGGGCGTGGGCGCTGACGTCGGCCGCCATGTGCACCTCGTCGGCGTCCGCGTCCGCGGCGACCTTGCACACCTCCTCGACGAGGTCACCGGAGCGGACGACCAGCCGGCCGCCCCGCTCGCGCAGGCCCGCGTCGAGGTCCCGCAGGCAGTCGGCGAGGAAGGCCAGCCGGTTCGGTACGGCGAACCCGGCGGCGTCCACCGCCCGGTCCCGGACGAACAGCGGAACCACCTCGCGGGAGGCGTGGGAGCCGCGGGAGCCGTCGAGGGCCGCCCGCAGCGGCGGATGGTCGTGCAGCCGCAGATCCGCGGTGAACAGGACGACGGAGACGTTCATGGGGCCAACTCCGAGGAGAAGAACGAGTCGGGTACGTATGTGCTTCGGCGCGGAAGCGGCCTTCGGATGCACCTCAGCGGATGCACCTCGGATGCACCTCAGCGGACGCATCTCAGCGGATGTGACCCCCAACCGATCGGTGCGCCCCCGCCCCCTGCCACCCCACCCGTCTCCGCCGCCTGCGCGATGTTGCGGGCCATGCCGCCGAAGACCACGGCATGGAAGGGCGAGACGCTCCACCAGTAGGCCTGGCCGAGCAGCCCGTGCGGATGGAACAGGGCGCGCTGGCGGTAGCGGGTGCGGCCGTCGCCGTCCACCTCGCAGCGCATCTCCAACCAGGCGAGCCCCGGCAGCCGCATCTCGGCCCGCAGCCGCAGCAGCCGGCCCCGCTCGATCTCCTCCACCCGCCAGAAGTCCAGCGAGTCACCGACCCGTAGCCGCGCCGCGTCCCGGCGCCCGCGGCGCAGCCCCACCCCGCCGACCAGCCGGTCCAGCCAGCCGCGCACCGCCCAGGCGAGCGGGAAGGAGTACCAGCCGTTCTCACCCCCGATGCCCTCGACAACCCGCCACAGCGCCTCGGGCGAGGCCTCGACGGTCAGTTCCCGGCAGTCGGTGTAGAGGCTCCCGCCGGCCCAGTCGGGGTCGGTGGGCAGGGGGTCGCTCGGGGCGCCGGGCAGGGAGGCGGACGACCACCGGGTCGTCACCCGGGCGTCCCGCACACGCTGCAGGGCCAGCCGTACCGCCGCGTCGAAGCCGAGCGGGTAGCCGGGGGGATCGGGCACGTGGCGGGCGATGTCGTGCTCGTGGCAGACGACCTCGTGCCGCAGCGACTCGGTGAGCGGCCGGGCGATGGACGCCGGCACGGGAGTGACCAGGCCCACCCAGAGACTGGACAGGCCCGGGGTGAGCACGGGAAGCGGCAGGATGAACCGGCGCGGCAGGCCCGCCACCGCCGCGTACCTGAGCATCATCTCCCGGTACGTCAGGACGTCCGGCCCGCCGATGTCGAAGGCCCGGTTGACGTCGTCGGGCATACGGGCGCTGCCCACGAGGGCCCGCAGCACGTCCCCTACGGCCACGGGCTGGATGCGGGTGTGCACCCAGCTCGGGGTGACCATCACCGGGAGACGCTCGGTGAGGTAGCGCAGCATCTCGAAGGAGGCCGAGCCGGATCCGATGATCACCGCCGCGCGCAGCACGGTGGCCGGGACCCCGGAGGCGAGCAGGATCCGGCCGACCTCGGTCCGCGAGCGCAGATGCGGCGACAGCGTGTGCTCGGGCACCCCGGCCGGGGTGAGACCGCCCAGATAGACGATGCGGCGCACGCCCGCCGCCCGGGCCCGTTCGCTGAAGACGCGCGCCGCCGTGCGGTCGGTCTCCTCGAAGTCCGCACCGGAGCCGAGCGCGTGCACCAGGTAGTACGCGACCTCCACGTCCCGCATGGCCTCGGCCATCGAGTCGGCATCCGTGACGTCTCCCTGCACCACTTCGACGTCCTCGGTCCACGGGTGGCCGCGCAGCCGGTCGGGGGAGCGGGCGAGGCAGCGCACCCGGTACCCGGCGGCGAGCAGCTCCGGGACGAGCCGGCCACCGATGTAGCCCGTGGCACCGGTCACGAGACAGCGCGGCCCCTCGCTCTCGTCATCACCCTTCATCGATCCTCTCCTCGGCCCTTCGTGTCGGTGTCCCCCTGCGGATCACTTCCCCGGCGCACCCCGTATCGGATGCGGCGAAAGGGTGTACGCCCCTGGTCGCGGGGCGTCCGGATGAACGGGGATGAACATGGACACGGCGATCCGGGGCAGTCGAACCGAAGAGAGAAGTGGTCCGATCAAGTCGACAGTGGACGTCGGAGGTGCTGCCGCTATGGGCGCGAAGGTGTTGGAGCGTTTTCCTGCGGGAGCTCCGCGCGGGTCGTGGCCGGCGGAGGAGTACGCGGCGGCTCGCCGTGCGGAGGGTGAGCCCGCGACCGTGGTCATGGATCTGAAGTCGGATGCGTTCCTCGTGGTGATCCCGGTGCGTGAGGACGACTGACGGGCTCCCAAAACCCCGTCCATTGAAGTGTTTTCCTGTCGCGTCTTCATGAAATTCGATGGTCCGCGATTCGAGACCGGTCGGGTTTACCTTGACGGCCGACGTCGACGACTGCCACGATCGATGACATGAAGATGCGACTGGACCTCACGCGGCGACGCCATGTCGACCTCGCACGCGTCTCCAGCGCCTCCTGTTGCGCCGCGGCCTGATTCCCCGTATTCCGCCGCCCTTTTCATTCGCACCGGCACCCGCATCCGCATGCCTTCTGTCGCCAGGCAGTCGTGTGCCGTGCGTTTTCGCCTTCGCGCCCCCCGAAGGTGACGCCCTGTCGCGTCACGTGAATTCGGCATGCCCGAAAAGAGATTCCGCAACAGGAGTTCCGCATGCCCGCAACACCGCCGCAATTCGCCTGCTGGGTCCTCGACGCCCAACTGCCGGACCCCGAGCGCGTGTCGGTTCCCGCCCGCGCCTGACCACCGCCACGCCTTCCCGCCGGCACCGCGAAGAAAGAGAACCCATGGCCACCGTCCTGTCCGTCTCCGGCAGCCCTTCCGTCTCCTCCCGCACCAACCGCCTGCTGCGCCACCTCGACCAGCGTCTCGTCGCGCAGGGCCACGAGGTGATCCCGCTCGACGTCCGCACGATCCCCGCCGAGGCCCTGCTCGGGGCGGACTTCCGGCACCCCGCGATCGTCGAGGCCACCGAGCTGTTCGAGCGCGCCGACGGTGTCGTGGTCGGCACACCCGTGTACAAGGCGTCGTACTCCGGCGTCCTCAAGGCGCTCCTCGACCTGCTGCCGCAGTACGCGCTCACCGGCAAGACGGTGCTGCCGCTCGCCACGGGCGGCAGCATCGCCCACGTCCTGGCCATCGACTACGCCCTGCGTCCCGTCCTCACCTCCATGGGCGCGGCCCACATCGTGCAGGGCTGGTTCACCCTCGACAAGGACATCACCGTGCACGACGACGGCTCGCTGAGCGTCACGCCGAGCGCCACCGAGGCGCTCACCCAGGTGATCGACCAGTTCTCCCTGGCCCTCGGACGCACCCCGCTCCTGGCCGCGGCGGGCTGAGCACCCTTTCCGCCCACGACGGCGTCCGGCCTGCTCCGAAGCGCATCCCCGATGACCTCTTCCCGCGGACCATCCTGATCGGAGACCCCACGTGTCCCTCACCTTCCACTGGTTCCTCCCGACCAACGGCGACAGCCGCCATGTCGTCGGCGGCGGCCACGGCACCCCGGCCACCGCTTCCGGACGGGATCGGCCGCCGACGGTCGCCTACCTGAGCCAGATCGCCCGCGCCGCGGAGGATCTGGGCTTCGAGGGTGCGCTCACGCCCACCGGCGCCTGGTGCGAGGACGCCTGGCTGACCACCGCGATGGTCAGCCAAGCGAGCGAGCGACTGAAGTTCCTCGTCGCCTTCCGGCCCGGCTCCGTCTCGCCGACGCTCGCCGCGCAGATGGCGTCCACCTTCCAGCGGCAGACCGGCGGACGGTTGCTCCTCAACGTGGTCACGGGCGGCGAGAGCCAGGAGCAGCGGGCGTACGGCGACTTCCTCGACAAGGACGACCGTTACCGCCGTACCGGCGAATTCCTCGAGATCGTACGGGCGTTGTGGGAGGGCAAGACCGTCGACCTGAAGGGGGAGCACCTCCAGGTCGAGGGCGCCGAACTGGCCCGGGTCCCCGACCCGGTGCCCGAGGTGTACTTCGGCGGGTCCTCGCCCATCGCCGGTGAGATCGCCGCCCGGCACGCCGACGTCTACCTCACCTGGGGCGAGCCGCCCGCCCGGGTCGCGGAGAAGATCGCGTGGATCCGGGGGATGGCCGCGCAGCAGGGACGCACCGTGCGCTTCGGGATCCGGCTGCACGTCATCACCCGTGACACCGCCGCGCAGGCCTGGGCGGAGGCCGACCGGCTGCTGGAGGGCTTCGACCCGGAGACCGTAAGGTCCGTACAGGCCGGGCTCGCCCGCAGCGAGTCCGAGGGGCAGCGGCGGATGCTCGCCCTGCACGGCGGTCGCCGGGACGGGCTGGAGATCCATCCGAACCTGTGGGCGGGGATCGGACTGGTGCGTGGGGGTGCGGGAACGGCGCTGGTCGGCAGCCATGAGGAGGTGGCTGAGCGGATCAAGGAGTATGCCGGGCTGGGGATCGAGGAGTTCGTGCTGTCCGGGTATCCGCATCTGGAGGAGGCGTACTGGTTCGGGGAGGGGGTGCTGCCGCGGCTGGGCCGGGAAGGGGTGTGGAAGCATCCGTTCGCTGTTCAGGCGCCGTCGGTGCAGGTGCCGTTCGCCGGGTGAGGGGCGTGGTTTCCGTTGTTCGGCGGGTGCGCGTTGTCTTGGGTTGATCGCGCAGTTCCCCGCGTCCCTTGAACAGTCAGGGCGTTGAGATGGGCTCGGCGTGATTCCGGTGTCTGGCCCTGGACCAGGAGGAACAGGGCCTCGCGGGCCAGGCGTTGGGCCTTGTCGGTGAGGGTCATGGTGCGGCCGCCGCCGGTTACCACCGCCGCTGTGGTGGCCGCGCGCAGGAGTTCGAACGACTGGGTGCGCAGTGCCAGTCGTTCCTGCTCGTGCTCGTGCGGGGTGGGGTGGTCTGCCAGGGCGTAGGCACTGGTGCGGATCTTCTGGAGGCGGGCGCGGAGCGGGGCGGCCGTGTCGTCGTCCAGGAGGGCGAGGGCCGTCTCCGTGATGCCGAAGGCCGCGGGGGAGGCGTTGAGGGTCTTCACTCGGTCGGTCGCGGCCCACTGTGCGTACGGCCGGCGCAGGGCTACGGACTCCTCGGGGAGCCACAGGCCGTCCAGCTCCAGGGAGACCGTCTGCGAGGCGGTGAGGGCCGCGAGGCGCATCGGTGCCGACGCGCGCAGGCCCGGTTGTTCCCGGGCGTCCGTGAAGGCGAAGAGCGCTTCGTCGGCGTCGGTGATCCCGGCGAGCAGCATCACGTCGTTGAGACCCCAGCCGGTGTACCACGGCACCGTGCCGTCGAAGCGCCAGCCGGAGCGCTCGCGGGTGACCCGTACCGGAGTCCGCGGGTGAGCGCGCAGATGGGCGTAGGCCACGCCGGACAGCAGCTCGCCGCGGGCCAGCGGGCCGAGCAGCCGTTCCCGTACGGCGCTCTCGCTCCTCGCCAGCGTGGCCACCGGGGTGTGGTGCTGGGTCTGCACGAACCACGTCGAACAGCACGCCCCGGCCAGGATCTCCGCCGTCTCCCGAGCCACCGCGGCGGGCGCGTCCGCACCGCCGTACTCCTTCGGCGCGTTCACGCCGAGCAGCCCGGACCGCCTGATCTCCGCGAGGTGCTCCCGCGGGACGCCCTCCTGGTCGACGCGCTCCGCCTGCGGGGCGAGGAGGTCATCGGCCAGTCGGCGCGCACGGCTGACGAGGGGGTGCGGTGTCGTGGTCATGGGACGATTCTTCGGTGTCGTGGGGCGCGGTGTCGATCTGGTCGCCAGCTGTTCGTGTAGCAGGTGAGGCACACCGAGCCGACCGCCCGACGCCAAGGAGGACGTCATGAAGTACTACCTGCTCAGCGTGGTCCAGCCCAGCGAGGGCGAGCCGCCCTCCGCCGAGGGACTCGCGGAGATCAGCCGCAATCTCGAGACCTTCCACCAGGAGCTGCGCGAGGCCGGAGCCTGGGTCTTCGCCGGCGGACTGCACGGCCCGGAGACGGCCACCGTACTGCGCCCCGAAGGCGGTGACGTGCTGATCACCGACGGCCCGTACGCCGAGGGCAAGGAGTACCTGGGAGGCATCTGCCTGATCAAGGCCCCCGACCTGGACGCGGCCCTGCGGTGGGGCCGCCGGGCGACCTGGGCCACCACACTCCCCGTCGAGGTGCGCCCCTTCATGGGCGAGGCCTGATGCACGCCGAGGTCGGGGGAGCAGGGGGCGTGGAGCCGCCCTCCCCCGACGTCGAGGCCGTCTTCCGCGCGGAGTACGGCCGCGCGGTCGCCGTCCTCGTCCGCTTCCTCGGCGACATCGACCTCGCCGAGGAAGCGGTGCAGGACGCCTTCACGACAGCCGTGCGGAAGTGGCCGGACACCGGGGTGCCGCCCAGTCCGGCGGGCTGGATCATCACCACCGCACGCAACCGGGCCATCGACCGGCTGCGCCGCGAGTCCACCCGGGACGCCCGCCACGCCGAGGCCGCCCTGCTGTACGCGCCCGACACGCCGACGGAGGGCCCCGTGCACGACGACCGGCTGCGACTGATCTTCACCTGCTGCCACCCCGCGCTCGCCACCCGGGCCCAGGTCGCCCTGACCCTGCGCCTCCTCGGCGGACTCGGCACCGCCCAGATCGCGCGGGCCTTCCTCGTGCCGGAACCGACGATGGCCCAGCGCCTGGTGCGGGCCAAGGCGAAGATCCGTGACGCCCGGATCCCGTACCGCGTGCCCAGCGACGCCGATCTGCCCGACCGGCTGCGGGGTGTCCTGGCGGTCGTGTACCTGATCTTCAACGAGGGCTACACCGGCGACGCGGAGCTGTGCGCCGAAGCCGTACGGCTGGGGCGGCTCCTCGCCCGGCTGATGCCGGACGAACCGGAGGTGACCGGGCTGCTGGCGTTGATGCTGCTCGTCGAGTCGCGCCGACCCGCCCGTGTCGGCGAAGGCGAAGAGGGCGAGCTCGTGGCGCTGGGCGAACAGGACCGCACCCGGTGGGACCGCGACCTGGTCGCCGAGGGCCAGTCGCTCGTCCGCCGCTGCCTGCGCCGCGACCGGCCCGGCCCCTACCAGATCCAGGCCGCGATCCAGGCCGTCCACAGCGACGCGCCGACCGCCGACACCACCGACTGGGGGCAGATCCTGCGGCTCTACGACCAGCTCATGACCCTCGCACCCAGCCCCGTCGTGGCGCTCAACCGAGCCGTCGCCCTCGCCGAGACCGAGGGCACGGGGCCGGCCCTCGCCGCGCTGGACGACCTCGACCTCACCGGCTACCACGTCTTCCACGCCGTGCGCGCCGACCTGCTGCGCCGCCTGGGCCGCGACACCGAGGCGGTACAGGCGTACGACGCCGCCCTCGCCCTCGTGGAAAGCCCGGCGGAGCGCGGCTTCCTGGAGCGCCGACGCGAGGAACTGAGCCGGGGGTGAGGGCGGCGCGCCACGGGCGTGTCCGGAAGCCCCTTCAGGCCTTCGGTCGGCGTCCGCTGCGGCGCGGGGCGGGCTCGGCGCCGTCGAGGAGGGTCAGGCGGCGCTCCTCACCGTTCTCCTCGACCTGCCGTACGACCTGGCGCAGGCCGTCGGCGACGGTCCGGCACTCCTCGTCGCTGAGCCGTCCGGCGACGAACGCCTCCTCCTCGTTGAAGGCGGGGAACACCCGCTGCATCAGCGCCTCTCCCTCCTCGGTGAGGCTGAGCAGGACCAGCCTGCCGTCGGTGGGGTGCCCGGTCCGCCGGACGAGCCCGCGGCTCTCCAACGTGCGCGACACGCCGGTGAGCGTTCCCTTGGAGATGCCGGCCTCCTCCGCGACATGCCGGGTCTCCGACTCGCCCCACACCCAGACGACCCACAGCACGACGAACGCCGTCCAGGTCAGATCGGCACCGCGCAGCACCGAGTTCTCCAGGTGCTGCCGGACGGCCGAGGCGGCGCGGTAGATGTTGGCGACGACGGCCATCTGCGCGCGTCGGATCGGGATGCCGCCGAGCTTCGCCGCCGCCAGCTTCTCCGCCTCGGTGATGGACCGATGACCGGGCACAGGAACACGCTCCTTTGATCGTTCGGCACCAAATTGTAGGGCCGGGCAGCCCGGCGCCGTCAGGTCGTGTTCCGCAAGGCCGTGGCCCGGCCCTCCGCGTCCCACTCGACCTCCAGGACCTCGGCCACGGCTTCGCGGTTGAGGGGTCCGAAGACATGGGGGAAGGAGACGTCGTCGGCGACGCCGGGCGGCGGGGCGGGGACCGCCCTCTCCCACTCCAGCCCGGCGGTGAGCCGGTCTTCGTCCAGCACCAGGGCCAGCAGCGGCCTCGGGGCGTTCGCGTAGAAGGCGTTGGCGACGGCCAGAGTGGTCGCCTCGTCGGGGGAGCAGTGCACGAAGCCTTCGTCCGCGAGGGAGGCGGGGGCGTAGGGCTGGCCGGGAAGGGCGTTCCATTCGGGCAGCGGAACGAGGTGATAGATCATGGTGCCGGTTATATCTGGTCGCCGAGGGCGAGCGAGCCGGGGGCGCGTCCCGGGAACGCGCCCCCGGCCTGCCCCCGACTCACCTCGGTCAGGCGACACTGTTCGCGGCGTTGAGGATCGTGGTGGTGACGGCCTCGGGGCTGGAGGCCGGCAGCGCGTGGGAGGCGCCCGGTACGAGCGTGGCCTCCCTGGCGGCCGCGCGTTCGGCCATGAAGCTGTGCGCCTCCAGCGGGATGTTGCGGTCCAGCTCAGGGAAGACGAACCACGACGGGACGCTCTTCCAGGCCGGCTCACCGGAGGCCTCGTTGAGCGCGGTGTCGCGCAGCGGGCGCTGGGCCGCGGCGTTCAGGGCCGCCTCCTTCGCGGGCAGGTCGGCGGCGAATTGCTGGTGGAAGGCGTCCTGGCGGATGTAGAAGTCGGTGGTGCCGTCCGCGAGCGGCACGGTGTCCAGGACGTCGGGCAGGGTGCTGCCGGGGAACTTGCCGGTCAGCTCGCCGATGCTCTCACCGGACTCCGGGGCGAACGCGGCCACGAACACCAGCGCGCGCACGCCGGGAACGTCACGCGCCGCGTTGGAGGCCACCGCCCCGCCGTAGGAGTGGCCGACGAGCACGACCGGCTCCTCGACCGAGGTGAGCAGGCTCCGCAGGGCCTCGGCGTCGCCGGACAGGCTGCGCAGGGGGTTGGCGAACGCGATCACCCGGTGCCCGGCCGCCTGGAGGCGCTCGGTGACGGAGTTCCAGGCGGAGGATTCGGCGAACGCCCCGTGCACGAGAACGACGGTGGGCTTCTTACCGGTCATGGGTCACTTCTCCTGATCATCACGCGCACGACGAGACCTGCTCTACGGGCCACGGAAACCGCCGGCCGGCGGCACCTGCCGTGCTCCGGCCTCCATCTCACCCACGTTCCGGCACCCGGGTTGCCTCAGCGCGCACGGACACCGTGCTGCCCGCGCACACCGCGGCGGACACCCGGCGAGGGCCTGGTGAGCACCTGGTCAGATCCGACCCGCCAGTCATTCCATGCGGCGCTGGTCCTCCTCGCTCCACGCGCGCGTGTCGCGTGGCGGGAGGTACGGCTCCTCCTCGGGCGGCATGCCCCCGGCGACGGCACGCTGACGGGACAGCTCCGCGTCGAACTCCAGGCCGAGCAGGATCGCGATGTTGCTGATCCACAGCCACACCAGGAAGACGATCACTCCGGCGAGCGTGCCGTAGGTCTTGTTGTAGGAGGCGAAGTTCGCCACGTAGAACGCGAACCCCGCCGAGGCGACCAGCCAGATCAGCAGGGCCAGCACACTGCCCGGGGTGATCCACTTGAAGCCGCGGCCCTTGACGTTGGGTGCCGCCCAGTACAGGAGCGCGATCATGACGGTGACGAGTACGACCAGCACCGGCCACTTCACGAACGCCCACACCGTCAGCGCCGTGTCCCCGATCCCCAGCGTCGCACCGGCCTGGCGGGCGATTTCACCGGTGAACACCACGATCAGCGCGCTCACGACCGCCAGCACCAGCAGCGACACCGTCACGCCCAGGCGGACCGGCAGCACCTTCCAGACGGGGCGCCCCTCCGGGATGTCGTACACGGCGTTGGCCGAGCGGATGAACGCCGCGACGTAGCCGGACGCCGACCACACCGCCAGCACCAGGCCGACCACGGCCATGACCGAACCGATGCCGCCCCGGCCCTGCAGTTGCTGCACCGCGTCGCTGATGATGTCCCGGGCCGAGCCCGGCGCCAGCGTCTTGATGTTGTTCAGGACCTCGTCGGTGGCCGACTTGCCCGCGAGCCCCAGCATCGAGACCAGCACCAGGAGGGCGGGGAACATCGCCAGTACGCCGTAGTACGTCAGTGCCGCGGCGCGGTCGGTGAGCTCGTCGTCCTTGAACTCCTTGACCGTCCCCTTGAGCACGGCCAGCCAGGACTGCCGGGGCAACTGCGCCGGCTGTTCCGGCTCCCGCTGTTCCGTTTCCGGCGTCTGTTCCCTCAGCCCCTCTTGCCTCTGCTCCTCTTCCCTCTGGCCCTCGTGTTCGACCTGCTCGGATGGTCGGCCGGCTCGGTGATTGGATTTTGTGATTCGTCCCATGTGGCCGGGGTATCCCCGCTCGCCGGGCTCATGCGTGGGCGGGGCGCTCTTCCGGACGGGCGCCCATCAGGACGGGTTGAGCGGCAGAGCGTCCTGGTAGTAGTTCACCGGTCGGTCGATCTTCTTCACGTCGCTCGCGTCGAGCGCGGCCGGAGCGGAGCTCGTGCCCAGGGTCCCGCCGGGATGCCAGGTGCCGGTGACGGCCACCCAGGTGTCCGCCTTCAGGGCCGGGGTCCCATGGACCCGCACCTTCACGGACTGGGCGTCGGCTGCGCAGCACGTGAAGATGATCCGGGTCAGCTCCCAGCCGTCGCCGCCCTTGACCGGCGTCACGAACCCGGTGAGCTGCACACTGCGTCCCTTGATGGCCTGCTTGCGGTCCTGCTGCACCCGCTCGGTGAAGTCGGTGAGGGTCATCGGCAACGGTGACGTCGCGGGCAGCGGCTCGAAGTCGTCCTGTTCCTCGACCTTCGCGACGGCCTTGGGCTCCGCACGGGAGGCGGTGTAGGCGCCGAGGGTCGGTGGGGCGTAGAAGAGCAGGCTCAGCGCGGGGAGGAGCAGCAGCCAGGCGACCCTGGGCGTGGTGGAGTGGTCGTGGCCATGGCCGCCCCCTTCGCTGTCCGGCGCGCCGTGGTCGTGACCGCCCCTCGACCGCCAGTACGACCAGACTTCCGCCGCTCCCAGTACGAGCAGCAGCGCTCCCGAAGCGATCAGCATCGGACGCATTCCCGGCTTGACGTACCTGAGGTAGAGGTCGGTGAGGAGCGAGGCGTGCAGCAGGGCGAGGCCGCTGAGCACCAGCAGGACCATCTGTACGGGCCTTCTCACAGCAGCACCCCTCCGATCAGCACGCTGCACAGGATGGCGACGACCGTCGTCGCGGTGGAGAAGCGGACCGCGAAGGCCCGGCCGAAGGTGCCCGCCTGGAGGGCGATGAGCTTCAGGTCGACCATCGGCCCGACCACCAGGAACGTCAGCCGCGCGACGGGCGAGAAACCGGTGAGCGACGCGGCGACGAACGCGTCGGCCTCGGAGCACACCGCGAGCAGGATGGCGAGCGCCGCCAGGAACAGCACCGACAGCCAGGGCGAGCCGGTGAAGGCGTCGAGCACGGAGCGCGGTACCGCCACGTTGAAGGTGGCCGCCGCCATGGCCCCGACGACCAGGAAACCGCCCGCGTGCAGGAAGTCGTGCTGGAAGCCGAGCCGGAACTCCGTCCAGCGGCTGTGCCCCGGCCGGTGCCCGGTGTGCCGCACCGACGGCCGCAGCCACTCCGCGCGCCCCAGCCAGAGCCACAGCCAGCCCATCACGGCGGCGGTGGCGAGCGAGGCCAGCAGCCGGGCCAGCACCATGGCGGGGCTGCCGGGGAACGCGATGGCCGTGGCGGTCAGCACGACCGGATTGATGGCGGGGGCCGACAACAGGAACGCGAAGGCGGCGGCCGGGGTGACACCGCGCCCTATCAGACTGTTCGCCACCGGCACCGACGCGCACTCACAGCCCGGCAGGACGACTCCGGCGACCCCGGCCACCGGGACGGCGAGCACGGGCCGCTTCGGCAGGATCCGGGTGAACACCCGCGCCGGCACGAACGCGTTGATCGCCCCGGACAGGGCCGTACCCAGCAGCAGGAAGGGCATCGCCTGCACGGTGATGGCGAGACAGACCGTCCGCCACGCCTGCATGGCCGGGGCGTCCATGAACCGGCCGACGACGAAGAGCGCCGTACCGGGTACGACGGCCGCCCCCGCCAGCAGGAGCACCCAGGAGCGCGGCCAGCCGCGTGCGGAGGCGCCGTCGGTCCCCGCCGGGCCCGCGACCGCTGCCTCCGCCTCCTCGTTCCGTTCGTCTGTCTTCTGCATCCCCACCCCTTGGTTGTTCGCGTCGAACATAGCGCTCGCCGCAACCCGCCCTTCACCGCCCCGCCCCCAGTCGGTCAGCCCAGGCCCGGCGGCCTCCAGTCGGCGTGCCGCAGGACGGCGCGGACGGTCGCGCGGGACGGGGCCAGCCGCAGCGCGGTGTCGCGTACGGCGACGGCCAACGGGTGGGCGAGCCGCTGCCCCATCCGTCCGGCCCGGCGCGCGGCGCGGGCCACGGACTGACTGCGCGGGCGGCGCTCGGCGTCGTAGCGGGACAGAGCCGCCTCGACCGTGGGCCCGGCGGCGAGCGCGGCGGCGAGCGTGACCGCGTCCTCCAGCGCCTGGCAGGCGCCCTGGCCGAGGTGAGGCGTCATCGCGTGGGCGGCGTCGCCGAGCAGGGCGATCCGGCCCGCGGCGAAGGCGGGCAGGGGCGTCACCAGCTCATGGATGTCGTGGTGCAGCACGGCGTCCGGTCGCGTGCCGTCGAGCAGCGCCGGAATCGGGTCGTGCCAGGCGCCGAAGCGACGGCGCATCTCCGTGAGCGTGTCCGGGTGCCGCACCCCTGCGGGCGCGTTGTACACCGCGTGCCACTCGGCCCGGCCGTCGGCGAACACGATGTGACCGAACTCGGCACCCCCGCCCCAGGTCAGCTCGAAGTCGGTGTCGACCTCCACGGGACGTTCCGTGATGGCCCGCACGACGGTCGAACCGCTGTAGGCGGGCCCGGGGTGGTCGGGGAACACCTGCGCACGCAGCCGACTGTTGACCCCGTCGGCGCCCACGACCAGATCCACCTCCCGTACGCCGTCCCCCACGGGCACCCGCATCCGACCCGAGCCGGTGCGCGCGACGGACGTCACCTCGGCCCCGACCACCACGCACTCCGCCGGCAGCGCGGCGCGCAACAGCCGGTGCAGCTCGGCCCGCGGTAGGCCGACGATCGGTGTGCCCAGCTCGCGCTCGAGCACGCCGCCGTCCATCCGGGCCAGCCAACCGCCGTCGGGGCTTCGGGTGCCTCCCTCGTACTGGGGCCGCGCGGCCGCGCCGAGGCCGACGCCGAGCGCGTCCAGCGCGCGGACGCCGTTGGCGTGGAGGGAGATCCCCGCGCCCACGTCCGCCAGGACGGGGGCGCGTTCGACGACCGTCACCTCCCAGCCGACCAGACGCAGCCCGATCGCGGCCGCCAGCCCGCCGATACCTGCCCCGACCACAACCGCACTGCCGCCCATGGTGGGCCTCCTTGTTCACCCGTGCCGCCGTCTTCTCCCCGACTGAGCCGCTCGTCTTCTACAGATGTAGAAGACGAGCGGCTCACGACACTACTCCCACCCTCTACGGGTGTAGAAAGGGGGGATGCCCACCGATCGACGCACCCTCCTCGCCGACGCGGCCATCGACGTGCTCGCCCGGGAAGGAATGCGCGGCCTGACCCATCGCGCCGTCGACCGGGCGGTGAACCTGCCGCCCGGCACGACCTCCGCCTACTACCGCACCCGCCAGGCGCTGCTCACCGCCCTGGTCCGTCGGCTGGTCGCGCTCGACCAGGCCGAACTGCAGGCGATCGGGCAGCGGACGCCCGTCCCGCGGAACGCCGAGGAACTCGTCGCCGGGCTCGCCGCCTTCGTCGAACTCCGGCTCACGGGAGAAGGGCGACGCCGCTCCCTGGCCCGTTACGCCTGCGCCCTGGAGAGCGTGCGCCATCCCGAGCTGCGGGAGATCCTCGTACCGCGTGAGAACGCGGCCAGGCAGGTCGCGCAGGACTTTCTGGCCGCCCGGGGGTACGCGGACGCCGGGGAGCGCACCATCACGCTGCTGGTCTGCGTCGACGGGCTGGTCTTCGACCGGCTGGTGAGCGGCGGAGGCGTGTCCGAGGCGGAGATCCGTGGGCTGGTGGCGGCGGCCCTGCGGTGAGCCTCCCCGGTCAGCGGCCGCCCGGCACCTCGGCGGGCACGCCGAGTCCGGACACACGCAGCACCTGGTCGATCGTCGCCGCGAGCGAGCTGTCGGCGGGCACCACCGTCTCGACGCCGCCCGGCAGCAGGTCCAACGGCCGGTACCACGAGCGGAGTTCAGACTCGGTGATCTCGTCGGCGAACGACTTGGTGGCGTGGCGGGCCAATGTCTCCTCGAAGGGGACGTCCAGATAGAAGCAGTGGCTGCGTCCCGGGTAGTCGGCCAGCAGCCCGGTGAGCATGTCGCCGTAGTGCGCCACGTACAGGATGCCTTCGAGCACCGTGTGGAAGCCGTGGTCGAGGGCGTGCCGGACGGTCAGGTCGATCAGGCCGATGTTGGCGGCGCCGGGCATGTCCCGCTCGCGCAGCACCTCGCGGCGCAGGACGTCCTGGCTCACCAGGGCGATGCCCCGGCCGTACCGCTCACGCAGGCCGGCCGCCACGGAGCTCTTGCCGGACGCGCTGTTGCCGCGCAGGACCACGAGCTGGGTAACGGGAGGGGACGTCGTCATCCGGTCGGCCCATCGTCGAAAGTAGGGTAAGCTTGATCTTGAGCAGGCCGCCGGAACTCCGGTGGCGGTGCCACGCGTTGGTGGTCCAAGGAAAGACGCCCCGCTTCCTGCGGGGAAATGCAGGTGCAAGGCCTGCCCGGCGCTCCGAATCGAACCCCATCCCCGAAGTATCGGGGATGGGGTTCGTCGCGTGAGGCCGTTCCCGCGAGACCGTTTCTAGGACACCGCCTCCGCCGCCTCCTCCGTGTCCACATGCCCGAGGTCGGGACGCGGGGCCAACGGCCCCAGGTGGAACACCAGACGCGCCTCGCCGTCTCCCACGTTGCGGAAGCGGTGGCGCAGATACGGCGGGATCAGCAGCCCCTGACCGATGCTCAGGGGATGCGGCTCCCCGTCCAGATCCACCTCGAACGTGCCGTGCGTGACGTACACGAACTCCTCCGAGTACGGGTGGTAGTGCTCCGCGATGCGCTCCCCGGGCTGCACCAGGGCCACGCCCATGAAGCCACTGGTCGAGCCGACCGTGGTGGGCGTCAGCAGGGCGCGGACGTCACCGCCGCGTCGGCGGTTCGGTGCGGCGTCGGCGAGGGAGACGATACGGGCCTGTCGCTCAGTCATGTCAGTCACTCCGAAGGCGGGAAGCGGGGGGATGTACGGGAAGGACGGTCGGTCAGGAGGCCGGTGAACGGCGGTCGGTCAACGGCTGCATGCGCGTGTGCGCGAGGAGACGCAGCAGCGTGCGCTCGTCGGTCGGCGGCCCGTCGATGCCCAGGGCGGCCAGGTCCAGCAAGCGCCCCGCCTCCGCGACACCGACGGGCTCGTGCAGGGCGAGGGCGTACGCGGGCGCTTCGTCCGGCTCGCCGTCCACGTCGACGAGCCGTACGACGATGTCGTCGCGGTGGAACACGGTGGCGGCGCGGACCGGACTCGCCGGGTCGGACGCGGCGGCCTCGTCCTGCCGCGCCAGCAGCCGGGCCAACGTCTGGGCGGCGCCGGGCCGGACCGGGTACTGCAGGGCGCACCGCCGCACACGCGGCCCGTCCGGATGCCCGGACGTCACATGGTGGACGGCGGGCAGGGCGGCGCGGGTGAAGAACAGGCGGGCGGACCGCGGATCGTCGAGGTCCCTCGCCTGCACCAGACACGGGTTGATGGCCTCCTCGACGGTCCGCACCTCGGGCTGCCGGGCCACATGGCGCAGCGCGGCCTGGAGGTCGCCCCGCACCTCGACCGCGCGCACGACCCGATGGCCGTACAGGTACAGCGAGGTGCGCAGCAGGCGCGTGGAGTCGTCCACGCGGGCCTCGGGCGACGCGTAACCCGACAGGATCTCCGCGACCTTGGACTCGCAGCCCGGCCGGACGGTGAACGTCAACGCGTGCCGTACGACGTTGCCGCCCACGCGGGGAGCGGGCCGGAGCGTCTCGTCGGCCGGCACGCGCGGCTGAGCGCCCCCGGTCTCCCGCAGGACGCTGTAGCGCATCGAGCGGGTGTCGCGGACGCAGCTCTGCAGCGGCTGCACCGTGTCCAGGTGCTCCTCGCTGTTGACCCAGGCGAGGAAGGGCGGCGCGCTCTCCCACTCGCTGGTGATGAGCCACTGCGTGGGGTTCTCGAGGGACTGGCACAGCTGGTCGCCGATGTGGCCCGGCACGGCGGCCACCCGGTCGCGCATGTACTCGTACGCGTCCAGGAACTCCCGCTGGGTTCCGTCGTGGATGTCCAGCATCAGGACGACCCGCACTCGGGATCCGTCGAACGCGGTGGTGGAGACACCATCCGGATCCGACGGCACGGCAGGGGAGACCGACATCCGGCACACCTCTTCCTCGGGACACGTAAGGACGATCGTGGGTCGTGCCCCCGAGCACCGCTAACCAGGCGGGTCAAGCGGGTGAAGCCTGAGCCGCCGCGCGCCGCGGGTGGCATGCATGGAGGGCCCGGCCGTGCCGTACGCGGCCGATGTCCGCGGACCCGACGTGCTGGAGGCGAGAGATGAAAACAAGAACCGAGCAGACCGACAACAAGACCCACAAGGTCCCGGTCCTCATCGTCGGCGGTTCCCTGGTCGGGCTGTCGACCTCGCTGTTCCTGGGCCGGCTGGGGGTGCCGCACACCCTGGTGGAGCGCCACGCCGGCACCTCCATCCATCCGCGCGGCCGGGGCAACAACGTCCGCACCATGGAGCTCTTCCGGGTGGCAGGCGCCGAACCGGCGATCCACGAGGCAGCGGCAATCCTGGCCGAGAACCACGGCATCCTGCAGACGCCCACCCTGGTCGGCGACGCCGGCGAGTGGCTGTTCCGCCAGATCGACCCGGGCAACGGCCTGGCCCGCTTCAGCCCCAGCTCCTGGTGCCTGTGCAGCCAGAACGACCTGGAGCCCGTACTGCTCGACCACGCCCGGCAACTCGGCGGCGACCTGCGCTACCACACCGAACTGATGTCGTTCGACGCCGACTCCGAAGGCGTCACCGCCGTGGTCAAGAGCCGTGACACGGGCGAGCACACCACCATCCACGCCGACTACCTCGTCGCCGCCGACGGTCCCCGCAGCCCCGTCCGCGAACAGCTCGGCATCGGACAGAGCGGCCCCGGCGACCTCTTCCACAACATCAGCGTCACCTTCCGCTCCCGCGGCCTCGCCGACGTGGTCGGCGACCGCCGCTTCATCGTCTGCTACCTGACCAGCCCCGACGCCGACGGCGCCCTGCTGCCCGTGGACAACCGGGAGAACTGGGTCTTCCACGCCCCCTGGCACCCCGAACACGGCGAGACGCTGGAGGAGTTCACCGACGAGAGGTGCGTGGAACACATCCGCCGCGCGGTCGGCGTCGCGGACCTCGACGTCGAGATCACCGGCCGGGCGCCCTGGCACGCCGCCCAGCGCGTCGCCCGCAGCTACCGGTCGGGCCGCGTCTTCCTGGCCGGCGACTCCGCCCACGAGATGTCGCCCACCGGCGCGTTCGGCTCCAACACCGGCATCCAGGACGCCCACAACCTCGCCTGGAAGCTGGCCGCGGTCCTCGGCGGCTGGGCCGGGGACGGGCTGCTGGACACCTACGACGCCGAACGCCGCCCGGTCGCGGAGACGACGAGCGCCCGTGCCGCCGCCCGCTCGGTCGAGCACAGCCACCCCGGTTTCGCCCCGGCGCCCGGCGCGGGCGGCGGCCCGCAGAAGGGCATCCTCAACGTGGCCCTCGGCTACCGGTATCCGCAGGGCGCCGTCGTCGACGCCGACCCCGCGACCCCGGTCGTCCCGGAGGGGCTGAACCTCACGGGTGAGCCCGGCTCCAGGGCACCCCACCTGTGGGTGCGACACGAGGGCGAGCGGGTCTCCACCCTCGACCTCTACGAGCGGTCCCTGGTCCTGCTCAGCGACGCCACCGCCGGGACCGGATGGCACGAGGCCGCCACCCGCCTTGCCGGTGAGCTGTCGGTGCCGTTGATCTCGTACCGGGTGGGCGACGGCCCCGAGGCCGACCTGATGCCCGAGGGTGACTGGTCCGCGGTGCACGGCACGACACCCGAAGGCGCCGTACTCGTACGCCCGGACGGGTTCGTCGGGTGGCGCTCCCCGGACAAGGCGCGCGACCCCGAGGCGACCCTGCGGCAGGTCCTCACCACCCTGCTGGCGCGGGCCTGACACCTCGCCTCGGAGGACGACGGAGGCGACGACACCGTGGCGTCGCCTCCCCGGCGCCACGGTGGCCCGCGCGGCAAGCAGCCGCACAACAGCAGCCGCCGTGGCCGCCGAAGTGCGGCTTCGAGCCGCGGGCGGAGCCGGACGGGCGGTTTCTCGACACGCCCGGCGCGCACCGTACGGCAGTGGGTCAGATGAGGTGGGCGAAGACGACGAGGTTGTCGGTGTAGTCGCGCACGGAGCGGTCGTAGGTGCCCGTGCAGGTGATCAGGCGGGCCTCGGCCCGGGAGGTGTCGGCGTAGACGCGCTCGCTGGGGAAGCGGTCCTTCTCGAAGGTCTCGACGCTGTCGACGCGGAAGGTCGCCCGGCGGCCGTCGGCGCGGGTGACGTAGAAAGCGTCGCCCTTCTCGAGTTCGACGAGTCTGACGAAGACGGCCGCGGAAGTCTTGGTGTCGACGTGCCCGGCGATGATCGAGGTGCCGGTCTCTCCCGGTGAGGCGCCGTCGGCGTACCAGCCGACCAGGTTGGTGTCGTCGGCGGGTGGCGGCTCGAGCTGTCCGTTGGAAGCGAGGGAGAGCGCGGTGAAGGGGGCGTTGACGTCGATCTTCGGGATGTGCAGACGCAGGGGTTTCGCACGGGGGAGGCGCTTGACGGTCTGTTCCGGCGCGGCGCTCTCCTCCGTCCGCCGCGCCGTGGGCGCCGTGGGCGCGGCGGGTGCGGCGCGGGGCGGCTGGGAGGTGGGGGACGGCGTGTCGCTGTTGCCGCCGATGAGGGTCAGGGCCAGGGCGAGCGCGGCTACGGCGCACATGACCGTCACGCGTGAGGAGGAGCTCTGCTCGGCGGCCGGGGCGGGAGTGGGTTCAGTGGGCGTTGTCATCGGGGGGCGACCTCGCGGGGGCGCGGTGTGGACGGGGGAGCGCGGCTGGGCCGCCACGCCGTGCCGGTGGGTCACGGGTGGCGGCCGCAGCGGGATATCGCGTCGGGCGCGGGTCAGGCCAGGCCGGCCGTGGTCTTCCTGCGGCGCAGGGTGTAGGCGCCGGCGCCGCCCAGGGCGAGGACGGCGAGGCCGCCGGCGGTCACTCCGGTGGTGCCGGCGAGGGCGCCGCCGCCGGTGTGCATGCCGCCGTGGGGCTTGTCGTGGTCACCGCCGCCCCAGGAGTCCTCGTCCTTCTCCTTGGACTCCCCGCTCCAGTCGTCCTTCTCCTTGGACTCCCCGCTCCAGTCGTCCTTCTCCTTGGACGCGCCGCTCCAGTCGTCCTTCTCCTTGGCGGAGGAGTCCTTGGAGTGGCCGTCGGAGGAGTCCTTCTCCTTGTAGGTCTCGGGGTCGTACTTGGGGTCGTGGGCGGTGGCCCAGTCGTCGCCTCCGGTCACGGCGGTCAGGGCGCCGCCGCCGGTGTGCATGCCGCCGTGCGGCTTGCCGTGCTCGGCGTCCTTGTCCTTGTCGTGTTCCTTGCCGTGCGAGGAGGAAGAGGAGGTGTCGTCGTGGTCCCAGCCGTCGGCGGCGTGGGCGCCGGTGGCGGCCAGGGCGAGGACGGCGGAGGCCGCCGCGGTGGTCAGGAGCAGGCGGGCAGAACGCATGGGTAGTCCTTCCGTCATGGCCGGGCAGCCGACGTTTCGTCAGCTGAACGGACCCGGTCTTGACGTGATCCACCGTCAAACAGCCGCACCGATCCCACCACTCGAGACGCTCACTCGGGCGAACCCGCCCCGGCCTCCAGCAGCAGAGAGCAGGCCTGCCAGGCACCGAGCACGACGTCCTGGTAGAGGTACCTGCCGCTCTCCAACTGCGGCAGGTCCTCCGTCGCGGTGACGGTCGGCGGGACCCACTCGCCCTCGAATGTGTCCGACACCCGGGCGGCGGCCGCCCGCAGCCACGCCAGGGGCAGGCCTGCCGCGTCGAGGGCCGCGTCGAGCGGGAGGGGCGTGGGCGGGTCGCCGTCGAGCATGAAGTCCTCCCACTCCATGAGGTCGAACAGGAACTGCCCGGCCTTGTAGGGCGGCCACGGGGCGAGTGTGTCCAGCAGGTGCCGGCCCCGGTCGGGGTCGTCGCGGCGCAGCGCAGCGCCGTGCCGGGCGAGGGTGCACAGGGCGGTCCGTGTCCACTGGCCGGCTGTGTCGAGGACTTCGCGTACGCGCTCGTCGGATGAGTTCGGCGCGGGGATGGTGGTCATAGCGGCCTCGACGTGACGTAGTGGGCGATCTGACGGAGCACGGCCTTGCCCTTGTTCTCGGGGAGGACATCGAGGTCCCGCTCGAAGTGGGCGATGCCGCGGGCGGCGAGGTCGTCGGCGAGTGCGACGGCGTGGTCGAGGGACCCGTGGCGGTGCATCGCCCGGAGAACGACCCGGACGTCCGCGTCGTTCTGCTCCTGCCGGGGACGCAGCACGATCTTGCGCAGCAGTTCCCGCTCCTCGGGGTCGGGCACGGTGCGCAGGAGATGGATGAGCATCACCGTCCGTTTGCCCTCCCAGAGGTCGCCGAGGGCCTCCTTGCCGTAGAGGGCCTCGTCGCCGACGAGGTTGAGGACGTCGTCCTGGATCTGGAAGGCGATGCCGATCAGCCGGAACGCCTCGTCGAACCGGTCGAGCACGGCCGCGTCGGTGACGCCGGCGCACACGGCGCCGATTCGGCAGGGGCTGATGCAGGTGTACCAGCCGGTCTTCTTGCCGCTCATCGTGAGGTACGCCGTGTCGTCGGCGGGCACCTCGCGGTGCCGGATCCAGCCCAGTTCGATGGCCTGGCCCTCGACGCTCTCCCGGCACATGTGCAGCGTCTCCCGGATCAGGCCCAGGGTGCGGGCCAGGCCGAGCGTGGTCACGTTCGACAGCAGCGTGTCGACGGCGAGCAGGTTCAGCCCGTCGCCCACGTTCACCGCGAGTCCCGCGCCGTACGCCGTGTGGAGCGTGGGCAGTCCGCGACGGTGCGTGGACTCGTCCGCGATGTCGTCGTGGACGAGGAAGGCGTTGTGGAACAGCTCCAGCATCGCCGCGCTGCGCACGGCGTCCTGGGCCCGTCCGCCGAGAGCCACGCAGGCCGCGACCGTGAGCGTGGGCCGCAGCCCCTTGCCCTGGCGGGCCGGGTACGCCCGCATCAGGTCGTACAGGTCACGGCGCGGTTCCCGGTCCGGGATCAGACGACGCATCTCGTCCGCCACCCGGTCCCGGCAGACCCGCATGGTCTCCACCAGGTCCGCGTCGGTGAGGGGGAGTTCCTCCCACCACGGGGTGCCGGTACGCCCGTTCCACAGAAGGCGGGGAGCGGCCGCCGGACTCCAGCCGACGGACCCGCCCTCCTCCCGGTCGGAGGCCGGGGCGGGGCGGCGCCGATTGAGATAGTCCAGGGCCGCCCAGCCCGTCGCGTCCGCTACGTCGGTGCCGTCCCCGGCGTCCGGAGGCGGGGCGCCCCACAGGCCGGGGGAGCGGCGCCGGTACTCCTCCCACAGCTGCTGGACGCACCGCAGCCCCGACGCCCGCTGCGACAGCAGGGTGAACACCCGCCACACGGCGAGCACCTGGTCCCGCTCGCCCCGTACGTCGAGGCTGCCCGGCAGTACCTGGTCCACCGGACGATACTGCAGATCGAACAGCAGGTTCATCGCCCGGTCGTCGAACACCACTTCGACGTCCGCCGCGTCCGCCGGCCCGTCCTCGACCACCAGGCGGCTGTGGCGCGAGGTGAGCAAGGCGGCCGTACCGTCGTTGAACGACAGGCCCAGCCGGAGCCCCCGCATGTGCTCCGCCGCGGCGGCCACCACGGCGGGCGCCCGCTCCGACAGCGCGACCACGGTGTCCCGCAGCAGCGCCGCACCCGTACCGTCGTCCGCTCGGTCAGTGCTCATCGGCTCCTCCGGCGAACTCGACGACGCCCTGCGTCTCGAACGTCACGGGCCGACCGGAGACCACGCCCTCCACCCGGCACGGGCCGAGCGTCTCGTGCACGCTGAACGGCCGCATCCCGCGCTCGCACGGGTTCGCGATCCGTGCCGCCGTCCGGCCGGCGAAGTCCACCAGCAGATGGTCCCGGCCCATCCGGGCGCTGATCACCAGCCGGCCGGGCACCGTCGCACCCGACGGCGTGCCGATGAGCTCCGCCAGTGGCGGCACCAGTACGACGGCGTCCCGGTCCAGGGAGCCGTCCACCGCCATCTCCAGGCACCGGCGCGGGAAGTGCCGCCACAGCCGGCCGTCGCGCCACAGCATCAGCGACCCGTTGGCCGCGTCGCCGGGCGAGCGGGGCTGCACCAGCGTGAACACGACGGCCGAGGGCGGGGGAGCGGCGTCGGCGGGCTCTCCCGGTGAGCCGGGCGTGTCCGGGGGCGCGTTGACGAACCCGAACACCCAGCCGCCCAGCGCCGGCCAGCTCCACCGGCCCCGGACCCGCTCGTGGTACCCGGTCAGCGCAACCCCCCTGGCCCGCCCGTGCGCCGTCACCACACCGGAGCCCACCACGCCCGGTTCGGCCTGCCAGCGCAGGAACTCGCCGTCGCCGAACGCCGCGCACTGCGACGTGCACGCACGTCCGGTCCCGCGCAGCCGTACGTCGACCGCCGGCGACCCGGCCACCGCCGCCACCGCGAACCGGCCCTCGTCCGCCTCGCGCGGCCGCGGCAGCCGGAACGACGACCACGGCACCTCCTGGCGGCGGGCGTTGAACTGGCTCGCCTCCCACCCGGCCTCCTGATCGTGCACCAGCACGATCCCCCGGCGGTGCGGCGGCTCGTCCGCACCCTCGGCCCCCAGGGCCGACAGATTCGCGATCACGGCCAGGTCGCCGCCCCGGGACAGAAACGCGTAGTGCAGCCACTGCCGTTCCAGCGGGCCGCCCCGCAGCCCCCCGAGGACACCGCCCGGGAACGGGCCCGCGGGTCCCAGAGGCCGCTCGTCCACCACTGATCTCGTAGTCACGCGCAGACGGTAACAGCCAGTGATCGATGATTACTTGCTGTCGCGGCGCCGGGTTGACGTCGATCGCAAGTACGGACATGGCCGTCGGGCCGACAGCGCTCGTCGAGGGGTCACTCGTCGGGGTGAGCCGAGCCGACCACCTCACCGGGGCCGGATCCCCATGGCGGCCGTTTCCTCACCCCGCGGGCATCCGCTCCACGAAGTGCTCGAGGTCCTCGGGCGTGGGCCGCAGTACGCCGTCCCGCACGGCCAGTGCGGTGGCCTCGGCGCGTGACGCGCAGCCCGTCTTGCGCAGCAGGTGCTCGATGTGGCTGTGCACCGTCCGCGGTGACAGGAACAGGGCCTGCGCGATGGCCTGGTTGGTCTGGCCCCGGGCGGCCCGCGTGAGCACCTCCAGCTCGCGCGGGCTCAGGCCGTACGGCAGCTCGACGGGCACCTCGGACACGAGGACCGCATGCCGTACGAGCGTCGAACCGGTCGTGCAGCGGCGCAGCGCCACCCGGCACCAGCCGCGCCCACCGACCGGCCACAGCACGCGCAACCGCAGGCCGCCCGAGTCCGCGAACGCACGCACCAGACGGCCGAACTCGCCGTCGTCCAGCACCGCGGCGGTGTCCCGCCCCGGCAGGTCGATGACCCCGTCGGCCGTGACCAGGTTCGCCCCTGCGTCCGCCGGAAGGTCGTGCGGGTCGCCGGTGTGGGCCGTCGGGTCGGCGAGGGCGCCCAGGGCGGGCAGGACCGAGGCGAGCAGGTGTCGCGCCTCCGTGTCGTAGACGTCCGGCCCGGAGGTGGACAGGGTCACCATGCCGACCAGGCGTCCCTCGTGGCGCAGCGCGCCGGTCAGTCCGTCGCGGAAGCCGGCCGGCCTGATCCGCTCGGCGTAGAACCAGCCGTCACGGAAACGCTGGCCGTCGTCCTCGCAGTCCTCGGCGATGGACGGGGGGAGCGGCTGTCTGACCACGTTGCTGTACCACGGGGTCGAGACGAACTCGGCGGCCAGCGACTGCGAGGCCACGGCGCTGTAGCCGATGCCCGCGACCTGGACGTGCGTACCCGTGATCGGGTCGATCGCCAGCAGGGTGGCCGCGTCGAGGGGCAGGGCCCGGCCCAGTTCGTGCAGCGCCTGGGTGCAGGCCGAGGCGGTGTCGCGTTCACGGGTGAGCATGCCGATGCGGGCGGCTGCCGCGAGCTGGTGATGGCTGACCATGCGGGCCTCCGGGAACCCCACGACCGACGTCGTTTGATCCCTAACGATATGCGGGGTCGGCGTGCCCCACAAGCCGTTCACCGTTTCGTGACCCCGCTTCCACCGGTCGTCACCCGCCGCTTCCACAGTCGGTATTTGTACGGATGGCGGGGCGGCCCGACCGGGTCTTTCCTGTTCGGCACAGACGGACCCCCGATGCCGACGGTATCGGCCACGCCCCTCGGAGAGCCCCGTGAACAGATTCCCGTACGCCCCCTCGGCCTCGCGCAGGCAGTTCCTCGCCCTGTCCGGCGGGGCGGCGGCCGCCAGCCTGCTGGCCGCCACGGGCTGCTCGGCGCCGGACGACGGCACCGGCTCCGCGAAGGCCGACAACGCGGCCGCAGGGCCCAAGACCCTCACCAAGATCGGCCTCGACTACCCCTTCACCCAACTCCCGCTCTACTCGACGCTGGTCAAGCTCTCCACCGCCGCCGCGAAGAAGAAGCACGTCTCGCTGCTCACCACGAGCGACGCGAGCAACGCCGACACCCAGGCCACCAACCTCACCACCTGGGTCTCCCAGAAGGTCCCCGCGATCGTCTCCTTCCCGATGGTCTTCGAGGCCACCGAGTCCGTCGCCAAGGCCGCGCTCGACGCCGGACTGATCTGGGTGACGTACGGCGGAACGCTGGAGCACCAGAGCGCGGACATCCAGTTCAGCTTCCTCAAGGGCGGCACCCTGCTCGGCGAGGCCGCCGCCCAGTGGGCCAACGAGCAGCTCGGCGGCAAGGGCAAGGTCGCCTTCCTCACCGACAGCACGATCCAGCTGGGCCGCGAGCGCACCCAGGGCATGATCGACGCCTTCACCAAGCACGCGCCCGGCGTCGACGTGGTCGCCCGTGAGCAGGCCATCGACCCGGACACCGGGCTGTCCAAGTCCCGTGCCGTCCTCGCCAAGCACCCCGACCTCAACATCATCCTCGGCGTCACGGACGCGGCGGCCTACGGCGGCTACAAGGCGCTCCAGCAGACCGGCCGCAAGTCGACCGACGCCAAGACCTTCGTCGGCGGCCAGGACGGCGCGGCCCCCTCGCTCGCCGCCATCAAGCAGGGCACCTTCTACCGCGCCTCGGCCGCCCTGGCCCCGCAGGACATCGCCAACGCCGTCGTCGACGTCCCCCTCGCGGTCGCCGCGGGCAAGGCGAACCCCAGCGTCCAGGTGCCCGTCACACTCGTCCAGCACGGCGACGCGGCGCGCATCGACGCCCTGCTCGCGCAGAACTCGTAGGTGGTGGCGATGACGGGCATGACCGGTGCGGCCGAACCCAACCTGCGTATCCGCGGGCTGAGCAAGTCCTTCGGTGGTGTCAGAGCGCTCCACGACGTGGACCTCACCGTCCCCGCGGGCCAGGTGCACGCCCTCCTCGGCCACAACGGAGCAGGCAAGTCCACCCTGATCAAGTGTCTCGGCGGGGCCTTCCCACCGGACGAGGGCACGATCGAGGTGGGCGGCACCCGCCACACACGGCTCAGCCCGCGCGAGTCGATCGCCGCCGGCGTGGCGATCATCTTCCAGACGCTCAGCGTCGTCGACTCCCTCACCGTCGCCGAGAACGTCTTCCTCGGCCAGGAGTGGACCCGGCACGGCCGCATCGACCGCCGCGCCCAGGAAGAGGTCGCGGCGGGGCTGCTCCAGCGGGTGGCGGCGAGCTGCTCTCCCCGCGACCGGGTGGGCGGACTTCCCATGGGCCAGCGCCAGTTGGTGGAGATCGCCAAGGCGCTCAGCCGCAGTGCCTCGGTGCTCGTCCTGGACGAGCCGACGGCCGCCCTGTCCGGAGCGGAGAGCGACGCCCTCGCCGAGCGGGTGGAGGACCTGCGCACCCAGGGACTGGCCATCGTCTACGTCACCCATCTGCTGGGCGAGGTCGAGCGGCTCGCGGACGCGGTGACCGTACTGAGGGACGGGCGGGTGTCCCACCACTCGGTGGGTGCCGGGCGCACACGGCGCGAGTTGGTCGAGGCCATCGCGGGCCCGGCCGCGCCCGCGGGCCCCGGTGCGGTGGACACGCCCCTGGGGCGCTCCGAGCCGGGCACGACCTCCCGCCCCCGTGACAACACGCAGTCCCCATCCTTCGTACGGCCGGACACCACCTCCGGACCACGCCCGCCCCGTCTCACCGTGTCCGGGCTGTGCGGCCCGGGGTTCGGACCGGTCGACCTCCAGGTCGCCGAGGGCGAGATCGTCGGACTGTACGGCCTGATCGGCTCCGGCCGTACGCGCATCCTGGAGACCCTCTTCGGCAGGCGCCGCGCCTCGGCCGGCACCGTGCGGCTCGGCGAACGGACCGTCACCACGAACCGCCCCGCCGAGGCACTCGCCGCGGGCATCGCGCTCGTCCCCGCGGACCGGCGCAGGCAGGGACTGTTCCCCGTGCTGAGCGCACACGACAACGCGCTGCTGCCGACCGTACGGCCGCTCTCCCGGCACGGTGTGCGGGCGCTGAACGCCGAGCGGCGGATCTTCGGCGCCCTCTCCGACGCCGTGGGCCTGCGTCCCGCCCGGCCCAGGCTGCCGGCGGCCTCCTTCTCCGGCGGCAACCAGCAGAAACTCGTCCTGGGGCGGTGGATCAACGAGGCCCGCGACGTCGACGTCCTGCTCCTCGACGAGCCCACCCAAGGCGTCGACGTGGGCGCCCGCCACGAGATCTACCAGGTGGTCTCCTCCCTCACCACCCGCCGGGCAACCGCCGTCCTGTTCGCCTCCAGCGACCCCGAGGAAATCACCACCCTCGCCCACCGCTGCCTGATCATCTCCGAGGGCCGCGTGGTCGACGAGCTGACCGGCCCCCAACTCACCGAGGCGGCTTTGCTGTCGGCGATCCACGACGCCGATGACTCGGGGGCGGCGCGCTATGGCGTGGGGTCGGTGACCGATGGGGCGGAGCCGGTGCCGGACGGGGCGGGGGCGGTGCCTGATGGCACGGTCCGCAGCCTCGGCGACGGGCCCGGCTGATCCCGTGCCCACGCCCTCGGCTCCGGAGGCACGCCCCGACCACCCCGCGCCCATGTCGGCCGCACCCGCACCCGCGCCGTCGCTCGAAGCCCCACCGTCCCGGCCCGACGCCCCCTTGCCCCCGCCCGACACACCCGCACCGGCCCCCGACGCCCCCTCGCCCCGCCCGGCACCACCTCGCCCCCGCATCCGGAAGGAGCGGCATGACCACCGCGACCACCACCCCCGCCGACCGTGTCCTGCCGAGCCCGCGCAGGGTGGTGAGCAGCGGGCTGCACGGCGCACGGCGTCATCCGCTGCTGATCGTCCTGGCCGTGATGGTGCTGGTCTTCCAGCTGACGACGGGTAGCTTCCTGGACGCGGGCAACCTGCGCGGGATCGCCACCGACGCGGCGACCCTCGCCATCGTGGCCGTACCGCTGGCCCTGCTGGTCATCAGCGGCTACCTCGACCTCTCGGTGGGCTCCACGCTCGCCCTGGGCGGACTGGTCGCCGGCTGGCTGGCAGGGCAACAGCACCAGTCGCCGGTCGTCGCCGTGCTCGGCGCGCTGGCCGTGGGTGCGGCGGTGGGCGCGGTGAACGGCACCCTCTGCTGCTATCTCGGACTCTCGGCGTTCATCGTCACGCTGGGCATGCTGACCGCGGTGCGCGGGATGGCGCAGCAGCTCTTCCCGCTGCCCCTCAGCAGCTTCGGCTCCGGCTTCGCCTGGCTCGGCGGTTCACGTATCGCCGGTCTCGACGCGCCCGTCGTCATCGCGGCCCTGGTGCTGGTGGCGGGCGCTCTGTTCCTGGCGCTCACCCCCGCCGGACGACACGTCTTCGCGATCGGCGTGAACCGCGAGGCCGCTTACCTCTCCGGCATCAACGTCCGCCGTACCCCCTTCGCCCTGTTCGTCGTCACGGGTGTCGCCGCCGCGCTGGCCGGTGCCATCAAGGCGTCGGTGCTGGACAGCGTGGTCGCCGGGACGTCCGGCACCGGGTTCGAACTGACCGTGCTCACCGCGGTGCTCCTCGGCGGCGTCGCCCTCACCGGCGGCTCCGGCTCG
Organism: Streptomyces sp. NPDC048751; assembly: GCF_043198595.1. Taxonomy (NCBI): domain Bacteria; kingdom Bacillati; phylum Actinomycetota; class Actinomycetes; order Kitasatosporales; family Streptomycetaceae; genus Streptomyces; species Streptomyces sp. NPDC048751. The sequence continues at coordinate 186,384 of NZ_JBICUX010000013.1, forward strand.
GTCTTCGGCGTCCTGCTCGGCGTGCTCTTCCTCGGCTGTCTCCAGAACGGCCTGACACTGCTGAGTGTGCCGACCTTCTGGCAGCAGATGGCCCAGGGCACCGCCCTGGTGGCAGGAGCGGCACTCGCCTACTTCGCCCCACGACTGACCAGGTGACCCCCACCCCGAGAGGACTCACCCGAACATGGACGACACGCACGCGAACGACACACACGTGAACGACCCGACCCCCACCCTCATCCTCACCGGCGGCCAAGTCCTCACCGTCGACCCCCACTTCACGGTCGCCGAAGGCGTGGCCGTGCGCGGCAGCGACATCGTCGCGGTCGGCGGCGACGCCGAGATGCGCGCCCTGGCCGGCCCCGGCACCCGGATCGTCGAACTGAACGGACGGACCGTCCTGCCCGGCATCAACGACTCCCATCTGCACGGAGCCGCCTACGGCATGACGAAGCCCCCCTTCGCCATCGACGTCGGCCACCCCACGGTGCGCTCGATCGCCGACATCGTCGCCGCCGTACGGCGAGCCGTGCGGGCGGCCCGCCCCGGCGAGTGGATCGTGGGCCTGGGCTGGGACCCCGGCTATCTCGCCGAGTGCCTGGCCGACCCGCTGCGCTTCCCGCACCGGCGGGACCTGGACGTGGTCGCACCGGACAACCCGGTCTGTCTGACCGACTTCTCCTCGCACATGGTGTGGGTCAACAGCGCGGCCCTGCGCCGCTCCGGCATCGACGCGGCGAGCGTGCCACCGCCGGGCGGCGTGGTCGACCAGGACCCTGACGGAGAGCTCACCGGCATCCTCCGCGAGGCCGCCCAGGCACTCGTCCTGGCCGAACTCCCCTCACCGACGGTCGCCCAGCGCCGCCAGGCCATCCAGGGCGTGGTCCGCGAACTGCACACCCGCGGCATCACCAGCTACACCGAGCCCGGCCTCGGCCCGGGCGGCGCCACGACCTTCTTCGGCGGCCTGAGCACCGACAACTGGACGGCCTACGCCGACCTCGCCGCGCGCGGCGAACTCCAGGCCCGTATCAGCGTGCTGCTGCTGCCCGCGCCGATGGGCGGCTCCGCCGACGACGTGCGCAAGGGCCTCAGCGAGCTGCGGCGCCCCGAGTCCGCGGACGAACGCGTCCTGCGCGCCATCGGCGTCAAGATCTTCGCCGACGGAGTGCCGCCCAACCGTACGGCCTGGATGAACGAGCCCTACGCCGGCGGCGGCCACGGCGCGCTGTGCGTGCACGGCGCCACCCCCGCGCTCCAGGTCGACGAACTGCGCGCGATGATCCGCGTCGCCCACGAGGCGGGCTTCCAGCTCGGCGTGCACGTCACCGGCGACCGGGCCATCGACACCGTCGTGGACGCCTTCCTCGCGGCGAACGCCTCCGCCCCCCGTCCCGACGCCCGCCACTACGTCATCCACGGCGACTTCATCGGCGCCGACAGCCTCACCAAACTGGCCGCACACGGCTACGGCGTGAACATGAACCCCGCCATCAAGTGGACCATCTCCGACCTGATGGACGAGGTCGTCGGCCCCGAACGCTCCGCCCACCAGTGGCCCGTACGGTCCGCCGTCGAGGCCGGCGTCACCGTCTGCGCCAGCTCCGACGCGCCCATCACGCGCCCCGACTGGCGGCAGGGCGTGGCCGGGATGATGCTGCGCGAGTCCAAGGCCAGCGGCCGTCGCAGTGGCCCCGAGGAGTGCGTGTCCCTCGCCGACGCCCTGCGCGCCTACACGGTCAACCCGGCCCGTCAGGACTTCGCCGAGGACTGGAAGGGATCCGTCGAACCCGGCAAGGTCGCGGACCTGTGCGTCCTGGACCGACCGCTGCTGCACCTGGACCCGCACGAGATCACGGACGTGGAGGTGGACCTCACGGTCTTCGACGGCCGGATCGTCCACGAGCGCGCGGGAAACGAGGCCGGTGTCGCATGACCACGACAACCACGACCACCACAACCGCCCGACCCCGCATGCTGCTCGTCCTCAGCGAGAACTGGACCCTCACCGGCGGCCGGGCCGACCTGCCCGCCGCCGTGCGCTGGGCGCGCGAGGCCGAGGACGCCGGCTTCGACTCCGTCATGGTCAGCGAACACATCGTGCTCGGCCCCGACGCGGCGGCCAACGGCATCATGGGCAACCCACGCGACTACGCCCTCCCGGGCAACCAGGACCCGTACACCCCCTGGCCCAACTCCCTGCTCCTGCTCGCCGCCATCGCCTCCGTCACCGAACGCCTCCGCCTGGCCGCCGCAGCGGTCCTGGCACCGCTGCGGCACCCCCTGCTCATGGCGCGGGAACTGGGCACCCTCGACCTGCTCAGCGAGGGTCGCCTCCTGGTGCAGCCGACGGTCAGCTGGAGCAAGGACGAGTACGACGCGCTCGGCGTCCCCTTCGCCGGGCGGGGGCGCCTGCTGGACGAGCACCTCGATGTCTGGGCGAAGGCCTGGGGGCCCTCCCCGATCTCCCACGAGAGCGACCACTACCCCTTCCGTGACGTGTACTTCGAGCCCAAGGCGTACCGCCCCGAGGGCCCACGCCTGTGGATCGGTGGTCAGCGCCTGCACGGCCCCGTCCTGCGCCGGCTCGTCCGGTACGGTCACGGCTTCCACCCCCTGGGCCGCCCGACCCCACAGGACCTGCACCTGCTCAAGGACGCGATGGCAGCGGCCGGCCGTGACGTCACCGAACTGGAGATGATCGGCGGCACCCAGGCCACCTTCCCCGACGACCACTCCACGGCCGACCTCGGCGCGGCCCTCGCGGGCATCCCCGAACAACTGGAACAGGGCTTCACGACGTTCTGTATCAAGCCGAACCAGTTCATCGACGACCCGGACGGCATAGGCGCGTTCTGCCGTGAGGTGATGCGCCGCGTGGACGGGCTCACGGCCTGACCGAACCGCCCGCCCCACGAAACCCTCTGACAAATCAGCGAGCGATGTGATCTGTTGGGGCGGGGGCACTCGACACAGCACAAGGGGCGGTATGGGAGAGGTCGGGCTGGACGGCCGGCTCGCGGCGGCGGTCCGGGCGGGGGACGCCGACGAGGTACGGAGCCTGCTGGAAGCCGGCGCGGATCCGAACACGGACGGCGGCGACGGGCTGCCGGTGCTGTGCCTGGCCGTGACCGCCTACGACCAGCAGGTCGCCGCCGCGTTGGTGGAGGGCGGCGCCGACCCCGACCGGGTGCTGCCGGACGGGACGACCCCGCTGTGGCGTGCCGTCGACGGCGGCTCCCCGGCGCTCGTCTCGGCGGTACTGGGCAAGGAGCCCCGGCTGCGGATCGCCCGGGCCGACCGCGAACGCCTCCTCGACCTGGCCCGGGGCTGGTACGAGACCGGCGCGGCCGAGGAGCTGCGGCGCAGGACCGGCGCTCAGGGCCCCGCCACGACGGTGGTGGTCCAGGACGACGAGTGCGACCACGTCGACGAGGTGTCCCTCGGCGGGCTCACCGTGCGGGCCGGACACGGCGCCGTCCTGACCGCCCTCGAGTGGGCGTTCCGCGTCCTGACCCCCGTGGACGAGATCATCGCCCGCGCTCTCAGGCAGCCGGACGAACACCACGTGGACTGGTCGACGGGCTGGTTCGTTCTCGGTCAACGCCCCACCAGGGCGAGTTGGTCGATGGTGACGGCCCACCGTCACCACCCCGATCCGGCCCACCGCCTCTTCGTGGCGTGGTTCCTCTGGAGCAGGTCGGTCACCCCGCCGGACGGCGGCCGGTTCGCGAAGGAGGACTGCGAACTCATCGACACCTGGGCAGCCCAGGAAACGGATGGCGCGGTCCTCGCCAGACTGTTCGACACGTTCACCAAACACGACCACCCGGGGCTGGAAGCGACCGGTCTCCGCCACGCGGACCACCCGGATCCCAGGGTGCGCCGCGAAGTGCCGTACATCCTCCCCACGGACGGCGTCCCCCTCAGCCCCGAGGCCCGGACCGCGTTGCTCACCCTCATACGGGACCCGGACCCGGGCGTACGGAGCAGCGCGTGCGCGATCGCCGCCACGTTCGACACCCCCACGCCGGAGATGACCCGGGCAGTGCTGTCGCTGGTGCGGGACCCGGATGCCGCCGTCCGCGCGGCCACCGCGGCGGCACTGGCCGCATCCCGCGACCACACGCCCCCCATCGCCGACGCGTTGGCCGCGTTGCTGGACGAGGAGGACCAGCTCGTACGCCTGGAGGCCGCCTACGGTCTCGCCCGACGCGACGACCCGCGCACCGAGGAAGCCATCGAACGGGTCGGCCCCCTCGGCCCCGGATTCGACGACGACCATCGGAGCTGGGCGTTGTGGCGGTGGAAACAGGAGAAGGACGCCCGGGCGGCGGGCGACGACAACTGAGGCGGGCAGGCCTCCACCGCACGGTCCGGCCGGCGACCTGCCCTCACCGCTCAGCAGATGCGCGGCAGCTGCTCCCCCAACGGGAGGTCCACGACCCGGGTGCCGCCGAGGCCCGTCCGGGCGACCACCATGCCCGGGTGCTCGGCCACGCACGTACCGATGACGGCCGCGCCGGCGCCCTGCGGGTGGGCGTGCATCGCCGCGAGGACGGCGTCGGCGTGCTCGGGTGGTACGAAGGCCACCAGGCGCCCCTCGTTGGCGACGTACAGCGGGTCGAGCCCGAGGAAACCACAGGCCGCGGCCACGGAGTCGGGCACCGGGACCGCGGCCTCCGTGAGCACGACACCCGTGCCGGACGCGGCGGCGATCTCGCACAGCGAGGTCCCCAGTCCGCCCCGCGTCGGATCGCGCAGCACATGCACGTCCGGTGTGACCTCCAGCATCGCGGCCACCAGCCCGCCCAGTGGCGCGGTGTCGCTGACGACGTCGGAACCGAACTCCAGCCCCTCGCGCACGCTCAGCACCGCCACCCCGTGCGCCCCGATCGGTCCGCTGACGATCACCACGTCACCCGGCGTCGCCCGCTGCGGACGGATGTCGACACCGGCCGGGATCAGGCCGATGCCGGACGTGTTGACGTACACGCCGTCCCCGTGGCCCGCCTCGACGACCTTGGTGTCCCCGGTCACCACCGTCACCCCGGCGGCGGAGGCGGCCGCGCCCAGCGCCTGGGCGACCCGGCCCACCACGTCCAGTTCGACGCCCTCCTCCAGGATGAACGCCGTCGACAGATAGGCGGCCCGGGCGCCGCTCATCGCCAGGTCGTTGACCGTGCCGTTGACGGCCAGGTCGCCGATGCTGCCGCCGGGGAAGAACAGCGGGCGTACGACATAGGAGTCGGTGGAGAACGCCAGCCGGGCCCCGCCCAGTTCGACGGCCGCGGAGTCGGTGAGCGCGGCGAGCGTCTCGTTGCCGTACGCCGCCGCGAACAGGTGCTGCGTCAGCTCGCCCGAGAGCGCGCCGCCGCCCCCGTGGCCCATCACGACCACCGGGTGGTCGCGCAGGGGAGCGGGGCAGGACCAGTTCGCGGGGTCGACGACCGTGTCCGTGTCAGCCAACGGGGGCCACCTCCAGTCGCCGGTACAGGTAGTACGCCGCGCAGGCACCCTCACTGGAGACCATCGTGGCGCCGAGCGGGGTGCGTGGCGTGCAGGTGGTGCCGAAGGCGGAGCACTCGTTGGGCTTGATCAGGCCCTGCAGCACCTCGCCACTGCGGCACTCGGGGGACTCGACCGTCTTCACGTCGCCGACGTCGAAGCGGTGCTCGGCGTCGTACTCCCGGAAGGCCGCGGACAGCCGCCAGCCGCTGTCCGGGATCACACCGATGCCGCGCCAGGCCCGGTCGGTGACCTCGAAGACCTCCTCGATCATGCGCAGCGCGGCCGGGTTGCCCGCCTCGCGCACCGCGCGCGGATAGGCGTTCTCCACCCGGTGCTCGCCGCGCTCCAGCTGACGCACCGTACGGCGCACGCCCTCCAGGATGTCCAGCGGCTCGAAGCCGGTCACCACGATCGGCACCCCATGGCGCTCGGCCAGCTCCGGGTACTCGGCGGTGCCCATCACACTGCACACATGGCCGGCCGCGAGGAACGCCTGGACCCGGCACTCGGGCGCCGTCATGATCGCCTCGACCGCGGGCGGCACCCGCACGTGCGACACCAGCAGGCTGAAGTTGCGGATGCCGAGCCGGCGGGCCTCGTGGACGGTCATCGCGTTGGCCGGGGCCGTCGTCTCGAAGCCGATACCGAAGAACACGACCTCCTTGTCCGGCTCGCGACGGGCGATCTCCAGGGCGTCGAGCGGCGAGTACACCACCCGTACGTCACCGCCCTCACCCTTCACCCGGAACAGGTCACGGCCGGTGCCCGGCACGCGCAGCATGTCACCGAAGGAACAGAAGACGACGTTCGGGCGGGCCGCGATCGCCAGCGCCTTGTCGATCATCTCCAGCGGCGTCACACACACCGGACAACCCGGCCCGTGAATCAACTCGACCTCTTCCGGAAGGAGTTGGTCGATGCCGTGCCGGATGATGGAGTGGGTCTGCCCGCCGCAGACCTCCATCATCGCCCAGGGGCGGGTGACCGTGGCGTGAATCTCGTCGAGCAGCCGCCGAGCCAGCTCCGGGTCGTTGAACTCCTCGATGTACTTCATCGCACGCCCTCCTCTCCGGCGGGCTCGGGGGCAGTCCCCTCCGCCTCGGCGCGCGCCCACGCGTCGCCGAACTCCTCTTCCAGCAGCCCGAGTTGCTCGAACAGCTCCAGCGAGGCGCGAGCCGATTCCTCGTCCAGCCGCTGCAACGCGAAACCGACGTGGACGATGACGTACTCGCCCACCTGGGCCTCAGGGACGTAGGCGAGGCACACCTCTTTGACCACGCCGCCGAAGTCGACCCGCGCCATGCGCGTGCCGTCCCGGTCCTCGATCCCGACCACACGGCCGGGTACCGCAAGGCACATCAGCGTCCTCCTTGTCGTTCTTGCAGTGCGGAACGATCCGTCCGCGCCGCCACCACCAGCTGGCCGAGCGCGAGACCGCCGTCGCCCGGCGGCACCCGCCGATGGCGGAGCACCGTGAACCCGTCCGCCGCGAGCAGCGCGGCACACTCGGCGTCGAGCAGCGCGTTGGCGAACACCCCGCCCGACAGCGCCGCCACCCGCGCCCCCGTCTCCCGGCGGGCGACCCGGCAGACGTCCGCCACGGCCGCCGCGACCCCGCGGTGGAAGCGGGCCGCGATCACCGCGACGGGCACCCCGCGCCGTAGATCGGCGACGATCGCGCCCAGCACCGGACCCGGATCCAGGCCGGCGGCAAAGGCGTACGCCCCGGTCTCCTCCGGCCAGGCGAGCACCGCCGCCGCCTCCAGCTCGATCGCGGCCTGCGCCTCATAGCGGGCCCGATGGCAGATCCCCGCGAGCGAGGAGACCGCGTCGAAGAGCCGCCCCATGGACGAGGTCGGCACACATGCCGTCCCGCGCGCCAACTGCTGCTCCAGCAGCCGCAGTTCCTGAGCCGTGCACGTGGCCACGCAGGGCAGTTCGGCATCCCAGGGCAACCCCGCCGCACTCAACCGCGCCAGCGCCATCCGGCACGGGTTGGCCACGCCCGCGTCGCCGCCGGGCAGCGGCGCGTACCGCAGATGCGCGAAGCGGTGGAAGCCGGCGTAGCCACCGACCAGCACCTCCCCGCCCCACACCGCCCCGTCGTCGCCGTACCCGGTGCCGTCGAAGGCGACGCCGACGACACGCGCACCGCCGTCCAGCCCGTGCTCGGCCATCACGGACGCGATGTGGGCGTGGTGATGCTGCACCAGCCGCAACGCAAGACCGCCCGCCTGCCCGGCCCGCCGAGCCCAGCGGGCCGAGTGGTACCCCGGATGCCGGTCGGCCGCCAACAGCCCGTGCTCGATCCCCGTCAGCACCCGCAGCCGCCCCGCCGCCCGCTCGAAGGCCCGTACGGTGGCCAGGTCGCCCATGTCACCGATGTGCGGGGAGAACCAGGCACGGTCCCCGGCTCCCAAGCACAGGGCGTTCTTCAGATCGCCGCCCACCGCGAGGGCCGGAGCTACGGGAACGGGCAGCGCGATGGGCTCGGGAACATGTCCGCGCGACCGGCGCAGCACGACCTCGCCGCCCCCGTCCGGCCGCACACGCACCACGGAGTCGTCACAGGGCGCCTCGATGCCCCGGTCGTGCCCCAGCCAGGCGTCGGCGATCCCGGTGAGCCGCTCCAGCGCCTCGGCGTCATCGGTGACGATCGGCTCCCCTGAACGGTTGCCGCTGGTCATCACCAGCACCCGCGGACCCGGCGGATCGCCCGGCAGCCCGAACAGCAGCCGGTGCAGCGGGGTGTACGGCAGCATCACACCGACGTCCGGACTGCCCGGACATACCGCCTCGGCGAGCCCGTCGGCCCCGCCCCGCCGCCGCAGCAGCACGATCGGCCGCCGACGGCTCGTCAGCACCTTCCGCTCCTCGGGGCCGATGTGCGCCAGCTTCTCGGCCCCCGCGAGATCCGCACACATCACGGCGAACGGCTTGCCGCCGCGCTCCTTGCGCGAGCGCAGAGCGGCCACGGCCCGCTCGTCACCGGCGTCACAGGCCAGGTGGTAACCCCCGAGGCCCTTGACGGCCAGCACGGCGCCCCGCGCCAACAGCCGCCGCGCCTCGGCCAGCGCCACCTCACCCTCGTACGGACGGCTCCCGGGGACGGTGAGCCGCAGCCTGGGCCCGCAGTCGTGGCACGCCACCGGCTGGGCGTGGAAGCGCCGGTCGGCGGGGTCCGCGTATTCGGTGGCGCACGCCGGGCACAGCGGGAAGACGGCCATGGTGGTCGTCGCCCGGTCGTAGGGGAGAGCGGTGGAGATGGTGAAGCGGGGGCCGCAGTGCGTGCACGTGACGAAGGGGTGCCGGTGCCGCCGGTCCGCCGGGTCGGCGAGTTCCCGCAGACAGTCCTCGCAGGTCGCGGTGTCCGGCGGGATGAGCGTGCGGCCCGGCCCGTCGCCCTCGGAGGAGTGGATGACGAAACCGGCCACGCCGACGACCGGGACGGTCTCGTACGTCACCTCCTGGACGTCGGCCAGCGGCGGCGGACGCTCGGTCAGGGCCCGGCAGAAGTCGGCCACGGCCTCGGGGGCACCCTCCACCTCGGCGACCACCCCCGCCGCACCGTTGCGGACGTGCCCCGCGAGGCCCAACTCCCCGGCCAACCGGTGCACGAAGGGCCGGAACCCCACGCCCTGCACGGTTCCGCGCACGGTCACGCGCCGCCGCTCGGTGCCCTGGGCGGTCGTCGTCGGGGCGGTCACGCGGTGGTGGGCCGGGACGCGGCGTGCTCGTGACCGTGGGGGTGCTCGGGCCCGTGATCATGGCCATGTGCCCGCATGTGGTCCGCCGCGAGCAGCGGAGTGTGCGGTGCGTCCCCGTCCGCGACGGCGAGCACGCGGTCGAGGAGGAGGTTGACCCCCTGCCCGTCACGGGCCGAGGTGCGCAGGATCTCCACGCCGGGGTTGACGCGCTCCACGGCCTCCGTGAAGGCGACACTGTCGAAGCCGACGGCTTCGGCGAGGTCGGTCTTCGTCACCACCACGAGATGAGCCGCTCCGAAGGCGGTCGGGTACTTCAGTGGCTTGTCCTCGCCCTCCGTCACCGACATGAGCGTCACGCGCAGCGTCTCGCCCAGGTCGTAGGAGGCGGGGCAGACCAGGTTCCCCACGTTCTCCACGAACAGCAGCCGGGTCGCCTCCGGCAGCCAGCCCTCGAGGAGCCCGCGCACCTGCGCCGACTCCAGATGGCACAGCCCGCCGGTCAGCACCTGCTTCACGGGCGCTCCGGAGCGGGCGAGGCGACGGGCGTCGTTCTCCGTGGCCAGGTCCGCGGTGAGAGCGGCGGCGGCCACCCCACGCTCCAGGGACCGGCGCAGCACCAGTTCGAGCAGCGCGGTCTTGCCGCTGCCGGGACTGGAGAGCAGATTGACCGCGGTCACCCGCCGCTTCGCCAGGTCGGCGCGGAGCTGCGCCGCCAGACCGTCGTTCTTGGCCAGTACGGCCGTCCGTACGTCGACGCTGCGGCACATCACGGGCTCCCTGCCATTCGTACCTCCGCCAGTTCCAGTTCCCGCCCGGTCAGCAGCTCGGCCGCCGCGGTGTCGCAGTGCGGGCACCACAGCGCGGGCGGCGAGCCCACGTCGAAGCGCGCGTCACAGCCGCCGCACCGGGCGCGGGCCGGCACCTCTTCGATGACCAGTTCCGCGCCGTGCAGCGCGGTGCCCTCGGCGACCAGTGAGAAGGAGAAGCGCAGTGCGTCCGGGACCACACCGGCCAGTTCGCCGATCCGCAGCGTCACGCCCGCCACCGCGTCCGCCCCGTGTTCCCGGGCGACGTCCTCGGCGCTCTCCACGACGGCGGTGGCGATCGACAGCTCGTGCATGGTCCGCCACGCTAGGCACGGCCGCAGCGCCACAGCCGCACGCCCACGCGGACGGCAGGTGTTTTCCCCCGCCCGGCCCAAGCCCACGACGCCCGGGGGCGCGCCTCGCGCCCCGTGCCGTCGTCTGCGGGCAGCATCGCCGCGTGATGCGGATTCTGCTTCTTGCCAGCGCCTTCAACAGCCTCACCCAGCGGGTCCACGCGGAACTGCGCGACCTGGGGCACCCGGTCGCCGTGGAGTTGGCACTCGGGGACGACCAGCGACTCGTCGAAGCGGTGCGCGGCCACGCCCCCGACCTGCTGATCGCCCCCATGCTGACGACCGCCGTCCCGGAGGAGGTCTGGTCGGCGTACCCCTGCCTCATCGTCCACCCGGGCCCGCCCGGCGACCGCGGCCCGTCCTCCCTCGACCGAGCGATCCAGGAGGGCCGCGACCACTGGGGCGTCACCGTCCTCCAGGCGGTCGCCGAGATGGACGCGGGCCCCGTGTGGGCATCGGCGGACTTCACCATCCCCCCGGACATCGGCAAGAGCGACCTCTACCGGGGCGAACTGGCCGACGCCGCGCTGAGGGCGGTCCTGCTCGCCGTCGACCGCTTCGCTTCAGGCGAGTACACCCCCGTCACACCCCCCACCCACACCTGGCAGCCGTACCTGACCCAGGCCGAACGCCGTATCGACTGGCACACCGACTCCACGGAGACGGTCCTCCGCAAACTCCGCGCAGCCGACTCGCAGCCCGGCGTCCTGGACACCTTCCTCGGCACCGACTGGTACCTGCACGGCGGCCACCCGGAACCCCACCTCAAAGGCACCCCGGGTGCCCTCCTGGCCACCAGACACGGAGCCATCTGCCGAGCCACGACGGACGGCGCGGTGTGGATCCCAGAACTCCGCCCCCGTCGCGAACCAGGCGGCCCGGCAACATTCAAGTTGCCGGCGAAGCCGGCTCTCGAGGGGCGCGGGGCTGAGACATGTGCGGCTCCGCCGCGTGGGCGCGAGAAACCCCCCACGACCCGCACTCGAACAACAACGAGCGGAAGCTACTCAGACATCACCTACGAGGAGCGTGGCACCGTCGGCCACCTCACCTTGCGCTTCCCCGGCGGCGCCATGAACACCGCCCAGTGCCAACGACTCCTCACCGCCTACCGCCACGCCCGCACCCGCCCGACGGACGTGATCGTCCTCGGCGCCGAACGAGACTTCTTCTCCAACGGCATCCACCTCAACACCATCGAGGCCGCCCCCGACCCCGCCGCCGAGTCCCTCGCCAACATCGAGGCCATCGACGACCTCGTGGAAGAGATCCTCACCACCACCGACCGCCTCGTCATCGCCGCCCTCCCCGGCAACGCGGCCGCCGGAGGCAGCATGCTCGCCCTCGCCGCCGACGAGGTGTGGTGCCGCCGAGGCGCTGTCCTCAACCCCCACTACCGCCTGATGGGCCTGTACGGCTCCGAGTACTGGACCTACACCCTGCCCCGCAAGGTCGGGCCGGCGGCCGCCGCCCGCCTCACGGAGGACGCCCTGCCGCTCAGCGCGACTTCGGCCCACTCCCTCGGCCTGGTGGACCAGGTCATCGACTGCGCGCCCACCGAATTCGCGGACGTGATCACCCGAATGGCCGACCGTCTGGCTCGTTCCGCGAGCCTCCCCGCACGGCTCGGCGCCAAGAAGGCCGCACGGGAGCGCGACGAGGCCGTACGCCCCCTGCGCGCCTACCGCGCCGCCGAGCTGGAACGCATGCGCGCCGTCTTCGACGACCCGACCGCGCCTTACCACGCCCTGCGCTCTGCCTTCGTCCGCAAGTGTCGGCCGAACGGGACGCCGGACCACCTCCGAACGGAGTGTCCGAATAGCCAGTAATCGTGCGATATGTCAGCCTGCTGCGGGGGACGCCGCCAGGAAGGGATCCCATGAGCACCGACACCCAGGCCCCCGCGGCCGTGGAGGAAGTTCACATTCTGTGGACCTCGGAGGGCATGAGCTGCGACGGCGACACCGTCTCGGTCACCGCCGCATCGCTGCCCAGTCTGGAGGACGTGGTCCTCGGCGCCATTCCAGGACTGCCAAAGGTCGTCCTGCACAACAAGGTGCTCTCGTACGACAGCGCCGACGACTTCACCCGGCCCTTCCACCAGGCCGCCGACGGTGAGCTCGGCGCCCCGTACGTCCTCGTCGTGGAGGGCTCCATCCCCAACGAGCGCATCAACGGCGACGGTTACTGGACCTCGATGGGCAACGACCCCCGCACGGGCGAGCCCATCACCCTCAACACCTGGATCGACCGGCTCGCCCCCGGCGCCTTCGCTGTCATCGCGGTCGGCACGTGTGCCACGTACGGCGGTATCCACGCCATGGCGGGCAACCCCACCGGCTGCATGGGCCTGGCCGACTACCTGGGCTGGGGCTTCCGCTCCGCCGGCGGGCTGCCCATCGTCAACGTGCCCGGCTGCCCGGTCCAGCCCGACAACTTCATGGAAACCGTGACCTGGCTGCTGTACCAGGCCGCGGGGATGGCCCCGCCCATCCCGCTCGACGAACAGCTGCGCCCTACCTGGCTGTTCGGCAAGACCGTGCACGAGGGCTGCGACCGCGCCGCCTACTACGAGCAGGGCGACTTCGCCAAGGACTACAACTCGCCCAAGTGCCAGGTGAAGATCGGCTGCTGGGGCCCGGTCGTCAACTGCAACGTCACCAAGCGCGGCTGGATGGACGGCATCGGCGGCTGCCCCAACGTCGGCGGCATCTGCATCGGCTGCACCATGCCCGGCTTCCCCGACAAGTTCATGCCGTTCATGGACGAGCCGCCCGGCGCCAGCATCTCCTCCGCCTTCGCCTCCTCCACCTACGGCCCGCTGGTGCGCACGCTGCGCGCCATCACCAACCGTTCGGTCAACAAAGAGCCCAAGTGGCGTCACAACCGCACCGAGCTCACCTCCGGCTTCGCGCCGCGCTGGCCCGGCAAGTGACCTGACCGCCCGAACCCCACGCCTGACCCCTGTGCGAAAGGAAACCGTCCAGTGACGACGAGCCAGGCCGCGCCCGCGGAGCAGCGCACCCTCACCGACGTAGCGTTTGATCCCATCACCCGGATCGTCGGCAACCTGGGCATCTACACGAAGATCGACTTCAACGCCCGGGAGGTCGTCGAGTGCAAGAGCACCTCGTCGATCTTCCGTGGCTACAGCGTCTTCATGAAGGGCAAGGACCCCCGCGACGCCCACTTCATCACCAGCCGCATCTGCGGCATCTGCGGGGACAACCACGCCACCTGTTCGGTGTACGCGCAGAACATGGCGTACGGCGTGAAGCCGCCGCCGCTCGCGGAGTGGATCATCAACCTCGGCGAGGCCGCCGAGTACATGTTCGACCACACGATCTTCCAGGACAACATGGTCTTCGTCGACTACTGCGAACGCATGGTCAAGGAGACCAACCCGGGCGTGTGGGAGCGGGCCGAGCGCACCCCGGCGCCGCGCGGCGACCAGCACGGCCACCGCACCATCGGCGACATCATGAGCTCGTACAACCCCTTCGAGGGGGCCACGTACAAAGAGGCACTGGTCATGAGCCGCCTCACCCGCGAGATGATCTGTCTCATGGAGGGCCGCCACGTGCACCCCTCCACGCTCTACCCGGGCGGGGTCGGCACGGTCGCCACGCCCCAGCTCTTCACGGACTACCTGGTCCGCCTTACCCGCTGCCTGGACTTCGTCAAGCGTGCGGTCGCCATGAACGACGACGTCTTCGACTTCTTCTACGAGGCCCTGCCGGGCTACCAGGAGGTCGGCCGGCGCCGCACGATGCTCGGCTGCTGGGGCGCCTTCCAGGACCCGGAGATCGTCGACTACGACTACAAGAAGATGAACGAGTGGGGCAACCGCATGTTCGTCACCCCGGGCATCGTGGTCGACAACCAGCTCGTCACCACGGACCTGGTCGACATCAACCTCGGCATGCGCATCCTGCTCGGCAGCTCGTACTACGAGGACTGGACGAGTGAGGAGACCTTCGTCGACAAGGACCCGTTGGGCAACCCGGTCGACAAGCGCCACCCGTGGAACCAGACCACGCTGCCCGCACCGCAGAAGCGTGACCTGGAGAACGGCAACTACAGCTGGGTGATGAGCCCGCGCTGGTTCGACAAGCGCACCAACGACTTCCTCGCCCTGGACACCGGCGGCGGCCCCATCGCCCGTCTCTGGGCCACCGCTCTCGCCGGGAAGGTGAACACGCCGTACGTCCGCTCCACCGGGCACAGCGTGCAGATCGACCTGCCGAAGACGCCGTCCTCGCCGGAGGTCCGTCTGGAGTGGACGCCCCCGCCGTTCCCCAACACCATCGAGCGCAACCGGGCCCGCATGTACTTCGTCGCCTACGCGGCCGGCATGGCCCTCCACTTCGTCGACCAGGCCCTGAACGAGGTCCGCTCCGGCGTCACCAAGACCTTCCAGGACTTCAAGGTGCCCAAGGACGCCATCGGCTGCGGCTTCCACGAGGCCGTGCGCGGTGTGCTCAGCCACCACATGGTCATTCGCGACGGCAAGATCGCCAACTACCACCCGTACCCGCCGACCCCGTGGAACGCCAGCCCCCGCGACTTCTACGGCACCCCCGGCCCCTACGAGGACGCCGTGCAGGGCTGCCCGATCTTCGAGGAGAACGGGCCGGAGAACTTCAAGGGCATCGACATCATGCGCACCGTCCGCAGCTTCGACCCCTGCCTGCCGTGCGGTGTCCACATGTACCTCGGCGGCGGCCGCACCCTCACCCAGTCCCACTCGCCGACCTTCGGCACCCTCGCGGACTAGGGCGGCCCCGACCATGACCTGGGAACCCTGGGAGGACGCCCACGCGCGCGGCCAGGTGGCGCTGGCCGAGGAGCGGCTGTCCGGCCTGGACACCCTGCCGGACGGACTCGCCGCGAGGAAGGCCGCCGAGACGGTCGAGACACTCGTCGGGCTGTACGGGCAGTGCCTCGGCCGGATCACCGCGCACCTGGTGGACCACCCCGACCTGCTGGAGCGGTTGGCCGGCGACGAACTCGTCGGCCACCTCCTCCTCGTCCACGACCTGCATCCCGTCCCGGTCGAGACCCGGGTACGGCAGTCCCTCGCTGACCTGCCCGGACCGCCGGAGCTGCTGGAGATGTCCGGGTCCGCCGTACGGGTCCGGATCCAGCAGAGCGGCTGCGGCGCGGCCGGCGCCGAACAGGCCGTACGGGAGGCGCTGGCCGCGCGGGCACCGGAAGTCGAGGACGTACGGGTGGAAGGCGGCCGGGCCGACGGGGCGCTGATCCCCGTGGACGCGCTGTTCCGCGACCGTACGCCCGTCGGCGGAGGAGCCTGCGGATGAGTGGGCTGCGACGCGTGGCCCAGCAGGCGTCCCGGGCCGACGGACAAGGCGCCCGGGAGGAGCAGTGCGACCTGTGCGCCGAGCCGCTGCCGACCGGGCACCCGCACCGCCATGTCCTCCAGCCCGCCAGCGGCACCGTCTCGTGCGCCTGTCGCGCCTGCGCCGTGCTGTTCGACCACGGCGCGACCTCGGCCGGCGGTTACCGGCTGCTGCCACAGGAGCGGCGGAGGCTCGACGGCCTGCACATCGACGACGCCGTGTGGGCCGGTCTCGGTGTCCCCGTCTCCCTCGCCTTCTTCACCCGATCGGCCGAGACCGGCGAGGTCACTGCGGCCTACCCGAGCCCGCTGGGCGCGCTGCGGGCCATCGTGCCCGCCGACAGCTGGCAGCAGGTCGAACAGGGGCACCCCGACCTGCCGGAGCACGTCACCGACGTGACCGCGCTGCTGGTGCACCGGGCCCGCGGGGCGGCCGAGCACTGGCTCGTCCCGCTCGACGACTGCTACCGCCTGGTCGCCGTCGTGCGCGCACACTGGAAGGGTCTGGACGGCGGCCCCGAGGTGTGGCAGCGGGTCGAGGACTTCTTCGTCGACCTCATCGAACCGACCGAAGCCACCCCCTTCACCACCGAGGAGGCGTCATGGGCATCACCGTAGGCAAACCCGACGTCGAGCCCGACAAGCCCGCGCACGTCGCGGGTGTACGGCGCGGCAACCACAAGGGCCTGTACAAGCGGCAGCCGGGACACAAGAGGGACGACCGCTCCACGGCGCGTCGCTCCACCGGCATCAACGCGCGGAACCGCAACCCGGTCGACCGGGACATGCCGAACCTGCCCCCCGCATGACGGCGTCCCCCGCGCTGTCCGCTCCGGTGGCGCCGATCCTGGCGTTCGCCGTCACCGGAGCGGAGGAGGAGCCCTTCGCGGCGCTGCCCACCCTCCGCTTCGACCTGGAGATCGCCAGAACCGGCGGCCAACCGGTCGCCTCGGTCGCCCTGACCACCGTCGTCCGCATCGACGTCGCCCGCCGCCGCTACGCCCCCGAGGCCCAGGAGGCACTCGGCGAGCTGTTCGGGGCGCCCGACCAGTGGGCGAGCAGTATGCGGCCGCTCCACTGGACCCGGACCACCGTCCACGTCCCGGCCTTCGACGACCGCACGACGGTACGCATCCCCGTCGAGTGCCCCTACGACACCGAGCTGGCCCTCACCAAGTACCTGCGCGCGGTCGGCGACGACGGCGACGTGCCGCTCGACTTCCTCTTCAGCGGCACCGTCTTCCACCGCGCCCCCGGCGGGCCCGGACTCGCCGCCTCCCGCATCTCCTGGTCGGACGGCGACACCCGCTACGCCCTGCCCGCCGCCCTGTGGAACTCCCTCACCGACCGCTATCACGCGGGCAGCCCTTGGCTGCGGCTGTCCCGCGACACCTACGACCGCCTCGACGCCTACCGCGCCCGCAACGTCCTCGGCACCCCCGACGACGCCGTGCGCTCCCTGCTCGACGGCACCGCCCTCCACCACTCGGGGACCACCACCACATGACCCTCACCGACCAGCCGCGACAAGCGGCCCTCTCGGACGTAGAGAAGATCACCCGGACCTGTCTGTACGAGGGCTACCTGCTCTGGCCCTATCGCAGGTCCGCGCTGAAGAACGCCAAACGCTGGACCTTCGGCGGTGTCTTCCCCGCCGCCTGCGCCGACGCGCTCGGCGAACCGGCCACCATGACCACACAGGTGCTCCACGAGGGCCCCGCCGACGACCTCACCGTGCGCGTGCGGTTCCTCCAGGTCGTGGACCGCACCGTCGTCCAGGACGGCCGTCCCGTCGACGAGGTGACGGTGGCGGGGGAGCGGTACGTCAGCTGGCAGGAGGTGACCGAACGCGAGGTCGTGCTGACCGGCGCCCCCGGCACCGCGACCGTCGACATCCCCGAGGGCACCGACACCGAGAAGCTGCCCGGCGGGGCCGCGAGCCTCGTCCGCGGCTGGCGGCGGCTCACCGGCACCGTCGAGGTCACGGCCGAGCCGGTCGCGGACGACGCCTCGGACGATGTACGGCAATTGACCGTGCGGATCGCCAACAGCACGCCCTGCCCGGTGCCGGACCCCGGCGCCCGGCACGCGCGGGAGGCCGCGGCCCCGTACGCCTTCGTCTCCACGCACACCGTGCTGCACAGCGAGGGCGGACGCTTCGTTTCCCTCCTCGACCCGCCCGACGCCCTGCGCGAGCACGCCTCCGCCTGCCGCAACAAGGGCACTTGGCCGGTGCTGGTGGGCACCGACGAGGGTGACGGGCGGGCGCACACGGTGCTGTCCTCACCGGTCACGCTGTACGACTTCCCACGGATCGCGCCCGAGAGCCCGGGCGACCTGTTCGACGGGACCGAGATCGACCAGCTGCTCGTGCTGAGCGTGCTGAGCATGACCGAGGAGGAGCGGGCCGAGGCACGGGCGAGTGATCCCCGGGCGCGCGAGATCCTCGACCGCTGCGCCGGACTCGGCGTCGACGACCTGATGAACCTGCACGGCACCATCCGCGAGTTCCGCGCGGCCGGCGGGGAGGCACGGTGAACGGCGTCTCCTTCCGTCCCGGCACGCGCGTACGGCTGAAGCCGTCCCGGCGGGCGGACATCATGGACCTGGCCCTGACGGGGCGGATCGCCGAAGTCACCGCGGTGGAGGAGGACTTCGAGGGGCAGGTGTACATCGCCGTCGTCCTCGAAGGAGACCCCGGCCGTGACCTCGGCGCGGCGAGCCAGATCGGTCACCGGTTCTTCTTCGCCCCCGACGAACTCGAGCCGCTCCCCGGGCCCGAGGGCGAGACGCCGGGCCACCGCGTGCTCGTCGCGGGCGTCGGCAACATCTTCATGGCGGACGACGGCTTCGGCCCCGAGGCCGCCACCGCCCTCGCCCGGCGCTCCCAGCCCGATGGCGTCCACGTCGCCGACTTCGGCATCCGGGGCATGGACCTCGCGTACCGCATGCTGGACGGCTACGACACGGTCGTCCTGCTGGACGCCACACCGCACGGGCAGCCGCCCGGCACCCTCAGCGTCATCGAGCCCGACCTCGCCACGCTGCCCGGCGAGGGCGCGCCGGAGGCGCACGCCATGGACCCGGTGAAGGTCATCGCCCTCGCGCGCCAGTTGGGCGACGGGGACCTGCCCCGCGTCCTCGTCGTCGGTTGCGAGCCCGAGATCCGGATGACCGGCGCCGAGGTGGACGTCGTCGTCGGTCTCAGCGAACCGGTCCGCGAGGCCGTGGAGCGCTCCGTGTCCTTCGTCGAGTCCCTGCTCGCCGACATCCTCGTCGAAGCCGCCCGAGAGGAGGTGAACCTGCCATGAGGAAAGGCGTCTTCATCCCCGCCAACGTCGTCAGAGCCACCGTCGGAGCCGTCTCCGCCGCCCTGGTCCTGATCGCCCTGTCGGAACTGCCGGAGGCACGCCGCTACTTCAAACTGAAGGGCATGTGATCCACGACGACGATCGCCCCCCGCCGACGGCGGGGGGCGATCGCCTTGCGCCGCCTCGGCGGCGGCACGTCAGCCGTGGTAGTTGATGTAGCCGTTGCCGTCACGGTCGTTGGCGGACTTGGTGTACGAGTGCACGTCGGCCCGGCTGCCGCCCGGCTTGTAGAGGTAGATCGTGTCCTTGTCGTTGTTCCATATGAAGTTGCAGTTCTGGCGGTAGACGACGTTGCCCCCGTCGGAGTCCGTGCCGCGTCCGCCGCGCAGCTTCACGTAGTCGCCGGGCTGGAGATAGTGGTTGGCGCTGAAGGTGAACGTGTTGCCGGTGGCGTCCTTGACGACATAACCCTTGAGGTTGACGGTCGCCGTCCGGGAGTAGTTCTTGATCGTCAGGAACTCCTCCCGGGTGTTTCCGCCGTCGCACCGGTTGGAGTCCCTGCCGGGAGCGTCGTACTGGACGCCCTTGACCTTCAGCGCGGACGAGTACTCGGTGGCCTGCGCCGGGGCGGCGGCGAGAGCCGCGAGCGTTCCGGCAGTGACGGCGGTGGCCATGACATGGCGCTTACGCATGAGGAAGTCCCCCCTCGGTGGTGCGAATGGAGCGCCTGGAGCATACACATAAGATGATCGCCAGGTGATCAGGAAGTGATGAAATGGTGAAGAGCGGCGTGGGGGTCGGAGGGGGAATGGAGCGCGTTGTCACACCCGGAACGCGCCCCGGCGGCGCCCGTCCGTGACTGGGGGGGAAGGCGTGCCCGGACGGCTCTCCCTCACATACTGGAACGCAGGTGCAAACGTTTCTCCGCGCACATGTGCGGCGTCCCGGCAGGGGTGTGGCGCAGGCGGTGCGTGCCAGTTGAACGGTCATCCGCGCAGGTCCGGCATGACTTTTGCATATCATCTGAATTCTGTAAGCGGTCTTGTCCGCTCCTCCCGTTCTGCAGCTAGCTGGATGCCGCGCCCCTCCGTCACCCGGGTTCCCGATGAGCTCTGGGTGGGCCGACGGCCCAGGGAGGCGGGTGTGTCATCTGCACATGAGGAGTGGTCATGAAGAAGGCTTACGAGGCTCCGACGCTCGTCAGGCTCGGTACGTTCCGCAAGGAGACGGGGCTGCTCGGTCGCTCCGGCAACGACCGGCTGATCCTGAGCAAGAACTGACGGGACGGTCCTTGACCCGACGTCATGACTGAACTGCACGCACGTGCGGGGACGGGCCCCGGCGACGCGGACTTCGCGGTCTTCACCGACCGTGCGGACGCGGCCGCCGTGGCCCGCTCCTTCGCCCGCCCCACGACCCGGACCCTCACCCACGCCTCCGGCCGTCCCTGGCTGGTCGGGAACTGGCACGACGACGAGATCGTGACGGCGAGCGCCGGTCACACCGCCCTCGCCGTCATCGGCTGCTGCCCCCTCGACGCCGACGAACTGCGGCACCGGGCCGCACAGCTGCGCGATCTCGCGGAACTCGACGCACTGGCCCGCACCCTCCACGGCAGCTTCCACCTCGTCGCCACCCACGAGGGACGCATCAGGGCCCAGGGCACGGCCTCCGGCCTCCGGCTGGTCTTCCACGCGCAGATCGACGGCGTACGCGTCACGGCCTCCCGGGCCGACACGCTCGCCGCCGCCCTGGGCGCCGACCCCGACCCGGAGGAACTGGCTGTCCGGCTGCTGTGGCCCGCACCGCACCCGCTGTTCGAGACCTCCCTCTGGCGCGCGGTCACCGCCGTACCCCCGCAGGACGCCGTGATCGTCGCCGCCGACGGACGCACGGCACGGCACACCCGCTGGTGGACGCCCCCGGAGCCCTGCGAACCACTCGCCACGGCGGCCCCCGCCATCCGCACCGCGCTCGAGCGGGCCGTCGGCGCGCGCACCCGACAGGGCGGCACGGTCAGCTGCGACCTGTCCGGCGGACTGGACTCCACCTCCGTCTGCTTCCTGGCCGACCGCTCTCCCTCCCATGTGGTGGCCAGTACCTGGCCCGGACGCGACCCGGCCGACACCGACCTGCACTGGGCCGAGCAGGCGGCACGGCACCTCCCGGACGTCGAGCACGTCATCTGGGACGCCGACGCCTCCCCCCTGGTCTACGAGGACCTGCTCGGCATCGACGACCTCCTCGACGAACCCACCATCGGTGTCATGGACCGCTCCCGCGTCCTGCACCACCTGCCCGCCCTCGCCGCGCGCGGCAGCCGCCTGCACCTGACCGGCATCGGCGGCGACCACGTCGCCTGGTGCTCAGAGGCGTACTACCACCAGCTGCTGCGCACCCGCCCACTGTTCGCCCTGCGGCAGCTACGGGGATTCCGGGCCCTGTGGCAGTGGCCACTGGGCGGCACCGCCCGCGCCCTCACCGACACTCGTCCCTACGGCAAGTGGCTCGCGGACGCCGCCACCCACCTGCGCGACCCCGCGCCCGCGTCCGTCGCCACCGGCCTCGGCTGGGGCATGGCACCGCGACTGTTCGACTGGGTGACCCCCGACGCCGAGCGGGCGGCCCGGCAGGCACTCCTCAGGGCCGCGGCGACCGCCACACCCCTGCACGCCGACCGGGGACTGCACAGCGACCTCGAACAGATCCGCTCCTGCACCCGCGTCATCCGACAGTGGGACCGGATGGCGGCCCTGGCCGGGCTGCCGATGGCCTCCCCCTTCCTCGACGACCGCGTCATCGAGGCGTGCCTCGCCGTACGGCCGGAGGACCGTGTCACCCCCTGGCGCTACAAGCCCGTACTGAGCGCCGCGATGCGCGGCATCGTGCCCGAGGCCTGCCTGCGCCGCACCAACAAGGCCGCGGCCTCCATGGACGCCGCCAACGGGCTGCGCGAGCACCGCGCCGACCTGCTGGCGCTGTGGGAGGACTCCCGGCTGGCGGAACTGGGCCTGGTGGACGCCGCCCGACTGCGCCGCCTCGCCCAGCGGCCGGCCTCCCGGGGCCTGGCCGACGCCATCCTCTACTCCACCATCGCCGCGGAGGTGTGGCTGCGCTCTCTCGCCCGCCGCACCCCAGTGGCCCATCCCTGACCCCCTCCACCGCGTCAGAAAGGCGGCCCTCATGCCCCTGCGGTTCGGCGCCGACGTGTCCACGGCCGAGACCGACTACGGCACGGTACTGCTCGACGAACGCTCCGGCTCCTACTGGGAGTTGAACCCGACCGCCACCCTGGTCGTGCGGACTCTGCTCGACGGCGGCGAGGAGGCGGACGCGGCCGCCGCGCTGGTCCGCGAGTTCGACATCGACAGGGACCAGGCACTGCGGGACGTCGAAACGCTCGTAGGGCAGCTGCGTGGCTCGGGGCTCGCCTCATGACCACGCCCAGCGCACTGGAGCGCCCCACCGACGTGCCGCTGCCCCGCCGTCTCGCCGCCCTCGCCGTCCTGCTGCCCGCCACCCTCCTCGCCTTTCTGCCACCCCGCCACATCCGCGCCGTCCTCGGCCTGCTGCGCCGCGGCGCCGTGCCCGCAACCCCCGCCCAGGCGCAGCGCGCGCGGGACGCCCTGTGCGCCGCCAGCCTGCGCTGCGCCGGACCGAAGGGGTGCCTGCCGCGGTCGCTGGGCGCGGCGCTGCTGTGCCGGGTCGGCGGGACCTGGCCCACCTGGTGCGCCGGCGTACGCGTGGTCCCACCGTTCACCGCGCACGCCTGGATCGAGGCGGAGGGCAGCCCCGTCGGCGAGGGCGTGCCGGACGGCTACTTCGCCCGGCTGGTGGTCGTCGCCCCGCCGTCCCGGCCGACGGACCGATGAACGGCGCCGCGTCCCCGACCGCCCACACCGACAGGTCGACCCGCGCCGCGGTGGCCACCATGTACCGGCTCACCGCCGGGCACCGGGCCGCAGTGGCGGTCGCCACCGTACTGACCCTCGTCGGCTCCGCCCTCGGCCTGGCCCAACCGCTCGTCGCCAAGCACCTCGTCGACGCCGGCGGCCGAGGGCAGGTCGTCTGGCCGCTGCTCGCCCTGCTCGCCGTCCTGTTCGTCGCCGAGGCGGCGACCGGATCCGCCGGGCGCTTCCTCCTGGAGCGCATGGGGGAGGGCGTCGTACGACAACTCCGCCACGGCCTCGTGGCACGACTGCTCCGACTGGAGATGAGGGAGTACGACCGACACCGTGGCGGCGATCTCGTCTCCCGCGTCACCGCCGACACCACCCTGCTGCGCGAGGTCGTCTCACAGGCACTCGTCGATCTCGTGACGGGCAGCCTCGTGGCCGCCGGAGCCATCGTCCTCATGGCGTGGCTCGACCCGCTGCTGCTGTTCCTGGTCGCGCTCACGGTGGCCACCGCTGCCGCCGTGGTCGCCTCCCTGCTGACCGGCATCCGAAGGGCCTCCGAACACATGCAGAGCGCGGTCGGGGCCGTCGCCGCCGACCTGGAACGCGCTCTCGGCGCGCTGTCCATGGTCCGGGTGCACCGCGCGGAGTCCCGCGAGGCGGCCCGTATCGGCGCACGCGTCGACGCGGCTTACGGAGCGGGCGTACGCACCGCGAAGCTCGCCTCCGTGATGAGCCCCGCCGTCGAACTCGCCGTCCAGGGCTCCTTCCTCATCGTCCTGGTCATCGGCGGTCTACGCGTGGGCGGCGAGGCGGGCTCCCTGGGCGACCTCGTCGCCTTCCTGCTGTACGCCTCCTACCTGGTGCTGCCGCTGTCCTCCGTCTTCCGCGCCGCGAGCCTCGTCCAGCGCGGGATGGGCGCCTACCAGCGCATCGACGAGGCGCTGCGCCTGCCCGTGGAGCCCACGGAAGCCCGCGTCCCGCAGGCCCGCCCCCGCACTTCGGGGCGGTCCGTCGCCGAGGTCCCGCCCGCCCTCGAACTGCGCGACGTCCACTTCGGCCACGACCCGGGCCGGCCGGTCCTGCGCGGGGTCTCCCTCAGTGTTCCGCAGCGCCGGCAGGTCGCGCTGGTCGGCCGCTCCGGCGCCGGCAAGAGCACGCTCTTCGCCCTGGTGGCCCGGTTCTACGAGCCGGACACGGGAGAGGTCCTCTTCGACGGGCGGCCCGCCACCGAACTCGGCCGCGACGCGTGCCGTCGGCGCATCGCCGTGGTCGACCAGAACACCCACGTCGTCCACGGCACCCTGCGTGACAACATCGCCTACGGCGTCCCCGACGCCACGGACGACGAGATCCGCCGGGTCGTCGAACTGGCCCGCCTCGACGAGGTCCTCGCCCGGCTGCCCGCCGGTCTCGACGCCGTGGTCGGCGAGCGCGGCCGCACCCTCTCGGGCGGCGAACGCCAACGAGTCGCCCTGGCCCGGGCGTTGCTGGCCCGCCCGTCCCTCCTCCTGCTGGACGAGCCCACCTCCCACCTCGACGCCATCAACGAGTCGGCGCTGACCGCCGTCATGAAGGAGGTCGCCGAGGAGTGCGCCGTGCTGGTCGTCGCCCACCGGCTCTCCACCGTGCAGCACGCCGACCGGATCGTCGTGCTGCACGACGGCCGCGTCTCCGCGTGCGGCCGCCACGAGCAACTGCTGGCCCACAGCCCCCTCTACCGTGAACTGGCCGCGAGCCAGATGCTCAGACCGGGCGGCCGGGACCGCTGAGTTCCGGGCCGTCCGAGGCCCGGCCGGGTGGACGCCTCACGCACGGCCACTCCCAGGGAGCAGCGCCAGCGGTGACCGGGCGGTGTCCGGCCACCGCTTCAGGATCGCCTCCTCCACGTACGGCAGAGCCCGCTGCCCGGCCAGTGCCAGCGTGATCGACGTGGCCACGCCCGCCCATGCCAGGGGGCCGAGAGGCGTGCAGCCGAAGGCGTGGCTGGCCACCGGGATCTGCACGAGGGCAACGAGCGCGGCGGCGGACCCCAGGGATGTGACCTGCACCAGAGGGCTGCCGCGGCGGTCGGCCAGCGTCTGGGCGAGCTGGGTGCCGACCACGGCGCACAGGGCCATCGTCGTCGAGCGTCGTGCCGTACCCGGGGTGAACCGGCCGAACAGCCAGGCCGCCGTCGCGCCGAGACACGTCGTCATGGCCCGGTGCCGGATCTGACGGATCAGCGGATCGCCGAGAACGGCCGTACCCAACGGCGCCTCCGTCCCCTCGGCCTGTGTCTCCTCGCCGTTCGCCGACTCCTTCGGCGTCACGGCCACCGCCATCGCCGGGAACAGGTCCGTGAACAGGTTCACCAGCAGCATCTGACGAGTGGACAGGGGAGCGGAGCCCGACAGCACCGTGCCGACGATGCCGAAGCCGACCTCGCCCGCGTTGCCGCCGATCAGGATGGCGATCGCGTCGGCGACGCTGTGCCACAGGGAACGGCCCTCCCGCACCGCCTCGACGAGCACCAGCAGGTCCTCGCCGGTGACGACGATGTCGGCGGCGTTGCGGGCGGCCGCCGAGCCCCGGGCGTTGATGCCCACGCCGATGTCGGCGGCGCGGATGGCCGCGGCGTCGTTGGCGCCGTCACCGACCATGCCCACCACCCGGCCGGCGTCCCGCATGGACTCCACCACCTGGAGCTTCTGCTCCGGAGCCACCCGCGCCACGATGTCCGCGTCGCGCAGCATCCGCGACCGCGCCGAGCGGTCCGCCGCGGCCAGCTCGTCGCCGGTGACCACCGTCGTGTCCTCCGGCCAGCCCAGGTCGGCGGCGATGGCACGGGCCGTCTGCGGATGGTCGCCGGTCAGCACCACCGGTCGTACGCCCGCCTCGCGCAACCCGCGCACCAGCGCCGGGGACGTCTCGCGCGCCACATCGGCCAGCGCCAGCAACCCGGTGAACTCCAGGCGCGCCAGCGGCTGTTCGAGTACGTCCGCCGCCTCCTCGCCCTCCTCCAGCGGCCGCTGCGCCACCGCCAGGACGCGCAGTCCGTCGCCCGCCAGCGCGTGCGCCGCGTCGGACACGTGCGACAGCAGGTCGGCACAGGCCGGCAGCACGGTCTCCGGCGCTCCCTTGACCACCAGCACCCGTGAACCGTCCCCGGCGCGCCCGACCGCGGCTGCGTAACCCCGCGAGGTCTCGAACGGCAGGCCCTCGTCCTGCGTCCAGTCGGCGTCGGGCCCGGCGGCGTCCAGGACCGCCTCGTCGGTGGCGTGCGTCGGCCGGGCGCCGTCACCGTTCAGGCGGGGGCAGGCGCGCGCCGCGGCCCGTACGACCGCGGCGACCTCGGGCTCGCCGGCCCGGCGGACCGTGCTGTCCGCGTCGGCCACCCGGACCAGGCGCAGCCGGTTCTCGGTCAGGGTGCCGGTCTTGTCGAAGCAGATGGTGTCCATGCGGCCCAGCGCCTCCAAAGTGCGCGGCGTGCGCACGAGGACTCCCCGGTGGCCGAGCCGACGGGCGGCCGCGAGCTGCGCCACCGTCGCCACCAGCGGCAGCCCCTCCGGTACGGCGGCCACCGCCACCGCCACACCACCGCTGACCGCCTCCCGCACGGGCGTCCCGCGCAGCAGCGACAGACCGGTCACCGCCGCCCCGCCCGCCAGCGTCAACGGCAGGGCCTTGCGCGTGAGTTCCTGCAGCCTGGCCTGGACGCCCGCGGCCGACGGCGTCCGCGCGGCGAGGGAGACCGCCCGCGCGGCCTCGGTGCGCTCACCGGTGTCGACGACGACCGCCTGGGCGCGTCCCGCCACCACGGTCGTACCCTCGAAGACCATGCAGTGGCGCTCGGCCACGGGGGCCGACGGCGTCACGTCCATCGACTTGTGCACCGGCAGGGACTCACCGGTCAGCGCCGACTCGTCCACCTCCAGACCGTCCTCCCACAGCAGCCGCGCGTCCGCCGGTACGACGTCGTCGGCCTTCAACTCGATGATGTGGCCCGGCTCCAGCTTGGCGGCGTCCACGACGTGCGCCTCCACCGACGCGTCCTGCGACTCCTCCTCGGTGACCCGCGCCTTCTGCTTCTGCTGCGCCAGCAGCCCGGCGAGGGCCCGCTCCGCCCGCAGCCGCTGCACACCGCCCACCAGCGCGTTCAGGTCGAGCGCGCCGACCACGAGCAGCGCGTCCACGACGGACCCGAGGATCGCCTCGGCCGCCGAGCCGACCGCCAGGACCGGGGTGAGCGGGTCGTCCAACTCGCCGCGCACTGCCCGCGCCAGGTCCACCGTCCACCGCGCCGGCGCCAGCGCGGGCACGTTGCCCGCCCGGTCGGCCAGCGCGCGCATCCGCGCGCGCGCCTTCTCGTATGCGCTCGGCTCGGGTTCGCGCTCGTGCTCCTTCGCGAGCCGCTCGCGTACGTCCTCCGGGTCCAGCGCGTGCCACGCCACCCGCGGCCGCGGGTGCGGGGCGTGGGCCGTCGCGACACCCAGGGCCACGCGCACCCCGGACAGCAGCGCCGTCGCCGCGCTCGCGTCGACCGGCGCGTGCCGCAGCCCGGGCAGCGCCGAACCGCGGCCCCCGCGGGACTCGCCCACGGCCACGAGCAGTCCGGACAACGCGGCACCGGACCGCGCCAGGATCTGCGACCGGCGCCCCACCGCGCGGGCCGCCGGCACCGCTCGCAGCAGCCGCCACACATCGGCCAGGCCGTGCAGGGCCAGGACGTCCGCACCCCAGGCCACCGGAGCGTCGCCGTCCGCCAGGGCGATCGCCACATCACCGCTGAGCAGCCCGGACAGCACCTCCGGGTCGTCACCCGACGCCGGGCGCACGACGGTGACGACGCCACCGTCCTCCGCGCGCAGTTCGCGCACCACCTCGCTCAACGGCCTTCCGGCGGCGACGACTTGGTCGGCCAGCCCGGTGAAGTCGGCCAGCGCCGGGTCCTCCACCATCACCACACGCAGCCCGGCCCGCCGCGCCGCGTCCAGGACGGACTCCGCCCACGGGTCGGCCCCCGCACCCGGCGTGCGCAGCGCACTCGGATCCAGGAGGACCGTGCCGACCATCTCCAGCTGCCGCAGCCGGTCCGGATCGCGCACGATCACACCCGTCCGGGACAGCGCCGCGCCGAGTACGGCGTGGAAGGCGGCGGGTCCGTACCGCGCGGCCTTCGGCGATCCCGAGAGCACCGCCTCCGCTGCCTCGGCCACGTCGTGCTTGACGAGCAGTGCCGCCACCGCGCCCAGCACACTGCCGGTCGAGGCGTGGACGGCGTACTGCTGGGCCGGGGAGGTGCGCAGCGGCGGCCGTCCGGACCGATCCGCGGGCAGGCTGTCGCGGCTCGGCACGCACAGCTTGTCGTGCACCACCTCGAACGCGGTCCCCCGCGCCACCGCCTCCGCCAACTGACAGATGCGCAGCGCCCCGTCGAGCGCCAGCGACGTCGGGCTCTGCCCGGCACCGTGGACGGCCGCGTTGGCGACGGCCAGCGTCAGGTCCATGCGGCGGGCGTTCCCGAGCCGGCCGCGCAACCAGCCCCGGAAGGCCGGGTTCTCGCGCAGTATGGTCGACACCGCCGTGACCAGCCGCGGCGAGGGCGGCAGACGCAGCGCGTTCGCGGTCAAGGCGGCGCCCACGCCCACCAGGTCGGCCGCGAGGGCCGCGGCCACGGTGCGCACCGCGGCGGGGTCGCCCGGGTGGTCGAAGTCCTCCAGAGGGTCGGCCTCGGGCACCAGCCCGTGCCGTTCAGCGAGTTCCGTCGCCCGCTCCAGCACCGCGTCGCCGACCGTGTCCTCGACCGCCGTCACCACCAGCCGGGACAATCCGCTGTCCCAGTACGCCACCGCCACGTCCGGGTGCTCGGCCAGCGCCTCCGCCACCCGGCCTGCCGCGTGCTCCAGCTTCTCGCGGGTCTCCTCCGCCGACGCCGACCGCATCGGGAGGTGGGCCCGCGCACCGGCCCGCCAGTGGCGGGCATCGCCCGGCAGCGCCGTACGGGCGACCCGGGCCGCCCGTACGGCGAAGTCCGCGCCCCGCACACCCGCCCGCGCGGTCGCCGCGACCGCTCCTGCGGCGACGCCGGCCACGGGCGGTGCCCCCCGCGCGAGGAGCCGGGGCCCGGCCAGGACGGCCGCGGCCACGGCACCCGAGGAACGCGTCAGAAGTCCACTCATGTCGCGCCCTCAGCCTGCCTTTCCTGTACGCTCGGCGCCGCCGCTCCCACTGGAGGGGGACGCCTGGCTCGCGGTAGGGGTGACCTCGCCGCTTGCTTCGGCGGTCCCGGCGCCGATGGCCTGCGAAGCGACGTCACGGTGGGCGCTCGTAGGGCCACCACCGGCGTTTGCGGGCCTGGACCCCGCGGTCCCTTCGATGCCGGCGGTGCTTGCGGTGCCCGCAGCGGCGGCACCCTCGGAAGCCCCGATCTCCTCAGGGCCCGTCGTGTCCTCGGCCCCTGCCCTCTCCTGCCCCTTCCGCTGCTCCTGGGATCGCGGCTGGGTCAGCCAGGCCACGGCCGCTCCGGTGACCGCGACGGGCCACTCCACCAGGCCGGTGACGCCCAGCACCCCGGCTCCCGTGTAGACCGCCACCCGCCGTCCGCGCGGCGACACGGTGCCGATCCTGTCCAACGTCCCTCCGGCCGCTCTGCTCACCATCCCGGCGCCCGGCACCTTCTGCAGCGTCGAGGCCGCCGCACGCAGCGGCTGCGGGAAGCGTTCCTGCGCCGACTTCTGCTCAGCCATGACCAGTCCTCGCCTGTGGAGCCTCACTTTTCCGGAACACCCGAGTTCCCGCACTTCGGAGGCTCACCCCGACGAGGTCTCCCGGTGCCGCGCCCACGCCTCGTCGCGCAGATCCGGCCGCGGGAGTACGTCCGCGGCGGTGCACGCCAGTGCCTCGGTCGCCGCGAGCAGCACCTCACGGGCCCGCTCGGGTGGCACGCACCCTCTCCACCCTGGTGCCGGTCGCGCGGGCGACGTCCTCGGCGCGGTCGCGCAGCTGCCCGACCAGGTCGTCCAGGGCCGCCGTGTGGCCGCCCTGCAGCCCGAACAGCCCCTGCGCGTGCTCGGGGACGATGTGGGTGGCCGTGCCGCCGTGCGTGACGATGCCCTGCACGTGCGAGGCCTCCGACAGGCGCCGGCCGAGCACGGCCAGGGCGTCGATGCCTGAGGCGGGGTCGCCGGTGGGATGCGCGGCGCGCCCGTGGAAGGACACCCGGTACTGCACCTGCGCGGTCAGCGGCGCCCACTGCCAGTCGTACCCCCCGGGATGGAACATCAGCGTCGCGTCGACGTCGTCGAACACCCCGGCCTCCACCTCGACGGCCTTGCCGCCTCCGCCCTCCTCGGCGACCGTGCCCACGGCCATCACGGATCCGGGGGAGTCGTCCAGCACGCCGCACGCCGCGAGTGCCGCTCCGAGGCCCGCGGCCGCGATGAGGTTGTGGCCGCAGGCGTGACCGAGACCGGGCAGGGCGTCGTACTCGAGCAGGAGCGCCACGGCAGAGCGGCCCCGGCCGTAGCAGGCCGTGAACGCGGTCGGCAGGCCGGCCACGGGGCGGTCCACCTCGAATCCGGCCTGTGCCGGCTCGCCCGCCAGCAGGGCCGCGGCCCGTTGCTCGGCGAGGGCGTACTCGGGCTCGGCGTGCAGCCGCAGGGCCACCTGCCACAGCAGGTCGGCCCGGTCGGCGACCTCCTCGCGAACGCGCTCATGGACATCGTCCGGCGTGCCGGCCGCGCGGCCTCCGGTGCGGTCGTTCTGCCCGAGGCCTCGACCCTGGAACTGGAGCAGGCCGTACTGCCGCGTGAGGCGTTCTTCGCCCCGGCGGAACACGTGCCGGCGGAGCGGGCCGCGGGGCGGATCGCCGCGGAGATGGTCAGCCCCTACCCTCCGGGCGTGCCCGTCATCGCCCCCGGAGCGGTGATCACCGACGACGTCCTCGACTACCTGGGCCGCGGGGTCGACCACGGCGTCCTGATCCCGGACGCCGCCGACCCCTCGGTCCGGACGCTGCGTGTGGTGGCGCGGCGATGAGCCAAGGCGGCACCGGACGAGCCGGACGGCGGACCGACCGCACCCGCGGGCGAGGGCCCGTTGTCAGTGCCGGATGCGATCGTTCAGGTCATGGATGAGCTGGAGTTCATGCGCGGCCGGGTGTACGGAGCGGACCACGAGGACGCGGCACCGAGGCCCGGACGCGCCTACGTGGAGCTGGTGGGCGGCCCTTTGGACGGACTGCTCCTGGACGTGACGGACCGGCCCGACGACGAGGTGCGCGACGGCGTGGCGCTGCCGACGGAGATAGGCCGCCACGGGCCCGGCGGCCGGGCGCTCTACGCCCCCAGGGAGGCCGACGGCCGCCGCTTCGACTGGCACGGCGACCTTCCATGACCCACGGGACACGGACAAGGCCTCCGACGTCGCCCACCCCTCACCTTCGCGGTGACCAACAGAAAGGGAGCATGGTGAGGCGCACACCACCACCGGGCCCCGAAACGCCCCCGGAACCCGTCTCGGCCGACGCGCCGGGGGTGATACGCCGTCCGCTGCTCACCCAGTCCTGGCTCGACCTCACCTTCCTCCACTGGGCCGCGGACCCCGCCGACGTGGCCGGTCTGCTGCCGCCGGGGACCCGCCCCGACACCCTGGGCGGGGTCACGTACGTGGGTCTCGTCGCCTTCCGCATGCACCGCGTCGGCTGGTTCCGGCTCCCAGGCGTCCCCTACCTGGGGACGTTCCCCGAGACCAACGTCCGCCTGTACTCGGTCGACGCGCACGGGCGGCGCGGTGTGGTCTTCCGTTCACTCGACGCCTCCCGGCTCGTGCCGGTGGCGGTGGGCAGGGCCGGCTTCGGGATGCCGTACGTCTGGTCCCGGATGGCCGTGCGCGGCGACGGCGACACGGTCACGTACACCAGCTCGCGGCGCTGGCCCGGACCGCGGGGCGCCCGCAGCCGCATCACCGTGCGGGTGGGCGGACGGATCGGCGAGGCGACGGAGTTGGAGCACTTCCTGACCGCCCGCTGGGGGATGCACACCGCGTTCCTCGGCCGGCCGATGTACCTGCCCAACGCCCACCCCCGCTGGCCCCTGCACCGGGCCGAGCTGATCGAGTGCGAGGAGGACCTGGTGGCCGCGGCAGGGGTGCGGGGACCGCTGGGAGAGCCGGTGAGCGTGCTGTACTCACCGGGCGTGTCGGTCCGTTTCGACCGCCCGGCCCGCCCGGCCGGCATCCCCACCCCCTGACCGCATCGCGCCCAGGGGTCAGTGGCCGCGGCTGAGCGGATGGCGGAACCCCTGGTCGGAGATGAGCCCGGCCGCCTGCGCGAGCTCGGCGGCGAAGCGCTCCACGGCCTCGAGCAGCCGCAGAGCCGTCGTCCTGGCGAGCCCCGTGCTGTCCGTGATCTTGCCCAGGGCGGGGGCGTGACCGGAGGTCTCGAAGACGTACTGAGCGAGGACCGTCCCGTCATCAGGCCCGGAGCCGCCATCGAGGCCCGCTTCCCCCTCGACCGGGCTCAGGAGGCGTTCCCCGCATAGGGGCCGGGCGGGGGAGCACAGGTCGAGCCGCGCAGGCCCTGGGTGATTCACGTGTCCCCCTTCCCCCCGGGGAAGGTCACGAGAGGACCTGCGCGGTGTCGTGCCGTCAGCCCAGGCAGAGCACGAGCACGCAGATCTCGCCCGAAGGAGAGGTGGCGGACGGCGAGGTTCCCGACTGCGAGGTGCCCGACTGCGACGTTCCCGAGCTGGAAGAGCTCGACGAGCTGGAGCTGGTGCCAGAACCGGAGCTGTCGCCGCCGGCGTTGCTGCTGCTGTCGGCGCCACCCGTCGGTGTCGGTGTCGGCGTCGCCGCGGTACCGGAGTCGTCGGCCGATCCTCCGGAGCCCGACCCGCCGGAGGTCGAGGCACCGGCGGCCGACCCGCCGGAGTTCCGGGAGCCGGCCTGCGGCTGCGGCACCGGCTTCGCGGCCGTACGAGGGCGGTCGGCGGAGTCCGGCTGAACGTTCGAGAGCGCGTCCTGCTCGTCCGGGGCGACGGACCGCTGGCGGGGGATCGCGGGCGCGGTCGGAGTGGGGGAGGAGCGGTGCGCGTCGGGGCGCGTCGAAGTCGGAAGGGCGTCCTGCGACGTCCGCTCCTCGTCGGTGCCCGGACCGGTCACCTCCGGGGCGGTGGCCGCCTGCGCCCGGTTCGTGGAGTTGCGGTCCATCGTGCCCAGGGTCAGGCCGCCTCCGACGAGGGCGACGGCGGTCGCGACCACGGCCCGGCGCTGGTTCTTCTTCCAGCGGGCTCGCTGGCGACGCCGAGCCGCCCGGCCCTCCGGCGCCGACGCCACGCCCTCCAGGTCGCCGGACGGCTCGCCGTAGGGATCCTCGTCCGTGCCCGCGCCGTGCAGCCCGCCGTCCGCCTCCTCGTGAAGTGCGCCGTGAAGACCGTCGTGAAGTCCGTCGGCGTGGAGTCCGCCACCGTGACGTCCGCCGTCGGGCCACGTGTCCGGTTCGGGTGCCCACGCTGCCGTCGTGCCGACGGTGGCCGGGCCCGGAACGGTACGTCCGTCGGCGGTGGTGGGGGCGATGTCCGGGGCGTAGGCACCGCACCCGGGACACACCAGGGCGCCATTGAGATGCCGGCGACACGAGGAGCAGTAGTCCATCTGCGGTCTTCCTGGGTTGACATGGCGTCGGCCCGCCGGAGGGCGGCCCGGTCACGTTCGTACACGGAATCGAGCAGCTTGCAACGCTAACGAGGCTTTCGGAACGGGGTGTGCAGCCCGCGTGAGACTCGTGGGGGGATTGTTGGGGGCGTCTGTGCGGACCATGACGTGTGGGAAGAGCCGTGCGGGGTCACTCGGTGGGTGTCAGACGTCCGGGCCGTCCGCCGACACCGCCCGGACGTCCCGTCGGCCAAGAGGGGACCCACGATGCGCACGCTGGACATCCGGGACAGGCATCACACGCAGGACACACGTGCCGACCTGCTCGGCATCTACCTCAACGACCACCTCGCGGGATCCACCGTGGGTGTGGACCGCGCCCGGGCCCTGGCCGAGGCCGAGCAGGACACGGCCCTCGGGGCCGACATGGGCCCGCTCGCCGACGAGATCGCCGAGGACCGGTCGAGTCTGCTGGAGATCATGCGGCGGCTCGACGTCCCCGTACGCCGGTACAAGGTCGTCGCCGGCCACCTGGCGGAGAAGGCGGGCCGGCTCAAGACCAACGGCCGCCTGCTGCAGCGCTCCCCGCTCACCTCGCTGGTCGAGCTGGAGTTCCTGCGTGCGGGCGTGACCGGCAAGGCCGCCCTCTGGGAGACGCTGCGCGGCCTGACCGACGACGAGGAACGCCTGGACGCGGGCCGACTGGACGCCCTGCTGGAACGTGCCCACGGTCAACTGCGCGCCCTGGAGCGACTGCACGCGCAACAGACCGCGCAGGCCTTCCGGCAGACCGCCGACAGCACGCACCCACAGGACTGACACCCTCGGCTGAACCCGCAGAACCCGCGAACCCGCAGCCGGCCGCAGCGGCCGCGGACCGCCTTGGTCAGTCGCGAGGCGTGGGGTACAGCGGTCGAACACGGGCCCAGTAGTGCCGTACGTGCTCCTCGGCCTGCCGCAGGACCGGGTCGTCCGGCGCCAGGCCGGTCGGATCCCCGTTGTGCGGCGGGCGGGCGGGGTCCGCGTTCCGGGTGGCGGCCCAGCGGAGGAGCAGCACCAGGCCGGTGGAGACACCGGCGGTGAGGGCGGGCAGGGCCTCGGGAGCAGACACGGTCGCGGTCACCTCGGACAACAGTCGGGCAGACAGGGAGGAGGGCGCCGCGCGGGATGTCACCGCGGGCGGCGCCGACAGGGCGTCAGAAAGGGCGCGGCCCCCGGTCAGTCGAGCAGCGTCACGCGTACGGTGACACGCTTGCCGACGGGCTCGCGCTGGACCTCGTACCCCGCGCACACGGCCATGACGATCTCCAGACCGTGCTGGCCCACCCGCCCGGGATCCGCGGCCCGCGCCAACGGCAGTACGGGATCGCTGTCCCAGACGACCACCTCGACGTCGCCACCCGAGATCCGCAGCTCGAGCAGAATCGGCCCCGGCGCGTACTTCCTGGCGTTGGTGACCAGCTCACTGACCACGAGCCGGGTGGTGTCCATCGCCCGGGCGGTGACCGGCAGACCGTGCTCGGCCTGCACCCGGGTGAGGAAGTCGGCCGCGTGGTGGCGAGCCTCGGCGATGCAGGAGGAATCGCCGTCCAGAGCAACAGTGGTGTGAATACGACCACGCTGCGGCGCCATACGGCCTCCGCCACTGATCACCGATTGCATACAGTCCGCCCTAGTTTCACGCACACGCCCGCGTGTACCCGCTCGCCCGCCCCGTACGCCTCCGCCGTTCCAAAAGGCACGCCTGAGCTGTAGCCGAAGGAGGTGGTCTCCCCTCGAAGGATCTCCGGAGGTACGCTGGCCCGGTCCGTGGCCGGCCCCCTGACCGACGCCTTTGGGGATACCGTGGCAGAAACCGAGGAACCAGCCGCCCCGCAGCGGCTGTCGATCGCGCACTCCGTCATCGACGGCATCGATGTCGTCGTCCCGCACGGCGAGATCGACCACACGACCAGAACCAACTTCCGCCAGGCACTGCTCCCGCCCGACGGCGCGGGCGCGGGGCGGCTGGTGGTCGACCTCAGTGGGGTCACCTTCATGGACTCCACGGGCGTCAACACCCTCATCGCCGCCCACCAGGCCGCCCAGGCCGCCCAGGGCTGGCTGCGCCTGGCCGGGCCGAGGAACCCGGTCCTGCGCATCCTGCAGCTGGTCGGGGTCGACACCGTCATCCCGTGCTACCCCGACCTGCAACAGGCCCTGAAGAACTGAGCCCCGGGGGCTCCGGGGTCACCCCGCGCGCAGCAGCCGGACCGGCTCCCCGGCGAGGAAGGCGACGATGTCCTCCACCACCTCGCCGTAGTACGTGCGGTAGTTGCCCTCGGTGACGTAGCCGAGGTGGGGTGTGGCCAGGACGTTGGGCAGGGAGCGCAGCGGATCCTCTGCGGGCAGCGGTTCCGACTCGAACACGTCGAGACCGGCCCCGGCGATCCAGCCCTCCCGCAGGGCCCGCAGCAGCGCCTCCCGGTCGACGATCCCGGCACGGGACGTGTTGACCAGGTGGGCGTCCGACTTCATGGCACGCAACTCGGTCTCCCCGAGCAGACCACGCGTACGCTCGGACAGCACGAGATGGACCGACACGACGTCACTGCGCCGCAGCAGGTCCTCCTTGCTGTGCGCCAGTCGCGCACCCTCCGCCGCCGCCCGCTCTGCGGTGAGGTGCTGACTCCACGCCAGCACCTCCATGCCGAAGGCCGCCCCGACACGTGCCACACGGCTCCCGATCTTGCCGAGCCCGAGCAGGCCCAGCGTCCGGCCGTGCAGATCCCGGCCGACCGTGGACTGCCAGGGGCCGCCCTCCCGCAGGGCCCCGCTCTCGACCGTCAACTGCCGTGCGAGTCCCAGGATCAGCGCCCAGGTCAGCTCCACCGGCGCGGTGATGCTGCTGGCCGTGCCACAGACCGTCACCCCGGCCGCGGTCGCGGCCGCGAGGTCGACGGAGGCGTTGCGCATGCCCGTGGTCACCAGCAGCCGCAGCCGCGGCAGACGCCCCAGGAGCTCCGCGTCGAACGGCGTCCGCTCCCGCATGATCACGACGATCTCGCAGTCCACGAGCGCGTCGACGAGCTGTTCCCGGTCCGTCACGTGCTCCCGCAGGACCCGTACGTCCACCCGGTCCGCGAGGGGTGTCCAGTCCGCGTGGGAGAGGGCGACGCCCTGGTAGTCGTCGAGGACGGCGCACCGCAGGGTCATGCCGACTCACCCGCCTCGCCGGACACCCCGCCGATCACTCGCTCGGTCACGGCCTTGCGAACGGCCATACCGGTCTCGTGGGTGTCGCGGTGCGTGGTGTCGGCGTAGGAGACGTCGTCGGGGGCCGGGGACTCGGGTGTCACGTGCTTCATTCCTCCGGGCGCGTTGATGATGTTGAAAAGGCTGGCACTGCAGCCTCCGCCGAAACCGCCCGCCGGTCAACCGGGGGAAGGGCCCGACGAAAACACCGCCCCCGGCGTGCACCAGGCACATCGACGTGCACGACACTGTGCGCAGGCATCGACCCTGGAGGGACCAATATGATCATCTTCGGCACCAAGGGATATCTGTACCAGCTCGCGATACTCACGCTGCTGTGCGGGTACTGCGGCAACCCCTCCGCCCACACCTTGAGGAAGCGCGTCACGAAGTTCACCCTCTTCTTCGTGCCGCTGTTCCCGATCTCCACCAAGCACGCCACGCAGTGCACCTTCTGCGGCGCCGAGCAGAAGATCACCAAGGAGCAGGCGGACCAGCTGCTGGCGCAGGCCGCGAGCCCGCACGGCGGTCAGCCCCACGGGCAGCCCCAGCAGCAGCCGTACCAGTCCTGACGAGGCCGGGGCCGGTCCCGCCCATCACTCGGCCGTATCCGGTGCGGGGTCAGCGCTTGCTGAACTGGGCCTTGCCCCGCTGGTCGACGTTCGGAGTGATGGCGATACCGGTGTCGGTGAGTGTCTGGCCGTAGATGTCCGTGATCCGGATGTCGGAGCCGCAGCCCGCGCCGTTGTCGGAGACGAAGTAGTTGTAGTCCTGGCGCGGCAGCTGGCGCCAGGTGGAGCCGGTGCGGACCTCCAGGGTGGCGACGGGGTTGCGGTGGTTGCGGACCTGGATGCCGCACCACCACTGCGAGGAGCCTTCCTTGTAGCGGTAGGCGACGGTGCCGCCGATGTCCGGACTCACCAGCTTCCAGGTGATCGGCACCCGGCCCACCACCGGGTCGGCGATACGGGCGAAGGCGCGCTCACTGAGATCGATGTCACCGGGTCTGCACTCGGGGCAGCGGTCGACGATTTTCACGGTGATCTCGCCCCGGGGTCCCTTGACCTGCAGGTACGCTCCGCACATGCGCGCGTTCTCGTAGTCGGTGTGGTTGAGCGCCGCGATGCCGATGTCGGCGGTGGCGTCGTAGAGGCAGTTCCCGACGCCGGTCGCGCCGTAGAAGGTGCCCTCGCCGGAGTAGGTGGTGCCGGGCTGAACGGAGGCGGACGCCGGTGACGTCGTGGCCCATAACAGGGCGGTGGCACCGGCGAGGAGAGCGAGGGGGCTGCTGCGCATGGAGGTGCCTTTCGAGGACGGTGGGGACGTGCTCGAGCGAGGCGATCCTGGCAGCGTTGAAAGATCAATTGAAAGTGCAAATACAGCCACAGCCGCGCCCCCGGTGGCCGTGAGGGTGCCTCGCGCGGCGGAGGCACCCCCGGCTGGACGGCGTTCACCCCGTTCGGGCTCGCGCCGCCCCGAGCCTCACCCCGCCTTCGTCACCTCGACGGAGAAGTCGTTGTCGGCGGTGTAGAAGGGACGCAGACCGGTTCCGTCGACCGTGACCGTCGGATAGACGAACACCTCATTGCGGCCCGCCACGTCGTCGAGCAGACGGGCCAGACGGATGAGGGGCGCCTGCACTGCGGGCTGGACGAACACGTCCCAGACCCCGCTCCCGCCCACCGTCTCGGCGGTCAACTCCCCGTGGTCCACGGTGAAGGAGAAGCTCCGGCCGTCGTCCTCGACCTGCGGCCGAAGGTCCCACAGATGGTTGCTGCCGCCCCGCAGCCGCAGCCGTACGACGGCCCCCGACTGGAGCGTGGCACCGTGCAGGCGGGCGCCGACCGTCAGCGAACGGTCCGTGAGGGTGATCCGGCCGACCTCCGCGTGGGCGGGTCGCAGCCAGGACCGCACCGCGAGATAGCCGTCCGCGGTGGCGTACGGCACCCGTACGGCCAGCGGTGTCTGCCAGTCCCGACGGTGACCGTCGACGAGGGCCCGCAGGTCGCGCAGGCCCGGACGCAGACGCTGCCGCTCGGCCCCGGACTCCTGGAGCAGGTACACGTCCCACCGGCCCTCCGCGAGAACGGTGTCGGTGTCCAGAACGGCGCGTCGGCCGCCGTCGTCGGAGGGCTCCAGGTCGAGGGCGTGCAGGACCTTCTCGGGCTGCCCCTTCCCCGGCCGCAGCCGCAGCAGCAACTGCCGCCCCTGCGCGGGCCGTGACACCAGGTCGAAGACCATCCGGCCCCCGGTGTCGACCACGCACCCCGCGCGCGGCTGCACTCCCTGTCCAGCGCTCACCGCTGCCCCTTCCGTATCGCGCGCCGCGCGTCGCCGGCCGCCGCGAACGCGGCGTCGCGGGCGGCGAAGCCCTGACTGACCAGCACGCGGTGCACGCCGGCGCGTTCCTGCGCGACCGCTCGTCCCGCCTTCCGCGCCGAGACCGCCTCGGCCATCAGCCGCTCGGCCTGCTCGACCACAGGGCCAGGGGCGAACCGCCGCGCGTTCTCCAGGGCCGCCCGGCTCATCCGCCGGCGCCGCTCGTCGTCCCGGACCAGCTCCGACAGGGCCGCACTCATCGCGTCACGGTCTCCCACGGGCACGAGCCGTCCGTCGACGCCGTCCTTGATGATCTCGCCGGGCCCGTAGGGACAGTCGGTGCTCACCACCGGCAGTCCGCAGCGCATCGCCTCGACGATCGTCATGCCGAACGACTCGAAGTCGGAGGCGACCGCACCGATCGAACCCTTCACCCACTCCGCCTCCATGGGGATCGCCGCACCCATCAGGAAGACGTTGTTCCACAACCCGAGGTCCACGATCAGCTTCCGCAGCCGGTCGTGCTCCTCACCCTTGCCGTAAATGCGCAGCTGCCAGTCCGGGTGTTCGGCGGCGACTGCGGCGAAAGCCTCGATCAGCAGGTCGTAGCGCTTCACCGGCACCAGCCGGCCGGCCGCGACGACCACCTTCGCGCTGCCGTCCGCGGCCGGCAGCACGGGATCCGGCACGCTGTTCGGGAGAGCCTCCACCCGTACGCCGGGCAGCCACATCTTGCGCCGGTAGGCGGCGGCGTCGGCCTCGGTCACCGTGGTGAGCGCGTCCAGCCGACGGTAGGCGCGGCGCAGTGTGGTGCGCAGTCGGGGCGGATGGTTGTCCAGGGGGAGGTGCTCCTGCCCGATGCGCACGACATGCGACGGCGCCTGGAGCGCGAGGTGCACATTGAGGCCCGGCCGGGTGCCGATCACCACGTCGGCGTCGGTCGCGGCGAGGCTCTCGGCGATCCGCTGGTCGGTCAACTCGCTGTACTGCCGGTACCGGTACTCGGCGCGGGGGAAGACCTTCGCCGGTCTGAGATGTAAAGCGTGCTCCTTGTC
This sequence comes from Streptomyces sp. NPDC048751, assembly GCF_043198595.1. Lineage (NCBI taxonomy): Bacteria > Bacillati > Actinomycetota > Actinomycetes > Kitasatosporales > Streptomycetaceae > Streptomyces > Streptomyces sp. NPDC048751. Next base: position 226,567 of record NZ_JBICUX010000013.1, read on the forward strand.
CTGTCTGAGGTCCACCAACGCCCGCAGCGACACCCTCGGATCCAGGGTCAGGTTCGGGTGCTCCCGGTGCCGCAGGACGGAGACGATCTCCACCTCGTGCCGCTCGGCCAGTGCGTGGGCCAAGTTGAAGGTGGTGGTGATGGTGCCTCCGATCCCGTAGGCGTTATGAATAAGGAAAGAAATCTTCATGGCGGATTAGACGACGTCAATTTCCCTACGGTTGTGGCTCGTTACCAGTTCGTAGTGCACGTCCGCGCCGGGCGGAACCGCCCGATCCAGCTGGTCAGGAGCCAACCCGCCGCCGCCCCGACCGCGTACCAGAACAGATCGGGCGGATTGAAGGTGGACCCCAGCACGAGACGAGCGACGGCACTGCGCCGCGACAGCTCCGCCGGCACATCACTCAGCTGGAAGAACTCGATCCCCCAGCTGAGGGCCAGCGCACTCGCGGCAGCCGTCAGGGGCGTCACCCGCGGCGCCACCACCACGACCAGAGCGACCAACAGCAGGGTGTACAACGCGTCCCCGCCGTACTTGGCCACACTCCCCACCGCCATGCCGCGCAATCCCAGCCCGGCCCCGACGATCACCACCGCACTCCCGGCCGCCGCGAGACGGATCCGCAGCAGACCCGGCGTCACTGGATGTGGTGTTCCTTCCAGAACGGGCCGAGATTCTTGCTGGTCATGCCCTGGGCGGCCCTCTTGAAGTCGGCGGTGGTGGAGACGCCGTACCAGTGATCGCGGGCGTACCGCTCGAGCAGGCGGGCCATGGGGCCGCTGCCGAGGGTGCGTTCAAGGTCTGCGAGGGCGCAGGGACCGGCGGTGTAGACCAGGTGGTATTCGTTGCGGTGGCGGCTCCAGTACGCCATCGAGTTGGTCAGGAGGGCGCCACGGGGCCAGTCCTCCTCACCCCAGCAGCCCTGGGTGTCCCAGCCGTAGTAGCGGGCGTTGGCGTACTGGGCGAAGCTCTCGTCGAGCCAGGGTGCGCCGTACTCGTCGTTGCCGACGATGCCGTACCACCACTGGTGGGCGATCTCGTGGACGACGGCACTGCCCTCCTCGGTCGTGCCGAGGAGGACGAGGCCGGGATACTCCATGCCGCCACCGAATTCCGGCGTCATGACGAGGTCGATCTCGCCGTACGGATAACGGCCGAACTCCCTGCCGAACCGGTCGACGGCGCCGACGGCGTCCTTCCGGTTGAGGCGTACGCCCACGGCGGACGTGCCGGGCGCCCAGTAGGAGTTGACGCGCACGCCGCCGGGCGAGGTCTCGGTCGCGGTACGGAAGGGGCCCGCGGCCCACGCGAAGTCCCGCACCTTGTGTGCGCCGCTGAGGGTGACGGTGCGTCCGGGGCCGCCGGGCCTGGTCAGGGTGCGGCCGGTCGCGGGGACCTTGAGGGCGGCGGGGTGGTCGAGGCGCACCCGGAAGTCGCCGGCGAGGGCGTAGAAGCTCTCGCCGACGGACACGTACGGGTCGAGGTGCCACCCCTTCTCGTCGTGCACGGCCAGCACGGGCAGTGCGTTGCCCAGGAAGCGGAAGTCGCCCTCGCGGCCGAAGCGGCTGTTGCGCCGGGGCACGGTGATCGACACGTCGAAGGCGACGGCCGTCCGCTGACCGCGCGCGAGCGGCCTGGGCAGCGTGATGCGCAGTGCCGTGCAGTTCACCGTGAGGCGACCTGCCGTACCCCCACGCACATGGGTCACGGTCACGGGGGAGGGGCTACCGGGTGCGCCGCACCCGTCGTCACCGTTGCCCCACAGCCGCACGTACACCTCGCGCAGCGGCCGGTCGGAGGCGTTGCGGAACGTCACCCGCTGCCGGCCCGTCCAGCGCGAGCCGTCGGCGTCGGAGCGCAGGGTCACGTCGTAGCGCAGACCGTCGGGCGTAGCGGCCTTCGCGCTCGCCCGGACCGGCGGCGACGCGACGGCATCCGCCACGATGGCGCCCGACGCCACGAGCGGCGCCAGCAGGACGACGAGCAGACGACGACGGGTTCTCGACCACCACACGGGTAACGACGACATGGCAGCGGATCTTGCCACAGCACCGCCGACATTGATCGCCCCACCGGGAAACTCGAAAGGGCGACTCCACTTCCCACCGCGTGCCCCGGCACTTCGCGCCGGGATGTCACATCGCGGCGGACCCGGTCGGTCGTATCCGTATGACGACGCACACGAACCAGAGCCAGGAAGACAGGACCCGAGGGCAGAACCAGAGCGTTCTCCTCGCGGGTGCGAGCGGAGTCCTCGGCCGCCATGTCACTCGCGCCCTCACAGAGGCGGGGCACAAGGTCACGGGCCTGGGCCGGGGCCCGGCCAACGGTGTCCAGGCCGATCTCCTCGACCGCGACGCACTGCTGCGCGCCGTGGAGGGCCACCACTTCGACACGGTCGTCCACGCCGCCACCGCCCTGCGCGACGCCCCGCTGCGCCACCGTGACATGCACGCCACCAACGCCCTGCGCACCGAGGGCACCGCCCACCTGATCGAGGCCGCGCGGACCACCGGCGCACGGCGGTTCGTCGCCGAGTCGATGGTCTTCGGATACGGCTACGGCGATCACGGCGACCAGCCCCTGACCGAGGAGGACCCCTTCGGCCCCCGCGGCCGCACCACGGAACTGGAGCGGCACATCGCGGCCATGCGCATCAAGGAGCAGCTCACCTTCCACACACCGGGTCTGGAGGGTGTCGCCCTGCGCTTCGGGCTGTTCTACGGACCCGGCGGCACCGATGCCCTGCTGCCCCTGCTGCGGGGGCGCAAGCTCCCCGTGTCCGCCGACCGGGGCCGGGTCCTGCCGTGGATCGAGCTCACCGACGCGGCGCGCGCGGTGGTCGCGGCCGTCGAGCGCGGGCGCCCCGGCGAGGCATACAACATCGCGGACGACACACCGACGGGCTTCGCCGGCCATGTCCACGCGGTGGCGGAACACTTCGGCCTGCCGAAACCGATGACCGTCCCCCTGTGGCTGATGAGGCCCATGTCGTACGCCCACACGATGATGTCGACCACCCTGCGCGTCTCCACGACGAAGGCCCGGCACGAACTGGACTGGGCCCCCGCCTACCCGTCCGTGCGAGAAGGACTCGCCGCGATGCCGCCCCGAGGGCGGTGAACGGGCATCGCCACCCGTCGCTCATGCGAAGAGATCTTCCCTCACGCTTTCGGCTGGGCGGGACAGAGCTCCACGCAGCATTCACCGGGGCGGGGCGCGAGGACGGCCTCGACGCCGGTGATCTCCATGGCCTGGAGGTAGCCGGAGACGAACGCGTGGTTCATGCCGCACACCAGGTCGGGGGCCTTGGCCGCGAACGGCTGGAAGGGGCAGTTACGCAGCCGTAGCCGAGTCAGGGATTCCCTGAAGGGTTCGAAGCCGTGCCGCTCGAGCATGCGCTCACACGCCGTGAGGCCGCGCTCGGCGCCCATACGGCCGGGGCGCGTCTGCTCGCGTTGGGCCGTGCCGAGCGCGTGTCCGCATTGTCGGGCGGTGCGTAGTGCCGCCAGTTCGGCGGTCTCGTCCCTGTGTTCGGTGAGGATGGCCTGCAGCAGCAGATCGGCCAGCGCTTCGTGGCGCCGCTCGGGGATGCTGACGCGGAGATCGGCGCCGTTCGGTTCGTACACCTTGGGTCGCCGGCCCACTTTCCGCACCGCGCCCGGGTCCTTGTCCCGCGCCCGCAGCAGCCCGGCGTCGACGAGTTTGTCCAGGTGGAAGGCCGCGAGCTTCCGCGAGATACCCACGCTCGCGGCAGCCTCGTCCCGCGTGACGGGCCGACGCGCACGCCGAACGAAGGCGAACAACCGCCGCCGCGATTCCTCACCGAGAACGCTGACGGAGTCGATCGCTTGATCATCCACAGAAGGCATATGGTGCATATCGCCACCCATGCCTTCACATTAATCCCCATTCCATCGCGGCACCCCTCCCTATGGCCCGCTGATCAGCCCGGCCCGACCGGAGAAACGGGAAAGTCCAAAAACCGCTGGCTAAAAACGCCTGCTGAAGCCGTCCGCCGAAGTGGACGCTTTGTGGAACTGTTGCTGTTGATCCCGTTGACACTCCGGGAGCGCCCTTTTATTCTCGCGCCAGCATTCCGACCGTGTGGCGGTATTTCGAACGGCTGAAAGGCGTGTGTCCTGCGCATCACCGGGATAAGTACATGTGTGGCCGGAATGCCGTGGCGCGGTCTGACGTGCGTACACCCCCGCCTGCCGCTTCGAGTGGGCGCGCGCAGCAAGATCCCCGAGATCCCCGAGTTCGCCGGACTGAGTCCCACCTGCCGGCGCACCGCCCGGCCGGGAGTCCGGTCGGGCTCTCGGCCTGCTCGCCACCTTTCGCCCGTCCCCGCCGCACCGCTTCGCCGCCGTTACGTCTGGTACGCCGCCATCCTCTCAACGCCGAGAAGAACAAGGAACGATCACCATGCGCAACCGAAGAGCCGTCCTCGCCGGGGCCGCCTCCCTCGTGCTGACTCTGGCCGCCTGCGGTCAGAACAGCGGGAGCAGTTCCAAGGTCGGCACGATCGGCATCGCCATGCCGACCCAGGCCTCCGAGCGCTGGATCACTGACGGCAAGAGCGTCGTCAAGGATCTGAAGGCCAAGGGGTACGAGACCAAGCTGGTCTACGGCGAGGACGACCCGAAAAGGCAGGTCGCGCAGATCGAGGACCTGATCAAGCAGGGCGTCGACGCGCTGATCATCGCGGCCATCGACAACGAGTCGCTGAACGGCGTGCTCAAGCAGGCCGCCGCCGCGAAGATCCCGGTGATCTCCTACGACCGACTCATCCTCGGCACGAAGAACGTCGACTATTACGTCTCCTTCGACAACGAGCAGGTCGGTCGGCTCCAGGCCCGCTACATCATCGAAAAGCTCGGTCTGGAGGACGGCAAGGGCCCGTTCAACATCGAGCTGTTCGCCGGCTCTCCCGACGACAACAACACCAAGTACTTCTTCGACGGTTCGATGCACCTCCTGCAGCCGTACCTGGACAGCAAGCAGTTGGTCGTGCGTTCCGGCCAGACCGCGCTCAAGCAGGTCACCACCCTGCGCTGGGACGGGCCCACCGCTAAGAAGCGCATGAGCCGCATCCTCGCCGCCTCCTACGCGAACAGGAAGGTCGACGCGGTCCTCGCTCCGTACGACGGCATCTCCATCGGTGTCCTGTCCGCACTGAAGTCCTACGGCTACGGCTCCAGCGGCAAACCGCTGCCCATCGTCACCGGTCAGGACGCCGAACTGGCCTCGGTGAAGTCGATCATCGCGGGTGAACAGTCGCAGACCGTCTACAAGGACCTGCGCCAACTCGCCGAGGTCACCGCGAACATGGTCGACGACATACTCAACGGCAGGCAGCCGAGGGTGAACAGCAGACGGGCCTACAACAACGGCGCCAAGCCCGTACCCGCCTACCTGCTGCAGCCGACGAGCGTCGACAAGTCCAACTACAACTACGTCCTGGTCCTGGGCGGTTACTACACCGCCGCCGAACTGCAGTAGCCGCACTGCCCAGGCTTCGCCTCCCACCAGGCCGGCCCGGGCGCCGGGGGTGCCGGGGTGCTCCGAACCGAGCACCCTCTCCCGCTCCGCCGCCCCTACTCCTGCCGATGGCGTCCGGTGGCCCCGCGGTTCCCGCAGGGTTCACTGCCCGCCGTCGGCCCCCTCCGCACCCACGGCCGCGAACTGGTCGAGCAGGGCCATGAACTGCTGGTCGCGCCACAGGGCCGGGGCGGACTTCAAGCAGCGGCCCTCACACCCGCAGGCCCCTGGGGCGCACCTCCTCCAGAGAGTCGGCGGGGGCTGATGACGGTTGCGTTTTCGGGGTACTTGCGTCGGCATGGCACCGGAAACTGATCACGCTGAATCCGTACGAGCCCTGCGGCAACTGCGCCGGATCCGCACGTTCTACGCCGGAGGCGCCGTCTTGTGGGCAGCCTCCGCTGGCTCGGTGGGGTGGGAGGATCCCGGAAGCCGGCAGATGTGGGTCTCGGTGATCTTCCTGGCGGTCTTCACCGGTCTGTTGTCCGTCACGTCCCTGTGGCTGAGGCGCCAACAGACCACCCGCCCGGGCGCTCCCGCGCACCATGCCGCTCCGCGGAGGCCGGCCTGGCGCCGTCACGCCAACGCCTGAGCACTGGAACGCGGCCCCCTGCACAGGGAGGCGGCGTTGCTCCAGCGGCCCGAGCAGGGTGAGCACCCGCTCCGTCGTACCCCGCTCACCGCACCCGGCAGGGGAGTAGCGGACCGAATCTGTCCGCGACAGGTGTCAGGGTGGCCCCATGGACGCAGACGGCCTCGCCTGGAGCCAGACGCTGCGCGAGCAGTGCGGGCCCCACTGGAACCCCGGCTCCAGGCCCAACTCGGCAGCCTGCCCATGACACCCGCTACGAACGGAGCAACGCGATGAGCCGCCACATCCAGGTCACCTTCGACGCCCACGACCCACGGGCGCTGTCGAACTTCTGGCGCGAGGCACTGGGCTACGTCCACCCCGCCCCGCCCGGCGTCGACCTGCCCGAGGGCGCCGACCCGTTGGCGGCGTGGGACGACTTCCTGGCTCGGGTCGGCGTACCGAAGGAGGAGCGCAACACCAGATCGGCCATCGAGGACCCGGACGGGCAGGGCCCACGGCTGTTCTTCCAGCAGGTTCCCGAGGACAAGGTCGCCAAGAACCGCGTCCACCTCGACGTCCGTGCGGCCCCCGGACTGCAGGGAGCGGAGCGCATGGCGGCGCTGGAGGCCGAGTGCGACCGGCTCGTCGCACTCGGAGCGACACGGGTCCGTCGCCACGAGCCTGCTCCTCCGATGGAGGCCGGCTTCATTGTGATGACCGACCCCGAGGGCAACGAGTTCTGCCTGGACTGACCCGGCTCAGCACCGTGCCGCTCCGCGGATCGCGTACTGACCCGTCGCCGAGGCCACCGCCGCCGCGTGCCCGCCCGCACCCCCAGTCCTCCCCGGCACACGGCATGATCGACGGACAAGGCGCGGCAGCGTGACGAGAAGGGCGGCGCAGACGTGGACGGGCAGGCGGAGATCTCGACGGCCGAGGAGGCCGCGAACAACGCGTTGGTGCTGGCCTTCGGGCGGCTGCAAGGGGCGGCGAACCGGCTGGAGTACATCCTGGGACGGGCCTTGGAGCAGGAGTGCGGCATCAGCCATCTCATGTTCGAGGTGCTGCTGATCCTGGGGAGGGCCGGGGAGCCCGGGCTGTCGATGCGGGCCATCGCCCAGGAGCAGGTGCTGACCACGGGAGGCGCGACCCGGCTGGTGGACCGTATGGAGGCGGCCGGCCTCGTCGGACGGGCCGAGGATCCCGGTGACCGTCGGGGGCGGTTGGTGCGCCTCACACCGAAGGGGGAGGAGACGGCGGTCGCCGCGTCCCGGGTGCACGTCGAGAACATCAGGAACTACTTCCTGGAGCCCCTGCCGCCCGAGGACCGGGAGCGGTTCGCCGAGAACCTGCGCGTTCTGAGCCACGCGGCGCGGGACGTGCTGCCCCGTCTGCCCTGACAGCATTTTCGAGCGGCCGGGACACCGGCCGTGACCGTCGGCAACAGCACAAGGTGTGGCGACCGCCACACACGCGGAGAAATACCTGACTGAGCAGATACTGTTTGGTCAGATGAATAGCCCACACCGGGTGGGCACCGCACCGCGCCGAGGTCCTCGATGAAGCTCGTCCATGTCTTCGACGCCTACTGCGGCTGGTCGCACGGGTTCTCCGCGACCCTGCGCGAGGTCGTCTCCCGCCACCCCTCCCTGCCGGTGGAGGTGGTCTCCGGAGGCCTGTTCACCGGGCCCCGGCGCGTACCGATCCGCGAGTTCGGCCACGTCCAGGGCGCGAACGCCAAGATCGCCGAACTGACCGGCGCGCAGTTCGGCGAAGCCTACGAACAGTTGATCGCCGACGGCGCCTTCGTCATGGACTCCGAGGCCGCCGCGCGTGGCGTGGCCGCCCTGCGCCGGTCTGCCCCCGGCCGGGCGGCCGAACTGGCCACCGCTGTGCAGGACGCCTTCTACGTCGACGGCCTGAGCCTGTCCGAACCCGCCACCTACCGGAAGCTCGCCCAACAGGCCGGACTGGACGCGAACGCCGTCGTGGCCGCCTTCGAGGCGCCCCAGGCGCAGGCGGCGGCCGAGGCCGACTTCCGCTACGCAGCCGAACTGGGTGTCACCGGCTTCCCCACCCTCCTGGCCGTCGACGGCGACCGCGCCACCGCCCTGGCCCGCGGCCATGCCACCGCCGACGACGTCGACCGGCGCCTGGCGTCCCTCACCGCGTGACGCCTCTCCCCACACGTCCAGAACTCCCCTCCAAGGAACCCGACATGAGTGCCCTCTCCTTCAAGATCCTGGACCTCGACTTCCCGGCCGGATCCAAGAACAAGACCGCCACCCTCGTCACGGGCGAGAACGCAGCCCTGCTGGTCGACGCCGGCTTCACCCGCGCCGACGGTCACCGCCTGACTGCCGAGATCCTCGACTCCGGCAGGACGCTCACCACCGTGTTCGTCAGCCACGGCGACCCGGACTTCTACTTCGGCGCCGAGATCCTCGCGGACGCCTTCCCTGACGCGCGCTTCGTCGCCACCCCGCTCGTCATCGAGCACATCAAGCACTCCTACGAAGGCAAGCTCAAGGCGTGGGCGGCCCTGGGGGCCAACCTGCCCACCCGTCTGGTCGACCTCCAGCCGCTGACCGGGACCATCACTCTGGAGGGCCACCGCTTCGAGCTCAAGGGCGGCCCCGCCGAACTGCCCGACCGCCACTACCTGTGGCAGGCCGAGCAGCGAGCGATCCTCGGCGGTGTGCTGTTGTTCCAGCAGGAGCACGTCTGGGTCGCCGACACCCCGACCCCCGAGCACCGCTCGGCCTGGGTGAGGCTGCTGGACGAGATGGCCGCGCTCCAGCCCGAACTGGTCGTGCCAGGTCACCGCCTGCCCGGCACGCCCGCCGACGCCTCCGCCATCACCGCCACCCGCGACTACCTGCTCGCCTTCGAGGAGGAACTGGGCAAGGCCGCCGACGGCGCCGCGCTGACCGACGCACTGGTGGCACGCCACCCGGACAACGGCATGCTGATCGCCGCCCAGATCGGTGCGAAGGTCGCCAAGGGCGAGATGAAGTGGGGCTGACCACCACGACCCATGGCGGCACCGCTATCGACGTCCGCGTCGCCCACTACTTCGTCGTACGCGGTGGATTCAGGCGGGAGAGGCTGCCGGGCGGGACACGGCGCCCGCTGTGTCCCGCCCGAACGGGCCGGCACTGGCGTCGCTGCTCGGGGTGAGGCGCAGGTACGCGGTGATCTGCTTACCCCGCGCACGGTGTGCGACGGCGACTCTGTCGCTCACCGCGTGCACCAGGCGCAGTCCGTGGCCGCCGACGCGGTGCCGGTCGCGCTTCCTCACCACCGGTTTCTCCGTGGAGGTGTCCCACACGGTGATGGCCAGCTCCTCCCCGGACAGCTGGAGCGCCATCCCGCAGGGGCCGGGAGCATGCACGATTGCATTCGTGACCAGCTCACTGATGACGAGTCCGGCGTCCATTGCCAGCGAGGCCGGTACGGCGGTGCGGCCGGCGTGAGGGGCGTGGGTGAGGAAGGTGTGCAGGGCCTGACGCGCGTCGCCCGCGCGGGCCGCGACTGCGGCCCAGGCCGCGCCGAAGCGCAGCGGGGCGTGCTCGTCCGTGCCGTGCTCATCTTCCGCCTGCTTCATAAGCGGGATGACCATGCGGAGCTCTTTCGTTGTCTTCGGCCGTTCTTGGACGGCTTTCCCCGTGCGGCTACCCGGGCACTGGCCGCGCACACGGAGGCATCCGCCCGGCGCTCGCCTTTCCGTGTGCAACGGAGCCCCGCCCTCTCGCCGGCACACCAGGACTACGCGCCCGCTCCCGACGACAACGCGGCAATGGAACGGGAAGCCGGATGATCAGCCCTGGTCGGTGCGCTCGTCCCGGATGCGCTGGGCGACGTCGCGCAGCTTGATGTTGTGGTGCTGCGAGATGCGGCGCAGCACGTTGAAGGCGTCGTCCTCGCTCAGCCGATGGCGTTCCATGAGCATGCCCATGGCCTCGCCTATGGCGTGTCGGGTCTCCATGGCGTGCTGCAACTGGTCGATGGTGTGGGCGTCGGCAAGGGCGACGGCGGCGTGCGAGGCCAGCAGCCAGCCCGCGGTTTCGATGTCCTTGCTGAAGGCGCCCGGGCGGCCGGCGTACAGGTTCAGCGCGCCGAAGTCTTCGTCGTGGGTGTAGAGCAGTATCCCGGTCATGCTGCCGATGCCGAGATCGCGGGCCGCCGCTGCGAACCGCGGCCAAGCCGGCTGGGGCTCGGTCGTATCCGCGATCCGAAACACGCGCTCCCCACCCGCGTGGTGGGCGAGATCGAAGCACGGCCCCTCACCCAGCTCACCCTGGAGTCGGTCGGATTCCGCAACCATGTCCCCACAGGAGGCCAGCGTGACAGCCCGGCCCTTGCGCACCGCCAGGATCCCGGCGGCGTCACAGTTGTCCACCATGTTCACCGCCGACGCCACGATCTCGTCCAGCGTCCCCTGCACCGACTCCTGCGCCAGCAAGTTCCGCGCGAGCCGGGCCATCTCCTCGGCGAACTCCCGCCACTCCATCCGCCACCCGCCTCAATCGCCAGTCCTGCGACACCTACCCACAGCCAGGCCTTTCACCCGCGCTGACTCTCGCGCGAAACCGAACTCACAGCGCCCACGGTGTTCCTCTCCCTGCAGAGGTCGGCATCGTGGTCCGGCACCCGCCGTCATGACGAAGGCGCAGAGTGCAAGCGCGATCGAGCGGCGACTCCAAGGGCTCCTGGTCAGCGGGGCGCGGCCGGATGGCCGTGCTGCCGATCAAGGTCCACAGGGTGCTCCTCCCGCGCCGGATCAGCCGCCCACTTCGAGGGCGGCCAGCAGCACGAGGACCAGCGTCGTGGCTGCGAGGACGCCGTGGGCGGCGACCACGGGCACGGGGAGGTGCCGTTCGGCCGGGGCCGCCTCGTCCCCGGCAGCGGGGGTGCCGGTGGTGCGGTACACGGGGATCCAGCGCGAGAGCAGGGTGAAACCGAGCAGGGCGACGGCGACGAGCAGGACGAAGGCCGTCCAGGCCAGGGCGTCCGTGTCGGCGGCCAGGTAGATGATCCAGAGGACCAGGCCGGCTGCCGCGAGCAGGAAGTGGCCGAAGACGACAGGTGCCGGGAAACGCGTGGTGCCGGTCTACTGCTGGCGCAGGCCGCCGCGGGCGGTCCAGCGGGCGAGGAGCACGAATCCGCCCAGAGCGGTGACCACCCAGGCGATGAGAGCGGCGATCTCCATATCGGGGCTCCGGTTGATCGGGCAATGGGCGACCGGCGGACCGGTCAGGACCGGGCCTCGGTGCGGAAGCCCTCGGCCTGTACGGACTCGGTGGCCACGCGGACGCCGTAGCGGTAGGCGAGCTTGCCGCCGAGGAACCCGGAGACGCTCAGGGCGGCCAGAGAGACGGCGGAGAGTGCCAGTTGGCCGGAAGCGACGCCGCGGCCGACCGGGTAGCCGTCGCTCTGCCGCCAAGCGAAGCCGATCGCGTAGGCGGCGGTGACGGTGAGGTTCAGCGCCATGTGCACCAGGCCCGTACGGAAAGCCGGGGTGCCGGTGGGGATGGCGAACAGGTCGAGGAAGCCGACACCTGCGGCGGCCAGCGCACCGAGCACGCCGATGGCGATCAGCCAAGCGGATCCGTGCGCCAGGAAGCCGGGCCGGTCCACGATCCGTGAGGAGATGTCGAAGACCAGACTGCACACCCACGCCCCGATCGGCACCGTGACCAGGATCGGATGGATCGGGTGCCCGTACGGTCCGGCCAGCGCACCGCTGACCGGCTGCTTCGCCTGGTTCAGGTCGCTGTTCACCGTCATGCCGCACCTCACGCATGAGCTGTTTCACCAACGATTGTTGGCCTTATTCACCCATGGCGCAAGCGAGGCTTCCGAGGGCAGCTCGCGCGCGACATTTGACCGTTTAGTGACCGTGATGGCGATTCTTGAAAACGGCTCTGACCGGAGTTCCGTGAATCGGCTGCCGCTGCCCGTACGGCCCCTCTGGTGATGCAGTCAGTCGGCCACGAGATCATGGGGATGAAAGCCCGCTGGGAGGCACCACATGACAGTTTTCATCGTCCACGACGACCCCGTCGGCCGGAGTCAGCACAACTACATCGCTCGTGCCGATCTGGCCCCATTCGGGTTGGACGGACAGATGGAACAGCTGTGGCTACAGCCTCTCAGCGATGGGACCTACTCCGTCGCCTGCATCCCGTTCCAGACGTACGGACTCGCCCTGGGAGACCGAGTACGTCTGTCGGAGAACGACGAGGTCAGCGAGGTTGTTGGACACTCCTCGCACCGGGTTCTGCGTATGCTCCTGATGCCCCACTCGGTCCCTGCACGGCTTGCGGAAACGATCGCTCGGATCAAGGCGGAAGTCACTGCCGCGGGTCTGCTGAGTGAGTGGAGCGGTGACCGGCACGTCGCCGTCGACATCCCACCTCCTGCGAACCCCTCGAAGCTGTTCGACGTCATGGAGCGCGAGGTGTCCACCGGCCGCGCCTTCTGGGAATGGGCAGACGCCATGCCGTTCTCGGTCCAGGGCTGATCTGCCCTGCTGAACCAAACGCCCGGACGTCATGGCCTCGTGAGGATGCGTGTGCGGAGCAGGGCGAAGGATGCCCGGCCGTACATGGCTCTCTTGAGCGTCTTCACGCGGTTGACGTGGCCTTCGACGACGCCTGAGCTCCAGTGCAGGGTCAGTCCGGCGGTGACGGCGCCCAGGTCGCCGCGGAGGAAGCCGGCGAATCCGCTTATGGGCTTGGGTGCGTCCTGCTCGGCCCGGCGGATCCACTCGGTCAGCAGGAAGCCGCGCCTGTTCCGGAGGAGTTCGGCGAACGCCCGGGCCAGATCGCAGGCCCGGGCGATGTCGGGGCAGGCGATGCGCACGTCCAGTAATCGACGGGCGAGGTCGGGCTGGAGGGTGTCCTGCGGGCGCATGATCCAGCCGGTGATCTTGCGGGGGCTGGGGATGTCGGCCCGGATGGGTTCGGCGTTCCCGGCGCGGAGGGCCGCGAGGTGCTTGCGGACGACCTGGCGGCTGCCGCGGTAGCCGCGTTCGCTGATCTCCAAGAAGAGGCGGCTGCCGCTGACCTGGCCGAGGCTCTCGGTGAAGCGCGTGTTCAAGTACGGCTTGAACGGCTCCAGCACTCCGGCCGGCCGACGTTCTTGAGCGGAGGCCAGGAGCTGGTCGAGGTCGGTGTCGCGGAACCGCCGGACAGTCTTGCGGTCGAGGTGGAGCCGGCGGGCGATGGTGCTGACGGTCCAGCCAGCCGCGACGAGTTTGTGCACGTCTGCGTGACGGTGACGAGTCCGCTCGATGATCTGCGTCCGGGGAAGTTCGTACAGAGAGAGCCCTATCAGCGGAGGCGCATCTGGTATGCGGCCGATCTCCTCATCGGCGCGTTTGCGCAGGCAGACGCGGTGCTGATGGCAGGTCTTCTCCACCGCGGCAGCGAGGTTTTGCAGCAGGTGCCAGCGATCGGCGACCTCCACCGCATCGGGGGCTGCTTCCTTGATCGCACGGGTGTAGGCCGTCGCCCGGTCGCGGCAGATGATCTCGGCACCGGGATGATCCCGCAGCCAGGCGGCAAAGGTCTCCGAGGTCCGGTCGGGCAACACGTCCACGACGCGACCTGCCTCGACGTCGACCAGGAGAGTGCCGTAGGTGCGGCCCTTGCTGAAGGCGAACTCGTCGACACCGAGGACCCGCGGGGACCGTTCCGGCGCGGTCGGAGGGTCCAGGAGTTCCAGCAGGCGCGTGCGGCCAGCGACGAGGTGCAGGCGGCGGCACAGCCGTTCGCCGGCGCGGCCGCCGAGCTCGACCGCGACCTGGCGCAACCAGGACTTCAGACCGAGGCTGGAGCGGCGATATCGCTCGCTCAGCCCTGTGACCTGCTCGACGAACGTCCGACGCCGACACGTGGCCCGGTCACAGAAGAACCGCCGGACCCTCAGCCTGAGCAGCAGCTTCTTCCCGGGACGCAACCGCCATGGGCCGCTCGGCCAGGCTCCGCTCATAGGAGGAGTGGACTCTCCGGGCTTGGGTGCGGGCATCCAGGGCATCTGGGTGGCGGACCGCATGCGGCCGCCACCACTACCAGCACCTCCGCCGTGAACTCCACGGCCTCCAAACGAACATCGACGTCCGGGAACAGCACATCATCCAGCGAGCAAACCCCCACCAGCCAGGCATGCCCTGCCGGAACGTTCCCGCACGCGCCCTGACCTGGGAAATCACGGAACTCCGGTCAGAGCCTTGAAAACGGCCAGGGCCGCTCTTCGCTTCAGGCTGTGCGCTCTTCAACGGTGTGGGAAGTTTCAGTGAGTGCCGGTACCGAGCCGGCCGTGGCTCTCCCTGGAGGTGGCCCTCAGCGTGCGGGCCCGCGCTGGCAAGGACCGTCACTCCGTCTCGACGCGTGCCGCGGGTAGGTGGCGCCGCTGCTGATGGCTGCGGCTCGGCGCAGGAAGCCGGAGGACCTTTCCCGCTTGCAGATTCTCTTTCTCGCCTTCCCCGGGGGTGTCGCCGAATCACGAGTCTGCTCGCGTCCGGCGACGCCCGACGTTTGTAACGGTCAGGCTGTATGGGAGCGGGTCGAGGTGATCACGACGGATGTGTAGGGCATGGTGGCGTGGCCGCCGAGCTTGTCGATCGCGGTCCCGGCGCTGTCCAGGACCTCCGCCACTTTGTCTGCGGGGAGTTGGGTGAGACCGCCGAAGGTGGGCAGTTGGTCGAGCCACTCCTCTCGGGAGTAGGTGCGCTCCCAGGTGAAGCGCCACTGTTCTGGCTCGCTGAAGCTGCCGGTCTGCCGGATCCCGTCGGCGATTTTCGCGAACAGTGGCTGGTAGGCGTCTACGGCCGAGCCTCTCAGTAGGCCGGGGTTGAACGGTGAATCGGGGGCGACCCGTTGGAGTGCTTCGGCGAGGGCGTCGATCACCTCGGCCGGAAGCTGGGGGACGTGGTGGAAGGGGGCGAGTCGGCCGCCGGGCCGGAGCACCTGGGCCGCCTTGACCGCGCCGGCGACGGGGTCCACCCAGTGCCAGGCGGTGCCGGCGATGACAGCGTCGAACTGCCGCCCGGCCGGCTGCCAGTCCTCGAACCTGGCGAGCTCGACCTCGACACCGCTGCGTCGCGCGAAGGCGGCCATCCGCTCGTCGGGCTCGACACCGAGCACCGTGCAGCCGACCACCTGGAACTGCCGGGCCTCGATGCCGGTCCCTGCTCCGACGTCGAGGACGTGCCGACCGGGGCTTGCCGCGACGATCCTGTCCACCAGGGCCTGGGGGTACGGCGGTCGGGCGCGGTCGTAGCGTTCGGCATCCACGCCGAACGACTCGGCCGTCTGACGGTGACGGTGGGGCTCCGGGCCGGACTCGTCCGGCTGTCCCTGCGATAAAGTGGGCATGCGCCCACACTAATGGGCGGTTGCCCACTTGTTAAGGGCGGGGCGGCGCGGAAAGGGAGACCATGCCGACAGGGGTGCACATCCATAACGTGCGCGGCCAGCTGTTCGAAGCCGCCGAGCGCGTCCTGCTCAGGGACGGGCCCGACGCATTGACCAGCCGGGCGGTCACGGAGGAGGCGAACTGCGCCAAAGGTGTGCTGCACCGGCACTTCGCCGACTTCGACGCTTTCCTGGCGGACCTGGTCCTCGACCGCGTCCGCGGCATCGAGAATCAGACCACGACTCTGCGCGCGGCCGCCGGCACCGGGAGCATGGTGGACAACCTCGCCGACGCGCTGCAAGACCTGTTCGGGCCGGTCACGGTGGCGATCGTCGCGCTCATCACCTTCCGCGACGGCCTCCGCGCACGGCTGCGCGAGGCCGGTCTGACCGGTATCCCACTGGTTATGCAGGGCACCGCCATGATCGCTGCATACCTCACCGCCGAACGGGAGCTGGGGCGTCTGGCCGGTGACGCCGACGTCGACACACTCGCCCCCACCCTCGTCGGGGCCGGGCACCTGCTGTTCGCCGACCGGACCAGCGCCCCACCGCAGACCCCCGCCGTCCGCAAGATGGTGACCACCGTCATCACCAGTGCCTTGCGGCCACCTGAATCGTGACCTAAACGCCCAAGTGGCACGTCTCTTCCGCCCGCCCCTCCGCCTCCCTCCCTCCCCGGGGCTGGTAGGCATCCGCAGCGAGTTCTGTCCGCAGGCTATGCGCCAGCTTCCTGGGGAGATCCACTGAGCAGGTATGGGTTCGCCCCAAGCAAGAGGTGGCCGTTTTCAAGGAGCGCCATCAACCCGATCAGCGAGTCCCGCATGGCGTCGTCCCGGCCGCCCTCCCGGTCGCCTGGGACGAGACACGCTTCCTGGCCGTAGACGGTCAGGGCCCAGTTCGTGGTCGCCCGTGGTGCGCGCGGTGGGTCGCGGCGTCGACCATCAGGTCGCACGGGGTGCCGGTGCCGGTGTTGTCGGCACCGCCGGAGTTGTGCCAGAGGAAGGGCTTCAGACCGCTCGAGGCCGGCTCACGGCTCGAACAGTGCACGGCCGCCTGCCTGGACTACCCTGAGCGCGTCCTTGCCGCCCTGCGCCAGACTCCGGAGGTGCACCCATGAGCGCGGCGACTGTGGCGCAGGCCGCGCCGGCCCGGCAGATGTGGCCGCTGTACGCGGCGGGATTCACCACCGCGTTCGGGGCGCACGGCATCGCCGCGAATCTCGGCGGCTACTCGCAGGACGCCGTCACCTCGCTGCTGGTGCTGGGCGGACTGCTCGCCCTGTACGACGGTGCCGAGGTCGTGCTGAAACCGGTCTTCGGAACCCTGGCCGACCGGATCGGCGCCCGCCCCGTTCTGCTCGGCGGCCTCGTCGCGTTCGCCGCCGCCTCCGCCCTGTACGTGGTGGCGGACAGCGCGGACTGGCTCTGGGCGGCCCGCCTCGGCCAAGGGGCGGCGGCCTCGGCGTTCTCCCCGTCGGCTTCCGCACTGGTGGCCCGGCTCAACCCGGCGGCCAAGCACGGCCGCGCGTTCGGCAGCTACGGCTTCCACAAGTCGATCGGTTACACACTGGGCCCGCTCCTCGGCGGCGTCCTGGCATGGGCCGGGGGGCTGCGCCTGTTGTTCGCGGTGCTCGCGGCACTCGGCGCGGGCGTCGCCGTATGGGCGGCGCTCGTCGTGCCCGTCGTACCGCCGCTGCCCAAGGCCCGCCAGACCGTGCTCGACCTGGCCCGGCGGCTGGCTGAGCCGTCCTTCCTCGCCCCGACGTCGGCCCTGGCCGCGGCGACTGCCGCGCTCTCGGTCGGGGTGGGTTTCCTGCCGGTCTCCGGCCGCGCGGCGGGACTGGGAACGATAGCCACCGGCGCGGCCGTGTCGGTGCTGGCCGCCTGCGCGGCCGTAGTACAGCCCAGGGCCGGGCGAGCCCTGGACGACGGACGCCTCACCCCACGCGGCGGCATGGGCGCCGGGCTGCTCATCACTGCCGTCGGCCTCACCTGCGCCATGCTGCCCGGCCTGACCGGTGTCCTCGTCGGTGCCGCCCTGATCGGTGCCGGAACCGGGCTGATCACCCCGCTCGGCTTCGCCGCCCTCGCCGCCTCGACGCCGACCGAGCGCCTCGGCCAGACGATGGGCGCCGCCGAACTGGGCCGCGAACTCGGTGACGCCGGTGGCCCCTTGCTCGTGGCTGCCGTGGCCTCGCTGACGACCCTCACCCACGGCTACGCGACTCTCGCCGTCCTGCTCGGCGCGGCCTCGGTGCTCGGCCTGGCACACCGGCGCCCCGGACCGGCCCCGCAGACTTCCGTGCCGAAACGCTGAGTCCGGACGACCACCCCTCGGAGTCGACCCCCGGGAGCATCCAGCGCGGACCCCCGGCCCCGTCTTCTGCAGCTCTCACGCCCTGCGACGCCTAACTCTTGAAGTGCGCCGTGGCCAGGACGCTTCCGTCCGGGGCCACCAGACGGGCGCCGGTCACCGTCGCCGGATCGACCTCGGCCGGCGCCCCCCAGTACCCGTAACCGCCCTTGAGCGGGAACGAACCTGCCGGCACCGTCGACCCGTCGGCGTGTACGAGCAGACACCGCACCGGGCCCCGGCCGGCCCCGTCGAGGTCGACTGACATGTACACCCATCCCTCGCCGCCGGAATGAGCGAAGAAACGGCCCACCTCGTGGCCCTCGGAGACCAGGGCCGCCTCCCGTAGGCCGCCGGCCGTCGGCTGCGAGACGGTCGACGGGGCGCCCACAACCACCGTGCCGACCGCCCAGCCGCCGAAACCGCAGGCCAGGGCCGCGGCCACGCCGGCCGCCGCCAGCCCCAGCCGGCGCCTGAAGGGCTTCGGCGCGGGCGTCGCGCCCAGCGCCCGTACGACCCGGCTCTCGAAACCGACCGGCGGCTCGGCACCCGGAAGCAGCGCGAGGAGACCGTCACCGACCGCCGTGAGCCGCTCGACGTACTCCCGGCAGTGCGGGCAGCGGTCCAGATGGACGACCGCCTCGGCCCGGTCCCGGGCCGGCAGGACCCCGAGCGCCAGCTCGGCGCCCAGCTCCCGCAGTCGCTCGCACTCCATGCCCCTCACCGCTTCTCCTCCGTCTCCAGGAGCGCTCGCAGCTTGAGCGTCCCGGTCCGGATCCGGGTCTTCGCCGTGCCCAGCGCAACGTCCTCGGCCTCCGCGACCTCCCGTGCCGTCATCCCGTAGATCCCGGCCATCACCAGGGCCCGCGCCTGCTCCCGGGGGAGCTCCGCCACCGCCCGCCGGACGCGCCGCGCACTGTCGTCGGCGAGCGCCCGCCGCTCCGGCGTCTCGGTCACGATGCCGAGCAGCGTGTCCAGATCCTCGGGGGCGACCGGGTCCGCCCGCCGGGCCCGTACCGCGTCGATCGCCAGATTGTGCGCGATGGCCGTCAGCCAGGCCCGCACCGAGCCACGCCGAGGGTCGTACACCTGCGCGTGCCGCCAGGCCCGCTCGAAGGTCTGCTGGGCGACGTCCTCGGCGAGCTGAGGATCACCGAGGACCGCGAGGGCCACGCCGAAGACCGTTCGCTGGAAACGGCGCACGAACGCGACGACGAGCTCGGGATCGCCCGTCGCCAGGCCGGTGAGCAGTGCCTCGTCGGGCACCGGCCCGGGGGAAAGGCCCATGCGCCACATACCAGGGATACGTTCCGCCGCCCGGAACGGATTGCCTTGACGCCAATTCTCCGCCATGCGATCCCGCGGTCCGCAATCCTTTGGCGGGCCGGCGCCGTACCCCTTTGCAGGGGGACGAACTGGAGGACCGACTCATGACCACCCCGCACACCCGCCGCCCGCTGCTCCTCGGCGTGGCCGCCGGCGGCCTCATCGCCCTGCTCGCCGCCTGCGGAGGCGGCGGCAACAGCGACAGCAACGGTGGCACCACCACCCCGCCCCCGCCGAAAGCCGGCACCTCGGCGACCCAGGTCACGGCGCAGCTGACCGACTTCCACATCCAGCTCTCCACGCAGAAGTACCAGCCCGGCCGGTACACCTTCACCGCGGAGAACAAGGGCAAGCACGAACACGCCCTGGAGGTCGAGGGCCCGGGCGGCGAAAACCGCAGCAAGACGCTTCAGCCGGGTCAGTCCACGACTCTCACGGTGACACTGAAGTCAGGCTCGTACGACGTCTACTGCCCGGTCGACGGACACAAGGACCTCGGCATGAAGACGAAGATCACCGTCGGCGCGGCCCCGACCTCGTCCGACACCAGCACATCCTCGAACAATGGGTACTAGGACCATGGTTACTGGCGGAGAGGCCACGAGGCTCGTCCTGCGCCTGGCCGGCGCGGGCCTGACGGCCACGATGGCCGCGATCCATCTGCGCCTGTGGAGCGAGGGCTACCGGGACCTCGCCACCATCGGACCGCTCTTCCTGCTCAACGGCGTCGTCGGCATCCTGCTCACCGTGGCACTGCTGGTCACGCCCGCGCGCCGGCTCGGCCCGGTCGCCGCCGTCACGGCCCTGTTCACGGCGGGAACGCTGGGCGCACTGCTCCTGAGCCTCACCACAGGCCTGTTCGGCTTCGAGGAGTCGACCGACGCCGAACTGGTCGGCCCGACCCTGTACGTCGAGACAGCGGGAACAGCCGTCCTGACCGCTCTGACGGTGGCTGCCTTCAGCCACCACCATGCTCATCACCACCGTCGACGCCACGGGCGCACTCTGGAGGGGACAAGGAGGTAGGGACCATGAGACGGGCGCTGCCGTCCGCCCACCGTCGCTGAGAGGCGCCCGCACCGCGCCGTCAGGTGTCCTGGGCGGGGAAGACCTCGTCGACGGCCCGGCGCAGTGTTTCGCGGACGACCGTCGCGTCGTCGAGTTCCGCGGCCTGGAAGGCGCCGTCGTGCAGCAGCACGAGGACACGTGCGGCGTGCTCCGGGTCCGGGTGGCCCAGGTCGGCCGAGAGGTCGCGGAGCACCTCGAACAGCCACCTGCGCTGGTCGTCGATCACCGCGCGCACCGGGTGGGCGCGGTCGGGGTATTCGGCGGCGGCGTTCAGGAACTGGCAGCCGCGGAAGCCGTCTTCGAGGGTCGCGTCGCCCAGCACCGCCATGACCGCGCGGATCGCCTCGCGCGGCGACCTGCCCTCGCGCGCGCGCCCGACCGCGTCCCGGATCCCCACGGCGGTGGCCGTCAGGTAGGCGGAGACGAGGTCGTCCTTGCTGGGGAAGTGCCGATAGAAGGTGGCGCGGGTGACCTTGGCCTCGGTGACCAGTCGGTCGACGCCCACGGCGTGGATGCCCTCCGCGTAGAACAGGCGCGACGCGGTGCGCAGCAGCCGGTCCTTGGGCTGGAGTCCGACGCGCAGTACGTCGCCACCGTCACCCAGGCCGTGGGCGGCCCGGTCGTCCTGGTGGGCCACTCCTACGCCGGCGCCGTCATCACCCGCGCCGCCCGCGAGGCGACAAATGTCGAGGCCCTGGTCTACGTCGCGGCCTTCCAGCCCGACGAGGGCGAGAGCGCTCTGGAGAACGCCTCCCGCTTCCCCGGCGCCAAGATGGGACCGGACACCACCACCGTGACGGAGCACGACGGCGAGCCGGAGCTGCGGATCCTGCCCGAGCACTACCAGGACGTCATCGCCGGCGACCTGCCCGCCCAGACGACGGACGTCCTGGCGGTCACCCAGCGCCCGGTGCGCCAGCAGGCACTGACGGCCGAGCTGTCCGGCGCGCCGGCCTGGCGCACCCTGCCGTCCTGGGCGCTGATCGCGACGCAGGACAACGCCATCCCCGTTCAGGCGCAGGAGTTCATGGCCGAGCGCGCAGGCTCGCACATGGTGCGCGTGGAGGCCTCCCACGCGGCGTCCATCTCGCAGCCCGACGCGGTGGCCGACCTCATCGTCGAGGCCGCCAAGTCCACCCGCTGAGTCTCGCCTCCTCACCGCCTCCATGTCCGGCGACTCGGTGGCGGTCACGAGGCGGACTTGCGCTGGAGTGCGCTCCAGGTCGTAGCGTCGCAGTCACCGCGGCTTACGAGGCCCACCCCGCCCGGCGCCCCTCAGGGGATGCCGGGCGGCGGAATCCGTTGCTGGATGGATGTGGGGCTTCGAGCCGTCCGAACGACGAACCGGTGCAGGGAAAGGCTGGGAGACATCATGCAGAAGCGCAGTCTGAGGGACCTCCGAGTGTCGGCCATCGGCCTGGGGTGCATGGGCATGTCCGCCTTCTACGGCTCCGCCGACCACGAGGAGGGGATCGCCACCATCCGGCGTGCCCTCGAACTCGGTACGAACTTCCTCGACACCGCGCAGATGTACGGGCCGCTCACCAACGAGTCGCTCGTCGGTGAGGCGATCCGGGGACATCGCGACGAGTACGTGATCGCGACGAAGTTCAACTACCGGATGGACAACGCCGTACCCGGCGACATCAGCACGGTCGGCCCGCAGGACGGCTCGGCCGAACACGTCCGCAGCTCCGTCCACGGTTCCCTGCAGCGTCTGGGGACCGACCACATCGACCTGTACTACCAGCACCGGGTCGACCCGAACGTGCCGATCGAGGAGACCGTCGGTGCGCTGGGCGAGCTGGTTGCCGAGGGCAAGGTGCGGCACATCGGGCTGAGCGAGGCGAGCGCGCAGACCATCCGGCGCGCCCACGCCGTGCACCCGGTCACCGCGGTGCAGAGCGAGTACTCGCTGTGGTCGCGGGACGTGGAGGCCGAGGTGCTGCCCGCCTGCCGGGAGCTGGGTATCGGTTTCGTGCCGTACTCGCCGCTCGGCCGCGGCTTCCTCGCCGGGCGGTTCACCTCGCCGGACGAGCTGGACGCGAACGACTGGCGCCGGGAAAACCCGCGCTTCAAGGACACCAACCTGGAGGCGAACCTGCGCCTGGCGGCAAAGGTGAAGGAGATCGCCGCCGAGAAGGACGTGACCCCGGCGCAGCTGGCCATCGCCTGGGTGCTGGCCCAGGGCGAGGACCTGGTACCGATCCCGGGCACCAAGCGCCGCACCTACCTGGAACAGAACGCCGCCGCAGTCGACATCGCGCTGACCGAGGACGACCTGGCCCGCATCGACGCCGAGCTGCCCGAGGCGGCGGGGGAGCGGTATGACGAGGCAGGGATGCGAGCCGTCAACCGCTAGGTGTATTGATCACGAGCGTTGACAACGCTCGTGATCAATACACCTGGCCGGCACGGCGCCGCGAGCAGGGCACGCGACCACTCCGACGGCGACGCCTTCCACCACCGCCACCACCGCCGGCAGCGCCCGGTGTGCGAGCGGTGCGGGTGAGGTTCGCCGACGAACGGCGGGAGAAGCCACGGTGCGCGCGGCGCCCGGCAGCGGCGGTGCCGATCTGCACGGCGGGTTCGTGGGCGTCCGGGTACCGCTGAGAACACCGGCGGTCCGTTCAGCCGGCAGGGCTTTCACGGCCCGCGCCGCCGACCCGGTGCGCGTCATGCCTGTGCCTTTGTGGTGATGGCCCGTTGGGCCGTGTAGCGTCGCTGCCAGACGTCGTGGTTCAGTACCTTGCCCGCGCTTCCGCGCGGGCGCTTTGCTGTGCGGTGCTGGACCAGGACGATCACCTCCAGGGCCGCGCGGTGCGGTTCCTGACAGCGACCGAGAGGCACCAGCATGGCCAGCGGAACCGTCAAGTGGTTCAACGCGGAGAAGGGCTTCGGCTTCATCGCCCAGGACGGCGGCGGACCGGACGTCTTCGCGCACTACTCCAACATCAACGCCTCCGGTTTCCGCGAGCTGCAGGAAGGCCAGGCGGTCACCTTCGACGTCACCCAGGGCCAGAAGGGCCCGCAGGCGGAGAACATCACCCTCGCCTGAGCGCGGACGTGACCAGGGCCCGGAGCAAGCACTCCGGGCCCTGGCCTACGGATGGCGGGACTGCCAACTCCAGTCGATGAGAACTGACACCGGTCAGGTGGTGCTCGCTTTCCTCGGTGCCGCCATGGTGGCCGGCATCGGAGGGTTTCAGGAATCAACGAAGTAGGCTCCTGCCATGGGTGCGTTCTTACCGTTCCTGATCTTGGTTGCGATCCTCGCAGTGGTCCTGGGCTTCTTCGCGTGGCTGGCATCACGTACCCGTCGCCGGGCCTCGCGGGCGGGGCCATGAGTGCGGCCATGGCCTCGTACGAGGAGGCGTTCCGTATCACGGCCCACGAATCCCACGTCGAGATCCGAGCTCAAGCGGAGCGCAAGGCGCCGTTCCTGTCGCCTGACGACCACTGGGGGCGAAGCCCTGGAGAAGCCGGTCCTGCGGGAGCAGGGGATCCCAGGCCGCTTCGGCCGCGTTCTCGCTGGCCACGACGGGGCGCTGGCCGCTGGGTCGATCGGCTGAGGCGCGGTCGTTGATGACGGGTTTCGTGGCGAGGTGCAGCGGACCCGGTGGCCGGCCATCACGGGTGTGAACTTGCCTGCGGAGCGGGCCTGTTCAACGCGGTCCCACCGGGAAAGGCGCCGGGCTTGCGGACCAGGGCCTCCAGCGAGTGGTCCAGTTCCAGGCGGGCCTTGCCCTTGGCGAGGAGCCGCTCGTGCCGGGCGACTTCCTTGAGGCCGCCGTAGACGACTTCGGCATCGAGGTCGGCGAGCCGGTACCCCCACAGACAGACGCTCTCGGGCACGTACTCATGGATCTTCTTGTAGGGGAGCCTCCCAGGTGGCGGTGATGTCGCGGGCGACGTCGCGTAGGAGGTCGATGAGCAGGTCTGCGAGCGGTGTGAGGCTGGCGTCGGTCTTGGTCACGGCGTAGAGCTGGCGGTGGGGCCTGGGGCGGGCCAGTTCGCGATGGGTGGTGCCGGGGGCATGGGTCAGCGCCAGGCGCGAGACCAGGGCCACTGCGCTGCCTGTGCCGACGAGCGCCTGGGCGACGTCGTAGGACTCGGTCTCGAACCGCACAGTGGGAGTGAAGCCGGCCTCCCGGGCAGCGTCGTGGAACTGTTCGCGGGCGGCGTGGCCGGCCAGGATGGAAACCCACGATTCGTCGCGCAGTTGCTCCAGGTGCAGTTCGGTGTCCTCGGGCTGCCCGGCGGCCAGTGGGTGGTCGTCGGGGAGCACCACGACCATCGGGTCCAGCAGGAGCGAGTGGGCCCGTAGGTGCCGGGACGGCGCGAGCGGCGTGCCCCAGGACGCGACGATGGCCACGTCCAGGCGTCCTGCGCTGATCTCGTCCGCCCCGCGCCCGGACACCACGTCCACGACCGAGACGTCGGCGTCCGGATGGCGGTGCCGAAGTGCCGTCAGGGCGGGTGGCAGCAGGTGCAGGGCAGCCGCCTGGAACGTCCCGATCCGCAACCGTAGGGAGAGGTGGCCGAGCAGTGCGGCCAGTTCCGCCCCGGCCTTGTCCGATGCCTCCTCCACGGTTCGACCGTGCAAGGCGAGCAGCGCACCGGCTGCAGTGAGCGTCGCCCCGCGAGGACCACGGACCACCAGGGGCACCTGCCAGTCGCGCTCGGCCTTGGTCACCTGCTGTGTGACCGCGGCGGGCGTGAGTTGGAGGGCGTGCGCCGCCGCCGTCAGGGAGCCGTGCCGCTCGATCAACGCGAGAAGCCGGAGCTGTCCCGGATCCACCACCATTCACCAATCTTAACGCTGCACCCTTCTCTTTTAACTTCTCTTACGAGTGCGGAACAGCAAGCCTGGTGGTGCACCCATCCACCTCAACCCCTGGAAGGGGTCTTTTCCCCATGCCCACGCATGTGCCCGTTTTCATCGCCACCACGTTGCTCCTGGCGATGTTGCCCGGCGCGAGTCAGGCCCTGATGATCCGACAGGTCCTGGAAGGCGGCCATCATGCACTCCGAGGCACGCTCGCGGGCAACGCCACCGGCTTCCTGCTGTGGTCAACGGCCGCCGCGGCCGGACTGTCCGCCGTCTTGCTGGCCAGCCCCACCGCGTACGCGGTGCTTCGGATCGCAGGCGGCATCGTGCTGATGATCCTCGGGGTGAACACACTGCGAACCGCCCTCACCACCGTCTCCACCCGCACGCCCCGCGATGGCCGGCGGCGCACCGGTTTCGCGGGCGGATACCTCACCGGCCTGAGTACCAACCTCGGCAACCCGAAGGCCGGCGTGTTCGCCGTGTCGGTGCTGCCCCAGTTCGTGACGTCGAAAGGCCCGGTGTTCCTGTCGACCGTCGCCCTGGGAGTTCTGTGGGCGCTGGTCAGCGCCTCCTGGTACATGGTGCTGGCCTGGGCCGTCGGCAGAGGGCGCGACCTGGTGTCCCAGCCGACGGTTCTGCGGGGACTCAGTGTGACGACCGGCGTCGTCCTGCTCGGGCTGGGTGCCGCGGTGGCAGCAGGTGTCTGAGGTCCGGGCCGAAGCGCCTCCCAGCATCCGACCGCCCAAGCCGTATGCCGCCCCTGTGCACGGGGAGCCGATGACGCACGCTACGACGCCGGACGGAACCCGCATCGCCTACCAGCTCCAGGGCCAGGGCGCGCCGCTGGTCCTGCTGGCGGGCCAGGCCAACAACCACCACTGGTGGGACGCGGTTCGCGCCGACTTCCATCCCGCTCGCAGCACCCTCACGCTGGACTACCGCGGCACCGGTGACAGCGACAAGCCCGACACCCCCTACAGCACCGAACTGTTCGCCCGGGACGTCATCGCCGTCCTCGACGAACTCGGCATCGACCGGGCCGACGTCTACGGCACATCCATGGGCGGAAGGGTGGCCCAGCAGCTCGCGGCCCGCCACCCCCACCGGGTGGGCGCCCTGGTTCTCGGCTGCACCTCACCCGGCGGCCCGCACAGTGTCGAACGCGGCAACGACGTCCGCCGAGCCCTGACGCAACCGCAGCCCGGAGCCGCGCGCCAGGCCCTGCTGGAGCTGATGTACACCCCCCAATGGCTCGCCTCCCATCCCGGCCCGCACCACACCCTCGGCGACCCCGGCATGCCGGCTCACGCCCGGCGCCACCACCTCGCGGCCAGCAGCCGGCACAACGCCTGGGACCTCCTGCCCGACATCAGCGCACCCACCCTTGTCATCCATGGGAGCGACGACCTGCTCAACCCCACCGCCAACGCACCCCTGCTCGCCGACCGCATCCCCAACACCCGACTGCACCTGATCCCGGAAGGCCGGCACGCCTACTTCGAGGAGTTCCGCATCCACGCCGGCCACCTCGTCCTGGACTTCCTCACCACCGCCCACGAGCCGTAAGAACACCGCAGCCGGTACTCGGCCGCCCTCCACCCCGGATACCTACCGCGCACGCGCGGCGCCCCGAGCCCACCAGTACCGCCGCGCGTACGGTCGCTCGGAGTACGACACCCACACAGGTCACATGACTCCAGATCGGTGACGCCCTGGGGGAGTTGGGCGACTTCTCCATCCGCCATGGCTCCGGACGCCAGATCATGCCAGCCAGCATCATCCCCCGAGCTGCCTTCTGGAAGGCCGGCACTGATCCGCCGGGCACGGTGTGGACGCGGTCGGACGCCTGGGTTCTGACGCAGGATCCGTTGGTGCAGTGAGCGGAGCGCGGGACCGAGGTCCGCGCCCATCGCCTGGGCGAGCCACCGTCGCATCGCTTCGTACGTGAGGAGCGCGTCCGTGGGGCGGCCCGTGCGGCACAGCGCGAGCATCGGCAGTTCCGCCAGGGTTTCCCGCAGCGGGTGTGCGGCGGCAAGGCGAACGAGTTCGTGGACGTACTCGTAGGAACGGCCGAGCTCGACCCGCGCCGTACTGATCGGCGTCCTGCTTGCCTTTCTCGGCCTCGGCGCGTACGGCGCGGGCGCCCAGGACGACCTCCGCCTCGCGCGCTGGGACGCACCCGGCACGGAGTCCGTGCGCGCCGCGAACGCGCTGCGCGACGGCTTCCGCACCGACAAATCCGACCCTCGCCCTGCTCGTCACGGCCCGCGGCGGTGACGTGGACAGCCCGGCCACCGAACGGGCGGGACGCGAACTCGCCGCTGAGGTGAGCGACGTGCCGCCCGTCACGGACGTCACCTCGTACCGGGACGCCGACAGCACCGCCCTGCGCGGCGAGGAAGGCCGCCGTGCCCTGATCTGGCCCGCATCAAGGCCTCAAGGAGCTCGGCATCGGCACGGCGCTGACTGCGCCGACTGAGGATCAAGGAGGGCGGCGAGCCCGCACTGGACGTACCGCGCGGGGAGCACATGTGATCACCTTCCACGTTGCCCGGGGTTCGGCGGCAGGTCGGTGTGGGCACCCTCGCCCCCACCGTCACCGTAGCCCAGGCAGGCGAGCACCCGCCTTCGAGACGCCTGACGCTGACCAAGGACACAGGTCCTGGGCGCCCACGACTACGGCTTGTTGTCACCTGTACCGGTCGGTCGAGATATCGCACGCTGTCCGACAAGGTAATTTTGTCATGTTCGCGCCTCAATGGAGAGGATGCCCTATGGAAGGATGTAAGTTCACGCGGCGCGCGGTGTTGGCTGCGGCGGCCGGCGGGATCGCAGGGCTTGGTTCCGGGGCGTTCACCGGCACCGCACAGGCGGCGGCCGGACCGGCGGAGCGGGTGGCCGCCGATCCGCCGTCCGGGACGGTGCGAGTGTTCTGGCTCAAGCCCTCGGACGTGGCGAACGACCATCGGTACCCCAACGGCATCACGGGTGTGATGAGGGAGTCGCAGCGCTACTACCGCCAGGAACTCGGTGTGACGTTCAAATTGAACGACCCAGCGGTGGAGGTGGTCCAGGGCAGCCACACGCGGGCCTGGTACGAGAACACGCCGAACGGCGGCGACGCGTACTGGTGGGTGGTCTTCAACATGCAGCAGGAGCTGATGGCCAGGTTCGGTCTCAGATCCCCGGACTCCCGCTGGCTGTGCGTCGGCGAAGTCAGCGCGGAGAAGACGAATGTCTCCGGTGGCGGTGGGGGTGGCGGCTGGGTGATCCTCAGCGGCCACGACGCCGACGGCGCCGCCGGGATCAACGGAGCGATGAACCGGTGGTACGGCGGCATGGTGCACGAGTTGGGCCATGCCTTCGGTCTGCCCGACTCCTCGTTCACTGACGGCACACCGATGTCCGCCTCGTTCTACGACTACCCCGACTGCCACTTCAACCAGCAGCAGAAGGACGGGATACGCAACGGCCCCTACGGCCGCTTCCTGTCCTGAACTGCACAGGCCCCGCCCTTGGCGCCGGCACGTTCTTCGGGTAAGGGCGCAGCGAGGCTGGCGATGGACTGGCCTTCCAGGTACGCGGTGCGCACGGCGTCGGCCTTCCCGGCCCGGGGCGGTGGGGCGGCAGCCGCCCTTGTTGCTATGTCAGCGTGACGCGGGGAACGGTCTGTGCACGCGCCTCCGCAAGGAGGACTTGGACCGCCGATTCCCGTACGTGCCGTCGTTGAGGTAGCAGGTCCATACGCCTGGCGGCCGGAGTTGATGACGACAGCGCCCACGGCGCCGTGGCTTCGTAACCGGGAGCCGACACCGTTCGTCACCGAGTTTGGGCAGCGCTTGTTGATCGCAGAGCCGGAAAATGTTGGTGAGAACTGACACCGGTGCGGGGTGGGTGAACTCTGTGTCGCCGCGCTGCGCGGCTCTTGCTAAAGGGGCCCGTCACATAGGGAGTGAGAACAACCGTACTGGCCCTGAGGGCCACCGGGCATCGTCGCGCAGGGGCGTCACCATGGTCCGCAGCGGCATGGTCACCAGGCGGCCTTCGGGTTGTTCGACGAGTACGTCCTTGTCGAGCGGGTGCCATCCGAGGCGCTGGTAGAGCGACACGAGGGGAGGCCGACAGAAGAGAAGTGCGTGTTGAGGACCCATCGTTCGGGCGTGCTCCAGGGCAGCTGCGACGACGAGGCGAGCGAGGCCCTGACCTTGCATGCCGGGTGCGACGGCCACCCCGCCGACGCCCACCACCTCTGTCTCGGCGTCGCCGATCGCGGCAGGCAGTCGCAACAGGCCGGCGTGTGCCACGAGGCGGCCGTCGTGCCGGATGCCGAAGTGCTCTTCTTTCGGCAGCCAGGTCAGACCGGTCCAGGCGACGCCGAAGGGATCATCGCTATTGCCAAGGATCTCCTCCTGGTCCGCCTTCGTGTACTGGGCGAGCCGCACCACAGTCGGTGCCACAGTGGATCGGTTCTCAGACATTCCCACATGATGATCTCTCCGCCGAGCGCTGGCCAAGCGATTCCCCAGCCGATCTGCGCCGTCCAGAGCAGGGAGTTCAGGCCAAGTGGGCATCGTTTGCTTCCGAGGCCGGAGACCTTCCTCGGCGCCGTGATGATGGCCGCACCTGTTCAGGAAGGGCCACGTATGACGTCAGCCCGCGGTGGCTTCCCGTGCGGCAGCCCGGGCCTGGGTAAGGGCCAGACGGTCGGTGCGGCGCATCGTTGCGCAGATCGAGGAGGAGTTCGGCGAGGCGATCCCGTATCCGACGGTCCGGTACTTTGTCGCGGCCGCCGCCAGGAGATCGCCGCTCACGTGGGGGCGCCCGTTGAGGCGTTCGTGACCCGGCACAACGCGCTCGGTGCGGCTGCCGAAGTCGACTTCGGGACGGCTATGTGGATCTGGCCGGCCAGCGGACCCGCTGCTATCTGTTCGCCTTCCGGCCGGCCTACTCGGGCAAGGCCGTGCACCGCATCTCACGATCGTTCGGGCAGCGGGCGTTCTTCGAAGGCCACGTCCACGCGCTGACCACGCTGGGCGGGGTGCCGGCCGGGCAAGGTGCGCTATGACTGTGAGGATGATCGGGTGCCGCTTCGAGCGGTGGCCTGACTCGCGCTACGACTGAGTTCGCCGCGGCGGCCGCCGAGTACCACGTACCGCAGAGCGTCCTGCTGGCCGTCTCCAGCCCACCACCGCGTCCACAGCGCCCAGCGGGTATCGCCAGCTCGTCGGTTGGGCACGCTCATTCGGCACCCTGCGACGGGCCGGGGTGGAGTGCACCGGTTCCTACGGCGCCGCGCTGGCCCGTCACCTGCACGCCGAGGGCATCGAGGTGACCGAGGTCAACCAGCCGGACAAGGCCGTGCGCCGGCGCGGCGGCAAGACGGACGCCATCGACGCCGAGGCGGCGGCCCGCGCGGTGCTGTCCGGCCGCGCGACCGCGACCGCGAAGGCAAGCGACGGTCCGGTCGAGATGCTGCGGCTGCTCAAGCTGGCGAAGGGGTCCGCCATCAAGTCCAGGACCCAGGCCATCAACCAGCTGAAGAGCGTCCTGGTCTCGGCAGACGCTGCGCTGCGCGAGTCGCTGGCCGGGTTGAGTAACCCGCGCCTGTTCAAGCGCTGCACCGAGTTGGACGATACGGAGACCGCAGGGCCGCCGGGCACCGCCAGGCATGTTCTGAAACTCCTGGCTCGCCGGATCCAGCACCTGACCGTGGAGATCGACGATCTGAACAAGCGCATAGCCGAGGGTGTCGAGGCCAGCGTTCCCGGCCTGCTCGACGTGGCCGGCGTCGGCCCGGACAGCGCCGCCGCCCTCCTGATCTCGGCCGGCGACAACCCCGAGCGCCTCATCAACGAGGCGGCCTTCGCCGCCCTATGCGGCACCAGCCCTGTCGAGGCGTCCTCCGGCAAGCCCCAGAGACGTCGCCTCAACCGCGGAGGCGATCGCCAGGCCAACGCCGCCCTCTACCGAATCGTCCTCAGCCGCCTGCGCTGGGACGACCGCTCCCAGGACTACCTACGGCCACGGCTGGCCGAGGGCAAAACGCGCCGAGAGATCATCCGTTGCCTGAAGCGGTACGTCGCGCGCGAGATCTACCGGCTGATCATCCCCATCAGAACGGCTGTTGCCCACGGGGCCCGGCTGGAGCCGTGAGTTGACATCCATAGGGGCATCAACCTCACTCCGGCCGTGAAGAAGGCGCTCGATCAGTCCGTCGGTGCAGAGCAACACGGTGGAGCGGGCGGGCAGTGGCTCGGTCGCGTGCGGGCGCGTCGGGGTCGAGGCCGTGGCCGCCGGTGAGGTAGCGGGTGTCGCCGTCGTGGGTGATCAGCAGGGGCGGCGGGTGCCCGGGGCTGGAGACTCCAGCCCCCACCTGCCGTCCTCGTGCTCGCCAAGCAGGCCGTACAGGCAGGTGGCGGTCGCATGCGGATACAGGTTGTGGTACGCCAGGTCCAGGCGGCGCAGGGTGTTCCGGAGGGCTCTTGGCGGTCGCAGCCGATGCCGCGCAGCATGTTGCACATCTGGCTCATCGTGACCGCGCCGCAGGTCGTGGCCAGTGACATCGCCGATGATCACCGTGGTGTGGCCGGTGGGCAGAGTGAAGCTGTCGTACTAGTCGCCGCCGACTTCGGCGGTGTCCGTCCTGGTTGTCGACGTCCCGGCCAGCGAGATGGCACCGCACTTCGTGTACGGCACCGCAGCACGGGACAAGGAACAGCAGGCCGCGGTCATCCCGTACCGGGACAACGACCACACCGCCTGGATGGCAGAGCACCAGATCGAGCGGGCTTGTCGCGGCCGCTTCACGCGCGCTGGGGAGACGGCCCGGAGACCGAGCCGCTGTACGCTCGCAGGCCCCACCACATCCAACCCGCGCACACCGTGGTCTCTCCCGCGGCGGCAGACGACGAAGGACGCCAACCGCGCCGACGAACTGTGCACGGATCTGATGAGCCAGTTCGGGGTGCTCACGGCTGGTCGTCGGCGACTGTCTGCGGAGTAGATCGTCAGTCAGCGGTTGACTCGGGAGGCTGGTTAGGGGGGCAGGGTCGGGTGGCGGCGCTGGCAGTGCAGGTTCGTCGTTGGAGCCCACCTGGTGTCACCGTTACGGGATGGCCCAAGCTGACCCGCATGGATTGGTTGCCACTGCTCTCCACCCTCGCGGGCGCCGCGATCGGCATCGTCGCTACTCTCATCGCCGATCGGAATCGGTGGAAACACGAGGACGTCAAAGAAGCTCTTCGGCTGCGGCTCGACATC
The DNA here is from genome assembly GCF_043198595.1 of Streptomyces sp. NPDC048751. Lineage (NCBI taxonomy): Bacteria > Bacillati > Actinomycetota > Actinomycetes > Kitasatosporales > Streptomycetaceae > Streptomyces > Streptomyces sp. NPDC048751. Next base: position 258,950 of record NZ_JBICUX010000013.1, read on the forward strand.
TACACGCAGTACACCACCACCGTGAAGGTCCTCGGTGAGACCCTGCGGGCCTTGGCCGAGCGAGAGCACCCTTCCGACGACGAGCGGGCGCTTGCGTTGCGCGAAGCCTTTCGGGATTCAGGAATAGCCATCGCGTCGGAACGAATGTGGCTCATCGCCCCCCAATCCGTCGTCAAGGCATCCAACAGCGTGTTCCATTGCCTGCGACGCATCTGCGATGGCTACATCGACGGCACTGCTGTCAACAGCTCAGAAGATCGCGCCCGCTGGGAGGCACGTGGCAAAGCAGCCGCCAAGATGCGCAAGCTCATGCGTGAAGATCTCGGAGTTGGCCCACTCACCGAACGCCACAGCAGCCTTATCAACGACTACAACAACCCCACTGCGCAGGGATCGTGACCGTGGCACCAACCTCCTGAGACGGCACATCTATGACCGTGTCCTACGTGGTGAGCATCGTTGACCTCGGTATGGGGCGGGGTACGTGGAGTTGTGGCATATCGAAGTCGACTGCCCACCGCCGGTTCCTGATCTGGTCGAGAGCCGGTGTCTGTGGTCGCCTGCACGAGGCCGTGCTGCACCGGCTCGACGACGCCGGCCCCATCGACGTCTCCCGCGTCGTCCTCGACACCGCCCACGTCAGGGCTAAAAAAAGGGGGCGCATCCACAGGTCCGAGCCCCGTGGACCGGGGCAAGCCGGGTTCCAAGATGCACAATCCTGTCGGACGCGAACGGACTGCCCCTGGTCGTCGGCGTTTCGGCCGGCAACACCCACGACAGCGAAGGGCTGAAGTTCATGGTCGAGGGTCACCAAACGAAACACGACCCTCACAACGGCAGGCACTTCAAGCCTCAACGCCTGCACGCAGACAAGGCCTACGATCGTGCCGACCTGCGCAGATGGCTCCGATGGAAACGGATCGGAGTGCGCGTCGCCCGAAAAGGGATCGAGTCCCGCGAACAATAAGGGCGACGCCGCTGGGTCATCGAGCGGACCATGTCCTGGCTGTCCGGCTACCGCAGACTCAGCCCCCGCTACGAGCGCCATCCCCGCAACTACTTGGCCTTCCTCGGACCCGCAGCCGCCCTCTGCTGCTACAAGCGACTCGTCCGCCTCACCACGTTGGACACGGTCTTAGTTTGAGCGAGACGGGGGCGGATTGGCTCTCTCGCTCAGTCCTGTTGGCGCTCTTTGAATTTGGCTCTGTCCGCAGTTACGTGAATCCCCAGGTCAGCGAAGTGAACGAGGGATCGTTTCGGCAGAGTATGTCCCGGCATGGCGAGCGAGACGGTCGAGGCTGTGCTGTTTCCGGGATCGATGTGCGAGTGGAGTGCGTCAGCGACTCCTTCGACGTCCTGACAGTGGAGGCGGCGTCCACCGCTCGCCCCGGTCGGTGCCCAGACTGCCGGAAACAGGCGAGACGCATACACAGCACGTACCAACGCGCCCTGAATGAAAGGCCGTTGGGATCTCGCCAGGTGGTGATCCGGCTGCGGGTCCGCCGGTACTTGTGTGACCGGAAGAGTAGTTCCCGTAAAACGTTCGTCGAGCAGGTACCGGGCCTGTCCGAGCGGCACCGTCGCTCCAGCACCTGGCTGACGGGCTGGCTGCGGTCGATCGCGATCGAGCGGCGGACGTCCGGCCGCGCGGTTGTGCCGCCGCCTGCGGCTGGCCGCGGGCCGGACCCGGCTGCTCGGCCTGTTGACGGCGCCGACGGTGCCGGCCCGTGCGCCGCGGGTGCTCAGGGTGGACGAGTTCGCCTTCCGCAAGGGCTGTACCTACGGCACCGTGCTCGTTGACGTCGAGGCCGGCCGAGTCGTGGACGTGTTGCCCGATCGCACCTGCGGGACGTTACGGCCTGGCTGACCGAGCATCCCGGAGCGGAGATCATCTGCCGGGACCGGGCCACCGCCTACACCAAGGCGGTCAGGGAAGCTGCCCCTCATGCCCTGGAAGTCGCTGATCGCTGGCACCTGTTGCAGAACCTGTCTGCGGCGGTGGAGAAGACCTGTCACCAGCACCGCAATTGCCTGCGCAAACGTGCCGAAGAGGAGACGGCGACTGAAGTGGCCGAAGTGGCCGAAGTGACCCCGATGCTGTTACCGCCCTCAGAACCGCCCCCCACCCAGATCATCGAACGCACCCGCCATCGCTACGAGGGCAGCCATCACTTCCTGGTCGACGACTTCGTGACCGCGGTCAACACCCGCACCCTGCCGTCGGTGAACGCGTGGGTCGCCGCCCGCTACACCCTGCCGGGCATCGTCGCGCACGAGTCCGCACGGCAGGGCGGGGTACGGCTGGAGATCCTGGACTTCGGGGACGCGCCCGAGCTGTGACGCCCGAGCCCCCGCAAGATCACCTCGTGGATTATGCGTCCCCTGGAGACGCTCACCGAAAGCCAGGACGAGCGACTCCTGCAAGTCCGGCTCGCCTGCCCGGACATCACCCGGGCCTGCGATCTCGCTCGGGCGTTCGCCGCTCTGGTCCGTCACCAGCGCGGATACCTTTTGCTGGAGTGGATCCGACAGGCCGAGCAGGACGGTCCGAAGCCCATGAAGGGCTCCGCCGGTTTCCTCCGCCAGGACCTCGACGCAGTGAGCGCCGGCCTGACCCTGCGCTGGAGCTCCGGAGTCGTCGAAGGACACGTAAACCGGGTGAAGACGCTCAAGCGAGCCATGTACGGCCGAGCCTCGTTCCGGCTCCTCCGGATACGCATTCTCACCCGGCCGTGATCTTCGTTATCAGGCCACCGATTTCAGGCAACGGCCGCGACACTATGACAGTGGACGAGAATGACGAGACCCGCGATCAACAGTTGCCCCTGCCTCCAAGGCCAGTTCTGCCAGACATGGCCGCAGCACGCAGTCGCGGGCCAGCTGACGTTGTCGAGGCCCATTGGCAGTCCCTACGACTCAGCTGGCAGTGGAGGCACGCAGTACACAAGATCCGCTCGCCCGGGCGCCCGTATCCGGGCATCGTTCCGCTGTTGGAGGCTGCCGCCGCTCAACCACGACTCCGACGGCTGTATCCGTTTACCAGCCACTTTGCCCTGCTCTTCAGCAGCTCCACCAGCTACCCCTGGAGTGTGCAGGCCGGATCGATCGAGCCCCTGCACAACGGACGGTTCAAGGTTCGCCGACGCAGTCCTTTCGCCGTGATCGGCGAAGTCGAGACCGCCGAAGAGGCCGTGGCCATGGTGCTTGAACTCCTGCCCACCGGCCCCGAGCCCGTCATCACCGCCTCCGCGGACGAGCACGTGTGACGGTGTGTGGCCACGTCCGTCGGTATCAGCACCCCGCGGCCTCTCCTCAAGATCCATCACGATAGAGCGGCCGGAGCCTTGAAAACGGCCACCACCGCTTGCCCTCCCCACTTGGTCGCGGGCTCAACCAGGGGGCGTGTCCACCTGACAGCCAGCTGATCTGGTGTCGGTGCCATGTCGGAGCACTGCAGGGGGCTGTCGGTCGGATGTCGGTGGTTCGTAGGCGGGAGCTGGCACCTTTCCAGAGACGGCTGGCCGGAGCTCACCGGGCGGCCCGACCCCGAAGGAGCCACCATGCACACCCCAGTCACGATCATCGGCGCCGGACTCGGCGGACTCACGCTGGCCCGCGTCCTGCACGTTCACGGAATCCCGGTCACGGTCTACGAGGCGGAGTCCTCCCCCTCGGAGCGCGCGCAGGGCGGATTGCTCGACATCCACGACTACAACGGGCAGCTCGCCCTCCAGGCAGCCGGGCTGATGGACGAGTTCCACGCCATCATCCTGGAGGGCCGCCAGGCGCTGCGGATCCTCGACCCGGACGGGACCGTCATGCTCGACCAAGCCGACGACGGCACGGGTGGACGCCCCGAGGTGCAGCGCGGAGACCTGCGACAGGTCCTGCTCGACGCACTCCCGGCCGGCACCGTCCGGTGGGGGCACAAGGTCAGCCGCACCCGCGCCCTCGGCGAGGGGCGCCACGAGGTGACGTTCGCCGACGGCGGCGCCGTCGTCACCAGCCTGCTGGTCGGCGCGGACGGCGCCTGGTCACGGGTCCGGCCGCTGCTGTCCACCGCCACACCCGAGTACATCGGCAAGTCGGTCGTCGAGACCTACCTGTTCGACGCCGGCATAAGGCACCCGGCCGCCGCGAAAGCGGTCGGCGGCGGGATGCTGATCGCTCCTTCGCCGGGCAGGGAGATCTTCGCTCACCGGGAAAAGGACGACACGCTGCACGCCTATGTGGGTCTGTCCGAGCCGCAGGACTGGTTCGCCGCCATCGATTTCGCCGATGCCGCCACGGCCACCGCGCGGATCGCGCAGGAATTCGACCGATGGGCACCGGAGCTCACCGCGCTGATCACCGACAGCGACGTCGCGCCGGTCCTGCGCCCCCTCTATGCTCTGCCGATCGGGCACCGGTGGGACCGGGTGCCGGGGGTGACCCTGCTCGGCGACGCCGCCCACCTCGCGGCTCCCAACGGCGAGGGCGCCAACCTGGCCATGCTCGACGGCGCCGAACTCGGTGAAGCCCTCGCCGCGCACCCCGACGACATCGAGACGGCACTCACCGAGTACGAGCAGGCCATGTTCCTCCGCAGTGCCGAAACCGTGACCGACCAGATGCCCGGGATCGACTCCCCCGACAACACAGCCCACGGCCTGATCAACATGTTCACCGAGAAGGGCCAATGAGCCACTCAAGCCCCGAACCGATGTTCTTCTTACGGCCTAAGCTTGTTCTTTGTGGTCTGAGTCGGTTTCGTTCGATGATGCTCTCGGGTCGTTTCACGGTCTTGCCCACGTCGTAGCGGGTGGCGGGCCGCCGGTTCTTCGAGCCAAGTGGCCTGCCTGGGCCGGGTGTTGAGGGTTTGGCCGGTGCACGGGCGGGGCAGTGCAGGTGCGGGCGGAGGTTCCGAAACCCCCGGCGAACTTGGGCCGGGGTGAGCCGGCCGGGCTCGGCGGGCTTCTCCCACTGCCGCCGTAAGTCGGCGGCTGCGCCGCGCAGGAGGCGGATCTGGGTGTGCGCGGCGATGATCAGCCATGTCCAGCGCTCGCTGGTCTCGGGTGTTCGCGGCTTCGGACGGGTCCACCCGAGGGTCTGTTTGATCATGCGGAAGGTGTGCTCCAGGTCGAAGCGCCGCAGGAATGCCTGCCAGCGCACGTCGACGTCCTCGCTGTTCAGGCCGGTGGCGGACGACCAGAGCCAGAGCGGGAGCGGACGCCTCCGCCGGGCAGGCGGTCGACCTGGAGGCGGATCAGTGTGCCTTCGATGATGGGGAGTTCGCCGGTGTGGTCGATCCAAGCGGAGCGGGTGGTCAGGCGGGGGTGGATGCGGTCCCAGGCCATTGCGCGGACGGTTCGGTACCGGTCGGTGACCTGCACGGTTGCCGCGTCCGGCTCGCCCCAGGTCTCCGGCTTGGCGAAGCGGAACTCCTTGCCGTGCTTCGGCGGTCGCCCGCCCTGGGGTAGGACAGGGCGTACTCCTTGAGCGTGGGCGTCGGCCGTCGCATGACGCGGTTGACGCGGTCGGAGCGCATCCGCCCCAGCACCTCGATCGGGAGACCGGTAAGGAGGTGGGCCATGCGTGGGGCGTCGTAGCCGGCGTCGAAGACGATGAGGATGTCACGGTCGCCGGCATGCCAGCGGCCCATCTCGATCAGGTCCGCGACCACACGGCGGAGTTGGGTGGCGGTGACCTCGGCGACGTCGTCCTCGGGCCCGAGACGCACGGCGTCCAGGAGCTGGCACCAGGACGTCCGGCCTGATTCGAGGGCGGCGACGAAAGAGTACGGCCAGCCGGGGATGAACTGGTCCGAGGAGCGTCCGCTGCGGCCGTAGACGTGGCAGAACAGGCGGTCCGCGCTGGTCGGCGCGTCGGGACGGAGCCAGTTGCTGACGTCGACCGCCAGGACCAGTCGCCCGTCGGCGGCCCTCGGCATCGGCAGACCGGCCAGCACCTGCCGCAGCCGGGGCACGTCCACGTTCCCGCAGTTCAGCGCCTCGTACATCGCGCCGTGCCCGCGCCGGTGCTCGGCCACCAGTGTGAGGTCCACCGGCGAGGTCACCGGCCCGTCCGCGCACAGCAACGCGTCCACGAGGTCGAACAGTTCGTCCCCGCGCGCGGTCAGGCAGTCGAATAAGAGCTCCTAACGAAATGGCCTTTCGGGTCAGGAGTCGATCTCCCAGTGGAGGGTGCCAGCCTGCGCAAGGGGCTCCAGCGCCTCGACGAAAGGAGCCTCGTCCGAGCCAGGCGGGAGGTCCACCGCGAGGTAGGTGCCCTGAAGCCACTCATGAGGCAGACCGGCGTCGACGGCCTTGCCGTGTAGGAGCTCGTGTGCCTGGTCTCGGTCTGCGTGTTCCACGACGAGTGCTACGCGAAGGGTCCGGTGGCCGGACTTGCGCACGACCCTGGTCACTAGGTGGTTGCTGTCGATGGTCACGACGTCGCGATAGCAGATTCCGTAGGTGAAGAACGGCAGACAGGCCACCTCGAACGTGTCCTCGGTGAGCTGGCGTGTCCAGAGCTGCTCGCGCCAGCCGTCCTGCCGGTCCGACAGATCGGCGTGGATCATGTAGTTGGTAGGACCTCGGCCGATCGGGTCTTCGTGCGTGATGATGGTGATGGGGTGCCTCCCGGAGCTGGGTCCCGACTCCAAGATCCTGCAACAGCTTCCTCGGCCTCGCTGAAGCGGGGCGTGTTCAGGCGTCGCCAGCAGATCAGTGCGCATCCTAGGACGAGGAAAGCTTCATGGATGTCGTCGCGCATCTCCCAGCGGATCCGCAGGCGGCGGAACCAGTGCAGATGGGCGAACGCATGCTCGACAACCCAACGTTGAGCGCCCAGCCCGGATCCGTGCTCGGTTCCACGGCGAGCGACCAACGGTTTCAGCCCCAGCCCCCAGACCAGGCGCCGGTACTTGTCGTGAACACGGGTCGGGCAGGCGAGGTGAGCGCGGATGTTCCTGAACCCCCGGCGGACCCGGGCAGGGGTGAGCCGGTCGGAAGTGGTGGGTTTCTCCCAGGGGCGGCGGAGGTCCTCGGCGAGAGGCCGGGCGAGCCGGAGCTGAGTGTGAGCGACGATCAGGATCCAGGTCCAGCGGTCCGCCGCCTCGGGAGTACGGAGCTTCGGAGTGGTCCAGCCGAGGGTCTGCTTCGCGAAGCGGAAGGTGTGCTCCAGGTCGAAGCGGCGGAGAAATGCCTGCCAGAAACGGTCCACGTCGTCCGGAGTGAGGCCGGTCCTGGAGGACCATAACCACACCGGCGGGGCATCACGGTTCTTCGATAGATGCTCGACCTTCAACCGGATCAACGTGCCTTCAACCAGGGGAAGTTCACCGTCATGGTCGAGCCATGAGGAGCGGTGGGTGAGCCTTGGGTGGACCCGGTCCCATGCCTGCGTCTCGGCCTTGCCGTAGTTGGTAGTTGCGGTGACCGTGGTGATCGCGGGCTCGGGCCAGGTCTCCGGCTTGGCGAAGCGGAATTCCGGGCCATGCTTAGGCGGCCGGCCGCCCTTCGGGTCGTAGACACGAGGCGGCTTCGGCAGTCGCATGACGCGGTCGGAGCGGACCCGGCCGACCAGCTCGACCGGTAGATCGCGCAGGACCCAGGCCAGGCGGGTGACGTCGTAGCCAGCATCTCTGCCGATCACGATGTCCGGGTCCCCGGCCTGCCACTGACCCGCGGCGATGAGCCGTTCAACGACTCCCCGCAGCTGGGCGGCGGTGACCGCGGTGGCGTCGTCCACCGGTCCGAGCCGGACCGCGTCCAGGATCGCGGTCCAAGAGGTGGCGCCCGGCTCCAGGACGGCGCCGAAGAGTAGGGCCAGCCCGGGATGAACTGCGACGCTGTCTTCGCACGGCCATAGACATGGCAGAACAGCCGCTCGGCCGAGCACGGCGCGTCCGAACGAAGCGATGGCGACACATCGACGGCCAGGATCAGACGCCCGCCGTCGAACCGCGGCAGCGACAGCCCGGCCAGCACCGTCCGCACCTGGTCGACATCGATCCGGCCGTGGTTCAGGCCTCCGTACATCGCTCCGTGTCCACGCCGATGCTCGGGCAGCAGCGTCAGGTCCACCGGGGACTTCACCGCACCATCCGCACATAGCACCGCATCCGTCAGCTCGAACAACTCGTCGCGCCGAGCGGTCAGACACTCGTAGAACTCGCCCCGGATTCCTAATGCTGTTTGTCAAGTTGCCAGGGCGATGGGTGGTGCGGGCTCGTAGCATCGCCCGTCGCGGAGGAGAGCCCACAGGACATTGACCCGACGTCGCGCGAGGGCGAGAACCGCCTGGGTGTGTCGCTTGCCCTCGGCTCGCTTGCGTTCGTAAAAGCGCCTGGAGTCCTCGCAGTAGCGGATGCTGAAGAACGCCGACGTGTAGAAGACACGCTGCAGGCGGCGGTTGTATCGCTGGGGGCGCTTCAGGTTGCCGCTGATCTTTCCGGAGTCGCGGGGCAGGGGAGCGACGCCGCCAAAGCCCGCAAGGCGGTCCGGTGTACCGAAGGCGGCCATGTCGCCGCCGGTGGCGGCCAGGAACTCTGCGCCGAGGATGACGCCCAGGCCGGGCATGCTGGTGATCACGTCGAAGGAGCTGTGATCGCGGAACCGGGCCTCAATGCGCTTGTCGAGCTCGGCGACCTGCTCGTTGAGGGTCATCACCTCCTTCGCGAGTGTGTGCACCATTTGGGCGGCCAGTGTCTCGCCGGGCAGGCTCGTGTGCTGGCGCTCGGCGGCCTGTACGGCCGCTTCGGCGAGCCGATTTGCACGGTTGACTTTGCGGTTACGCAGCCAAGCCTCCAGCCGCCGGACACCGAGCCGGCGCAAGGCGGCAGGGGTCTGGTAGCCCGTCAGCAGGACGAGCGGGCCGGTGTTGCTGAGGTCCAGCGCGCGTTCCAAACTGGGGAATATCCCGTTGAGTTGAGCACGTAGGCGGTTGATGACCCGCGTCCGGTCGGCCACCAGGTCCATGCGTCGCACAGTGAGAATTTTGAGGTCGGTCACCGTGTCATCGCTGATGCGTAAGGGGTGCAGGTCGCGGCGGATGCGGATCTGGTCGGCGATGACGGCGGCGTCTTTGGCATCGGTTTTACCTTCGCCGCGGTAGCTCTCCGAAGCGCGGTGGACGGCCCGGCCGGAGATGTAGTGCATCGTCTGGCCGTGGTTGAGGAGGATCGTGATGGCCAGGGCAGCTCCGCCGTCAGCCAGGTCGATGCCCCAGGTCACCTCATCGCCCAGGTCCATGACATCGGCGAGGAGTTCAATGAGGTCGGGTTCGTCGTTGGCGACGCGTCGTGACAGCAGCCGGCGGCCGCTCTCGTCGATCGCGACGCAGTGGTGGTGGGTCTTGCCTGCGTCGATGCCAGCCCAAATCGCGGTCATTTGGTGCCTCCATGCGGTCTACTCATGGTGCCTCCCACGGACGACCTCGCTGTCGATTCCCTACAGAGCGATCATTCGCATTTCCTAATTGGCAGCCGAGTCGTCGTGGGGCGCCGGGCGGCCAAGCCGGGGAAGCCACAAGCGGCAGAAGCGTGAGAGCCACACCCGACGCCCCTGGGCGGGTCAACCATACGAAGGGCTAACCACGTCCCGCAGAACAACGTAGGGAAGCGTGACGCTTCCGCGAACGCATCCCTCCGCGCAACATCAGGCAGCAGACTCACCCTCACGGCCTTCGTCTCGGTCACGTGCACCTTGGTCGGAGCACAGGATCAGGCGAAGGCCGCCCCCACGTCCGGCAAACCCTCAGGTGAGCGACTCAGTACGAGACACCGTTCGAGGCCGGAAGAAAAAGAACAAGGTAAGAGGTTGTGTTCTTCTGCATTGCCCGCATATATGGCGGTTCTGGAGGTGTGGGATCGCGGTGCGGAAGAGGTAGTCGGGTGTACTCGAGGCCTGTGTGCTGGGCGGGGTGACTGGTGGGGCGGGATGCGGCTTGTTCCTGTCTCATCCCAGGACCCTGGCTGCGTGCTTCTGTCGCCACTGCTGTGCGCCTGGGCGCACTCGGGTCCGTGGCGATACGCCGGAGGCATGCCGACGCGACGCCCGTAGCCGAGTGATCTGTCCGATACCCGCTGGGAGTTGGTCAAGCCGGTGCTCTCGGCCTGGCGCTTCGAGCGCCGTGGCAGGGCCCTGGACTTCGGCCGGCCGCCCGAGCACGATCTGCGCGACATCATGGATGCGATCTTGTATGTGGACCGCACCGGCGTGCAGTGGCGCTACCTTCCGCACGACTTTCCGCACTGGAACACGGTCTACGGATACTTCGCCAAGTGGCAGCAGGAAGGCGTGTTCGCTCAGCTCAACGGCCTGCTCAGGCGGCTGCTGCGGGAGAAGGAGGGACGGGACGCCGAGCCATCGGCCTGTGTGATCGACGCCCAGAGCGTCAAGACCTCCACCAGCGTCCCCGCCGCCGGCCAGGGCGTC
>NZ_JBICUX010000014.1:0-246664 GCF_043198595.1 Streptomyces sp. NPDC048751
TCGTCGCGGTCGTGCTGGCCTCCCACCGCCGCCCGGCCGGAATCCAGCAGACGCGTGAGTCGGTCGAAGTGCCGCTCGTTGATGATCCGGCCGAAGCCGGCCGAGGTCTGCGGGCTGGTGCCGAACTGAGCTTCGATGGCCGCACGCAGGGCGGGAACCAGCGCGGCGGCGGTGACAGGATCGGCCAGCACATAGTCGGGGGCTATGCACTGCTGCCCCGCGTTGCCGAACTTGGCGCCGACCAGCCTCTTCGCGGTCTCCTCCACGTCGGCGTCGGGCGCCACGAAGACCGGTGACTTGCCTCCGAGTTCGAGCGTGACGGGGGTGAGGTGCTGGGCGGCTGCGGCCATGACGATCCGGCCGACCGTGCCATTGCCGGTGTAGAAGATGTGGTCGAAACGCTGCGCCAGGAGGGCCGTCGTCTCCTCGGCGCCCCCCTCGACCACGGTGAGCACGTCGGCATCGAAGTACTCACGCAGGAGGCGTGAAGCGACCGCCGATGTGTGCACCGAGATCTCGCTCGGCTTGGCCACCACGGTGTTTCCGGCGGCCAGTGCGCCGATGATGGGGTCGATGAGAAGGTGCAGCGGGAAGTTCCACGGGGCGATCACCAGGACGACCCCGAGCGGGTCGTACGTGGTGTAGGCCGTGGTCGTGGGACCGAAGTGGGCGGGAACCTCCACCGGGCGAGGCTGAAGCCAGCTCTCCAGATTCGCCAGCGTCTCGTCGATGTCAGCGACGGTGAAGTCGATCTCCTGCGTCTTCGCCTCGGCGGCGTTCTTCCTCAGATCCGCCCAGAGCGCTTCGATCAGCTCCTGCTCGTTCTCGACCAGCAGCGCCCGCAGCCGCCGCAGTTGGTCGACGCGCCAGTCCAGTGGGCGGGTGACGCCGGTGTTGAACGTCGCACGAAGGCGGCCGACCACCTCCGCGGCCGTTTCGCTCCGGTGCGTCCTCGACTCGGTCCCCTGTGTTGCGGTCATGGGGTGTACTCCGTTCCTGATGCAGGCCGCGCCGTCAAAGGCGTTGGTGGCATGCCGTGGTACCGGTGATGGGCAACCCGGTGGATGACGGATGAAGGGTCGATCCGTGCCTTCACTGTAGCCCTATGTACGCGCTAACGCGAACATGGGGCGGGGGTTATTCTTTCCTCATGGCCAGTCGCACCTCGTCACCCCTCGTCCACCCCGACACGGACGACCTCGACCTCTTCAAGATCATGAGCGCGCTGACCGACGAAACCCGGCTCACCATCGTCGTCACCCTCTCCGTCTCCCCTGGCCTGGCCTGCAGCGGCTTCACGCAGGACGTCACCGCGTCCGTACTCACCCGCCACTTCCGCGTCCTGCGCGAGGCCGGCCTCATCCGGCAGCACGACGTCGGCACCCGCCGCATCAACACTCTGCGCAAGGAAGATCTGGACCAGCGGTTCCCCGGACTGCTCGACCTCGTCCTCAAGGAGAGCGTCGGCCGCGTGGAGCCCTACGTGAACGCCGAGTGCGCCTGACGCTCCGGGGCACCCCTCCGTGGCCGCGATGAACCGGACCCACCGCAGCCAGGCATCCAGCTTGCGGTCGGCTTCGATCACGTCGAACGACACCCCGGACACAACGCCGACCAGGCCACGGCCGAGTTGGGTGAGGGGGGCCTCCCGCCCGCCGAGTGACCGTAACCCGTGCACCAGCAAGGCGACAGGCCACCCACCCCGCCGTACCACCTACACAGACCGGTCACTGACCGCCTAAACGCACATGCGGATCGGACCGGATCGACTCCACCGGCACGAAGACCTGGATCTCGAGGGCCTTCGCCGTGTGCAGCGGCAGCTCCCGCAGCAGGTGGCGCGGCGCTTTCGAGGATGGCGAGCTGAGCGGGGCGGCGAAAATCGTCAGCCCCACTGCCTACCTACGGCAGCTTCGGGAGAACAGGGCCGTGTTCTCACGCGTCGTCGATCACCACCACCGCGGCGACAACCCGGTGTCCCAGACGCTCACCTGGACGGTGCCCACGGTCGAGGGCCCCGGCGGATGATCCGCCGGGGCCTTTGTGCGTGCGACGGGTCTCAGATGGTCGCGTTGTCGATCACGAAGCGGTAGCGCACGTCGCTCGCCAGCACCCGCTCGTACGCCTCGTTGATCTCGGAGGCGGCGATCCGCTCGATCTCCGCGCCGATGCCGTGCTCGGCGCAGAAGTCGAGCATCTCCTGGGTCTCGGGGATGCCGCCGATCATCGATCCGGCGAGGATCTTGTTGCCGCCGATGAGGGAGAACGGGTGGAAGGTGATGGGCTCTTCCGGGACGCCCACGTTCACCAGTGCGCCGCCCGTCTTCAGCAGGCTGAGGTAGGCGCTCAAGTCCAGTGGCGCCGACACTGTGGAGACGATGAGGTCGAAGGAGCCGGCGAGTTCTTCGAACGTCTTCGGGTCGCTGGTCGCGTAGTAGTGGTCGGCGCCCAGCTTCAGGCCGTCGTCCTTCTTGCGCAGCGACTGGGAGAGGACAGTGACCTCGGCGCCGAGCGCGTGCGCGATCTTGACGCCCACGTGGCCGAGACCGCCCAGACCGACCACGGCGACCTTCTTGCCGGGGCCAGCGCCCCACTGCTTGAGCGGCGCGTACGTGGTGATGCCCGCGCACAGCAGCGGCGCGGCGGCGTCCAGGGACAACCCGTCGGGGATACGGACGACGAAGTTCTCGTCGACGACGACGTGCGTGGCGTAGCCGCCGTAGGTGGGCTCGCCGTCACGGCCGATGGCGTTGTACGTCTGGACGGCCCCTCGTACACAGTGGTGTTCCTGGCCGGCCTTGCAGTTGTCGCACTCGCGGCAGGAGTCGACCATGCAGCCGACGCCCACGCGGTCGCCGACCTTGTACTTGGTGACGCCGGGGCCGACCTCGGAGACGACGCCCGCGATCTCATGGCCGGGGACCATCGGGAAGATCGCCTCACCCCAGCCCTCGCGGACCAGGTGGATGTCGGTGTGACAGATGCCGGCGAACTTGATGTCGATCAGCACGTCGAACTCGCGGACCGCACGACGTTCGATGGTGGTGCGCTCCAGTGGAGCCTTGGGGGCGGGGGCGGCGTAGGCAGCAACAGTGGTCATGCCGTGGTTCTCCTAGCGGGGGTTGCGTGCCCGGCTGTCTTCTTCCGGCCGGGTGCGGTTTCACAGTAACCCATGTTCGCGTCAGTGCGAACATGGGCCCATCACCCCTTCATCACCCCTTCCCTCGCAGACAGGGGGCGACGTCGGCAGCGACCGGCCCCGTCGCCGACACCGTTGCCTACGGCGAATCACCAGAGGTCGGCCTTCGCCTGGTAATTGACAGGGTACGAACGTACCTCATAACGTACCCGCATCCTGGGCAACCCAGCCAGCTCGACGAGGAGCACCGATGCAGCACCTGTACGAGATAGATGTCCGAGTTCCGATGCGTGACGGCGTAGCCCTCGCCGCCAACGTGTGGCATCCAGTCGATGGGAAGGCTCCGACGCTGCTCGTACGCATGCCCTACGGCAAAGACGTGTTCGGCATCACCCTGGGCGGGGTCATGCCCGACCTCATGGCTTTGCTGGAGGCCGGCTACGCGGTGGTGGTGCAGGACTGCCGGGGCACCCACCGCTCGGAAGGCGAGTTCGTTCCTCATATGGCCGACCGGGCAGACGGCGAGGACACCGTCGCCTGGATCGCCGATCAGCCGTGGTCGGACGGCACGGTGGGCATGTACGGGGCGTCCTACCTCGGAATGGTCCAGTGGGAGACCGCCGTGACCGACGCCCCCGGTCTCAAGGCGATCGCGCCGGCCTTCACCTCGATCGACAACTACGAGGCGCCCTGGTACGGCCCGGGCGGTGCGCTCTCACTGAGCCTGGTCACGCTGTGGAACGCCATGATGTACATGGCCGACGCCCAGCGGTCCCTGGCGGCCGGCGAGGGCTCCGTGCCCCAGCTGCAGCAGCTCGGTCAGGCTCTCCTGTTCCCGGAGCCGCTGAACGACGTGCTGCCGACGGCCGAGGTTCCGGTCCTGGCGGAGTACGGGAAGTGGTGGGACGACTGGATGGCCCACCCCTCCCACGACGCCTACTGGGACGCCATGGAGCTCACGCCCGAGCTCAAGAACGTCACCGCCCCGGCGCTCAACATCGGCGGCTGGTACGACCTCTACATCGGGCAGACCGTACGCACGTACACCACCGCCCGCCAGAAGGCAGGAAGTGCGCAAGCACGCGAGGGGCAACGGCTGATCATTGGTCCGTGGGACCACATATCCCAGACCGGCGTCTATCCCGACCGCTCCTTCGGTCCGCTGGCCAGTGCCCAGATGCTGGGCCTGACCGGCCTGCACGTGAAGTTCTTCGACCGCTGGCTCCGCGACGACATCGCCGCACTGGACGACGTGGCACCGGTGAAGATCTTCGTCATGGGCATCGACCAGTGGCGCGACGAGCAGGAGTGGCCGCTGCCCGACACGCAGTGGACCGACTACCACCTCACCAGCGCCGGCCATGCCAACACCGCGGACGGCGACGGTGTGTTGACGACCGAGCCACCGACCGGGTCCGGGCGCGACACCTACCTCTACGACCCGCGCCGCCCGGTTCCCACGGCCGGCGGGGCGTCCATGCCGGTGACACTGGAACTCTGCGGCCCGGTCGACCAGCGGACCGTCGCCGCCCGCGAGGACGTCCTGTGCTTCGCCGGGCCGGTGCTCGAGGAGCCCGTCGAGGTCACCGGCCCGGTCAGCCTGACCCTGTTCGTCTCCTCGTCGGCGGTGGACACCGACTTCACCGCCAAGCTCGTCGACGTCTTCCCCGACGGCAAAGCGATCAACCTGTGCGACGGCATCCTGCGCGTCCGCTACCGGGGCGGCCTGGCCACGGAGGAACTGATGGAGCCCGGCACGGTCTACGAGATCACCGTCGACATGACCGCCACCTCGAACGTGTTCCTCCCGGGCCACCGCATCCGCGTGGACGTCTCCAGCAGCAACTTCCCCCGCTACGACCGCAACACGAACACTGGCGGCGTCATCGCCCGCGAGAGCGAGGAGCAGATGATTCCGGCGATCAACCACATCCATCACGGGCCCAACCACCCCAGCCGTCTGATCCTGCCGGTCATCGACCGGAAGGACCAGCGATGAGCGCCGCCGACCGGGTCGCCGAACTGACCGCGACCTTCACGGCTCCGTCCCTGGACGTGGCGCGGCTGCTGTGCGACCGGCACCCCACCGACCGCGTCGCGTTCACCGTGCTCGACGGCGCCGGGACGGCTTCCACGCTGTCCTTCGGCGAGCTCGCCGCCAACTCGCACCGCTGTGCGCGGGCGCTCCAGGGACTCGGCGTCGGTCCGGGTGACCGGGTGGCGACCCTGATGGGCAAGGGCACCGACCTGGTCACCGTCATCCTGGCGATCTGGCGGCTGGGCGCGGTCTACGTCCCGCTGTTCACCGCGTTCGCACCTCAGGCCATCGCCCTGCGCCTGGAGGGCGCGGGTGCGCACGTCGTGGTCGTCGACCCGGACCAGCGCCACAAACTCGACCCGGGCCCTGACATGCCGGACGACCCCCAGCGCCGGATCGTCGTCACCGGACCCGGCACGTCGCGCGGTGACCTGTCGCTGGCCGACCTCGTCGCGGCCGCGTCGCCCGAGCCGGCGCCCGCCGTCACCACCAGCGGGGACGGGCCCCTGGTCCACATGTTCACCTCCGGCACCACCGGCAAGCCCAAGGGCGTCATCCACCCCGTCTCCTACATCGCGGGATGGCAGATCTACCTGGAGTACGCCCTGGGCGTCACCCTGGACAGCAGCTACTGGTGCGCGGCCGACCCCGGCTGGGCCTACGGGCTGTACTCCGCGATCGTCGCCCCGATGGCCGCCGGCATCCCCAGCCTGCTGCTGTCCGGCGGGTTCTCCGCCGAGAGCACCTGGTACACCCTCGTCGACCACCGGGTCACCGACTTCACCGCCGCCCCCACCGTGTACCGGGGACTGCGCTCCTCGTCGGTGCCGGTGCCACAGGGGCTGCGCCTGGAACGGGCGTCCAGCGCGGGCGAGCCCCTGACGCCTGAGGTCAACGAGTGGGCCGGAGCCGCGCTCGGCCTGGCCGTGCACGATCACTTCGGCCAGACCGAGGTCGGCATGCCCCTGGCCAACCACCACCATCCCGAACTCGCCCGCCCCCTCAAGACGGGATCGATGGGCCGGCCGGTGCCGGGCTGGAGCCTGACCGTCCTGGCCGACGAGAAGGACGAGCCGGCCGGAGAGGGCGTGCTCGGCCGGGTCGCGATCGATGTCGCGGCGAGCCCGTTGATGACCTTCCACGACTACCAGGTCCCCGGGCAGAGCGCTTCCAAGTTCACTCCCGACGGCCGCTGGTACCTCACGGGCGACGCCGGGCGCGTCGACGCCGACGGCGACTTCTTCTTCTCCTCCCGCGACGACGACGTCATCATCATGGCCGGTTACCGGATCGGGCCGTTCGAGATCGAGAGCGTGCTCGCCCAGCACCCCGCGGTCGCCGAGTGCAGCGTGATCGGCGCACCCGACGACGTCCGCGGCGAGGTCATCGAGGCGTACGTCGTCCTGCGCGACGGCGGCGACGGCTCGCCTGAACTGGCCACCGAGCTCCAGCAGTTGGTCAAAACCCGCTACGCCGCCCACGCCTACCCGCGCACGATCCACTTCATCGACAGCCTGCCCAAGACACCCAGCGGCAAGACGCAGCGCTACCTGCTGCGCAAACGCCGACGCACCGAACTCACCACCCCGGAGTCACCTTGACCGGCATGGAACCGCTGCTCGTCGAGCAACGCGGCCCCGTCCGATGGCTGCTGCTCAACCGACCCGAGCGACGCAACGCCCTCGACGCCACCCTCGTAGAAGCCCTGGACAAGCAGATCACCAGCGCCGAGGCCGACCCCGGCACCGCGGTCATCGCGGTGGCAGGCAAGGGACCGAGTTTCTGCGCCGGCGGGGACTTCCACCAGTTCCTCCAACTGCACGACCGCGGCGACAACCCGGTCGGTTTCCTGACCGATGTATCGGCCTGCTTCAGCCGTATCGCGGCCAGCCCGAAGCCGTGGGTCGCCGTGCTGCACGGTCACGCCGTCGCCGGGGGTCTCGAACTCGCACTGGCCTGCGATGTCGTCGTCGCCGCCGACACCACGCTCATCGGCGACGGCCACCTCAACCGGCGCCTGGTACCGGCCGGCGGGTCGAGCGTCCGGCTGCCCGACGCGGTCGGACGGGGCCTTTCCCGCTGGCTCCTGCTCACCGGCGAACTGCTGCCCGCGACCGCCTTCGCGAACACCGGTTGGATCCGCGCGATCGTGCCCGAGGCCGACCTCGACGCCACCGCCACGCGTATCTGCCACCAGTTGGCCGACCGCCACAGCCCTGCCCAGGAACAGCTCAAAACGCTGCTGGACCGGATCGACGGCATGGCCCCCGAGCAGGCCCTGCGCGAGGAACTGGCCACCTTCGCCGACAACTGGACGGCGAGCTCGGTGGCCGACGCCCTGCGGGACTTCCTCGCTCCCCACACCACGAAAGCGGACATCAAGTGAATCGCTACCAGGGACGCGTCGTCGCCATCACCGGAGCCGCACAGGGTCTCGGACTCGCTATGGCGACCCGGTTCGCCGCGGAGGGCGCCACGGTCGCGTTGGCCGACGTCAACGAACAGGCCCTCACCGACGCCGCCGGGACCATCACCGACACCCACGACGCGAAACACCGCACCGACGTGGTGGACGTGACCGACTCGGCCCAGGTCAACGCCTGGATCGACAGCGTCGTCGCCGATCTCGGCCGCCTCGACGTGCTGGTCAACAACGCCGGCATCATCCGCGACAACCGCGTCGAGGACATCACCGACGACGACTGGCACGCGGTCATCGACGTCAGCCTCACCGGCGGCTTCCACTGCGCCCGCGCCGCGTTCGGCCCCATGAAACGCCAGGGTTACGGCCGTATCGTCAGCTTCTCCTCCATGTCCTGGCGCGGGAACTTCGGCCAGACCAACTACGTGGCCGCCAAGGCCGGCATCGTCGGCATGACCCGCACCCTCGCGCTCGAGGGCGCCCGCCACGGCATCACCGCCAACGCCATCGCCCCCGGCCTCATCGAGACCCCCATGCTCGCCTCCATGAACGGCCCCGCCCGCGACAAACTCACCAACAAGATCCCCATGCGTCACACCGGCAGGCCCGAGGACATCGCCGAAGCCGCGGCTTTCCTCGCCAGCGAGGCCGCCGGCTACATCACCGGCGTCGTCCTGGACGTGGACGGCGGCATCTCCATCGGATCCTCGATCCGGTGACCGCGAGCCCCGCAAACGAGTGACCCGTAAGAGGAAAACGTTGAGGACAGTCACACAGCCGACCCGGTTTGCAGATGTGCAGGCACCTAGTGGTCACGAAACGGTTCTTGGGACCGGGAGGTACTGATGCGGGGAGCACTCGTCACCGCGTTCGAGGGTCCTGATGCCCTGGTCGTACAAGAGCTTCCGGAGCCGGAGACCCAGGAGGGCCAGGTTCTCATCGACGTCGAATGGGCGGGCGTGGTCTTCCCGGACGTACTGCAGACTCGCGGGGAGTACCAGACACGTCCCGAACTGCCGTTCGTCCCCGGCTGGGAGGTGTCCGGAACGGTCCGCACGGATGGTGCCGGATTTCGCGCCGGTGACCGCGTGGCAGCCCTGCCGGTCACTGGTGGCTTCGCCCAGGCCGTCGCTGTCGACGCAACGATGGTCTTTCCTCTCCCGGACAACGTCGACACCCGCCGTGGTGCGGCCCTGCCCCTGAACTACCTGACCGCGCATTTCGCGCTCGTCCACCGGGGTGCTCTCCGCCCCGGCGAGGTCGTCCTCGTCCACGGAGCCGCGGGCGGAGTCGGGAGCGCGGCCTGCCAACTGGCCGCAGCACACGGCGCCCGCGTCATCGCGGTCGTATCCACTGAGGAGAAGGCCGAACTGGCCAGGTCCGCAGGAGCACATGAGGTCGTACGTGTCGGCGGATTTCTCGACGAAGTCAGGACCCTCACCGACGGCCAGGGCGTCGACCTCGTGGTCGACCCGGTCGGCGGGGATCGCTTCCCGGACTCGCTTCGCGCGCTGCGGCACGGCGGGGGGCGCCTCCTCGTCCTGGGATTCGCGGGCAGGGGCATCCCCACGGTCAAAGTGAATCGTCTGCTGCTGACCAACACCTCCGTGCTCGGAGTGGGGATGGACGAGTACTGGCGACAGGATCCGGACGCCGCCCGTGCCTATTGGCGCGAACTCTGGCCCTTGCTGAAGTCCGGCCGGCTGGACCCGCCCCTCACGTCGGTCTTCCCCCTGGAACAGGCGTCGGCTGCGCTGAAGCACCTGGACCAGCGAAGGGGACTCGGCCGCACACTGCTGCAGATCGGTTCCTGACGACGAGCAAGAAACGCGGCCGCCTCGCGATTACGGTGCCCCGATGCTGCTGCGGACGTCGCTACGGGCCTTAACGTCGCTCACGGGGGGCATTTCCCCGTGGGTACGTTAGGGGGTACGCTGGTACCCCTTTGCAAGGGATCGGCCTTTCGGCCCGGACGACCACTCGCAGCTTCAGGCGGAGATCATCATGGGAGACTGCTGCGGTGACAGCCCCAACTGACTCGCGTGACCGACGCCCGCGCCGAACGGCACGCAGGCGGGTCGTCGACACACGTCGACGCGACGAACTACTGCGGCAGGCCGAGGCGATCATCCTGGCCGAAGGCTTCACCGCGGTGACCATGGACGAGCTCGCCCAGCGACTGGGGTGCTCCAAGGCGACGCTGTACAGCCTGGCCTCTACGAAGGAACAGCTGGTGCTGGCGGTCACCCGCGCCTTCTTCCGTGAAGCCACAGCCGAGATCGAGCAGGCGGTCCAGGCCGAGCCCGACCCCAGGCAGCGAATCCGGGTCTACCTCGCCGGCGTCGGCACGGCCATGCGCCGGCATTCCCACGCCTTCTACGACGACATGGTCGGCTACGAGCCGACGGCACAGATCTACCGCAAGAACTCCGCCGCCGCGGCGCACCGGGTCCACGAACTGATCGAGGAGGGCGTACGGACCGGCGTCTTCCGCGCGCTCAACGGGCACTTCGCCGCCCAGGTCGTGGCGGTGACCATCGACGCGGTCCAGTCGGGGGCCCTCTTGGAGAGCACCGGGCTGACCGCCGGCGACGCCTTCTCCGAACTCGGGGACCTCCTGCTGGACGGGCTCAGTTCGGGTCAGACCGCATCCGAGCCTCCTTCCACAGCGGTCGGCCCGCCCACGGTTCAGGTCTCAGCTCCCAAGTAAAACCCGACTCTTTCGCCGCCCCCGTTCGCGTGACCAGAGGCACTGCTGTCTGTGTGCAGGCTGTGAATTACGTTGGCGATGCCGCACCGGTCGCGTGCACGTCTGCGACACCCTCGTGCGGCTGACGGCCGTGGTGACCGCGCCGTGCCTGTGCCGCACAGCGCGCGGCGCGTCGCCGACCGGCGGGCTGCCAAGGGCGATCTGCCGGCAGATCTTCAAGATCTTCGAGCGCTTCGACCGGAACCGACTCGGCAACGTCGAAGAACTTGCTCAAGCGGCTTGACCGACATAGCAGCCCCCGGGGGATGAAGTGCGGCTGGCATGAGAGCCGCGGCGCCTGTCGTGCACTAGATGATCCGGTTCTTGTCCGGGTGCAGTTCCCGGCGGTCCTGCCCCACGGACCCACCCCCAGGCGACGTGCCACTCGGCACGGAACAGCCGCGGCTCGCTGCCCCGGTCGTCGAGCGCCGGTCGCCCGCCTTGGGCGGGCGGTTACTCGGTCAGCGCGCCCATGGCCCGATCGAGCAGGACAGCGAGGGAAACCGTGCCATCGCAGGCCACCCACCCGCTCGCGGCCGCGTCCAGGCAGGCTAGGGCGGCTGCGACCAGCGCGGTCGGCCTGGGATCCTCTGGTCGGCCAGGACCGGCTTCCAGTCGCCTGGCGATCTCCGGCACCATGTGTTCCTGCCACTGCAACTTCTTCTCGAAGTGCCGGGCGCGCAGTGACGGCGTCTCCTGCAGCAGGCGCAGAAAGCTCAGCGTCTGCTCGGGTTCTGCCTCGTTCACCCGTACCAGGACGTCGAAGGACCGGCGCAGCGCCACCCAGGGCCGCTCCTCGTCGGGGCGTGCGGCGAGGGCTTCCGCAACGTGCTGGCCATCGCCCTCCAGACCGCCCAGCACGATGTCTTCCTTGGTCCCGAAGTACCGGAACAGGCTGGCGCGCGACAGACCCGCTTCGGCGGCGATCTGGTCGGCGGTCGTCCGGTCGAAGCCCTGATCGGTGAAGAGCCGGAGCGCCACTTCGGTGACTTCCGCCCGGACTGTCGCCCGCATGCGTTCACGCAGACCGGGCGGCTTCGGCGGGGTGTGGTTGGCGGTGCTGGCGGAGTCGGTCATACGAGGAATCTTACCGCCACGACTCAACTTGAGACTCCGTCTCGATCGGGAGTCGCATCTCACTTGACCATAACCGGACGGAAAATCATCTTGAGACTTAGTCT
Organism: Streptomyces sp. NPDC048751; assembly: GCF_043198595.1. NCBI lineage: Bacteria > Bacillati > Actinomycetota > Actinomycetes > Kitasatosporales > Streptomycetaceae > Streptomyces > Streptomyces sp. NPDC048751. The sequence goes on from NZ_JBICUX010000014.1 coordinate 11,530, forward strand.
CATGCGGGTATAGAGTCTCCAAACGGATGTTCATTGCGAACGGAGTGCTGCGAACCGGCACACACCAGGCTGCCGCCTGCCTCTCTCACCCGACCCATTCTTTGAAGGAAGCTGCTATGACTACCGCGTTCGACCCGATCGATCTGAGCGGCAAGGCGCTGGCCAACCGCGTCGCGATGGCGCCGATGACCCGCAGCCGCGCCGACGCTCCCGCAGCCACGGCGACGGAGCTGATGGCCACCTATTACGCCCAGCGCGCGAGCGCCGGCCTGATCATCACCGAGGGCATTCAGCCGTCGGTCGTCGGCCAGGGCTACACCAACACCCCCGGCCTGCACTCCGCGGCGCAGGTCGACGCCTGGCGGAAGGTGACCGACGCCGTCCACGCCCAGGGCGGCACGATCTTCGCGCAGCTGATGCACACCGGCCGGATCAGCCACCCCAGCCTGCTGCCCGACGGACTCATCCCCGTCGCCCCCTCCGCCGTCGCGGCGACGGGCCAGGTGTTCACCTACCAGGGCCCTCAGGACTACGTCACGCCGAAGGAACTGGACCCCGACGACATCACCCGGACGATCGCCGACTACGCCGACGCAGCGCGCAACGCGATCGCCGCCGGTTTCGACGGCGTGGAGATCCACGGGGCGAACGGCTACCTGATCCACCAGTTCCTCGCCCCCAACACCAACCGGCGCACCGACAGCTGGGGAGGCGGTGCCACGGGCCGGGCGCGCTTCGGTATCGAGGTCGCCACGGCCGTCGCGGAGGCGATCGGCGGCCAACGGACCGGCTTCCGCATCTCCCCCGGCAACCCCTACAACGACATCGCCGAGACCGACCCGGCGGACGTGCTGGAGACCTACACCACCCTGACCGCCGGTCTCGCCCGGCTGGACCTCGCCTACCTGCACCTGGTCGAGAGCCCGGACCGCGACCTGACCGCCCGGCTGCGCAAGGACTGGCCGACGGCGTTCATCCTCAACCCCTTCACCCACCCCGAAACCACCGGCCCTGGCGCTCTCGCCCTCATCGAGGACGGCACCGCGGACATCATCGCCTTCGGCGCGCTGTTCCTGGCCAACCCGGATCTGCCCGCCCGCCTCGCAGCCGGCGGCCCCTACAACACCCCCGATGCGGCCACTTTCTACGGCGGCGACCACCGCGGCTACACCGACTACCCGGCGCTGCCCGCCGACAGCGCGTGACCTGGAAAAAGATCACCATTCGCGAGCATGGCAAGACAGGACGCGGGTTCCAGGCTGCAAGCCAGAGTCCTTCTGATCCAGCCCTGTGCCTGATGGCGCTCTCCTAGAGAACGAGCCCTCGGGTGAACCGGAGGAATGACACGGTGGAGATCGAGCTGCGGATCAACGGATCCGCTCGAAGACTGGACGTCTCGCCGCAGGTGAGCCTGCTCGACGCGCTGCGCGAGTACCTGGGCCTGACCGGCACCAAGAAGGGCTGCGACCAGGGCGCGTGCGGTGCCTGCACGGTGCTGGTCGACGGCCGGCGGATCAACGCGTGCCTGGCGCTGGCGGTGCAGTACCAGGGCCGTGACATCACGACCATCGAAGGGGTCGACCATCCGCTGCAGGCGGCGTTCGTACGCGCGGACGGATTCCAGTGCGGCTACTGCACGCCGGGCCAGATCTGTTCGGCGATCGGCATGCTCGCCGAGCACAAGGAAGGCGCGCCCAGCGCGGCGACCGAGCATCTCGCCGACACCGGCGGGGAGCTGGACGAGACGGAGATCCGGGAGCGGATGAGCGGCAACCTGTGCCGCTGCGGCGCCTACAACGGTATCGTCTCGGCGATCAAGGAGGTCGCGAAGTGAAGTCGTTCTCCTACCTCAGCGCACCGGACACGGCCACAGCGCTGCGCACGATCGCCGGCAGCGACGACGTGAAGTTCCTCGCGGGCGGGACGAACCTCGTCGACCTCATGCGGGAGGGCATCGAACACCCGGCCACGGTCGTCGACATCACCCGCCTGCCGCTGACCGGGATCGAGGAACTCCCGGACGGCACCCTCCGTGTCGGGGCGCTGGTGAGCAACAGCCGGCTCGCCGCGGACCCCCTCATCAGGACCCGTTATCCGGTCCTGGCGCAGGCGATCCTGCTGGGAGCCTCGGCCCAGTTGCGGAACATGGCGACCGTGGGCGGCAACCTCCTGCAGCGCACCCGCTGCATGTACCTCTACGACGAGACCGCAAGCTGCAACAAGCGCGCACCCGGCAGCGGTTGTGACGCGATCGGCGGGTTCTCCCGCGGCAGCGCGGTGCTGGGGGCCAGCGAGCACTGCATCGCGACGCATCCCTCGGACATGGCGGTGGCGCTGGTGATGCTCGACGCGGTCGTCGAGGTGGAGAGCGTGCGCGGCATCCGGCGTATCCCGGTCGCCGACTTCCACAAGCTGCCCAGCGACACGCCCCACATCGAGACAGTGCTGGCCGCCGACGAGCTGATCACGGCCATCGAGCTGCCGCCGCTGCCGGTCGCGGCGCACTCCCGCTACCGCAAGGTCCGCGACCGCGCGTCCTACGCCTTCGCCCTCGTCTCCGTCGCCGCGGCGCTGGCTGTCGAGGACGGCTTGGTCACCGAGGTCCGCCTCGCGCTCGGTGGAGTCGGCACCAAACCCTGGCGCGCCGCCCAAGCCGAACGCGCGCTCCTCGGCCGGCCGGCGACCGAGGAAGCCTTCCGGCAGGCGGCGGAAGCCGAACTCGCCGCCGCAGTGGGCGGACCGCAGAACACGTTCAAGATCGAGCTCGCGCAGCGCACGATCGTGGCGACCCTGCGGCAGCTGACCGACGGGAGCGCCGCCTGATGCCGAGAGGAAGTGGGAAAACGCGGTTGCGGCTGCTTCCGCCCGCGGCGGCGCAGAGGGATCAGTCCCCTGAGCGATCTGGGGCAGTCATCGTGAAACCCATACCTGTCCGGTTCGCGCGACTTCCGCGCGTCGAGCGACTGGTCCGTACGGAAGAGGGCAGTGCGGTATGACCACGATCGGACAACCGCTCGACCGTGTCGACGGCGGCGTCAAGACGACGGGCGCCGCGAAGTTCGCCGCCGAGCACTTCTATCCCGGCCTCACGCACGCCGTACTCGTGCACGCCACCATCAGCCGCGGCCGGATCACCGCCCTGCACACCGCCGAGGCCAGTGCGGTGCCGGGAGTGGTCGCCGTCATCACTCACCTCAACGCGCCCGCTCTGCAACCGGCTCCCAAGCCCAGCATGTTCAACCTCACCACCACGTTCTCCGGCACCTCGGTGAACTACCTGCAGAGCGACGAGGTGCACTGGGAGGGACAGCCGATCGCGGTGGTTGTCGCGGAGACCTCAGCCGCCGCCCGCGAGGCAGCCGCACTGGTGCGCGCCGAGTACATGGTGACCAAGTCCGTGGTGGACTTCGAGGCTGCCGAGAAGGACGCCCGGCCTCAGCCGAACGACTCGTTCTTCCCCCGAGGCGCCGAGAAGGGCGATGCGGAGGCCGCACTCAAGGCCGCCGCGGTGGCGCTGGACCTGCGCTACACGACTCCGCCGCAGAATCACAACGCGCTCGAACTGCACGCCACCACCGCCGTCTGGGACGGCGACCGGCTCACCGTCCACGACGCGACGCAGACCATCGACTGGTTCCGCACCCACCTCGCGCTGCGGTTCTCGGTCCCCATGACCAACGTACGGGTGCTGGCGCCCTTCGTCGGCGGCGCCTTCGGCGGCAAGTCCGCGATCTGGCCCGGCACCATCATCGCCGCGCTGGCAGCGCGCGCGACCAGCCGGCCCGTGCGGCTGGTGCTCTCGCGGGAGGCGGTCTACCGCACGGTCGGTGGGCGCACCCCTTCCGTCCAGCGAGTCGCGCTGGGGGCGGACCGCGACGGCAAGCTGACCTCGCTGGTACACACCAGCATCATCCGAACGGGGCGGATCGGCGGTCCCTTCGAGCAGGTCACCTCCGCGTCCCAGCATCTCTATGCTGCCGACAACATCCTCGCGCGACATGACCTCATACGGCTCGACCTGTTGGCGAACGCCTTCATGCGGGCGCCGGGTGAGGCGATCGGGACCTTCGCGCTGGAGTCCGCGATCGACGAACTGGCCTATGAGCTGGGCATGGACCCGATCGAGTTGCGCCTGCGCAATGAGACCTCGGTCGACCCGGTGGACGGGAAGAAGAAGTTCTCGCACCGCAGGCTGCGAGAGCTGTACGCGCTGGGCGCGGAGCGGTTCGGCTGGCACGAGCGTAGCCCCGAGCCGCGTTCCAGGCGCGAGGGCCGGTGGCTGGTCGGGACGGGTGTGGCAACGGCGTTCCACCCTGCGTTGATGATGCCGGTCAACGTCACGGTCCGCCTGTCGGCCGACGGGAGCGTGCTGGTGCGCTGCGGCTTCAACGAGATGGGCATGGGCGGCGCAACGGCCCAGGCCCAGATCGCGGCCGATGCGCTGGGTGTGCCGTTCGACGCCGTCCGCGTGGAGTACGGCGATTCCGATCTGCCGATGGGGCCGGCCGCCGCCGGATCCGTCCAGACCGCGAGCGTCGCGGCCAGCGTGGTCCAGGCGTGCGAGGAGGTGAAGCAGACGCTCAAAACCCTGGCAGGCAAGACGGGCGGCGTGAGCAACGAGGAGATCCTCCGGCGCTCGAAGGTGCCGCACGTCGAGGCCGTCGTCGGGTCGGAGACGCGGCTCGGCCGGATCGGCGGGCGGGCGCGGTTCCTCCCGGGCTTCCTCCTGGGGGCCCAGCGATGGGTGAAAGCTGCGACGGGTGTGCAGTTCTGCGAGGTGAAGGTCGACGCCGAGACCGGCGAGACGCGGGTGTCGAGGTGGGTCGGGGTGTTCGACATCGGCAGGGTGATCAACGCGAAGACGGCGGCCAGCCAGCTGCGCGGCGGCATCGTGATGGGCTTGGGTCTGGCTATGGCCGAGGAGACTCTCGTCGACCCGCGCAACGGACGCATCATGAACCCGAGCCTGGCCGAGTACCACGTCCCCGTGCACGCGGATGTCCCGCCGATCGACGTGTCCTTCCTGGACGACCCGGATCCGAAGATGCCGCTCGGCATCGTCGGCGCGGGCGAGGTGGGCATCACGGGTGTCGGTGCGGCCGTGGCGAACGCCGTGTATCACGCGACCGGCAAGCGGGTGCGGGACCTGCCGATCACATTGGACAAACTGCTCTGAAGCGACGGCGGTCAAAAGCCCTTGTCGCGCCGGGCCCGTTCGGGCGCCTGCGGCGCGACGAGGGACTGAGCCGCCTCATGGCAGATCCGCGCCATCCGACCACCACAAGAAAGAAACACCATGCTGGACATCGCGGACGAGCTGAACCGGTGGCTCGAGGAAGGCCGGGACTTCGCCGTGGCCACCGTCGTGGCCGTCAGCGGCAGCGCACCGCGCGGGCCGGGCGCCGCGCTCGCCGTCGACGCCGACGGAACGGCCATCGGCTCGGTCTCCGGCGGCTGTGTCGAAGGCGCGGTCTACGACCTGTGCACCCAGGCGCTCGCGGACGGCGAGGCGGTGCGCGAGCGGTTCGGCTACAGCGACGAGGACGCCTTCGCCGTCGGCCTGACCTGCGGCGGTGTCCTGGATATCTTGGTCACCCCGGTGCCCGCCGACGCGCCCGGCAGGAAGACATTCCAGACGGCGCTGTCGGCCGCCGCCCGGGGCGAGGCGGTGGCGCTCGCCCGCGTGGTCCGCGGCCCGGCAGAGCTCCTCGGGCGGGCGCTGGTTGTCCGTCCCGACGGATCTTACGAAGGTGACCTCGGCGGACGTCCCAGCCTGGACCGCGCCGTCGTCGATGAAACCCGCTCCCTGCTGGATGCCGGCCGCACGGGCACCTTGGACATCGCGCGGGACGGATCCCACTGCGAGCCCGGCCTGAGCGTGTTCGTCGAGTCGAGCGTGCCGCCGCCGCGCATGCTCGTCTTCGGCGCCATCGACTTCGCCGCGGCGCTGGTACGCATGGGCAAGTTCCTCGGCTACCACGTCACCGTGTGCGACGCCCGACCCGTCTTCGCCACCCGGTCACGCTTTCCCGAGGCCGACGACATTGTGGTCGACTGGCCGCACCGCTACCTACGCCGTACGCGGACCGACGACCGCACAGTGGTCTGCGTCCTGACCCACGACGCCAAGTTCGACGTACCCCTCCTGAAGACGGCCCTGCGGCTGCCGGCCGCCTACATCGGCGCGATGGGCTCGCGCCGCACCCACGAGGACCGCGACCGCAGACTCCGCGAAATCGGCCTCACCGAAGCCGAACTGACCCGCCTGCACTCACCCATCGGCCTCGATCTCGGCGCCCGCACACCCGAGGAGACCGCTCTGTCCATCGCCGCTGAGATCATCGCCGCCCGCCACGGCGGAACAGGGCGGCCCCTGAGCGGCTCGCACATACCGATCCACCATGACCGAACCGACTTCCAAGTCACCGGGAACACCTCACCCGCCCTGACGGCAGGGGTCGCATCTGCCGGTGCGCTGTCCGGCTGAGGGCCCTGCCGGAACATCCGCCAGGGCTCTCGTTCGCACGGCCGATCTCAGTAGGTTGCGGTGTCGATCACGTACCGGCATCACTGGCGCCCTCGTCGCCTCGTCGAGCCCTACATCGAACGAAGAGGCCCCGGTGTCCACCCCGTCAGACGGCCTGAAGGGTGTGCTGATGCCCGTTCTCATCGTGCTGGTCATCGGCTCCATCTTTGTAAGCGTGCACCTCGCAGCTTTCCATGCACCCGAGCCGCACGACCTGCCGGTGGCCGTCGTCGGCACCACACAGCAGACCCGGCGGACAGCCGCCGCCCTGGAGCGCGGCCTACCGGGCGGCTTCGAAGTGAAGCGGTATGCCGACGAGAGCGCCGCCCGTCACGCCGCACCGCGCTCAACGACTTCGGTGACCAGGTCGGCGAGGCCGAGCAGGTAGACCGTCTCGGTGGTGGCGCGCAGCTCAGCAACGGGCCACCAGCGGTATTCACGGATGGTGGCCGGCTGCGATGCCCGGGCTGGGTCGACGTCGGCCGCTGAAACGCGGGGGAGGAAGTACTTCTCCACCTGGCGGACCTCACGGCCGCCGACCGGGGAGGTCCTTGCTGCGCTCCGCAAGCTGCGCCCCGATTTCGACCGCGCTCGTCGATCCCGAGTCCGGCACGTCGCCTACAGTCCCGCTGTTTACGAATGATCATTCTCAACGCATCCCACCCTTATGCGCCCCGCCTGGACTCGCTGGAGCGCGTTCACGATGGCGGCACGGAGGAGAACCGCACGGCCGCAGCTCTCAATGAGGCGGTGTCCGCCATCGTGCTGGCGCTCGAATCAGAAAACCGCGGCCCCAACAGAGGGCGGCCGAGCCACCACTGGTCCCATTCGCCTTGATAGGGACTGGGGGCATGGCCGCCGATCCGGCCATGCCCTCCCTGCCGCTGGAGCCGGGGGAGTGGGGCATTCTGCGCGTGCCGCTGCGCCGCGACCGCGCCGTCATCGCCAGCACCGTGCGCACCGCCTGGCTGCCTTCCGCGCACCGTACCAACTGCCCCCTGTTACGGCGCGGCCGCGCACCAGCCGACCAGCTACTCCTTTTCGCCCAGAAGCGGCAGCCCACGGTGGCCCGCCCGGCGGTCGACCTCGTGGTGCGCACGGAACGTCGTCTCGCCATCCCGCGCGACGTCAGTGCCGAATCCATCCGCACTGCGCTGGGCCTCGACATCACACTGCCACGCCAGGTACGGCTCGAGTTCCTCGAGCGCGCTGCCCCCAGCCGCCCTCATCCGGCCCCTCTTGGCCAGCGAGGAAGCCGACAACGAGAAGCAGCGCCGGATCCGAGTGCGGATCGAGCATGCCTGCGCCCGCATGAAAGTACTACAAGATCCTTCGTGACTGTCAGCAGCGCGGCGACGGACTCCACCAAGCCGTCGCACACATGCCCAACCTCCCTCGACGTCCCTGGCCGACCCGCTGCGCGGCGAGCCGGAATTGTCGGCGCACCTGACCCAGCGGTGGTCCGGGGCCGCCGCACCGGGACTCGCCACGTTCCTCGCCGACGCCGGAGTCAGGGGCAATGAGTACGCGGACGACCGTACGACCGCGGCCGTTTGGGGGGGCGTGAGGGCGTTCCCTGTGAATGTGCCGCGTCCCTGGCAACCTCAACACGGCGGGGACGGCGGGTTGTCGGCACCCTGGCGCGTGGCGCTTGACGTGCGAGTCTCGTCAACCGGCCGACCGTGGTGGCGTGTTGGCGAAAGTTGAGGAGGACATGTAAAGATGCCCTCGCCCGGTGTCCGACCAACCCGGGCAAGGAGAATCCCAGTGAGATCAAGAATGCTGCGCCGTGGCTGTCCGGCCGCGGTGGCGGTGGCCGTCTCCACAGCGCTGCTGCCTCTGTCGGCCGCGCACGCCGCCGCACCGGCACCCACCGTGAACCGGGCGACCGTCGACGCCTTCGGCCGCGTCGCCGACGCCGTGTTCACGGATCGCACGAACGCCCTGCTGGACCACGTCCGGACGGCGCGCACGGCGGTGAAGCCCGTGGGCGGGGTGCACCTGACCGCAGGCCTGGCCCGCACCGAGTACCGGGCCCTGTCCGCTCTGCACGGCACCCGCTCCCGCCTCGCCGCGCTGGACGAGGCCTACACGGCCGGCGACTCCCGGGTGACGGTCGACTCGACCCGGATACGGGGGCGGAAGGCGACGGTCTCCGTCACGGAGACCACCGTACTGACGTACAAGAGGGTCAGAGGTGACGAGCCGCCGACGACGGGCTTCACGGCGCACCACGACCTCACCTTCACCGCGCAGCCGGACGGCACCTGGCAGTTGTCGGGCATCCGGCTGACGGACAGTGGGCCCCGCCCGGTGAACGAGCCTGCCCCGGCCGCCGCGTCGGTGCCGGTACGGCCGGGCGCCGTCATCGACGCTCCCCGTGCGTCCACCGCCTACCCTGCGCCGGCCAAGCCCAAGAAGCTGACCGGCCGCGCGTACGACTACAAGGCGATGGCCCAGTACGCCGAGAAGTACTGGAAGAACTACAACCGGTCCTACCGGAGCTTCGCCCGGGCCCGGGGAGGCGGCGATTGCACCAACTTCCTGAGCCAGTCCCTGAACGCGGGAGGCTGGAAGAAGATCAACAGCTCTCGCGAGTCCTACGGGACCTGGTGGTACGGCTCGAGGGACCAGTCCGACACCTGGGTGGGCGTCAACGAGTGGTCCTGGTTCGCCCAGACGGCCAAGCGGACGACCGCGCTGAAGTATGCCTACCAGATGGACAAGGGTGACGTCCTCCAGATGGACTTCAACCGGGACGGGGAGAAGGATCACACCCTGATGACCACGTACCGGGGCTCCACCGGTGTCCCGTACCTCACCTACCACTCCCTGGACACCTACCGACGGTCGTTGCCCAGCATCGTGGCGTCCAACCCGAACTCGTTCTACTACGCCTACCGCACCTGAGCGGCACTCGGCCCGGCCGAGGTAGGAGCCGAGGTAGGAGCAGTGGGGGCGGCCGAAGGTGAACGAATGGTTCATCGAACGAAGGGCGCTCGAGGACGTACCTGGCTGGGCTGAACGCCATCGGGAAGCTCGGGGACGACCCGTACGCCGAAACTCTGCTTTACGTTGAGGTACTGGGCTACTGCGCCGAGCCGAACCCGAGAGCGACCGCAGTGCGCAAGGCGGGTCCACGGACTCTCCGCGCACTGCGGTTGACATGCGTTCGGCGACTTCACCCGGGCGCGAACTGGGTCAGCGCCGTATGCCCGACATGCGGGCGGGACGACGGAGCTGGCGTTGACGCTATGCGCGAGCGACCGGGTGCCGGCCTGTCCGACTGCCGGACTGGTGGCGGTTGCCAGATAAATGCTGCTCAATGATGTCCCCGGGTCAGTACATCCAGGCATGACGGGAGCACAACCGGTCGACTCACCGGTGCTGGGGCCATCGGCGCAAAGTGCCTCGGCGCTGGTCGCCCCCTGCAACTCCAGTAGGTGCCTGAGGGTGTCGCCGCGGGCTCTGAACATCGAGACCCAGGCGCTTCCCACCCTCATGGCTCTCCGCACTCACGGGGCGTTCGAATAGGCCGTGTGTCGAAAGCATGGACGGGCCGGACGATGTGATGTCCAGATCCGGCCCGTCCGTCCGCCGCTAAAGGTCGAGTTGGTACTGGTGTGTCGTGTGCGTGGGCGTGTAGCCGAGACTGTCGTTGATCTGTCTCATGTGCGTGTTGCTGTCGGCGGTGTCTGTCAGGAGGCCGCCGAGGTCCGGATAGCGCTCATGGGCGTGTCGGATCGACTCGGCCTTCATCCATCGGCCGAGGCTGTGTCCACGGTGCTCGGGCAACACGCCGGTGCCGTAGTGCTGGCCATCACCTCTGCCGTCGCCGGGGACGACCAGCTCGGTGAACCCGGCGATCGAGCCGTCGGAGGCGTCGACGGCAACGACGGTGTGCAGGTGGTCCCCACGCTGTTCGACAGCCTTCGCCGCGGCCCGGACACGGCCCACGTCCCAGGTCACCGTGCCGTAGTCGGTGTCGTCCATGGGCATGTCGTCCATGGCGCGACGCGAGGCGGCGAACGTCTCGGCGAGGCCGTCGGGCACGGTTCCGTGCCATGACATCAGCCGGTAGCCGGGATGCGGACGCTCGATGATGCGGGCGAGGGTGGTGGTGTCCGCGTCGGCGAGCGGCAAGCGGGAGAACCTCAGGGTGAGGACCTTCCTGAAACCGCGCGCCGGCAGGAAGTGGTCGCCTGGCGATCCGGCCTCGGCCTGCGCGATGACGCAGCGTCGGGCATCGGCCCGGGCAGCGGCCACGGCGGCGTCGACGAGCCGGGAACCGACGCACTTGCGTCGTTCCGCGGGATGGACACCGAGGGTCAGTTCGGCCAGGTGCTCCTGTCCGGGACTGTTGAACAGGCGCAGAAAGGCGGTTCCGATGGGGACGGAATCAGCGTCGGACGCCAGCCATGCAAGACGCCGGCTGTTCGGGCCGTGAACGGGGTCGGTCAGTGGGGTGATGCGAGACGACAAGGTGTCTCCGTCGTGAGGAAGTGGCAGAGGTCAGTACGCGGACTCAACTGCTGGGCACTCCTGCGCATGTGCTCCACACCTCCTTGTCGACAGCGCCGGTCCCGAACAACGTCGGACGGCTGGGAGAACTTAGCTGGCCCATCGGCTCCTCGGCAAAGGGTTAACGAAAATCCGGTGCGAACGTGCGGCCACAGCCACTCGTTGATGGCCGCGACCAGCACGGTTGCCATCCCGGCCCGCGGCCGGGACGGCGCTATGCCGAACTGGTGGGCGGGCCGCTGGACGGACTGCTGCTCGACATCACCGGCTGGAGGCCGGAGGAGATCGACGACGGTGTCTCCTTCCCTCACCGAGCTCGGGCAGTTCGGCCCCGGGGCCCGGGCGCTGTATGACCCGCGCCCCGGCGACCCGGCCCGGGGACTGGGGCGGCGACAGCCCTCGACCGTCCCAGCCTGGCCCGCAGCACGGAGACATACAAAAGTGGCCACCGCGCTGGTGTTGATGCGGTCAGTGTTGCGTGAAACGCCTCATGGACCCCGTGAGGTGCGGAGCACTCCCTGTGGCCGTACGGACGCCAGAGCATCGCAGGCCAGAGGGGGTGCGCTGGAATCTGAGCATCGACGCCACTGAGCGTGCGGCGCTGGCCGAGACGTTGAGCCACTGCTCCGACGTACCCGTCACCGTCACCCTGGCCGCCGCACAGCGGTGTTCACGTACTGCGGGGCTCAGCGGCGGTACATCACGTAAAGCTTGCTGTTGTGGGAGGCCGCTGACGGTTCATCCATGGGCTTCGCCAGCGCTTGCCGGCTGACAGAATTCAAGGCGCCCCAGTGTTGGGATTCTCGGCAGAAGCGCAGCGTGCCCTCCGTATCGCGGTGGAATACCCACAGGTCGTCCTGGTGGACGGCGAGGGCAGGGCCGTGCGTGCCGGGCCACGATTTGATGGTGCCGGCGCTGGTCCAGTGGGGCCGCATCTGAGTCCCGTAGAGCTTGTTCGTCCCGGTGGCCGCGTACATGCGCTGGTCAGTCCCGGTGGCCACTCGCCACAGCTGGCCCTTGTACCTGGTCATGGCAGCGGGCCGGGTGACGATCCAGCCGAGATTGTCAGCCCAGCTGCCACCCCAGGAGGTCCCCGTCTTGTGCAGCCAGTGGGTGTTGAGCCGACCGTCCGGACCGGAGTGGTTCATCCACAGGTACACGTCCAGATCGCCGACGGCCAGGGCCGAGGCCCTCTCCGCTTTCGAAGGCACCGACGTCACCTCGGTCCAGGAGGTGCCGTTGCTGGTGGTCGCCCACCGCAGTACGTCGTCCATACCGGTCAGGGCGAGGTGGAGCTTGCCGCTGAACTCGCACAGCGCGACGGCGTAGAGGGAAGCCCACCCGTGGATCTGTTGGGGCTCGCTCCAGGTCGTTCCGTCCAGGACCGTCCACATCACGGCCCTGTCGGGCCGGACGTACACGCAGTGGAGCTTGCCCTTGAACGACGCCAGCGCGGGCGCGGTCATGCTGTCCCACGGAAGCGTGACCGGCACTGACCAGCTGGCAGTGAGGCCGCTGCCGGTACGCACTGCGTACTCCAGGGCTCCCACGGGGAAGGGCGACCATGTCGCCGCTGTACTTCACGGTCAGCAGGTGGTGGCCATCGCCGTTGAAGTCCCAGGTGCGGAGCTTGCCGCGGGCCATCAGCGCCAGATCGTACTGGTCGAGGAGGATGACCCGAGCGCACGAGAGGTCGTCCTCGTTGCGGACATGGTTGACGACCCAGGCGAACATGCCGGCGATTTCCGCCGCCAGGCCGACAAGCATTTCCGTGTAGCCGCCGGGCAGCATGCCGGCCAGAGCCCACCCCCAGTGGCTGAAGATCCGATCGCTCATCTCGGTCAGCGCGGTTTGCAGGGCCCGGGCCCATGCCGGGGGGCTCTGGTCCGCCTCCCAGCAGGACAGGGACAGCACCAGGCCTTCGCTGACCAGCCCCTCGAAGACGGTCCGGCGCGAGGCGTCGAAGGTGCCGGTCTCATTGACCTTCATCTTGCCGAACTCCTGCGAGATGAAGCCCACGCCCGACTGCTTGTCACTGCCGGTGGAAGAAGCCCAGTAGATTTCGTCCTTGCCGCCCCCCGCCCGCCTGCACCGGAAGCTTTCCAATTCCAGCTTCACCCGGAACGTCGGCGCCGGTGCCCGCTCCGCCCCGAGCTGCGACTGGTCCCCGGGGTCGTGAGCTGCGCTCGACACGCGCCGAGGCCGCTGGAAGACGGTGGCGCCGAACCCGTACGAGGGGAGCGCCTGCACGAACGAGGAGCTGTCAACGTTCTTGCCGGCCGCGATTGCCTCCCGGTCCACAATCGAGGTATTGGGCAGCGCCGCGTGCTCCTGACCCACTGCGGGCAGGACGAGTCCCAGATCGGTGAGAGCGAAGCCGGTGCCCACCGGCCGACCGGAGATGACCGGGGGCACCACGGCCACCTGTTCGCCCAGCGCCTGCACCGCCTCCCGGTACACCCGGCCCCAGTCCTTGATCTCCTGCTCGGGCAGTGCCGCCCTCAGCACATCCAACAGCCACCGCTCCAGGTCGCTGACCGCCTTGCCCTGCCGCAACCGGTCCGCGGCGTGCAACGAGACACCGATCAGCACGTTCCTGTGCCCCTGCGTCGCAAACCGCTCCGCCCGCGCCCTGGTGGATGTTCCCATCAACGAGTTGCGTAGCCGCTCCCGCCACGCGCTTCCCACCAAAGAGGCGGCTCGCAGCCTCTCCGTCAACCTCATCCGCACCGCGCTGGAGAGCGAGTAATCGTCAAGACCTGTGGATGGGGTGGGATGTCGCCTCGCGTTGCGCCGCGGCAGCGCCGAGGAGAAGCTTCGTCACTTTGCAGACCGTGGCCGCCTCAGGCGAAGTCTGCGGCGGTGATGCCGCCGGGATGTCCGGACGGCCACTCCACCAACTCGATCCGGTAACCATCCGGGTCCGTGAGCCACGACGTCTTCGGCCCGTGAGGGCCGCCCGGGTACTGGACAGGTCCCGGCCTCAGGCCGGCTTCGGTCAGCGTCTCCAGGGTGGTGGCGAGCCTCTCCACCTGGATCGCGAGGTGGTCGAAACCGCTGCCCACGTCGACCGGCCCGTCGCCGAGGCGGTGGACCAGTTCGAGCGAGGCCACCGGTTCGTCGGGGAACTTGAGGATCACGAGGCGAGCCCCGTCGCCGCCCTCGACCCTTCCCAACTCGGCGTAGCCCAAGGCGGTGTAGAAACCGAGCGAGCGGTCCAGGTCGGTGACGCGGTAAGAGACGAAGAGCGTCTTCACCCGGCGGCCTCCTCGGGCCGGTGCACCCGGTAACGAAGGTGCGTGACGTCTCGATCCTCGAGCCGTCGGACGAGGTCGAGTTCGATGTGTTCACTACCCAGGTGGTCGAACAGCCGTCGGCCGCCCCCGAGGAGGACCGGAACCAGATGGATCTCCATCTCGTCCACCTGCCCCGCTCGCAGAAGTGCTTGGGCCGCCCCCGCCCCATGAACCATGACCGGCCGGTCCCCTGCGGCTGCGCGAGCCTGACGGGCGCAGTCCTCGACATCGGTGACGAAACGCGCGTGGCCGGGTGGCACGTCCCGGTCATCCACCTGGTGGGTGAGGACGAAGATCGGCACGCCGTCGTGGTGATCGCCCTGCCAGCGCCCGGCGAGTTCGAAGGTCCGACGCCCGGAGATCACCGCGCCGGTGCCCGTCGCTTCGCGGTAGACCTGGCCGCTCGGACCGTCGGACTCCCGGTCGTCGAGCCAGTTGAAGAGCCGTCCACCGTTGCGTCCGAGTGCCTGCCCTGGTCGATCGTCCGGGCCGGCGATATAGCCGTCGAGCGACATCGACATGTACAGCCGAATCGGATTGTTCATCCTGGCCTCCATCTCTCCTCCATGACACCGGATCCGGCGTTTCCTGATCCGCCGACGGGGCGGGCTTGTCACAAGGAAGACTTCAGGCAACCGGCAAACTCATCGGCCCGACGCGCCGGCCCTGCTGCCGGGCTGAAGGGTCAGGGGTCATGACCGGTGGTTCAGCTGCGGTGGTTCAGACCGCGTGGGCCTCGGAGCGTTCGACGAGGTGGCCGCGCTCGAAGCGGGTTCCGGCACGGACCAGGGCGGCGAGGTGGTGTGCGTTCACGGCCCGCCACCGCTGTTGGGCGGACTCGACGAGCTTGGAGATCATGGCCGGGGCGGCGGCCGCGCTGCCCGCGCCCCGTGTGGCACACCTCCAGGGCCCCGAGCGCGGCCGGCGCCCGCCACGGGCCTACGCGCCGGAGTCCTGGTGCAGGTCCAGGAAGAACCGCAGCCGTACGCCGGGCTCGCCGGGTTCCCGGGTCGTCCGGTCCGCTTCCGCCATCCCGTCCGCTTCCCGCGGCTGCGCGACGACCTCACCGTGCAGCAGGTCCCGCCCTTCGGCACCTGACCGAGCGCCGCGTGGCGGTCATGCGGAGGCATGGATACCAAGGTCGCCGAGCGGGCCGCGCACTCGCTGCCGGACGACGTCACGGATCGGCCGGACGGACTCGACCCCCCGGCCTGCGGGGGCGTCCAGCTGCCACATCCGAGGACTGATCCGCCTCCGTGGCGAGGACCTGTGTCGATGCCGATCTCCGGCCACCCGAGGGCACCCCGGACTCTCCCGGCGGCGGCGCGCCGGTCTCACTCTGCGGAGGCGGGCTCAGGTAGTGAGGCCGGGACGTCACGGACGCCCAGGCGCAGGTGCTCGACGTGGTAGAGGGCCTGGTCAAGGAGCTCGGCGACGTGGTTGTCGTAGAGAGCGTAGATGATCGAGCGGCCGTGCCGTTCTCCGGTCACCAGGCCGAGGTTGCGCAGCAGGCGCAGTTGGTGGGAGCAGGCGGAGGCTTCCATGGCGACGGCTTCGGCGAGGTCGCCGACGGAGCAGGGCCCTTCCTGGAGCCGGGCGAGGATGTGCAGCCGGGAGGGGGTGGCGAGGGCCTGGAGGGTGGCGGCGACGTCGGCAGTGCCGACCGCGTCAAGGCGCTCGCGTGTGGTGGCGCTGCGGGTGGCGTCGGTTCCGTGGCCCATGGAGCCATCATACCGACGACACTTGAAGACCTATTCAGATGTTCCTGTATGGTGAGGGTGTTGCCCCCGTCTGCCCGTGAAGGGTTATTTGTCATGTCTTCAGTCCTGGAACAGCGGGCCGCGCCGGCCGCCGCCGGGCCGCGGCCGGCCCTTCCGCGCCGTCGCACGCGCGTCCTGGCGCTGCCGGAAGCCCGGTGGGCGCTCGGGGCGCTGGTGCTGTTCCTGCTCGCTCTGCCGCCGTACCTGCTCGGGTCGCCGGCGTGGCTGTGGGGGACGCTGTTCGCCGCCACCTACATCACCGGCGGCTGGGAGCCGGGCTGGGAGGGCCTGAAGGCCCTGAGGGACAGGACGCTGGACGTCGATCTGCTGATGGTCGTCGCGGCGCTCGGCGCGGCCGCGATCGGCCAGGTCCTCGACGGTGCGCTGCTGATCGTCATCTTCGCCACCTCAGGCGCCCTGGAGGCGCTGGCGACCGCCCGGACCGCGGACTCCGTGCGCGGCCTGCTCGATCTCGCTCCCTCCACCGCGAACCGGCTTCTGCCCGACGGCACGGAGGAGAGCGTCGACGCCGAACGGCTCGTGGTCGGGGACACCTTCCTGGTCAGGCCGGGCGAGCGCGTCGGCGCCGACGGCCTGGTCCTCCACGGGGCGAGCGACGTCGACCAGGCCACCATCACCGGCGAGCCTCTGCCGGTGGCCAAGCAGGTGGGGGACGAGGTGTTCGCCGGCACCGTCAACGGCACGGGTGTCCTGCGCGTGCGCGTCGCGCGGGACCCGGCCGACTCGGTGATCGCGCGGATCGTGAGGATGGTCGAGGAGGCGTCCGAGACCAAGGCCCCTACCCAGCTGTTCATCGAGAAGATCGAGCAGCGGTACTCGGTCGGCATGGTCGTCGCGACCCTCGCGGTCTTCGCGCTCCCGCTCATCTTCGGCGACGCACTGCAGTCTGCCCTGCTGCGCGCGATGACCTTCATGATCGTCGCTTCGC
The DNA here is from genome assembly GCF_043198595.1 of Streptomyces sp. NPDC048751. Classification (NCBI taxonomy): domain Bacteria; kingdom Bacillati; phylum Actinomycetota; class Actinomycetes; order Kitasatosporales; family Streptomycetaceae; genus Streptomyces; species Streptomyces sp. NPDC048751. The sequence goes on from NZ_JBICUX010000014.1 coordinate 28,582, forward strand.
CGTGCGCGGTGGTGCTCTCCACGATGCCGCCGCTGCTGTCGGCGATCGCCAACGCGGGCCGCCACGGTGCGCTGGCCAAGTCCGCGGTGGTGATGGAACGCCTCGGCCAGGTCGATGCCGTCGCGTTCGACAAGACCGGCACCCTGACCGAGGGCACCCCGCACGTCACCGAGATCCGCCCGCTGCCCGACAGCGGCCTGGACCAGGACAGCCTCCTGGGCCTGGCGGCCGCGGCCGAACACCCCAGCGAGCACCCTCTCGCTCGCGCCGTCGTGGACGCCGCCCGCGAACGTGGCCTGGCCCTGGCCGACGCCGACGACTTCATCTCCACCCCCGGGCAGGGAGTCACCGCCACCGTGAGCGGCCACAGCATCCAGGTCGGATCCCCCGCCTGCATGCTGCCCGGCGCCGGCCACGAGAAGGTGGTGGCCGAGTTGGAGGACGCCGGGCGTACTGCTGTAGCCGTGCTGCGCGACGGCGTGCTCGTCGGGCTGCTGGGCATTGCGGACCGGCTGCGGCCGGAGGCCGCCGCGACCCTCACCGCGCTCACCCGCCTGACCGGCCGCACCCCGGTGCTCGTGACCGGCGACAACAAGTGTGCCGCGCAGCACCTGGCTGCCGAGGTCGGCATCACCGAGGTCCGGGCCGGACTGCTGCCGCAGGACAAGGTGACTGCCGTGCAGGGGTGGCAGGCTGAGGGGCGCCGGGTGCTGGTCGTCGGGGACGGCGTCAACGACGCCCCGGCCCTGGTCGCCGCCCACTGCGGTATCGCCATGGGCAAGGCCGGCTCCGACCTCGCCCTGGAGACCGCCGACGCCGTCGTCGTCCGCGACGAACTCTCCGTCATCCCCGCCGTCCTCTCCCTCTCGCGGGCCGCCCGCCGCCTCGTGGTCCAGAACCTGGTCATCGCCGGAGCGTTCATCACCGTCCTGGTCGCCTGGGACCTGATCGGCACCCTCCCGCTGCCTCTCGGTGTCGCCGGCCATGAGGGCTCCACCATCATCGTCGGCCTCAACGGCCTGCGCCTGCTTCGCGAGAGTGCATGGCCCCGCCCCACGAACGGCACCACGTGACGATCTCGAAAGCCACCGCACCGTTGAAAAGCGCGCCCTTGCGCAGCAGCGGGCGGGCCAGAGCCCCGGCGTCGTAAGAGGCAGGACAAGGCGACACATCCGGGCCCGGTCGCAGACGGCCAGAGCCCGGGGCCGGTCGCCGTCGAGCAGACGACGGACGTGCGAACCCCGACCTGAACGAGGGCGGACACAGCGGAGCCCAGGACCAGGTCCCAGGCGAACTCCCAGGTCATGGACCTGCATCGACAGCGCGTGCCGTACCGCGTGCACCTGTGAAGCCTTCCCTCCCGCGTATGGGCGTGCGACCACGCCCATACCCACTGCCAGGGAGCCCTCCAGCGGGCGGGGGGTGTGGGAGGCCGCTGCTGGGGCGCCCCACAAGGGTCAGCCGACGCGCAGGGTCAGGGCGGCGGTGTGGAGCGTGCCGCCGGTCTGAAACTGCAGGAACAGCCGCCAGTTGCCGGACGCGGGCAGTTCGGCGTGGAAGTTCAAGTCCGGGCCGCCACGGTCGCCGGTCACCTCGGTGGTCGGGTGGAGGTGGGCGAACGCGGCGTCGCCTTCGTGGAAAGCGGTCAGGTGGGCGTAGGTGTCCAGGTAGGACTGCAGGTCGGTGACGGGCTTGCCGTCCTTGGCGATGGAGACGGTCAGCGGGTGCGCCATCCCCGCCATGGGCTCGCCCTTCAGCGTCACGGTGTACCCGTCGACCTGCGTGCTGGCGGCTGGTGCGGGCAGCGGGGCCTTCGTGGCGTTGCCGGGCACGGTGAGGGTGCGCGACAGCACGAAGTCCTCGCCCTTGCCGGCCCCGGCGGCCGGGGTGAAAGAGGCGAACATGCGCCAGGAGCCCGGGGCGAGGGATGCCAGGTCGGCGCTCCAGGTGCCGTCGGCGGCCATGGTGGGGGGATGTGCTGGAAGCCGGTCAGGTCGGAGCGGATGGCGTAGAAGGTGCATCCGCTTGGTCTGGTCGAGGGCGAAGCCGGTGACCGGCCTGCCGTCCGGGCCCGTGACCGAGAACCGGTAGGCGGCCTGCTTGCCCGACAGCAGGGTCGCGTCCTTGGAAGTGAGGCGGTAGCCGTCCTTGGTGTCGGACAGGCCGTTGTCGGTGGCCGCGTGGTCCATGCCGGGCATGTCACCCATCGTTTGCGATGCACTGGGCGAGGAGGACGTGGCGCGGTGGTTCATGCCAGGCATCGACGAGGAGTCGCTGGAGGAGCCGCAGGCGGCCAGCGTCAGCGCGAGAGCAGCGGCGGCACCGGCCGCTGCGAGGCCGCGACGGCGCGCGGAGGAACGAGAAGCAGAGAACATCGAAGCAGGGTCTTTCCGGGTGGGCACACCACACCGGTGGTGCGCGGAAACGAACAGGGCACGGTGCTGACCTGGGCCAGGCCCGGGTCCGGCGCATGGCTGTCACGTCCGCGCGATGCACGCCCGAAGCAGGAGATCTCGCCCGCCGCCCGGCGGCCCCTGCCATCCCGTCCCGCCGGCCGCCGCCCGCAGTCGGGCCGGCGCCCACAGGGCAAGCACTCCGGCGCCTGCTACGGCGCACAGGGCGGGCGCGGACAGGGAGGTCCGCTCGTGGGCCGGGGTCGAGACGCACAGCATCCCGGGCATTCCGTCGGCAGCCCGGACAGCAGGGCCGAAACCGTGCACGTTCAGCGCAGCCGGGTCCATCACGGCGGCGTCGTGGCCGCCGGCCATCGGTGCGGCCGACGTCGCGGGCATGGCCCCGTGGCAGCCCTCCGCGGCCGTGGCGGGGGCGCCGTGCATGAGGAACAGGCCGAACAGCCGATCCGCAGCTATCAGGACGCGCTGAAGCTGTTCTGCGACTACATCACCTCGCCGTACTACCAGTGGCCAGAGGTGTGCGAGGCCCGCTTCGGCACCCACCCGGTGCAGGTCTGTCATGAGTGGAACACGGTCGCCCATCTGACGGACTACGAGGGACGGCCGGGCCGCCGGCGGCGATGCCCCTCATCGGAGGGGGCGGTTCGGCAAGGCCGCCCCTGATGGGCCACCAGCCCACTACACCCACTACACTCCCGACGATGCCTCTGACCAGGTCAGACAGCGAAAACGGTGCTGGAGTGCCAAGGGTCAGGCCGTGATCAGCTCCGGTGGTACCGGCAGTGTCATGAGGCGGAGCAGTTCAGCGACTTTGGCGTCGAGTTGTGCTCCGACCTCGGCGATGCGGGGATCGCCGAAGCTGGCGAATTTGCTCGACGGCTGGTCGATGCTCATCTGTACGTGGCCGGAGGCGGTCTCGTAGATCGCGGTGCGCAGCGGGGCGTACAGGATGGTGCCGGGGTCGTGTCGGAACATGGTTTCCGCGATGACGTTGTTGCCCATCATGTAGGTGACGGCGCGGTGTTGATGTCCCGACAGTCGCATCACCGGCATCGGGTCCAGCGTCCAGTAGATGGCAAACGAATTAGGTGTGTGTTCGGCGATGTAGGCCTGCAACGCCGCGAGGTCGCCTGTGCCGGCCACCTCGGTGAGTTCGGCGAAGTCGATGGCGGGTACCAGCGATTCGTAGCGCCGGCGGACGTTGTCGAAGGTGTTCTCGGTGTCGATGACAAGGCGGTTGACGAGGTGGGGGACGGCCTGAGTCATGGGGTTTCCTCATGTCTGGACGGGGATGGGCGGGGGGTGCCGGTCGTTTTGCTCAGGCGGCGTCGAGCAGGATGCGTGCCATGTCGTCGGGGCGCTCCAGTGCGGAGAAATGGCCGGTGCGGGGCACGGTGATGCGGTGGACGTCCGTCAGCGCGTTGGCCACGCGGTCTCGTTCGGCGGGCCGGGACCAGTCGTTTTCGCTGTAGACGAGGGTGACGGGTGCTGACACGCGCGGGTAGCGCTCGCGGGCCCGGTCGAATCCCTTGAGGCTGCGGAAGATCCCTCGGGACACCTTGTCGTAGCCCTTGCGGCGGCCGCTCCTCAGTAGCTCGGTGATGAAGTCCTCGGGCAGCCGGGTCTTGTCGACGTAGCCGCCCTGCAGAATTGCCCGAAAGACGGGCCGCGGCTCGAGGGGGGCGAAGACGGGGCCCAGCACGGGCATCCGCACGCTGGAGATGATGAAGCGGGCGATCCAGTTTCCGCGTTCGCCTCCCTGGGGGTAGTCATAGCTGTTGAACGCCACGACCCGGCTGACCCGGTCCTTCAGGTCGATCGATGCCGACAGGGACAGGGCGCCCCCGAGCGATTCGCCCGACAGGGTGACGTCGTGAAGGTCCAGTCCGCGGACGAATTCGACGACCGCGGCCCGCAACTGCGGCTCCTCGTACTGTGCGCCAGGGACGATGTCGGACCATCCCATCCCGGGCAGATCCAGCGCGTAGACCGTGTAGTGGTCCCACAACTGCGGAATCACCCGCTGGAAGTAGTCGAGCTGGCCGCGCACGGTGTGCATCAGAACGAGGGCGGGGCCGGTGCCCACCGTGTAGTAGCGGAGCCGCGAGCCATCGGCCCGGGTGAAGAACCGCACCTCGCCGCGGCCGTTGCTCCAGATCCTCGCGTACGTCGCGTCGGGAGACTCGTTGCGTTCCATGGTTCTGTCCTTTCAGGTGAGGAGAATGCCGCAATACGGGCATTTTCCTTATTTCGTTGGTATGTGAAGTTGATCAGGGTTTGGATACTCGGTATGAAGAACCGCGCGTTCTTGAACTAGGAGTCAAAATCAGGGTGCCCCTGCCGGATACGGGCGGCGAAGAACTCGATCACGCGAGACGGGTCAGATCGTCGTCGCGGCCGATGCGTGGAGTGCCGAACAGGTTCTGCGGCGCAGATGAATCCTGACATCCACCACTGGCAGCCCTGGTCGGCCAGGCTCAGCGCAGCGTGTCCGCCCAGTTCGCCGGCACGCGCCCCGCCGGTCCCGGCGTGGGCTGGTCGGCAGGGTGGGCGGCTGGGGGAGTCAGGGCCGGACCGGAGTCGTACAGCTCGGACGTCTCGAAGTTCCAGAACCAGGCCTCGCTCGGCTCGTAACTGCGGATCACCGGATGGCCGGTGTCCCGGAAGTGGCCGGTGGCGTGCTTGGCGCGTGAGTCGTCGCAGCATCCGATGTGGCCGCACCGGGCGCAGCGCCGCAGATGGAACCACCAGCCGCCGTCGGCGTCGCACTCGACGCAGCCGGCATCGCTGGGCGGGACGCTGGGGTCGATTCCGGTGTCCTTGGTCATGAGGGCTCCTGGGCCGGGTCGGGGACGGTATCGGGCTCGGGGTCGGTGGCGGTGAGGGGGAGCAGCACCTGGAAGCGGGTGTCGCCGGGTACGGACTCGACTTTCAGGTCACCGTGGTGCTTGTTGACGACGATCCGCCAGGAGATGTCGAGTCCCAGCCCGGTGCCCTCGCCCACCGGTTTGGTGGTGAAGAACGGGTCGAAGATCCGGCCGCGGATCTCGGCCGGCACTCCCGGTCCCGTGTCGCGGAACTCCACCAGCAGCCGGTCGTGCACCAGAGCGGTGCGTACGGTCAACGTCCCTTCGCCGCCCGCGCTGTTGATGGCGGAGACGGCGTTGTCGATCAGGTTGGTCCACACCTGGTTCAGTTCGGCCGGGTAGGCCGGAATCCTCGGCACCGAAGGGTCGTACTCCTTCACGACCTTGACCTGTGGACCGATCTTGCCCGACAGCATCAGCAGCGTGCTGTCGAGGAGTTCGTGGACATCGGCGACCTGGTACGGCGCGCGGTCCAGCTGCGAGTACTGCTTGGCGGCGTCGACGAGGTGGGAGATACGGGTGGTGGAGTCCTCGATCTCGGACATCAACAGCTCGGTCTCGACCGTGTAGGTGAGGCACTCGATGGCACTGGGCAGGATTTCCTGCTCGCCGACGGCCGCCGCGATCTGCTCCAGCCAGTCGACGTCGAGACCGCCCTGCACGAAGGTCGGCGCGATCTGCCAGCCGTTTGGGACACCGTGGTCGTCCAGCCAGTCGGCGAGTTCGTCCTCCCGGTCGGACGCTTCGAGCGGGCTCAGTGCCGGCGCCTTGGAGACCCGCTCGGCCGTACGCTCCTGGAGGTCGACCAGGGCCTTCAGAGCGTCGCCGTGGTAGGGGCCCGAGGCGATGACGCCGAGCTTGTTGCGCATGTGCGCGACCCGGTCCCTGAGCGAGGAGGTGGCCCGTACGGCCGCCGCGGCCGGGTTGTTGAGCTCATGGGTGAGACCCGCGGACAACGAGCCCAGCGCCAGCAGCCGTTCGCGCTGCCCGACGGCCCGCTGAAAGGTCTGCGAACCGAGGAAGAGCCCCTCCAGGAGATGGATCGCCATCGGAAACCACTCGTGCATGAAGGTCGCGAACGATTCGGCGGGCAGCACGAAGAACCGCGTCGGCTCCGACACCCGCAGCGAGTTCATGTACCGCTGCGGTTTCCCGTCCCCGAGGTAGGCCATCACGGCGCCCGCGTACACCCCTGGCTGGGACGTGCGGCTCACCTCGATGTCGTCGCTGCCCACCCGGCGCGACATGACGACCTTGCCCTCGATCATCACGTAGAAGCAGGTCGCCGGGTCGCCTTCGGTGAACACCGGCCCCGGGTCGAACAGTTCGACCCGTCCCTCGCTGCACAGCCTGCCGAGCTGCTCGGAGCTGAGCTTCTCGAACAGGAACAGCGAACTGATCTCCGCCGCTCTGCACGGCATCACCCGCCCGCTCACGACTGCTCCAGATACCGGTGTACGAGCATCACGGCCATGGCTCCCTCTCCGACGGCGGACGCGACCCGCTTGGCGGACTCCGCGCGCGCGTCCCCGGCGACGAACACGCCGGGGATGTTGGTCTCCAGGTGGTAGGGCGGCCGGTCCAACTCCCAGTTGGCCGGTGGCCGCCCGTCGGCGGTCAGATCGGGCCCGGCGAGGATGAACCCGCGCTCGTCCCGCAGCACCGTGCCCTCCAGCCAGTCGGTCAGCGGGGCCGCGCCGATGAACACGAACAGCCACTGCGCGTCGACCTGTTCGGTCTGCCCGCTCGTCGTGTCGCGCAACGTCAGCTGTTCCAGGTGGCCGTCGCCGTGCGCGGCCTCGACGACCGTGTGGGCCCGGACCGAGATGTTCGGCGACTCGGCGATCTGCTGGATCAGATAGTGCGACATCGACGCGGTCAGGTCCGCTCCGCGCACCAGCAGGGTGACCGACTTGGCGCCCCTGGACAGGTACATCGCCGCCTGCCCGGCCGAGTTGGCGCCGCCGACGATGTACACGTCGTGGCCCTGGCAGGCGGCGGCCTCGGTGAGCGCGGACCCGTAGAACACCCCGCGGCCCGACAGCTCGTCGGCACCCGGCGCCTGAAGCTGTCGGTACGACACACCGGTCGCCAGGATCACGCTGTGCGCCGCGATCTGCGACCCGTCCGCGAACCGTACGAGCCGTGCCGCCCCGCTGCTCTCCAGACCGGTCACCTCCCGCGCGGAGAGGATCTCGGCGCCGAACTTCGTGGCCTGGCGTCGCGCCCGGTCGGTGAGCTGGCCGCCGGACACCCCGTCCGGGAAGCCCAGGTAGTTCTCGATCCGCGAACTCTGCCCGGCCTGCCCGCCGGTCGCCGACCGCTCCACGAGCACCGTACGCAGGCCCTCCGAGGCCCCGTACACGGCCGCGCCCAGCCCGGCCGGCCCGCCGCCGATGACGACCAGGTCGTAGAAGTCGGCCGTGGGTGTCGTCGCCAGCCCCACGTGCGCGGCCAGTTCGGGCACCTCCGGCTCGACGAGCGCCGTACCGTCCGCCGTGATCACCACCGGCAGCCGCTGTCCGTCCTGCCCGCAGGCCGCGAGCAGCCGCTGCCCCTCGGGTTCCTCGGTGGAGTACCAGCGGTACGGCACCTGATTGCGGGCCAGGAACTCCCGTACGTCCGACGAGCGCGCCGACCACCGGTGACCGACGACCTTGGTGCTCGGCACCGGCCGGAAGTCACTGCACCGCCACGCCTCCAGCAGGTCGTCGAGCACCGGGTAGAGCTTCTCCTCCGGCGGGTCCCACGGCTTGAGGAGGTAGTGGTCGAGGTCGACGACGTTGATCGCGTCGATCGCCGCGTTCGAGTCCGCGTATGCGGTCAGCAGTACACGCCGGGCGCCCGGATAGACGTCCAGGGCCTGTTCGAGGAACTCGATGCCGTTCATCTGGGGCATGCGGTAGTCGGCCAGGATCACCGCGACCAGATCACCGCGCAGCTTCAGCTCGCGCAGCGCGTCCAGCGCGGACTCGCCGGACTCCGCGCGCACGATCCGGTGCGACTCGCCGTAGCGCCGCCGCAGGTCACGGGCGACGGCCCGGGACACCCCGGGGTCGTCGTCCACGGTCATGATGACGGTCCGCGCAGCGTCCAAGAGCGGTCGGACGAGAGATGCTGATGCTGGCTTCGGTGTCTCTGGTTCGGACATGTGCGTCTCCTCGGGCGCCGCCCCGTACTGCGGGGTCAGCCGGCCAGCCGGTTGAGCTTGCGGATCTGTCTGTCGAAGGTGCGCGAGGGCACGATCCGGCGCAGGACGCTGACGGATTTGGCCATCGAGCCGGCGGTGTACCGGAGCTTGGGCTTGGAATCGGTGGAGGCCGCGACGATCACCTTCGCGACAACGTCCGGGTCGTCGGCGTTGCGCACGGCCGTGGCCAGCACGTCTCGGGAGACCTCCCGCTGTGCGGCGTAGACCGGCAGGTGCGAGTCGGGTGCCATGCTGCTCGCCTCGAAACTCGTGCTTGTGTAGGCCGGCTCGACCAGCAGCATCCGGACGCCGTGCTCGCGAAGCTCGTGATCGACGGACTCGGAGTAGCCCTCGACCGCAGGCTTGATGGCGGCGTAGACGGCCATGAAGGGGGCTGGGATCAGACCGAGTACCGAGGAGACGTTGACCACGCGGCCACTGCCCTGGGCGCGCATGTGGGGCAATACTGCGTTTGTCATCCGAATCACGCCGAAGACGTTGATGTCGAAGACCTCCTTGGCCTGGCTGATCGAGCTCTCCTCGCCGGCGCCGACCGCGCCCACGCCTGCGTTGTTGACCAAGACGTCGATCCGGCCGAACCGCTCGATCACCTCCCCGACCAGGGAGCGGACCGACTCGTCGCTGGCCACGTCGAGATCGAGGAACGTCACCCCGGCGATCGGCTCGGCGTTCGCCCGTGGCGGCTCGTGCCGACCACCGCGAAGCCGGCGCCCACGAGGGCGAGCGCCGCCGCCCGCCCGATTGCGGAGGAGGCGCCCGTCACGAGGGCCACGGAGGGAGCCGTCTGCATGGTGGTTCCTTCGGTTGTGCTCATGACTTCGTCGGGCGCTGTGCGGGGTCGCCTGTGCTCAGGTCGGCACGGTCCGCACCGGTCCTGCACGTCGGACCAAGCCTGTCCGGTGAGCTCAAGACGGTTGTTTACTGAACAGTCCGAAACCTAGGCAGTTCTGTACTGAGTTGTCAAGAAGGGTGGGTCGGCTTTGCCGTCTTTATATGGCCAGACCACGAAGCTTTGACCGCGACAACGTCCTCCATGCCGCCGAGCGGCAGTTCCGCGCCTCGGGCTACAACGGCACGAGCGTCGACGACATCAGCGCCGCCACCGGCCTGGGCCGCGGCAGCCTCTATGCCGCGTTCGACGGCAAGCACGGCGTGCTGCTGGAGGCGATGGCCGGCTACCTCGCCCGGCTGGGGCAGGGTCCGCGGAAGATGCTCGCCGGACCGGACGAGGGCGCCCTGGAACGACTGCACGCCTACTTGCTCCGCGCCGTCCACGGGGTGCCACTCGCCGCCGACGTACCCCCCGCCTCTGACCGGGCGGGGGCGGCCTGCTTCGCCGCCAAGATGGCCCTGGAGATCGGCGCCTCCGACGCCGAGGTGAAACGCCTGGCCAACGACTGCTTCTCCGTGGTCGCGACGGCGGTGGCCGAGTGCGTGCGAGCGGCGCAGCGCAACGGCGACATCGACCCCGACGCGGATCCCGACGACCTCGCGTACCTTCTGCTGCTGCCGAAGACCAAGGCCGATCGAAGGCAGCATGGATCATCCTGCGGTCGATCGGCTGGATGATGAACGCCCGCCGCAACGTGAGGGAACCGGCACCGCGCTCCAGACGGTGGGCAGCAAGGGGCACGACGGCTTCGCGCTGGCGCGCGTGCTGGGTAGCCCCTTCCCGCGGCCCCTTCCCGTGGCCTTCCCGGTCGTCAGCTCTTCAGCTCTTCAGCTCTTCGGGGTGAGTTGGAATTCGGGGAGGGACGGTGTGGACGGGCCGAAGCCGGAGGACGGGTAGCCGGACGGGGCGGGGGACGCTGTGGGGACGCCGTTGTCGTCGCAGAGTTGGGGCCCGGAGGGCGCGAACACGTGGTAGTCGACGACGCGCTTGGTGGGGAAGGTGACGGTGTCGCCGAGGATCGAGTTACCCGTGTCGATCTTGGTCGGCAGTTCGTGGGACTTGAGCGGAGCGCCGACGTAGATCGCCTCCAGGAAGCCGTCGCAGGGGCTGGCCTTGGTCGAGGCGAAGCCCTTCGGCGGCTTCATGTCGTGGACCGCACGGCCGTCGATGTGCAGTTCGCTGCGCTTCAGGGACTTCATGGCGAAGTCGTAGTTCACCTCCCTCGCAAGAGGGTCGGCGGCCGAAGTGGCGGAGGACGGCCGGTAGTTGATCCGCCAGTACTCGACCTGGACGGTGACCTTGGCACACAGGGGCCCGTCGAAACCGGGCGTGGACTTGCCGAAACGGACCTCTCCCGGGCCCAGGGCGGGCTGGCCGATCTGCCCCCAGTCGACCCAGTCCACCGCCTTCGCCGTGCTCCACTTCGCGTTCGGGTGGCAGCCGTCCGCGTTCGTGGGATACACGTCCGACGGCGAGACCACCGGGGTGGGCGAGGCGGTCGAGGGGGTGCCGGCCGGGTCCGCCGCGGTCACGGTCGTGCTCGTGGACTGACCGGACCCGGCGTCGTCGTCACCCCCGCCCGAGCAGCCGGCGAGCGACAGCACGGCCGCAACGAGCCCCACCCCGAGCCGAACCCGTCTGTGCGTAGTGGTCATTCCGCTTCCCCCGTCCGTTCGGTGGATCACCGATGCTCCCAGGGGAGGTTGCCCTTCGGCCATGTCGGAAAACACACGTTCGGCGGAAGTGTCGGGGTCTCAGAACTCGTGGGGGCGGACGCCTGGCTTTGTGCGCGCGAGCGGGCTCTGGGGCGGCTCGCCGTGCACGACTTCGACGAGCTCGGCGTACCGGAAGGAGCCGATCGCTGGTGGCGTAACCGCATGACCGAGATGTGGGTGCGTCGTGCGCTGGAGAACCAGGCCCATGGAGTCGACCTCCTGCTGACCGGGCAGTCCCGCTGGGAGAGGTCCTGGCCAGCCCGTCCGCCCCCTTGCTGGACGGAATCGCGGTGTGTCTGGTCGACGTGTCCGACGAACTACGGCGCGACAGGCTCACCATGCGCGACTCGGGCCGATCGGACGCTCAGGCGATTGACACCTTCCTCGGCTGGGCCGCCTGGCACCGCAAGCATGCCGAGGATCCCCGACCCCGACCCGACGTCATCATCGACGACAGCTGGCCCGAGACGGCCTGGCACCGCTGGACCGGGTGGACTGCTGACGACCGGCGGTGGTCCACCCCTGTGCTCAACACCACGGACCGGCCCGTCGCGGAATCCGTAGATCAGGTTGAGCAATGGGTGACCGAACAGCGCGACGGGTTCCGATCTGGCCGCCTCACCCTGTCGCGAGGCTGGTCGGCCCAGACTGCCGCCCGAGCCGACCACGACTCCTGATCCACTTTCGCAACGGGCCATAGAGCGGTCAGCACTGGCCGGTGTCCTTGAGGGACTCCTTGGACTCGCGGGCTTTGCCCGCGGCCTGGGCCGCGCGGCCCTTGGCGATCAGCTTCTCGTTGCCCGTGGCGTGTCCGGCTGCCTGGGCGGCCTTGCCGACGGCCTGCTCGGCCTTGGCCCTGGCCTTCTCGCTGGCGGACATGCTCTCACCTTCCTTGGGTGCCGGTATGAGGTGCTGGCTGTGCGCATGACCGCTTACCGTGCCGGCAAACCCAAGGCCATGACCATGCATTGGGTGATCGTCGCTGCATGACTGCGGTGCATGCGATGCCAGAGAGGGGGAAGCGTGAACGGCGCGTACATGCCCTTGATCCCATGGAATTAACTCCTCTTTTGTGTGCTTGTAGGGGTGATGTAAGGGCATTCGGTGGTCAGGAGGTTGATAACGATGGTTCCCCTGCTTCTGGTTCTTCTTCTGGCCCTGATCCTCTTCGGTGCGGGCTTTGCACTGAAGGCGCTGTGGTGGATCGCGGTGGTTGTGCTGATCGTGTGGCTGCTGGGCTTCGTCGTCCGGTCCGCGGACGGCGCAGGCGGCAAGGGGCGCTGGTACCGCTGGTAGACGCAGATCGTCAGTGTGAGGAGCGCTACCTGTAGCGGAGATTGACGTGGGGCCCGGCCGGGCAGGCCGGGCCCCACGTCATGCATGAGGACACATCCCGTTTCGATGGTGGGGATAGATCGGGCGTACCGGGCGCATCAGGGGGTACGTGTGGCGTGCACCGGCCCCGCAGAAGTAGCAGTGGAACACTGCGCCTCCTGAATTCTGCGGGGCTGCTGCACCAGCTCCCGCCTTTTCGGTGCCCGGCATGCGACGAGCACGGACCTGTCCACCGCCGTAAGAACGCGACGAGGTGGCCTACTTGAATCAGTAGCGGACGCCGTGATGGTGGGAGCAGGTGCCCTGCGAATGCCGCGAGTACGACAGGGATGCGTCTACGCACTTCGCAGTCTCGTACTTGTCGGGGGGCTTCTTGTGGTGCGTTCAGCCGCACATCCCGGTGGTGTGGTGGATGCAGTGGTGAGCGATGTTGGTGGACGGCAGCGTTGCCGCGGAAGCGGACGGCGCGCTGAAGAAGACGCCGGCGACGGCGACAGCCACGGCCGAGTGGCTTTGTCCACGAGAACGGGCTCTGGCTCAACTTCCGTGCACCGAATGCGAAGAGTTAAATGCTTGCCGTTTCATGTTGCCTTTGCCGATGGCGGCTGCCCATGCTGTGCCTGTCGGATGCGCTGGGCAAACATGCGGGTGACAGAGTTAAGAACCTTGGGATCGGCTGCGGCTGGACCGTCTGTGTTGATGTTCACGTAGGCAAAAACAGAGTCCAGGCGGAGGGTGATCGAAGTGCTGCAATGGTTCTTGCCGATGCAGTAGGAGGCGGTGAACGCTGCGTCGACGTCCGGGATCTGCGCGGGCCCAACTTGGGCGCTTGCCATCTGAGATTTGCTCTCGGTGTACCGGCCGATGGCCTGAGACCGGGTCCGGAAAGATTGGAGACCGAATCCAACAGTGCCTTCGAGGTCAGTCGCAGCGTAACCCTGGGTGCCGTAAGCCAAGGTACCGCCGTCTTCAGGGTTGGCACCGTTGAGACGGAGCGTGCCAGATTTCTCCCACCCCGGAGGCACGTCGCCCGAGTCCGGTAACACCGCTTCTACTTGATCTTCGCCCAGGGCTATGACGACTTGAGACGAAGGCGCATCGCTCCGGGTGGGACTGTGCTGTTCAGCACCGGTCCCGGTCGCGCATCCGAAAAGGAACGAAATTGCCCCAATCGCACATAGGCCCTGAACTGTCCCCTTGGCGCGCATCACGTTCCCCCCTCTATGGCAAGCGATCAAGCCCGACGATCATATGGGCCCCGGAGTGATACGCACACATCACAGTCGTGGGATCACGGCTGCTCGTCACGACAACAGGACCCTTTTCCGGAGGAGCTGGACCCCTGCGCGACCGAACATCTGGCGCTTGAGCATCTTGATCCGGTTGACATGTCCTTCGACGACACCTGAGTTCCAGGGCAGGGTGAGGCCGGCGATGACGGCGTCGCGGTCTCGGTCGATGCCGGCGGCGAGGGTGTGGAGGCTCGGCAGGTCGTCCTGCCGGACAGCGTCGAGCCAGCCCGGGAGGCGCTCGCCCTGGCGCTCGGTGAGCATGACTGCGAAGGACCGGACGTGGCGGGTGAGAGCGTCGAGTTCGGGGCAGTTGGTCCGGACGGCCTTGAGCTGGAGCTGCTCGGGCTCGGCGAGGGTGTCCGGGTGTCGGAGGATCCATCCGGCGACGGCGCGGGGTGAGGGTGGCCGGGCGGTCACCGGTCGTGGTGAGGTGCGCTTCTCGCGCAGGTAGGAGCGAACGCGCTGGTAACTGCCCTTGTAGCCGAGCGGCACGATCTCCTCCCACAGCTTCCACGCGTTGGTGGAGCCCTCGTTCCAGCGGTCGTCCAGGTAGGGCTTGTAGTCGTCGAGGACCGAGGACCGGTTTTGCCACTGGCCGGTGAACAGGTCTTCCGGCTTCGCAGCGTCGGCGAACCGTTTGACGGTGTGCCAGGCCATGCCGAGCTGTCGCTGGACCGAGCGCCGGCTGTGGCCTGCCTCCAGCAGGGCGTGGACGGCTGCGTGCCGGGCCCGGGTTCGGTCGGCGAAGCGGTGACCTGTTGGCCATGGCGACGCGGACGGGTCCGGGGCCGGTGCGGGGCCGGTCTCGGGGGCGGGCTGAGGCGCTGCGGGCGTCAGGACACGCAGGCAGCGGCGGTGCTGGGCGACACTCCGCTCGGCGGCCTCGCTCAGGTTATGCCAGAGATGCCACCTGTCGGCGACCTGCACCGCCTGCGGTGCTCCGGCAGCGGCGCCTTCGGCGAAGAACGGTGCGCGGTCCCGGCAGACGACCTCGACACCAGGTCGCTGGGCGAGCCAGGCGGCCAGACTTGATGCCTCCCGGTCCGGGAGCAGATCGATCGGCCGACGGGTTTCGACGTCCACCAGCACGGTGCCGTAGTGGCGGCCTTTGCGGGTGGCGTACTCATCGCCGCCGACCACCCGCGGCGCGGGCACCTCCGGCTCGGGCAGAGCGTCGACCATGCGCAGTACCGTGCTCCGGCTGACGGACATGCCGAGGACGGCGGCCAGCCGGGCGCCGGCTCGTCCGGCCAGGGCAAGACCGACCGCGGCCAGAGCGGAGCGCAGCCGCTCGGTGCGCTGGCCGTACCTGCGGGTGAGGCCGGGTATCTGTTCCACGAAGGTCCGCCGAGCGCACACGGTGTCGCGGCAGCGGAACCGCCGAACCCGTAACCGGAGCACGACCCTTCGTCCGGCGCTCGGTACGTCAGCAGGAAACCTCAGGTAGGAGCTGTGCACCCGGGTCGACCAGGCTCCGCACCCCGGGCAGGCGGCACCGACCCTCGTGCACTGCACGTCAACGCGTACTATCTCGATATTTACGTCTACCGACAGCACCTCGATGTCCGCGACCGACGGGAACAACAGCTCCTTCAGCCGGAGCACGACCTCTTCCACGGCCCGGACTTTCAGCCCAACCACCCTCGTGGCGGCTGATTTTCGGGCGACTTCCGAGGCTGTCCAGAGACGCCCGGACGTCACTCAGAGTGGCCGCTGCACGGAAGTTGAGCCAGAGCCCGAGAACGGACAGCACATGTACACCACTTCCGCAGGCACCCCGATCGGCGGCTGTTCGATGTTCACGAGAATGAGCAGCACGCTGTGTTCACCCGGCAGGCCCGCCAGCAAGCGTGCTTGCGTCCGGGGAGGGGAGCCGTCGCGCTCATCTCCCAACTGGAGGCGCAGGGTGAACCGTCCCGAAGTAGCGCGGCGCAGCCCGATTGCGGTGACGGCCGTGGCGGTCCGTCAGGCGAGGCTCGGGGCCGGCTCCGGCTCGGTCTGCAGAGCAGGGGTGCCCAGTGCCGAGAGCACGTAGCTGGCCGCGTCGGCCGCCAACGCCGCCACCTCCCTCGGGCTGCTCCTCGGTTTCGCGCCCCAGTTGGTCATGCCATCGCCCGGTCAGCCGCGCACGTGCAGCCCGAAACCCGTGCGGCCCGCGGGCTCCAGTCCCTCCTTCAGGTGCAGCGAGGGAATCTCGTAGTCGCCGAAGTTCTGTCGCCGGAACGCGATTGGCTTGGTCGACTCCAGGGTGAGCAGGCGCTGCTCCCAGGCCTTGGCGACGTCCGGGTAGTCCTCGCCGGTCATCCGGTCAGTGCCATACAGCACGAACGGCGGCAGCACCTCGATGCCCGGGTAGTAGAGGATGCCGTGGTGGATCGGGAACAGCAGATCGTCGATCGGGCCGTTGATCCCGCGAGCGGCGTAATGCGACTCCGGGCCGCCGGCGGTCACCGACAGCAGAGCCTTCCTGCCCGCGAGGGTTCCTTCGCCGAAGCGCTCGCCGTACCTGGTGTCGCTGTGCTCGCCGACGCCGTACGCGAAGTGGTAGGTGAACACCCGGTCCACCCAGCCTTTGAGTATCGCGGGCATCGTGTACCACCACAGCGGGAACTGGAAGATGATCGTGTCGGCCCACAGCAGCTTCTCCTGCTCGGCGAGGACGTCCGGGGTGAGCGTCCCGGCGTCGAAGGCCCGGCCCGAGTCCAGGGCCACCTTCAGCGGACTTGAGGCGTCGGGGCCGTAGTCCGCTGCGTCCACGACCGCCTTCCAGTTCATCGCGTACAGATCGCTCACCCGTACCTCGTGTCCGGCGTTTTCCAATGTGAACACCGCGAGGTCCTTCAACGAGCCGTTGAGCGACTTCGGCTCCGGGTGGGCGTAGACAATCAGCGCCTTCATGGGAACTCCTTCGGATCGGGTGCCTTCGATCCTGGGTGCCGCGTCGCGCGGCGTTCAGGGGCTCCTCTTCCGTCGGACGGGACTTCCTGGTACTGGCAGGACCACCTTCACGGGCATCACCGAGCCCCATACTGGGGGCATGGACGATCTTGCGGGCTTCCTTAGGACCCGGCGTTCCCGGGTCGACCCGGCGGCCGTCGGCATCCCCACCGACAGCCGCCGCCGGGTCGAAGGGCTGCGCCGCGAAGAGGTCGCGCACCTGTCCGGAGTCAGCGTCGACTACTACGTACGCCTGGAGCAGGGCCGCGCAACCCAGCCCTCCGAGCAGGTCCTCGACGCGCTCGCCCGGGTGCTCGCTCTCGACGAGACCGAACGCGGGCACCTCTACCGGCTCGCCCGGCAGCGCCGCCGCCGCGCGAAGGCGCCGGGCGGGCGGGTCCGGCCGGAGCTGCAACGCGTCCTCGACCTGGTCGCCGACGCACCCGCACTGATCATGAACCACCGTCTGGACGTGCTCGCCGGGAACCGCCTCGCCGGGCTCCTCTACGGCCGGCCGATGCCGGGCCTAAACACCGCCCGGCACATCTTCCTCGAGGAGGCCGAGCGCGGCCTTTACGCGGACTGGGAGAATTGCACCCTCGACGTGGTCGGGCACCTGCGCCTGGCCGCCGGCAAATACCCCGAGGACCCCCGCCTGGCCTCACTCATCGGCGAGCTGGCGATGGGCAGCGAGCGTTTCCGCCGCCTCTGGGCCCGCGCGGACGTGCGCGCCCGCACACATGGACGCAAGGCATACCGGCACCCGCTGGTCGGACTGCTGGAACTGCACCAGGAGAACTTCGCACTACCGGACGAATCAGGCATGGAGCTGCTAGTACTGTCCGCGGCCCCAGGCAGCCCCGCCGAGGACGGGGTGCGCCTGCTCGCGGGCCTGGGCGCGGCCAGCGGTGACGCGCATCTCACAGTGAACGCTCAGGTCCGCGAGTAACTCAACGACGCCCACCCGCCGCCGGGAACGCCTCAGCGCTGACAGCTTTCCGGTCCCCGGCCTGCCTTGCGGCTAGTGACATGTTCCTTACGGAACAGTCGGCCGTGGGTTCAGCGTGACTGAGGTGCTTTCACTGGGAACCCACGGCGTTTCCGGCAGGCAGGCGTGAAAGTGCGGTGGGTCCGTTGCCGCTGAATCGGCAGGTCCTTCACCACTGGGCTGACTGGGCGCGCTGTCCGACACGGAGGACGCTCAGGTAACGGCGTGATGCTCGGTCGCCCATCCGCGTGCGGATGCGCTCGGCTACTGCGTCGAGCAGGGGCTCACGGACGTCGCGGTCGAGCCTCCGGTACAGCGACAACGAGCGAAGGTGATCGGCAAAGCCGTCTCCGTTGAACCACTGAACGGTCGGGTACCAGCGCACGATCGTTGGGCCGAACAGTCCTCCGGGGTCTTCGACCAGGCCCCAGCCCTCGTCGGTGGTGCGCACGTCGTCCTCCAGGGGAGGATGACCCCAGTCGGGGTTCCCGGGGCAGAACTGCTCGTGGAGATCGGCGGTCTCGGCGTACACCTCCGGCTCTCCCAGCCGGCGGACAACGACGTGGCCGAGCAGCGCCATCCAACCTCCGGGATGGAGCACGTCGTGCGCCCGCTGCCAGCCGATCAACGGGTCGACCCAGTGCCACGACGACGCAGCCACGAGAGCATCGAAGCGTCGACCGCGGTCGTCCCACTCCTCGAACGTCGACGTCTCGACTGCGAGGTTACGGAAGGAGGCCATCCGTTGGCGAGCGAGTGCGGCCATGTCTGCGCCCGGCTCGATGGCGGTCACTGAGCATCCGAGTGCTGCCAGCGAGCGCGTCGCCTGACCGGTTCCGCAGCCCACCTCCAGCACCGACGACCTGTCGGCCACGCCGGTAACGGCGACAAGGTCCGCGAACAGCTCGTCGGGGTATCCCGGCCGGACCCGGTCGTAGAGCTCCGGCACCTCGTTGAACACCCGGCCGAGGTCGTGTGGATTCGGGCGCATCTTCGGAGCGTCAGTCACGAGTGCACAAGCTATGAGGTTCGTCGACGGGGACGCCACTGGTTTAGGGCAGCTCCTCGACAGCAGCCGTGTCGTCGAGCAGGCTCTGGGCGATGGCCGCGTAGCTGCTCGCGGTGGTGTGGGACAGGTTGAAGACCAGGGCGAGGCGCAGCGGGTCGGCGCCGACGGTCAGTGCTTCGTACAGGACCCGGTCGCCGCGGATGCGTTCGAGGTAGACGCCCTGGTGCAGTAGGTGCCGCTTGAGGTATTCGGGGCTGACGGGCCCGGTTCCCAGGGCGGTCTTCGCGTTGATCAGGACGTGCCGGTTGGGGGTCTTCGACCAGGTGGCCCGGCGCTGGTCGAGCCAGGCCACCAGGGTCTGGTGGGGCAGTTCGCCGAGCCGTTGGCCGTGTCCGGCGATGGTGATCCTACGGTTGGGCAGGTCGAGGTCGTCCAGTGTGAGGCGGCGGATGGCGGTGGCGGACCAGCAGCCAGGCGCGGACGTCGCTGGCGAACCCGGCGGGCAGCTCGGCGGTGCGGTTCTCGATCCAGGTGCGGACCGCCAATACGCTGTCGTTTTCCAACAGCTCCAGGTCGGTGAGGACCTCGGCGACCCGAAGGCTGGAAGCGTGTCGCGGTATTCGCGTACGGACTTCGGTGAGCTTCACGGGCTTGCCGGGCGGGCGGTCGGCAAGCACCGCGGTCAGGCCGTCCATCGCGCACCGCACGAGTGACGGCGACCATCCGTTGGCCTCGCTGAGCTGCTTGGCATGTGCTGCGACCGACCGCAGCACTGGGTTGTCCGAGGTGAGGGCGGGGTGCTGCCAGTGTCGTGGGGGTGGGACACCCGCCTTGCGCCGGTAGTAGGAACCCAGGCCCCGGCACTTGTTGTCGCAGTACGCCCGGTCCCGCCGCGATCCTTCGGGCAGCGGCTTGCCGCAGTGCACGCAGGTCATCGTGGCGGCAGGGACCGGCCGGTGCGAGGACGCGGGGCGACGGCACGTGGCTGGCCCACCGCAGTGGCCTGTGAGTCAGTTGCTGGTGTCGGCTCCGGCACTCGCTCCGGCTCGGGCAGGAGCAGTTCGTCGACGCCGCAGGCGAGCACCGCGCAGATGACGTCCAGCTCGTCGAGCTTGACGGTGTTCGGCTGACCGGACCACAGGCCTGACATCTTCCCCGCGCTGATCACCACGCCGCGTTCGGCGAGCATCCGCTGGAGTTCGCTGGCCTTCCAGATGCCGCGGTTGGCGGCCGCCAGGCGAAGATTCCACTTCACTGGGCCAGTCCTTTCCATCGGTCGGTAGCGCGCTGCTGTCCGGCGACCCAGGCGTCTTCGACATGGGTGCCGTGGACGTGGATATACCGGGCCGTGGTCCCGGTCCAGGTATGTCCGAGTAGCTCCTGGATGGCGAACAAGGTCATGCCGGCGAGATAGAGCTGGGAGGCGCAGAAGTGCCGCAGCACGTGCGGGGTGAGCTTCCCGGCCCAGGCGGGCAGGTGCTGGGCGGCTGCTTCGGCCCGCGACCGGCGGAAGACGTCGGCGTCGCCCGCGAGCACGAGCCGTCCTGGTTCCTGCGCTCGGAGGGGAACAGCGGGGCGCCCGGCCGGGTGTGGTCGGCGTCGAAGTGGCCCCACACGTCCTCGATGAACCACCGCAGGTTGCGGTCGGCGCCGTTGATCAGCGGCACCAGCCGTGGCTTCGGCCCACGCCTCCGGGACCCCTTGCCATGCCGGACGTTGAGCTTCCCGAACCGGCCCAGCTCCCACCGGACGTCGTCCAGGTCGAGCATCCGTGCCTCGTTGATCCGCAGCCCCACGTCCGCCGCCAGCCGGGCCACCGCGCAATTGCGGGCGGCCGGACCGAACTTGCGGCAGGTCACCAGCTCCTCGCGCCACCCCGCGAACAACTCCTCGATCTCTGCTTCGCTGGGCGGGATCCGCAGCTGCGGTTCCACCGAGGCCCGCGGCCGGTTCATCTCGTCCAGCGGGCACTCGACCACACGGCCGGTGAGGTTGTGCAACTCGACCTTGTGCCGCAGCTCAAGGAATTGGAAGAACACCGCCAGCGCGCCAGCCCGGCCGCTCCGGGTCGACGGTTTGGCGTCGCGCAGCACCTTGCCGAAATAGACGTCGGCGTCGGCCGGCTCCATCTCCCACAGCGGACGGCCGAACCAGTCCCGGATCAGCTCCAGATGGTTGGTGTCGTTGCGAATCGTGCTGTCGACCAGACCGGCCGAGGCCCGCGCGAGAACGAACCCCGCCAGCACGTCGGTCTCGAACTCGGCGAGCTCCTCCTTGCTCACCGGCGCCCGGTACTCACGCAGATCGCGCACTACGGCCAGAGCCAACCCACGCCTCCACGACTTCACCCAGACTGAAGGAATCCCGACAGGGATGAGGGTCGCGCACTACGGATGAGGTTGGGTCAGAACAGCCGGAGGACGCGTTTGCGGAGGAGTTCGAAGCCTGCGCGGCCGAACATCTGGCGCTTGAGCATCTTGATCTTGTTGACGTGGCCCTCAACGACGCCGGAGTTCCAGGGCAGGGTGAGGCCGGCGGTGACGGCGTCGAGGTCGCGCAGGAGTTGCTGAGCAAAGTGTCGAAGGCTTGGCAGCTCGGTGGTGGCGCTGGCCGCTTCGATCCAGTCGGGGAGCAGGTCGCCGTGCAGGTGGGTGAGCATGTGGCCGAAGGAGCGCACGTGCTCGGCGAGCGCCGTCAGTTCGGGGCAGTTGGCCAGGGCGGCTTTGAGCTGGATCCGATCGCTTTCAGATAGGGCGTCGGGGTGGGTGAGGATCCAGCGCGTGACCGCGCGGGCCGATGGCGGCCGGGGGCCGACCGGTTGGGGCTTGCCGCGAAGAGTCCTGCTGACATAGTCGCGGACGCTGGCGTATCCGCGTGGATAGCCCTGTTCCTTGATCTCTTCCCACAGTTTCCAGGCGTTGTGCAGCCTTCCCGCCAGCGCTGATCGAGGTATGGCTTGTAGTCGTCGAGCCTGGTTGCACGGCTTTGCCACTGCCCGGTGAACATCTCCTCCGGAGTCGTGGCGTGGGAGAAGCGCAGGATCGTGTTGAGAGTCATGCCAAGCTGCCGGGCGACGGACCGCTTGCTGTGCCCGGCGGCGAGGAGAGCGTGGATGGTGGCGTGCTTGGCGCGGGTGCGTTCAGCGAACCGGTGCCCTGTCGGCCAGGGCGATAACGCGGCCGTCTCCGCCTCTTCCTGCGGTTCCTCCGGCTCCGGCGGCGTGGGCCGTAAGCAGCCTCGGTGCCGGTAGATGCATTTCTCGGTGGCTTCGCCCAGGTTGTGCCAGAGGTGCCATCGGTCGGTGACCTGGAGCGCCTGTGGGGCGCCGCGGGTGGCGCCTTCGGCGAAGAAGGTGGCCCGGTCACGGCAGATGATCTCGATGCCGGGCCGTTCGGCGAGCCAGGCCGCGAGCGTGACTGCCTCCCGGTCCGGAAGGAGGTCTATCGGACGCCGTGTTTCGACGTCGACGAGCACGGTTCCGTAGATACGGCCTTGCGCTGGGCGTATTCGTCCACGCCGACCACGCGGGGTGTGGTGGCGGAAGGGTCCGGAAGCGAGGCGATCAGCCCCAGCGGGGTGCTCCTACTGACCGAAACCTGGGAGGCATCCGTCATGCGGGCCCCTGCCCGGCCTGCGAGCGCGAGGCCGACCGACACCAGCGTCGATCGCAGCCGCTCGGTCTGTCGTCCGAACCGGCGAGTGAGCCCGGGGACTTGCTCAGCGAAGGTCTTGCGTGGGCACGAGTTCTCCGCGCAGACGAACCGCCGCACCCGAAGCGACACCACGACAAACCTGCCCGCTGCTGGCAGATCACGAGGAAATCGCAGGTAGGAGCCATGTATTCGCCCTGACCAGCATCCGCACTCCGGACAGGCCGCCCGCCCTGCGGTTGTATGAGCCTGGACCCGGACGACCGTGTCGGTCACCTCGACCGACTCCAGCAACACGCCCTCGACCGAGGAGAACAACAGCTCCTCCAGCTGTGGCAGCACTTCGTTCACGGCGAAGGACTGTCGACCACACCACCCTCCAGCCTGGCGCTTTTCGGGCGAACTCAACCGGCATTGCGCGAAGATCAACGGTCACTCTGCGTACGCGACCACGCGAAGTGGACCAGAGCCTGACAACCGACTCCAGTCGTAGATCTGTTCCGACTCCACTTGAGGGGTGCGCGGCCAGGGCCCTTCTCTTCGGAGGGCAGCCGTCGAGGGATTTCTCAGCTGAACCTCACCCTTCTACATTCATGTACAGGATCACGACGGGAGTGCCCGGCGGGGGAGTCGGCGAGAGGGGCGGGATGATCGGGACGGTGTTCCGGAGCGAGGACGTACCAGCGGCAGACAGGTTCGACTACTGGCGGGAACTGATCGCCCGAACGCGCTCAAACGACTTCATCAGCACCCACTCCGCCGAATTCTGGGGAGAGCTACGGCTGTTGGAGCTGGGTTCGGCGACCGTGATGCAGACGTCGTTTCTGCCGACGCGTTTCCGGCGGAGCCCGAGAATGGTGCGCCATTGCGACCGCGAGCTGTATCACCTGACGCTGATGCACGACAGAGGGATGGCTCTCGACCACGCCGGGCGGACCACCGCGTTCGGCCCCCATGACCTGCACCTGGCCGACAGCTCGCGACCCTACGATTTCCGGCCTACAGACGGCCGGGAACGCCGGGTCGTCAGGGGAGCTGGCGTGGACATCCCCAAGGCGCTGCTGCCCCTGCCGCCGCACCGGGTACGGGAGTTGCTGAACCGGCGCCTGTCGGGGCACGAGGGAATCGGCGTCCTGCTGACGGACTTCCTCGCCGGACTCGACCGGCAGGCCGACACCCTCCAGCCCATCGACGCACCCCGCCTCGGCACGGTCGTACTGGACCTGCTGGCGGCCTGGTTCGCCCAGATGCTCGACGCGGAGGCGGCCCTGCCGCCCGAGACCCGCCAGCAGGCCATGATGGAACGTATCCGCGCGTTCGTCCGGCAGAACCTGCACGACCCCGAGCTGACGCCACCCGCGATCGCCGCCGCACACCACATCTCCGTCAGCTACCTGCACCGCATCTTCCAGCAGCAGACGCGGGGCGAAACGGTTGCGGCCTGGATACGCGGCCAGCGTTTGGAAGGCGCCCGCCACGATTTGGCGAACCCCGCCCTCCACGCCACCCCGATCCACACCGTAGCCGCCCGCTGGAACTTCCCCCGCGCTGCCGACTTTACCCGCGCCTTCCGTGCCGCCTACGGCCTCTCGCCCAAGGAATACCGGCTCCAAGCACTCTCCGAGCGGGAGCAGAGGTTCAGCCGACTTCCTCCCGGTCGCGGTGTAGACGCAACCGCAACGAAGTGTGCACCGATTGCGAACGACGATCGGACGACGCGGGGGCATTCTTGATCAAGCGGTGATCGTTTTCTATCAAGGAGGAGCGATGAGATCGCACCTGCTCCGTACTGGCCGTCGGGGTGCTGCAGCAGGTGCGCGGCGGCCACGGCCCGGCCCAGTCCGTCCTGCACGCACTGGACTGCGATGAGGTACCCCAGGGCGCGCCATTGCTTGGGTGGGAACGTGCGCTGGATGCGGCAGAGCGCCCGGGCACCTGAGTGCAATACCTCACTAACAATGAGTTGAGATCGTTTAGATTGCCGTCGCTGCCCCGTACCTCATACGACGGGGTGGCCCGGTACCAGGAAGGCGCCCATGAACATTCGCCGAATACTCAACTACGCGGCTGCGGCGGTAACGGTCACTGCTCTGGTTCTCTTCGGGGCTTCTCCAGTGAGCGCTTATCCGAACTGGCAAACGTACAAGTCGAACTCGAACTGGGACTGTGGCATCACCAGTCTGACAAGGGTCTCCGACAATGTCGTGTTCCAGACGTGCTGGGTCATCACCCCCGACAAGACCAAGGGGCAGGTCGTACTGGTTGTCTCCAACAGAGGAACCAAGGACGTTGTGCTCAGGCAAGGGCACGTTTGGTCTGACGAGCTGGAGTGGGGCGTTGGCTATGTATGCAACGAGTACACCCTAGCTGGCGGACAGGCCCGCGCCTGTTTCGGCAAGACCAGGGAGTTCGAGGGCTGCGGCGTGTACGTCGGACGAGGCGCACTGTATGCCAACAGCCTAGATGTGGACTACACCCTTGGGGCTCCGTACGCTTTCAACGGCCCCTGTCCCTGAGTGGTCGGTTCGTGAGCCTTTGGGTGGATCTGCTGTCGCCCGATGGTGTGGCGGCGGGGCGCAATCTGCCGGTCCGCGGTTGGTGATCTGGTGATGTGGCCGGGTGAGTGAACGCAAGCCGTATCCGAGTGACTTGTCGGACGGGCAGTGGGCGTTGATCGGTGCGACACGAAGTCGCGCATTTCGAGTGAACTCGCAGATCGGAGGCCGGTTATTGCTGCTGCCCAGCCCGGCCAGCCTGTGGCCCCGGGCTGGGCAGGCGGAAACAGATCGGCGCGGGGACGAGAATGTGGGCGGCAGCGACTACCTCGAGCTGCTGCCCGTGCGCTGGCAGGCCATCACCCCCGCCGGCATCACAGAACTTCCCGTCGGCGGGCAG
This sequence comes from Streptomyces sp. NPDC048751, assembly GCF_043198595.1. Classification (NCBI taxonomy): domain Bacteria; kingdom Bacillati; phylum Actinomycetota; class Actinomycetes; order Kitasatosporales; family Streptomycetaceae; genus Streptomyces; species Streptomyces sp. NPDC048751. Next base: position 53,787 of record NZ_JBICUX010000014.1, read on the forward strand.
CGCCCGCGGCCGCCCGGCACCACTGTCCACGTCTAAAGGGGAACGTCATCCTGGTGGGTGTCTTCGCCTGACCGGGCTTCGGCGTCCTGTCGGACAGCGGCCTCGGCGAGTTGGCAGGCACTGAGCATTTTCAGCGTGACCACCTATCAGGTGACAGCTCAGGCGCCTCTGGCGTCAAGCACTTGCCGGGGAGGCAGTCAGTTGAAAGCGTCGGTCATACAGTCCACCAGGCAGTCAGCAGCCTCATAGCGCTGGCGGAGGGCGGCAGCTGCTTCTTCGCGCTCCACAAAGAGGTACCCGTAGTGCTGGCGCGCCACCCTGGTCACGTCTCCAACCGTGACGATGGCCGGTTCGCCGTGTGCGGCCCGTCGACGCGCTCCGGCGATTGCCATGTCCGCAGAGCGCAGCAGGTTTCTGGAACGATCCCGGATCACGGCTGCCTGGGCGCGTTTCGCCGAGAGGGGACGCAGGACACGTCCCCTCCAAACGTAGCCGGCGGCGACAAGGAAGAGACCGAGCGCTACGAACAGGAGTCCGCCTGGGGCGTGAGGTCGCATCTATCCAGTCTTCACCACTCGCGTGGTGATCGTCATGCCCGCGTCGGCGGCCGATTGTCGGAGCGACTTGGTGTCAGTGAGCCCTTGCGCGACGCACCAGGCTCCCGTGCCGTTGAGGGAGGTGTTTGAAGTCTCAACCCACAGACACAGGAGCCGCGTTGGTTCCGTATTCTACCGCACTCGACCTGCCTCACGCCCTGGTCGAGTGGGTCACCATGCTCATCGTCACCCGCGAGGGTGACCGCCGCTGCAAGCTCCCACCGCACCAGCGTGCCCTGGTCGGCCTGGTGTACCTGCGCCGGCACGACACCCTCGCCCAGCTCGCTGCCGGGTTCGGCATCTCCGTCGGCACCGCCCACGCCTACACGACAGCCGTTGTCGACCTGCTAGCCGACCGGGCTCCCGGCCTGCTGCGTGCTTTGCGCGAGACGGACCCGGGCTACGTCCTGCTCGACGGCACCCTTGCCGAGTGCGACCGGGTCGGCGACAGCCGGGCCGACTACTCCCACAAGCACCGCCGACACGGGGGGAACGTGCAGGTGGTGACCGACCCCGCCGAGCGGCTGCTGTGGATCTCGCCGACGATGCCCGGCCGCGCGCACGATCTCACTGCGGCCCGCGCCCACCGGATCATCCGGATCTGTGAACGCCAGGGCGTCCCGATCCTCGCCGACCGCGCCTACATCGGTGCCGGCCCATGGGTGACAACACCCCTCAGACGCCCGCCGGGCCGGGACCTCACCCCGACCCAGCAAACCATCAGCCGAGCGCTGGCCACGGCACGGGCACCGGTCGAACGCGGCGTCGCACGGCTGAAGTCCTGGCGGATCTTCCGCAAGTCCCGGTGCAGTCCGAATCGAATGTCGTCAATCTCCGCGGCCGTGCTCACTCTGGAGCGGCAACGCTGAAAGACCTCACTGTCCCTGAGCAGGCCCCAGTCGTGGCCCTGGGCTGCCCGGATGCAGGCGGCGAGGTGAACCTGCAGCGCGGTGTCCGCCTCGGCGAGGTGCTCCATTGCCTGCGTGTGCTGCTCCGCCTCGACCGTTGGCGTCACCGCTGGGGAGTCCTGGCGTGCGGCGTGGCGCTGCTCGGCGGCCCGAATGGATTCCCGGAAGCGTTCGACTTCACGCAGACGTGCGGCGCGCGAGGCCTTGCCACCGAGGCTGCTGGTCTTGCGCCGGCCTTTCGACTTCTTGTCCTTCGGCCCGCCGTGGTCCCCGCTGGTGAGCTGCACCCGTTTGGAGGAGCCGTCCCGCCGCTGTCGTCCGCCGCTGGTCATGCCTTAACGCTACCCAGGTCATGCCCCAGCGGGGCATGCCTGCGCTTGGGGATGGTCACGAAAAGCCGTCCACGGGGCGAAGCAGCAGACCGCAGCGCCGACGACGGTCTTCACAGACAGCTGATGTTTTTGCCTCTTGTGTCATCGCCTCCGGTAGCGCCAATGCTGGTGGACCCTGAGGATTTCGTAGCTCCATGTCGTCTGCTGCTGTGTGGTGTTCGTCCCGCAGGGCAGGCCAAGTTGTTCGGCGATGACGGGAAAACGCGGATGCATCTGCCGGTTGCCGGTGGTGACGAGGGCAGCCAGGAGCGGTTCTCCTTCCTGGCGGTCTTCGTCGACCAGCCACAGGATCACGGACTCGTCGTCGGGGTGGAGCCGGCCCAGGCCGGGCAGACGCTTGCGGATCAGGGGCCAGCTGGTGGTGGCGCCGGTCTTCGCGGTCTCCTCCAGCAGCGGCCGCAGGCCGGTGGCGATCTCATGCAACCGTGCGGCCTCCAGCAGAGCAGGCTGCGCCTGGCGAGAAGGACGTTCGGCCGCTGCCGCTGCGGGGACGGGCCGCGCAGGTGGCTGCACGCGCGGGGCGACAGTCCTCGTCGTCGGGCCCTGCTGCTGTGAGGACCGGACAGGCTTCTGCTTCTGCGCCCGGCTGGCAGACGGCGGCCGGGGCGGTGCAGCGGTGGTCCGGCCAGGGCGCGATGAGGGTACTGGCGGGGCGGATGAGGACGCCTGGAGCCGCTCAGCCTCCTGCCACCGGCGGGAGGCGAGGATTTCCTTGTAGGACTGCAGGAGCGCCCGCTGCTGCCTGGTCTCACTGGGTGGCGCCCCTGCCGCTTGCTGCCAGGCCAGCGCGTACAAGTCGGCCGCAGCCGCGACGGAGTGCCCATCGATGGCCCGCTTCAGCTCCGTCAGAGTGTGGTTCAGCATGCGGCGCACCGTGGCGATCTCCATCGCAGAGCGCGGCGCACGGCCGGTTGTGCGGCGGCGGAAGTCCGCCTGCCAGTCGGCGCCGCCGCTCAGGCGCACCCGGTTCCTCGTCACCTTCACCCCCCTCAACGCCCCCTGGAACATGGGGACATCACGTGTACGACTGCACGCCGCAGCGGCGTCTAGCCGCACGCGAGAGCCCTGACATACCCGGGGCCGGCCGGGGCCAATCCACACCTACGCAGCCCGCATCTCTGTACAGGGATCGCGCAGGCAGCCCGCCCTCGTCCGCGGTCACGCTGGGCCGGGCTGTGCGCACCCGTTCATGCCCGGGAAGGTCCCGGCGACGGGGGCGCCGCGACGTGCGGACGGCACGCCCGCCGAGCGGGAGGGGAGGTGCTCCTTGCCCGTAGCCGGTCCGCTTCTGTCGGGGCCGGGCGCTGTGCCGCCGACTGTGGCGTAGCTGTCGCCACCGCCGCATGGTAACGGCTGTTACCATGACGGTATGGCGAAGACACAGCTGGGCGCGCGCGTGGATGAGGACGTGGCGGAACTCGCGAAGAAACGCGCCGCCGACCTAGGACTGAGCATCGGGGACTACCTCGCCAGGCTGGTACAGGACGATGCCAGCGGCCTGCGCGCCCGAGCGGTGGACGCGGCCGCCCGCTTCCTGGCCGAACACCAGGCGGTCTTCGACGAGGCCGAAGAAGCCCAGCAACCGCCCAGGGGAGCACGCGCGGCCTGATGGATCTGCACATCGACGTTCCCTGGATCCTGCAAGTCGCCGAGGCCGCCGGGGCGGACGATCCGGCCCCCGACGACTACGGCGTTCCCGTCTCGGCGGTTGCCCGCCACCGGGCCGAGCTGTTCGAGCAGCCCGTCTACGGCGGCCCCTACGCCAAAGCCGCCGCCCTGGTGCACACGCTGGGCCGGTGCCGCTGGCTGGAGCGCTCCAACATGGCTGTTGCCGCCGCGTCCGGCGTCATGTACCTCGAAGCCGCCGGGATCTCCGTCAAGCCCGGCCGTGAGGACGCCATCGCCCTGAAGGACATGCTCCTTGACCCCGCCTGCACCGCGGGGAAGATCGCCGCTCTGCTGCGGACCTGGCCCACCACCACCTGACGCCCGCAGGCCGGCCACTGCCCCCAGGGCCGGGCGGCGGGAGCAGGCTGCTCCCACACGGCGGTGAGCGGCCTTTGCCCTGACGTGCTCGGCTGCGGGCCGAGGCGTCCTCCGGGGAACTGTGCAGTTCACCTACCGCCCGGCAACCGGTGTCGATGCCGCGGCGGCAGGTGTCATTCTGCGGGCCCGGCCGGGCCGCGCACCCGACGTGCCGACGCTGCTGTCGGCGGCGGGCCGGCGGCGATCTCGGCTTCTGCCTGCTGAACCTGTTGTTCCAGTCCTCGTCGACCAGTCGGTTCACCTTGTCGAGCGCGTCACGCCGCGAGTCGGCGAGGCCGTGCGCGGCCGCGCACGGCCTCGCGGGCAGCGCCTACCTGGAGAAGTAGAAGTACTTCCAGGCGCCGTGCGTGGTGGAGTTCACCGTGTCCCCCGAACTGCTGTTGATGTAGGAGGAGCGGACGCGGGCGCGGATGCCGGACTGGCCGGCATGGCCGAGGTTGACGATCGACTTGCCGTTGGTTTTGAGGGCGAAGTACTCGGTGGCGGTGTCGTACCACCTGCCGTCCGAGTACACCTGGAGCTGGACCCGCTGCTTGCGGCCCTTGTAGTAGCTCATCGACGTGGTGGCGATGACGTCGGTGTTCTTGTGGAAGTACTGGTACGTCGTGTTGCCGATCCTGCCGGTCCTGTAGTGCCCGGAGAGGGTCGTCGAGACCTTCACCCTGGCGTAGGCCGTGGCCTTGACCGACTTCGGGGCGTAGCGGGCGTCGCCCTTGAACACCGCGGTCAGAGTGGTGTCACGGCTCATGTCGAGGGTGACCCACAGGTTGCCGTGGGAGTTGACCCTGCCGGTCTTGACGAGCTTCTTCGGCTTGTCGGCACCGAACGGGTCGGCCCAGATCTCCACGGAACGGTTCGAGTACGTGGTACCCAGGTGCGCGGCGAAGGCGACGTCGGCACCGTAGGCGTAGAGCTTGCCGTTGTTGTTCAGGGTCAGGCTCGGAGTGGCGCGCGAGACGGTGGTCTTGTCGGAGGCGGTGACCGCGGTGTGGGACGCGTCGCCCGCGTAGGTCACCGTGTATGTGACGGCGCCGCCGGCCGGCGGGGTGTCCGTGAAGGAGAACTTGCCGCCCGATCCGAGGGACTTGGTGCCGAGCGGCTTTCCGTTCGGTGACTCCAGGTCGGTTCGGGTGACGGTCAGTGGGGTCCCGGCGGGCAGCGCCAGGCCGGAGGCGAGAGCGCCCTTGACGGTAAGGGGCCTGGCCCGGGTGGCGGTGGCGGGGGCGTCGACGGTGAGCGTTGTGACGTACTTGCGGGGGGCGTCGACGGCGTGGAACCGGGTGGCGTCGTCGGATTCGGTCAGTACGAACAGCTGGGTGCCGTCGTGCGACCAGTTCATCGAGTGCCCGAACCAGGGCATCCAGCTGGACGACAGGTTGCGGATGCCGGGCGGACGGGTGGGGTCGGCGCTGAAGACGTAGGTGTCGCCGAGGTTGTCGGTGTCGAGGACGGTGGCTGCGACCGTGCCGTCCTCGGCGATGCTGACCGTCTCCGGTTCGGAGGCGACCGGGTAGGTGCGCACCTGCTTCAGGTCGGAGAGCCGGTACTCGGTGAGCGCCCGGTTGCCGGGGCCCGCCACGACGACGTTCTGGCCGTCCGGGGTGAGGGCCGCGTCCTTGTAGAAGCCGCCCTTGTCCGCGGAGACGCGGATGGCCGGGGTACCGGTCGAGATGTCGTAGACGATGATCGGGCCGGAGCTGATGCCCGAGTCGAGGGCCAGCAGGGTGCCCGGGTTGTCGGGGTCGGCGTACAGCTCGGGCGGAGTGGCGAAGTCGTGCCCGCCAGCCAGGTCGAGCGTCACCGTCGGGCTCTGGGCCGTCAGGTCCACGACGCCGAGTCCGGAATCCCACTGGTCGCCGTAGCCGAACCACAACTTGCCTCCGGCGTAGGCGAGCCTGGAGGGAATGGTCTTCTCACCGGTCGCGTATTCGGCGCTTGGGGTGAGGGTCGCCGTATCAAAGGCGACGATCTCGTCGGCCCCTTGGACCGCGGCGTACAGCGTCTTGGAGTCCGGGCTCAGCTCCAGGTCCCTGACCTGCGGCAGGCCGCTGAGGGTGGCAGTGACCTTACCGGTGTAGTCGGTGACGACGATCCGATTCTGGTACCGGTCGCTGAAGTACAGCCTCTGGTGCAGGCCGTCGACGACGGTGTCGTCGGCGTCCGAGACAGCGATGGGCCTGCTGGTGTCGGCGGATGCCGCTGTGGTGCTGAGCACCACTGAACTCAAGACGATCGCCAGCGTCGTAGCGGCCGTGAGAGTGCGTCTGTGCACGGTGATTTCGAACCCCCCGGTAGCGAAAATCGGTCTGGGGCCACCGCACCCGGCGGCCGCAGGCAAATGGGTGCGACCGGTGGAGTGCATGTGACCAATGAGTGCAGGTTAAGTCATGGCCCCGACAAGCCGAGCAGTGGGATCACCCGCTGACGCGCCCGGAAGCGTCCTGGTTTCGTCGCCGAAAATCCCGCCGTCGTGCCGGGCAGCGCAGTCGCAGGCCAGCGTCCAGTGTCAAAGTGCCCTGCTCTGACAGGACGGCAGGGCAGGGGCGGTCCGTGGCCGTGCGCCCTGGTGCGGGCCGCCCCTGTCGGAGCCCGACTTCAGCTGGTGGGTATCAGGGTCGCCCTGCCGGGGCGGCCGGCGGGGACCGTGGCGATGCACGGCGCACGAGCGGGGCGAGGCCCCCAGTACGCCGGCGAGATCGAATCTCGTGGAGGCGCCCACGGATGGAAACTCAGACCCGCTGGCGACCTTCACGGCGCAACACGCCGGCGAACTCCTCACTCACCACGACGGTCCAGGGCCATGCACCACCGAACGGCGGCACCGCGCTCCCGCCGAACTGCACGGCGACCAGCGCAGCGTGGTCCCAGGCGACGTCCCTGCCCCATACGCCAGCATGACCGTTGGAAACGACGCGCTGCTTGGGAGGCCACCATGCGCAAGCCACACCGCCCTCAGGAGCAGACACTCCCCGCTCACATGCTTGCGCTCATCGACACTGCTGCTCGCCGACGCGCCGACAAGCAACCCTGCGCGCCAGATGACCTCGGCATACGGGACCAGCGGTACGCCCGGCGCCCGTTGGACGGTTCGGCCAGCTACCACGCCCAGTGGACTGTCAGCGGTCTGGCCGGCCACCTCGCGTATCAGATTTTCAGCGTGGATCCGGCGCTGGAGGGACCCGCCTCTGAGCAGGAACCCGTCCCCGTGCTGGAGCACTATGCGCGGGCGGTGTGGATCGACGCGCCGCTCGACGGCGAGATCAGCTCTGGAATCCGAGCGAAGGGCGAAAACATCTCCTCCGAAGGGTTGCGGCGTCTGGTCGAGCGCGTCCATGCCACGCTCGACAGGCAGCGAACCGGCCTTGAGGAGGTGCATGGCGACTGGGTGGTGTTCATGCCGCAAACCGGGTGGGCACTGAGCCTGGACGATTTCCTCGTGACCCGGATTGTCGAGCTCGCTGTGCATATGGACGACCTGGCGGTCAGCGTGGGCCTCAGCACGCCGGAACTTCCCGGCGCTGCCCTCGATCCCGTGGTTGCGCTGCTGACCGGGCTTGCCGTCCGGCGCCACGGCCAAGCGGCACTGCTACGTGCCCTGACCCGCGCGGAGCGGGCACCAGCTGAGATCAACGTGTTCTGAACGCTGCGTCAGCTCGCGCCAGCCCGTTCGACCTGGGCTTTAGTGTGGGCGAGGCGATAGGACTCGGTGCCTGTCCGGATGATGGCGCCGTTGAAGGTCAGCCGGTCGACGATGGCCGCGCAGAGCCGCGGATCTGTGAACGTCTTCGTCCACCCGGCCGGTAACCTGCGGTCCGCTCGATGGCCTCCCGGCCCAGCCGGAAGACCTCTCATACCCCAGGCTCGTCGCCGTCCTCATGGCGCACGGCGGCTCCCTGACCATACCGGTCACCGCGTTCGAGCCCGACTCCACGGAGCCCTGACGGATCCCGGCACGCCGTGGCGTTGAAGCCGCTGGATGACGGCACGGTGCCGCCTGTCCGCAGAGGGCCGTCTGCGGGCCGGTAAGACCTGTTGGGTCAATACAAGGACGGCGCTGACACCACAGAAGTACAGGGCGAGCATCGCACGCCACTCCTTATCAGGCCCGTTAGGTCTAACAGGGGCAACTAGATTCCTCAGCACAGGATGTGGCGCCGGTTCTTCGCCAGCAGCGGGTCCAGCGGACGGTGGCACACCTCGCACCGCAACCCGCCCGCCGGCACCGGCGGCAGCGGGGCGGGATTCGGAGCCCGGGCCGTCCGCTCGCGGGACTCGCGGACGGCCCGGGCGTACCGGGCTTCGCTGTCCAACCGCCGCTTCGCGTCGTCCCGCGCCTCCTGTTGCGACTCGCGTAACCGCTTCTGCAGGTTCTCCGGCAGTACCGCGCCGCCCGGGCCCAGGTCCAGAGCGCCGAGCGGCATCGTCACCCGCTCCAGCTCGTCCAACGCGCACGGCGGGTGATGCAGCCCGAACACCGACAGGTCCGGCGCCTGCCACCATTGGTGCACGCGCGCGTGCTCCCGCCCCAGCGATGTCGCAGCCTCCCGCTTGGAGACGGAGTAGAACCACACTGGCAGGCCTTCGTCGAGCACGATGTGCGGGAAGTGCACGCGCGGCCGCCAGAACCAAACGTCGACCACGCCCTGACGCGCGTAGTCCCGGTGACGGGCCCGCCACCCGTCATCCGTCATGAGCTTGCGCTGTGCCTCCAGCGCTACCTTCGTGCCGTCCACGAGCAGCACCTCAACGTCGGCCCGCCGGTCGCGGTCCTCCGTCCACTGCTCCAGTCGCACCCGGTCGACCCCTGGCCGGGACCGCGCCCAGGCCGCCAGGGTGTGCTTGGTCGTGATGTGCCAGACGGTCTCCGGGCTATGCCCGCCGATCGGGGCCTGCCCGGGCGGGTGCGCGAAGTGTCGGCGGACCTTTCCGCCCAGCCGCCCCCGCGTCACCAGCGGCACCTGAGTGCCCGCCGGGGCCTCGAACCCGTGGAAGCAGTAGAAGCACACCAGTTGGCCCGTGCCGCGGTACCCGATCCGCTTCCAATGCTCCAGTGGCCGCTCCGCGACGTGCACCTCCCGACGGGCCTCCAGATCGAAGCCCACGACCAGCAAGTCGTCTTGCACGGCGCCCCTTTCCGTCCGGACAGCGCCGGATGCTCACGGCCGGTCCCACAGCCCTAACAGTGCCTGTCGGCGGGCGGCGGTCCTCATGTTCACCCCTGGTAGGGATCCACCACAGCCCAGCCCTCCGGGACCTCCCGCACTTCGACGCCGGGGGCGAGGACCTGGTGCACGTACGTGCCCTTGGACCATCCGGCGAGGGTGTTGACCACGGTGGTGATGATCGGCTCCTTGACGTTGTCGAACAGCACGACGGGCTCGAGAGCCGAGCCCTCGATCGAAGGCTCCCCTCTGCCCTCCCCCAGGGGCAGCCACCCGATCACGGGGACGACGGTGATGTCGCGGCTCTCCGGGTCGCCGATGGCGATGCGCCATCCGTTGGGTGCGGAGACCAACGGGCCGGTCACGTTGTGGGACGTCATGGTGGCCAGCGTGCCGGACCGGCACGTCCTGCGGTAGGCCATACCGGTCGAATCGAGCCGAAGCCGAGCTGCTGCGCCGGTCGATCGGCTCAGCGCCGACCGTCCGCGCGGCGAAGTACTGGGTGTAGGGCGGCAGATCGTAGGGGCGGACGCGGCCTATTTCAGTCAGCCGGGCAGTTGCGGGCGTATACAGACGAAGGGGCACAGGTGGGTAGAGGCCGTGGAAGTAGGTGATGCCGTGTGTGCGGCGGTAGGTGGCAGGCAGCCTGTCAGGACTGCCGTGCTTCTGCCAGCAAGAGCCGGCGGTGGGGCGGATTCCCAGCGGCCCGAACTCGTCGAAGGCGAACGTGGGCCGCATCAGCCCCAGGATGTAAACCCGTGAGCCGATGCCGTACGGGAGAGGCACGTGACAGCGTTCCGATGTGCCCACGGACCGGCCGTGGCGGCACGATTGACGACCTGTGACACGGAGGTCCCATGACCGTCTCGCCGTTCATCGACCAAATGAGCATGACACGCCGCCGCATGCTGGGAGCCGCGCTGGCCGCCGGGTCCGCCGTGCCGCTCGCCGCCATCGCAAGCCCCGCATGGGCGGACCCGGACAGACCCGCCCCCGCCCCGGAGCGGCTCGCGCTGCCCGTGCCCACCGGGCCACACCTAGTAGGCACGGTCCCACTGCACCTCGTCGACCGGTCACGCCCGGACGACATCGCGGGCCCCGGACACTTCCGGGAGCTGATGGCCAACGTCTGGTACCCCGCCCGGTACGTCGAGCACTACCCGGTGGCGCCCTGGATGCCGGCCGGCGCCCTTCAGTCGTTCCTCACCGACGTCGGGTTCAGCGACCTGGTCCCCCTGGCGCCGCTCACTGCCGGCCACGTGGGCGCTCCAGTGCGGCGGTCGGGCCGACGGCTGCCCGTCGTCGTGTTCTCGCACGGCGCGCACAGCCACCAGAGCGACCACACGGTCATGGTCCAAGAGCTCGCCAGCCACGGATACGTGGCTGTGACGGTGGCTCACCAGTACGACACGTACACCGAGTTCCCCGACGGCCGGGTCGCCGTCCCGCTCTACGACCAGAAAGCACCGACGATGCCCGGGGACTTCGCCGCCGACCTGCGCTTCGTCCTCGACTGCGTCGAGCAACTCGCCGCCGGGTGCAATCCGGACGTCGACCAGCGGGAGCTGCCGGCCGGGCTGCTCGGCTCCCTCGACCCACGGCGCATGGGTGCGTTCGGCTGGTCGAAGGGCGGGACAGCCACCGCCTGCGCCATGCTGGCGGACGACCGCATCCGGGCCGGTCTGAGCCTCGACGGTCCGATGCAGATGAACCCGCCGCTCGCCGGTGACCTGGACCGGCCGTTCATGATGATGTCCGCCGAGTACACCCGGGCCACGGATCCCGAGGCCGCCGTGTTCTGGTCGCATCTGCGGGGCTGGCGGCTGAACATCCAGGCTCAAGGCGCCGTCCACATCTCGTACGGTGACGATGAGGCGCTTTTTCCCCAGGTGGCCAAACTGTCCGGATGGAGCAGGCAGAAGCTCCAGGACGTGATCGGCAGCCTCGATCCCGACCAGGCGGTGAAGATCCAGCAGGCATACCCGCTCGCGTTCTTCGACGAACACCTACGCGACCGCCGCGGACACCTGCTCGACGGGCCGTCCCCGGCCTTCCCCGCCGTGACGTTCCTTCCCTGAGACCCCTGGGCCATGGAGCCGCGGCCCGTCACAGGCGCCTGAGGGAGCAGGACGACTGGGCCGAGTTCCACCCGACCCGCCTCGGGTTCAGCGCGCCGTGGGACGACTTGTACGACGCCTAGGAGGTCGGCAGTCGAGATCGTGTTGCAAACGGTCAAGATCCCTTTGCCAGAGTCTTCGAGGGCGCCGAGTGGTGGCTGAGACGGTTGCCGATTCGAAGCCGCTTGAACGAACCAGATCGACTCAGACAACAACCAGCATCCGACTAGCCGGAACCAGACCACCTGGCTCACCCGCTGCGGGCTGCGCCCCGGGCGGGCACAGCCCGGTCGCGCTGATGCGCTGTAAGGCGCGCGCCTACCGGCCCGACCCATCGTGCATCCATCCCACCTGGGCCCGGCTCTACAGCGTGGAGCTTGTTCGGCCGAAGCGGATGGCCGACGCTCGCGCAGGAAGAGGCGCTGGACCGTGCGATGGCCGTGAGGTCCACGTGCCCAAAGTGCCGCCGGAGGTACTGCTTCTGCCTGCCGCTGCCTGCCCAGGTGTCTGCGTCCTCCGAACAACTTCGGTTGACCTCCCGGAGTCCAGTGGTCAGTGACGGTTCTGCCCACCGCGAAGGAGCTTCGGATGACGTCGTGGGCGGAAGGAATCCCTCAGGGCGATGTCAGGGTGTGCGGGAAGATGGGGTACGTGCAGCTCCCCTACGTCTACTGCGTCACCAAGTACAACCCCGCCGACCGCGATGAGTACGGGCATTACACGGGCACCGAGGGAACCGGCAGCGATCACGGCGAGATCGAGGCGGCCTATCTGCAGGCAGTCCTGGCGTGTGCCGTTGACCGTCCAGTACGACTCCCCGGGCCGTGACGACCGCTCCAACCGCTCACTGAACAGGGAGTGGGTGGAACTCACCAACACCACCCGCCACGCGGTCAACCTCGACGGCTGGACCTTCGAGGACGAGGACGGCCACACCTACACCTTCGAGGACTACCGCCTGGCCGGCCGCGCCACGGTCCGCATCCACACCGGAGAAGGCCGTGACACCCGCACCGACCTCTACCAGGACCGCCGCAACTACGTGTGGGACAACCGCTCCGACACCGCCTCCCTGCGCAACGACCGCGGCCGTCTCATCGACGAGGACTCCTGGGGCCACGACCGTCACCACAACGGCGACAACCGTCACTGACCAAGCCCCCATTCGGGCAGCCGGACAGGCCGCCCGAAGCGAAGGGTGAGACGACGGTGCGTCCGGCCTGGTACTGGCCTGGCGCACCGTCGGCATGAGCGGGGGAGTCCCTGGCCTCCAGCAAGCGCCCCACGGTCGGCCCTGGTCGACGGGGACGGCGCCCGCCCCATGCTCGGAGCCACCCGGGCCGAGGCGCGCGGCGACCTACGGCGATGCGATGTGCGGGACATCGTCGGGGGAGAGGTCTGGCCGGGTGCGGTGCCAGCGCGCGGGGTGGCGCCATCGCCCGGCGCCGTCGCGGGCGACGTCGACGTCGACCTCCACGACCAGGTCGGGCTGCACGAGGGTGACGTCCAGGGCCTCGTTTGTTCCCCATCCGGCGGATTCTCTGTCAAGTTCAGCATGTTGACCTGCAAGAGCCCACCCGTCAGCTCAATCGATGACCGGGCTGCAGTGTTCGACAGAACCCGGTTGCTCGCCGAACGAGTCGGCCCGGGGTTGCGTCCACCGGAGACGTTACCGTTCCACTACTCGGTGATACCGTATAGCGGTACTCGGTACCACGTAGTACTGGAAGGGCTGAGGAGCACCCGCGATGGACGACCTGACGGAGATGTTGAAGGGCACGCTCGAAGGATGCGTGCTCGAAATCATTGGCGGCGAGGAAACCTACGGGTACGCCATCACTCGCCAGCTGAATGAGCTCGGCTTCGCCGACGTCATCGAGGGGACGGTGTACACGATCTTGCTGCGGCTGGAGAGGAACGGGCTCGTCCAAGTGACGAAACGACCATCCGGGGTCGGTCCGCCGCGCAAGTTCTACGCGCTCAACGACGCCGGGCGCGAGGAACTCGCAAAGTTCTGGGCGAAATGGCAGTACCTCTCATCACGCATCGACAGGCTCAAGGAGGGCGGGAGATGAACTTCTGGGAGAAGGTCACAGGCAGCGATCTCACCAGAGATTGGAAGGCGTTCGGAGCCCGGGTCGAGGCCCTGCCGGACGACTACCGGGAGGCGTGGGACCAGATCGTCGCCCACCTCTTCCCCTACGGGGACTTCACCGGCCGCAACCTGACACCGATCCTCGACTCCGCCCTTGGGCTGCTCGAAGTGTCGGCAGCGGACGGGCAGAGCATCCACGAGGTGCTCGGCGACGACATCCAGGGCTTCTGCACAGCGCTGGCCGGCGGGGCTGGGGCCCGGACGCATCGCGACCGGTGGCGCGAGCAGTTGAACAGGAACGTCGCACGGAAACTGAGCCGGCTGGGAGGCTGACGTGAGCATCCAGGACATCATCGAAGGCAAGAAACAGTGGCGGGCGCACGTGGCCCGGGTCAAGGCACTCCCACCGGACTACCAGATCGTCTACAAGGAGATGCAGAAGTACCTGTTCAAGGTCGGACCGGTCAGCCTGTCCGACGGACTCCTCCTCCCTGGAATCGTCGACTTCTTCGAGGAGGGCGTCGCCGAAGGAAAGGGAGTCTTGGAACTCATCGGCACCGACGTCGCCGCGTTCTGCGACGACCTGATCAAGGACTCTCCCACCTACGCGGATGCCTACCAGGAAGCCATTAGCGGGGAACCCGGCGCGGCCGGGAAGTGACAGCCGCCGGACCGGTTCGCGGCGGTTCCGCCACGGTGGAGTTCATGGCGTCGTCTGCGTCGGCAGCACGTGCACAGGTGTCCCGACATCAGCTTTGAGCAGAGGGCTCTCCTTCGCGTCGGCTGCTCCGAGCTCTTTGAGCTGGCGAACCTGCTGGCGTAGAGGCCGTTCGCTGGCCGGCGTCCCTCCCCGGCCCGGGTGCAACGATGGTTAGCGCGCCGTCGGAGGGATGTCGCGGGCCTATGGCGGGTGGGGATCGACACGGCGAAGGCTGGCACCTCCGCCGCGGGGCGGCGTGTGATCACCGTCCCGGAGGCTGGGGCTGGGCAGGCAGCAGTCGAACGATGAGGCCTGGCGTGGCCAACTGTTGGCGTAGTTGTCGGTTTTCCAGGGTGAGCTGATTGACGACCCGGACGAGGTTCTCGACGTCCGTTGCCAGTTGCGCGAGCTGCTCTTTGTCGGCTGCGCGAAGTTCTTTCAGCTTAGTGATCTTCTTGCGCAGCCGTCGTTCCGAGTCTGTGGGCTGACCTCGTTCCTTGACCTTGGCGTAGAAGTCGTTCTTGAGGTCGGGATGGCGCTGGGTGAGTGCGTTGCGTGGCACCTGGGCCTCTTGGGCCAGGGCGACGATCCTGAGCGCGCCGTTGGAGTGCTGGGGAGTGCCGGCGAGGATACGGTCCATGGCGGCGCGGATGCGTGCGCGCTCGTCGAGGGCTGGGGTCATGGAGTCGTCTCCGGGGTGGTGATGCGCTGGTCGTGGTGTCGTTTGGCGTGCGCGTGGAGCTTGGTGGCGTTGAGGCGAAGCCTCTCGGCCAGTGGGGTCGGGAGGTGACTGGCGCGCTGTTCGAGCTGGTGGGCGGCTTCGCGGAGCTGGCGGGCGTGGTTGTCGGTCCGGGCGATGTTGGCGCAGGCGGGCATGCAGTGATCGAGGCGGGGGGAGGGCTGGTGGCCCGTGTGGTGGCAGAGCGCGGTGTCGGCTTTGTGGACACACATCAGCAGGGTGTTGGGGTTGTCGTAGACGGTGAGGTGGTGGTTGGCCAGCAGGTCGCGAGCCTGTTTCGCGGTGACGATCTGGCCGGTGAAGGTGGCGTCGCGTGTGGCGGCGTGGACCGCCCGGCGGGCCGTGGGGCCCGAGATGCCGGCGCCGGTGGTCAGATCCTCATGGAGGGTGGTGAGGGTCTCTACGGTGGCGCGGGCTGTTTCGACGTCGAGAAGGTCGTCGATGCCGTCACGGCCGCGGGAGGCGTAGCCGCCGGAGATGGCGGTGCGCAGGTGGCCGTACTGGATGGCGAGGGCAACCAGGCCGCCAGGGCGACGGGCGATGTGCCAGGCGAGCGTGCGACGGAAGCGTGCCGTGCCGACGGCGCCATGCGGGGCGGCCGGGATGATCTCGCCCGGGCGGTCCAGAGCTGTGGCGGAGTGGGAGGCGAAGACGACGAAGTCCTCGATGCGGCCGCGCATGGTCTTCAAGCCCAACGAGCCTTGGCGGCCGCGGCCGCCAATCGTGGCGTTGGGGGTTGTGGAGTCGAACAGCAAGGCGCCGTCCGGGACGATGCGTTCCAGTACGCGGATGGCGCGGGTGACCGGGGCGATGGCCACCCAGGGGGCTTCCCGCGGGGTGCCATGGGAGAGGTGGTTGCCGTGCTCGTCGAGTGCGGTCTTGTAGACGTTGCCGTAGATCAGGTGAGGTCCGGTGTCTGGCTCGGGGCAGCAGCCGCTGCGCAGGCCGAGGACTTCTCCGGGGCGCATTCCGGTCAGGTAGGCGATGACGACGAAGCAGGCGGTGGCCAGGTGGCGCAGCAGCGTTGTGGCTTCACCGAAGTCGATGGCCTGGCGCCAGGGGCGGTTGTCGATGCGGCCGGTGATCGTGATGTCGAGAGGGCACGGGCCGGGGTGACGGCGGATGTAGGCTGCCCATCCTTCACGGCCAAGCAGGCGACCGACCTGCTGTCGGGAGGCACCGGTGAGGGCGGCGATGTAGGTAGTGGCCGCGCGGTGCTCTCCGTTCCAGATGCTGGGCAACGGCTGTTGCTCGGTGACGATCCGGTCGAGGAAGGCGCGGAGCATGACCAGTCCCGCTGGGGCGGCTGCGTTGGTTTCGGCGATGGCGGACATTCGATGGCGCTCTGCCGCAGCCGCGAGGATGTCTTCCGCGAAGTCTTCCACCATGCGCAAGGACCAGATCAGCAAGGGGCCCATGACGGCGGGGGTGATCGGGGCGGTGATGTTCTCGCCGCCTGGGGTTGCTGACGGCAGATAGTCGTCGATGCCTTCGCGGAGCCAAGGGGGCTCGCCGATACCGGCCGGGGCCGGGCTGGTCTGGTCGAAGGCCCACAACCGGGATGTGGCGCTGAGGTGCAGGTGAACGGTGCTGCGGCTTCGGTTGCGCTGGTGAAGGTGCCGACTGTAGGAGATCAGCACGTCAGCCGTGCAGTCGGCGAGGGTGGCGATGCCCCGCGATGCGAGCCATTCCGAAAGCTGCCGCCAGTGTCCGAGAGTGGTGCTGATGACGCTGGCGCTGACTCGTGGCCGCCAGGAGACCGAGCGGTCGATCAGGAATCTCTGTGGAAGCGATCCGTTGATCATCAGCCAGGCCAGGAGGCGTAGCTCGGTGCGCAGTTGTCCGGAGGGGAAGGTGTTCCAGTCCACGCTGTGCCGAGTGGTGCTGGGGTTGTCGATCAACGCGGTCAGTGGCCAGACAGACTCCGCGTAGGCGGCGACAGGGGCCGTGTTGTCGCCGTGAATCAGGTCGACGGCGATCGTTGGGGTGTCAGGTTCGGGTAGCTGGATGGGCGCCTGGCGTGCGGGAACGGTGAGGGTCACGGGTTGAGGTCTCCGTCGAGCAGGAGAATGATCATTTCTCGGTCCCCGGGTGTCGCGGCGGCGAGGGCCCGTTGCCACTGCGCCGTGCCGAGTCGGTCTTTGAGGTTGTCCAGGCGAGCATGGGCATCTCCCCAGGTCGTCTCCCACTCGGTCATGTCCAGTAGGTCGCGCAGGGTCGCCAGCGCCTGGTGGAGGAGGGCCAGCCGGGGGTGGTGGCCGGGGTGGATACGGGCGTTGGGGCACGCAGTGCACATGAGGAAGGACGCCTGGCAGTTGATCCCGTGCCCGTTGAAGGGGCTGTGGGTGTAGTCGTGGCAATCGGCCGTGGCGGTCGGTTGGTCACCTGGCTCGGGGTGCTCGCTGAGCTGGGCTTGAAGCACAGTGCGCCGGGCGCGATCGAGTGCGTCCTGTGCACCGTCGGCGATCACCGGCACGGCCGCCTGGTGCACCTGCGGCTCGGGGATCACGTAGGTGCGATCGTGCGTGTCCTGGCTGTTCTGCCCCGACTCGCGTCGGTGCAGCACGTTGACGGTCTTGCGCGTGCGCCGCAGCAGCGAGCCCTTCAAGCCGGCCTCCTGCGCCCAGGTGTCACTGCGCCCTTTGCCAAGCAGATACTGAACGGTCCCACGCGTTGCAGGTCTCAGCGTGGATGACTGGGCAGAGCGTTGCGCCAGATCAGCAGTCGGTCGATGTCCGGGGCGTGTTCGCGTACATAGGCGCGGGCGAAAGAGGTGGCTTCCAGCGCCTGGGTGATCAGCCGTCCCGGGGAGCGGGCGTCGGTGTCGACCCAATTGCGGGTCTCCACATGCCGCCCTGCGCCGCGGCGGGGCTTGTGCAACTCCACTCGATAGACCGGCGAGCCGTCCTCGCCCGGATCGGGAGTCGCCTTCGGCACAGGCATCTCGGCGATTGCCGTGGCATTCAGGCCGTGTTCGATCACCAGCAGCATTCCCAGCGCGGATGCCTCCTTGGTGGTGAGAAACAGGCGGTGCCAGGTGTACGGAGCAGACTCACCGCCCAGAGCTTCCTTGTAGCGCCAGGTCACCCGCTGGCGCCCAGTGGCCGCCCGATACCCCGGGGCATAGCCGGTGCGGGCCAGCACATCCAGTGCCTCGCCGACCTTCGCTTCGCGGCTGCCCCGGGCGAAGGCTCCGGCTCGCCAGGCATCGAGATGAGCTGCGTTCTCACTGATGCGCAGGTGCGCGGCACGGAACAGCTGCCGCGCGGTTTTCTTCAGCACCTCGAACTCTGCTGGTCTGAGCGCTGTTTCCTGTACCTTCAACCGCGGGAGCCGCTGAGGCATAACATCCCGGACCGCGGCTGGGACGCAAGGGTGATGTCGCAGCAGGTGGACCATGCAGCGTAGCTGCTGCTGGCCTGCCGGTGTGTGGGGGCGGCTCAGCCGCCAGGCCCTCCATAGTCCCGGGGTGAGCGCGTCCAGGTCCTGCACCGGCTGGTCCTGGAGGGCGACGAACTGGGCAAAGGCCCGGATGGCACGGAAGTTGGTAGCCGCGACGGCATGAGAGTCCCACCCCTGCCCAGATCGGCACCGCTCTGCGAAAACGGCCGCCATCGACCGCTGGAGGCCCACCTCGACGGGCAAAGACGCGAAGTCGAACCGGCGGACCGTGCCGCGAGCGCTGTGATGCTCCACGACCAGGCCGCCTTGGAGAAGGATCTCGGGCCGGTGGTGCGGCCCGCTCGGGCGGGCGGCTGCCCGGCCTCGCCGGCTCACGCCACTCCCTCAAGGCGGTCGTCGACATCCTGGATGCCTTCGGCCTCCCGCGCCAGCCGCGCGAACGTTTCGTCCATCGGCCGCCGGCCCATGTTCAGTTCCGGCACATCTTCGAGCAGGGAGCGCAGCCGCAGGTCGGCCACCGGAGCAAGGTAGATGTCCCGGGTGGTCTCGCGCTGTGCGTGTCCGAGCAGGTCCTGGACCATCTGCCACGGATCACCGTAAAGCAGGCGGAAGTCCCTTCGCTCCTCCGCGGTCAGGCCCATACGCGCATCCATGACGTGGTTGAGGACCACGAGCATGAACAGGGCGAAGCTGTGCCGGCACATGTGCGGAGTGCAAAAAGGCGGCTCCGCCATCAGCGCACCCAACTCCTGACGGCACCGGTCAGTGGCCGCGCGGAAGACGTTCTCCCACGAGGCTGGTCGCAGTGGCAGCCCTTGCTCGTTCAGCCACAACCACAGCGGCTCCGGCCCCTCCGGCCCTTCGGTGTACAGGGTCATCCGCTCGGCCACGGTCGCCTCGCTCAGCGCCGTATGCCCGGCGGCGCCGTCACGGTCACGCCAGTGCAGCAGCCGCCGACGCTGACCGGTCATATGGGTCACTAGCCGCAGATCGGCCAGTTCCTCGTACCGGCCTTTCGCCTGGGCACGCCGGATGGCTGCTGCCCGCGAGGACTCCTCGTAGCTTTCGATGCCACCGACCACCGGTGCGGCTACGTAGAAAGTGCGCGGTCGCTTGGATTTCGTCACCGCCCGGGCCAAGCGGCCCGTGTAGTACCGGCCGCCGTCCAGCGCGATCCGTGGTACTTCCATGGTCAACAGCGACGCTCCCTCCACCAGGCGCATGCCTGAGGAGAACAGCAACTCGGCGTACGCGACATTGCGCGCCTCCAAGCGGCCGGCCCAGGTCGCAGCGGGCCAGCCCTGAGCCGTGTGGCCGCGCATTCCGACGTCCAGCCACCTGCGAAACGCCCGCGGGGTCAGCCAGTGCACATTGCTGGTCCGTGCACTCTTCTCCCGTCCGGCCGGGACCGAGGTCGTCCCTCCGTACCGCCCTGCAATCGTCCGCAACTCCACCGGGCTTGACGGGACGTACCCTCTCCGGTTCGCCCAGTCATAGAGCCGCGTCAACGCCGCGAGCTCGCGGTTCCGATCCCGCGGCCCTCGTCAGCCCCCTGAACGCGGCCCGCCCCCATCTGACAACCACCCACCCCGACCTCGCCGCCCGACTCGATGCCCTCACCAACTCCGTCGCAGCCACAACTACGGCCCCGTCCGCCGCCCCCAACTGAGGCGACAGGAAGCACCAAGCCCGGTCATCCGCGGGCGCCCCGGGGGCCGCCATCATGGGGGCGTGCGAAGGGGCGGCCGACGCGGTCCTGTTGTGCATCGTGTATATCGCGCTGTACGAGGCCGACGGCCAGGGACAAGGTGGTGGACCGCTGCTCCCGGCTCGCCTACACCGAGCCGCTCGCTGACGAGAAGGGCGCCACGGCAGCCGCTTTTCTGGCCCGGGCGAAGGTCTGGTTCGCCGCCCACGGCATCAACCACCTCCAGCGCGTCGTCACCGACAACGGCGCCTGCTACCGCTCGCGCGACTTCGCCCGCATCATCGGCAACCGAACCCGGCACCAGAAGACCAAGCCCTACACGCCCCGCCACAACGGGAAGGGGGAACGCTACCAACGGATCATGGCCGAAGAGATCCTCTACGCCCGCGAGTTCACCAGCGAAGAAGACCGCGCCGCCGCCCTCAGCAACTGGAACATCCACTACAACTATCACCGCCCGCACAGCGGAACGGGCGGCCTGCCGCCCGCAGCACGCCTCAAGAACGGCGTCACCAACGTTCGGCCCTCCTACAGCTGGTGCTGTGACCGGAAAGGTTTGCCGGAAGCTCGCGGCGTCCGGTGCGGTGCCTCGCAAGGCGGAGCATGACCCGCGTACTGGATGTACTCGGGTGATGCGACAACGCGGCGAGGGGCCGTGCCGGGCGTCGCGAGCCGGTGAACCTTTCCGGTTACAGCACTAGGCACCACT
Organism: Streptomyces sp. NPDC048751; assembly: GCF_043198595.1. Classification (NCBI taxonomy): domain Bacteria; kingdom Bacillati; phylum Actinomycetota; class Actinomycetes; order Kitasatosporales; family Streptomycetaceae; genus Streptomyces; species Streptomyces sp. NPDC048751. The sequence continues at coordinate 74,361 of NZ_JBICUX010000014.1, forward strand.
GCGCGCAACCTACCGCCTTGTCCCAGCAGCGGGTACTTCGGCGCAAAACGAGGTCAGCCAGTCGAGCCCGAGATCGGCCAGGTGCCGGCGCCGCTCGGTCGTGAGGTGTTCCCGTGATGCGGATCTCCTGGATCGGTTCCTCCGATTCCAGGCCGAAGAGAGCCGTGATCTTCCCCGGGGCTGACCGACACACCTGGCTGGGCTTGGGCTTGGGCTCGGCACCGGACACCGGCCGTCCGCTGGACCGGCCCGCTCAGCACCATCGACAGCGAGAATCGCTGGGCCGACGCCCGACGCCCTCCTCAACGACGACACGCTTCCGACCCCGGACCGCGTCGCCGGACTGCTGCTGATCCTCTACGCACAGGAGATCGCCACCATCAGCCAACTCACCGTCGATGACATCACCATCGACGGCGACACTGTCGCGATCACGGTCGGCGCCCCGCCGGTCGTCCTCCCCACACCGCTGGCCAGCCTGGTCCGCAAACCCGTCGCGACCCGCCGCGGCACCGCCAAGATCGGCACACCCGATAACAGCCCCTGGCTGCTACCGGGAGGCCATCCAGGACGCCCTCTCACCAACAGCCAGATCAGTATGCGTCGCCACAAGATCGGCGTCCGGCCAAACACGACCGCTCCACCGCGCTGTTCACACCCGCGACGGAACTCCCGCAACGCCGTGAGACAGCCGCCTTCCTCACCCGCCACACTCCGGAGCCCACACCGCGAACGCGCCCTTCCCGACACCGACACCGGGGTGCGACGGTTCAGCAAGTCGCCAGGGCGTCAGATCACCGGTCGATGGTGGCCATGTTGGCCTCGTCGTGGCGTTCACCCGCGGCCGGTGTGAGGTTGTTCAAGCGGTCGAGCTGGGCAGCGCTCAGTTCGATGCCGTCAGCGGCGGTGTTCTCTTCGACGCGCGCGACCCGCCGGGTTCCGGGGATGGGGGCGATGTCGTCGCCGCGGGTCAGCAGCCATGCCAGCGCGGTCTGTGCCGGGGTGGCGCCGATCTCGGCGCCGATGGCCTGTACTTCGTCGACGATGCGCAGGTTGCGCTGGAAGTTCTCGCCGGTGAAGCGCGGGTTGGTCTTGCGCCAGTCGTCGTCGGCGAAGTCGTCGACGGTGCGGATCTGCCCGGTCAGCAGGCCGTGCCCGAGCGGGGAATAGGGCACGAACCCGATACCGAGCTCGCGCAGCAGCGGGAGGATCTCGGCCTCGACGTCGCGGGTCCACAGGGAGTATTCGGTCTGCAGCGCGGCCACCGGATGCACGGCGTGTGCCCGGCGGATCGTCTCAGGGCCGGCCTCCGAGAGTCCGATGTGGCGCACCTTGCCCTCGGCGACCAGTTCGGCCAGCGCGCCGATGGTCTCCTCGATGGGCGTGTTCGGGTCGACGCGGTGCTGGTAGTAGAGGTCGATGTGGTCGGTGCCGAGCCGCAGGAGCGAGCCTTCGACCGCGGTCTTCACGTTGTGGGCGCTGCTGTCGATGGCGCCGGGGCCGTCGCCGGCGTGGGAGACGAGACCGAACTTCGTCGCCACGACGACGTCGTCGCGGCGGCCCTTGATGGCCTTGCCGACGATTTCCTCGCTGTGGAACGGGCCGTATATCTCGGCGGTGTCGATGTGGGTGACCCCGAGGTCCAGCGCACGGTGGATGGTGCGGATCGACTCGGCGTCATCGAGGCCCCCGCCCGTGGTGTAGGTGCCGGCCATGGTCATGGCTCCCAGGCCGATGCGGGAGACATCGAGCCCGCCCAGTGATACGTGCTGCATCCGGTACTCCTTGTCGTGACGGCCGTCAGGCCGGTCGGTGGTCATGATCAGGGGGGTGCGCCACCAACTGGTGGGCCGTTGCTCGGGTGGGCCGCGCGCCGTCGGCGCGGGCGCCGTTGCCCGGTGGCGGCTCAGCGCCGTGGGTGCACCGGCGCCTGCCGGCCTCGGCCGGGGCATGGTGCCCAGGCGTAGGTGGCGTCGTGGGTCAGGCTTCGGCACTGGCCGACCATCGGGAACTTCGAGCCGGCGCTGTCCGGTGAGGTCCGACGCCGGCTGTTGCCAGGGCCAGGCGGTGGGGGCGATCCGCGGGCTGAACCGGGTGCGCCGGGTCAGTGCTCGTGGGCCGCCGGCTCCAGCACGAGGACCGGGATCTCACGGTCGGTGTTCTCCTGGTACGCGGCGTAGTCGGGGAACGCCTCGACGGCTCGGGCCCACCACAGGGCCTTCTCGTCCCCGGTCACCTCGCGTGCCAGCATGTCCTGGCGCACCGGGCCGTCCTGAAGTTCGACCCGGGGGTCGGCCACCGCGTTGTGGTACCAGACCGGGTGCTTGGGGGCTCCTGCCATGGAGGCGATGACGGCGTAGGAGCCGTCGTGCTCCACCCGCATGACCGGGGTCTTGCGGATCTTGCCGCTCTTCGCGCCCAGGGTGGTCAGGATGACGACGGGCAGGTCCCGGAGCCTCTCGTTCTCTTCCCGTGCGACCAGGACACTCAGCGTCGTTCCCTGCGTACCGCCGGAGCTCTCGTACAGCTCCACCTGGTCCCGTACAAACTGCGCCTTGCTCGGCTCGTACTCGCCTTTGAGGGGCATGTTGACTTTCTCCGTGCTGTCGAAACGCACCCGGCGCGGTCCTGCGCACCGGCCGGGGTGCGGGGCGTGGTGTCGTAGGCCAGGCTGTCGCCCAGCTCGCGGGATGCCTCGGCCTGGGCAAGGAGTTCCTTCGCCTTGGCCTCGGCAGCCTCGATGGCGTCCGCACCGGCGACGAATCGCAGCAGGGGCTTGTCCTGCTGGGCGATGGTGAGCAGGGCGCGGGCGAGCTTGGCGGGGTCGCCGGGCTGCTGGCCGTTCATGCTCTTCATGCCCTCGATCCGGGGTGCGGTGCGCGGGGCGTAGTCGTCGATGGACAGCTCGGGCCAGGTGGTGGAGCCGTCCACGAGGAGTTCGGTGCGGAAGTAGCCGGGCTCCACGATCGTGGTGTGGATGTTGTACGGCTCGACGTCGTAGCGCAGGGACTCCATCCAGCCCTCTTCCGCGAACTTCGAGGCGGCGTAGGCGGAGGTGAACTCCATGCCGACCAGGCCGGCGGTCGAGGTGATGGTGATGACGTGGCCTGCACGCTGCTTGCGCAGGACGGGCAGGACGGCGCGGGTGACGTTCATCGGGCCGAAGAGGTTCGTCTCGAACTGCCGGCGCATCTGCGCGGGCGAGATCTCCTCGAAGTAGCCGGTGAAGAGGTTCCCGGCGTTGTTGATGAGGACGTCGATGCGGCCGAAGCGGTCGACGGCTGCCTGCGCGGCGGCCTCGGCGTCTTCGAGGCTGGTGACGTCGAGCCTGGTGACCAGCAGATCGTCCTGCGGCCCGCCGAGGGTCTTCTCGACCTCTTCGGGGCGGCGGCCGGTGGCGACGACCCGGTGGCCGGCGGCGAGGGCCTCGCGGGCGATGTCCGTGCCCAGACCGCGTCCGGCACCGGTGACGAGAATGACCTTGCTCATGGGGGGTTCCTTTCAGGCGCCGTGATCCGGCACCCGCTGTGTGCGGGGGTGATGCCTGCGGCGCCGACAGCGCCGCAGAGGGAGCTGGGACCGGCGGCACGAGCGCCGTCTGTCTGGACGGTTCACACCGCCGCGGGCGGTGCACCACCAACAAAACCCGCTGTCACGCGGGGGTGGGAGTCCCTGATGAGGGGGTCACTGACAGGGACCCCCAACCCGGCGGACGCGCTCGTAGAGTGAAACGCATGGCAGGCAGAAACGACCCCAGCGGCACACACCGCGACATCCGCGATGGTTTCCGCGCGGAGATCCGGGAATTCCTCGGCACGCGACGGGCCAAGGTCACCCCTGAGCAGGCCGGACTGCCCCTGTACGGCGGAGAGCGCCGACGGGTCACCGGGCTGCGCCGCGAGGAGGTCGCCCTGCTCGCGGGCATCTCCAGCGAGTACTACACCCGGCTGGAGCGCGGCAACGCCACCGGCGTCTCCGAGAGCGTCATCGAAGGCATCGCCCAAGCACTTCAGCTCGACGAGGCCGAACGCATCCACCTGCTCGACCTCCTGCGCGGTGCCGGCACGACCCGCCCGCCACGCCGCCGCCCGGCCCAGCAGCGCGTGCGGCCCGCGGTGCAGCGCGTCCTCGACTCGATGGCCGGCACACCCGCGTTCATCCTCAGCGGACGCGGGGACATCCTGGCCGCCAACCACCTCGGGCGCGCCCTGTTCTCACCGGTCTACGCCGATCCGGTACGGCCACCGAACAACGCCCGGTTCGTCTTTCTCAGTCCGCACGCGACCGAGTTCTTCCGCCACTGGGATGAAGTCGCCAACGACGCGGTCGCCATGCTGCGCGCCGAGGCCGGCCGCGATCTCTACGATCGACGGCTGACGGACCTGATCGGGGAGCTGTCGACCCGCAGCGAGGAATTCCGTCGCCGCTGGGCGGCCCACAACGTCCGGATGCACACCACGGGCGTGAAGCTCCTCCACCACCCGGTGGTCGGCGACCTCGACCTGCCCTTCGAAACCTTCCCGCTCCCCGACGGCCCCAGCCAGTTCCTCCTCACCTACACCGCCGAGCCCCACTCACCCTCGCAGGACGCCCTGAACCTGCTGGCCAGCTGGGCCGCGACCAACGACGACATCGATCAGTCCCCGCCGGCCAACGACTCCCAGCCCGCCGACTCGGGCGAGACCCCCGACTGACCGACCAGACACGCGAGTCGATCCGCGGCAACTTCTGCGGAGTAGTGGCAGCATCCGCCACCGATACATCGAGGCCAGGAACGGCACAGCCGTCTACGCGAGACCGCTGGGGTGACGTTGCACTCCAGCTCGCGTCACGGGCCGCGCGAGGGCGGGGTCCACGGGCCACTCCACCCCCCATCGGACTGCGCCTTCGGGACACCGGCCGCCTGCCGGCGTACTCGCGCGCTGCCAGCAGGCGGCCCGGGCGGCAGAGCTGTTGCGGTACGGCCGCCCCGCCGTATGGCGCGAGCCCGGCCGCGCTGCCCGACCGGGCCTTGGCGACGCTGCGCGGCTCAAGGAACAGTCGGGGCGTCTCCGTATGTGCCCATTTGCGACACTCGCGCTTGGGAGTGGGCAGTGCGCAGGACAGGGCGGCGACGCCCGCACATGGCGGCGATGGCCTCGCACCTCCGTGCGGTAAGGGGGTGCGCTGCGTGAGGATGCGGCCAGGGACTTCGGCCTGCGGATGCGGGCGCCTGCTGTGCGGGTCAGTAGCCGACGGTGAAGCGCCGGTTGAGGTGCCGGGGGTTCTCGATCTCGTCGAGGAGCGCGACCGCGTAGTCCTCGTAGGAGATGCGGGACTGGCCGTCGTCGCCGACGACTGGGCGGTCGAGGCTGGTGCGGTAGCGGCCGGTGCGCTCGCCGGGCGCGAAGTTCACCGGGGGCGGGGAGAGGTAGGTCCAGGTGACGTCGTCGCCGAGCGCCTGGTAGGCGTCGAGTGCCTGGATCTGGCCGATCGCGTAGGGCTTGTACTCCTCCGGGAATCCGGGTGCGTCGAAGAAGCGCCCGCCGTCCTCGTCGAGGAGGCTGGCGCCGCCGCCCATGTGGAGAATGCGCGGGCCTTTGGGGCCGAGGGCGTGGACGGCCGCGGCGACCGTTGCCACAGCGTTGGTGTAGAGGCGCGCGTCGGGGCCCCCGACGGTCAGCACCAGCGCGTCGGCCTCTTCGGCCAGGGGTGCGACCGTCTCGGTGTCGGTGACGTCGCCCGCTGTCGTACGCACCCCCTCGGGGAGTTCACCGAGGCGCGCGATGTCGCGGGCGACGGCGGTGACCTCGTGGCCGCGTGCGGCGGCCTCGGCGACGACGCGGGAGCCAGCCTTCCCGGCGGCTCCGAAGACGACGATCCTACTCATTTCTCCGTCTCCTTGCGGTCGGGTTCAGGCGTTCTGCGGGCCGAAGAGGTACTGGTTGCCGATGTCGATGAGGAAGGGGCCGCGGTAGGAGGGGTAGCGCTCCAGGATCGCCTTCTTGTACGCCTCGCCGTCGTCGCCGAGCAGTTCACGTGCGTCGGCGAGGTAGCGGCGCAGGTCGGCGTACACCTCGGGCCCTGCGGGCAGGCCGTGTCCGGCCAGGATCGTTTCGTACGACGTGTCGGCGGCCAGGGTCTCGACGGCCTGCTGCCAGCCCTTGATGTCGTTGTTGCCCAGGAACAGATGGGTGTCGTGGTAGACGAGGTCCTGCGCGATCAGCACCCTCTGCTCGGGCAGCTTGATCACCAGCTCGTCCGCGGCTTCCCCGCCCGAGACGGCCTCGAAGGCGAAGGGCACACCGTCGATTACCTCCGTGCCCGGGGTGATCTCGACGGTCGGGGTGACGTCGGTGACCGGGATGATCGTGCCGGTCGGGTCCTGGCCGTCGCCCTGCGCGGCGATCTGGTCGCGGACGGCGGGCAGCGCGTGCACGGGCGCCCCGAAGCGGGCGGCGCCGTGGAAATGGTCGGGGTGGGCGTGCGTGATGACCAGCCGGTCGATCGGCTTGCCCAGACCCTGGGCGTACGCGACCACCTCTTCCGCGTACCCAAGGGCGTATTGGGCGTCGACCGCGATGACCCGGGTGGGGGTCTCGATCAACTGGGTGGTGACATTCAGACTCTCGTCGGGGGCCATGTAGCTGTGGACGCGGACTGCGCCCTTGTCGACGACTGTGACCGTGCCGTGCATGGTGACCACTTCCTCCTCGGGCGGACGGCTTCAGTCAGCCGTCCCGTGCCGTTCCACTTTCACTCCGGGGGAGCGGGGCGGCGAGATACGCTGAAGACTCGCCCTGGTCGAAAGCGGACATGAGTAAGGTGATCGTGCTGATGTCGGAAGTCGCGGACAGGGCTCGCTCAGGTGACGGCCCGATCCCCGGGTTCGGTTTCAATCCGCCGGCCGCGCCGGTATCCGGCCTGGAGGTCACTGACCTGGCCGCCTTGCATGGCCGCATGAGGGACGGCACCCTGCAGCATGTCCACCGTGTCGCCTTCCACACCGTCACCCTGATCACCGAGGGCAGCGGCGAGCATACGGTCGACTTCGTCACCTACCCGTGCCGGCCCGGCACGCTGCTGTGGATCCGCCCCGGCCAGGTTCAGCGCTTCGGCAGCCCCGGCGCGTTGAATGGGACGCATCTGTTGTTCACCCCCGCCTTCCCGGCCCACCTCGTGAGTACCGCCAGTCTCCTCGACGAGTGGTACGGGCCCGTCTGTTGGCAGCTCGGCACCGGCCGCGACTATCCCGCCGTGTCCACCCTGCTGAGCCAGTTGCGCGCCGAGTTCACCCGGCAGCCCGGCACTGTCTCTCCTGAGATCCTCCAACTGCTGCTCGCCACCCTGCTGCTGCACATCGACCGGCTGCCACGGCACGGCGCACACGCCGACCCGCACGCCGGCGGCGAGATCTACGCCGGCTTCCGCGCCGAACTGGAGCGCTCCTACGCCGGCACCCGCCGCGCCGAGGACTACGCCCACCGGCTGGGCTACTCCGTCAAGACCCTCACCCGTGCCTGCCTGGCCGCCACCGGACAGCCCGTCAAACAGGTCATCGACGCCCGCGTCGCCCTCCAGGCCCAGCGGCTGCTCGCCCACACCGACGAGCCGGTCGCCGTCATCGCCCGCCGCCTGGGCTTCTCCGAAGCCACCAACTTCGGCAAGTTCTTCACCCGCCACACCGGCACCACACCCGGCGACTTCCGGCGCGCCCACCAGCCTCCGACAGCGCGACAGAGACCGTAACCGGTCCAGCCGTGTCCACCGAGCGGATGACCGCCCTCCATGTCAGCCACGGGCCCCGACTCTGGCCGACGACGCCCTCTGGACCAGTCAGCTGGCCGCCTGGTCCGCCGACCTGCCCCGCCCCACGGCGATCCTGATGGTCTCCGCCCACTCGGAGGAGGCCCCGAGGGCCCTCGGCGCCACCACCACTGTCCCGCTGATGTACGACGTCTGGGGCTTCGACCAGCACTACTACGAGGTGACGTACGCCTCGTCGACGACACTCCGGACGAGGTCGACGCACGCGCCCTGGCCGCCTCCTACCTGGTGAATCCCGGTCACTTGAGCAGGCGTCGGATGAACACGTCGCCGGCAGCGCCGGCCGTCCCGACCGCGGCGGGCGGTACCGCCCATGCCGCCACACCGTTTTCCTCGCAGCGCAGCAGCTGCTGAGTTCCGCCCGCTGGGACGCCGATGCCGTCCGTGACGACGTCCGCGCCTATGCCGTCGAACGCCTCGGCACCGACGGTGGGGTGCTGATCGTGACGAGACCGGCTTTGTGAAGACGGGCCACGCCTCGGCGGGCGTGCAACGCCAGTACACCGGCACTGCCGGGCGCGGTTCGACATCCAGCCCAACCGCTCGCCGCCGGACGGCCCCGAGGCCATGAAAGGCCTTCGGCTCCGCATGGAAGCAGCAGCACCCGTGAGTTGCACCGCGCTGTTCCTGGTATCAGCGGGCGCATACTCTCCGACCGGCTGACCCACCTGGCGGCAGAAGGCCTCGTCCTACGCTAGGTGAGGGAAGGGCCGCCGCGCGCGTTCGATACCGCCTGACGGAGGCGGGAGTGGCGATCCGCCCGGCGCTGGAGGAGCTCCGTGACTGGGCACTGGCCCACCTCGGCGATCCCGCCGAGGGCGATACCCCCTGACCCTGCGACCTGCCGCAGCCAGGCAGACACAGCCCCGGACCATACGTATGGTCCGGGGCTGTGTCTGCCGATGGAGCAGTCTGTGACAGGGGCCGCGGCTCAGGCCACGGGCACGGCGGGCTGGGTGACGCGGGAGGCGTCACCGCCCTGGAGGCCGTCGCGGGCGCCGGCGGTCGCCTCGTGGGGCACTCCGAGGGGGACCGCGCTGACGTCGGACAGGCGCGCGAACTGCTCGGGGGTGAGCTGGACGTCCAGAGCGCCCAGGTAGTCGTCGAGCTGGGTGAGGTTGCGCGGGCCGATGATCGGCACGAACGAGGTGGACGCCTGGGCGGCACGCTCACGGAGCCACGCGACCGACACCTGGGTGGGCGTCGCGCCGCTCTCCTCGGCGATGGCCAGGACAGTGTCGACGACGGCGGTCTTCTGGGCGGTGCTCTCGGTGTGAATGACCGCCTTGAGGTCGGTCAGGCGCCCATCGGTGCTGTGGCGGTACTTGCCGGTGAGCAGTCCGCCGCCGAGCGGGGACCACAGGGCGGCGCCGAGTCCCAGACTCTCGGCCATCGGCAGCAGCTCGCGGTCGGGGGTCCTCTCGACGAGGCTGTACTCGATCTGGATGCCCGCCACCGGTGCCCAGTTCTTCAGGTCCGCGAGGGTGGCGGCGCGGGAGACGCGCCATGCGGGGAAGTTGGACAGGGCGGCGTGGAGGATCTTGCCGGAGCTGACGAGGTCGTCGAGCCCGCGCAGGATCTCCTCGATGGGGGTGAGGTCGTCGGGGAAGTGGACCCAGTACAGGTCGATGTAGTCGGTGCCGAGGCGCTTGAGGCTCGCCTCCAGCGAAGCGACCATGTTCTTGCGGCTGTTGCCGGTCCTGGAGATGCCGGGCTGCGGGCCGGCTCCGTTGGTGAACTTGGTGGCCAGGACGAAGTGGTCCCGGTCGGCCGCCATGAACTTGCCCACCAGCTCTTCCGACTCGCCGAACTGGTAGGCGTCCGCGGTGTCGAGAAACGTCCCGCCGGCCTCGGCGAACCTGTCGAACATCCGGCGCGCCTCATCGGGCTCCGCACCGGCGCCCCAGCCGGTGCCGAAGTTCCCCGTGCCGAGCGCGTACTCGGAAACGCGCAGTCCGGTCCGTCGTCCGAAGGTCGTGTAGCGCATCAGGTCTCCTTGGTGCTGATTTCGCATCGGTGGGCGGGGCGGGGCGTGAAGGGGGCGCGGAGCGCGCCTGAAACAGGTGCGGTGCCGACGAACGACCCATCCGCGAGCTGCGCGATGCAGGACGTGGCTAAGTAAGAAGGTCGGTTTACTTAAGGATCCACCGTAGCCGCCTCGGGCGGGCTATGTAAAACGCTCGGTATACTTAAGGGTGTGACCGAATCTCATCCCGTACGTCGCCGTCGCGGGCGTGGCGCCCGCGAGCGGATCCTCAAAGCGGCGACCCAGCTGTTCACAGCGCAGGGGATCAACGCGACCGGGATGGACCAGCTGTCGACCGTCGCCGAAGTGTCGAAACGCACCCTCTACGCGCACTTCCCCAGCAAGGACGAGCTCGTCGGGGCATACCTGCAGTCCCTCGTGGGCGATCTCCTGCCCATCCCCCCATCACCCACCCGACCGACACCGAGCCCGCGTGAGCAGCTCCTCGCCGTCTTCGACCGGAAGCTCCCGGACACCACCGCCCCGTTCCGGGGATGCCCGTTCCTGAACGTCAGCGTCGAAGTGCCAGACCCCGGGCATCCCGTCCATCAGCTGGCCGCGGCGTACAAGAGGGAGTTCGCCCACCGTCTCACGGACCTCGCGCGCCAGGCCGGGGCCGCAGACCCGGAAACCCTCGGTGAGCAACTGGCCCTGCTCTTCGACGGCGCGGCCGCGCGCGGCACCGCACTCAACAGCAGCCACACCCGCGCGTACGCGCGATCCATCGCAGAATCGTTGATCGATGCGGCCCTCGCCGACGCCGGCCCGGCATCGCTGGGACGAGGTGGGCAACCTCCCGCGCGAAGCCGTCACCATCCGTGACGAACGGCAAGGCAGCCGACCCCCCCCGAAGCCGCTGACCGTGGCCTCGAGACGCCGGCAGCGTCAGTGACAAAGCGGTAGGTCAGCGACGTCATTGTTCAGCTGAGTCGCGGAGCCAGGAATCGTTGCAGCCCAAGGGCGCGGCGGGCCGGGACAGACCCGCTGGGCATCGTTGACAGAGGGTGCCGGGTGGGGAGTTGCGAGTTCGGAGCAGGCAATGTCCGCGAGGTCGCGAGGGTGGGGTTCAAAGGATCCTTGGTCAGCTCCGCCATGGCCGCGCGGGCCGCGGTGTCGTGTCCGTCCGGTGCCGTCAGCAGCAGTGTGCCGGCGGCTTCCAGAGCTGCGGCGTACTCCTCCGATACCCGCAGGGTTGCTCGCCACGGCCGGGGGAGGCAGTACATGGCGTGCGGACTCCTCGACCAGTGCTGCTGCGCTGCCGGCGCTGTCCGCCCAGCGCTGCAGCCGTACTTCGCGTTGATGCAGGGGGCCAGTTGCCTCTCCCTGGTGGCGTCCTGCCGGTTCGCTCCGCTCGACAAGCAGCTCCTGCGCACGTGTATGCAGTTGAGCCTGTCGTCCGGCCAGTTCCTGCTGGCGCCTCTGTACGTGCCGCGCTCGCGTTTCTCTCCGGACAACTGAGCCGACTCGTGCGGCACAGGTGGCCAGGGTGTGCGGTGTTCGGCCGGTAGAGGTATGACTGACGTGAGCCCAGCGGTGGGGAGGGGGCCAGGGCGCACCCTCGTGCTGCCGCAGAAATGGAGCCCCGGTATGCGTGAGCAAGAGGCCCGGACCGGGAGCGGCGGGCAGGACCCCGTCACTGCCGCGCCGGGTGGGCTGCTGGACGTGCTGCGAGTGGCGGCCCTCGTCCTGGGGAGCGATGGCCGGATCGTGCTGTGGAGTCCCGAAGCCGAGTCTTTGCTCGGTTTCTCCGCCGTGGAAGCGCTGGGTCAGGACGCGGGCGCACTGCTGGTGGCCCCGGAGAACCGGTCACGGGCACACGAACTGTTCGACCGCGTGCGCACGGGCACGCGCTGGGCGGGGGTCTTTCCGGTGCGGCACAAGGACGGCTCCACGCGCCGGGTGGAGTTCCGCACCATGCAGCTGCGCGATGCCCGCGGTGACGTCCATGCCCTCGGTCTGGGTACCGACGCCGAGACCGTACAGAACGTGGAGCGGGACCTGGCCCTGTCCCACATCCTGGTCAGCCAGTCGCCGGTGGGCATCGCGGTCTTCGACACGGACCTGCGGTGGGTGCGTGTCAATCCGTCACTGGAACGCATCAATGGTGTCCCAGAGGAAGCGGTGCTGGGCCGTCGCGTCGGCGAGGTGCTGCCGGCTCTCGAGGTGGAGGCGATCGAGTCGCGGATGCGGCAGGTCCTCCGGACCGGTGAGCCACTGCTGGATCAGCAGACGGTCGGCCGGACGGCCGCCGACAGCGAAGATCACGCGTACTCGGAGTCATACCACCGGATCGAGGATGCCAATGGGCGTGTGCTGGGCCTGGCGATGGCAATCCTCGACATTTCCGAGCGGCAGCGGGCAGCGGCCGAGATCGCGAAAGCACGCGAGCGCCTGGCTGTGATAGCTGACGCCGGCGGCCGTATCGGCACCACGCTCGACCTGCGCCGGACGGCACATGAACTCGTGGATGTGGCCGTTCCCGAGCTCGCCGACCTCGCGGCCGTCGATGTACTCGACTCGGTGTTCAACCCTGGCGGCATGGCAGCACCACGGGCGGACGGTCCCCCCGACTTCCGGGCGCTCGCCCTCAAAGCACGTCATCCAACCGACGCGATCGAGGCCGCGGACCCGGTCGGGGAGCCTGCCCTGTTCAGCTCGTCTCGGATCGTCACCCAGTGCGTACGCGAGGCACGGCCGATCCTGGTGGAACACGTGGACGACACGGCGGTACGGCGTATCGCCAGGGACGATTCAGCAACCGAGACGCTGCGGCGCGCCGGTGTCCACTCCTATCTGGCCGCTCCCCTGATGGCCCGCGGCGAGGTACTGGGCACGCTCAGCCTGTGCCGCACGGTCAGCCCCCGGCCGTTCGACGACCAGGACCTCACCCTCGCCACCGAGCTGGCCGCGCGCGCCGCCATCTGCATCGACAACGCGCGACTGTACGGACGCGAACGCGACACCGCTCTCACCCTCCAGCGCAGCCTGCTGTCCCAGGAGCCGCCACCGCATCACGGCGGCATCGAGGTCGCCTCCCGCTATCTGCCCGCCGTCAGCGAGGTGGGTGGGGACTGGTTCGACGTGCTCCCGCTCAAGGACGACAAAGTCGGACTCGTCGTCGGCGACGTGATGGGCAAGGGCGTCCACGCCGCGGCGATCATGGGCCAGCTCCGCACCGCCACTCGCGCCCTCGCCCGGCTCGACCTGACCCCGGCCGAGCTGCTGCACCACCTCGACGGCCTCACCGCGTCCCTCGGCGACGACGACATGCTGGCCACCTGCGTCTACGTCGTCTGTGACCCCCGGCACGACCGATGCGAACTCTCCCGCGCGGGCCACCTGCCGCCGGCCCTGGTCGACCCGGACGGGAAAGCCGCACTCCTCGACACCGCCGGCGGAGTGCCTCTTGGAGTGGGCGGCGTGCCGTTCACCGGCGAGGAGCGGGAACTCGCCGAAGGGGCAGTGCTCGCGTTGTTCACGGACGGCCTGGTGGAAAGCCGTGCAATGCCCGTCGAAACAGGACTGCAGCGTCTGCTCCGCCTGCTGGACGGCAGCCGCCTTCCCCTGGAGGAGACGTGTGACATGCTCCTCGGCGCCCTGGGCCGTGAGCTTGACGACGATGTGGCGCTGCTGCTCGCCCGGCACGGGAGCTGACGCCCGTTCCGTCACCTACCCCGGACTGGCTGCCGTCATGGATCAGTAGCCGTAGATCATCCTGTAGGCGGCCTCGGGGAGGAACTGCCCGGCCGAGGAGCCCGCTCCGGCGCCGCAGTTGCCGTCGGACTCGCCCGGGACTTTGATCCACAAGAGCATCTCGGCGCCTCCGCCCAGCCGGGTCGGGGTGCCGATACGGCGGCCGGAGGGGTTGCACCACTGGCCGTTGGAGCCGTTGCCGTTGCGGCTGGTGTCCACGACGAACGGCTTGGTGTAGCCGTACCGGGCGTTGAGTTCACTGTTGACGGCGTTGCCGTACCCGGTGTTCTCGGCCGTGGTCAGGTAGTTGGAGACGTTGAGCGAGAAGCCGTGGGCCTGTCGGAGGCCGGCTTCGTGGAGGCGCCGGGCCATGGTCGCCGCGCTCGCCCAGGCCGGGTTGCCGGCGTCGAGATAGACCCAGGTGTTGGGAGCCTGGCGGTTGAACTCGGCGAGGGCGCCGGTGAGCATGCCCTCGCGTTCGTCGATCTGGGCCTGGGTCATGCAGCCGTAGTCCCCGAGGGAGTCCGGTTCGAGGACGACGACAGCCGGGCGGTTGGCGATCCCGCCCGCGAACTGAGCGATCCAGTTCGTGTAGGCGGACGGCGAGGAGGCTCCGCCCGCGGAGTGCCCGCCGCAGTAGTCGCGGTTGTAGATGTTGTAGGCGACCAGGATGGGCAGCTTGTCCCGGGCGTCCGCGGCGCCCACGTACGCGCCGGTGGCGGTGCCGATGGTGCCGCTCCAGGAGCCGAACCAGCGGGCCGTCGGGGTGTTGGCGATGGAGGCGTTGATCGCGGGCGCCCGGCCGTCGCCGGGGTTGGCGGCGACCCACCTCTTCGCGCTGGAGTCGGGGTCCACGTAGAACCCGTTGGTCATGGTGGTCGGGTCGGCCGCGTGGGCGGACGGAGCCACGGCGAGCGCCAGCGGCAGAGCGAAGAACGCTGCCACCAGGGCGCGGAGTCTGCGGCGCATGACTGTACCTCGATTTCCTGGCAGGGATACGCCGCACGCTCGTCCTGAGCATGCGACGCGCTGAGGAAGTGCGGTGGTACGACGTCCCCTTGTGCCGGCGGCTCTGCAGCGGGGACCACGCCACACAAAGGGTGGGCGGTGTGGAGTGGGAGCGCTCCCACTGGAAGCGCTCCCAAAGGCACTGAGAACCTTCGGGGATGTGATCGGTATCGTGCGGTGGGCCGGTAAAGCTGTCAAGAGTCGACGGGCTCGGAGTTCATGGCACTCGAGTTCAAGGCAGAAGATGCGCCACGCCAGGCAGTCGATGCTCGACGAGGTGGCCGCGTGCGTGGAACACCGGCCTGACCTCGGAGATCACCATCGTCGACACCGGCACCACCGCGATCGGCGGCTGGTCTTTGGTCTTCACCTGCCCCGCGGCCAGACGGTCACCTTCGGCCGGAACGCCGGCTACTCGCCCGCCTCCGGCCAGGTGACGGCCGGGAACGTCTCCCGCAACGCCACCATCGCCCCGGCGCGTCCATCGACGTCGGCTTCCAGGGCGCTCACACCTGCAGTCCGCCACGGCCACCTCATTCACCCACCATGGCAGCGCCAGGGGCACCGCTCGTCCGTCGCCGTCGCTCTCGCCGTCCGCCCGACCTGGCCTGATCCACACCGCCCGTCGGCCGGTGTGACCGGTGCGGCCGGTTGAGCGGGGTGCGCCGCAGCGCGATGCTGGACGCAGCGCCCGTGACGGGTGACGCAGCGCCGCTCGGGGCGCGGCAGGTACGAGGTCGTGATGCACCCATGGACGACGAGCCCGGCACCACCACGGAAGCAGGGAGCACAGCAGCACCGGTGGACTTCGCGGTCGTCATCGACGCCCGCGGAGCCGTCCTCGTGTGGAGCGCGGGAGCCGGGCGCCTGCTTGGGTACGAGCCCGTGGACGTGGTCGGCCGGCCGGCCGTCGGCCTGCTCGCCGCGAAGCCGCCCTACGCGCTGCGGCGTCACCTGGCCGCCAGGGAGCCGTGGACAAGCGATCTGACGCTGCGGAACCGGCACGGAGACCATGTCACCGTGCAACTGCGGGGCACGCCGCTGACCGACGTGGACGGCAGGACCCACTGGGTCGTCACCCCGGCGGAGGTGACATACGACGCCGGGCCGACCGAAGCGGGGGCGGGGGAGCTGTGGAATCTCACGCTTGCCCAGCTCCCGTTGCCCGTGGCCGTCTATGACAGCGAGGCACGGTTCGTGACCTGCAACCAGGTGATGAGCCGTGCCATGGGACTGACGCCGGAGGAGATGAGGGGGCGTACGTTGTGGGAAATCTATCCCGCCCCGCCCCTGGACGAGATCGACCGCCTTCAGCATCAGGTGGTGCGCACCGGCGAGATGATCTTCCGCGAGGAGCAGCCTTTCCGAGCCTCGGGCGAGGTCCGTGATCACGCGTGGTCGCTCTTCCTTTCCCCGCTGAAGGACCGGGCGGGCGCGGTGCTGGGGCTGTCGGCGTTGGTGATCGACATCACCGAGCAGTACTGGGCCCGGCGTCGCTTGGCGGTCCTCAACGACGCCAGCGTGCGCATCGGCAAAACCTTGGACGTGACCCGGACGGCCGAGGAACTGGCCGAGGTGGCGGTGGCGGGGTTCGCCGACTTCGTCACCGTCGACCTGCTGGAGTCGGTCGTCCAGGGGCACGAGCCGCAACCGGTACCGCCCGCCACGCCGCTCGTCTTCCGCCGTACCGCACAGCGGTCGGTGTTCCCGGGGTGCCCGGAATCCGTGGTTCCGGCGGGCGACACCGACGTCTACCCTCCCGGCTCCCCACCGGCTCAGGCGCTGAACACCGGCCGGGGCGCCTTCTACCGTGTGGGCGACCCGGTGCTGCGCGAGTGGTCGACGGCCTCCCCGGCCCGTGCCGAGAGCATCAGGCGATTCAAGATCCATTCAGTGATGATGGTGCCCCTGCGCGCCAGGGGCGTCACCCTGGGCGTGATGCACCTCCTGCGGCACCGTACCGCGGACCCCTTCGTCCAGGACGATCTGATGCTCGCCGAGGAGATCGCCGCCAGGGCGGCGTTGAGCATAGACAACGCCCGCCGCTACACCCGCGAGCGCCGGACCGCGCTCACCCTCCAGCGCAGTCTGCTGCCCGAGCGGTTGCTGGGAGCGCAGGCGGTGGATCTCGCCTACCGATACTTCCCCGCCGGCTCGGGGGACGAGATCGGCGGGGACTGGTTCGACGTCATCGCACTGTCGGGGGGACGGGTGGCGCTGGTGGTGGGCGACGTCGTGGGCCACGGCGTGCACGCCTCTGCCACGATGGGCCGGTTGCGCACCGCGGTACGGACGCTGGCCGACGCCGATTTCGCGCCCGACGAGTTGCTCACCCGGCTGGACGATCTAGTCATCCGCCTTGACCGGGAGGAAGGCCCGGACGCGCGACGGGAGGCGGAGGGGGCCTCGGGAGAGGTCGGGGCGACCTGTCTCTACGCCGTCTACGATCCCGTCGCCGGCCGATGCGACCTGGCACGTGCGGGGCACCCGCCGCCCGTCCTGGTTTCGTCCGACGGCACCGTCCAGGTCCTGGACCTGCCCGCCGGGCCACCGCTCGGCCTGGGCGGACTGCCCTTCGAGTCCGCCGGGATCGACGTGGGGGAGGGCAGCCTGCTCGCGTTCTACACCGACGGCCTGATCGCGGCCCCCGGTCGCGATGTCGACGTCGGACTCGACCTGCTGAGTGAAGGGCTGCGCCGTCCAGCGGCAGACCTCGAGGACACCTGCGAGAAAGTGCTGCGCAAGGTGCGGCCCGACCCCTCTGCCGACGACGTCGTCCTGCTCCTGGCCCGGACCTCCCTGCTCGACGCCGACCGGGTGCGCACCTGGCAGTTGCCCATGGATCCCGCGGCCGTCGCCGGAGCCCGCAAGGTGGCGGCCGCGCAGCTGGACACCTGGGGGCTGGCCGAGCTCGAGTTCGCCACCGAGCTGGTCGTCAGTGAGCTGGTCACCAACGCCATCCGGTACGGCAACGACCCCATCCAGCTACGGCTCATCCGCGCCGACGCGCTCATCTGTGAAGTCTCCGACGGCAGCAGCACCGCCCCGCACATGCGACGGGCCCGCGTCTTCGACGAGGGCGGACGCGGACTGCTGCTCGTCGCCCAGGTCGCCGAGCGCTGGGGCAGCCGCCAGACCTCCGCCGGCAAGACGATCTGGGCCGAACAGCCCCTGCCGGATGAGCGTCCCAGCTAAGGGCTGTCCCGTAATCCCTGGCGGGCGCGCGACGACAGCTACGGCACCTCGCCGCGTTGTCGGAACGTCCGCATACATCCAGTATGCGGACGTCCCTCCGCCTTGCGATGCACCGCATCTGACGCCGCACGCTGATCCACCAGGGATCACAGGACAGCCCTTAGCGCTGTGACCGGAAAGGTTCACCGGCTCGCGACGCCCGGCACGGCCCGTCGCCGCGTTGTCGCATCACCCGAGTACATCCAGTACGCGGGTCATGCTCCGCCTTGCGAGGCACCGCACCGGACGCCGCGAGCTTCCGGCAAACCTTTCTGGTCACAGCACCAGCGCTACAGCCGGCACAGCGCGAGAACCGGGCGAGCCGGCCGCCGGAGGGGCGATGAAACGGGCGCGGGAAGCGGCATCAGTCGTGGGGCGTGGTGGCGGGGGCCGGGTCGTCGGCATCGGGGTGAGGAGCGGGCTCGGAGCGCCGCGTCGGCGGGCCGCGCGGCGCTCCGAGCGAGCCGGTCAGAACTGGCAGGTGTCCATCCAGCGGGTGACCAGGGAGGTGTTGTTCTTGTCGGCATCACGAGCGGGACCGCACAGGAAGGGGCTGAAGCGGGTGTCGGCACGCAGCCAGAGGCTGAAGAACGACACCATCCACTTGCCCTGCTTGGCCTTGTCGCCGTAGCCCGTCATCGGGCACAGATGGTCGCCTGGAACTTCGATGTAGAGCTTCTCGGCCTGGGACATGGAGTTGTACCAGGGCACCGCGTAGCGGCTGCCGGGGGCGGCGGGGTCGCTTTGACAGGTCAGGAAGAAGGTGGGCTCGGTGACTTCGGAGAAGTTCGCGTTCGGGTAGTACGGGGCCGTCGGCGCGCCCGCCTTGAAGCGCGGGTCGTCCCGGAGGGCCGCCATGACGCCACCGCCGCCCATCGAGTGACCGGCCGCGCCCAGGGTGCCGTTGAGCTTCCCCGACAGCGGGTTGCCCGGGGTGTTGCCGAGCGCGAGCAGCTGGGTGCCGGCGGCGGTGATCTGGCGGCCGCGCGATGCGGGATCGTCGGAGAGTGTGTTCGTTCCGACGTTGATGACGACGAAGCCCCAGGAAGCGAGGCGGGGTGCGAGCCACTGCAGGTTCTGCTGTGTGCCCTGATAGCCCGGCATCAGCACGATGCCCGGGTACGAGCCACTGGCCGTCGGATACGTGACCGTGCCTGAGCCGTACCCGCTCGGGCTGGGAACGGTGTAGGTGGCGGTGGTCAGCGGCCCGTCGGCGGCCTCCAGGGAAGAGGTCGTCGGGTCCGGGATGCCGTTGCCCGGAGGGGTGCCCTCACCGGAGCCGTACACCTGGAACTCCCACAGCGAGTAGCCGTAGACGGTGCCGCGCTGGGTGCCGTGGAGGCGGATGTACCGGCCTTTGCCGTTCACGTCGAGGGTCTGCGTGCCGCCGGTGCTTGTGGTGGTCGAGTAGATGGTGGTCCAGGCGGTGCCGTTGTCCGAGGTCTGGATCTGGAAGGAGCGGGCGTACGCGGCCTCCCAGCGCAGCGCCACTTGACTGATGGTGGCGGTGGCGCCCAGATCCACGGTCAGCCACTGCGGATCACTGAAGGTGCTCGACCAGCGCGTCCCGGTGCTGCCGTCCACCGCCGCCGACGCGGGGGTGGATGTGTTCTCGGTGGACGAGGACGTGACGGGCTTGCCCTGGGACAGCAGGTCGGCGGTGGCTGCCGGCGCGGTGGCGGCTGTCAGCAGAGTCAGCGCCATGGCGATGGTGGTGGCCAGTGCGAGCAGTGCCGTCATGGCAGGAGACCGGGTCTGTAACGGCGCGTTGGTGTTGGTTGAACGAGTGCATGGACGCATTGCCTTACCTCCACCTCGTTTGTGACCGCCACGGTGGCGGACCGGATGACCGCCGCGAGCGGCCGACTACCGGGACTGTGCGAAGAGCCAGTCGATGACCACGTCGTTCTCGTACGTCTGGGCCCATGCCAGGTGCGGGCTCACCGGTGTCGTTCCGGCCGTGTAGCTCGTGAACAGTAGGTGGCTGCGCGCGGCCCGGGCCTGCCGTAGGAGAGCCCGTGACCGGGCCTCGAACTGTGCCTTCGGGAGGTCGTTGGCCCACTCCCCACGGGTGACCGGGGCACCGGCGGTCTCCAGCGCGTTCATCAGGGTCCAGGTGCCGGGGTTGCCGAACCGGCCCTCCCGGTAGGGGACGACCGGGTCGTCGACCGAGTGGTCGGCCCAGATCGGGATGTGCGTGATCCTGTCCATGGCCGCCGCGTCGCCCCAGCCGGCCGTGGGCAGGGCAGCCGCGAACACTTCGGGTCGCCTGGCCAGCAAACTGTAGATGCCGCGGCCGCCTGAGGACAGGCCGACCAGATAGAGCCGGTCGGTGTCCACGTTGCGCGAGTGCTCGCGCACGAAGGTGTCGATGAGTTCGATCAGCGCGCCCTGGACCTTCGCGTCGGTCCAGTCCGTGCCGTCGGGTCCGTCCATGGGGCGGGGCAGGGGGATCTGCGGAGAGAGGACGAACGCGGGGTTGCGGCGCTGTCGTTCCGGTTTGGCGAACGTGACCGCGATCCGGTTGGAGGTGAGCTGGGTCATGTTGTTGTCCGCGACTTCGCCACCGCCGTGCAGGGTGACGACGAGCGGGTACCGCGTGCGGGTGCGCGGGTTCCGTATGAACCCCGCGGGCCGGTACAGCCGGAAGCCCAGTTCGAAACCTGCGGAGTCGGTGAAGGAACCGGCGGCGAAATCATCGACCACGGGGGTGATGACGTCGTCGTTCCGGTCAGCGAACGGACCGGCCTTCAGCACCGGTGCACCTTCCGGGGTGCGCACGTCCGCCACCTGTTTGACGGAGTATGCACGGTCGAGCGGAAGGGGATCGGTGCCGGCCGCCCGTGCGTTGGAGTCGTTCGGATCGAGTTCGACGATCAGACGGCCCCCTGGCCGTCCGGGGTGGGTGCGGTCGTCCACTTCTGCGGAAGTGTTGGAGTAGACCCGGGTCACCGTGCGAGCCGCTGTCCGTCCGCCCACGGTGGCCTGCACCTGGAAGGCGCTGGGCGGGACCGTCCCGCCGCGTACGTCGATGCGATGCGCGTACTGGATGGCGACCGCTGTCACCAGCCAGTTGTTCCTCGGTGTCACCCGCGTGAGGAGGTCAGTCCGCAGGACCGGATTGAGTCCGGAGGTCGCTTGCCGTCCTTCGGACGGGGCTGTCGTGTCGTCGGCGGCCGCCGCGGTCGCCGTGCTCACCGTCGGCGCCGCGACCGCGCCTGCGGTGACGGCGAGCACGGTCCGTCTGGGGATCGATCTCATGAGTCCTCGTCTCGGTCGGTGGGGCACCCGGACCGGGTGCCGTCGTGTGTGGATCCGGTCGTCCGGCTCCGAACTCCCGGGAGCGGGCGGCACATCGGGGACCATGACGCGGCATGTGCGGTGGCTGCCGGGTGTCCGCGGCCGACGGGGACTCCGCTCGGCCCGGGACACCACACCGGGCCCGCGACACCGGTCACAGCGGGAAGGCGCCGGTCACCAGGGCACCGGCGGTCATGACGAGGGTGGTTGCGAAGGCCCAGCGGAAGATGAAGCGCTGGTGCTCTCCGAGCGACACACCGCTCATGCCGACGAGGATGAACGTGGACGCGGTGAGCGGACTGAGCGGGAACCCCGTGGTCATCTGGCCGAGAATGGCCGCCCGGGCGACCTCGGCCGGCTCCGTGCCGAACCCGCTCGCGGTCTCGGCCAGTACGGGCAGTACGCCGAAGTAGTAGGCGTCCGGGGTGAAGACCAGGCTCAGTGGCATGCCGGTGACGGCCACCGCGACGGGCAGATGCGACCCGAAGGAGTCGGGGACGACGGAGACGAGCGCCTCGGCCATCTCGTCGATCATCTTGGTGCCGCTGAGGATCCCGGTGAGGACGCCGGCCGCGAAGATCATCGTGGTGACCAGGACCACGCTCTTGGCGTGCTTGTCGAGCAGCGCCTGCTGCTGTTCCCAGGTGGGGTGGTTGACCAGCACCGCGATCGCGAACCCGAGAACGAACAGCACCGGAAGCGGCATCACTTCCTGGACCAGGCAGACCACGAGGGCGACGGTCAGCAGGAGATTGAAGATGCTCAACCAGGTCCGCGGCAGCGGCGGGACCCGGACGGTGCCGGGCCCGTCGCCGGGGGACCGGAGGGCCGGACGCTCCTGCCCGTCGGCCGTCGGGGGAGTGGCCCGCAGGCTCGACTCGGCAGTCGCGGCAGCGGCCGAAGCGGCAGGTTCGCGGTCGTCCCGCTCCTCCTCGTCCGTGCGCACATCCGTGGCCGGGCCTCGCGGGGACAGCGCGCCGAGACGGTTGCGCTCCCGGCGGCCGAGCAGGTACGAGGCCACCAGTACCCAGGCCACGCCGAAGCCCATCGCGGGCAGTACGGGGTTGAAGACCTCGGAACTGTCCAGTTTCAGCGCCGCCATGGCGCGTACGGTCGGGCCGCCCCAGGGGACCATGTTCATCACGCCCGCGCCCAGGCAGACCACTCCGGACAGCACCAGGGGGTTCATGCCGAGCCTCTTGTAGACCGGCAGCAGCGCGGAGACGGTGATGAGGAAGGTGGAGGCGCCGTCGCCGTCCAGGGCCACGCACAGCGTGAGGACGGCCGTGGCGACGGTGATCCGCAACGGGTCGCCCCGCGCCGCGCGCAACAGACCGCGGATCAGGGGGTCGAAGAGACCGGCGTCCACCATCAGACTGAAGTACAGGACCGCGAACGCGATCATGATGCCGGTGGGGGCCACCTTGGACAGCCCACCGAGAATCAGCTCGCCCAGATCGCCCGCGAACCCGCCGATGAGCGCCGCCAGGACGGGAAGCAAGATCAGAGCGACCAGCACCGAGGCGCGTTTGGTCATGGTGAGCAGCAGGAGGACGGCGATCGTGGCGAAGCCCAGGGCTGCCAGCATGCGGCGCTCGCTTTCTCGGGGACGGCCCTCGGCGGCGGTGGGCGGGAGCTGGGCGGGGGCAGGCCGAGGTGTTACGCGAGAGTTTCGGAGCACCATCGGATCCCTGTCCAGCATCAAACCGAGATCTGTCCATGCGATAAGCGCATCAATTCAAGCGGGCGCGCCCTATGCTCGTCGGCCATGGAGGCCCCCACCTTGCGTCAACTGGCGGCGTACACGGCCGTCGCCCGGGCCGCGAGCTTCACCGCGGCCGCCGCTCGGATGCACGTGTCCCAGTCCTCTCTCAGCCGCGCGGTCGCGGATCTGGAGCGGCAACTCGGCGTCCAACTGCTCGAACGGGACACCCGTAACGTGCAGTTGACCCCGGCGGGCGCCGAGGCCCTGCGTATCGCCGAGCAGATCGTCACCGCTCACCGGGCGGGCATGAAAGAGTTCAGGCGATTCCTGCTCGGCGAGTCGGGAACGGTCGCCGTGGCGACCCTTCCCTCGGTTGCCGCGGTGCTCCTGCCGCAGGTCATCTCCGACTTCCGCGAGCGGCGGCCGCAGGTGGCGATACGCCTCCTCGACGGCCTGGAGCGGCTGGTACTGGACCGGGTCCTGTCCGGTGACGCCGACTTCGCGATCACCACCGTCGGGGACCCGCCCGAGCAGTTGGAGCACCGCCCCCTGGTCAGGGACCGATTCGTCGCGGTGCTGCCGGAAGGCCATCCGCTCGCCGACCGCCCCGAAGTCGCCTGGGAGGACCTGGCTCGTCAGCCGTTCCTGGCCGTCGGGCGCGACTCCAGCGTGCGTCGCCTCACCGATGCGGCGTTCGCCCAGGTCGACGCCCATGCGGCGCCCGCGGCCGAGGCGGGCAGTATCGCGACGGTGGGCGGACTGGTGACCGCCGGCCTCGGGGTGTCAGCGATGCCCGCCCTCGTGCTCCCGCTGATGGGCGCCGGGCCCGTCGTCTGCCGTCCTCTGGTGGACCCCGTGGTGGACCGGCGCCTTGACATCGTGCTGCGTGTTCGACGAACGCTCCCGACCGTGACGGAGCGGTTCCTTCAGACGCTCGAAGAGTTCCGTCTTCAGGGCCGCGCTCTTCCGCCCGGGGTGTCCTGGGCATGAAGCCGCGTGGGGGCTTGCGGGGGTCGAGGCTCGCACAACGCTGATCGCCCACCACACCCGCGCACCGACCGCTTCGGCGATTCATGCGTTCTTCGCATTGATTGATGGCCGTCTGTTGCTCGACAGGCATTTCTCCGTTCCTGCAGTCTGAAGACCCGGCCGGGGACGGCGTGCCGCACGCATGCGGACGCAGCGGCCAGGGGACCTACGCGAAACAGCATGGGCGAGGGAGCGCATCGGTGTCGGACGACGAGCGGAACACCACCGGACGCGGGCAGTTGCAAGGGCTGAAAGTGGTCGAGTTCGCCCATGTGGTGGCCGGGCCGCTGGCAGGCTCGATGCTCGCAGACCAAGGGGCCGACGTCGTGCACGTGGAACCCCCCGGCGCCGGAGACGCGGCCCGCGCGATGGGGCCGCAACGCGACGGTGTCCCCCTGTGGTTCAAGGTCGCCGGCCGCAACAAGCGCTCGGTCACGCTTGATCTGCACCACGAGGCCGGCCGGAGCGTCGCTCGCCGACTCATCGCCTGGGCGGACGTCGTCATCGTCACCCTGCGCGCCGGACGCCTGCGCAGCTGGGGACTCGACTGGGACTCCGTGCACCGGATCAACCCCCGGGCCGTACTGCTGCAGATCTCCGGCTTCGGTGCCACCTCGTCGCAGGCGGACGCCCCCGGCTTCGGCAAGATGGGTGAGGCGCGCAGCGGAGTCGTCCACCTGACCGGATTTCCCGACGGCCCGCCCGTGCACACCGGCTTCTCGCACGGCGACGCCGTGACCGGCCTGATGGGCGCCTACGCCGTCCTCGCCGCCCTCCACCGCCGTGACCACGACCCCGGTTTCGACGGCGAGTGGATCGACCTCGCTCTCTTCGAGTCCCTCTTCCGTCTCGTCGAGTGGCAGGTCATCGTCCACGACCAGTTGGGACAAGTGCCCGAACGCTCCGGCAACCAGCTGGCGGTCGCCCCCGCGGCCGTGATCAACACCTACCGCTCCCGCGACGGCGAGTGGATCACGGTGACCTCCGCGACGCTGCGTTCGGTCCGTAACATCGCCGGCCTGCTCGGACTCCCCGAGGACGAGTACGCCACGGCGCGGCAACAGCACGAGCGGCGCGGGCAACTGGACGAGGGCCTGCGCAACTGGGTGGCGCAGCGCGGCAGCGGCGAGTGCCTCGAGGAGTTCACCCGCGCCGAAGTGGTGGCCTCACGAGTGTTCGACGCCGCGGACATCGCCGCCGACCCCGTGTACGCCGAGCGCGAGGACATCGTCACCGTCGACGACCCCGACCTCGGTCCGGTACGTATGCAGGCGGTGATCCCGCACTTCCGGCAGCGGCCCGGCCGGGTCTGGCGGACGGGGCCCTCCCTCGGCCAGGACAACCACCTCGTCTACGGGCAGTGGCTCGGACTCAGTGCGGAAGAGCTGGCCGACCTGGAGAAGAGCGATGTCATCTGAGGCGTCTTCAAACAGGCCTGCCGAGGCGCACACGAGAGCGGTCGACCGGCCCCCGCTGCGGTCCCTGCTCTTCGTTCCCGGCACCAGAACCGGCTGGCTGCCCAAGGCCCGGGCGGCGGGCGCCGACGCGGCCATCCTCGACCTGGAGGACGCGGTGCCCGCCGCGGACAAGCTCGCCGCCCGCGCACAGGTTGCCGACGCCATCGCGCGGACCGTCACCGAGCCGGCCGATCAGACGGGACGGATGGCGTTGTTCGTCCGTGTCAACCCGCTGGACGGCTGGGCGGGGGCCGAGGAACTGCGCGCGGTCGTACGGCCAGGCCTCGCCGGCATCGTGCTCCCCAAGGTCCGCTCCGCCCAGGACGTGAAGCTTGTTGACCGGCTGCTGGGCTGGTGCGAACGGGAACAGGGCCTGTCGCCCGGACGGGTCGCCCTGGTGCCCCTGCTGGAGACGGCCCGTGGCCTGCGCGAGGCCTACGGCATCGCCCAAGCCGCCTCACGCATCGCCTACTTGGGCGCACTGACCGCACCCGGCGGCGACGTGGAACGCGCCGTCGGCTACCGCTGGAGCGCAGAGGGAACAGAAACGGTGGCACTGCGCTCCCGCGTTCTGCTGGACGCCAGGGCAGCCGGAGTGCCGTGCCCGGTCAGCGGCTTGTGGACGCGCGTCAGCGACCTGCCGGGGCTACGCGCCTTCGCCGAACAGAACCGTTCCCTCGGCTACGAGGGGATGATGGCGATCCATCCTTCCCATGTCCCCTTGATCAACGAGGTGTTCTCTCCCGGTCCCGACGAACTCGCCCGCTCCGCAAGGCTGATCGCGGCCGTCGAGGCGGCACAGGGCGAGGGGACGGGCGCTGTGGCCTTCGAAGGCGACATGGTCGACGAGGCCATGGCCCGTACGGCACGCCTCATTCTCGAACGACATGGGGCAGCGCGTTCGCGTGCCTGACGAACTCCGTGGGAGACCGCCTACGGCGCATGTACACCCGCGCGGAGAGCGAACTCTTTCTTTTCTCCTCAACCTCTAGTCAAATAGCGTTACTTGAAGCACGCGCGTGTCGTGAGTTGCGGATGGTCCCCGACCAGGACCTGCTTTCCGCAGCCGACCGCGTCACGGGAAGGACCCCCCACAAGTGACCAACAGAGAAATCTTGACGATTCTGGTTGAGTTCGGCGGCGAGACCGACAGCCGTTACGGGGGGCGCGCCCGGCCCGCTGCACAAGGGGATACCTGAGCCGGATCGCACGAAGAACGACACGACGGCCTGGCGGTCGGAGTATGGAACGTGGTCAGCGACGGTCTGAACGCCTGGGCCGCCCAGCCGTACCGCGGAGGGCTCGCCCCTCTTCTCGGACACTCCCACCGGAGAAGCCAATGGCGACCGTCGCCATACCCGGTGCCGCGTGGCGCCGCCGCCGGAGGGCTCCCGGCTCACGACGCCCCCGATGCGGTGCACCCGACCCCAGTGGGTCACCCCCTGCGAGAGATCGCCACGTCAAGGAGACGTACATGCCCAACTCTCCCCTGAAGCGCCGCACCTTCATCCTCCTCGGTGGCACGGTCGCCGTGGCGGCCGGCATCCGAACACCGGTGGCCGCCGCGGTGACCTCCCCCTCGGCACCCACCGACGCGCCGACGCCGGTCCGGATCGTCGACGACAGGGCGACACCCGCCACCCGCGCGCTGTTCGCGTACCTGAGGCGGCAGCAGGGCAAAGGCATCCTGTTCGGTCACCAGCACGACCTCACCTACGGCTTCACCTTCACCACTCCCGACGGCAAGGCGTCCGACACCAGGGCGGCGGTGGGCGACTACCCAGCGGTCTTCGGCTGGGACACCCTCATCCTCGACGGCGACGAACGCCCCGGCGACCAGGACGGAACCGAAGCCGGGAACATTGCCGCACTCAGCCGGTGCATCCGGCAGGGGGACGCACGCGGCGGGATCAACACCCTCACCGCCCACATGCCGAACTTCGTCACTGGCAAGAACTTCTACGACACAACGGGCCGAGTGGTCAGCCACATCCTTCCCGGAGGGGCGAAGCACGCGGACTTCAACGCCTTCCTCGACCGCATCGCGAAAGCGGTCAAGGGCGCGCGGCGGCCGGACGGCACCGCGATCCCGGTCATCTTCCGCCCCTTCCACGAGAACAACGGAGGCTGGTTCTGGTGGGGCGCGGGCCACACCACCTCAGGCGAGTTCATCGAGCTGTTCCGCTACACCGTCGAGTACCTGCGTGACACCAGGGGCGTCCACAACCTGCTTTACGCCTACTCGCCCAACTCGAGTTTCGCAGGCGACCCGGCCGGCTACCTGAAGACCTACCCGGGCGACCGTTTCGTCGACATCCTCGGCTACGACTCCTACGACGAAGCCGTCGGACCGACCGCCTGGCTGGACGGTCTGGTGGGGGACCTGGCGATGGTGGTCCGGCTGGCGAACGAGCGAGGCAAGGTGCCGGCCTTCAGCGAGTTCGGGGAGGGCGGTACCGAGGTCCGCGACCCGCAGTGGTTCACCCGGCTGTTGCGAGCCGTCAAGGCGGACCCGCTGGCCCGTCAGGTGACGTACATGCTCACCTGGGCCAACTTCGGAGGCACCAAGCGCGCTTATGTGCCGTACCCGGGCCACGTCCTGCTGCCGGACTTCGTCAGATTCCACCAGGATCCCCACACGCTGTTCGCCGCCGATCTGCGGGGGGTGTTCTCCGCCTGCACCACCGCTGTCAGGAACGCCCCGTTCGCGCATCTGGTGACTCCCCCGGACCGACAGCGCGTGACGGCCTCCAAGGCCGCCGTCCGGGTGCGTGTCACGCCCGCGAGAGCGAGCCGGGTCACCTACTCCGTGAACGGTGGACGCGCCAGACCGCTGCGCCTCGACGCCGACGGTTTCCACTCGGGCGACTGGTCGATCGACCCGGCTTTGCGGAGCAACCGCTCGGTGACCCTCACCGTGAGCGCGCGAGTGCACGGCGAGACGCTCACAGACTCGGCCGTGGTCCTCCTCGGCGAGGTCGCACCGCTGCCTGCCGGTTGGGTCGACGACTTCGAGGGCTACGCCGGAGATGACACCGCCCTGAGCGAGGCGTACACCCATATCAACTCCAACACCATCACCCTGTCGCCCGACCACAAGTCCTCGGGCTCCTACGGACTGGCCTACGCGTACGACCTCACCGGCTCCGATTACACCGGCATAGGCAAATCGGTCGTCGCGGACTGGTCCGCTTTCACGTCCCTGGCGCTGTGGCTGCGGGGCGACGGTTCCGAGAACGGCGGGGCTGTCGAGATCGTCGCTGGCGGAGTCCCGTTCCAGTACCGGTTTCCGCTGGCCGACACGAACGGGCAGGAGATCAGCACACCCTTCAGCGAGTTCCGGCCAGCTCCCTGGGAAACCGAACACACCGGAGCCCTGCTCGACGCGGCTCGTCTGGCCAAGGTGACGGCGTTCAGTCTGTACCTCGGCCGTGGAAGCGGCACGGTGACCAAGGGCGTCGTGTACGTGGACAACATCAGGGCCGTATGACACACCCGGCACAAAGTCACCGCCGCCCGAGCCGGCTTGCGCCGGGATCACGCTCGGGCGGGGGTTGCTGGACCCCCGGCGCCCAGGCGGCGGAAGTGCGCGGCCAGGGGCCGGGCGAGGCGGAGTTGGGTGTGGGCGACGTACCAGCCAGATCCATCGGTCCGCCGCCTCTGGGGTGCGGGAGGTTCGGACGGAGCCAGATGCGAGCCAGCACCCGTCCAGGTCCGGGACTCCACCGACGGCATCATCCCGAACTGACGGACGCGGGTTTCGCTACGCCGCCACAGCGGCCTTACCAGGGCAAAACATGGGATGGATCGCGCTTCGGTCGGGTAGCTGCGTGTCCATTGACAGGGCGGGAGGCGTATGGAATCACTATTGACATGGGATGTCTGAGGGTCTCCTGTGGGGCTCTCGGATGTCCTGGTCTCTTCGGGTAGGCCCGGCACTCTCTGTCCCTTTCCCACCCATACTCAAGGAACAGAATGCAGCCTTCATCCGTTTTGGCCCGGAGCCCCGCAGCCCTTGGACGACACTTACCCTGGTGAGTTCGGCGTCGGGGCGGTGTCTGGATGTCAAGGGCAACGTCGACACGCCGGGAACGGCTTTGGACATCTGGGACTGCAACGGCCAGGTCAATCAGGCGTTCGAGTTCACGTCGGCGGGTGAGTTGAGGGCGATGGGCGGCACCCGGTGCGTGGACGCCTACGACGACCGGACGGCTCCGGGAGCCCAGGCGGTCATCCGGTCGTGCGACGGGCGGGCGACCCAGGTGTGGCGGCAGAACTCCGACGGGTCCGTCACCGGAACCCGGTCCGGCTTGTGCCTGGACGTCAACGGGGCGGGCACGGCCAACGGCACTGCGATCATCCTGTGGACGTGCAACGGCCGGAGCAACCGGAAGTGGAGCCCCCCCGACAACTCCGCCTTCGCCCGGCGGGTCGTGCCCCTGCGACATCTACTCCGCGGGCGGTACGCCGTGCGTGGCCGCGCACAGCACGGTGCGGGCGCTCTACGGTTCGTACCGTGGCGCCTTGTACCAGGTCAGGCGTTCCTCGGACAACGCCACCAGGGACATCGCCGTGCTGGCGCCCGGCGGCTTCGCCGACGCGGCGGCACAGGACTCGTTCTGCGCGGGCACCTCCTGCGTGATCACGGTCGTACGCGACCAGTCCGGGCGCGGCAACGACCTGTGGTACCAGGGATCGGCCCAGGTCCCGGGATCGAGTCAGAGCAGCCCCGCGAAGGCGACCTCGGAGTCGCTGACCGCCGGGGGCACCAAGGCGTACTCGCTGTACATCAATCCCGGCAACAGCTACTGGCGGGACGGTCATCTGACGGGCGTGCCGACCGGTGCCGCGCCCGAAGGTGCGTACATGGTCACCAGTGGCACCCACGTGAACAACGGCTGCTGCTTCGACTACGGCAACAGCGAGACGAGCCGGAAGGCCGACGCCGCCGGGGCGATGGACGCGATCAACTTCGGTACCCAGTGCTGGTTCGGCGGCTGCGCCGGCGGTGGTCCCTGGGTGCAGGCGGATCTCGAGTGGGGCCTGTTCTCCGGCGGCAGCCAGTCCTGGAACGCCAACCAGCGGGCCTTTCCCGGCAAGTTCGTCACCGCGATGCTGAAGAACAACGGGACGTCGAGGTTCGCCCTGAAGGGCGGCAACGCGCAGTCCGGCGGCCTGACCACCCTGTGGGACGGCGGGCTTCCCGGCGGATACAGCCCCATGAAGAAGCAGGGAGCCATCGTCCTGGTGGCTGTGTGGCTCTCAACGAGTGTCGTTTGTCGATGGGTTCGGATGTCAGTAGAGGGTCTGTGCACTTCTGAATGTCGGTGAGTTTCGATGTCACTCGGGTGTGCGGCAAGGGCGTCCTCGTCGGGAGCTGGGAGCTGGGAGCCGGGAGCCGGGACCTCGAAGCAGGCGAAGAAGTCGTCCAGCGCCTCGGGGCTGAGCGTGAAGTGAAGGGTCAATGGTCCGAGACGCTTCGGCGGGTGCGGAGTTCTGCCTCGGCCGTGACGGCCAGGGCGACGACGGTCAGCAGGGACAGCAGTGCCCAGGCCGGGGTGAAGCTGCTGGTGAGGTCGACCAGCAGGCCGAGCACGGGCGGAACCGTGACGATGGCGATCTGGTTGACGGACATGGCCAGACCCAGGGCGAAGCCGGTCTTGCCTGGTGGGGCCGCTTCGGTGACGTAGGCGACCCACGGGCCGTACCAGCCGAAGCCGAAGAAACCGAGCCAGACGAAGACGCCGGAAGCGACGACTGGTGCCCTCCCGGCCGGTGTCATCAGCACGGCCAGCCCGACGATCACGGCGACCATGCAGACCAGCACGATGGCATAGCGCCCGGACCTGCTCCGGTCGCTCCAGGCCGCCAGGCAGATCCGGCCCGCAACGCCCGCACCCTGGGATGCCACCAGGACCAGGGCCGCCTGCCCGGCGCCGACCGATTTTCTTGGCCCGGTTGAGCATGGCGGTTGGCCCACGAGATGGGTGCGCGGGCGTCGCCGGGTTCACGCTTCGGTGGCGGACGTCGCTGATGCCCGGTGGGGCGGCGCCGGAGTTGCCGGCAGCTCTCGGAGTGCACGGATGGGGGAGTAGAAGACCGGGAGGAAGGCGCCGGCCAGGCACACCGCGCCTGCCCATACGACGATGCGTACGTTCGCGGCCTCACCGATGAGGCCACCGAGGGCGGAGCCGATGGCCAGGGCGCCGGTGAGCAGGAAGCGGAAGGTGGCGTTCATGCGGCCGAGCAGCGGGTCTGGAGTCAGGTGCTGGCGCAAGGTGACGCCGAGGACGTTGTCGATGCCCGTCTTGGTCATGGCGGCCAGCCACCCGGCGCCGGCCACCCACAGCCACGGACCGGTGTCGACCAGTGCAACGGCCAGTGCGGCGGGTGCGAACCACAGGCCGGCCAGGGCCAGGGTGCGGCCGTGGCCGAGGCGGGCGGCGAGGGGGCGGGCGAGGCGGGCACCGAGCAGGATACCCAGGCCGCCGGCTGCCCAGTACAGGCCGAGTGCTCCGGCGGGCAGGTTCAGTTCGCGGGCGAACAGCACCGGCAGCATGGCGTTGATCATCTGTGCGCCGAGATTGGTGAGGGTCGCGGTGAGCGCCAGGGGCCGCAGCTCGCGGGTGCCGAAGACGTGGCGAAGCCCTTCCGTGATCTCGGTCCGTAGCCGTCGCCTGGCGGTTGAGGGCTCCGTGCGAGCGTGGTGGCGGGCGATACCGGTGAGGCCGCAGGCGGAGGCCAGGTAGGCGAGGGCACCGCCGAGAATCGCCAGGGGTGCCGTGAGGAGTTGGACCATGAAGCCGCCAGCGCCGCGGCCGGCGATGTTGGCGCCGGCCATCAGGCTGACGATGGCGGCGTTCGCCGGCACCAAGCGCTCGCGGCCGACCAGTTCGGGCAGGACGCTCTGCGAGCCGACGTCGAAGAACACGGTGGCACAGCCGGTCAGCAGCACCACTGCGTACAGCTGCGGCAGCGAGAGCACGCCCAGCCACCAGGTGAGCGGAATCGAGGCGAGCAACACCGCGCGAGCGGCGTCGGCGGCCACCAGCAGGCGGCGCCCGGGCAGGCGGTCCACCCACGCGCCCGCGGGCAGCCCGATGAGCAGGAAGGCGGCGGTGGACAGCGCAGCCAGCGCACCGGCCTGGCCGGGGCCGGCGTCGAGCGTGGTGACGGCGAGCAGCGGTATTGCCACATAGCCGACATTGCTGCCGAGGTGGCTGAGGGCGCTTGCGGCAAAGAGCGTGCGGAAGGCGTCCACCCGCCACGGGGAATCTGGGGCTTCGGTCATGCGGCGTACGGTGCGGGACCCTGCGCGGCTCTCCATAGAGATTTACGCTGAGCTAAATGATCGAGATCGAATTCGCCATGGAAGACGTGGCCCGCACCCGCTTCGCGATCTCCCCGCTGTGGGAGGTGGTGGCAAGCGTCCGGGTGCTCAAGGGCGCGGACGCACACGGCCTGCACCGCACCTGGGCAGACCAGGTACGCCCGCGGCTGGCGGCGACCGGCCTCGACCTGAGCCCGCTGTTCGACCTCGTCCCGATGCCCGTGCGCTCGCCTTGGGCCGGCCGCATCCCGGGGTTCATCTGCCCGCCGCCCACGACGCCGCTGCCGTCGCTGGAGATCGAGCTGGCCACGGTGCGGGCCATGCCGCCGGCGCTCCTGCACACCACGGCCGAGGTGCCGGAAGCGCGGATGGCGGCGCTGCGCGGCAATCCGGCCGCCGAGCTCGCGCGGCTGGCAGATGCGATCGAGGCGTACTGGGAGCTGGCGCTGGCCCCGTACTGGTCGCGCATCCTCACCCTGCTGGAGGGCGACATCCGCTACCGCGCCGGCCGCCTGGTCGCCGGCGGCGCGCAGCACCTGTTCACCGACCTCGACCCGCAGGTCAACTGGGCTCAAGGCACCCTGCACCTGGAACACCGCACCGTGCGCGGAGCGCGTCAGCTCGACGGCCAGGGCCTGCTGCTGGTGCCCTCCGCCTTCGTCTGGCCGCGCGTCTTCTCCGTGCTCAACGAACCGTGGCAGCCCTCGCTGCGCTATCCACCCCGCGCCGTCGGCACGCTCTGGCACACCCGGCCCGCGACCGTCCCCAACGCTCTGGCGGGGGTGCTGGGCCGCTCCCGCGCGATGGTCCTGACCGAGCTGACCGCCCCCGCATCCACCACCGAACTCGCCCGCCGCACCGGCCTGACCCCCGGCGGCACCTCCCAGCACCTCACCGCCCTGCGGAACGCCGGGCTCGTCAGCGCCCACCGCGCAGGCAGGCAGGTCTTGTATGCACGCACCCAAGCCGGCCAGACAGTGACAGAGGCCGCAGAGTCGGGCTCACCTCCATCCGCTGCGGACACGCAACCCCAGGACCCACAGGCTGCGAGCGAACCTCGAGGGACCGATCGCGGTGCTCAGCCGGGCCAACTCAAGCGCTCGGGGGCCAACTGAAGCGCTCAGTCACACGCAAGGAGCGGGATGGCCTTGATTCAGCGGACCGGGACACGCGCATGTGACGTGCGTCTCACTTCCGATTTCGAACCTGTAGGGCGGCCTGGTTCTCGGCGGAAGGGGTGAGGCCGGCGACCGTCGCCTGGCCCTGAAAGGCAGTGATGCCCCACCTGTTCGAGCACCTCGCGCTGCTCGCGGCGTTCGTCGTCCTCACGGTGATCGCCCTCACCCTCTCTCGCGATCGACGCCATCGACGAGCTCACCGAGCCCCAGGCCTGCGTCCTGTGCGCCGCGATGAAGGTCGTCGAGCACGTCGCGATCGCCTATGGCACCGCGCTGGCCGCCCAGGACACGCCGCTCACACTGGCCGTAAAAGCGGTGATACCGCTGCTTCGGTAAAGGCAGCTCCGCGTGCACGCGCGCCACGGCGGCCGGAGCCTGAGGCTGTGGACTTTCCCGTCGATGTCGCGCTCGCCGAGCTCGTCCCGACCCTGCCGGTCGGGGCGGGCTGGCGGTACGAGATGAAGTTATGGACAGGGTTCGATCTTGTCCGTTGTCCGCATGAACTGCTCCGTGTCCGTGGCCCGTTCGCCGATGTCGGCATCCCAGCCGCTACGTGGCACTGCCCCGGGCGGTGTCGTGTCAGGTCAGAGTCTGGGCTGCGTAGAGGGCTCCGAGGGCGAGAGTGCCGAGCAGGAGTCGGAGTGCCGTCTCGAGCAGGTGAGGCTGGAGCCGGGCGCCGAGGTAGCCGCCGATGAGGCCGCCGAGGCCAGGCCGAGTCACCAGTCCATGGCGACGGGCCCGGGGCTCACCAGCGCGAGTGCGGTGTACACGGCCGCACCGGCGACAGAGGTGGTGAACGTCGCGACGAATGTGGCCGGTGCGATGAGGGCCAGGGGCAGGCCGCGGGCGGCGACTATCGGCCCGAGCACTCCTCCTGGGATTGCTGCGGCAGTCAGCCGAGGTAGAAGTCCTTGCGGACGGCGACGAACTCCTCGACGGTCAGGGGCCGCTTCCCGGTGATGCGCTCGACGTCGATGGTCGCCCTGTCGTAACGGTTCGCTCGGTGCAGCTGCGCCATGGTCGCGATGTGCTGCTCGGTGTGCTGTGGCAGGCCCGCGTTCGCCAGTACCTCTGTGCGCCACCATTGCAGGGGGACGTCCAGATAGGTCACCGTCCGGCCGAGTGCCTGGGAGAACTCCTGGGCTACTTCGGTCATGTCGAGCGCCCGCGGTCCGGTCAGCTCGTACACCTTCCCGGCGTGCTCCCCGGGATCGCGCAGGATGGTCGCGACCACCTGGGCGACGTCGTCGGCCGCGACTGGCGAGGTGCGTCCGGTCCCGAACGGCAGCGCCAGCGTGCCGTTCTCGCGGATCGACCGCGCCGCGAGGACGGTGAACAACGGATTGTCGAGGAACGTCGTCGGGCGCACATGCACCACGGGCAGACCCGACCAGTCCAGCACCTGCTCCGCCAGCCAGTGCAGCCGTTGCTGGTGGGATTCCGCGGTGCTGGTGGCGGTCATCTGCGACACCGTCATCTGCGACATGTCCACCAGCACGTCGAGTTCACCGTGCGCCTTCGCGACCGTGGCCATGATGGTCGCCGCCAGCAGGTGGTCCGGGGACACACTGAGCCCGAAGTACGCCCGGCGGACGCCCTCGAGCGCAGCCGCCACGGTCTCGGGCCGGGTCAGATCCCCGGTGACGATCTCGGCGCCCAATGCCCGCACCTCGGCCGCGCGGTCGTCCTCTCGGCGAACCAGGACGCGGACCGGCACGTTCTGCGCGCGCAGCCGCTCGGTGACGAGGCGGCCCATGGCGCCGGCGCCGGTGACGAGAACGAGGTCGTGATCAGCCATCGGTAGCTTCCTTCCGGAGGTGTTCGCCTCGTAAGCCGCGCAGCCAGAGGTCAGCCCTGGTCGGGTAACCGCAGCGGCCGGTAGCCGTCGCCATCGAGTCTGGCCGACTCACCGCCAATGTCCACCGTGTGGGTGCACGCCCAGGTCATCCAGCCGCTGATCCAGCCCGCCGACAGCACCGACATCGTCAACGGCGGCCTGCCGATCCACATCGGCGCCGCCCTGCTCGGCCACGTGAATCTCCAGACCACTCAGGGGTATGTCGCGGTCTTCGCCGAGGACATCGTCAAGCACTACCAGGAGTTCCTGAACCACCGCCGGGCCCTGCGTCCTGAGGACGAGTACAGCGACGTCACTTCCGAGGAGTGGGCGGAGTTCGAGGAGCACTTCGACCCCGTCACCCTCGGCATCCCAGCCGTCCCTTCCCCGAACAGATGACGACCAGGGTCGAACGCCGGCAGTGGCACTCCCGAATGAACGGATCGCCGTTGCGGAGGGCCGGTGCCCGAGGGGACAATGCGTGGAGGTGCCGGGTGGTCATCCCGGCGAAGTGTTGGAGGCGCTGCTTGTGAACACCACATCGCGGTGCGCCTCGCTGTGCGCGCCAGACGCTGACCACTTCGCTTCGCCCACCGGCTGACCTGCTTCGTTCACGGTGGGCGCTTCCCCTTTTGGGATGGGAGACCACCGTAGTGTCCGAAGACTTCGGGACGGTTGATCGCCGTCCTCTGGCAATGGTTCTTGCTGCCAACCTCGTTTCGATCGCAGGGAATTGCCTCACCTACATGGGCGTGCCGTGGTTCGTGCTGCAGAGCACAGGCAGCGCCGCCAAGGCCGGGATCGTCGCGTTCTGCACACTGCTGCCCGCCGTGCTTGCTGCACTCGTCACCGGTCCGGTCATCGACCGGATGGGGCGACGGCGGGTGAGTGTCGCCTCGGATCTCGCCTGCGGGGTCGCCGTTGCGGCGATCCCGCTGCTGCAGTTCGCTGGCATCCTGCAGTTCTGGATGCTGTGCGTGCTGATGGCGCTGACAGGGCTGTTCCGTGCGCCGGGTGAAACCGCTCGCGGCGTGCTGTTGCCCACGCTCGCCGAACGCGCCGGAATGCCGCTGACCCGGGCTGCGGGGCTGTACGACGGTGCGGCACGCGGCGCGGCGCTGACGGCATCCGCTCTCGGAGGTGTGCTGATCGCCGTACTCGGAGCCGAGAACGTTTTGCTGGTGGATGCCGCGACCTTCGCCCTGGCCGCGCCACTGTTCGCGTTCGGGATGCGCGGCCTGCCAGAGGCACAGGCTCAACGACGGGCCGAGCCGATGTCGCTGCGTGCCTACGGTCGTGAACTCGCGGAAGGATATTGCTTCGTGGCAGCCGCGCCGCTGCTGTTGGGCCTGTGCCTGATGACACTGGTCACCAGGGGCCTCGACCAGGGGTGGAGCGCCGTGCTCCTGCCCGTGCATGCCCGTGCATGCCCGTGAGGAGCTTGATGGTGCCGTCGATCTCGGTCTACTGAACGCGGCATTCGGCATCTGCGCACTCACGGGGGCGCTGGTCTACGGGGCGGTCGGGAGCCGCTTTCGGCGGTGGCCCGTGTTCACGATCGCTTTTCTCGTCGGGGGCCTGCCGCGCTTCGTGGTGGCCGCCTTCACCGACACCTTCACCCCGCTGGCCGTGATCATGGCGGTAGAGGGCCTCGCCTTCGGTGTACTCAACCCCATCATGGCCACCGTGACGTATGAGACGGTGCCGGAGGACCTGCGCAGCCGCGTGCGGAGCGCGACAACGGCCTCGGTCCAGCTGGTCACTCCGCTGCTGCGTAAACCAAGTAAACGGGGACTTGGGAGTTCTCGATCCTGCCCGCGGCACCGGTGTACTGACGTTGGACGCCGACGGTGCAGGTGCCCTTCCTCACGTCGCCGGTTTCATCGACCACGAGCATCGCCTGCTCGTCGTGCAAGTGCTCGACCACATAGCTGCACAGGTCATCGCGGACGACGTCGGCGTGCCACTTGGCCCGGTTCAGCAGGTGCTGCATCCCGTCCGGGGTCGCCTCCCCGGCCCACTCAGCGATGGTCCAGCAGTTCTTTCGGGGCAGGTCCGAAAGCAGTCCAAGCACCAACCGCTATATCCGACGCCGGGGTTCAACCCGGACGCGGCCTGCGATCCGG
Source organism: Streptomyces sp. NPDC048751 (assembly GCF_043198595.1). NCBI lineage: Bacteria > Bacillati > Actinomycetota > Actinomycetes > Kitasatosporales > Streptomycetaceae > Streptomyces > Streptomyces sp. NPDC048751. Next base: position 112,090 of record NZ_JBICUX010000014.1, read on the forward strand.
CCCATCAGGCCCTCGAATGCCTCCTGCCACCGGGCAGGGTCTACGCTGTGTCCCGCAGCCACCGCATGATCTTCAGTCTTCACACACCGATGATCAACGGTGGCTGCACCCGTCTTCCTACCGGGTTGGAGTGGGGCACGAAGTGTCGACATCGTCTGAGTTCCGTGGCTTCGATCTGGTGCGGCGTGGCTATGACCGCCATCAGGTCGATCGCTATCTCAAGACCCTGTCTGAAGCCGACTCGCCTGTCGGCCCGCCGCCGTTCCGGATCGTGGGGCGGGGCTACGACCGCCATCAGGTTGACGCACGCATCAGGGACCTCCTGGCTGACAGAGGCATCAACGGCTAACCATCCGCGTCCCACCAGGCAGTGCTGTCTTCACGCCCAGAGCGGCAAGATCAGAGACCATCCGCCGCTGGTGCATGAAGTTCGGGCAGACCTACGCCAATGCGCTGCGCCGCCGCCAGCCCCGGCCTGGTGACAAGTGGCACCTGGACGAGGTCTTCATCAAGATCAACGGCGAGCAGAGTACCTCTGGCGGGCTGTAGACCAGGACGGCATGGTGCTGGACATCCTGGTGCAGAACCGGCAGGACAAGACCGCGGCGAAGCGGTTCTTCCGCCGCCTCCTCAAGACGGCAGGCGCGGTGCCGCGGGTGATCGTCACGGACAAGCTCCGCTCCTACGGCGCCGCTCACCGCGAGGTCATGCCCTCCGTCGATCACCGGCAGTCGAAGTACCTGAACAACCGGGCGGAGAACAGCCACCAGGGCACTGTCACGTTGGCTGACCGGTGGAATGATCTTCTGGTAGATCGTGCTGGAGAGGGCTGTCCGTGCGGGCCGTGTCGCCGTCGTGTAAGAGGCACCGGTACCCGGTCGAGGCCATCTCCCACTGTGTGTGGATGTATCACCGCTTCCCGCTGTCGTTGCGCGAGGTCGAGGAGCTGATGCTCGAGCGCGGGATCGTCGTCTCCTACGAGACGATTCGCCGCTGGTGAACGCCCTCGCGAAGTCCGCGCAATCGGGTGAGACGGAGGCGATGCGGGAGATCTGCAACGCGGAGGACGGCGCGCACGCCGAGAAGGCGATCGAGGCGTTCGCGAAGACCTACGGTACCAAGTGGCCCAAGGCCGTCGCGAAGATCACCGACGACCGGGAGGAACCGCTGGCGTTCTACGACTTCCCGGCCGAGCACTGGATCCACCTGCGGACCACGAACCCGATCGAGTCGACGTTCTCCACGGTCAGGCTCCGCACCAAGGTCACCCGCGGCGCCGGCAGCCCGGCTGCCGCACTCGCCATGGTGTTCAAGCTCGTCGAGTCCGCCCAGGACCGCTGGCGTGCGATCACCGCGGCCCACCTGGTGCCACTGGTCCGCACGGGAGCACGCTTCGAACGCGGCCAGCTCGTGGAACGAAAGGAGCTGGCGGCCTGATGACCACCCCGGAGTCTCCCTCATCGGCGGCGTCGACGTAAAAGGTGTTCAGCACCAGTTCGCCGCCCCTGGGGAGTCGGAAGCACCTGCCCAGGCATGCGGGTGCGGTGCCAGGACCGCTATGTCGCTCCCGAACCCCACCACCAGCCGCCCGTCGGACGCCATGGTCACGGCGGTCACCTCCGAGGGGAACACCAGATCCGAGCCCACCTGACGGTGGGCGGCCATGTCCCACACCCGTACCGTCCGGTCATCACCGCCGGTGACGACGAGGGGACGGCGGTCGATCACGGCCGTGGCGAGGGCCCACACCGGACCGGTATGGCCGGTCAGTGGCGCACGCCCCGTCACTTCCATGCACGCGGCCACGTCCCACACCTGAACCTGCTCGTTCCAGTTGCCGGTGACGGCGACCAAGCGGCCGCCGACGACGGCGGCGGTCAGCGACACCCGCTGCCTGTTGCCCCCGGTCGGGGGTGCGACCTGGCCCTGATACAGACGCTCAGTCAAATTCCATGCCCCGACGGTGCTGTCGTCGTGCAGAGTGACGGCCTTGGTGTGGCCGTCCACCACCGCCACTGCCACTGCCACCGCCACCACGACGCCGATGCGCCCTGCCGGTGGGTCGCTCACGAGATCGCCCACAACCTCGCCCGTGGCCGGGTCCCACATCAGCAGCCTGGGAACGTTTTCCCTGCCTATGAGGACCACGGGCCGACCGTTCACCACGCCTGTCGCCGCAGCCCACGCCCCACCAGCGAGACCCGGCAGGGGACGACCGTCGGCCAGGTCCCACGATTGCACCAGCGCAGACGGGTCGGCGATGAGGGCAACGGGACGGCCGTCCAGCATCTCCGTCGCCGCAGTCCACACCGCGCCACGGGCAGGCAGGGCGACACCGATCCGCTGTGCCAAAGATGCCACCTGTCCGCGACCTGGACCGCCTGCGGTGCCCCGGCCGTGGCACCTTCGGCGACGAACGGTGCCCGATCGCGGCAGACCACCTCCACCTCGGGCCGTTTCGCGAGCCAAGCTGCGAGGCTGGATGCCTCCCGATCGGCAGCAGATCCAGTGGACGCCGGCTTTCGACGTCGACCAGGACAGTCCCGTAGCGACGACCTTTGCGGGTCGCGTACTCATCGACGCCGACCACCCGCGGGGCTGGAACTTCGGGGTCAGGTAACCCCTCGACCAGCCGAAGCACCGTGCTGCGGCTCACGGACACGCCGAAGACGCGCGCCAGACGGGCGCCGGCCCGACCGGCGAGCGCGAGGCCGACCGCGGCCAGCGCCGACCGCAGCCGCTCGGTCCGTCGCCCGTACCGACGGGTCAATCCTGGCAGCTGTTCGGCGAAGGTCCGCCGTCCGCACGAGATGACCGGGCAGAGGCACCTGCGGACGCGCAAACAGAGAGCGACCCGTCTGCCTCCACTGGGCACATCAGCGGGAAATCGCAGGTAAGAGCTGTGAATCCGCCGTGACCAGATCCCACATCCGGGACAGACGGCTCCGGGCACCGTGCTTCGGACCTCTATGCGTACCGCCTCGTCGTTCACCGCGACGGACAGCACCGCCACATCGGCGATCGACGGGAACAGCAACTCCTCCAGCCGAAGCACCATTTCTTCCACGAGCCGAACTGTCAGCCACACCGCACCCGGGACGGGCCAATTCCGGGCAACTTCCCCACGGCCCACTCACCCGACAACCCTCACTCAGCGTGCATGCTCCACGGAAAGTGAGCCAGAACCAGCAATGGAGGCGAGGCCAGCTGGCTGACCGGCGATACCTGGACCGCCCCCGAGAGGCTGTGGGAGGACGAACGTCAGCCGATCCGCTACGAGTCCACCTGGCGGGAGGCGGCCTGGCTCCCCAGCGGCCTGCTTCGCCGCCTCGGGCTCCTGCACACCGTCGCCGTCCCTCAGGTCGTCACCGGCCATGAGGCCCGGCTGGGGGAGTGGTGGATCCTGGAGCTGGACCACGATTCCGACATCGGGCTGCGCCGGGCCGAGCTGGTGCAGGCCCTCACCGGCCCGGAGCACGGTCTGCCACTGGAACTGCAAGGGCACCGCGATCTGACCCCCGGCGGGAGCCTCGGCCTGGTCCTCCTGAAGTCCCCGGACCGCACCGCCACCCTCCAGCTGCGCTATGACCGAGTCGACTACCCGATCTGGGAAGACCGGGCCGAGATGTTCGTGGCGATCCGGCGGCGCACCAGGACCATGACGGGTGAGGCATCGTTGCCGGCGATGCCCGGCTGCTCGGCCACCGGCTGAGCCAAGTCACGAGGTGAAGGGGCCTTCGTCAAGGCCCCTTCACCGAAGGGATTGCCGCGTTACGACGATGTCCCATGCCCCGCGCGCTTGCCGTACCGTTTTCGGACTGCGCCTGCCCAGGGGAGTGCGGCGGGCCGGACCGGGGAGAGGACGGCGTCGGAGTGGACGGGGACGATCAGGAGACCTGGGGCGAGCGAGCGATCTGCCGAACCGCAGATCCGGACGAGCTCTTCGTGGACGGCGCGGCCCAGAACAGGGCCAAGGCCCTCTGCACCGGCTGCCCGGTGCGCACCGAGTGCCTGGCTTATGCCCTCGACCATCGCATCGAACACGGAATCTGGGGCGGCATGACCGAGCGTGAACGGCGGGCTCTCCTGCGACGGCGCCCCCTGGTCACATCCTGGCGACGCCTGCTCGAAGCCGCCCGGTCGGAACACGAACGACTCGCCGCTCCGGACGAAGGACAGGCCTGGGACGCCGCAGGATGAAAGCTCACCTGTCCCGCCGTTTCCTCTCCCGACACCTGCGCCGCTGAGCCCGGGCCTACAGCAGGTCCACCTCCGCGTCGACGTACTCGAACTCGCGGGCCATGTGCACCAGCGCCTCCCGCAGCAGGCGCTGGCGTTCTGCGCGGCCCATGGCGGGCGCGGCGGTGATGGTGACGGCCATCCGCGACCTGGTGCCACCGTCGTTCCTGCCGAGGGGCGCCAGGTCGACGAGCGTGTCCAGGGGCGGCAGGACGCCGTTGTCGGCGGGCTGTTCGCACGTCATCCGCAGTTCGGTGGGCGGGGCGGCCCACGAAAGCCCGGCCGGGTCGCCGACGACGTTGGGCAGCAACGCCGCCCGCCCAGACGCACGTCCATTGAGGTGAGCAGAAATACAAGGTTCGCGAGACGAGCGGAGCGGGCGGCCACCCGTCCGGGTGGCCGCCCGCGCGCTGTCACAAGCTGAGGTAGAAGCGCACGGTCGTGCCGTCGTCGCCGGTGTGCATGCGCACCAGGTCGGCCACGTAGTTGACCAGCATCAGGCCCCGGCCGCCCAGCTGGCCGTGCTCCGGCGGGCGGCGGCCGGCCAGCGGATCGGTCAGCCGGCCCGTATCGCGGACCTCACACACCAGCTGCCCCTGCTCGGCCCAGATGGCGAGTGTCCCGTGGCCTCCGCCGTGGACGACGCTGTTGGTTGTCAGCTCCGCGACCGCCAGCTCCACATCCATCAGCCGCTCCCCGGTCATGCCCAGCCGCATCGCCTGAGCGAGAGCGAACTGGCGGACCGCCGGAAGGTCCTCGCCACCGTAGGAGAAGGCCGCGGCGTCCGGTGCAGGCGCCAGCGCCTGGTTGTACCGGTCGACGATCGCCTGCCAGTCGTAGGCGTCGCTGACCGACTCACGTCCCTCCCCGCTGATGAGGGTCGGGTGGGTGACCTTCGCATCGGCGATCACCTCCGGGTCCAGCCGCACCTCGTCGTAGGGGCACAGGATCGTCACCGCCCGGCCCTCGAACGCGGTGTTGATCAGCGCCTCGTGCTGCGCGCACGCCGGGTACTCCACCGCGCTGCGTCCGGCCCAGATCGGCTCGCCGATGATCCGCACGCGCCCCTTCGGGTGGGCGTCGGCGAATCCGCGCAGCACCTTGGGGATGATCCGCCCCGGGTTGCGGCCGGCCTCGGTCATGTCCAGGAACAGGATGCCCTCGGCGTCCCCGCCCAGACCTGTCTTGATCAGTTCCAGGTTGGGGCCGGGCACCGCCACGGCCATCGGCTCGCCGTTGGTCAGGCCCTCGCGCAGGAAGGCCACCGTCTGCTGCGTGTACTCCTGCTCGGTGCGGTAGAAGAGGGCAGGGTGCACGAACGTCTCGTGGGTGGTCACCGTGCTCGTCACAGAGCCACCTCGATCCGGTCCAGGCCCGGCCAGAACATCTCCAAAACCCGCGGCAGCTGCGGCGGGGGATTCTCGACCACAACCTTGCCGTCGGGCAGGTTCATGGCGGTGACCGCCAGCGCGGTTACCCCGGCCACGTCGACGAACGCCACATCCGACAGCTCCACGTACGACACGCCCGCGTGCCGCCGGGCCAGCTCGGACAGGGCCTGCTCCCAAGACGGGCGAGTGAGGGCGCTGATCTCACCGCGGGCTCGTATCCCGGAACGACCGGGCAACGGGCTCACCTCCAACGCGGCCCTCCCGGGCTCCGCCGGGGCGGGCCAGCCCACCGCATGTGGGGCATCCACGCTCGGACTCCTTCACATCAAGCCGCCTGCCGACCGTCCCGGCACAGGCAGAGGAAAAGCTCCGCCGACGGGGCAGTGTATCCAGGCGGCAGACACGCCTGGTTCTGCAAATGGGAGCGAGCAACCTGTAGTCGGCCGATATGCCTGTATGCGTCTCATGCCCGGTCAGGGGCGCCTCTCGCCCAAGACTCGCGCAACAGTAAGACGCACCTTGGCGCGGTTCGGGCTCGAGGGCTGGAAGGCCGAGTGGCGGCAAGGGCATCGATGCCGCGGTCACTCACCCCAGCGCGCACCTACGCGCTCCCAGGGTTCGGCGTCTGCGCGGGAATGCCCTGCAACCAGGTGGTGACTCGTCTGCAGTGGGGTTGGGAAGCAAGCCCCCCGCGGGTGTCCTCCGGAACTACTGCCGGGGGACTCACGCGTAGTGACGCGCTGGAATCGGATGGATGCGGACTGGGAACCGGGGCAGGCGTGTGAGAGTGCCCCTGTCCGATGTCTTTCTCGGTGATTGCCTTGGCCTCATCCGTCCATCCCCGTCCACAGTCCACATCGGCGTCGGCCGGATGAGCTGGTGGAAGGGCTGGAACGGTTGCGGGCGGAGAACCGGCAGCTGCAGCAGGCCCTCGCCTCGCACGCCGTCGTCGACCAGGCCATCGGCGTCCTGACCGTCCTGGGACAGATATCCCCGTGCGACGGCTTCACGATGCTGCGGGAGGTCTCCCAGCACACCAACATCGAGCTGAACCAGGTCGCTGAACAGGTCCTCAAACACGGTCAGGGCTCGGCGCTGCCCGATGTCCTTCTCGGGGAACTTCACGCGGCTCTGGCCCGCCACGCCGCCTCACGCCCTGTCTGATTGGGGGCGGCCTGCGTCGTCTACAGGGGCCGACCCCCGGCGATGGCGCCGCCGGGGGTCGTCCAGGAGGGCGATGCGGGCGGTGATGCCCTTGCCGACTGGCTCCCGCTGCGCTTCGAAGCCCTGGGCGACGGCCATGACGCTCTCCAGACCGTGCTGGCCCACCCGTCCCGCGTCGGCGGCCCTCGCCACCGGCAGCACCGGATCGCAGTCCCACACCACCACCTCGACCGCGTCGCCGACGATGCGCAGGTCCATCAGCACCGGGCCCGGCGCGTACTTACGGGCGTTGGTGACCAGTTCGCTGACCACCAGCCGGGTGAGGTCCATGGCACACTGCGAGACCGGCAGGCCGTACTCGGCCTGCACACGGGTGAGGAAGCCGGCGGCGAGGTGGCGGGCGCGGGCGATGCACGTGCCGTCGCCTTCCAGGGCCACCGTGGTCTGTATGGCTTGCTCATCCGGTACCGCGCTGTCCTCACCCACCGGGGCTGGTTCCATCGCGGCTCGCTTCTCCTACCCCGTTCACACCCCCGCGCGTACCCGCGCATGCCTAGTACACGCTTTACGCCTTCGGTAGGAAGGCATTACCCGGGCTGTGCAGGGCAGCACTGCAGGTGAAGGGCCTGGTGTGCCAGGATCACCGACATGGCTGAGGGAGAGATGGCGGACACCGGACAAGCTGAGCAGCCGGGTCAGCTGTCGGTCGTCTCCGCCGCCACCGACGGCATCCGCGTGCTGACCCTGGCGGGTGAGATCGACCATGACACCGGCCAGGCGCTCCGCCAGGCCCTGGACGCCTCCGGCGCTCCCCGCCCCCGCATCGTGGTCGATCTGAGCAGGGTCACCTTCATGGACTCCACCGGCATCAACATCTTCGTCGCCGCCCACCGCCCCCTCACCGAGACCGGCGGCTGGATACGTCTGGCCGCACCCGGCGAAGCCGTGATGCGCACTCTGCAGATTGTCGGCGTCGACGCAGTGATCGACTGCCGTGAAACCCTCCACCAAGCCCTCGGCAACTGACCGATCCCCCGTACCGGCCATGTGCTGACCGATCGGCTCAGTGCTGATGGTGGTCGCGTTTGGACAGGTAGAGGGGACTGAGCTGGCGCCAGTAGCCGTGCACGAGGTCTTCTGCCTCCTGCACCGCCCGCTGAGCGTGTGGCGCGTCCGTCGGCAGGTGTTGCTCGGCTTGGACCATGGTGGATCCCCTGCGCCGGATCTCCCTCAGTGCCGTCCAGCGCGAGGCCCGGCGGGCTACGGCAGCATTGCGCGGCCTGGCACTTCGGCCCGCCAGGCACCAGCGCGTGAGCAGTATCGCGGCCACCACTGACAATGCGCTGGCGGCATAGACCTCATGACCTGCCACTGGCTCCTCCTGCCGGACACCCGTTCGGACCGTGCCGGGTTCATGTGCCCCGGTATCGCATCGTCAACGTCACAGCTGGGCTAAGAAACCCTCACAAGCCATCACCGCGTGGTGGGGGGTCGGTACTCAGGCGGCCAGCGGCACGTTCGCCGGGCCTGCTCGACCCGGCCCGGCGCGGCCATGGTGGACAGGGTGCTCATTCTGCGACGGGTGCGCCGCAGACGGGGACCGTGTAGCCGATCAGGACGTCGTCCAGCTCCAGGCCCTCGGCAGGGTCGAACGAGTCTGTGACGAACTGGGCGGCAGCGTTGTTCAGCACGGTGCACGCCAGCTCGTACGCGGGGCCGGGAGCCGAGCCGGGCGGTCGGCGGAACCGACGGTGATCGGATCCATACTGGCAAGACAGCCGGCTCAGGCGCGCTTCCGTCCACGGCAGCACGGCGAACGGGGCGGCGTAGCCGGGCGGGCGGATCTCACACCTATGCCCGGCGGGTCCCACTGAGTCAGGTGTACTCGTCCACGATGTCGACGATCAGCTTGGCCGCTTCATCGCGTGAGATGAAGCCTTGGCGTTCGGCATCCCGGACTCGGGCGATGCGATCCCGCGCTGGTTGCGGGAGCGTGGCCTCGGTGCGCCGGTGGACAGGTCCGCCGCCTGCGCCGGGCGGACGTTGCAGTGCGTTCCGCCACTCCCCAGTTCGCGCACTCCACAAGGGGTAGGTGACCCGAGTCTTGAGTTTCTGGTAGGCCTGCGTCACCTCAGCAAAGAGGCTCGGCAGGTTGTAGCTGGGTGGCATCTGGGGGACGAATTCCCAGACGCCGGAGGACAATTGTTGAAACCTGTACTCGACGGGGGATTTGGTAGGACCAAGTCCTACGTCTTCCAGTGCCCAGTCCGAGATCGGGTAGGAGTACCACTTGCCAGTAGGCGGGTGCCATCTCCACCGTTCGGGAGTATCCAAGCCGCGCAAGTGGACCTCTAGCCCGGCGGTGAACCGCTCGTAGGCGGGGTCAGGCGGAGGGGCGAAGGGGGACTTGAACTGCGGAAAGTCGCTCATGTCTCCAAGCATGGGACGGTCCACTCGTGGGCGCAGCTCGTGCCGCCGGGCCCTACGGAGGCGTCGTCTGGGCCAGCCTCGGTGATTGCGCGGACGGCCCGGCCCGCTGGCACGACGGGCGATGAACGCCTGCCAGACGCTGATGGCCGCCCGCCACCACGGCGGCGAACACCGCGCTCAGCGCGATCCATGGCGCTGTCACGTTGTTGGGTGGGTAGGTGTCTGATGGTGCGGCGTGGTGTGGTGGAGCCCGGTTGGGGGCTGTGTTCAGGCCGTGGTGGCGAGGCCGGCGACGCCGGTGATCTGCTCCCAGATTGCGAAGCGGACGGTCATCTCGGCTTGGTAGTCGTGTGCGGGCATCAGGTGGCGGCGGGGCCGGAAGTGGGGCGAGATGCCGCTGAACGCGGACAGAAACCGCTGGGCCCCGCCCACCGAGCGGAAGCCCTTCATCGCCCGTTCGCGCTGCCTGGTGGGCTGGTGGCTGTTCTCCGCCCGGTTGTTCAGGTACTTCGACTGACGGTGCTCGACGCAGGGCATGACCTCGCGGTGGGCCGCTCCGTAGGAGCGGAGCTTGTCAGTGACGACCACCCGCGGCACCGCGCACGTCTTCTTCAGAAGTCTGCGGAAGAAGCGACTGGCGGCGGCCTTGTCCCGCCGGTTCTGCAGCAGGATGTCCAGGACGTGCCCGTCCTGGTCGACGGCCCGCCACAGGTACCGCTGCATGCCGTTGATCTTGATGAAGACTTCGTCCAGGTGCCACTTGTCACCCGGCCGAGGCTGTCGGCGGCGCAGCGCGTTGGCGTACTGCTGCCCGAACTTGCCACACCACCGCCGCACCGTCTCATAGGAGACGGTCACGCCGCGCTCGAGCATCAGTTCCTCGACCTCACGGAGGCTGAGTGGGGAAGCGGTGGTACAGCCACACGCAGTGGGAGATGACCTCAACCGGGTACCGGTGCCCCTTGTACGACAGCAACGCGCTCCCCATGGACGACCCCTCCCAGCCTGATCGACCCGAAGATCATCTCACCGGTCAGCCAACGTGACAGCGCCTCGTCGGGGGTTGGTCGCGTTGGGCCCGCCCGTGCCTTCGTGCGGTGCCTGTGGGGGCGGCTCCTAGCGTCGCGAGGGGCGCAACCAGGTCTGTCGCCGTCGTGCAGCACGCCAGGCAGCCGAAGCTGCCTCCAGGTCGTCGCGGGTGCGCACGGTGTGTGGGTGCTCAGGGCCCAGCACACGGACGCGGTCAGCGAGGGTCTGTCGCAGCAGGCGTACCGCCCCTTCTTGCTCGCCCATCCTGGCCAGTGCGCTGGCGAGGTTGTGGCGGCTGGTCAGGGTATCGGGGTGGTTGAGGCCCAGCACACGGATGCGGTCGTCAACGGTCTGCCGGTGCAGGCGGACCGCCTCCGCATGTTCGCCCATCCCGTCCAGGGTGAGAGCGAGGCTGTCACGGCTGGCCAGGGTGTGCGGATGCAAGACTCCCAGTACACGGGCGTGGTCATTAAGAACCTCTTGCAGTAGCCGTTCCGCTTCCGCATGCTCGCCCATCCTGGCCAGTGCGCTGGCGAGGTTGTGGCGGCTGAGCAAGGTGAGGTGATGTTCGGGGCCCAGCACACGGATGCGGTCGTCAACGGTCTGCCGGTGCAGGCGGACCGCCTCCGCATGTTCGCCCATCCCGTCCAGGGCGAGACCGAGGCTGTCACGGCTGGCCAGGGTGCGCGGATGCAAGACTCCCAGCACACGGGCACGGTCGGCGAGGGTGTGCCGCAGCAAAGACACCGCTTCTGCATGCTGCCCCGTCCCGTCTAGGGCACAGGCGAGGTCATGACGGCTGATCAGAGTGTCAGGGTGCGCGGGGCCCAGGACACGGCTACGGTCCTCCAGGGTCTGCCGGAGCAGCAGTATCGCCTCAACTGGCTCGCCCATTCCGAACAAGGCGTTGGCCAGGTGGTTGCGGCTGGTCAAGGTGTCGGGGTGCTGGGGACCCAGGGTGCGGCTCTCGAAGTCGAGGAGGCGTTCGTGGAGCAGACGGGCTGCACTGAAGGCGCCAGCGTGCTCCAGTACTTGCGCGAGCGTACCGAGAGCGGTGCGGTGATGTGTGGAGAAGCAAGGGTCCGGGAGGTCGAGCAGCATTGGCAGGTGAGGGGCGAGGAGTACGGCGGCAGGCCAACCGGCGCGCCCCTGCTCGTCTACCTCGTGCACGGCCGCGGTCAACCGCTCGGCAAGGGCTTGGTGCCACGTGGCGAGATGGGATGCCCCGGCCGCTAGAGCGACGGCATTGATCTCTCGGATCAAAGGGTGCAGCACCACCTGCGCCGGGTCGCTGATGCCCGATGCCTGCCCGGCGTTGCCGGGAGAGTAAGGAAGGTCAAGCAGGCCATACCGGTGCAGACCTGCAAACGCAGCCTCCAACGCTGGGACGGTGACGTCGTCTCCCGTGACGGCAGACAGCAGGTCCGGGGTGATGAGGGACAGCGGGACGGGAGCTTCGGCCAGTACGGCTAGTAGTCGCAACACGGGGCGGGCCAAAGCGTTGCCTTCCCGGGCGAGCTGGTCCAGGGACACCTCCCAGGTGTGCCGCACCACAGTGCGGGCGACTCGCGGATGAGAGGCGTCCGGGTGTTCGGCTCCCAGCAGGAGGGGCAGTTCACGCTCCAGGGCCTGGCGGTAGGTGGTGAAGGTGCGGTAGCGGCTGGTAGGCGCGGCCAGGTAAGTACCGGCCGCGTGCAGCGCCAGCGGAAGCCCGCCCAGCCGCATGGCCAGGTCCCGAGCCTGCTCGGCTGTGCCAGCTGCGGGAGCAGCGTCGACCAGGATCTGGCCTGCAGGCTGTGCGGGCAGCGGCTTCAAGGGCAGTAGCCGGGCACGCGGCCCCCATGTCTGCGGGCTGCAATCTCGGCTAGTCATCACCAGCAGGCCTCGGCCGTGTGGGCGGATCCAACCGCGGTAATCGGCCAACGGTTCCCCTGCCGGGCCGATCTCTTGCGGCTCGTCGGCGTTGTCCAACACCAGCAGCCACCGCCGGGCCTGGCCCAGCTGCCGCCACACTACATCGGGCAGACTCGCCCGCCCGGCCCGCGCGGACTCCAACTCTGCCTCGGGCAGCCCACAAGCCAGTGCCGTCTGCACCATCTGCTGCGCCAGCTCGGCGGAATCGCGCCAGCGCACCCAAAACACTCGCCAGCCCGCCGCGTTGGCCTGCGAGGCGAACTGCGCGGCTACCGTTGTTTTCCCCATTCCGCCAGCCGCGCACAACACCGCGAACCGTCCTCGTGGCCGCCGCAGCATGCCTGCCAACTCGGCCAGCTCGGTTTCGCGTCCGCGCACGCGCTCCACATGTGGGGGGCGCAAGGAATCCTGCTGGCCCCTGGCCGGTCGGCCCACCGGTCCCAGCCGCGCTGGCGGTCTTGCTGCAACATCCAGCCGTCGGGTCCACAACACCAGCCCGATGCTGGCCAACACCAGCACGGCGAACAGCGGCCAGATTACCCACGCGTGAGCCGCCCATCCTGGCACGGCGGCACTGGCGTAGTTGGTCACCAGCCCCAGCCCCGCCGCCACGACTGCAGCAGTCCCCGTCACGGCCATCCCAGCCCACGCACCCTGCCTACGCCGCATCGTCACCACCCCCCGGTCCACCGTCATCAGCATGCCCAAACCGAGACCACCTGCGCAGGAGGTTGAAAGACTGGTGGTCAAGCTGGTGAGGCGCCCCTCTCTCACGTCCAGCACACCCGTTTCGAAAGAGCCGGCAATCAGGTAGCCCCGGTGCCGGGCGGTATCGAACTTGCTGGGTACGTAGCCGCGTACCGGGCTGGGTACTTTCACGCGAACGCTGACAGCTTGCAGCGATGGCGTGCCGACTCGGGGGTGCGTCGAGCTGCTCCGCTTCTGACGCAGATGCTGCTGCCACCACGAATACGAGACCGGGTCGGCGGCCACGGATTGGCCCCTGAGACCTGACCGCAGCCCGCACCAGCCTCCGCAGGATGATCCGTGACGAAAACCTTCGGTGAGCGATCACAACATCGCTGGCACAGGGACAGAAGGGGCTGTCACGTTGGTTGGCCGGGTGGGATGATCTTCTGGTTGACTGTGCTGGAGGGGGCTGTCTGTGGGGGCCGTGTCGCTGTCGTACAAGGGGCATCGGTATCCGGTCGAGGTCATCTCCCATTGTGTGTGGCTGTACTTCCGCTTCCGCTGTCGTTCCGCGAGATCGAGGAGCTCATGCTCGAGCGCGGGATCGTCGTCTCCTACGAGACGATCCGCCGCTGGTGCGCCAAGTTCGGGCAGACCTATGCCAACGCGCTGCGCCGCCGACAGCCCCAGCCCGGGGACAAGTGGCACCTGGACGAAGTCTTCATCAAGATCAACGGGGAACAGAAGTACTTGTGGCGGGCTGTCGACCAGGACGGCAATGTCCTGGACATCCTGGCGCAGAACCGGCGGGACAAGGCCGCGGCCAGGCGTTTCTTCCGCAGGCTGCCTGAAGAAGACCGGTGCGGTGCCGCGGGTGATCGTCACCGACAAGCTCCGCTCCTACGGCGCGGCTCATCGCGAGGTCATGCCCTCCGTCGAGCACCGGCAGTCGAAGTATCTGAACAACCGGGCGGAGAACAGCCACCAGCCCGCCAGGCAACGCGAACGGGCGATGAAAAACTTCCGCTCCGTCGGCGGAACCCAGCGGTTCCTGTCCGCGTTCAGAGGGATCTCGCCCCACTTCCGGCCCCGCCGCCATCTGATGCCAGCACACCACTACCGCGCCGAGATGACCGTCCGCTTCGCGATTTGGGACCAGATCGCCGGCGTCGCCAGCCCAGCCGCCACGGCCTGACCACAGCCCGGAACCGGGCTCCACCACGCCACGACGTGCCATCAGACACCTACCCACCCAACAACGTGACAGCGCCGACCGACGGGCACTGGACTCCGCCTCCTACATGCTCCCAGTCTTCTCGCTCCTCCGGAGTATGTCCTGGAACGCCTGGACCGTAGCAGGTGGCGGGGTCCCAGCCCGGGTGTCGAGCAGGACCCGGCGACGGGACGCCGGGCGGAGCGGCAGGGCCGTGATGCCCTGGCGTGAGGCGAGGCTCAGCTCGGGCACGACGGTGACGCCGAGGCCGGCTCGCACCATGGCCAGCAGAGTGGCCATCTCCCGCACCCGCTGTGCCACGCGCAGTGGGAGACCGGCCGCGGCGTGCAGCTCGTCGAGCAGCGGCTCGCAGCCGCCGTCGGAGACCAGCAGCGGGTCATCCTGAAGGTCCGCCAGGGCTACATCGGGCTCGGCGGCCAGCGGGTGCCGCTTGTCGACGACGGCCACCATCCGGTCGGCGGCCAGCACCAGATCGGAGGCAGCCGGCGGCGCAAGGCTCGCGCGCATTCCCAGGTCGATCAGCCCATCCGCAAGCCACTGCGCGACCTCCTGATCAGTCCCCTCCCACAGAGCGACCTCAATGCCGGGGTGGATCCGGCGCAGTTCGGCGATCAGCGGCGGGAGCAGCTGGCAGGCCGAAGGAAAGCCGCCGATGCGCAGCCGTCCGCGGCGCAGGCCACGAACGGCGGCCGCCTCCTCCTCGATCAGTTCCACCTGGCGCAGCGCGGACCTGGCGTGCACCAGAATTCGCTCGCCCAGGCCGGTCAGCCGAACGCCGTCACGCCCACGGCTGATGAGGGCCGCCCCGATCTCCCGTTCCAGAGCGGCCACGGCATGACTGACGGCCGACTGCGTAAGCCCGATCTCGTCGGACGCCGACGTGAAGCCGCCGGCGTCCACGACAGCGACGAAAGCACGCAGCTGCCGAAGCCCAAGTGACATGAAATCTCTTCATCCTCATATGAAGGCCATCTGTTTGCCTCATGTTCGCATCCGGCTCGACGCTGCTCCCCATGAACCTGCGCAGTCTCGCGTCGCTGACCGCCCTGGGAGCCCTGTGGGGTGCGTCGTTCCTCTTCATCAGGGTCGCCGTACCTCAGTGGGGCCCAGTCGCGCTGATCGAGGCCCGGTGCCTGCTCGCGGGCGCCGCGCTGTGGCTGGTACTGCGGGCGCTGCACCAGGAGCGCCCCACCTGGCGGCAGCACGGGAGCGGGAGGCGTTACCTCACGCTGGGCGCGGTGTCAGCAGCACTGCCATTCACGCTCATCGCCGCCGCCGAGCTGCGCCTGCCTGCCTCTTTGGCGGCCACCCTCAACGCCACCACTCCACTGTTCGCCCTGCTCATCGGCGCGTCACGGGGACAGGAAAGGCTGACGGCGTGCCGCGTCGGCGGCGTGCTCGTGGGCGTGGGCGGCGTCGCGGTCCTCGTCGGGCTGGGTCCCGTCAGGCCAGACGCGCCCCTGCTGCTCGCCGTAACCGCCAGCCTGCTGGCCGCGCTGTGCCTCGGCCTGGGCGGGGTGTACGCGGCCCGGCACTTCGCCACGGTCCCCCCGACCGCCGTGGCCGCCGGCCAGCAACTGGCCGCCGCCGCCCTGCTGCTGCCGCTGCTGCCGTTCGCGCCACCCCCGGAGCTGCCCGGCGCACGCAGTACCTGGGCGGTCCTGGCGCTGGCCCTGCCCTGCACCGCGCTCGGCTTCGCCCTTTTCTACCGGATCGTCGCAGCGCACGGACCGGTCACGGCACTGACCGTGACCTTCCTGGTCCCGGTGTTCGGCGTGCTGTGGGGCGCGCTGCTGCTGGACGAGCCGCTGACCCCCAGCATGCTGATCGGCCTGGCCGCCGTGCTGGCCAGCGTCGTCCTCGTCACACGTCGGCCGGGCGCTACCGTCACCGGCATGACGAGCGATGCCCCCGAAGGCCCGCCGACCGTCGACGCCTCCAACCCGGTGGCGATTCTGACGGCCCGCGGCGTCCCGTTCCGCCTCCACCCGCATCCCGCGCTCGACACGCCGCAAGAGGTGTGCGCCGCGCTGGGTATCCCGCTGGAACAAACAGTCAAGACCTTGGCGTTCACCGCCCCCGACGACCGACTGGTGCTGGCCGCGCTGCCCGGCCACGCCCGGCTGCGGTATGGCCCACTGGCCCGCGCCGCCGGAGTGCGCCGTACGGATCTGACGTCGGCGCCCGCCGAGCGGCTGGAGAAGCTGGACATGCAGCCTGGCGGCATCTGCCCGGTGTGCGCGGACGAGTCGGCGGTCGTCGTCTTCGACGAGAGACTGACGGATGCGGGGCGCATCTACTGCGGCAGCGGGCGGCGCGACAGCAGCGTCGAAATCGAGGCGAGCGAGCTGATCGCGCTGATCCCGGCGGCGAAGATCGCCGCCATCGCGGCGTTCGCCGATGCCCGGACGAAGGAGGAACGAGACGCGTGAACACCCCAGATGTCCGAGGCTGTCGAGATGCGAGGGCCGACGACGCGACGGACGCCTACCGGCTGCTGTGCGAGTTTGCGACCAGTTACCGGACCGATCGTGCCGTCTTCGATGCCGCGACATTCCCCGGTGTTATGGCGGCAGTCGGGAAAGGACGCGCAGAGTTTCTGATCGCCGAATCCGACGGGCAGGTCGCCGGATACGCCCTCGCGGCGCGGATGCCGACGCTGTTCGCAGGCGGAACTGTCCTGCAGCTCCTGGAGTTGGCGGTCCATGAACCGCTGCGCGGGCGCGGGCTGGGCTCGCTGCTGGTGCGGGAGACGCTGATACGGGCCATGCGGGCGGGCGACGCCGAGATGGTCGTGCCCACTCGCCGGGCTGCCGACTTCTACCGGCGCCTGGGTTTCGTCGAAACCGCCACCTATCTCAAAGTCGTCCCGTAGCGGGCACTATCGGGCCTGGACCCGAAGTTCCGCTGATTCAGCGCCTGCTGTCGCCGGGCGCGAGCAGGCTCGTGACCTCGGCCATCGCCTCCGGGGACGGCTTGAAGTACCGGCGGACGACCTCCGGCTTCTTGTGCCGCGACTTGGCCACGAGCATCAGCAGCGAGTCGCCCTGCTCACCGAGGGGGCGGGGCGGAATGGCGGTATTCGTGCAGGTCCCATCCGGTGCCCAGCCCGCGAACAGGCCGCACGGGCCAGGGTGAGCCTCACACCCGCCCAACCCATGCAGGCCCTTCTCACGTCACGGACCGATCGCGAGCACCGCTCTTCACAAAGTCGCTACGACCGTGCCGGCCAGACCAGCGCCTGGGCGACGATGACGCTCTCACCGTTGAAGGTGACGGCGGGACCTTCGTGCAGTTCGTAGCCAAGACCAATCGCTTCGCTAACACGCTGGCAGAACGCGGCGTCGTCCTGGCCGGTCAAGATTCGATAGATAGGCAATCCGTCTGGTGGTGTGCTCATGAGAAGAAGGATTTCAGACTCACCCCCCGACCGAGCCAGCGGGCCAGCATGTCCGAAGTCCATCGCACCCAAGGTCGTTAGTTCGGAGAAATCCCCTATTCCGAGGTCGGGCGCGGTGTCGCCCTCCCGGACGGCCGCATGCTGCCGCTCTCCGAGGACGACCTTGCCCGCCTCCCGCTGCCGACCAAGCGCACGATCACGGTGGTGGGCTTCATCGAGCCGCAGGGCGTGGTCCCGATCAGCTATGACCGGCCGTACTGCGTCGCTCCCGCAGCGCCGGAGGCGGACCGCCCGTACGCGCTGAACCCCGGGGATATGCACCGAATGCAAGTCGACTTCTCGGTGTAACCCTTCTGCCTGGACCTCTGTCGCGGTCTCACGTTAGCGCCGAACTTCCCTTCTGAACTGGCCGGTTGCCGCCATTCGTGCATGTGATGCATGATTCGCGCAGCGGATGAGCTGAGGGGGAAGTGGTCAGTGCTGGAGGTGAGAGCAGTCGTGCTCGCATGCTGCTGCTCGACGGCGTTGCCCTGCTCCATCCCGAGGACGCTGTGTTCGAGGCGATGTTGGAGGGCTGGGCTCGCCAGCAGCGCGGGGGCCGCCGCTTGGCCACGGAGACGATCCTGGGGCGGCAGCGGATCGTGCGCCGGTTTATGGCGGGCATCAACGAGTACCCATGGACCTGGACTGCTGGCCACGTGGATGAGTGGATGACCTGTCTCATCGCGGAGGAGAAGCGGGCGAGATCGACGATCCGCAGCTATCAGGACGCTCTGAAGCTGTTCTGCGACTACATCACCTCGCCGTACTACCAGTGGCCCGAGGTGTGCGAGGCCCGCTTCGGCACCCACCCGGTGCAGGTCTGTCATGAGTGGAACACGGTCGCCCATCTGACGGACTACGAGGGACGGCCGGGCCGCCGGCCGATGACCCGGGAGGAGGTTCAACTCCTCCTGGATCACGCCGATGACCAGGTCGATCGCGCGATCAGGCTGGGCCGCAAGGGCGCACTCGCGGCGTACCGGGATGCGACCGTGTTCAAGGTCATCTACGGGTGAGGGCTGCGCTGCAACGAGACCTCTCGGCTCGATACGACTGACTTCTACCGCAATCCCAAGGCGCCGGAGCTGGGGCGGTTCGGTTCACTCCAGGTCCGCTACGGCAAGGCGAGCAGGGGTTCTGGGCCTCGCCGCCGGATGGTGCTCAGTGTCATGCCCTGGGCCGTGGAGGCGGTCCAGGACTACCTGGTCAATATCCGCCCGCGGTACCGGTGCAGCGGCGGGTCGGCGGTGTGGCTGACGGAGCGGGGCGGCCGGCTCAAGCCGCGTGAGATGGAGGAACGCTTCGCGGAGTACCGGGACGAACTGGGACTGGATGTCAGCGGGGACTTCATGAACACGATGATGCGTAAGGCGCTCGACCGTGCCTATGCGGCGGATCAGGAGACATGATGGCGGACAAGCTCGACTACCAGTGGCATCTGCGCACGGTCATGGCAAGCCACGGGCTGTTCTCGACCACGGATCTGCGGCCTCTGCTCGCCGAGCGGGGCATCGACCTCTCGCCGAGCCAGGTCTACCGCCTGGTGGTGGACAAGCCGGAGCGGCTCAGCTTGAAGACGCTGATGGCGCTGATGGACATCCTGGGCTGCCGGATGGAGGAGCTCATCGAACCGGTGGCCACCGCCTCCGCAGGCCGCCGGCGCGCAGCCGGCGGCGGTGCGGGCGAGGGAGGAGTCGGCGCCTTCAGGCCCAAGCGGGCCCGCATCACCGGGGACAGTGACGGGTGACGGCTGCCGAGGAGCCGCAGCGGTACGCCGCCGACCCGGACGGCGTGATCTGTGAAGCGGTGCTGTGCGCCGAGCCGCACCTGGATCCGGTGATTGTGGCGAGAGTGGTGGGTGAGGTGGCGCCGGATCGCACGCGCCGCCGCCGATTGGCCCGAAGCCTTCAGGAGGCTCCTGACCTGCTGACCTCCGGCCGGCCGGAAGGCCCACGGCTGGTGGTTTCCCCGGCTCGGAGATCGCCGTCGGGATGCAGCTCAAGCACGTCGCCACGAGGGCGCTCGCGAACACCACCACCCAGGGCTACACCGAGCCCTCGCCCGCCTGGGCCCACCTGAGAACCGCCATCAGCGAGCGCCGCTTCGAGCGACTGGCCGAGCTCTTCGCCGCCGACGGCCGCGGCGAGCCAATCGGCTACGGACCAGGCGCCGACCGCCTGCGCGAGACCTTCGCCGCCATCCGCGCCAAGGCCGCCGAGATGAGAGCGACCAACAAGGCACAGCGAGGCGACGTCCGCGTCGAACTCGACCTCCTTCGCCGCACGCGCCTGTCCGTCCGCTTCGGCAAGCTCAACCACTGCACCATGGATGACGCCAACCCAGTCGGCGCCAAATGTCTTGAGAACGCCATCGCCCCCGAAGGCCACCAAGGCCCTCTGATCGACCGGTGCCAGCCCTCGCGCTGCGCCAACAGCGTCATCGCCCCCGCCCACCAGCCCCTCTGGGCAGCAGAACGAGCCTCGCTGACTGACCTGCTCGCCACCCCAAAGCTCCCACCCAACCGGCGGGCCCTGCTCACTGAGCAGCTCAACGAAGTCGACCTCGTGATCCGAAAGGCCAGCCGATGACCCCGCCCACGGTCTCCGCCAAGACTGAGCAGACCCTTCGCGAGGCGATGGAACGGCTCTTCACCGGCAGACCCGCACGAACCGACGGCAAACTGACCAAGAACAACCTCTGGCGCGAAGCTGGCGTCAGCCGGGCCACCATGAACCGGGCCACCGCCGTCCTCGCAGAATGGGACGCTCGCGCTGGCCACAGCCCAGCCAGCCTCCGCGACCAACAGCAGCGCGACGAGATCAGCCGTCTGCGCCGACAGCTGAAGGACAACCGGAAAGAGCGTCACCGGCTCCGGCATCAGGTCGATGCCGCAGCAACCGTCATCGCCACCCTCCTCGCCGAAAACGCCGCACTCCGCCAGCAACTCGCAAACCGCTCCGCAATGGTCATCCCGTTGCAAGGCGCCAGCGAGGTTCGATGAACTGCGAAAACATGGCTGGCCGAGACTCAGGTGGCTTGCGCGAAAGTCGTCTGCCGCAGGTCAGGATGGGACACCACGGCCAAACCGCGCAGAGGGTGACTCAAGACATTGGCCCGCGGGGATCGCTTTCACGCCGCACCACCAGCTGCTCCGCTCGCCTATATCCGTGCTCCGGAAGCCGCTCCTGGCCTTCCGGCGCACGGACCTGAGCCATGTCACGGCCAGATGGACCTCAGCTGCCACGCCTGCATGTGGTCGAGGGTGGCGCTGCCGCCTTCGGCGAAGGCGTCGACGCCGGTGCTGGAGGCGTCCGGGAAGACCTGGTCGGTGAGGATCACCTGTTCGCCGCGGGTGTTCTGGGCGTAGACCTCGACGGAGGAGGCGTCGACGAGGACGTGCAGGCTCAGCCCACCGCCGTGCAGGTCGAGGGGGGCGTGCTGGACGCCGGAGAAGGTGGGGTCGAAGTCGGTGGCGCCGGAGGCGGTGCGGTCGATGTAGACCTCGCCGCTGGCGGTGTCGTAGCCGATGCGGGTGCGCTGTCCGGCGCCGGTGCGGACGTCCAGGCCGAAGCGGTCGGCGGTGCCGGCGGTGAGGTCGGCCTGGAGTTCCTGGCTGCTGCCGTGCACCGCGAGCGGGGTGGTGGTGTTCGTGACGCGCGTTCTGGGCACCTTGGTACCGGCGCTGCGCAGGGTGGTCAGTTCGCGGACCGGCTGCTGGATCAGCTGGACCTTGCCGTTCACGGTCTTCAGGGAGAGCTGGCGGGGGAAGGAGTCGGCGCTGCGCCACGGGCTGGTGGGGATGGCCTGCCCGTAGTTCCAGTTGTTCATCCAGGCGATCATGACGCGGCGGCCGCCGGGGGCGTCGTTCCACGTGTTGGCGGCGTAGAAGTCCGCGCCGTAGTCGAGCCAGTGAGCGCGCTGGGTGGTGTTCAGGGCGGGCTTGTCGGCGGTGATGAACTGGTCGGCGAGGACGTGTCCCCAGCCGCCGGAGTTGGCGTCCACGATCTGGATCTGGACCTTCTTGCCCTTGTAGGCGGTGGTGTTGAAGGAGGCCCAGTCGAGGTTCTCGGAGTCGGCGCCGGTGGCATTCTGCACGACCTTGCCGTCGACCAGCAGGTTGACGCCGGTTTCGATGGAGGGCGGCTTCGCCTGGGTGTCGGAGAGGACGACCTGGTCGAGGTTGAGGTGACCCCAGCCGCCCGTGTTGTCGTCCACGACCTTGATCTGGGCCTGCTTGCCCTGCAGGTCGGACAGGTCCCACGAAGACCAGCTCAGGGCTTCGCCGTTGGATCCGGTGGCAGAGCGCACGACCTTGCCGTCCACGATGAGCTCGACCGCGGTGGGGGCGTCGGAGCTTGCGGGGTGGTAGCCGCCGCCGATGAGGAAGTCCAGGTACTTCTTGTCGATGGTGAACGTCGGGGAAGTGAGGGTGCCGGTGGAGGCGTCCCCGGTCAGGAAGGTGTTGACCAGGCCGTTGCCGAGATAGCCGGAGACCTGCTGCTGGCCCGGGAGGGCGCCCTGGGCCGGTCCGGTGCCGAAGGCGTCACCGGTGGTGGTCCAGTCGCCGAAGGGGCTGGTGTAGGTGCTGCCCTCGAAGTCGGCGAGGGTTTCGCCGGTGGGTGCCGGTTGGTCGCCCAGGACGGTATCAGGTTGGTACGGGTGGTTGCCGCCGCCGACCTTGAAGTTGATGTAGTCGCTGGTCACGGTGAACTCGGGCGAGGTCAGGGTGCCGGTGGAGGCGTCGCCGCCGTGGAAGCTGTTGGCGAAGGCCTTGCCCTCGATGCCGGTGACCTGTGACTGCCAGTCCACCGCCCCGGTCGCCGGCGCGCTGCCGAAGGCGTCACCGGTGGCCTTCCAGTCGCCGAACGAGCCGGACTCGAAGTCCTGCATCACGGTGCCGCTCGGTGGGGTGTAGCTGCCGTCGTCGTCGGAGGTGAACTTCTTGCCGTTGAAGTCGCCGACGAAGTACTGGGCGCCGGAACCGCCCGCTATGCCCCCGGGGTTGAGGTTGACGGCCAGCACCCACTTGGTCTTCCTCGCGTCGCCGTCGACCGGCAGCGGGAACAGGTCCGGGCACTCCCACACCCCGCCGGTGGCGCCGGCCGGGCCGAAGTCGCTCTGGTGGGTCCAGTGCTTGAGGTCTGCCGAGCTGTAGAAGGCGATCTTGTGCTGGTCGGCGAGGGAGACCGTCATCAGCCAGCGCTGCGTGGGGGCGTACCAGAAGACCTTGGGGTCACGGAAGTTGTTCGAGCCGATGTCGAGCACCGGGTTGTCGTCGTACTTGATCCAGGTGGTGCCGCCGTCGGTGCTGTAGGCAAGGGCCTGCTGCTGCTTGCCGGAGGCTTTCTGCGCGCTGGTGTAGATGGCGACGAGCGGAGGGTTCTTCTTCGTCCCGAAGCCGGTGGTGTTGTTCCTGTCCAGCACCACGCTGCCGGAGAAGATCATCTCCTGGTCGTCCTGGGGAATGGCCACCGGGAGCTGCTTCCAGTGCACCAGGTCGGTGCTGACAGCGTGGCCCCAGGACATGTTGCCCCAGGTGTTGCCGGACGGGTTGTACTGGAAGAACAGGTGGTACTTGCCCTTGTAGTAGATCAGGCCGTTGGGGTCGTTCATCCAGTTATGGGCCGGGGTGAAGTGGAACTGGGGGCGGTACTGCTCGTGGTAGAGCGTGTCGGCCATGGCGGGGGAGGCGGCGACCAGGCCGAGCCCGGACAGGACGGCCAGTGCGGCCAGGAGTCTGCGGCGCGGACGAAGGGTTCTGGACATGGCGCTCCTTGCAGGCGGGCGGGCTTCGGCTCAGCCGTAGGGGACGTACGCGTGACGCTTGATGCGTGTCAGGTGCGGGCGGCGGTTGCGCCGTGGCCTGGTCCAAGGCCACGGGCGAGCCCGGCTGTGGGGGCAGCACGGCACCGGCAGCTCCAGCCGGGGGGCTGGAAACGTTTCGCAGAACGTACGGGCAACATGTCGCCGAAGTCCAGGCCCTGTGCGGGAAAACTCCTGAATGCGAGGATGAGGGCGGCTGCACGGTGCCGTTGATCCCCGGGAGAAAACGTTGTCCAGCGAGCAGAACGACACAGGTCGGCGAGCGGCGACCATACGTGACGTCGCGACCATGGCCGGGGTTGGCATCGCCACCGTCTCGCGGGTCATCAACGGCAAGCCCGTCACCCCTGACCTGGCGCAACGGGTGACGCGAGCCGCCGAGCAGCTCGGCTATCGCCAGGACCTGACGGCCAGCAGCCTGCGCCGGGCCGACCGCCGCACACACACCCTCGGCCTGGTCCTGGAGGACGCGGCCAACCCCTTCTCTGCCGCGCTGCACCGCGCGGTGGAGGACGCTGCCGCCGAGCGCGGCATGCTGCTCCTGGCCGGGTCTACCGACGAGGACCCGATCCGGGAACGCAGCCTGCTGAAGACCTTCACCGCCCGCCGGGTCGACGGCCTCATCGTGGTGCCCACCGGGCAGGACGGCGCCGACCTCGATGCGGCCCGCCGCGCCGGCACACCCGTCGTCTGTATGGACCGCCGGACCACAGCGCCGCAGGTGGACACCGTGACGGTGGACAACCGGGCGGGCGTGCGGGCGGCGGTGAAGAGGCTGCACGAGGCGGGTCACCGGTGCATCGCCTTCCTCGGGGATCTCCGCTCGATCTGGACCGCCGAAGAGCGTTACGCCGGGTTCGTGGAGGGGCTCGCCGCGGTGGGATGCGTCCTGCACCCTTCTCTCGTCAAGCGCGGCCTGCACGGCGCGGACGCCGCCCAGGAGGCCACCCGTGAACTCCTGGCGCTCGCCCATGCGCCCACGGCACTCGTCTCCGGCCAGAACCTCCTGACCGTCGGGGCCCGCATGGCCCTGCAGGAGCGTCAGCTGCAGCGCCGCGTCGCGCTGGTCGGCTTCGACGACCTTCCCCTCGCTGACCTGCTCGAACCGGGCATCTCGGTGATCGCCCAGGATCACTCTGCCATCGGCCGGGAGGCCGCGAACCTCCTGTTCGACCGGCTCGACGGCGAGGGCGGGCCCGCCCGTCACCGGGTGCTGCCCACCCGCTACCTCGCCCGCGGCTCCGGCGAACTCCCCGCTCCCGGGCGCTGACGACTTCCCCGTGAACGAGTTGTTTCCGGTGTGTTGACGGGTCGGGCTTCTCGGTGCTTCACTGCCGGAACCGGTACCGAAACCGGTTCCGGAACCGCTGCCGGTACCGATTCCGCCGATCTCTGTACGATCGGCACCTTCGGTGCGGGAGGACGTCTTCCGCCTCTGCGTGGAGTGAGAGGAGGTGGCATGGGAGTCACCATCGCCGACGTGGCCTCACGGGCCGGCGTCAGCAAGACGACGGTCTCGCGAGTGCTGAACGGCAAAGGCGAGATCAACGAGAACACCGTCCTGAAGGTCCGCAAGGCGATATCGGAGCTGGGCTATGTGCCGAGCGCCGGAGCAGTCGGGCTCGCACGCGGCACCACACAGATGATCGGCATGCTGGTCCCGGACATGGCCTGGGCCTGGGCCGGCATCGTGCAGGCGGTCGTCGAAACGCTGGAGGCCGAGGGTTTCGGGCTGCGCATGCTGACCTGGAACCGCGGTGAGGAATCACTGCGCAGGCTCGGCCTGCAGGTCGCCGCCAAGTCGTTCGACGGTCTGCTGGTGATAGAGCCCGAAGGTGCCATGGGGTACATCACGGAGCTGCACGAAGCGGGGCTGCCGGTCGTGCTGATCGACGATCGCTTCCAGCGGCCGGGATTCCCCTACGTGGCCACCACCAATCGAGAGGGGGGTGCCCAGGCGGCGCGGCACCTGCTGGAGATCGGGCGCCGTCGTCCCCTGGTGGTGACCGGTCCCGAGGCGTTCGGCTGTACCCGGGAACGGCTGGACGGCTTCGTCGATGTCTATGCCGAAGCCGGGATCGAGATCGGCCAACACAGCATCATCCCCGGCGACTTCGACTTCGACCGCTGCCGTAGCGCGCTGGCGCGCGCTCTCGCGGACGGCGTGGAGTTCGACTCGGTTTTCGCGCACAACGATCCCTCGGCGGCCGGCGTGCTGGCCGCACTGCACGAGGCCGGTCTGTGGGTTCCGCAGGATGTCGCCGTGGTGGGCTTCGACGACCTTGAGATGGCGTCGTACACCTACCCGGCACTGACGACCATCCGCCAGCCGATGCGGGAGATGGGTGAGGCGGCGGCGCGTCTGCTGCTGGACCACGTGCGCGGATCGCCGAAGGCCGCCTCCTCGTGCATCGTCCCGACCAGCCTCGTGATCCGGGGCTCGACGTTACAGCCGGGCCTGAACTGACGCTGCGTCACCCAGATGTGTACGGCGTCGGCGTCTCACCAACTGTCCGTCTCCGCCGCTCCTGCCCAGCCCCGCAGGCGGGGACGGACCCCATCCGCCCAATGAACTGACCTCCCGGCTCTCGGGCAGGCTGGTAAGTCGGCCGGCTCTACCTGAAGCCGCTCCACGCAGCGGCCCCGACCGGCCTGTTCGGCTGTCGGCCGACTTCATCACCCGCCGCGCGGAACCGTGTTCACGCGTCACCGCCGAGGTGCAGTTTCCCTCGGTGCCTTCCTGATCCGGCACACGAACGGTACGCCGGGCACACCCCGCCCGGACGCTGCCCGCCGGGTCGGACGTTCCAGCCGCGACCCGCGGCTGACGGCCGATGCCGCTGCAGACGAACTCACCTCTTGGGCCGGCCCATCCGGGTGCCTGCCCGCTTGCACCTCTTCGCCGTCCCCCCGGCGCCCCTTTTTCGCTCAATGGCAAGGAGCCGCCCAATGCGTACTTCTACTCGTCACACCGTCAGAACCGTCCAGGTCCTGTGCGTCACCGTCACCGCAGCCCTGGTGGCCACCGGCTGCGGCCGCAGTGCCGACTCCGGGCCCGGCAAGGACGCACCCGCGAAGATCGGCAGCGGCAAGGCCACCGGCAAGGTCGTCATGTGGTCCATGGGCGACACCGACCCGGCCCTGTTGAGCCTGGCCAAGAAGTTCGAGCAGCAGAACCCCGACGTCAAGGTCCAGATCACCCCGGTGCCCTGGGCCTCCGCGCACGACAAGCTGACCACCGCCGTAGCCGGCGGCAACACACCGGACATGTCCGTGGTCGGCTCCACCTGGATGGCCGAGATGGCCGCCATGAACGCCTTCCAGGCCACCCCGACGTCGTTCAAGTCGGCGGACTTCTACCCCGGCCAGTGGGACACCACCAAGTACAAGAACACCTCCTACGGCGTCCCGTTCATCGCCGACACCACGGCGGTCTACTACCGGACCGACCTCACCGAGAAGGCCGGCATCAAGGGCCCCCTGGCAAGCGACCGGGACGGATACCTGAAGGACCTCAAGGCCATCCAGGCCACCGCCGGCAAGCAGAACCCCAAGCTGCGCCATGCCACCGGGCTGGTGATCGGCTTCAACTCCTGGATTTTCTGGGTGCCGATGGTCTGGCAGCAGGGTGGCGACATCTACGACGCCAAGACCAAGAAGTTCACCTTCGACACACCGGAGGTCGCCAAGGCGCTGGAGTACTACGCGAGCGTACCCAGGCAGGGCCTGGCACCGACCGACAAGGAGGACAACGTCCAGGGCTTCCAGGACGGGCTGATCGCCACCTACCAGGAGGGTGCGTGGGCCGGCGGTGCCTTCCACAAGGACTCCCCGAAGCTGGACGGCAAGTGGAAGACCATGCCGGTGCCGTACAGCAAGCAGCCCGCGGCGTTCGCCGGCGGCAGCGACCTTGCGGTGTTCAAGGACGCCAAGAACCCCACAGCGGCATGGAAGTTCTCCCAGTTCCTCACCGAGCCCGCCAACCTCGCCGCCTACAGCAAGGCCACCGGCGTCCTGCCCCCTTCGCCCGCCGCCTGGTCGGAGGGAAAGCTGACCGAGGACGAGACGAAGAAGGCGTACGAGGAGCAGCTGAAGGTCAGCAAGGCGCCGCCCGCCATCACGACCTGGCAGCAGATCGCCGACGCCATCGACTCCGAACTGGAGAAGCTGTCCCTCGGCAAGGCCACCGTCGCCCAGGTGCAGAAGGATCTGCAGTCCAAGGCCACCAGCATCGGCACCGGCCGCTGAGCGCCGGCGCGTGAGCAGTCCTCTGACAGCCTTCTTACGGACGGATGACATCCATGTCCACGAAAACGCTCCCCGGGCGGGGCGACGTCCATGAGCTGAGCACCGGGCGGCCGGACGGGGGTGCCGGCCGCCGGCACTCCGCGCCCCGCCGCACGGCGCGCGCGCAGGCCCGGGCCGCCTGGATCCTCGGCGCGCCCTTCCTCGCCCTGTTCGCGGCCTTCATGGTGTTGCCGGTGGTCTGGTCGCTGCTGATGAGCATGACCGACACCCAGAGCGCCGACCTACGTACTCCACTGAACGTGTCGTTCACCGGCTTCGACAACTACGTACGGCTCTTCGAGGACGAGCAGTTCGTTCATGCTCTGCGCAATACCGGCGTGTTCGTCCTGGTCGGCCTTCCTCTGACGCTGGCCGCAGGGCTCGCCGCGGCGGTCGCTCTCGACCGCGGCATACGCCGCTTCCGTGCCGTCTTCCGGGTCGGCTTCTACCTGCCGGTGATCACCAGCGTCGTGGCCGTCGCCGTGATCTGGAAGACGCTCCTGGACCCGCGCGCGGGGCTGGTGAACACCGTCCTGGCCTGGTTCGGGATCGACGGCCCGGCTTGGCTGGCGGACACCCGGTTCGCGCTTCCCGTCATGATCGTGATGGCAGTGTGGCGCAACCTCGGCACCGTCATGATCATCATGCTGGCCGGGCTGCAGTCCGTACCCCAGTCCCTGATGGAAGCGGCCGAACTCGACGGTGCCGGGGCCTGGCAGCGGTTCTGGCGGGTCACCTTCCCGCTCCTGCGCCCCGCCCTGCTGCTCACCGCCGTCACCACCGGCATCGGCTATCTGCAGTTCTTCGACGAGCCGTTCGTGATGACCGGCGGCGGGCCGCTGGACTCGACCCTGTCGGCCACGTTGTACGCCTACAACCAGTTCGGCAACGGCAACTACGACATGGCGTCGGCCGCCGGCTACGTCGTCTTCGTCCTCATCGTCGCGCTGACCGTTCTGCAGTTCCGGGTACTGCGAGACAAGGACTGATCCCATGAGCACCCTCACGCACCCTGGCACCGGACACGCGGACACGGACCGGACCCTGCGGCGCCGCCGCGTCCGGCAGAGGTGGGGTCAGCCCTGGCTGTATCTGCCGCTCACCTGCTGCCTCCTGCTGATGATCGCGCCGTTCTTGTGGATGCTGTCCGGCTCCTTCAAGCCCGAGGCCGACATCCGCAAAGTACCGCCCGTTCTCATCCCCACCTCACCCACGACCGCCAACTACAGCCAGCTGTTCCGCAGCCTCGACTTCACGAGCATGTTCGCGAACTCCGTGATCGTGGCCCTGGTCATCACCGCGGGCAACCTGCTCTTCTGCTCGATGCTCGGCTACGCCCTGGCCAAGCTGGACTTCCGTGGTCGGCGCGTCGTGTTCGGCCTGGTCATCGGCACCCTCATGGTCCCCGGCCTGGTCACCTTCGTACCGCTGTACGTGCTGGTGGCCAACATGAAGCTGACCGGCTCGCTGCTCGGGCTGATCCTGCCGTTCCTGGCCGGCCCGTTCGGGGTGTTCCTGATGCGGCAATTCATCTCCACCCTGCCCGACGAACTCATCGACGCCGCCCGGGTCGACGGCTGCCGTGAACTGGCCGTCTTCTGGAGGATCATCCTGCCGCTGACCAGGCCGGCCCTGGCCACCCTGGGGATCATCACCTTCCTCGGGTCCTGGAACAGCTTCCTGTGGCCCCTGGTCGTGGCCCAGAACCAGGACCAGTACACGCTCCCCGTCGGCCTCGCCCTGGCCAGCAGCGGCCAGTCCTTCACGCGCTACGGCATCCTGCTCGCCGGTGCCGTGGTCGTCCTGCTGCCGGTGATGATCGTCTTCCTTCGCTTCCAGCGCCAGTTCGTCGCCGGAATCGCCACCACCGGCCTGAAGTGACCTCCGTCGCTCACCCTCATCAACTCTCTGACCTGCAATGACTCATGACTTGGAGACCACAGTGGGACAGCCGGTCCGCGCTGCCGTGTACCTGGATCCGCGCGCCTCCGCGGAAGCGAGAACCGAGGACCTGCTGTCCCGGATGACCCTGGCGGAGAAAGTCGGGCAGTTGCTGATGCTCGACGCCCAGCACGGGGACCTCGAGGACATCGTGTCGGCCAAGCTGGCCGGGTCGGTCCTGCATGTGATGCCCGAGCGCATGCCGGAAGCCATGGAACGGGCCCAGCGGACACGGCTCGGCATTCCGCTGCTGACCGCCGACGACTGCATCCACGGCCACTCCTTCTGGCCCGGCGCGACCATCTTCCCCACACAGCTCGGCATGGCCTGCACCTGGGATCCCGCTCTGATCCACCGGGTCGCCCGTGCGTCCGCGATCGAGATCTCGACGACCGGGATCCACGGGACGTTCTCCCCGGTGCTGTGCATCACCCGGGACCTGCGCTGGGGCCGGATCAACGAGACGTTCGGCGAAGACCCGTACCTGATAGGCGAGTTGGGGGCCGCGATGGTGCGCGGCTACCAGGGTGAGGGTCTCGGCGACCCGACCGCCGTGCTGGCGTACGCCAAGCACTTCGCGGGCTACTCCGAGACCCTGGGCGGACGCGACGCCAGCGAGGCGGATCTCAGCCCGCGCAAGCTGCGCTCGTGGTTCCTCCCCCCGTTCGAGCGGGCGGCCCAAGCCGGCTGCCGCGCCTTCATGCTGGGCTACCAGTCGATCGACGGGGTGCCCATCACCGCCAACGAATGGCTGATCAACGACGTGCTCAAGGGCGAGTGGGGCTTCACCGGCACACTGGTGACCGACTGGGACAACGTCGGCCGGATGGTCTACGACCAACGGACCTGCGCCGACTACGCCGAGGCGGCGGCGGTCGCGGTCAACTCCGGGAACGACCTGATCATGGCCACGCCGGCGTTCTTCGAGGGCGCCCAGGAGGCGGTCGCCCGCGGCCTGATCGAGGAGAAGCAGATCGACGACGCGGTACGGCGGGTGCTGCGGCTGAAGTTCGAACTCGGGCTCTTCGAGGACCCCCGTGCCCCCGACCCCGAGCGGCAGGCGCAGGTGATCGGCTGCCGCGAACACGCCGACCTCAACCTCGAGACCGCCCGACGTTCCCTCGTACTGCTGCGCAACGAGGGGGTCCTGCCCCTCGAAGGCGGGCTGACCGCGGACGGAACCGGCCGCGCCACAGGCCAGGGCACGCCACGCACCATCGCGGTCATCGGCCCCAACGCCGACAGCCCGGAGGCCATGCTCGGCGACTGGGCGGGTGCCACCGGCCAGGTGCCGTGGATGCCCGAAGGACATCCACGCGAGTTGGTCGAGACGGTGCTGGACGGCCTGCGCGCCGTCGTCCCCGCCGACTGGACCGTCACACACGCCCGCGGAGCCGACATCGAAAGCCCCGCCTTCGACCCCGACCAGTGGGTCGCCGGGCCCGACGGCCAGCCGCAACCGCCCGTGTTCCTCCCCGCCCCGGTCGATGAGGCACAGCTTCGGGAGGCCACCGCCGCTGCCGAGGCCGCAGACTACGCCGTCGTGGTCGTGGGGGACACCATCGCCCTCACGGGCGAGGTGCGCTCCACGGCCACCCTCGACCTCCAGGGAGGCCAGATCGCGCTGCTGGACGCGGTCGCCGCTACCGGCACGCCCATGATCGTCGTACTGCTGCAGTCCAAGCCGAGCACCCTCCCCGACTCGGCACTGAACGCGGCAGCGCTCATCGAGGCGTTCAATCCGGGCATGCGCGGCGGCCGCGCCGTCGCCGAACTCCTTCTCGGACTCACCGAACCCGGCGGCCGGCTCCCGGTCTCCTTCGCACGCCACGTCGGGCAGCAGCCGGTCTACTACAACCAGGTGCGGGGCCAGCACGGTGACCGCTACGCGGACCTCACCCAGGACCCCCTGTTCGCGTTCGGCGAGGGCCTGAGCTACACCACCGTCACCTACTCCGACCTCACCGTGCACGAGGACGAGGTCTCCGCCGACGGCACCGTCCACGCCACGGTGTGCCTCACCAACAGCGGAAGCCGCCCGGCCCTGGAGACGGTCCAGGCGTACGTCAGTGACCTGACCACCAGCGTCACGTGGGCCGAGCAGGAGCTGAAGGCGTTCACCCAGGCCGAAGTCCCGCCCGGGGAAACCCTCGCCGTCGGCATCAGCGTCCCTGCCGGACACTGCTCACTCGTCACCGCCGACAACCGCCGCGTGGTCGAACCAGGCGAGTTCATGCTCCGCGTCGGCCCCAGCTCACGACGGGAGCACCAGCTCAGCGCGGGATTCCGCATCCGGGCCTGAGGGCCGGCGCCCGGCTGCCCCCCAGGGGCAGCCGGCGGGCCCTGCCTGACATACCGAAAGGCACGCGTGTGTCCACTCCACCCCTCGATCCGCACTACCCCGTCGCGCATCTGCGCCCGCCCCGCAACTGGCTCAACGACCCCAACGGGCTGGCCTTCCACGACGGCTACTACCACGTCTCCTACCAGTACAACCCGTACGGCGCGACACACGCGAACCTGCACTGGGGCCACTTCCGCAGTCCCGACCTGCTGAGCTGGGAGCCGCTGCCGATCGCCCTGTCCCCTACGCCCGGCGGCGTGGACGGCGACGGCTGCTTCTCCGGCAACGCCGTCTCCGACGGCGACCGGCTCGTCGCCTTCTACTCCGCGCACCTCGTGGCCCGCTCCCCCCAGCACCAGCCGGTCACCTGCGCCGTCTCCCACGACGGCGGCACGACCTTCCGCCCGCGAGGCGAACTGCTCATCCCCGAGCTGCCCGAGGGCTGCACCATGTACCGCGACCCGTACGTCTGGCGGGACGGTGACGGCTGGCGGATGCTGGTCGGCGCCGCCCTCGCGGACGGCCGCGCCGCCGCCCTCCTGTACGACTCACCCGACCTGGAGACCTGGGTTTACCGAGGCCCCTTCCTGGCCCGCCGTCCGGAGCCCGTCGGCGGCACCGAAGAGCTCACCGGCGACGGCTGGGAATGCCCCCAGTACCTCCCGGCAGCCGGCGGACAGGCAGCCCTCATCTTCAGTACCTGGACCGAACCCACCGGCCCGATGCGCGTCGCAGCTCTGATCGGCGAAGAGCATGACGGCCACTTCGAGGCAGGCGCACCGGTGTGGGCGGACCACGGCCCGGACTGCTACGCACCCGCCCTGCTGCGTGCCCCTGACGGCAGATGGCTGCTGTGGGGCTGGTCCTGGGAAGCCCGCGACCAGGCCTGGGCCGTCGCCGGCGGATGGGCCGGCGTCCTCACCGTGCCCCGCGAGATCCATGTCGGCGGCGACGGCACGCTGCGACAGCGGCCCGCCACCGAGCTGCTCACGCTGCGCGGTGAGCGCATCGTGCAGGCCGAGGGTGCGACCCATGGCCCGGAGCCGGTGGAACTGGGCAGCGTGGGACGGGCCTTCGACCTGACGGCCGGTCTGGAGCCGACCGGGACCGCCGGCCTGCGGCTGCTCACCACCCCGGACGGATCCGAGTACCTCGACATCCGCCTCGATCCGGACGCAGGCGAACTGCTCGTCGACCGCCACCACGCCTCCTTGGACACGCGGGCCCACGGCGGTGCCTACCGGATGCCCTGCCCCACCGGACAGCCGGTCGAGCTCCGCGTGGTCGTCGACCACTCCATCGCCGAGGTCTTCCTGACCTCCACCGGCCAGGTCCTCACGCTGCGGTTCTACCCGACAGGGCAGGGCCCGTGGCGACTTCAGGCCCGCACCGCACCGGGCACGCGCCTTCGCTACGCGGTCGACGCGTGGGAGTTGCACCCGCTCGTGATCAAGAGGCCGACCGCCGGCGCCGCAGAGCAGTACTGAACCAACAGGTCTGAAGGAGGATCCTCAATGAGCTCGCACGGATTTGGACGACGTCAGTTCCTCACCACCGCCATCGGCGTCGCCGCCGCCTGGACCCAGGTTTCCGGCAACGCTGCCGCCGCCTCGTCGCGCAGTTCTTCCGCGCAGGTCTGGCTGACCGACATCTCGGCCAAGAAGTGGGTCGTCGGCCAGAGCGATGTGCTCTTCCGGACGAGGAACACGGACAACCCGCTCACGATCAAGGTCGACGACAGCGTCAAGTACCAGAAGATCCAGGGCTTCGGGGCGGCCATGACCGACTCCTCCGCCTGGCTCATCAGCAAGCTCTCCACCGCTGACCGAGCGAAGCTGATGCAGAAGCTGTACGACCCCTCGAAAGGCATCGGCCTCAGCCTGATCCGTACGCCGATGGGCGCCACGGACTTCAACGCGTCCGGCAACTACTCCTACGACGACATGCCGGCCGGACAGACGGACCCGACGCTGTCCCACTTCTCGGTCCGGCACGACGAGAAGTACATCATTCCGGTCCTGCGGCAGGCGCTCGCACAGAACCCGCCCGCCAAGATCCTGGCCAACCCATGGAGCCCGCCAGGCTGGATGAAGACCTCGGACTCCATGATCGGCGGCACCCTCAAGAGCGACTACGCTTCCACGCTGGCCGACTACTTCGTGAAGTTCATCAAGGCTTACGACAAGGCCGGTGTGCCCATCTCCTACATCACGCCGCAGAACGAGCCCATGGGCACGCCCAGTTGGCCCGGCATGTTCCTGTCCGCATACCAGGAATCCGCGTTGATCCAGGAGATTGGCCAGGCATTCGCGGCCAACGGCATCTCCACGAAGATCCTTGCCTGGGATCACAACTGGGATGTGCCCTCGTACCCCGAGACGATCTTCAGCGACCCCGCAGCCTCCCAGTACACGGCTGGCACCGGATGGCACATCTACAGCGGCAACCCGGCGTACCAGACTGTGGTCCACAACGACTTTCCGGGCAAGGAAACCTACATCACGGAGGCCAGCGGAGGCGTCTGGCAGGGTGACGACGAGACGGCGTTCCATGACGCACTCGGCACCTGGATCATCAAGGGCATGCGCAACTGGGCGAACGGCGTGATGCTCTGGAACACCGTCCTCGACCCCGAGCTGGGGCCCCTCAACAGCGACACCAACGGCATCCCCATGTGCCGGGGACTGGTCACGGTCGATCCGGACAGCGGGCAGGTGTCCTACAACGTGGACTACCACGCACTCGCTCACGCCAGCCGGTTCGTGAAGCCCGGAGCGCATCGCATTTACTCGAACACCTTCGGGGAAGGAAGCATCGAGAGTGTCGCGTTCCTGAACCCGGACGGCTCGAAGGTCGTGATCGCGTACAACTCCGGAACCTCCGCGAAGGACTTCAGCGTGGCGGACGGGAAGCAGTCCTTCGACTACACCCTGAACGCCGGCGACGCCGTCACGTTCACCTACGCGGGCGTGCGCAGCGGCGGGACCCCCGCGGCGACCACTGTCGTCGACCCCACCCATGACTTCACGTTCAAGTCGTCGCTGGGGCCGATGACGGTCACGTACGACCCGGCACTCCTGCAGTACCAGAACGCCGTCCGCACCGGAAGCAAGCTGCTCACGTACTCCCTGCCGATCGGAGCGTCCATCAAGACGCCCGGAACGTCACTGAGCCGTGGCAAGTGGACCGCTACGGCCTCGTCGAGCCCGGACTGGGGTGCGGCCTCGAACGCGATCGACGGCGACATCAACAGCCGGTGGAATCTCGGCCAGGGGACGACCAGCGGCGCCTGGTTCCAGGTCGATCTGGGGAGCCCGACGGGCTTCAACAAGATCGTCTTTGCCACCGGAGAGAGCAACTCCTTCGACTACGTCACCAAGTACCAGATATACGTCTCCGACGACGGGGCCGACTGGGGCAGCGCGGTCGCGAACGGCAGCGGGAACATAGGGAAGATAGCCGTCACATTGCCGGAGCAGACGGCACGGTACATTCGCATCGTCTGCGTCGCGGCATCCGGTTTCTGGTGGAGCATCGCCGAAATCAACGTATACGGATCCTCGAGCGGCACCGGTTCGATCGCAGCCCCGACAGCGGTGCCCAAGGGCCTCCAGCTGAAGACCTGGACCAGTCCGGAAGGGGCGCAGGTCACCGTGGTGTTCAACGGCACCTCCGGCAGCCGGAGCTTCCCGGTGTCCGCCGACGGCTCGTACACCTACACCCTGCCGAGCGGAACGTCGGCGATGTTCACCACGCAGAAGCTGTCCAGCTTCCCCACACCGGTCTTCGGAAGCCTGAAGCCGAAGCAAGGCATACCGCGCGCCAAGTTCACGATCAGCGGTTCTCACTTCGGTGAGGCGCAGGGGCTGGGTACGGTGCGTTTTGGGAAGCTCTTCGCCGAAATCGACAGCTGGTCGGACACGAGCATCAGCGCGTACGTGCCAAGCGGTCTTGCAGTGGGCACGTATAAGGTCTCGGTGAACGGCGCCGGCGGAGCGGAAGCGGGTTCAGCTCCGTTCGACGTCATCGACCTGGGGCCCGCGCTGTCGCGCACGGGCTGGACCGCCACGACCTCCGACACAAGCCCGTACAACGACGGTCCCGCGAACATGCTGGACGGCGATGCCGGCACCCGGTACAGCTCCGGAAGGGGCCAGTACGACGGTCTCTGGATCCAGATCGACATGGGGCAGACGCAGACGTTCGGCAAGATTCTGCTGGATTCCGGCAGCAATATCGGCGACTATGCGCGAAGCGCGGACGTGTACGTCTCCTCGAACGGCACCGATTGGACCAAGGTTTCCTCTATAGACGAAGGTCAGCGAGTCGAGCTGATTTCCTTCTCGACTCAGACAGCCCGCTACATCAAGGTCGTCAACACCGGCAATGTCGCGAGTAACTGGTGGTCAATCGCAGAATTGACCGTCTATAGCTGACC
The DNA here is from genome assembly GCF_043198595.1 of Streptomyces sp. NPDC048751. Classification (NCBI taxonomy): domain Bacteria; kingdom Bacillati; phylum Actinomycetota; class Actinomycetes; order Kitasatosporales; family Streptomycetaceae; genus Streptomyces; species Streptomyces sp. NPDC048751. Next base: position 148,456 of record NZ_JBICUX010000014.1, read on the forward strand.
TCGGGCATTCAGGCGGGGTGACTATTCACCTTGCCTCCGAGGTCTAGAAAGTGCCTCCGGCCAGCGAAAGCAGGGATCCCTGACCCCCTTGTTCTCGCAATGGCCGGAGGCACTTCAGTGTCCCGGGCGACTTTAGGCCCACAGCGCCTCGGACATGCCTCAGGCCCAGCAGGCCGTCGCAAGCTGGCCGGCCGCCTCGGCGCTGATGGTCGCGGGGTCCCGGGGCCGCGTCCACCAGCGGCATTTGCCCCGGACCTCAAGGGCCACCTCCGCCTCGACAACGGTGCAGAAGACTGCAGAACCTCATCGGCACCCGTCATCTCCAGAATCCGCCGCAGTGGAGAAAGCCGCTCTCGGTGACGGGCGATGGTCGGCGCTCATCGGTCCGATGCCGTATGGCCTGTCTCATGAGACATATCTCAGCCTGGAGAACCTTGGCTGCGGTGGCCGAGCCGGCGCAGGTCCGCCGAGCGGGTGCCGGCGGGCAACATGGTGGAGATCCAGTGGGTTCCCGGAGGGTCTTCGCGTCGACGAGCCTCCTGTTCACCCTGGTCAAGAGGTCTCATGGGAGCTCCACTCGATGGTGTGAGGTTCTGACGATCACTGGCAGATTCCTGCAGTGAGGCCCGTAATTTTCGGGCTCGTGGCGGATTCCGGAACTCGCCGTTTCTCCGTCATCACAGGCGGAAGCAGCGACGAGGTTGAGGACGAGCCGGGCGCTCAGGAACACCTGGAGCCTGGTCTCGCAGACGTGCGTACGCTGCAGCGCCGAGCAGAAGAGACCTCTGAGCCAACTGACGAGCGAGGGCTGTTCCAGGACGCGATCGCCGAGTACCTGTGGGCTCGTGACGTCGCAGGCCTGTCGCCTGTGACGTTGGAGTCCCTAGTTGTTGCGGGTCAGGGCGTTGTTGACGGCGTCACGTGCTCGTCCTCCTGCAGGGGGACGCTTGCGGCATATCTCGTGCACGCATCGCACCTTGTGAGTAGGTCGTGCTCGCAGTTGATCACGTGCACGAGGAATCGTTCGGCATCCTCGAGTTGTGCTCGCTGCGTCCGGATCCTGTGGAGTTGCCGCTCGATCACGCCCGTTCTCTCGGGTTCACCTCGGTGCAGAACCTGCCGGATCTCCGGCAGGCTCATGCCGACGCCCTGGCATGCCCGCAGAACCCGCAAGCGGTGAAGGTGCTCCTCGCTGTAGTCGCGCTGGCCTGACGGTGTGCGGTCGGGCACGACGACACCTACATCGTCCCAGTGCCTCAGCACATGCACCGCTACTCCAAGACGGTGAGCGACCTCTCCGATCTTCATGGGGGCCATTATCCCTGCTTGACCTCAGGTTGACCTGAGGTTCTAGCTTCATCGCATGAATACGAGGGAATCGCGGCTGCCGGATCCTGTCCACATCACCGTCGACGGGGCAAGCGTCGCAACATACGTACTGGTCCCCGAGCGGGGGGCTCCGCTGGGAGATGTGGTGTTCTGCCATGGCACGCCGTGGTCGTCACAGGTATGGGCGGAGGCTGCACGGCACCTAAGCAGCAGGTATCGGGTGTTCATGTGGGACATGCCCGGCTACGGCAGATCACCGAAGGATCCGGCAGTACCGATCGATCTTGCCTCCCAGATGTCACGATTCGCTCAGCTGCTCACGTACTGGCGCCTGGACAGGCCATACGTCGTCGCACACGACATCGGAGGAGCCGTGGCACTCGGGTCTCATCTGCTTCACGACAGTGAGTACGCGGGTCTGTTCCTCTGGGACGTGGTGACACTCGATCCGTGGGGATCGCCGTTCTTCCGACTGGTCGCCGACCATGCCGACGTGTTCGCGGAACTCCCAGCCACGCTCCACACAGCCTTGGTCAAGGAGTACATCGCCGGTGCGGCACGCCACCAGTTGACAACCGGTTGGGTAGATACTTTGAGTCGGCCGTGGTTGGGGGCGTCGGGTCAGCCGGCCTTCTACCGTCAGATCGCTGCGCTCCGGCCTGAACACACCAGGCCGGTCGCGGAACGCCTGCAGCAGGTGAGCTGCGCGGTGACGATCGGCTGGGGCGAGCAGGACCCCTGGATTCCTGTCGACCAGGCAGCTCAACTGCAAGACCGGCTCCCCGGGAGTCCACGCGTGACCGTGCTGGGCGAGGTTGGGCACCTTGCCCCTGTCGAAACGCCGTCGCGTGTGTCTCGCGCTCTCAGCGACTGGCTCGCCCAATCCGTAACGTGCCACGGCAAGGGTACGGACAGGTGAGAACTCATGCCAATGCACCGCTGTCTATCGAGGGGCGTCGCCGTCTGATCGAACGGTGCAAGACTCGTCCGATCTCGCACGTCGCAGCCGAGATGGGTATCTCGCGGGCGTGCGCGTCGAAGTGGGTGAACCAGTGGCGCAAGCACGGCGACATCGGCCTCCTCGACCGTTCGTCGACCCCGCACCACCAACCGACCGCGACGCCGCCCGATGTCGTGGAGCAGATTGAGTCGATGCGGCGGGAGCACAAATGGTCCGCGGCGCGGATCGCGTTCGAACTCAACCAGACTGGCGTCACGATCAGCCGCCGTACTGTCACTCGGGTACTGGGGCAGCTCGGGTTGAACCAGCGAAGATTCATCGACCCCGACGGTGACTCCAACCGCAAACCACGCGCGATCATTGCAAAGCGGCCCGGGCACATGGTGCACGTCGACGTCAAGAAAGTCGGGCGCATCCCCGACGGCGGCGGCTGGCGCGCCCACGGCCGCGACTCCGACCGAGCCCGCGCCGCAGCCCGCACCAAGACCAGGACCGGAAAACGTGGATACGTGTACCTGCACTCCGTCGTCGACGGGCGCACCCGTCTCGCGTACACCGAACCACTGCCGGACGAGAAAGCCGCAACAGCAGTCGGATTCCTGCACCGCGCACGGGCGTGGTTCGCCATGCACGGCATCACCCACATCGAACGAATCGTCACCGACAACGGTGCCTGCTACCGCGCCGACGCCTTCACCAGAGCCTTGCTCGGTGCCAAACACAAGCGCACCAAGCCCTACACACCGAAGCACAACGGGAAGGTGGAGAGGTACAACCGCATCCTGGCCGAAGAGTTCCTCTATGCCCGCACCTGGACCTCCGAACAACAACGCTCCGACGCTCTCGCCACCTGGAACGTGCACTACAACTACCACCGCCCTCACGGAGCAATCGGCGGTCGACCACCCGCCGCAGCCCTCGACCGACGTGTCACCAACGTCACGGCCTCATACACCTAGTGCAACCCGTCCTGCAGATCTGCGCTTTCTACGACACCGTGCCGTGGCGCCTGACGCCGCGGGACCTCGACCGATACTTCGCCGGCCCGGGCAAGGCGCCGAAGCAATCCACCACGAGATCGAAGATCACACGGATCGACGGTTTCTTCGCTTTCCTTGAGCAGCGATACGCCGGTGAGATCCTTCGTCGCTTCGGTGCTGCAGTCGAGTCCCCCATCGACGCCTTCAACCGACCGTGCCATCGCTGGGACTTCGGCCTGCGCATCCCGCCTTCGGCGCGCGCCATGAAGGAGTTCTTCGCCTCCTGGCGGGAGTCCTTGCCGGGCGAGCGGAAGTACCCGGTGGCAGCCCGGAACTACGTGATGAGCAAGCTCACCTACATCTCGGGGGTACGTGCCGCGGAGCTCTGCGGCATCCGGATCGGCGACATCCACTGGGAGAACGGTCAATGGGGGCGGTTCCTCGTACATGGGAAAGGATCGAAAGGATCCGGGCCTCGCGAGCGCGAGGCCTTCCTCTTTCAGGAGGGACGTGACCTGCTGTGGTGGTACGTCGAAGAGATCCGTGGGGAGTTCTGCGACGACCCCACCGACCCGCACGCGCCGCTGTTCCCGTCGGAGCGAGTACCGAGCGCGATCGCCGCGCTGAACCTGCCGACGTCGCCTGCCCTCCTTCCAGACAGCTTTCGCAGGGTGCTCAAAGCAGCTTCGAAGCAGCACCTGAAGGGACCGGTGCAGGAGTTGTTCCCGCACCTTCTGCGCCATGCCTGCGCCACCCATAACTACGAGGCCAGCATGCCTCTTTGGGACGTACAGGTCCTCTTGGGACACACCTGGGCGACTACGACGGTCGGCTACCTCGCGACAGCGAAGGGCGACCCGGAGCGCCAGTGCCTGGAATCTTCCCGGCGAGCAGCTCGCCGGCTGAGCTCGGAGACGTGAACCGATGAAATGGAACCTGCGCTGGGCCGCTGCCCGCCGCGACATCTGGCGGCCCACCCAGCTACTCGCCGCTTTCCAATAAGTCGGCTTCAACCCATCGCTGAGCAAGACGGCAGCGTTGTGGTCGTCCAAGCCGATCACCGTCCGACTCGATGACCTCGACATGATCTGCACCGCCTTGGACTGCACCGTCGCCGACCTGATGGAGGCCGAGCCGGTCGCTGCGGCGACTCCTTCGGCCTCGGAGTGGGCGAGTCGCCGGTGAGGGCGCGAGCGCGGAGCAAGTCCGCCCGGTCCCCAAACCCGGCAGCGGAGGCCGGCGTCGCTCGATGCCTCCCAACTGAAGGGCAGGGGGATGCCCCGTCACCAGGGCCCCGGGCTCGGCAGTTGCGCTCACTGCTTGGCCTGGGCAAACGACCGTAAGCGCCTGTGCTTCGGATGCCGCGGCTGGCGTCAGCTCCATCCCGACGTGTCCGCCTGTGAGCGCTGTCAACGCCACCTGCCGCTGAAGCAGGGGAAGTGTCGCTTCTGCACCTTGTTGTTGAAGGAAACCGAGTTCGATGTCAGCGGCATCTCTCTGGCAGGTGGCGACCAGCTCTGGTTCGGCCGCGAGTTCGCCTTGCGCAGGAGCGACAGGTACTTCAGTGGCAGTCCCGAGGGGCGGCTCAAGGTCAAGCGGAGGCGATTCAGGCAGGACACGCTCGCCCGTCGTCCCACCTCGCCCCATGTGATCGACCCCAGTCAACTGGAGCTGTTTCCGACGCCACCCCGGGATTGGAGCCGTCTTCGCCCCGACGACGAGTACGCGCTCACCCCTATGGCCAGGGCGCTGTACGGCGACTTCACCGACTACTTGCGCGATCAGGGAGTCGACCCCCGCTACGCCGGAACCGGAAGCCTCCGCACGTTGCGCGTCCTGACCGCTCACCTCGGCGCCGCGGCCCCCATCGACGAAGTGGACGTCAAGGCCATCGCGACTCTGAGCGACCATCACAACGGCCGGCGAGTGATCTGCTTCCTCCGCCAACGCGGCATCCTCAGGGCGGAACCAGCACGAGACGCGTACCTGCTCCGCGCCCGAAAAGTAGCGGCCTCGCTCCCCGCTCCGTTCGACCAGGCCGTACACATCTGGATCGACGTCCTCCTGGGCCAGGGCAGTCGATCCAACCCTTCGCTCGCGTCCGCAACGATCTACAGCTACGTCCACAACGTGCATCCAACCCTGAAGACCTGGGCAGAATCCGGGATCACCGACCTGAGAGAGATCACCAAGGACGACGTCCAAACCGCGATCACCGATCTTGCCCCCGCCCGACGGCACTCCGTCCACCCGCCTCTGCGTTCCCTGTTTGAGCACTACGCCGCGAAAGAAGGATCTTCCGAGATCCCGCGCGGAGCGTTTCGCTGCCCTCTCCGGTGAAACTGCCCGTGGCCCAGCTGTATCTGCGCGACATACCCCTGCTGCGGCCACCCGGACAGGCCGATCTGCTCCAGGTTCTCTGGTGTCCCTACGACCATGATCCGGATTACAAGCCGTCGACCGCGCTGTTCTGGCGGTCCGCCGCCGAGGTCGTCGACATCCTCGCCACACCGCCGGAGCCGTACGAGGTGAACTGTGAGGGCTATGTGCCGGAGCCGTGCGTCGCTCCGCGAGCATCGCGGCGTTCCGCTGCTTTGCCTCCTCCTCCTCCTCGGGTGTTGTCGCAGGACCACCGTGATCACCGTGCCACCGGGCCCGCATGCGCCTGATGAGCCGCACGTCGGCCGGCGACTGGCGGAACCCGCTGTCCACGTGCAGGTGCGAGGCTTCGCAGTGCGGCCACGGCTCCTCAGCCGGCCACAGCAACGGCCCCCCCGACCGAGCTCTCCCCGACCGAAGGAGACCCGGGACGAGGGTGCAGCCGGATCGCGGGACGCGCCAACGGCGCCAGCTCAGGAAAGACCGCGGTCACGTCCACGGGCCGCGGCGGAGTAGTACGCACGAAAACCATGCCGGTGATCCTGCCATCAGACACTGACAACCCCTGGCCGCCTCAACCAGCTTCGGTGGCATCGGTGTTCAGCTGGTCAAGTCCAATGCATGCAGCCTTGGTCACAGCGACAGCAAGCCTGCCTATGCGACAACTGGACTGCATCGGCTCAGCCGTCACTCGATCAGTGGCAGGGCATGACACCGGCTTTGCCTAACCGGCCACCTCGTACTGCCCCACCTGACGGAAGTAGCGCAGGGTTTCAGGAGAGCCGTCGTCCAGGGCTGCGTTTGCTGCGGCGCGCAGGGCATCACTGATGTTCGGAGCCGCGAGCATGCGAACGATGTAGAAGGCGTCGTCCTCGGCTTGGGCCAGTCGGTAGCCGGTCTTCAGCCAGGCGCGCATCTCCTCCGGGGAGCGGGTTTCGAGAAGTTTGTTGGCCTCGTTGATGACTCGCTTGTCTTTGTTCTGCGTTGCTGTGTAGAGGATGCGGGCGATGTGGACGGCGTCGTCCTCGGCTTGGGCCAGTCGGTAGCCGGTCTTCAGCCAGGCGCGCATCTCCTCCGGGGAGCGGGTTTCGAGGAGTTTGTTGGCCTCGTTGATGACTCGCTTGTCTTTGTTCTGCGTTGCTGTGTAGAGGATGCGAGCGATGGCGACCTGGTCGTCTTCGGCCTGGGCCAGTCGGTAGCCGGTCTTTAAGAAGGTGCGCATGTCATCCACGGTGCCGTTGAGTGCCTTATTGGCCTCTCGGGCGACCCCTCGGCCGGTGTCTTCGTGCGCCAGGATGGCGGCGATTGCTGCTCGCAGTTCGTCCTGCGACATCTCGTCCACCGGTGTGTCGGACATGGACGCGACGGTGGCGGCGACAGGGGCCGCCGAACCGTTGGCGTGCGCCGGGGCGGTGAAGAGGAGGGCTGGGGCAAGGGCGGTGGTCACGGCGAGCAGAACGGCACGCATCGGTCTCATGGGTATGCGCCTCCATGTTCGAATTGTAGGTAGGCAGATGATCTCTCATGCTCGCCCAAACCGCATCGGGAATCGGGTAGTCCGGAAAGGGCGTTCGGACTCATCGAGCTTCGACCACCGGCCTGTACGACCTCGTGACCAGCGAGGGTGACGACGGCACCATGCACCCTGCCGAACCGCTCTGGACGCCCGGCGAGGACGGGGTGGAGTCCAATCAGTGCGCTCCACCGGGTGGGGGAGTGCGTTGACGGCCTGCCCCGTGCCGTGCGGGTGTCGGCGGCCGGGGTTCTGGAGGCCATCGGCAAAGGCCTGCACGCCGAACAGGCTCGGGCCGCGATGAAGGCGCTGTTGCTCACCGTCTACGTCTGCCGGGCCGGTCGCTGACTGCTTCGACGGCCTGCGGTCAGGTGTCGTCGATGTGGTCGAAGCCCCGCAGGAGCGGCGTCAGCTGTTGGGCAGCCCCGCACTGCGTGCACAGCCGGGTACTCGGATGCTCCGCCACGTCCAGGGCGCGGTCCACATCGTGCAGAGGCGCCCCCTGCGGCGCTTCCTCGCAGTCCGGCGCGTGTAGGACGCCTCGGTCTGAGTCTCGCCCTTCGCGCATCTTCTGCAGCACCCCACCCGAAGGCCGCTCTCCGAGGACCTCCCGGACCACCGACTGCGGTGACCGCTCCAGCCTCTCGGTGACGACCTGGGCGTAGTCGACGCCGTCGACCGCCCGCACGCGGCGCTGATCCGTCGTAGCAACCGACGTGCGTCGCAATGTCATCATCCGGCTGCGCGACCCGGTCGCGGCCGTGCGGCAGAACATCTCAACGCGAATGGCACGGCGTTGCTCCGTTCCGCGCTCGAGCATGAGCTCCTCGACCTCGCGGACTGGCAGCGGGAAGCGGAAGTACAGCCACACGCTGTGGAAGGTGACCTCGACCGGGTACTCGTGCCCCTTGAACGACAGCAAGACGGCTCCCACGGACAGCCCCCTGCGACACGATCATGCAAGAAGGTCATCCCGCCCGGTCAGCCAACGTGACAGCGCCCTCAAGCGGCGTACGGCCGGACAGCGCCTGGGTGCTCGGTGTTCCACCAGTGTGTCCAGGCAAGCGCTTCCGCTCCACTGTGCGGTCCTGCAACGGCATGGCCCCGGATCTTTCCGGCGACGCAGTCCCGGGACATCTCGGCCGCCGCGCCGACTGACCGGCCCGGCACCGCCTGCCGCCGTTGACGCCGTCAGAACGCCCATACCTGCCCCAGACCTCCCCTGTCGTGGATGCCGAGCTTGCGGTAGACCCGGCCGAGCGCGTTGTCGACCGTCCGTACTGACAGACCGCACTGGTCGGCGATCTCCCTGCTGGTGTGCCCATGAGCCGCCAGTTGCGCGATCTGCCGTTCGCGCGGGCTGAGTTCCGCCGCCGGAGACAGGTCCGCCAGCGCAGGGGTCGCCGCGTCCTCGCACTGCCGTCGCAACGAGTGGGCGCGGGCTGTGGCCCGTCGGCCGGCCCCCTCCCAGGCCGTGCCGCCCGATGCGCGCCACAGTGCGGCCGCTTCGGCGAGGCATTCGGCAGCCAGGAGCAGCGCGCCCATCGCCGTCCAGGCGTCGGCCACGACCACCAGCGCGTCCGGGTCACCGTCGGCCACCGCGCGCGCATGGGCGGCACGAGCCGCCGCGTAGGGTCCTTGGGCGTCCTCGGCCAGTGCGCGTACGCGAGGGGCCGCGTCCCGGTCGCCCCAGCGGAGCAGATCGTGTTCAAGTGTCAAAGCGCCGGCGAACTCCCCTTCGGCCCGAGCCTCTTCGGCCCCGGTGCGCAGGACGGCTTCCGCCTCGGGGCGGCGCCCCCGGCACCGCAACGACCAGGCCTTTGCGCGCAGCGTGTCAGCCTGAGCGAGCGGGGAGTACGGGTCGGTGGAGCCGGGGGCGAGTGCGGCCGTCTCCGGGGCGCAGCGACCGGCGTATGCCTCAGCCAGCACCAGCCCGGCGAGCGCACGCTGCTCGGCGAATCTGTGTCTGCACAGATGGGCCTGCGCCCGGGCCTCACGGAAGTGGGTGGCTGCCTGCGCACACCGGCCCCGGTCGAGCGCGATCCGCCCCCGCACCCAGCCGAACCAGACGACCAGCGCGGGCACCGGTGAGGGCAGCAGTGCCTCGAGCCCCTCGGACGCGGCCCGCTCCGCCTCATCGAACCGGCCCGCCTCCAGCAGGCCCGCCGCGACGAGGTAGAGGCTGCGCGCCGGATAGAAAACCGCCGACCGGTCGGTGAGCATGCGGTGCGCTGCATGGGCCGCGCGGCCGCTGCGGACAGCGTCCTCGGGCCGTCCCGAGGACAGTTCCACCCTCAGGCGGGCTTGGAGCAGCAGTACACCGGAGTCGGACGGCTCGAGTCCGTCCGGCAGCGGCAGCCACGGGTCGAGCACGGTGCGGGCCCGCGCGGTCCGCCCCGCCGCGGCCAGCAGGGTGGCCTCCCAGGCGGCCATCTCGGCGCACGGACCGCCGCGGCGCCCGGCCTCGTCGAGTACGGCCAGCGCGCGGGTCATGTTGCCGGGCCCATAGAAGTGGTGGACGGCCAGGGTGAGGCCGGCGGTGTGCAGGTACGGCTCTCGGGCAGCGGCGAAGGCGTCTTCCAGGACGGCGATCCCTTCGTCGAACTCGCCCCGCTGTCCCAGGGCCTCGCCGAGCATCAGCCCGGCCCGGATGTTGGGACCGTGTACCAGCGCGGCGCGTGCCAGCCGGCACATGGTGTCCACGTCATCGGCGTGCAGAGCCTGCGCCGCGGCCCGCACCAGCAGGGCGGGATCGGCGGTGCCGGTGGCCTCCAGTTCCCAGCCCGCCAGCGCGAGGGGGTCACCGGCGCGCCGGGCGCCGTGCCCGCGTACCCGGCCGGCCTGGTCCAGCAGCAGGGTCCGGGCCCGGAGCCGGGTGATGCCGGCGCGCAGCAGCCGTGCGTGCATCGGGTGGGCGAGGGTGAGCTGTTCGCGGCGCCCGTCGAGGCGTGACTCGATGAGTTGCTGCCGCTCCAGCTCGGCCAGGGCGTCCGCATCGACGTAGGCCAGGCCGTCCCGCAGCCCGATCGGCCCGCATACCGCGAGGAGTTCCATCAGGGTCCGCTGCGGACCGGCCAGTTCCCGGAGCCGTACGTCGAGCAGGGTGCCCGGCAGCACCGCGGCGAGTGGCCGCGTGAGGCACCACACGCCGTGCACGGGGCTCAGCCGCCCGTCAGCGAGGGCGCTTCGCAGCAGTTCCCTCAGGCACAGCGGGTTGCCGCCGCTGGCCTCGCACAGGGCCCGCAGGGCAGGTGCGGCGACCGGCCCGCCCATCGTGGAGATCAGCAGCCGGGCGCTCTCTTTCTCACCCAGCGGCGACAGCGCGATGTGGCGCAAGGCGTCCTCCCGCCACAGCGACTGCAGCACGTCGGGCCAGTCGGCGCTGTCGGGGAGGGTTACGGCCAGGAAGAGCGAGGAGTCCGCCAACAGCAGTGCGATCAGCGCCAGTGACGTGGGATCGAGCAGCTGGATGTCGTCGACGACCAGGACGGTGCGGGGGGCGGACACGCGGTGCGCGGCCATCCGCCGCCGTACCCGGCGGATGAACTCCGCCGGTTCCTCGGCGTACACGTCCGGGGGCAGCAGCGGCGCCAGCGCCGACAGCGGCAGCGCCCGGGCGCTGTGCGTCGCCTGGACGCGTACGACACGGTGGCCGCCGCGACCGCCCGCCCCGGTCGAGAACTCCTCGACGAGGCGGCTCTTGCCCACCCCGTGCGCTCCTGTGATCACCACCGCTTTGCAGTCCGGTCGGCGCAGCGCGCGGCGGAGCGCCGCCATTTCCGTGTCCCGGCCGGCGAAATGCAGGCGGCCGCTCCCCAAACCCCTGTCCACCGTGGGTCCCCCTCGGCGCCGGGGCGATCCGGCCCCCAACCGGATGGTTCGCCCACGGCGTGTGGCCCGCAGCGTGGCACGCCGGCCGTCGAAAGCGGCCGGGGTGGCACGCGGTTGGCCGAAAGGGAGCGCGGGTTCGTCCGGAAGGCAGGTCGGCACGGAGTAGTGGCCTGCGTCGGTGGAGTAGTCGACTGCTCTGTGCCGCGGCGCGGGGACAGGTGAAGGTGTTGCCACGTCGGGGCAGCGGGCCGAGTGGCCATGCGGGCCCACGGCGTGACCACCGATTCACCACGGGGAAGGAAAACCAGATGCGATCGACAACGCGCCGTCGCCTTGCCACCGGGGCCGTGGGCCTCGCGGCCGCGTTCACTCTGACCGTCCCGGCGGCCGCGGCCGCTCAGCCGCCCGAGCCCGGGGAGCTGTACAAGGTCCAGCTGCTGACCCTGCGCTGCACCAACATCTCGGAGAACGGCGAGGACGAGTTGTACATCAAACTCGACGGTGGTGTCGCGATCCCCACTTCAGTCTGCCGTGAACGGGGCACGATCGACTACAGCGGAGTGGATCCCGAGCGGTTCATCTTCGAGGGCGGCACGATCCTTTCCCTCGAACTGTGGGAGCAGGACACCGATGTCATCGACCCGGACGACAAGCTGGGCGTATTCGAGCTCAATGACAGCCGGGTCGGCACGACCAACCTGGCCAAGATTGTCAAAGGGACCGACTACTCCTACAGCCTGACCTACCGGGTGCTGCCGCTGGACTAGGACGACGTCACTCAGCCGCCGCGCCCCGACTGCACGACGAATGCGGACAGGGTGCGGCGCTGGTCGTCCCCTGGGCGATCGGTTGAGCGAGCGCCTGGCGGGAGCCCTTCGCGTTCGACCCTCACCACGAATCCCGCGCCGCCGTCGCTCCGGGGATGATGATGCACCAGGCGGTCTGGCCCTTCACCCTGCTTGTCATCGGGGACCTGGACGAGTTCATCAGCCGGTGGGCCGACTGGCTCGCCGAGGCGGCGACCGGCCGACTCGCCCACCCGAGCCGCATGCCCGAACGCGACCCCCAGGGCTCCGGGAGGCGATGACCACATGGGGCCGCCTGGCGGCGGCCCCGATCCACGCGGAGTGGTTGTACGGAGCGAGTGCGAGCGGGGATGGGAGGGCGACTCGGCAGGGGAGGGGTTGGGGAGACAGCCTCTCGGGCTCTTCGCCGACCGTGCCCGGTGAGGAGCCCTCCCTACACCTGCATGTGATCTTCGCGTCGGGCTGAGGGCGTCTTACTGTTCCGGTGCGGGCAGGCGTACTGGGAACCTTGCCCCTGCGTGGAGACCAGTCATGACGACCTCCCGCGAACAGCGGCCCAGGCCGACGGAACGCGTGGGGCAGCCGCTGCCGAAGCCGGTGGGCCAGGAGCTGGACGCGGCGGTGCGGCGGCGCTCACATCGAGGAGAAGCCGGGGACCAGCCCGAGTAGAGCGGTCAGGCGTTCAGGGCCTGCTCGATGGGGGGCAAGGGATGGTGTCGACGCCGACCAGCTGCAGGACGCGCAGGACGGATCCCTGGGCGCCGGCTATGCGCAGCCACCCTTGCGTTTCACTCACCTGCTGGTAGGCGGCGACGAAGACGTTGCCGCCGCTGGAGTCCATGAAGGTCACACCGCTGAGGTCCACCAGGATCCGCGGCGGCACCGTGCTGTCTTCGGACATCGGGGCTGTGCTGAGGACGCCCTTGACGTCGTGGTCGATCTCGCCCCGCATGGTCACGACGGGGACGCTGTCGACCACTTCGGGCTCGAAGGAGAGCCGGTGGACCGGTCGGCCCTCTGGTCGTCGGTCACCGTCTCCTCGACTGCGCTCAGACTTGCTCGGGCAGGCGCGCGCGGACGATTCTGCCCCATCGCCGTGGCGACGGGGGACTGAGGGCGCCACGTGGGATCCATAGCGATGGTGACGGCTGTACGGGGCCGGATGAGCACCTGATGCGCGCCGGCTACGCCCTGGACGGAGAGGGCGGCTGTATCGCCGACGCCCGCCACCACGCCGTCGTCTTCCTCGACCAGGCCCACGCCGACCATCACCTGCCCGTGCCTGCACGCGCCAGGGACCTCACCCAGCTGGTGGTCAGCGAGCTGGTCACGACCTCAAATCCTGCGTCGACGAGCGCGAGCGCGGCCGCCTTGCCGATGCCTGACGATGCTCCGGTCACGAGTGCTACCGGCCGGTTTGTGGTCATGTTGGGGCCGGGCCTCCTCAGCGATTGAATTATGATCGTAATGCAATTACTCTAGGATGGGAGTCGGCAAGCGGCCTCGCGGCCGGAGCGGCGAGGAGGAGTGCGTGGCGCGCTACACGAAAGACCACAAGCAGGCGACGCGGCAGCGGATCATCGACGCGGCCGGCCGCCGGTTCAAGAAGGACGGCATCGACGGTTCCGGGATCTCAACGCTCATGGCGGACGCGGGCCTGACCAACGGCGCCTTCTACGCCCACTTCGCCTCCAAGGAGGATCTCGTCGCGAACGCCGTCGCCGACCAGTTGGGCATGCAGAACGCCAGCCTTGAAACGCTGGCGCATGGCCGCGCCGGGCTCGAACAGTTCGTCCGCGCGTACCTGTCCCCCGGACACCGCGACGACCCCGAGAACGGCTGCCCCACCGCCGCCCTACTCGACGAGATCGGCCGCTGCACGGACGCGACCAAGCAGGCGTTCACCGGGGGCATGCTGGCCGTTATCGACGACATCGCAGCCCGTCTGGCACCCGACAACCCGCCCTCGGCACGCGCGCAGGCGCTCAGCGTCTTCGCCATGATGGTCGGGACGCTGCAACTCTCCCGAGCCCTGGCCGACCGCAAGCTCGCCGACGACGCCCTCGACCAGGGCGTCCGCAACGCCCTCGCGCTGCTCGACGCCTCACCTGTGCGGTAGCCCGCTCTTCGCCTCGTGGACGAGCCTGACTGCCCCACGGAAGGCGGCGCGCAGGCGCTGCTGCCCCACCAGAACCCACCGCGGCACGATGAAGTAGCCCGCGCGAGATCTGGCTGCCAGCCACAGATGACGGATACCGCGCCCAGGTGACAACTATTCCAGCCGCGGTGCCTGTAGACACACTTCTCGGCGGCTTCGCCCAGGTTGTGCCATAGGTGCCACCGATCGGCGACCTGGAGGGCCTGCGGGGCCCCGCGAGTGGCGCCTTAAGCGAAGAAGGGAGCATGGTCGCGGCAGACGACCTCGATGCCGGGCCGCTCGGCGAGCCAGGCCGCCAGCGTGTCCGCCTCCCGGTCAGGCAGAAGGTCCACCGGACAATGCTCTCGACGTCGACGAGCGCAGTTCCGTAGACGCGCTCCTGGGTCCTCCTTGGCGGAGCGAGAACACGTCGCGGAGCCGGGACTTGTCGCCGTCGGCGTCGCGGCCGCACTCAAGGCAGGAGCTGCGCCTGCTCACCACGTCAGGATTGGCGCCGCCGGACTTAAGTTGGACCGGGGCCGGGGGAGGATGACGATCGTGGCAATCACGCTGGCTGCTGCGCGACACGGCCCGGCCGGGCCCGAGGTCTGGCGCTTCGGCCGCGAAGACCGCCAGAACCGTCGGCAACCCCCGCCGGGAGGCTGCCCTCGCCCGCCGTGCCGAAGACACACGCGGCGCCGCCAAGTGCAGGAGGCAGCCGAAGGTGAGGCTCAGCGTCCGCTGCGCGCGGACTGCGGACAGAAGTTCACCGACGACCGGTGGAAGGCCGGCGTCCCGGTCGACTGGCGCCGAGAGGGGGGACAGTCACCCGCACTTGTGTGACGACTGCAACTGGTGGTCTGAGGGGGGCTCGGAACGGGGTCCTGCGCGGCTTCGGCAGCCCGAGGCGTGCGCCGCAGGTGATGCGGCAGGCGGCCACCCTACTCGGGCACCTCGACCCGCACCCTCGCCGCGACCCTCGGGCTTTCCACCTCCAGCCTCTACGCCGCCTTCGGCAGCAAGGCTGGACTGTTCGAGGAAGCGGTGCGGACCTACGCCGAGCGTTACCGCGAGATCTACCAGCAGGCTGTCGCCCAGGAGGACGTCCAGACGGTCATCGAACGCATCCTCACCGACTCGGTCCACGAGTTCACCCAGCCAAGCGCCACGCACCCCGGATGTCTCATCAGCAGCGCCGTGATGACCGACAGCACGAGCACGCTCGATACCAGCGCCTACGTCGCCGAGCTGCACAGCTCGAACAAGCAGGCCCTCCTCGTGCGCATCGAACGAGCGATCCAAAACGGGGAACTAGCCGCGGGCACCAACGCAGCGGTCGTGACCGGGCTCATCCAATGTGTCTGGCACGGATGTCAGTGCGGTCCAACGTCGACACGGCTCGCGAGGACCTGCTCGCGACGGCGCATCTTGCTCACGATCTGATCTGCCAACAACTCATGTCGCCAACGTCCTGACCCGCAACACCTAAGCCGTGTTTCAGGTAGCGGGTGAGTCTTGGGCAGACAGTTCTTCCGCCAGTTCCATACAGCGCAGGCGGGCTGGGGAGAAGTCGTAGGGCATCTTACCGGTGGCTTCCAACACGCTCATGGAGTCAGCCTCCCGCCTGCCAGAGCCGAGGTCGGCCTCGCCCTCGCCGTCACCGGCGGTGGCAGGGTGCAAAGTGTCCCAGGCGTCGAAGAGGGCATCGTCGTCCTTACCCAGGCCGGACTCCTCGATGACGGCCTGCAGGGCGCTTTCGAAGGCGTGCCGCTCGACGGCCACTTGAGCCACCCGTGGATCATCGACGGCGACACTGTCATCGAGTGCCTCCTCGGCGTCATCGAGGCGGTCGGAATCCTCCCGCAGAGTCGGATGCGTGGCCAGGGCGACGAAGCGGGTGGCCTGGACGGCCGCGCCGAGCGGACCGAAGATCCGCTCGGTGACCAGCAGACTGTCCAGGTCCGCCTGACGCAGGGAGCCCTCGGGCAGGCTCTTGAGGCGTTCGGTGACGAAGTCGGAGAGCAGGCCCATCCGGCTGCCTTCGGTGCGCATCCGCTGCACGGCGGTCCGTTGCCGCCGCAATTCCGCCTCCTGCTCGGCGAGGGTTTCCTCCAACCGCTCGAGGATGCCCGCGATATCTTCTCCGCTGTCCGCGCCGGCGGAAGCCGTGCCGGTGGTGAAGGCGTCACGGATGTCGTCCAGGGCGATCCCGGCATCGGCCATCTTGCGAATCCACAGCAAGCGGATCATGTCCTCGTACCTGTAGCGGCGGCGGTCATCGCCGCCTCGCTCAGGCTCGGGGAGGAGGTCGATCTCGTGGTAATGGCGAATCGCCCGTGGCGTGCTGCCGGCGAAGGCCGCCGCGTCACCGATCTTGACCTGGCGGGGTGGCATGAAAGACGAATGCATGAGCAGGGACCTTTCCTCAAGGCATCGGGACGTAAGTCCACAGGACCACATGCCGCTACGGAAGGTGCAACCCCATACACACCGCGCCGCGCCAACGCCAGGAACTTGCGCCCTTCCTCCGTATTGACCGCAGGGCCGTCCTTTGCTGCTGCGGCATCCGCACGACGGCAGGCTGAGGGTTCACAGCCACTGATGAACCGCCGCGACCTGAACCGTCGCATGGAACCGAACCGCAAGTTTGTCGAACAGGGTCCGCCGCTGTCGCCCACCCATCGCGGTAACAGCTGTTACCATGCTGGTATGGCGAAGACACAGCTGGGCGCGCGCGTGGACGAAGACGTCGCAGAACTCGCGAAGAAACGCGCAGCCGATCTCGGACTGAGCATCGGCGACTACCTCGCCCGCCTCGTGCACGATGACACCAGCGGCCTGCGCGCCCGCGCGGTGGACGCCGCCGCCCGGTTCCTGGCCGACCACCAATCGGTCTTCGACGAGGCGGAACAAGCCCAGCAGACGCCCCCCGGAGCGCGCGCCGCCTGATGGAACTGCACATCGACGTTCCTTGGATCCTGCAGGTCGCCGAGGCCGCCGGAGCCAACGACCCGGCCCCCGACGACTACGGTGTCCCCCTCTCCGCGGTCGCCCGCCACCGGGCCGAGCTGTTCGAGCAGCCCGTTTACGACGGCCCCTACGCCAAAGCCGCCGCCCTGGTACACACATTGGGCCGGTGCCGCTGGCTGGAGCGCTCCAACGTGGCCGTCGCCGCCGCGTCCGGCGTCATGTACCTCGAGGCCGCCGGGATCTCCGTCAAGCCCAGCCGTGAGGACGCCATCGCCCTGAAGGACCTGCTCCTTGACCCCGCCTGCACCGCGGGGAAGATCGCCGCCCTGCTGCGGGCCTGGCCCGCCACCACCTGAAACGACTCGGTGGCCCGCCCCGCACACGGGACCGGGCCTTGCTGCGGCAGGACACCAACCACCGAGGGAGGATGCGCAATTGGATGTGGGCTCGGTGCTCGGCAACATAGGCCGGATCGCGGCCGGGGTGGGCCGGTTTGCCTGGGCGGCGATGACTGCGCCGACCACAGGCACAGAGGATGACGCCCGGTTCGAGATCGACAGGCTCGCGAAGAAGATCGAAGACGAGGTACCGGAGGAACTGCGGGACCGGGCGTGGGGCCTGGTCCTGGAGGTGCTGCACGAAGTCCCCCGGGAGATCGAGCAGTTGGTGGAGGAACACCAGGAGCCGCATGACGAGACCGAGGAACAGGCAGCCAAGCAGTGAACGCCGGAATTCGTAGACTTCCTTTGTCCCGGCCCGCCCAAAACCCGCTGGCTCGGGGGCGGCCGCGCGCATGTTCCGGCCCGACCGGTGGCCGAGGTCCTGTGTACGTCCGGTGGCCCGTACGGGCGCACCCAGAGCACGCCGCCGTACCGACCCGTCAACCAAGCCAGCCCGGCCGGTACCGCAGGATGCTGGTGCGTTCGCCAGTCGCGGCACCCGTCACCCGGTGCGGGCCCGGGCAACCGCCGCTCTGCCTCGTGGCCCAGTCGACGTCACCACGCCCCTCAAGGTGTGCCCTCCAGGTACGAGCGTCGACCGCTCGGATCGCCGAGGAGCGGCCCAGGCCCATCCGGGTTGGCCTCGCCCGCTGCACAGGCGCGCACTGACCGCGCCGCAACGGCGAGCTCCTCGGTCCCCGGCCATACGGCTGGGGCCCGAGAGCATTCCCGGGTGAGATTTCAGCGAACCGGTCCGCGGCCCGGTCACGGCCCCCAGGATGGGCCGGGTGACCACCAGCACCGCAGACC
Source organism: Streptomyces sp. NPDC048751 (assembly GCF_043198595.1). Taxonomy (NCBI): domain Bacteria; kingdom Bacillati; phylum Actinomycetota; class Actinomycetes; order Kitasatosporales; family Streptomycetaceae; genus Streptomyces; species Streptomyces sp. NPDC048751. The sequence continues at coordinate 166,612 of NZ_JBICUX010000014.1, forward strand.
TCTGGCACCACTACGGCCGCGCCCGCGCCACCCGTGACCGCGCCGTTCCCGGCACCTTCTACTGGAGCTGGGGCCAGGACGCCGGGCCCGGCCCCGAGGTCCTCGGTGACCTGACCGGCCGCTGGGTGGGCGACCTCGGCGCCGGCGCAGCCCGGCACGCAGCACACCTGGCGGTTCACCAACAGCCGGCCCAGGTCGTCGCCGTCGACGCCTCGCCCGCCCAGCACGCCATGGCAACCGACCTCCACGCCGCCCTCGCCCCTCGCCTGCGCCTCGTGCAGTCCGGCGCGGTGCCCCACCTGCAGGCGATGACCGGCACGTACGACGTGCTGTACAGCGTCTTCGGCGCCGTGGACTTCACCGAACCGCGCGAGCTGCTGCCGGCGGCGGCAACCGCTCTCAAGCCGGGCGGGCGACTGGTGTTCGCAACCCTCGCCCACCATCTGAACGGGGCGCCCGCCCAGCCCGATGCAGTGGCTGCCGACATCCCGGCAAAGACCCCGGACGGCGAAGCCACCACGATGCGCCGCTGGGTCCTCCAGGAGCACGTGTGGACCAAGCTGCTCGACGAGGCCGGTTTCACCACCATCACCGTTGACGTGCTGCCCGCCGCCACCGGCGGGCCTCGCACCGCCGACACCCTGCTGGTGAGCGCGTACCACCCGTCCTGGAACAGGGCCCAGCTGCGCCAGCGGCCTGCGGAAGCTGCGCGCGGCGCGGCGAGGGGTTCACGTCCACGAGGCGCTGAACAGGGCGTAGCCGAGCAGGTCGGGCGAGGCGGCGGTGTCGCACACCACCCACACCAGGCGGCCGATGTCGTAGCCGTCGCGGTCGAACATCCTCAAACTGCGGTATCCGGTCAGGTGCTGGGGCGGCCAGTAGACGATCCGCACCGTGCCGGGTGGTCATCAGAATCCAGTGCCACCGCAGGGGCGAGAGGGACTCGGGGGTGGGCGGTGCCACGATTGCTCCCTCCAGGCCGGCCGGGATGGTTAGGGGGGCGCCGGGTCCGCGCCCCGAGACCTCTGGTCACAGCGTCGGCTTCTGCTGTCACGCGAGGAGTTCGGCGAAGAAGCTCTCCAGGAGCTGCTTGTCATCCGGGCCGGTTAGTTCCCAGCCACCGAAGCGGTAGATCTCGTATCCCAAACGACGACGGCCCGCACCGTCGGCGGAAGGCCAGACGGTGCGGGCCGTGCCGGTCGGCGGCTCAGCTCGGGTGAGGGCCGTCGGCCGGTGCGTCGAGGTCGCACCCCCACGTTAGACGGCCCGCACTGCGAGTTCAGCCACGCGAGGTCGACCACGGGCAAGCCGTCGCGCTGGTTGCCGAGCGGCCGGCTGTCCTCGTCGACGCGGACGAACGGCTCACCGTTTCGAGCGCCGCACTCGGCGCAGCGGGCATCGAACCAGTACGAGAGCTCGGTGTGCTCGTCGGTGGGGGCGACGGGGTACTGCTCGCCGTCGTTGTGGAGTTGGACGGTGAGGCTCGCGTTGCACGCGTATCGGCCCGCAGGCGCAGAGCGTCGTCCGGGGCTGAGCAGGCAGGGGAAACGGACAGTGAGGCGGCTGTCTGGACCGGACAGCCGCCTCACTCATGCACGGCGTAAGACGGTGGGCTGCCGGAGGGCAGAGGTGCAGAGCGTCGCGGCGCGCGATGTCGGGGTGGCTGGGGTCCGGTGGTTCGGAGGCGCAGGTTCCACTGCTCACCGGGCCCCAGCTATGAGGCCCGGTTCCCGGGAAGGTGGTAGTTACACCGTTTGCCCGGAGAGATGTCCTGATCCAGGACATGCCTGTGGGCTCCGGGTGCATCCGGAGCCCACAGGCATGCTGCTGCATGGCGGGTTACCAGCGATACCAGCGTCCCTTGCGCCCGCCCGCGTCCGCGGAGCGCATGACGAAGCCGAGCAGCCAGACGACCAGCACGATGACGGCGATCCACCACAGTGCCTTGAGCGCGAAGCCCGCGCCGAACAGGATCAGAGCCAGCAGAAGAACGAGAAGCAGGGGAACCATAGTTATCAACCTCCGTTGCTCCTCGTGCCCGGCGAATGCAAGAACACACGGTCGATTTCCCTGGTTTCTCCACTGCTCTTGCGGGCACTCAACACAGTTTCTCTACGGCGTTGACCTCACCGCCGGATCGATGGACGGCTGTCGGTTCGGTCGAGTTCCACGCAGAGCGGCCGCAGGCACCGCCCGGTACGTGGGTGACGTCTTTCCGGCCGGTCGGCCGCCGCCGTGGCTCAGACGTAGATCATCGGGCAGCCGTACCGCAGTGAGTACTGGGCGGCGCGCAGGTAGAGCGCCACGTAGAAGGCCGCGTCCCGGTCCTCGGCCCACGGACCCGGCCGCACCCGGGCGGTCCGCTCCGCCCCGCCCTCCAGGAACCACAGGCTCAGTGCGAGGTTCTCGCCCGCCGGTAGCGCATCTACGGGCAGTTGGACGGCACCGGCCAGCCGCTCAGCCAGGGCGAGCACCCGCGGGGCCCCGGCGACCGCTGCCTCCTCGCCGGAGTACGCGGTGCCGACGGGGAGCACGATCTCCTCCTCCAGCGCGAACGGCACCAGCACGCTCCAGTCGAGGAGGGCCGACAGCTCCGCGTCGGTCAGCCGCGTTCTGCACAGCGCCACGAAGCCGTCCATGGACGGGCTGACCTTCTCCTCGAACCAGCCCGGCGCCTCCCGTGCGGCCTGCCGTAGCTCATAAGGGGGCAGTCCGCGTCGCTCCAGCTCGCTGGCCAGCGCGGCGGCGATGTCCCCGTACCCGTCCTCCCCCGGCTGCGACCAGTCCTGCGCGGTGACACTCACCAGATAGACACCCATGATCGCAACGTACCGGCCGCCACCGACAACGTCCCCGGCCCCTCGTGACCACCGGGGTGAGCAGGCGCTTAGTACTCCAGTAGTACTCCAGTCAGAAATCGTGTCCTGAGCTTGTTCTTCTTCGGTAGTGGCAGCGGCGGGCGATGGCTTGACGGTGTCTGCGCCAGTGGGACCAGTTCAGTGCGTGCAGTTGTCGGTCCTGGTGGGGTCTGGGATGGGACAGGAGAGCGTCCAGTAGGCGCCGGATCTGCCACGGTGAGCGGGATGAGGCTGGTGGTGTCGCTGCTGCTGCCCCCTTTGCGGTGTCCAGGGCATGGGCTGCAAGGACAGCGAGGAAGGCGTGGGCGAGCATGGCCAGGGTGATGTGGCGATACCAGCCCACGTAGCGTCGGGCCTCGTATTCGTCCAGGCCACACTGGTTCTTCGCGGCCTGGAAGCACTCCTCGATGGCCCAGCGTGAGCCGGCAACGCGAGCCAGTTCGGCGATCTCGACGCCGACGGGTGCGTATGCGAGGTAGTAGGCGAGCTCGCTGGGATCGGACAGGCTGCGTCGGGCCGTCACTCAGCGGTGATGGGTGGGTGGGTCCGGGTCGAAGACGATGTTGCGGGCAGTTTGGCCGCGGCCCAGTCGTAGACACGCGGGCCCTGGGCCCCGTCGCCGCTGGAGAGGGTCTGCCAGGCGTCGGCGGGTGCTTCCTCGATGAGCTGGTCGATGCGTCAGAAGCCCGCCAAGGACTTGATCTGCTGGGACCTGGGCACCGCCACTACATAGCCGCCGTCGAGCTGTTCGAGCAGGCGGCGGAATGACCAGTCCTGTCCGTAGGCTTCATCAGCAGTCACCCAGGCGGCGGGCAGACCCGCGGCGATGCAGCGGCGGACCAGGCCCCGGGCCAGCTCTCCCCTGGTAGGAAAGGTGCGCTCGTACGGGGATCTTCGCTTCCCGGCACCGCTCTCGATCCTTGGTCCAGGACTTGGGCAGGTAGAGCTCGCGATCGACGAGGGTTCTGCCATGCCCGGTGGCTGCTGTAGGCCGCGAAGACACCGATCTGGCAGTTGTCAATCTTTCCGGACGTGCCGGTGTACTGCCGGGACACCCCGGCCGACGTGGTGCCCTTCTTGATAAACCCGGTGTCATCGATGATCAGCACGCCGTCCGGGCCGAGCTGTTGTCCGACGTACTCGCGCAAGCCGTCTCGCACAGCATCGGCGTCCCAGCGGGCACCGTTGAGCAGGTGCTGCAGCCCAGCAGGGTCACGATGTCCGGCATACTCGGCCAGTTGCCAGCCGTTCTTGCGGCCCACCGGCGCCAGCAGGCCGCCGACGTAGTCCCGCATCCGCCACCGCAGATCCGCACGACCGAACCGGCCCGCCGCCCGAGGGAAGACGGACTCCAACTCCTCAGCCCAGCACTCGACTTCAGTAATACCCTCCATGACCGAGATCGTGATCTCCGTTACCGGGCCGTTGCGGTGGCCGCTGGCGCCGGGGTCAGGCTGACGCACCTGTCGGTCGACCGGCTATCTTGCCGGGCATGCAGGCAGTGAACTGGGATGAGGTGCGGGATCGGACCGTCGCTCTCTACGCACGGCAGAGCACCGGTCTCGGCAGACAGGAGCTCCCGGAAGTCCTGAGCGAGACGCAGGTGCGCCAGACTGAGGAACAGTTCGGCGTGCAGTTCCCCGAGGACTACCGCCAGTACCTGCTGCATGTCAGTGCGGGCGGCCGGGTGCGGAAGCTGCATTTCAACGGGTCGCGCTGGGATTGGGAAGGCGCTCGGTATGGGGACCACGAGAAGCTGCATGTCCCCTTTCCCGACCACGACACCGCGTTGGCGGCATGCGAGGATGCGTGGGACCGCCAGCCGAAGCGGGAGGACTACCTGTCCGATGCGGCCTACCAAGCTGATCACAACGCCTGGCAGGAGGTCGCCTATGCGATCGAAGCCGCTCGGGTCACCGGGGCCGTCTTTCTCCACGACGACGGCTGCGGCTTCTACACGCTTCTCGTGGTCAGCGGGCCCATGCGAGGGACCATGTGGTTCGACGGGCGTGCAACGTGCGATCGCCTGAACCCGCTGCTCAACGATGGCCGCCGAGCCTCGACGTTCGCGGAGTGGTACCTCGACTGGCTGGCCCACGAGGAGTCGCTGACAACGCCCGAACAGCGCCGTGCCGCTCACGAGAGCTGGCACGCAGGCGTCGGCGCGCCCATCTGGTACCGCTGGTTCGACTCGTAGATCCAAGACCCATAGTGGTCTCGCGATCTCGCTGGTGGAGGCCGGCGCGGGCATGGGTGCGGCCACTACTGATCATCGGTTTGTGAAGGCTAACGATCTTGCGGTAGCCGCGGGGAACAGCGTAGTACCTGCCCGATGGCAGACGGTGTGGGAGGACCTGATGGCGCGGATTGCGGGACGATTCAGCCGAGTCGAACCTCGATGTCGCGCAGGGCAGTTGCTGCTCGGGCTGAGAAGCTGTTGTCTTTTCGATCTTGAGCAGTGGTAGTCGAACGCGGGTTCCCGGTCGGGTGATCCTGCGGGATGAGGGCATGAAGACGGGGCCTCCTGAACAGCTCGTGGGTGTCGAATCCATAGAGCACCAGGAGGCCCCTGTGCTGCAGTCTTCCGTGCCGATGGCCGGGCAGTCCAACTCGGCTGCTCCATGGTGTGATTGCCTCGCGCACGTGTACGGCAACGCGGCCGACCGGCCCGAGCGGCAGCGCCGGTATCCGACGGACATGACAGATACGGAGTGGGCGGCGATCCGGCCGCTGCTGCTGGTACCGGGCTGGATGCACGGTCGGGGCGGCCGGCCCGAGGGGTACTGCCACCGGGCGATACTTGATGCGGTCCGGTATCTCGTGGACAACGGGATCAAGTGGCGGGCGATGCCCGCCGACTTCCCGCCGTGGGACCGGGTCTATGCCTTCTTCCGCCGCTGGCGCGAGAACGCCCTGATCAAAGAGTTCCACGATCGGTTGCGCCGCGGGTCCGCGAGAAGCTGGGCCGGGACGCGGAGCCGACGGCCGGGGTGATCGACTCCCAGTCCGTCAAGGCGGACGCCGTCGTCGGAGCGGACAGCCGCGGCTTCGACGGCGGCAAGAACATCAACGGGCGCAAGCGGCACGTCGTGGTCGACACCCTCGGCCTGCTCCTGGGTGTGATGGTCACCCCCGCGGATGTCGGCGACAGCACCGCCGCCCAGGTCCTGCTCGCGCAGGTGGCCGACGCCCACCACCGCCTGGCCCTCGTCTGGGCCGATGGCGGCTACACCGGCAGCCTCGTCGAGTACTGCCTCACCGCGCTCGCCCTGGTCCTGGCGATCGTCAAACGCAGCGACGACATGCGCGGCTTCGTGGTGCTGCCCAAGCGGTGGATCGTCGAGCGCCTCTTCGCCCACCTGATGCGCACCCGCCGTCTGGCAGGCGACTACGAACGCCGCACCACCAGCGCCGAGGCGATGGTCTACTGGTCGATGATCCTGCTCATGACCCGCCGCCTGGCCCGGCCACGGCCTGCGCGAGGGTGAACCTGCCCGGCGCGGGCTCGGCCAGCCAGCCGCGCGCGACCAGGCTTCGCTTTCGACCGCAGCGCCTCCACCCGTGCCGGCACCGCGTCCATGCCGAACGCCGCAGCCATCTCCTGGCAGGTCAGCGGCCCTTGACGGAGCCGGTCCCGGTCCGCGAGGGCCTGCAGGATGCGCTGGTAGTCCACCGACAGCACCGACCAGGCCAACCCCTCACGCCACATGGGCACCTGCGACTTCGTCTTCGCCGCATCCGGCACCTGCGACGTCTTTCCGGTCAGCTCCCCGGCGGCCGGCGCGGTCCCCTCGACCCGGGCGTGGTCCTGCCCGCTCTCACCCGCCGGGGCCAGCACCTCGCCGACCCGCGAGCAGGCGATGGCCCACTCCTTCCATTCCCGCTCGGCCACGGCCAGCTCGGCCTGGATACGGTCGGCCTCCTCCCGCAGCTCGCCCACCCGACGGCGAGCACCCAGCTCACGCTGTTCCAACAGCCCGACCACCGACGGCATCCACGACCTCCCGGGGAGCGACAGCACGACAGGCCACTGCTCCCACCGAATCACCGACCCCACGCTCGACCAGCGGAAACGCGGCGATCACGTCCGGAAAGACAACAGCTTCTGAAATGGGACGTCGACCTCGTTCGCGACGACCTGCGTGCGTTCGTGCTGGAGCACCTGGCCGACGACCAGGCCGTGCTGGTGGTCGACGAGACCGGCGACCTGAAGAAGGGCAACCGCACCGTCGGAGTCCAGCGCCAGTACACCGGCACCGCCGGGCGGATCGAGAACGCGCAAGTCGCCGTCTACCTGACCTGTACCTCCAGGCACGGACATGCTGCTGTCGACCGTGCGCTCTACCTGCCCAAGTCCTGGACGAGCGACCCGGAACGCTGCCGGCAGGCCGCCGTTCCCGAGGAGTTGCTCTTCGCGACGAAGCCGCAGCTCGCCCACCGGATGATAGAGCGCGCCCGCGCTGACCACCTGACCAAGAAGATCCCCAAGCCGGGCTGGCAGAAGCTGTCCGCCGGACGCAGTGCGAAGGGCCACCGTTGGTACGACTGGGCACAGGTCGCCCTCATCGCTCCCGGCCTGGTAGGCCAGCAGCACCTGCTGATCACGCCGACAAGGCGATCAGGGACTTCGAGCACGCCTAAGGTGCGAAGTGGCCGAAAGCGACCAAGAAGGTCACCGGCGAGGCCGACGAGCTCCTCGCGTTCTACGACTTCCCCGCCGAGCACTGGGTGCACCTGCGCACGACAAATCCCATCGAGAGCACTTTCAGCACCGTGAAGTTGAGGACCAAAGTCACCCGCGGGGCCGGCAGCCCGGCCGCGGCGCCGGTGATGGTGTTCAAGCTCGTCGAATCCGCCCAGGCCTGCTGGCGCGCGAGCCATTGCGGCCTGAACAACGCCGCTGATGTTGACAATTACTCTTCCGCGTCGAACATGACCGCCCCATCAGATGTGCTCGCACGTGATCGCCGCAGCATAGGGCGACTGGGACACGGCTGATCCGACCCCCTCGTGGCTACGAGGTCATCACGAACGAGGCGGGGGAGTGGTGAGCAGGTTTGCGGGCGTTCTACCGTGAGGGCGGATCCGGGGGGCGCGATGAGGCATCGGTGGCGGCGAGGGCTACTGGTCGTGGTCGTGGGGCTGCTGGTGGCGGGCTGTTTCGCCCCGTCGCCGCCGATGTTCGGCGATGGGGAGGCGGTGCCCGAGGAGGCCTCGCGTGTTCCACTGCCGGTGCGGCCGGGCCCCGATGGCACCTGGGTGCTGAACGCCCCCGCGACGGGGCTGCTCGGCCAGGGCCGCACGCTGGTCCGCCTGGATGGCGCAGAGAACGGGGGCTGGCGGCTGGCATTGCCGGCCGAATTCGCGTTGACCTCGCACCAGCCCGGCGCGGCGCACTCCGTGATCGGCGGTGGTCGCCGGGTGGTGCTGGTCGGCGGCAGGGACGGCCGCCGGGGGCCGAGTGCGATCGCCGGGCTCGACCCGGAGCGGGGGCTCCTGATCTGGCGCCAGGCATTGCCGCCCGGCAGCCAGGTTTTCCTGTTGGAGAACAGCTCCGTGGTACTGACGGCGGTCTGCCGCCCCACGTCCTGCCGCCTGACCGGCTGGGACACCTGGTCGGGTGTACTCCAGTGGACGCGCGCAGTGTCCGGGGCGGTACGCATCGTCTGCCAGGCCGACGCGCTCGACACCGCCGACGGCCGCAGTGGGGACCATTGCGGGCCCCAGCTGGTCACCCCCGACCGTGTCGGCACCGTCGACCCGGACGACGGCGGGCTTCACTGGCAGGCGGGGTTGCGGCCGCCCGACGGCACCGTCGACCGAATCATCAAGGACAACGACCGGGTCATCATGGTCACCGCACCGGCCAAGGGCAGCTGCCGCGCCACCGTCATCGCCAGCGGGGTGGAATCCGGTGACGGCGACCGCGGCTGGCGGTACAGCTTCGTCTGGGACCAGCCTCAGGCCCCGCGCGACGCGCGCACCGGATGCCGCTGGAACCGCACTCTTCCCCTGACCGTCGGCTTCCACATGGTACTGCCAGACGCCAAAGGCGCCCTGGTCGTCGATCCCTACTTCGGCACCCTGCGCCCCTCCCGGCGACTGGCCCCGGGCGAGTACCTGTTCACCGACGGCACCATGAACGAGATCATCCGCGCGCCCGGCCGACCGGACCGGCTCCTGAACGCAGGCGCCGACCAGCTGGTCCGCCCCCACGGGCTGAGCCCCGCGGCGCGGTCCGTCACCGGCAGCTTCTGGCAGGACGGTCGCCGCCTGCTCCTGCTGGACCACCGGGGCAACACCCTCTGGCGGGGCACATCGGACTGCCAGGCGTTCCGGCACACCGACAAGGGCATCGGCGGGCCGCTCACCTACTGCGACGGCAACGACCTGGTGACCCTGCGTCCCGTGCACAAAGACTGACAACCCCGTACGACCGGTCGGCAGGCACCGCTTGGTGGCGTGCCGGCCTGGGCAGGGCCGCGCCGGCCCGGGGGGCCTGTCGCACAGCCGCCCCACGGACGCGAGTGACGGCGCGAAGTAAACAGAACCCACCACCGCGGTCAAGGGCCAAGCAGAGGGGCCCGGAGCTTGCGAGCAGCCCCATCCACAGGATTTGACAATTACTCGCCTGATCGGGCTTCGGCCTCCAGCCGGGCACCGGCCTCGGCGAGTGGCAGGCACTGTCCTTGAGCAGGCCCCAGTCCTGGTTCTGGGCTGCCCGGATACAGGCGGCGAGGTGAACATGCAGACCAAGCTGGTCAACGAGCTGGTCGAGGCCGCGGACGAGAAGGTGCTGACCAAGACCATCGCCCGCTACGGCCGCGTCGATCTTTTGTGCATCGATGAGCTGGGCTATATGGAACTGGACCGCAGGGGCGCTGAGCTGCTGTTCCAGGTTCTGACGGAGCGTGAGGAGAAGAACAGCGTCGCCATCGCCTCGAACGAGAGTTTCAGCGGCTGGACCAAGACCTTCACCGACCCCCGCCTCTGCGCGGCCATCGTCGACCGCCTCACCTTCGGCGGCAACCTCATCCAGACCGGCACCGACTCCTACCGCCTCGCCATCACCCAAGCCCGAGCTGCCGCCCAGGACTCGGCCGGTAACTGACCTGTCCGCCATCGCCCCCACCCGCTCAGCCTCGCCCGGAACCGACCTCCGGTGACCAGGATGATCGTGTTGCCTTGCCGGACGTTACGGTGACGAGCCGTTCGAGGCGATGGCGTCTCAGGTATGCCGAGACCAGAAGACGACGAACGCGACGTAGGCGATGGCGGCGGTGGCCACGAACCAGAAATACGGATCGCCGCTTCGTCCGGATGCCAGCTCACCGATGAAGGCGCTGAGATTCCCCACGGTAAGCACCACGCCCGTGCCGGCCCAGGCTCGCCCTGCGATCCGGGCGAAGCGCTCGTCGGGCTCCTTCTCGGTGAGGCCCTGATAGGTCTCGTTCCGGCGTCCCAGCAGCACTAAGGCGAGACTGCAGACCGCCAGGATCCCGAACGTCACCACGCCGAGAGCAAGGCGGCCTCCGAAAGTCGCGGCCACGAGGCAGGCGCCTCCGAGAACGAGAAAGAATCCGGGGACGGACCTCCTGGCCGTGTTACTGGTCATCTGCTGGGCCCTCATTGGCATGAAACATCTCCTCAACGCTGACCTTGAAGAACTTGGCCATGGACAGGGCGAGCGGCAGGGAAGGTGTGTACCGCTCGGTCTCGATGGCGTTGATCGTCTGCCGGGAGACCCCGAGGGCCGTGCCCAGTTGGCCCTGGGAGAGCCCTCGTGACGACCGCAGTTCCCTGACGCTGTTTCGCACGTGTAAAGCTTACTTGTCACCCCTCGGTGGCTGTCAAGCTTGCTTTACAGGAAGGGCGGGGCTTGCAACCGCGCCTCGCGCAGCGTGTTCACCGTGCTGATGGTCAGCCCGGGATGAAAGTGTGAGTGCATCCCCGACCGCCCCTTGGGCGGCCTCAACCCCGCCCCGAGCACGGCCCCAGCTCCGAGGTGGTGTCACTTCTCACCGACATTTCGCGGCGCTGTGATCGACAAGCGCTGTCTGAACTCGTCGACAAGCGGTGTCAGGTCTCGCCTACAAAGCCAGCGCAGGGGCGTTCCTCGGCGTCACCACTCTTACGCTGACCATCGAGGCACGCCTCAGCCCGCCCTGACTGATCTCGCCGCATCCACCATCATCGGCGTCATCAGCATGCTGGGGATTTTGGTCGGCTTCCACATGCGGGAGCGGTCCGCCCGCGATCGCCTCGCCCACCAGATCGAAGAACTCGCCGACGCCTGCTGACCCGGCGATGGCCGTCATCATCTGGCGCGGTGAACCCACGCCATGAAAGAACGCTCGTTCCCCGGCGCCGAAGCCGCCTGGGAACGAGCCGTTCCGTGCCTTGCCCGTGATGGCCGCGAAGTCAGCGACGGATGTTGATCGTCACCACCCCAGCCCACAGAACGAGGGATCCAATGCGAAATTCAATGCGCGATCTGATGCGCAGGAGTCCTGTCAGCGACGGGGAGGCGCAAGGTGTGGGCTGCCGCGATGTCAGACGTCAGCCGGTGCGGGCTGGTCCTCACTGCTCCGTTCCGGGGTGTCGGGAGCGGTGTAGAACACGGACGCGCCCTGCTTGGTGCGTTGAGCCTGGCTTTTGGCCACCAGCCCTTCGATCGTGGTGCGCACCACGTTTGTCTTGATAGCGCGTTCGGGATGGGCCTGACCGAGGGCCGCGGCGACCTCCGCAGCCGAGCGCGGTTCGCTCTGCTCCGCCAGGTGTCGGCGGACCAAGTCGACCAGCGTCGGCTGCGCCGCTTCCTTCGCTGTGGTGGTCTTGCCGCCGCTCTTGCGGGCAGCCTGCTTGCCTGCTGGGGCGGGACGGGGCTCGGGGGCGGCCTTCTTCGTCCGTCGCCGCTTGCTACTTTCGGGCTGCGCGGCTGTCTTCTTGCGGGGGGCGGGCAGCGTGGCGCTGTCGGATCCGGCGGCCCGTTCAACGGGAGCTAGAAGGCGCGGAATGCCTCGAAGGGCGGCTCGAACGGTGAGTCAGGCAAACGTACGGCCTTGCAGCGCGTCGCTGGCTCGGCCCGGACATCAGCGGCAACCGTCGTCAGAGTGCCGTCAGCGAAGGCGCTGGGAATCACCGTCCACCCCAGGTTCTGCTCGTAGTACCGGACGGCGGCCTCCACTGACGGCGCCCCGGCTTCGTCCATAACGATCAATCCGCCAGGTCGGACGATCTTACGCAAGAAATACAGATCGACGAAGACCTCATGGAACCGGTGGCTACCGTCCACGAATGCCGCGTCGGTCACAAGACCTTCAGTGAGGAGTTCCGGGAGCGCGATCGACGACGGCGCGAGGATGAGCGAGGCAATCGAGTCCAGTCCCGCGGAGCGCAGCAGGTCCCAGCCAACATTGGACCAGTCACGTTCTTGAAACGGGTCGATGATGACGTGCCGGGGACCGGGCGCGTCGACGGCGACCAGCGCTTCGCCGATCGCGAGCGCGGAACTGGCGTAGGCGAGACCGACCTCGACAATCGTCTGCACGCCCTCGGAGATCAACAAGTCGCGCAGCTGGTCGCAATCACCTTCGGGCACCGTGACTGTCTCGAAGTCCGCCCCGCGTTCCCGAGTCCACGGCGGCCCTTCCTGCGCGAGCCGACGACGCACCTCCCGGATCCGCGTCCTACGTTCATCCGGTTTCCTAGGGCTGGCCACCCTTCCACACTGCGGGCGCACCTTCTCTGAAGGTGAAGGATCAAAACACTCCCTGACACTTGCGAGCCCTGGGATCCGCACCGACAGTGACTGGCCAGAGGCCAGGCGCGTGTATCCCCGGGGCGACTCGTCAGCGGGCAGAGAGGAGGCCGTCCACCATGGCTCGTAGCCCATCTAGATAGGTGTCCTCAGCGGTCAGTGCCGCCCAGTGGTCGGCAGCCTGTGCCAGACGGGGTAGTTCGCTCGGGTCGAGATCGGCGAAGACCCGCTCCCGGTAGGTGGGGCGGTCGTCGTCTGTGCGCCTTCGGGTCGCTGTCGCCCGGACCACGATCTCTCCGACCGTGTAGTACCAGATCGCCCGGTATCCATGTGTGGCCCGCTCGGGTGTCAGTCCGCATGCGACCAGGCCGTCGACGATCTGCTCGACGAACCACAGGGCGGATGAGGACATCAAGTCGTCGGCAGTCAGCACCTCCACGATCCAGGGGCAGGCGGCGAGCGCCTCGTGGATCGCTGCAGCGGCGACGACGATCCGCTCGCGAGGCTGGGCGGGCAGTTCGGGCCGACGCAGCGCCCGCGCGGCGTAGTCGTCCAGCAGCAGGACGAGCAGTTCTTCCTTGTTGCGGACGTGGTGGTAGAGCGCCATCGGCGTACTGCCGATCTCCGTGGCCAGCCGCCGCATGGTCAGCCGGTCCACTCCTTCCGAGTCCACGATCCGGCGGGCCGTTGTGACGACCTCCTCGCGGGAGATACGGGGAGGTCGGCCGAGCGTTTTGCGCGGTGCGGACGGTTGCGGCATGCCCTCATCATCCCCCAGGTGTCGACAGCGGTGATCCTCTGAGGCTACTTTATTTACATGTATAAAAACTCGCGGGGGCGGCCCGGATGGATGCTGGCGGCAGTGGCCGTCGCCCAGTTCGCCGTCGCCCTGGACCTGTCGGTGGTCAACGTTGCACTGCCCGCAATGCGCACTGCGTTGGAGTTCGCACCTCTCGACCTGTCGTGGGTCGTGCACGTCTACGCGCTCACGCTCGGCGGATTCCTGCTGCTGGGAGGCCGCGCGTGCGACCTGTACGGCCGGCGTCGGCTCTTCGTGCTGGGGCTGGCCGTCTTCGGGCTGTGCTCCCTGGCGGGCGGGCTGGCTCAGGCTCCCTGGCAACTGATCGCCGCCCGCGCGGGGCAGGGCCTGGGCGCCGCAGCAGCCACCCCGGCCACGCTGGCGATGCTGACCACGACGTTCCCCGAGGGCCCGCGGCGCGTACGCGCGCTCGGGGTGTGGAGCGGGGTGAACGCCGCAGGAGGAGCACTGGGCGTGCTGGCGGGTGGCCTGCTCACCCAGTACGCGGGCTGGCGCTGGGTGATGCTGATCAATCTGCCCATCGTGGCGGTGGCTCTCGCGCTGGTTGTCGCAGGCGTGCCCGCCGAAGCAGGCCCCGCACGACGCGAGAGGCTGGACGTGCTCGGCGCCGTCCTGGCAACCGGCGGAGTCGGGCTGCTGGTCCTCGGGGTGGTCCGCACCGACACCCAGGGCTGGGGTTCCCCTGCCACATGGGCGATGCTCGTCGCTGCGGCCGCGCTCCTGGCCGCTTTCATCGTCGCCGAATCCAGGACTCCCGCACCGCTGTTGCGCCTGGGCCTGCTACGCAGCCGCTGGGTCGCAGGCGCCAACCTGCTGGTCTTCTTCTCCACGGCCGGGCAGTTCGCGGCGTTCTACTTTGTGTCCCTGTACATGCAGCAGGTGCTCGGCATGAGTGCCGCAGCAACCGGCACCGCGTTCCTGCCCTTCTCCGCGAGCCTGGTCGCGGGCAGCCTCGTCGCGACCCGCGTCACCGCGACACGTACCCCCCGCACGTCTTTGGTGCCCGGCGCCCTGCTCGCCGCCGTGGGTCTGGCCTGGTTCGCCTTCATCAGCCCCGACGGCGGCTTCCTCACGGACGTACTCGGCGCCTGCATCACCACCGGAGTCGGCGTCGGACTGGTCATCGCCCCGATCGTCGCCGCCGCGACCACCGGCGTCGCCCCCCGCGAGGCCGGCATGGCCTCCGGCCTCATGAACAGCTCCCGCCAACTCGGCGGCTGCATCGGCCTGGCCTCCCTGGCCACCATCGCCGCACACCGCAGCGGCACGGCCGGCTCCCCCGCCGCGCTCAACGACGGCTACGCCCTGGGCCTGGCCCTCGCCGCCGCCCTTTTCGTGCTCGCAGCGGTCGTGGCGATCGGCGTACTGCCCCGCCGCCAGGCCGAAACACCTGTCCCCCAACCCGCCACCACCGCAGAGAACCGACTGGAAGGAACGCCGTCATGACGACGACACCCCTCTCACCCATCGACCTGTTCGCCTCGGCGCTGCACATCCACCCCGATGGCGTCGTCCAAGCTGCCGAACGGCGGATGACGAGCAGCGACTCCGGCGCCTGGCAGATCGCGACGTTCCGCGTGGAGGCCGACGCCGACGTTCACGCCGACCACTGGGAGATGCACCCGGAGGCCGAGGAGGCGGTGTGCTGCCTGACCGGAGGTGTCCGTCTCTACCTCCGTCCCACTGGGCCCGGCGGTGACGAAGACATGGTGCAGCTGCAGGCAGGCACCGCCGTGATCGTCCCCCGCGGTCGCTGGCACCGCCTGGAGCTGCACGCCCCCAGCGACCTGATGTCGATCACCCTTCGCCACGGCACCCGCCGCGAAAGGCGCACTGACACTCGCTAAGCGGAATGCGGCCCGGCAGACGCCCTGCCGGGTCGTCGCAACCTCACCCCGTACTCGCTCAGCTGGGCTCGCTGGCGGCGGTCTTGGAGCGCGTCGGCCGGGGCAGATTGACTGCATACCCCAGGTCGAGGCGCTTCTCCATGGCGAGCCGGAAGGCGCGAAGCGGTCCGGGGACCGTGTGCCATGCGATGTCCCGCGGCCAGACATGCACTGACGAGTACACCCCGATCCCCTTTCTGGTCTGTGGTGTCATTCTCTTCTCCGCGGGGTTTATGATCTTCATGATGCTCGACCGTAGAGGCAGGAGCACCGGCTGATACGGACAGCCTCTCGCACGCAGCAAAGGTTCGCCCCGATAACCGTCCATGCAGCGATCAGAACACGCCCCGGGGTGATTCAAGAGACACCCTGAACAGCCCGTATAAAATGGCGAGCTGGTCGTATCCAGAGCCGCCGGTGAACCCCGCTGGCCGGCCAGCGCACCGGCCGTATCCAGTGGGACTGGCGCGAACGTCACGAAGCACAGCGCTACGACACGATGCTGATACCGCACCAGATCCCGCCTGCCCTCTGAGCCAGGGCTCCGAGCCTCGAGCCGGCAGGGGAGGTGGAGCCGGGCGGTACAGCCGACCGGGGACGCGGTCAGCCGATGGAGACATCGGCGAACTCCACGTCGGTGAAGGCGATCTCGAGACCGTGGGCACGCCGGCCTCCGTCACGGAAGTAGGCATGCCTCAGCGCCCAGGCGGGGATCACCATCTGCTGCCGCTCGCCTCCGCCGGCGTCCCGGGCGGAGAACAGCTCGCGGGCCACCTTTCCCGACAGGTACTGGGTGATCAGCCGGATGCGCGGGTCGTCCGACGAGCCCGCCACAGCGGCGAAGCCGAACCGCGCCCTCGTGTGGAGGGCAAACCCGTCGGCCTCGGCCCGGGCTCGCACCCGGGGCTGCCACCGGGCCCTGACGGCCATATCGATCAGCCCCGCGTGCACGGCACTGGGACGGCGGCGCATCCCCGGCCGGGTGGTGATCCATCGCTGCACCGTGCGCTGAGAGGCGCCAAGAAGGGCCGCCACGCGTTTCGTTGAGCCCTGCTCCACTCGGAGCAGGAAACGCACGGCTGCGTCACTGGTGGGTACGGGTGGGTCAGCAGCGCTCGCTCGAGTCCCTCAGCGATCCCGCCCATGTCTGCCCCCAAGCCGTTCCAACGCCGCCCAGCGGCTGCCTGCACCTCTGGTCTCTCACGCTTGCCCGTTCGCTTGAGGTCCACTTCCGGCATCTTCGGGACATCTCTGCGGATGCTGGGCCAGGGCGTGTTTCGCAAGTAGCGTCGTCCGCCCGCAGGGCGGGCCCGGCGGCGGCGTGGGGCGCGCGAGCGAAGCCGAGCGTGGGGGAGCGTGCGATCGCAAGGCGGAGTATCACCCCGATAATGTGCGTATCGGGGTGATCCCGACAACGTGGGCGAGCGCGCGTGCCAGGCGTCCCCGGGCAGGCGGGACTTTCGAAACGCGCCCTAATCCTCTGGCTCCGCGAGCCCGCGTCGGCAATGGCTCAGCGGCCGGGTGCCAGGACGGTGAGCACAGCCGACGGGATCCCCAGCAGACCCAATCGGGACAGAAGCGCTGCTTCCTGTTCCTCCCTGACCTCAATCCACAAGGCGGTTCCCGAGTCGCTGGCACTGAAGACCAACCGGCCGTCCCGCCGGCCCTCGGCGTGGATTGTGTAAGGAGCCAAGTCCAAGAGCACTTCGAACTGCCCGTCGTCTCGGACATCAATGTCGATCCCCATCCCAGGATCGGAGCGCCTGGAGCGATGACCGCGCGCGACTTCCTCACGAGCAAGCAGGAGGGCGCGCTCGTACGAGTGCAGGACCTCGGGTGGCCAGGCGTCATCGCTGTAGGCGTCGATATGGGCTGCGTCGATGCTCGGACGCAGCACGTGCAGCGCTTCGCGATGAACACGCACAACATCCGCCGGGCGAACTCCGTCCGCAAGTACGAGCTCGCGGGCTTGGACGCCATCCTGACTGATCACATGCAGGACCCTCCCACAGGCGGCCAGTCGACTCCACAGAGAAAGCCGCCGCAACGTGATCATTATCAGACACGGCCGCAGGTCAGCGAGACTGCCCGCGAGCACGCGAGAATGCCGATGATGACACCGGAGACACCGCCGATCTGGGCCAGTACGGGCTGCGCCACATAGATCGTCGCGACCGCGACCGCGCAGATCACGGCGAACAGCATCCTGCGGCCAGGCGTAAGACTCACCGACCCACCTCCCATGGAGGAGGCCGAGCCCGAAGGCGCGTCCTTGGCCGATGCCGGTGGTGATGGCCTGGCGAAGGGCGATGGGGTCGGTGATGGTGGCGATGCCGTCGGACCGTGTGACGTAGAGGCGTGCTCGCTTCTTGTCAACCCGGGTTACGAGGACGGAGGGGCTGTGGGGTGTCGAGGATGAGTTGGACAGTGAGTCCGGCGTCTGCTGCTTTGCGCTCCCACCAGGTGGTGGCTGCTTCGCCGGTGAGGGGGACGCGGCGTCCTCTGCGGCCGGGGACGAATCCAAGCAGCCGACGCCTGGGTCGCCGGGCTTGGGGCGCCTTCGGTGTCGAGGCCTGTTGCTATGACAGGGCGCCGCCTTCGCAGAACCGCGGCACCTCCTGGACGTCGACGTCTGTGCGGATGCGGTGGGGGCGGGCCGGGTGCCGCCGGCGTCCGGCGCTGTCGCCTGCGACGTCGACCTCGAGTTCCATCACGACGTCCGGCTGCACCAGGACGGCATCGAGGGTGCGTTGCGTTCCCCAGCCTGCCGATTCTCTGTCAAGTTCTACGTGTTGGAGCCCAAGGGTTTCTGTCGGCTGAGCAGCCCGAGCGGGGTGGTGGGCCACGGCGACGACCAGACGCGTTGTTCGCCGACCGCGGCTTCGCCGACGGCGCGGAGCGCCGTCTGGTACCCCACGAACAAGTCCCGGAAAATGTGATGACGTCGCGCAGGCTGTGACACGGGGGAACGGGGAACCACGGGGAGGTGCGGCCATGCCGCGCAAAGAGCGACCACTGTCCACGGAAGACGGCCCGTTACGGGAATTCGCCACGGGACTCAGGCAGTTGCGGCAGAAGGCCGGGAATCCGCCCTACCGGAGACTGTCGGAACAGGCGCACTACTCGATCTCGACTCTGTCGTCCGCGGCGTCCGGCCAGCGGCTGCCGACGCTGGAGGTGACGCTGGCGTACGTCCGCGCCTGTGACGGGGACCTGCGGGAGTGGGAGCGCCGTTGGCGAGAGGCGGCGGTACGCCTCGGTGAAGAGGACCCTGCCTCAGGGGCGGCGGAGCGGGTCGGCCCGCCCCCGCCGTACGTGGGCCTGCGGTCGTTCCGGGAGGAGGACGCCGAGTGGTTCTTCGGCCGGGGACAGCTCGTGGAGGAACTGGCCGAGCGGCTGGAGCGACAGCGGTTCGTGGTGGTGATCGGGGCTTCGGGTTCGGGTAAGTCGTCGCTGCTGAGGGCCGGGTTGGTACCGCACCTGCGGTCTCCGGCGACAATGACGGTGGTGTTGACGCCGGGGCCGCGGCCGCTGGAGGAGTGCGCGGTGCGGCTGGCAGCACGGGCGGGCGTCACGGCAGGGGGGCTGTATGAAGAGTTGAAAGACGATCCGGAGAATCTGGGCCGGGCAGTGCGGCAGGCCATCGCGCGCTCCGGAGGCCCGGGCGGTGATCTCGTGTTGGTCGTCGATCAGTTCGAAGAAGTCTTTACCCTGTGTCAGGACGCTGTCGAGCGCAACCGTTTCGTCGAAGCGCTGATCGCCGCCGCCTCGTCCGAGGCGGGCCGGTGCAGGGTGGCGCTGGCGGTGCGGGCCGACTTCTACGCGCACTGCACCCACCACCCACTGCTGCTGGAGGCGATGCGCGACGCGCAGGTGCCGGTCGGGCCGATGAACCTGGACTCGTTGCGCCAGGCGGTCACCAAGCCCGCCCAGCGGGCCGGCCTCTCCGTCGAGGGGGCGCTGCTGGCGACGCTCAACGCCCAGGCACAAGGGCGTGCCGGGATGCTGCCGCTGCTGTCGCACGCACTCCTGCAGACCTGGCGGCGACGCCGCGGCAACGCGCTGACGCTTGCTGCGTTCGAGGCCGCGGGCGGACTCGAGGGCGCACTGGCGCGTACGGCGGAGGAGTTCTACCAGCAGCTCGACCCAGGGCAGCGAGAGCTGGCCCGCCTGGTGTTCCTGCGGCTGACCGCGCTGGGAGAAGGCACGGAGGACACACGACGGCCGGCGTGCCTGGCGGAGCTGGACGGACTGGCCGACTCCGGCGGCGGCCTGGGCGCCGTATTGGACCGTGCCGCCAAGGCACGGCTGCTGACGCTCGACCGCGAGCGGGTGGAACTGGCGCACGAGGCCCTGATCCGCTGCTGGCCCAGGTTGCACGGATGGCTGACCGAGGACCGCGAAGCCGTGCGGACTCTGCGCCGGCTCACCGACGCCGCCCAGGCGTGGGAAGCGCTCGGGCGGGACCCCGGCGCCCTGTACCGCGGGACCCGGCTGGAGACGGCAGCGGGGCTCGACCGTACGTCCTTGTCGGTGAAGGAGCGAGAGTTCATCGACGCGAGCCTCGCCGCGCAGGCCGGTGAACGTGCGGCGCAACGGCGTCGCGCCCGGCTCCGGCACATGGCGACGGCGCTGCTGAGCGTCCTGCTCGTGCTGGCGACCACGACCGCGGTCCTCGCGGTGCGGGCGCAGCGGGCGGCGGACCGGCAGCGCGATGCCGCCAGTTCGCAGCGGGCCGCCGACAAGGCCGGGGCGCTGCGGATGGTCGACCCCGCTCTGGCTGCCCAGCTGAGCCTGGCGGCCTACCGCGTGTCGCCCACTCCAGAGGCACGCAGCAGCGTCCTGAGCTCCTTCGCCACTCCGTACGCCACGCGACTGACCGGTCATACGGGCGCGGTCACCGCCGTGGCGTTCAGTGGCGACGGGGGCATATTGGTCACCGGCGGGGCCGACCGCACGCTGCGCCTGTGGCGGGCCGGGGATCCGCACCGGCCGCGCGAGCTGAGCACGTTGCCCCGCCTCGCCGGCCCGGTTCGTACCGTCGCCGTCAGCCCGGACGGACGCCTGCTGGCCGCGGGCATCGACGACGGCACGGTGCTGGTGTGGGACATCGGCGACGCACGGCGACCCCGGATCTCGGCACGCCTGCCGGGCGGCGCGGGCTCGATCGCCGGATTGAGGTTCGGCCCCGGAGGGCGAACACTCGCGGCGGTCGCCCGCAAAGGGATCCGCGTCTGGCAGTTGACGGATCCCCGGCACCCGCGCGGACTTGCTGAACTGGACGTGCGTGCCGCCGTGACCGCGGTGGCGTTCAGCCGGGACGGGCGGACGCTGGCCACGGGCCATGCCGACCACGCGCTACGGCTCTGGCGGATGACCGCGTCGGGGGAGCGGGTGCGTGAGCTGTCGACCGCTTCTGGCCACAGCGGTGAGGTGAGAGCGGTGGCGTTCGCCCCCGACGATCGCCGGCTGGCGACCGGAAGCGCCGACTTCACGGTGAGGTTGTGGGACGTGACCCGGCGGGGCCACGCCCGCACGGCGAAGGTGCTCACAACGCACACCGACGCCGTCAACGCGGTGGCCTTCGCTCCCGACGGCCGTACCCTGGCCACCGCGGGCGCCGACGCCACCGTACGCCGCTGGCAGGTGACGGGTTCCGGATCCGCCCAGGAACTGTCGGTCTTCACCGGCCACACCAACAACGTCCGCGCGATGGCGTTCAGCCCCGACGGCCGCACCCTGGCCACCGGCAGCGAGGACCAGACCGCGCGCCTCTGGGATCTGCCCGGGCCGGCCGTGACGGGCCACAGCAGCTCCATCTACTCCGTCGCCTTCAGCCCCGACGGACGGACACTGGCCAGCGGCAGTTACGACCGGACCGTGCGCCTGTGGAGCCTGGCGGACGCACGACATCCCCGGGAACTGGCCCGGCTCACCGGCCACACGGGACCCGTGAACTCGGTGGCTTTCCGGCCGGACGGCCGCATCCTGGCCACCGGCAGCGCCGACGGCACCCTGCGGCTGTGGAGCGTGGGAGCGGCACAGCGGCCCCGCCTGCTCAGCACCGTTCGATGTCGTATCGGCCATGTCAACTCGGTGGCTTTCATTCCTGACGGCCGCACCCTGGCCACCGGCGGAGAGTCAGGCACCGTGCGGCTGTGGGACACCACGGACGTACCGCACCTCCGCCCGCTCACCATCCTGCGGGGAACGAGCCCGGTGGATTCCACGGCCTTCGCTCCCGACGGCCGCGGCCTGGCCGTGGCGAGCCGGAACCGCACGGTCGTCCTGTGGCACCTGACCGCACAGCGGCAGCCCGCACGCCGGGCCGTCCTCACCGGCCACACCGACGCGGTGAAGTCGGTGGCGTTCAGCCCCGACGGCCGCACCCTGGCCACCGGCAGCGAGGACCGCTCCGTACGGCTGTGGGATCTGACCGATCCACGGCACCCGTTCGCGCGAGACCGGCTCACCGGTTACACCGACGGCGTCATGGCCGTCGCTTTCGCCCCCGGCGGCGGGATGCTCGCCACCGCGAGCTCCGACCGCACGGTGCGGTTGTACGGCCTGACAGACCGCGGCGATGCCGGGGAGCCGATCCTTCTGACGGGCCACACCAAGGCAGTCGACACCCTCGTCTTCAGCCCCGACGGCCGCATCCTGGCCACCGGCAGCGAGGACTGGACCGCACTGCTGTGGGACCCCGACATCGAGCGCGTCGCCGCCCGCATCTGCGACAGCACCTCGTGGGCGATGACCCCCGGAGAATGGCGTCAGTACTTTCCCCAGCGCACCTACCAGCCACCTTGCTGAGTACGACCGGGGCCCCGCACCGCTGACCCTTTCCCGGACACCGGCGCGAGCGTCCGCGGCCATTGTTCGGCGTTCGTTTGTTCGGTGACGCGCGGCGAAAACGAACAACGCGCATGCCGCTAGACCTTGGGTCACGAGGGCTTGGTCACGCCGCGCCGAAAGGCGTCCAGGAGGCCGCTGCCCCGGCACGGAGGCCGGTCGACCGATCGGCCTCGACAACCGACCGAAGGAGAACCGATGCCAGTGACATCCCTGGCCGAACGGCTGGCCGGAAACGGACTGCAGCAGCACCTGCACTCCGAGACGACCGCCGTCGAGGAGGCCTGCGTTCCGCGCTATGAGGACTGCTGGTGGGACTCGGAGTGCTGCCACGGCCTCATCTGCGAGTGGTTCCACTGCTACCTCCAGGGCTGAGCGACCGCCCGACTCTGCTCGAAGAGTGAGTGGAACAGGGCCTTCGCCGGGGCGCGCCGCGACGGCGCGGCCCGGCGAAGGCCCCCGCCCTCGCTCCACCTGGGGAACTGGAACTGGTGAGGAAATGCACCTTGTCTGGAAAGCCGCCCAATACGCACGAGAGTTCGTGATCTCCGCCCGACGCGAGAACGGCACCTACGCACTGAACTGGCCCACCGTACGGCCGCGTGCGCGCACGACACCCCACGGTGCGGCCAAGGCCGTGGCCCCGCTGCGGCTGGCCCAGCGGATCATGATGGGCTTTCTCGATCCCGTCGAGGACGCCCTGTTCATGACGGCCGCACTACGGACCCTGGGGCACCCCGTCACCTTCCACCTCGGGCGCGAGAAGGCGCCCCTCGTGGCGCCCGGTGGGTTCTACGCGTGGGCCCAGTACGGCGACGAGGTGCTCACCACCTCGCTGCCCGTGCGGGAGGAGTACACAGAGGTGCTTCGCTCAGGAGAGGTGACCGTCCCATGATCGGCACTGCGGAAGTGACTCCCGACGGCGTCAGCGGCACCCCTGCCGACGGGACCGACCGGTGCGAGGACGTGCGCGAGGAGCGCACGGCAAACGGGTTCCTGCTCTCCCGGGAACGCCCCGGGACGACTCCCGTGTACTACCGCGTCGGATACGGACGTCTGGAGTGGGGCGCGGACGCGGCGGCGTTCCGCCCGGACGCGGGCCGGCCCGCGCCGGAGCCGGGAACGCTGCTCGCCCTCGTCCACGGTTTGGTGCCGCCGCCGGACGCCACACCACTGCCCGGCGTGCGTCGGCTCACCCTCGGCACGCGCGTCGAGGTGAACAACCGGGGCGTCACCGTCTCCCGGCGGCAGCCGGCGCTGCCGAGCACGGGGCGAGGGCTGCTCGCCTCGCTCGGGGACGTCCTGACCGCCGGCCCCGACGACTACGCCATCGCCTACAGCGGCGGTCTGTCGTCGGCGTACCTCGCGATGGCGGCGCTCTCCGCCGGCCACCGGCCCCAGCTGCTGCACGCGGATCTGGGCCTGCCCGGAGAACGGCCGCCGCTGCCGGAGATTCCCGGGCTGCGTACACGGACCATTCCGCTGGACGTCTTCGAACTCCTGGACCACCACCAGGTGTCCGGAGCGGGTGTCACCCCGCCCCTGCCCGACCAGGAGTTCCCACGCCGCCTCGCCGAGCGGCTCTTCGCGGCCGCGGGGCTTCCCCTGGCCGCCGGCACCCTGCTGGAGGACATCGTCTCCTCCTCGCTGTCGCAGACCGACCGGGGCCCGCGCGACTGGCGTCTGCTGACCTGCGAACCGTTCCACCTCAGCGGCACTCTCGGCTCACTTCGCGAGGCGGCCTCCCTGCTCGCCGAAGGCGTCGTACGCAGCGACAGCCCGGTGAGGCCGCCGTCGGGCACCCCCTCGGGCGACGCTCAACCGGTGGACTCGCCCACCCCGCCCCCGACTCCCTTGGGGCGCAGAGACCTCCCAGGGCTCACCGGGCAGGGGAGGCTGGCGTTCCAGTCCGCTCAGCAAGCCGCGCTGTCGGTGTGGAAGAACCACCTCGACTTCCTCGGCCCCGTCCTGGGCCGGCTCGAAGCCGGACTGGCGGCACGCGTCCCGGCCGGTGGCCCACTCGTCCTCCCCGTCACGCAACCAGCGGTCCTGGGAGCCGTCGACGCGATACCGCCCGGACGCATGGGCCGCATCAGGGGCGGGCTCTACCAAAACCACCAGCCACTGCGCGAACTCCTCGACAAGCACCGCGTCCGCGGGCTGCGACGCTCCACCTCCTCCTTCGACCTGCGGCTCGCGGCAGCCGCTTACCTGCACCGCGAGAGCGACAAGATCGCCGCCGAACTGGAACGCGAGTGCGCCCTCGGCGACCTGGGGCTCGTCGACCCGCGCGTCGTCGCCGGACTCGTACGCGAAGGACCGCACCGCTCCGATCACGCGCTCCCGCTGCTGCGCCTCCTGTGGATCGACCAATGGCTGAGGAAGGGCTGACGATGCCTCCATCTGCCCAGAACGCCGCGAGTTCTCCCGGGAGCGGCGCGGATTCTCCTGCGAGTGGCGTGAGTTCTCCTGCGTCCGGCGCGGATTCTCCTGCGACGGTCGCGGGCTCTCCGGCGGACGCCACGTCCTCTCCTGGCACCGCCGCCCTCCCTCCCGACGGGGTGCGACTCGCGCTGGCCGACGGAGTCCGGGTGACCCGGCTGCCCTTCGGTGGTGCCGCTCTGGTCGACGTCCGTTCCCTGCGGCTGGTCGAGTGCGCCGAGTACGAGGCCGACGCCCTGGACCGCCTCCTGGCCACCGGCAGGCCGGACCGGACGGACGTCCACGTCCAGCGGCTGGCGCGGCAACTCTTCCGTGCCGGACTGCTCGTCGCCGTCACCGAACCGAAGTGAGGTCCCGATGTCCTCCCTCCTCTTCCACTCCGCTCTCGCAGCCCTGGCCGGACCGCTGGCGGCCGCCGGGGTGGCCAAACTCTGCACGCCACCGGCCCGGCTGGCCTGGCCGTTCCACTCCCCACTCCTGCGGGCCCCGCACGGCCCCCGGCTGGCCGGAGCCGCGGAGGCGGCTGCCGGGATCTGCCTCGTGCTGCTCCCCGGGCGGGCCGCCGCCGCTCTGGCCCTGATCGCGTACGGGGCGCTCACCGCCGCCGCACACGCGATGCGCGGACGGCGCTGCGCCTGCTTCGGCGCCGCCCGACTGGCCGCGGTGGGCCGCCTGCACGTCGGCGCCAACGCCATGGGCGCGGCGGTGGCAGCCCTGCTGCTCCTTCCCGACGTACCGTCACGACCGGAGGTGCGCGGTCCCCTCGCCGTCGTGGCCACTGGCCTCGTCGCAGCGACCGTCCTGGTCACCGATCGCAGGCGTGCGGCGCGCGAGGCGATCGCCGTGCCCTGTACATCGCAGGTCGACGGCGTACATCTGTATGTGTCGGAGAACTGCCCCGCCTGCCGGGCCCTCCGCCAGTTGCTGGCCGCGATGGAACCGGCCCGGCAGGCGGCGGTACGGGTGACCGTGGTGGAGCGGGGCAGCGATCTGCCGCCCCACCTCGCGGACATGTCGGTGCCGTGTGCCACCGCGGTGGACGGCCAGGGGACACCTGTCTGCGAGCCCACCTCCGGCATCGGATCGGTGAAGGCGCTGATCGACACCATCACCGTCGGCCGGGCGGACGTCACACGTGCGGGCTGAGACCACGGGGAACGTGCCATGCCGGCCCGGACACGAACCCGAACCCGAACGCGGACGTGACATCGTGGCGTTCGCCCCCATGCTGTCCGCCTGGGCCGTGATGACCGCGCCCCGTACGCCCTCCGTCGCCGACCACAACCCGGCGACCCTCTACTGGCGCGACCTGCCGGTGGACCCCGACCTCGGCGGAATCGCTTCCGAACGCCCCCCGCTGACGTCCATCCGCATAGGAAGCCTCCGGCGGGACGGCGTCTGGCCGCTGGATCTCAAGGCGGCCCTGCCGGTCGAACCCGCCTGGCACCCCAGGCTGCCGCTCGTCGCGGGGCTCGTACGGCGCCGGCGGCACGCGGTCGTGTGGATCGCCGACTACGAGCGGCGCGAACTCACCGTGCACACACGGGCCCGAGCCGCGCTGTCCCTGACCGCGCACGGCGGAACACCGTCGGCCCTCGCCTGGTGCGGTGACGAGGAACTGGCCCTGCTGACGCGACCCCCGATGCGGGAACCGGCCGGCGACGGCTGGAACCCCGCGGCGTACGAGGCCACCGGACCGGGCAACGTCGTGTTCCTCGCAGGCCTCGACGACCTCGCGGACCGGGCCGCGGCGGCCGTGAGCCTTCTGCACCGCGTCACCGGAGACGTCCGCGTGCTCACCGACCCCCTGCTCGTCAGTGGTCTGACGCCCTCTCCCAGCGGACGGAGTCTGCTCGTCACCCATGCCGACGGCATCGACGCCTCGCCCCCGCGGGGACCTGCCGGGCGGGCACGGGACGCGCTGCACTGGGCGTGCACCACCATACGCACCGACGGTCCGGCCGACGCCCGCCCCGTGCCCACCGGTGAACGGCCGCTGCCGCCCGGCGCCCGATGGTGCCTTACGGCGGACGACCTCCCGGCCTCCGCCCGGCGCACCCCGTCCGGCACCGCGATCCGGCTCCACCCGGACGAAGGCCGGGCGGCGGGGCCTACCGCCCTGCACGAGCAGGACGTTGAGCATCCGCAGGACGACCCCGTCACGCACTGGTGGCTCCTCGGCACGGCCGAGTACCCCGTCACGATCACCCTTCACCGGCAGTCGGTCCGGGTGACCACCGTGCACTCCACCCGGGTCCTTCCCCTTCCCGGTGTGCGGCCCCTGCCCGGCAGGGCCGGCCACGGGGCGGCAGTCCACGAGCACCTGCTGTCGGTCGCCTGTGAGCGGGCCGACCAGGCCGGAGTCCTCGTCGTCGACTGGCGTGGGCCGGCCGTGCGAGCGGTTCTCGTCGACGATGCCTCGGACGTAAGGCCGCCCGCTCCCCTCGATGCTGCCTGGGTGGGACACGACGGCGACGCTCTCCAGCTCGTCACGCGGCATGCCGGAGAGTTCCGCCGCCATGTCCTTCGCGGGGACCGGCTGGAGCCCCTGGAGCGGAGTGTCCCGGCCCCGGTGGCGACGGCCGGACGGGCGACCGGCCCACTCCAGGGCCCGAATCGACGAGCCGGGGCGCCGCGCCGCCTGGTCCTGCCCGGCGGCCTCCCGGACCCCGCCTGCCTGCTGCTCCCGGCGGACGCCCCGGCGTGCTCCTCACCGGGGGACGGCGCCCCGCGCGCCGCGCGCCTCCTCTGGATCAGTGTCCGCCGGTCGGGAACCCGGCCTCCTGCTCCCCGCTCCCTGCCGTTGGCGGGGTTGGGACCTGTCGGGTCGGGCGCGGTGACGGCGGCTCTCGACCTCCCGCTGGACTGGCCCGTCGACGCGACTGTCCCGTACCTGAGCCGTCAGATCACCTCGGCGGTCACCGAGGCGCTCCTGGCCCTGTCGGCGGAGTCCGCGGACCCGGGACCGGTCGTTGTGGGTGGGCACAGTTTCGGCGCTACCGTCGCCCTCCACGCCCTTGCCCGACTGCCCGCCCTGGCGGGCGCCATCGTGCACAGCGGCTGCTACAACCGTACGCTCACGCCGTACGGCTTCCAGTACGAGGAACGCAACTACTGGACCGTCCCCGACCTCTATCACGCCTTCAGCGCCCTGCATTTCGCCGACCGGCTCGACCGGCCTGTGCTCATCGTGCACGGAAGCGAGGACACCAACAGCGCGACCCCGGCGGACCAGGCAGTCGGCCTCTACCGGGCCATCGTCGCCACGGGAGGGATGGCCCGGCTGCTGCTGCTGCCGTACGAGGGCCACACCTTCCGGCACCAGGAAACCCTCCGGGCCGTCACGGCGGAGCACCGCGCCTGGCTCCGAGTCTGCGCCGGCCATCGCAGCGACCGACGGGCGAAGGGGTTGACCCATGCGTGACGGGAGAACGGCCGTGAAAGACAGGCCCGAGACGGAGCGGGTCAGTACCGCCGACATGGCCGGTGCCTGTGCCTACGTCGTCAGGACGGCCTGGCAGGCCGACCGCGCCCGACTGACCGGTGTCCTGCTGGTTCAACTCGTCACCGCTACCGGTCTCGCCGCGGTGGTGCTCCTCCTGCGGGGGACGCTCGGCGACGTACTCTCCTCGGGCTCCTCCTCATCCGGTTCGTCGCCGGCGGCGGGGGCGGGGGAGGGGGAGCAGAGCACGCGGCTCGTCTTCGCCGTGATCGCCCTGATCGCGCTCGCCTCCGCGAGCGGTGTTCTGCGCACGTTGAGCAGTGGCTGGCAGCGACTCCTCACGCTGGCGGTGGACCGTCGGATCATGGCCGACGTCCTGCGCGGCGCGGCGCGTGCCGACCTGGAGTCGTTCGAGGACGCCCGCTTCCACGACAGGCTGCAACGGGCCGTCTTCGCCTCCCGCTCCCAGCCCGTCATGCTGGTGACGGCGCTGACCGGTGCGCTGCAAGCGGTGCTCAGCATCGTCGCGGTTGCCGTGGCGTTCGCCGTCATGACCTGGTGGCTGCTGCCGTTCACGGCGCTGTCCGCCCTTCCGATGCTCAAGGCGGCGCGCGACGAACGTGATGCCGACTACAGCCTGCACGGTGACCTCGCCGAGGGCAGACGGGCCCGCCAGTACCTGGAACATCTGCTGTCCGGCCGCGACGAGGCGAAGGAGGTGCGCGCCCTCGATCTCGGCCGGGCGCTGCACCGCCGCTGGAGCGACCGCTACAGCGAGGAGATCCACCGCACCGCCGCGATGGTGCGCATGCACACCCGCCGCAAGGCGGTCGCCCGGCTGCTGAGCGACTGCGGCCTCCTCGCCGTCGTCGCAACCCTGTGGTGGATGGTACGTCTCGGCGAGATGCCACTGTCCACGGCGCTGGCCGCACTCGGGGCGCTCCTGCTGCTCGCCACACGGGTGCAGATGCTGGGCTACCTCTTCAACACCATCGGCGCTGCCGTTCTGTACGTGAAGGACATCCGGACCTTCACCAGGCCACAGACAGCGCATCCTGATGCCGTGCGTCCCGCCGACGACCCGGCGCCCTTCACCTCCCTGCGCGCCCGGGCGATCGAGTTCCGCTACCCCGGTTCTCCCGCGTACGCCCTCAGCGGGGTGTCAGTCGAACTGCGGGCAGGTGAGGTCGTGGCGCTCGTCGGGCGCAACGGCTCGGGCAAGACGACGCTGGCCAAGATCCTCGCCGGGCTCTACCGGCCCGACGGCGGATCCCTGCTCCGGGACGGCCTGTGTGTGACGGACACGACCGGACTGCGTGCGGCGTCGGCCGTCCTCTTCCAGGACTTCGTCCGCTACAAGCTCCCGGCCCTGGACAACATCGCCTTCGGACGGGCGGAGGCGGCCCTCGACATGGCCGGAGTGCAGCGGGCCGCCGCCAGCGCCGGGGCCGAGTCCCTGATCCGCTCGCTGCCCGACGGATACGGCACCGTGCTGAGCAAGGAGTACACCGACGGAGCCGACCTGTCCCTGGGACAGTGGCAACGCCTCGCCCTGGCCCGGACGTTCTACCGCAACGCGCCCTTCGTCATCCTGGACGAGCCCACTGCCTCACTGGACCCCCAGGCCGAGGCCGATCTCTTCGACCGGATCCGCACACTGTTCGCCGGGCGCACGGTGCTGGTCATCTCCCACCGCTTCTCCAACGTCCGCAGCGCGGACCGCATCTACGTCATGGACGAAGGCCGCGTCATCGAAGAGGGCGACCACGAGAGCCTGATGGCGGCGGAGGGGGCCTACGCACGCCTCTTCCGGCTCCAGGCCGACGCCTACCAGGAGAACACCCCCCGGTAGACCAACACCGTTCCCTGGGAGAGACGTCCATCTCAGTGGCCCTGCCCGTCCACACCGCCATCGAGAAGGACGTCCTGGACCGGAACTGCCGGTCACCCCCGACACACCGGGCAAGGTCGCGGTTACCTGGCTCTCTGTCAACGATGCCAGGGTGGAGAAGAGGCCCAACCCGCCATCGGGTTGGATGGTTCACGTCGACTGCGGTGCGGGTGAAGTCCACCGCGGCCTGAACGGGCGGCACCGGCTCGCCACCGTGCCTGAGCGCGAGGGCCGGCCGCCGGTCGGCAGCGACCGACATCCAGCCCTCGAGGCGCGCGCCGGGAGCTGTTCGGTATCGGGGAACTGGTGCAGCACACGCCCGTCCCGACCAGTGAGCACCACGTTCGGGCGCGGCGCCACGGGCGGCGCGCCGGGCCGGCGGCGCGCAACGGGCAGGCGGTGGCGATCTCGTGGGTTTCCCAAGCCAGGACGACCTCGTCCGCGCCACTCCTGTACGGTCACCGAGATCGAGCCGGTCTGGGCTACCGACGTGCGGTATGAGTGCGTTCCTCAGGGCGAGACCTGTCTGGGCAGCAGCGACGGCATCGACTAGGTGGTGTGCGTGGGGGCTGCTGACTTGTCACTGGAGCAGTCGCGATGCGACGACGTGGCGGTGTCCTGAGGGGGCCGTCAGGCCGCGTGCTTCGGAGAAGGAGCACTGCGAACGGGCGCTCCGCTTTGGCATGTGATCCACTTGCCGGTGCCGTCGAACCCGGCGCCCGCCCGAAGCAGCGAGGCTAGTGCCGAGCCAACCAATGCTGAAAAATGTGACACCCCCTTGATTCCTGTGACGTGCCGGAAAGCAGGTGGTGTTGCTGTGCCGCGTGGAGAGCGACCGCTGGAAGCCGGAGACAGCCCGCTGCTGAAGTTCGCCGCGGACCTGCGACGGCTGCGCCAGAAAGCGGGCAGCCCGCCGTACCGGACGCTGGCAGAGCACGCGCATTACTCGATTTCGACTCTTTCCAGCGCGGCGTCAGGACAGCGGCTGCCGTCTTTGGATGTGACTCTGGCGTACGTGCGGGCCTGCGACGGAGATCCGGAGGAGTGGGAGCGTGTCTGGCGGAGGGTGGCGGCCGAGCTCGAGGAGAGCTCTGCGGACGCAGATCCGGTGGAGGCCCGGGGCGGGGAGCCATACATGGGGCTGGCAGCGTTTCAGACGCGGGACGCACAGTGGTTCTTCGGCCGGGAGCGGCTGGTGGCCGAGCTGATGGAGAGAGTGGAGCGGCAACGGTTCGTCGTGGTCTGCGGGGCCTCGGGGTCGGGGAAGTCGTCACTCTTGCGAGCCGGGCTGGCTCACCGGCTCATCACCACGACGCCCGTGATCGTTCTCACGCCGGGTGCCCGGCCGTTGGAAGAGTGCGCTGTGCGGCTGGGCGCACTGGCGGGGGTCACTCCGGGCGGATTGTACACGGAACTGGCCTCGGGGCCGGAAAATCTGGGGCGGGTGGTACGGCAGATCGCCGCCCGGGAGGGGGAAGGCGACGGTGACGTCCTGCTCGTCGTCGACCAGTTCGAGGAGGTCTTCACCCTCTGCCAAGATGATGCCGAGCGGGACGGCTTCATCACCGCATTGGTCACCGCCGCTTCCGCTGTCGGCAGCCGGTGCCGGATCGTCCTGGGGGTGCGCGCCGACTTCTTTGCGCACTGCACCCGCCATGCACTGCTGGTGGAGGCGATGCGTGATGGGCAGATGTCGGTGGGGCCGATGACGCTGGAGGAACTGCGGCAGGCGGTGGTTCAGCCGGCTCAGCGAGCCGGGCTGACCGTGCAGGGAGCGCTGCTGGCAGCGCTGACAGCGCAAGCGCACCGCCAGGCAAGCGTGCTGCCGCTGCTGTCGCACGCGCTGCTGCAAACCTGGCGTCGGCGGCGCGGCAACGCGCTGACACTGGAGGCGTTCAACGCGACAGGCGGGCTGGAGGGCGCTCTGGCGCGAACAGCGGAGGAGTTCTACCAGGGTCTGGACACCAAGCAGCGCGAGTTGGCCCGGGAGATGTTCGTACGGCTGGCCGCACTGGGGGAGGACACGCAGGACACTCGACGGCCGGCGCAACGGCGGGAGCTGGAAGGTCTGGCCGATTCCGACGACGACGTCAGCGTCATACTCGATGCTGCGGCCAAGGCACGGCTGCTGTCCCTGGACCGCGGCCGCGTGGAGATAGCCCACGAAGCCCTGATCCGCTGCTGGCCCAGGCTGCACGGTTGGTTGTCCGAGGACCGCGACGCCCTGCGCACATTACGCCAGCTCACCCACGCGGCCCAGGAATGGCAGCAGCTGGGCCGAGACCCCGGCGCGCTGTACCGCGGCACCCGCCTGGAACTGGCCGCAGCACTCGAACACCGATCACTGTCCGCCCTGGAACGATCCTTCCTCGATTCCAGCTTCGCCGCGCAAGTCACCGAGGGTGCGGCAGTCCGGCACAGGATGCGGATCCGACGCCTGGCGGTGGCTCTGCTGGGCGTCCTCGCCCTGGTGGCCACCACAGCCGCGATCTGGGCCACAGGAGCGCAGCGCACGGCGGACCGGGAGCGCGACATCGCCATGTCACGGGAGTTGTCAGCCCGGGGGGACGCTCTGCTGAATCGCCGCCCGGAGGAAGCGATGCTGTTGGCCCTCGAAGGGCTTCGGAAGGCGCCCACGACGGAGGCACGCGGCAGTCTGCTGAGCGCCTACAACATGCACCGGGCCAATCAGCTCACCGCACACACCGGCAGTGTGAACGCTGTGGCATTCAACCCCGACGGGCACACCTTGGCGTCGGCGAGCGAGGACCACAGCGTAAAGCTGTGGAATACGGCGACGCGACGGTTGACCGCCACGCTCAGCGGGCACACGGACGCGGTGACCGGCCTGGCGTTCAGCTCGGACGGACACACTCTGGCCACAGCCGGCGCCGACGGCAGTGTGAAACTCTGGAACCCGGCAACACAACGGGAAACGGCCACTCTCACCGGCCACAACAGCGCCCTGAACGCGCTGGCGCTGAGCCCTGACGGACGCACCCTGGCCAGCGCCGCCAACGACGGCACAGTACGCCTGTGGAGCACGTCCAACCGCAGGGTGATCGCCACACTCTCCCCTCATGCCGGGGCCGTTCACGCGGTGACCTTCTCGCCGGACGGACGCAGGCTGGCAACGGCCGGTGCCGATCGCACCGTACGCGTGTGGGACGCGGCATCACGCCGCATCACCGCCAGGTTCACCGGGCACGTCGACACCGTCCGCGCCCTGGCCTTCTCGCCGGACGGCCGCACCCTGGCGTCGGCCGGCGATGACACCACCACCCGCCTGTGGAGCCTCGAGGCGCAGCACATCATCACCGTCCTGCGCGGCAACGGCGATTCAGTGAGGGCCGTCGTTTTCTCTCCGGACGGCCGCACCGTGGCCACCACAGCCGCGCACAGCACCGTCAGGCTGTGGAACCCCGACACACACCGTCAAGTCGGCACCCTTACCGGCAACGTCGACGCCGTGAACGCTGTGGCGTTCAGCTCCGACGGAGGTTTGCTCGCCACGGCCGCCGCCGACGGCACGGTGCGCCTGTACAACCCAGCCACCCGCCGACCGCTGATCACATTCGGTGACACCGCGAGTGCCCTGCGCACCGCTTTCAGCCCCGACGGGCGCACCCTGGCCACCGGCTTCGGCGACGGCACCGTCAGGTTGTACGACGTAGACCGGCAGCAGGAGACGGCGACGTTCACCGCTCACGACAACGGAGCCTGGGGCGTGGCCTTCAGCCCTGACGGCCGCACGCTGGCCACAACCGGCACCGACAACACCGTCCGGCTGTGGAACACCGCCACCCGTCGGCAAACCGCTGTCCTGACCGGCCACAGGAAAAACGTGCTGGCAGCCGCCTACAGTCCGGACGGGCGCATCCTGGCCACCGCCTGCTACGACGGCACTGTGCGCCTGTGGGACGTGTCCACACGGCGTGCCGTCGTCCTCGCCGGGCATACCGACGCGGTCCTCGCCGTCGCGTTCAGCCCGGACGGGAAGACACTCGCCTCCGCGGGCGCCGACCGGACCACCAGACTGTGGGACACCACCACCCACCAGAGCACCGCCACCCTGACCGGACATAAAGACGCGGTGTCAGACGTGGCGTTCAGCCCCGATGGACAGACACTCGCCTCTGCGGGCGCCGACGGAACCACCAGACTGTGGGACACCACCACCCATGAGAGCACCGCCACCCTCACCGGACACCACACGGCCGTCTCCGCGATCGCATTCAGCCGGAACGGGGACCTGCTGATCACCGGTGGACAGGACGGCACGCTACGTCTGTGGAATGTCACCACGCGGCGCACCGTGGCCGTCCTTCGCAGCAACGCCGACAGCCTCAACGACCTGGCGCTCAGCCCTGACGGCCGCACCCTTGCCACCACCCTCGGCGAGCCCATGGCCAAGGTGCGGCTTTGGAATCTCGATGTCCGCCAGGTCACCCACCTCACCTGCCGGGCGAGCAACGCCCACCACTGGCCGAAGCTGCTGACCGGTTCCCCCGAGGCAGCCGCAGCCTGCGCCTGACCCGGTTCTGTTACCCGGAGCTGCCCGTGGCGGAGGTCACCTCGCCTCGGTGGACCAGGTCGAAGGCAAACGGAGTGTGTCGGCCACTCCCGCGCCGCCTGAGCGGCCGCCGTCCCGCGCCGGGCCCACCGACGCGCTGGTCCGCGTCACCGCGTCCTGCGTGTGCGGCAGCGACCTGTGGCCGTACGCCTCAGCCAAGCCCGAGGACGCCCCGCCCGGATGGGCCACGAGTTCGTCGGCGTCGTCGAGGGCACCGGCTCGGATGTGACCACTATCAAGCGCGGCGACCGGGTTGTCGCCCCGTTCGCCATCTCCGACAACACCTGCGCGTTGCGCCGCGCGGGGCTGCACACCTCCTGCGCCCATGCCCAGGCGAACATCTGGGACGGCGAGGCGGAGGAGGGGGGCCAGGCCGAGGCGGTCCGGGTCCCGCTCGCCGACGGCACCCTCGTCACGCTCCCCGTCGCCGCGGATTCCGCCCTCATCGCGTCCCTGCTCACTCTCTCGGACGTGTTCGGCACCGGTCACCACGCGGCCGGGGCGCGCGTCGTGAGATCGCCTCGCATTACACGCTGCCGGCCCATGAGGGGACGGCGTAGGTGTGAACATCGCCGAGTACGAGGCGGAGGGGGTCGAGGCGGCGGTGGGCGAGGCTGGGGGAGAGGTCTTCGATGGCGAGGGCCGCGGCGGCGAAGCAGACGGTTTTCTGTTCGTCTGAGAAGTCCTGTACGCGTTTGCCGTAGGTGCGGGCTGTTCGGGCCAGTCGCGAAGGGCAAGTAGTTGGCACCTGATGCATGTGGTGCTGCACGGTGCCACGGCTGCTTGCGGCGCCGCAGCGGTACGCCGGGTGCTTCGTCGATGAGGATGCGACGGCGGTCGCGCAGGGCGGCGGCGTAGTCGACCGGGTCGTCGTTGAAGCCGCGGCCTGAAGGGCGTGTGACCTTCCAGCCTCAGTCGGCCGGCAGACGGTTTGGGTCCAATTGCGCGGCTGTCCAATCTTCCCACCCAAGGCCAGGCACCTGATCCCCCTCTGTGACGCTACTGGAGCCCATTTTGGGGCACCTCGAAGCAGGCACGCCTGCCATGCAAGAGTCGCGCGGTGACTCCGCTGTGACGGTCCGGGTAAAAGCGATGGGGTTCGCCGGTCAGATCACGGCAAGCCCCATCGCTTGAGCGTCCTGCGCCAACAGCAGCTCACCTCGCATCGCGATGCACAGTCCGGGTGCCCCCGACAGGCCAGTTTCTCCACCGGCCTGTCGGGGGAGCCCCCGTGACCGCAACCGAGGCGCCACGCAACCCGCCCTGCGGCAGCAACTTGCCGTCTCGGTGCGGTAGACCAGGGCGGGCCTGGACAGCGCGGCTGTCCCGGCCCGCCCTCCTTCTGGCGTGACAGCTGTTGACGCACCGCAGCTCCCTGCGGACGTCGCCTCCGTCCGTCAGTGAGCCAAGTCCGGGGTGGACGCGCTGCGCCTCCTGCCTTCCTGAGCGGCCAGTACCTGCCGCTGGGCGGGTGGTTCCGCTGCCGGTACTGCGGCTCGCAGACCGGGGACGTCGTGAAGGTCACGGCCGGCACGAACACCGGCGGGCTGGAGACGAAGGGCAACACGGCTCGTAACGCGAAGGTTTTGCTGGGCAGCAACAACAACACCGGCAGCGTGAGAGTGAACCTCGGCCGTCTTGACACCACCTCGGTGGTGGACAACAGCCGGGTTTGCGCGATCGTCCAGCGCGTGCCGGACAATGGCGGCGGCGCGGTGAGGGGTCCGGTGACGGTCTGCGACCAGGACCCGACCCTGACCGTGAGCGGCAACTCGGCTTCGGTGAGCGTGCCGTGGACGGATGCCTCCGACGGCTGCACCGTCATGCTGCTGCCGCCGCCGTCGGACACCACCGTCTCCACGGTCGCGGTGGCCCAGCACAGCGGCCAGTGCCTGGACGACACCAACCTGTCCACGGCCAACGGCACGCAGGACCAGCAGTAATGCTGCGAGGGCGGCTGCCAGCAGATGCTCGACGTCAAGCCGGTCGCCGGACGGGCGGACGCCTGCACCGTCGTCAACGAACACAGCGGCAAGTGCCTGGACGTGGCAGACGCGTCCACCGCTGACGGCGCCGCCGTCATCGAGTACAGCTGCAACGGCTCCACGAACCAGATGTTCACCCTCAAGCCCGTCACCGCGCTCGGCTACGGCAAGGACTACCAGCCGGCTGCCGTCCACAGCGGCAAGTGCGTCGGTGTCAGCGAGCTCTCGACGGCGGCCGGAGCGAAGACGCGCAGGGGCCCTGCGGCCCGGCGAGCGCGCTGCACACAAAGAGGAACCAGATCTGGCGCCTCCAGGGCATGAGCTGACGCGTGTGCCTTCCCCCATGTGGGCTCCCGGCCACAGCAGCAAGCCCTCACAGGCCACCACCACCTCGCCGACGAGAGCAGCGCCCGCTCAGGCGCCCAGTTCAGCGCTGAGCCGGGCCAGGCCTTCCGGGTCACCCCTGCGGACCACACCGACCCCAAACCGGTGACGCACTGGCGCCGGGTGGAGCCCTGCCGGCGGAGCCTTCCCGCACCTCGCCCGTGGTTGTTGTTGCGGGACGTCACGGGTGAGCTCAGACTTGTCGCGGAGGAAGAGCCTGCGGTACGCGCGCGCCGCCGTACCGTGCCGGCTTTCGCCCTGGCGCGCGGGGGCGTTCTCCTCGACCAGGTGCGCCTGCATGGCCGAGGACCAGGTGCGCCTGCATGGCCGAGGTCACGGCGGCCGCAAGCGCGAGGCGGGTCTTGGCGAGGAGGCCGTCGATGAGGCGGGGCGGTACGGCATTTCGTGCGCGCCGGGTCCTCGCCGGCGCGGTGAGCTGATCGAGACCGCGTCCGGTGAGTTGCGCCGGCGGTCTCCTCAGGAGGGCCGGCAGCCCTACCGCGGCCACACACCTCCGGCCGGGGCGAACTCGCGTGTGTGCGGAGCGGTTGGTAGGAGGTCAGTGATGATCGGCCGTCGATCAGCTCCGTCGGGGTGTGACCCCCGGGCCACATTGCACGTCTTACGTTCGAGACCGCATCTCGACGGCCCCCAACGGAAGGTTCTTCGATGGACAGTCAGATCGTGAAGGTGAAGATTCACCCCGCCATCGGTGTCGCCCGGGTCGGCAACAGTGTCGAAGCACCCTTCATCGGCCCGGAATCACCGGACCAGAAACCAGCCGACCCCGGCTCCTACAAGGACGGTTCCGGGGCGCTCCGCAGGCAGGCCGCACGGTTTCGTGTGTACGGCTACAACGCCGCGGGGGAGGTGGTTAGGGAGCTGAAGCCGGGCACCGAGGGTGTCTCCGAGATCCAGTGGACGGTGCATCTGGCCAACAAGAAGGCCGCCTGGTACCAGTTCCATCTGGCGCTGGACATACCCGAGGGCAAGACGCTCGCGGCAGAGCAATACGCTCTGCGCAACGCCGACGTCGTGGGCGCCGAGAGGAAGAAGCTGGTCAACGACCCCGGAAGCCGCACCGTCCGCGGCTCGAAGACCGAGACACAGAAGTTCGACACCGGCAAGATCATGGGCAAGGCGGTGTACCTCGGCGAGATCTCCACCCGTTCCGACGGCCGCCTGCTGGTGCTCGGTGGCCGGGGAAACTCCGCCTCCTACACGAACCAGCCGATCACCGGGGTCGCCAACAACAACACCTGGTACGACGACGTGTCCGACGGCCCGGTGACGGCGACGGTCCGTATCGACGGCAAGGATCTGACCGCCGCCCCGGCCTGGGTCGTGGTCGGGCCTCCGCACTACGCCCCCGGCGTGAAGTCCATACGCACCCTCCACGACCTGCTCTTCGACGTCTTCGTCCAGGCCGGTTCGCTGACCCGCCCGCAGCAGATCTCGTTCACGGATCACATCGAGCCGATCCTCCGCCGGTTCTGTGATCTGCAGTGGGTCAACCAGGGATTCGCGGCACAGTTCGGCTGGAACGGCCCCCACTTCTTCCTCTCGCCTGCCATGCGCAAGAGGCTCGCCGATCCGTCCGGTCGCAGCCGGGAACTGCGCCGCCAGACGTACGCCGCCCTGCGCGACTACGACCGGGACGGAAAGTCCCCGCTGCCGTGGCCGTGGATCTACGGCGACGCCATGGCCAGCACGCCCAAGTCCGTGCGTCAGCACCTGGTGCTGTCGCCGACCCAGGACTGGATGCTGCAGCGCTGGGCGGACGGGGCTTTCCTGGCCGGATCCCTGCGGCAGTCGCGCCCCACGGTCGACGACGCCCCTGTCGGCGAGCAGCCGGGGCTGTTGGACCGGGCGGCCCTGGAGAACTGCGCCGCCGACGCGTTCCACCCGGGGTGCGAGGTCACCTGGCCGATCAGGCACCCGAGCATGTTCAGTGAACCCTTCCGCATCGGGCACCGCGCCACTGGCACCGCGGAACCCGACTACGGGCCCACCCTCACCCCGCAGGAAGCGGTCGCCGCCAACGGCCCCCTGCACGCACAGGGGCCCGGAGACCTCACTCGCTGGATGGCCGCCCCCTGGCAGGCGGACACCGCGAGCTGCCGCTCCGGCTATGAGGTGCTGGCCAACCTGGGGCCCCGGTACAGCCCTTACCTGCCGACCTTCTGGCCTGCCCAGGTACCCAACCATGTCCTCAAGCTGGAGGACTTCGAGAAGGTCAACACGCCGTCGACCGGGAGCGACGACAGCGCCCGGGAAGAGGCGTTCGAGCGGCGGGCGACCTGGCTGCGCGGCCTCAACGGCACCATGAACCAGCAGCGCACACAGATGATCAAGGACTGGCACAAGCTCGGTATCGTCGAGGTGCGCGACTACACAGTGGGCGACGGGAAGTTCCCGGAACGGATCCTGGTGGAGTCGCGCCCGGGACAACCGCTCGATCAGGCACCGGACACGGCGAACCTCGTCAACCTGCACGTGCCCGAGGCGGGCCCGCACGTGTTGTCCGCGGCGGCGGGCATCCGGCCCGAGGGAAGGCTCTCCCCCGACACCGCCGAGGCCGCCTCCGCGGCACGGGTGATCGGCGAGGCCGCCCGGGCGACCGGCTACCGCGAGGAGGAGATCACCGCCGGATATCTCGAGATACTCGACCCCTTCCGCGACGCGCGGTGAGCGCCGCACTCGCTCCCGGCACGGACACCTACGACGTCGTGGTGGCGGGCGGCGGCCCGGCCGGCTGTGCCGCCGCGCTCGTGCTCGCCCGTGCCGGCCGTACGGTTCTGCTGGCGGACGCCGGCACCGGGCCGCCCAAGGTCGGCGAGACGCTCGTGCCCGCCGGGCGGGTACTGCTCGGCGACCTCGGCGTCGCCGACCGTGTTCTCGACTCGGGGCATCTGCCCTGCTACGGCAGCCTCTCGGCGTGGGGTTCGGCCGACCTGCACGCCGTGGACTTCATCAACGACCCGCACGGCCATGGCTGGCACCTCGACCGGCGGTTGTTCGACCGGCGTCTGCGCGACGCCTCGCGCGCGGCGGGGGCCGAGGTCGCCGAGGGCTCGGCCGTACGCGACACCGCGCGGACGCCGGACGGCGGCTGGACCCTGGTCCTGCGCGGCGGTACCGGCCCTGCCGGTACCCGCTCCGTTGGTGAGCGTACGGTGCGCTGCCGCTGGGTGATCGACGCCACCGGCCGCGCCGCCGCGATCGCCGTCCGCTGCGGGGCCCGGCGGCGGGTCGGGGACCGGCTCACAGCTCTGTACATGCCCCTGGAGGCGGACCCGCTGGACACCGACCGCCGTTCCCTCGTCGAGTCCGACGAGGACGGCTGGTGGTACACCGCCCCGCAGCCCTCCGGCGGGCGACTGGTCGCCTACTTCACCGACGCCGACCTGCCCGCCGCCTCCCACACCGCACGCCACTTCCGCCGACGGATGACGGCCACCCGCCACGTGTCCCGATGGATCCACCGGGACGGACCCCCGCCCACATCACCTGCCGCGCCCCGCCGGGCCGCCGCGCACACAGCGCACCTGGACACGGTGTACGGAGACGGCTGGACCGCCGCCGGGGACGCGGCGGTCGCGTTCGACCCGCTCTCCTCCCAGGGCGTGCTGACCGCTCTCTACACCGGGCTGGGCGCGGGACTGGCCGTCGACACCCGCCTGGGTCGCGCCCCCTACGGCTCGGACTCGGCCCTCGCCGCATACGCGGACAAGGTCGCGGCCGCACGGAGCGCGTATCTGCGCGGCCACCGTGTCATCCACGCCCAGGAGGCCCGCTGGACCGACCGCTCCTTCTGGGCGCGGCGCCTGGCCGACCTCCCGGACTCGTCCTGCCGACCGCAGGAAGGGCCCAGCACGTCATGAACACGCAACGGCCCCGAGTCGTCGCCGAGATCGGCTTGACCGTGCCGCAGCGAAGGCACTCGGCTGGACGGCGCCTTCCGGCCGGCGCCAACCGAGCGCGGCACCCCGGGTGTCGTCGGGGTGCCGCGCTCGTTCGCCGCTGTTGAGGCGCTGGCGGCCGCCGTCGCGGAGTGGCTACCCGGCGTCGGCCTGACCTGCCCGCCCGTCGTGGGGAACTCCCTGGGTGGGGCGGTCGTCTTGGAGCTGACACGTATCGGCGCGGTCGGCAGCGCCGTCGCGCTGTCCCCGATCGGGTTGTGGACGCGTGCCGAGGCCGCCTACGCTCTTGGTTCGCTTCGAGTCGCCCGTGCCATGGCGCGGGCCTGCGCCGAACCTCCCGGCTGGATCGCCGGCCACCCGATCGGGCGTACCGTGGCGTTCTGGCAGCTCGTCGCCCGGCCCTGGCGGATCCCTCAGGAGACGGCGGCAGGCGCGCTGCGCAACCTGGCCCGCTCGCCCGGCTTCGAGCCGACGCGGCGCGCGGCGCTCGCCTACCGGCTGCGGGCCTTCACCCCTGCGGTCCCGGTCACGGTAGGCTGGGGGCACACGGGACCTGATGACCCCGCCCCATCAGGCCCTCAGGGCAGCCCCACTGTTTCCGGGTGCCAGGCACGTCTCGCTCGAGGGCTGCGGGCACTCGCCGGTGGTGCTCGACGCCATCGGCGCCTGGGTCCACGTGAGCGGTGGGACGGCCCGGCGCTTTTGGACTGCTGGCCCATCCTCGTCGACCTTGAACGCGGAGACGTGCGATTCGGGACCCTGGACGAGCGGCATCGGTGGAGGACACCGAGCGCCTGACGGCTGCCCCTCACCCACAGTTACGGACAGCCTTTAGGGGTCTCACCGGCTTCCCGCCTCCCCGGCCATGCTGCCCTTTCTCCGGCCACGCTGCCCCTTCCTCACCCCCGCTGTTCCCGGCCGTCGACCCGGGGCGTCCAGCCGTTCGGCCACGGCGGTGAGGGCCTCGCCCAGCGGGAACGCGACCCGGGTGACTGCGTGCTGGTAGCCGCGGGTCGGACACAGGTTCAGGATCAGCATCGGTTTCCTCGCAAGGGCCGCCTCGCGGACGATGCGGAACCCGGACATCACGGTCAGCGAGGAACCCAGGACCAGCAGCGAAGCCGCCTCGTCTAGAAGCTTGCCGCAGTGCTCGACACGCGACGCGGCGCCTCTTCCCGGAGAACACGACGTCCGGTTTGAGGGCGCCGCCCGCAGGAGGCGCAGGACACCACCCGGAAGTCCCTGACCTGGTCGTCGGTGAGGTCGGCGTCCCGTCCGGGGTGATCCCGGCGCCCATCGGCGCGAAGTCCGTGTTGGCCTCCTCCAGCCGCCGCGCGAGTTCCCGGCGCGGGCTGGAGGCGCCGCAGGACAGGCAGACGACCCGGTCCAGACTCCCGTGAAGTTCCACGACCCCCTCGGCCCCGGCGGCCTGGTGCAGTTCGTCGACAATCTGGGTGATCACACAGGTGAGCAGCCCGCGCCGCGCGAATCCGGCCACGGCCCGGTGCCCGGCGTTGGGGCCAGCCCGTTCGAAAGTGCACAAGCCGAGGTGACTGCGCGCCCAGTAGCGGCGCCGGGCCGGAGCACTGGCCGTGAAGTCCCGGTACGTCATCGGGGTGTGTCGGCTCAGGCTCCCGACTTCCACCCCTCGCCCCGGCAGTCGGGGATGCCCGACTCCGTGGAGATGCCCGCACCGCTGGGCACCAGCACACGGCCGGTGCCCAAGCGCCTCGACGACCGGACTCCAGGTCCGTGGTGCCTGGCGGCAGGTCCTCGGGAGGGGTCCAGCTCAGGGGGGACGCATGCGCATGCCGCCAGCGTACGAAAGACCGAGGTCCCCGGCTCCCGCCGTAACTCACCCCCCACCTGCACGCACCCCACCCGGCTGTTCGGGTGGGAGGTGGCTTCCGCCCGGTGAATGTGGGAACCCGGTGATCCAGAACACCGCACGATCACAAGGGAGGCCTACGTGGGCGACGAGCAGCACGCACAGCAGGATCCGACGACGCAGCACCCCAGGCCCGGCTTCCCCTCGCAGGACCAGCCGCATCCGGGGTGGACCGGCCCGATGGACCCGCCGCCGGACCACGGCGAGGACTCCTACCGGGGCTCCGGCCGGCTGGATGGCCGTAAGACGGTCATCACTGGCGGCGACTCCGGCATCGGCCGGGCCGTGGCCCTGGCGTTCGCCCGCGAGGGCGCCGACGTGCTGTTCACCCACTTGGAGCAGGAGGCGGACGACGCGGCGGAGACGACCCGGCTGGTGAACGACGCAGGACGCAAAGCGATCGCCGTCCCCTGCGACATCCGCGAGGAGGACGAGTGCCGGGCGCTCGTCGACAGGGCGGTCGAGGAGTTCGGCCGCATCGACGTCCTGGTGAACAACGCGGCGTACCAGATGTCTCAGCCGGACGGGATCGAGGCGATCTCGACCGAGCAGTTCGACCGGGTGATGCGAACGAACCTCTACGGCATGTTCTGGCTGACCAAGCACGCCCTGCCGCACATCCCGGAGGGCGGCAGCGTCATCAACTCCACCTCGGTGCAGGCGTACAAGCCGAGCCCGCACCTGCTGGACTACGCGATGACCAAGGGCGCGATCGTCACCTTCACGCAGGGACTGGCGCAGATGCTGGCGGAGCGCGGCATCCGCGTCAACGCTGTGGCACCCGGCCCGGTGTGGACGCCGTTGATCCCGGCGACAATGCCCGACACGGCGGAGTTCGGGAAGCAGAGCCCGCTGGGCCGACCGGCGCAGCCGGCCGAACTGGCTCCCGCGTACG
Source organism: Streptomyces sp. NPDC048751 (assembly GCF_043198595.1). Classification (NCBI taxonomy): domain Bacteria; kingdom Bacillati; phylum Actinomycetota; class Actinomycetes; order Kitasatosporales; family Streptomycetaceae; genus Streptomyces; species Streptomyces sp. NPDC048751. The sequence continues at coordinate 210,211 of NZ_JBICUX010000014.1, forward strand.
TCTACCTCGCCTCACAGGAAGCGAGCTTCATCACCGCCGAAATCCTCAACGCGACCGGCGGCACCCCCCTGCCGTGACCCCACCGCGACGCCGCGCCCCCATGCCTCCGCCGGGCGCTGTCACGTTGGCTGACCGGGTGGGATGATCTTGTGGCTGATCATGCGGGAGGAGTGTCTGTGGAGAGCGGGTCGCCGTCGTACAAGGGTCACCGGTACCCGGTCGAGATCATCTCCCACTGCGTGTGGCTGTACCACCGCTTCCCGCTGTCGTTCCGCGAGGTCGAGGAACTGATGCTCGAGCGCGGCGTGACCGTCTCCTATGAGACGGTGCGGCGGTGGTGTGGCAAGTTCGGGCCGGCCTACGCCAACGCGCTGCGCCGCCGGCAGCCCCGGCCTGGGGACAAGTGGCACCTGGACGAGGTCTTCATCAAGATCAATGGGGAGCAGAAGTACCTGTGGCGGGGTGTCGACCAGGACGGCAACGTGCTGGACATCCTGGTGCAGAACCGGCGGGACAAGGCCGCGGCCAGGCGATTCTTCCGCAGGCTGCTGAAAAACACGGGTGCGGTGCCGCGGGTGGTCGTCACCGACAAGCTCCGTTCCTACGGCGCCGCCCCGCCGCGAGGTCATGCCCTGCGTCGAGCACCGTCAGTCGAAGTACCTGAACAACCGGGCGGAGAACAGCCACCAGCCCACCAGGCAACGCGAACGAGCGATGAAAGGCTTCCGCTCCGTGGGCGGGGCCCAGCGGTTCCTGTCCGCGTTCAGCGGCATCTCACCCCACTTCCGGCCCCGCCGCCACCTGATTCCCGCACACCACTACCGAGCCGAGATGACCGTCCGCTTCGCGATCTGGGAGCAGATCACCGGCGTCGCCGGCCTACCACCGCGTCGTGAGCACACAGCCGGAACCCGACTCCACCACGCCCCGGCACACCGTCAGAGACCCCCACACCCAATAACGTGACAACGCCCTCACCACCCGTCGCATCCGCCGCACACGAGACACCGACGAAGGTGGGCGCGGACTGCAACTGGTCGCGATGCTCAGCCAACGCTGGGGCGTGCGCTACACGCCCGACGGCAGACCGAACAGCCGCTGCCGAGCTCCCTGCCGGGCCCCAGCACAGCCCAGTGAGGCCATTGGCGCAGAGGCCGACTGCGCCATGGCCGGGGAGCGCCTTGAGGCGACGGGACCGGCCGCATGGAGTTCCACGCCGAAACGGGCCGCCCGCGACATTCGGCGAACGGCCCGCTCCTTGCGCAGGGGCTGCGCTGCCTGACCGTCAGTTCTGAGTGGCCGTACGGCGCCTGCGGGCGAAGTAGACCGCGCCGGTGCCGGCCAGCACGACGGCGAGACCGGAACCGGCGACGAGGGGGTGCGCTGCTCGGAGCACCCGTCTCGGCGAGGTCCCCGTCGGCCGTCGGCTTGTTCGCCCCCGCATCTCCCGCGTTCTTGGCCGCTCCGGGAGCGGAGGAGATGCTGGGGCCGGATGCGGGCTGCTGCTCGAGCTCCGAGACCTGCGAGAACTGCGCTGCGAACGCGGCGGCGATCACCTTGTGGCCAACGGCGTTGGGGTGCGGGTCCCGTTTTGGGGTGCACGCCCAGGTCAGCTTGCAGATCTCGGCTACGTTCTCGGGCACCTTGCCCGCACCGGGCAGGTTGACCGGGTGGCCGAAGTCGTCCGAGCGGTAGGCCCTGGCCACATCCGCGACCTTGAAGCCGACAGCCTTGTAGACCTGGGCGATTCCCGCATTGCCGGCCTCGATAAGGGGAACCGACGCCTTGGCGGCCTTCTGACCGTCGTCTCCCAGCAACCAGGTCGCCAGGAGCGGGTTGTAGTACGTTGACCCGACGAACTGGGTGTTCGCAGTGCCCGCCTTACGCAGCGCGCCCGCGATCTGGGCCAGGCTCTTCCCCATCGACTGGCTTGTCTTGGCCAGGCATGTCCCGTCGAGGGTATCGACAGGGCTGAGACGCATGTCTGGATGTCGTTGGCATGAGCCTCCGCCAACTTGAAGTTGCAGGTCAAAGCCCTGGTGTGACCGGCTCTCGGCGTACTCGCCCTGGTCGTGGGCGGCTGCCTGAGGAGTAGATCGTTTGTCAGCGGTCGGTTTGCAGTTTCCTGCTCGCTGTGTCCGGGTGGCCTTCTACGATCCGGTGCATGGATCCCGAGTTGTTGGAACGGATCACCGCGCGGCGCGCGGAACTCGATGAACGCGAAGAGCGACTGGCCAAGGAGCTGGCGGAAGTAAGGGCTGAGCGGGACGAACTCGCCGTGGCCGAGCGCGTCCTTGAGCGCGTGAGCGAGCAGCTGGCCGACGAGCGCGCATCGGCTGCGCCAGTATCCGGCCAGGTGGGTGGTCGGTCGGTCACGCTGATCCCGCATCGCGCGCCGGACGTGGAGGAGAGCACGCTCCCGTTGGACTACCAGCGCATCCTCGCCGCCGTGCGGCAGGCTGCCGGACCGGTCATGGCTCGGCAGGTCGGTGAAGTGGTGGGCGTGGACGTCAGCGTGCGGGCCAAGCTGGAACCGCTGCGCGGGAAGCTGGTCAGATTCGTTGATCGCGGCTGGCTGCGCAAGCTTCCCGACGGCCGGTTCACCACCCGACTGTGACCTGGGACGCCGCCACCCGCCGTGCGGCACGGGCGTAACCGGGGTGCCCCCGGCGGCCGTTGAAGCTGTGTGACGAGAACCGAAGCACGCGCCGAAGACAGCTGCCCGCTTGTCTACCAATGCCGTCTGTCACTGTCCACGAGCACCGTCAACCACCTCGCCGACGTGCTGCGCCGCCACCTGAAGGCGATACGGTCCCGGTGGCGGATCCTGCCGCCCGGGAAGATCGCGGTGATCGTCCTGGCAGTGCTGCGCCATGACCAGCGCTTGGCCGACATGGCTGGCGGCAACAACGTCTCCGAGTCCACCGTCCGCCGCTGGCGCGACGAGCTGATCGGACTGCTCGCCGCACAGGCCCCTCGCCTGGACCGCGCCCTGAGGAAGATCGCGAAACGGGGCGGTGAGGTGGTCCTGATCGACGGCACCCTCATTCCCACCCAGCGCCGCACCGGAAGAGCCGACCGACCGAACTACTCCGGTAAACACCGCCGCCACGGCCTGCACTTCCTCGCCCTGACCGACGAGAGAGGCCGCCTGATCTGGATATCCGCCGCCCGGCCCGGCCGCACCCACGACATCACCGCCGCCCGCCACGACCACGTCGTGACTCACCTGCGCGCCGCCGGCCTCGGGGCCCTCGCGGACCTCGGCTTCCGCGGCCTGGACAACGACATACGCGACCCTGTGATCGTTACCGGCTTCACCGCGACCCGTGCCCACAAGCTCACCACCGGTCAGAGGGTCGCCAACCGCGTCCTCTCCACCGGCCGCGTACCGGTTGAGCATGGTTTTGCTCATCTCAAGAACTGGCGGACTCTCACCAAGCTCCGCGCGAACCCCGTCCGCGCCACCCACCTCGTGCGCGCCCTGCTCGTCCTGACGAACCCTGAAGTCAACCGCTGAGCTTCTTCTTTAACCTCTGCACTGACCACCCACTACAAAAGGTGTGGCCTCGGTTGCTTGTTGCTCGGTACGGTCGCGGCCATGGCGACCGTGGAGGCTCCGGGATGGATGGTTCAACGTGCGGGCACGGGCGACGTGGCCGGGCTCGCGCAGGTTCCGCGATGGACAGCGTCCGTCGCTGATGAACCGGAAATGACCAAGTGACTCAGCGGGTGAAGAGCGGATACGTGTCCACCATCCCGACGGCCCGCAAGAGCGGACGAGCCTGGGCCCTGCTACTCGTCCTGTGCGGAACAATCTTCCTCGAGGGCAGCGACGTCGCCATGCTGGCCGTTGCCGTGCCCACCATCCGCGCCGATCTCGGTCTGAGCACCGGCACCACGGCGTGGGTGATGAGTGGCTACGTGCTCGGCTACGCCGGTTTCACCCTGCTCGGCGGCCGCGCCGCCGATCTGCTGGGCAGGCGGCGGATGTTCCTCACCTGGCTGGGCGTTTTCCTGGTCTTCTCCATGCTGGGCGGCTTCGCGACCGACGGCTGGATGCTGGTCGTGGCCCGATTCGTCACCGGCGTGGCGGCGGCCTTCATGACCCCCGCCGCCATGTCGATCATCACGACCTCGTATCCGGAGGGGCCGCAGCGCGACAAGGCCCTGCTGGTCTTCGCCGGCGTCGGCGCCGGCGGCTTCTCGCTGGGCCTCGTCATCGGCGGGCTGCTGACCGAACTCGGCTGGCGCTGGGTGTTCTTCGCCCCGGTGTTCCTGGCCGGCGCCATCCTGCTCGCGGCGCTCAGGCTGCTGCCGGCCGAGGCCCGCCCCGAGCCCGCACAACAGGGCTACGACCTGGTCGGCGCGGCCACCGCCGCCGCCGCGATGCTGCTGCTCGCATACGGCATCGTCCGGCTCGAGCACGGCGGCGAAGGGCTCGGGCTGACCCTCGGCGCGCTCGCCGCCGGGCTGGCGCTGGTGGGGGCGTTCATCGTGATCGAACGGCGCGCCAAAGCGCCGCTCGTCCGGCTGGAGATCTTCCACAAAGCCGTGATGGTGCGGGCCGACCTCGGCGCCCTGCTCTTCCTGGGCGCTTTCTTCGGCTTCCAGTTCATCGTCACGCTCTACCTGCAGGAGGTGCGCGGCTGGTCCTCCCTGCAGACCGCGATCGCACTGATCGTCATGGGCTGCGACGCCGTGCTGGCGCCCACCCTCACCCCGCGCCTGGTGAACCGCTACGGCAACAGCCGGGTGATCTTCGGCGGCTTCCTGCTGGCGATCGTGGCCTACGGACTCTTCCTGTTGGTCGAGATGGACTGGTCATACGCGGCGATGTTCCCGAGCCTGATCATCGCGGGCACCGCCTTCGCCCTCGCCTACGGTCCGCTCACCATCGCGGCGACCGACAGCGTGGCCAAGGAGGAGCAGGGCCTGGCCGGCGGGCTGCTGTACACGTTCACCCAGTTCGGCTCAGCGGTCGGGATCGCCGCGGTGACCGCGGTGCACGGGATCGCCGCGGCCGGCACCGATGGCTCACCGGACGCGGTGCTGGACGCCTACCGCACCGCCCTCGTAGTCCCGGTGGTCATGGTGCTGCTGGGAACGGCGGTCTCCGCCTTCGGTCTCCGCAGTACCAGGACCGCCAGCCAGCGGAAGAGCGCGGCGCCCGCGGCTCGCGGCGAGGCCAACGACGGCGTTCCAGGGTAAGGCCGACGACGCCCCACACCGAGTCCATCACGCCTCCCCCGTACCAACCACCGCTTCCGTACTGCCGCCTAAGGCCTGTCCCGTAATCCCTGGTGGATCAGCGTGCGGCGTCAGATGCGGTGCATCGCAAGGCGGAGGGACGTCCGCATACTGGATGTATGCGGACGTCCCGACAACGCGGCGAGGTGCCGTAGCTGTCGTCGCACGCCCGCCAGGGATTACGGGACAGGCCTTAGTTTGCCTGACGGCAACGTCGCCCCCAGGCATCTCGTGGCACGGTGATCAGCGGAAAGGGAATGCGATACAGCTTTGGCAGACGATCTACTTCACAGTCTCCAGTCCACGACCAGCGCGAGCACCTCGGAATACCGTCACACCAGCCTTTTGACCAGCGACTTCAAGTTGGCGGAGGCTCACTGAGGGTCACATAGGCGACCTTGCCCCGGTGCTGGGTCAGGACCTTGAGGGCGGCGTCGAGTTGGGACTTGGCGTACGAGTACGTGCACGTGCCGCCCTTGATCAGCGACGCCGTGGTCTCGCCGGTGCAGCCCAGGCGTATGTGCTTCAGCCCGGGGTCGTGCTTCTTGAGCTGCGCGTAGAGCTGGTCGGTATAGGCGACGTCGGTGTCCTTGGCAGCATCCGGCTGATAACCGGATGCCAGGGAGTCACCGAGCGAGATGTAGTACGTGGCGTTACTGCTCTGGGCCGCCGTGTCGGCTGCGGCCAGTCCGGGCGTGCTCAGCACGACCGTCATCGCGGAGACGGCCAGCCCGCGGCTGAATCGCTGAAGCAATCTCATCACTTGCGTGCACTTTCCAGTTGTTGGGGGGGGGGACACCGGAGAGCAGGGAGTTGCCGAAAGGACGCGGACTATTCCGCTGCGGTTTCCGGGGACCTGCACGACGCTCCGCTGAATATGTACGTGAGTCGTCGCGGTGAGAGTGCGGGATCCGCCTTACTTCGTATCGGCGGCGCGGTGATCAATTTAGCGGGCTGAGGCTCTACTTGGGCGGAGGCTGTCGACAAGCGAGTTCCTGTTGCGACACGTGTAACCGTCAGAAAGGCGTGATCGGTCGCAATTCGGTGACACGACCGGCCGGTAACTCATCTCTGGGTGATCATCACGACGAGTTCGGCGCGCCGGAAAGTCGGCGCCTAGCGCAGTTGATGGCGGACCCCGACCGGGCCCGTAGGTCGGAGAGCGGTTCGAGTTGCTTCACCAGCCCCTCCACCTGTTCCGCTCCGATGCTGAGCCTGGTGAGGCTGCCGCGTACGGCGGCCTCGTAGGTGTCGCTGATCCGGTCGAGGAGGGCCGTGCCCTGCGCGGTAACCGCGGCGTGGGTCGCGCGTGCGTCCCTGGGGCAAGCCGAGCGGGTGACCCGTCCTTGAAGTTCCTGCCGGGTTATGGCCCGGGTGACGCGGCTTCTGGAGAATCCGAGTGCGGTGGCCACCTCGGTCATGTGGAGGAATTGGTGGGGAGATCGATGGAGTGCGGACAGGACCGCGTATTCCTCCCACGAGATGTCGAATTTCTGCTGCAGAACCCGGTTCACCGCGGTCTCGAGCAGGCGGCCGAACAGTGCGACCGTTTCGTAGGCTCGGATGTCCGTCGCGGTGGGGATTTCTTGCATGGGGGCAGGCTCGTTTCCTTAAGGTGTCCGTATGCGTGAACGAGTGCGACGGCATTGGCCTGGTTCGCGGGCTTACTGGGCCAGCGGGTCCGAAGTGGGACGCCATGGGCGGCAGAGGGCCAGGAAGCAGACCGTCGCGGCCAGCGCGAGGCCGAGCACCGACAGGGCCATGGGTAGGGCGGTGCCCTGGTCGCCGAGACCGGTGAGGGCCGGCGCGAGGGCTCCCATGAGGAACTGGGTGGTGCCCAGGAGCGCTGAGGCGCTGCCCGCCGCGTGCGGGGCGCGTTGCAGGGAAAGGGCGGTGGTGGTGGGCAGGATCATGCCGACCGGGCAGGCCGTGAAGAACAGCGCGCCGGCGATCCAGGGCAGGCCCACGTGCGTGAGGGTGGCCAGGACGACCAGGGCGGTGCCGGCGGTGGCGAGTACGGCCAGGCCCGCCCCAAGGATGCGATGCGAGGGGAAACGGCCGAGGAGCAGTTTGCCGTTGAGCTGACCGGTGGCCACCATGCCGATCGAGTTGAGGGCGAAGAGCAGGCTGTAGGTCTGCGGGGAGGCGCCGTAGACCTCTTGCAGGGTGAAGGAGGAGCCGGCGATGTAGGCGAACAGGGCGGAGAAGCCGAGGCTTCCGGTGAGCAGATAGCCCGAGAAGCGGCCGTCTTTGACGAGGTCGCGCATGGTGCGCAGGGTGTCGGGGAGCCCGCCGCGCCGGCGTTGGTGGGTCGGCAGGGTTTCGGTCTGCAGGGTCGCGGTGGCGGCGAGGATGGCCAGGCCCAGCAGGGTGAGGGTGACGAACACGCCGCGCCAGGAGGTCAGGCGCAGCAGTTGGGCACCGAGCACGGGGGCGAGGATCGGCGCGGTGCCGGAGACGAGCATCAGCGAGGACAGCAGGCGGGCGGCGCCGAGACCGTAGTACAGGTCACGGACGACGGCCCGGGCGATGACGATGCCGGCGGCGCCCGCCAGGCCCTGGACCAGGCGCATGCTGATGAGGACCGTGGGATTGGGGGCGACGGCGCACAGGAGGCTCGCCGCGATGTACACGGTCAGGCCGGTCAGGAGGGGGCGGCGTCTGCCGAGGGTGTCGCTGAGGGGCCCGATGACCAGCTGGCCCAGGGCGATCCCGGTCATGAAGGCGGTGAGGGTGAGCTGGGTGACGGTCTGTGAGACGTGGAGATCTCCGCTGACCTGAGGGAGGGCAGGGAGATAGAGGTCGATGGTGAGCGGGCCGAGCGCGGTCAGGGATCCCAGGATCAGGACGAGGGGCAGGCGGCGCGGATGGCGGTCGGGGGACGGCGCGTGGAGGGTGTCTGCTGTCCCGGCGCTGCTGGTGGGGGAGGGTTCGGACATGTCGGTTCCAGGGCTGTCGGGGAGAGCGGGCCGTGCGGACCACTGTGCTGCCGGTTCTGCACGGGCCGGTGCCGCGCGGTCGGCGCGGCACCGGCGCGGTGGGATGGGTCCTGCCGGCCGCGTCAGCGGCCGAGGCGGGCGATGAGCAGGTTGGGGTCCTTGCCGGTCATGTAGGCGGCGCTGGGGACATACACCTTGCTGCCGTGGACCGCGATGGAAGTGGGGGTCTGAAGACCGTCGGCCGGGGTGAGGACGGTGGTGTGGGTGCCGTCGGGGCGGACGAGGTCGACCTGGTTGTCGTCACGGGCGGCGAGCAGGGTGTCGCCGTGGCCGGTGAACGCGAAGTCGTCGATGGACGGCATGCCAGTGGCCCGGACCTGGATCTTTCCGGCGGTGCCCTTGGCGGTGACCGGGATACGCAGGACGGTGCCTCGGTCGAGGTTGGTGGCCCAGACGGAACCGTTGTGCAGCTTCAGGCCGTTGGCGCCGGCGAACGTGGTGGGCTCCAGCTGCGTGCCCTTGGCCCAGACGGTGGCCTTTCCGCCGCACGCGGGGAGGCGGTAGATGACGCCGTGCACGGAGTCCGTGACGTAGAGCTTGTGGGTGTGCTGGTCGAGGGCGAGGCCGTTGGGCAACCCGTCGGCGGGCAGGGCGGCGATACGGTGCGGGCGGCCACCGGGACGTACGACCCAGACGCCGGTGAGGTCCGCGGTACCGGTGGCGTAGGTGACGTACAGGGTGCCGTCGTCGGCGCGGGCGATGCCCCCGACGAACGCCTTGCCCAGGTTGGGGGTGTTCGCCTTGGCGGGGGCGGGCAGTGTGGCCAGGACGTGCGGCCGGCTGCCCGGAGTGACGCGGACGATCTGCCGGGCGAAGGAGAAGGTCAGGTACGCAGCCCCGGTGCGGTCGACGGTGATGTTCTCGGGCTGCTGCGAGGCCGCCAGCTGGAAGTGGTTGGTGATGTGCGGCGCCGAGAGGGGCTGGGTCGCTGCGGTTGCGGTGGCCGCGGAGGCCAGCAGGACCGCGGTCGCGGCGAGGGCGGTCAGGGAGGTACGGACGCGCATGGGGTGGTTCTCCTGTGGGGTTCTGCTGACGGTCCACTGCCGGCCCGTGGGGGGGGCGGGCCGGCAGTGGGGCTCGATGGGGTGCTACAGCTACGGCTACGGCTCAGGGGGCGACGATCTTGATCGTGCTCGCCCAGCCGTGGCCCGCCTCGCGGATCTGCAGAGCCATGTGCAGCAGCTGGAAGCCCTCCAGCTCGCGGGCGTGCCTGAGCGCGCCGACGTCGACCGGGTTCAGCCCGCCGGAGGTGACCAGGTCGGCGACCTGCTTACGGGCGGCCTCGTCGTCACCGGCGATGAAGACGTCGAGCACAGTGCCGTTCACCTCGCCGGCGATCAGGGTCGTGGCGAACGTGGTGTTGAACGCCTTCACGACACGGGTGCCCGGTGCGACGGTCTCGGCGATCTCTTCGGCGGCCGAGGTGCCCGGGGCGACGACGAGTGCGTCGAGGGAGGCATCGACGGGGTTACTGATGTCGACCAGCACCTTGCCGCTCAGCTGCTCTCCGTAGGTGGCGGCGAGCTGCTTGGCGGCGTCGAAGGGGACCGCGAGGACCACGATGTCCGCGGTGTCCACGGCGGATGCGTCGGCGGCGGCGATCCGGCCTTCGCCGGTCGCCTGCCCGCGCAGTTCGTCGACGAGTCGTACGGCCTTGCCGGGGTCCTTGGCGGTGACGGTGACCGTGTGTCCGCCCGCCAGAGCCCGGGTGGCGATACCCCGGGCCATGTTGCCTGCACCGACGATGGTGATCTTCATGAGAGTGGTGTCCTTCCGCCTGTACTGCGCTGCGCTCTTGTCCTGTCCTGTGCCTGGTTGCTGTCAGACGTGGACCCGCACCACGTTGAACGGGAGCTTGGGGTCGGCGATCTGGAACTGGAAGTTGACGATCAGCAGGTCGCATCCGTCGACGGCGGCCGTGGAGGGGCTGTGCATGCCGTGGCCGTGGACCGTGCGCACGAGTTCGGCCCTGGTGTAGTCGTGACTCAGCTTCAGGACGCTGATCTGACCCTCGGGGTGGTCGAGTTCGGTGACGGCGGTCAGGGTGTCCCCCCTCAGCAGCAGACCGTCGCCGGAGACGCCCTTGGCGCCGCCGAGGTCGATCGGAACGACCTGGTGAGTGCGCAGGTCGATGCGGTAGAAGGCGTAGTCGTTGTAGTCGGCGAGCAGGACGTAGCGGCCATCGCCGGTGACCACCAGGCCGTTGCCGTTGAAACCGTCGTCATAGACCATCGGGGAGTGGCTCAGGTCCGTGCCCACGTGCAGCGGCTGCTGGACCTGATTGCTCTTCAGTTCGGCGGCGGTGATGTGCCACAGCGTGGGGTGGATGGAGTCGGAGATGTAGGCGTCGCCGTTGGGGGCGAGGGCGACGTCGTTGAGGAAGACGTCGCTGCGGCCGGTGTCGAACACGTGCAGCAGGGCGCGGGTGCGGGTGTCGTAGACGAAGACCTTGCCGGTGGCGCCGCCTGCGACGATGAGCCGTCCCGAGCGGTCGGTCTTCATGCCGGCGACGGAGGTCCGTCCGTCCTTTCCGCCGGGCAGGAAGACCCTGGTCGCGCTCTGGTGGACGTCGCCGCGGTAGATGGTGCCGTCGCTGGTGCTGCCGACGTAGAAGTAGGGCGTGCCCTGCTGGCGTGCGATGCCCTCGGGGTAGGTCTTGTCGCCGGGGAGCGTGTAACTGGTCGGCAGCGGTTCTCGGTGGTGCGTGCCGGTGGCGTGATGCGGGTTCCCGCCGGAGGCGGCCAGGGCCGGGGCGGTACCACCCAGGACGAGGAGGGAGGCCACGGCTACGGCGGCGGCGCGGGGACGGAAGAGGCGGTTGTGGGACATGACGGATCTCCGGGCGTGAGTAAGTGAGCAGACCAAGGGGGTGATCAACAATGTGGGGCAATGAGCGCAGAGGACGCGGTCCGCGCGAAGTGCCCCGGATCCGCGCGGCGCGGGCGGCACACGCCGGCGGCGCTCAGTTGCCGGCCGGGAAGAGGGAGCGGTTGGCGATGTCGATGATGAACGGGCCGACGTGGGCCGGGTATTTGTCGACGATCGCCTTCTTGTACGCGTCGCCGTCGTTGCCGAGCAGCTCGCGCGCGTCGTCGAGGTAGCGGCGGATGCCCTGGTAGACCTCCGGGCCGGTGGGGGCGCCGTGGCCGGCGAGGATCGTGTCGTAGCCGGACTCGGCGGCCAGGGCGTCGACGGCCTGCTGCCAGCCGGTGATGTCGTTGTTGCCCAGGTAGAGATGGACGTCGTTGTAGACGAGGTCCTGGGCGATCAGGACGCCCTGCTCGGGCAGCTTGATGAGCAGTTCGTCGGCGGCCTCGCCACCGGAGACGGCCTCGAATACGAAGGTGACGCCGTCGATGACCTCGGTGCCCGGGATGATGGCCACGGACGGGGTGAACTCGCTGAGGGGGATGACTTGTCCGGTGGGCAGGTGGCTGTCGCCGCGGGCGATGATCTGCTCGCGCACCTGGGCCAGCGCGTGGACGGGGACACCGAAGCGGGCGGCACCGTTGTAGTGGTCCGGATGGGCGTGGGTGACGATGAGGCGGTCGATCGGCTTGCCGAGCCCCTTGGCGTAGGCGACGGCCTCGTCGGCGTAGGCGGGCAGCAGCTGGGCGTCGATCGCGATGACGCGGGCCGTGGTCTCGATTAGTTGGGTGGTGGTGTGGAAGGTGTCCGCCGGGGACATGTAGCTGTGGATGCGCACCGCGCCCTTGTCGAGGACCGTGACCGTGCCGTTCATGAGCGACTCCTGGAGGTGGAGGCGGCCCTGCGCCGCCTTGACGACCTCCACTTTCGTCGCGAAAGCGCAGGCAGGCGAGATACGCTGAAGACGCGGCATGGTAAATCGAGGACATCTGGAGATCGTGGTGCTTTACGGGGATCCTGGCGGCGCCGACCCTGCTCCGGACGGGGCCATCCTTCGCCTCGACTTCAACCCGCCCGAGGAACGGGTCCCGGGTTTCGAGATCATCGATCTCGCCACCCTGCACGAGCGACGGCGGCGGCGGGGGAGACGGCCCGACCTGGTGCACCGGGTGGACTTCCACACCCTCACCCTGATCACGGAGGGCAGCGGGGAGCATGCGATCGACTTCGTGACCTACCCCGTCCGTCCCGGCACCCTGTTGTGGGTCCGGCCGGGCCAGGTCCAGCGCTTCGTCCGGCCCGGCACCGCGAACGGCACGCATCTGCTGTTCACGTCGGCCTTTCCCCCGCACTCCAGCAGCGCCGACAGGCTGGTGAACGAGTGGTACGGGTCAGCATGCTGGCAGCTCGGCGCGAGCCCCGCGTACGCGGGGCTATCGACCCTGCTGGGCCAACTGCGCGCCGAATACGACCGCACCGGGCAGGCCGTTTCGCCGGAGATCCTCCAACTCCTGCTGGCCACCGTGCTGTTGCAGATCGACCGGCTGCCCCACCCCGACGGCGGCGCCGACCCGCACGCCGGTGGCGAGGTGTATGCCGGTGGCGAGGTGTATGCCCGCTTCCGCGCCGAACTGGAACGCTCCTACGCCACCACCCGCCGCGCCGCCGACTACGCCCACCGCCTCGGCTACACCGTCAAGACCCTCACCCGCGCCTGCACGGCCGCGACCGGACAACCCGTCAAGCACGTCATCGACGGCCGGGTCGCCCTGGAGGCCAGGCGGCTGCTGGCGCACACCGACGAGCCGGTGGCGACCATCGCGCGCAGCCTCGGTTTCCCCGAGCCCACCAACTTCGGCAAGTTCTTTACCCGCCACACCGGTGCGACGCCCGGCGCGTTCCGGCTCGCCCAGGGCCGGTAGTCAAGTCGGCAGACCCGCCGCTCAGCTGGTGCGGCATGATCTCGACGTCGAGCGACGCCGCGAACAACGCGCTGATCCTGGCCTTCGGGCGCTTGCAGGGGGCCGCGAACCGGCTGGAGTACATCCTGGGGCGGGCTCTGGAGGTGGACTGCGGTATCAGCCATCTGATGTTCGAGGTGCTGCTCATCCTGGGCAGGCCGGGGGAGCCGGGGCTGTCGATGCGGGCCGTCGCCCAGGAGCAGGTCCTCACGACAGGTGGCGCCACGCGTCTGGTGGACCGTATGGAGGCGGTCGGCCTGGTCGAACGCGTCGAGGATCCCGGTGACCGGCGCGGGAGGCTGGTGCGCCTGACGCCGCTTGGCGAGGAGACCACGGTCTCCGCGTCCCGGATCCATGTCGAGAACATCAGGCGCTACTTCCTGGCGCCCCTCCCGGTGGAGGACCGGGACCGGTTCGCCGAAGACCTTCGCATCCTGAGTCTCGCGGCACGGGACACACTGCCCCGGCTTCCCTGAGGGTTGTGGGCCGTCCCGGAGGCCCCTCCCCGCGTGCGTCGCTGCACCGGCGACGACCTCCAAGCCGCGCAGCACCTCATCGACCTGCGCCCCCGCGTCATGGCGCACGTCATCCTGGCTGTGGGCCTGCTCCCGGCGATCTTCCCCGCGCGGTCAGCGCGACCCCAAGGCGAGATGCGTCCGAATGGTCGCAAGCTTGGTCACTCCTTGACTCCGGGTTCGGGCTGGATTCATGCGCTGCGCCGACACGTGGAGCAAGGTGAATCGCCTGACAGTCGAACACGGGAATGTCTGACTAGTCAGGTACTGTTGTTCTCGGTGAACCGCTCGCACCAGGCGAGCACCTCACCCCTATGCCGAGGTTCTCGATGCAGCTCGTCTACGCCTTCGACGCCTACTGCGGCTGGTCGCACGGGTTCTCCCCGACCCTGCGCGAAGTTGTCTCCCGCCACCCGGACCTGCCCGTGGAGGTGATCTCCGGTGGCCTGTTCACCGGCTCGCGCCGGGTCCCGATCCGCGAGTTCGGCTACGTCCAGGGGGCCAACGCCCAGATCGCCGAGCTCACTGGCGCCGAGTTCGGTGAGGGGTACGACCGGCTGATCGCCGACGGCTCGTTCGTGATGGATTCCGAAGACGCGGCGCGCGGCGTCGCCGCCCTGCGCCGGGTGGCCCCCGACCGGGCGGCCGAGCTGGCCGGTGCCCTGCAGCGGGCCTTCTACGTCGACGGCCTCAGCCTGTCCGAGCCCGTCACGTACCGGAAGGTCGCCGAAGAGGCCGGCCTTGACGCCGACGCTGTCGTTTCCGCCTTCGACTCCCCCGAGGCGTACGACGCGGCGGCGGACGACTTCCGACGCTGTGCCGAGCTGGGCGTCACCGGCTTTCCCACCCTGCTCGGCGTCGACGCCGACCGCGTCGCCGTCCTGGCTCACGGTCGCGCCACCGTCGACGACGTCGACAGGCGACTCGCCGCTCTCTCCTGACTGCGCCATCCCCATCCCCGCAAGGAGCACCAAGCATGAGCACCCTCGACTTCAGCATCTTCGATCTGGACTTCCCGGCCGGCAGCAAGAACAAGACGGCCACCCTCGTCACCGGGGAGAGTGAGGTGCTGCTGGTCGACGCCGCCTTCACCCGCGCCGACGGCCACCGCCTGGCCGCGGAGATCCTCGACTCGGGCAAGACTCTGACTACCGTCTTCGTCTCCCACGCCGACCCTGACTTCTACTTCGGCGCCGAGGTGATCGCCGACGCCTTCCCCGAGGCGAAGTTCGTAGCGACGCCGATCGTCATCGAGCACATCCAGCACTCCTACCAGGGCAAGCTCAAGGCTTGGGAGGCCCTCGGCCCGAACCTGCCCACGCGCCTAGTCGACCTCGAGCCCCTGACCGGCGACCTCACCCTTGAAGGACACCGCTTCGAGCTCAAGGGCGGTCCTGCGGGACTGCCCGACCGCCATTACCTGTGGCAGGCCGAGCACCGCGCCCTCCTCGGCGGTGTCCTGCTCTTCCAGCAGGAGCACGTCTGGGTCGCCGACACCCCCACCCCCGACAACCGCGCCGCCTGGGTCACCCTGCTGGACGAGATGGCTGCCCTCCAGCCGGAACTGGTCGTCCCCGGCCACCGCCTGCCCAACGCCCCGGCCAACGCCTCCGCGATCTCCGCCACTCGCGACTATCTGCTCGCCTTCGAGGAAGAGCTGGGCAAGGCCGCCGACGGCGCCGCGCTGACCGAGGCGCTCGTCGCCCGCTACCCGGACAACGGCATGCACATCGCCGCCCAGATCGGCGCCAAGGTCGCCAAGGGCGAGATGAAGTGGGGCTGACCATGACCGACTTCGCCGCGTCCACAGCCCCCGCCGGCGTCGTACGCCGCCAGTACCTGGCCTCCGCGGCCGGTGACCTGGAGGCCCTGCGCGCCACCCTCGCCCCCGACGTGGAGTGGACGGAAATGGCCGGCTTCCCCCTGGCCGGCACCTACCGCACCCCCGACGGGGTCACCTCCAACGTCATGGAGCAGCTAGGCAAGGAGTGGGACGGCTGGACCGCCCACGACGACACTTACGTCGTCGACGGCGAGAACGTCGTCGTCCTCGCCCGCTACACGGCGGCCAACAAGGCCACCGGCAAGAACATCGACGTCCGGGTCGCCCACCACTTCGTCGTACGCGGCGGCCTGATCGTCCGCTTCGAACAGTTCGTGGACACCGCGCTCGTCCGCGACGCCATGACCGCCTGACCCTCCCGCTATCTGAGGACAGCACAGATGAACGCCACCGTCGTGCTCGTGCACGGAGCGATGCACACCCCGTGGATCTTCGACCCCCTGCGCGAACGGCTCAGCGCCCGCGGCATCGCCTCGCAGGCCGTGCAACTGCCCAGCAGCAATCCCGACAGCGCGGCGGCCCAAGGGCTGACCGAGGACGTCGAGGTCGTACGCGCCGCCGCCGCGGCTGTCGACGGACCTGTCGTGCTCGCGGCCCACTCCTACGGCGGAGTGCCCGCGACCTGGGCCGCCGCAGAGTCGGACCAGGTCGCGGAGCTCGTTTACATCGCCGCCTTCGCCCTGGAAGCGGGCACCTCGATGATGGAGTGGATGGGCGGCGACTTCCCGCCCACCTGGATCCACTCGCCCGACGGCCTGGCCGTGAAGGCGGGAGACGCCGAGGAGTCCGTCTTCAGCGGAGTCGACCCCGCCCTGACCATCGAGGCCGTCAAACGCCTCAACTGGCAGGGCATGCGTGCTTTCACCGAGAAGCTGGGCGCCGCACCGACCGAGGTGCCCCTGACGTACGTCGTGGCCACCGAGGACCCGGCGCTGCCGCCCGCGGTACAGGAACAGTGGGCGGCGCGTGCCGCCCACAGTGTCCGTGTTCCCTCCGGGCACTCCCCGCACCTGTCCCACGCCGACGAGGTAGCCGACGTTCTCGTCAAGGCCGTCGCGCGGGCCGCGTCCAACAGGTCCTAACGTCCGCACGGCTGGCTCCTGGAGTTCACCCACGCCAGGCGCCAGCCTTTCGTCATGAGACCGACAGCGCTGAGTTCTGACCACTTCGGAGCACGAACGGCGGCTGCGGGACCTCGTTCTGGCCGAGACTGGCAGCTTCGGCGTCCGCCGCGTCACCGCCACCCGCAATACGCTGCCGCGCGGCTTCGAGACCGTCGAATGGTGCCCAAGCCCGAGCTCGAGGACGTCGTGGCCGCCGCCACGGAACTTGGCCTGCCGCTGCGGGCCGTCGCTGCCCGCGCCCTGCGCCTGCGCCTGACCGGCGACCGCCGCCCTCAACGACAGCAGGAGGAGTTGGGTGAGTGACGACACCGTGGAGCAGAGTCTCCTGAACCGTATGCGGGCCATCGGCCCGGTCGCCGTCGCCTGTTCCGGCGCTGTTGACTCCGCCCCTCGTCCTGGCCGCCGCCGTACGCGCCCTCGGCCCGGAACGCGTCCTTGCCCTCACAGCCGTGTCGGAGAGTCTGGCGGTTGGTGAACTGCCTCGCCGACGACGTCGGAGTCACCCACCTGACGCCGCTCACCGGCGAACTGGGCCGTCCCGGATATCGGGCCAACGGCCGCGACCGCTGCTACTTCTGCAAGTCCGAGGTCCTGGACACCATCACCACCCTCGCCCACGATCGCGGCTTCCGCTACCACCGGGAGACAGGCGCCGAGCAGGATTGTTGAACGATGCTACGATCCTGGCTGCCAGGTTGCTGCGGCATTCGGACAGTGAGGGGAAGCCCGTGACTAGCGATGAGGACTACCGAGCACCGGCCTCCTTGGATGTCGTGCGTGACTGTGCCGTCCGAGCCAAGCAGGGTGGTATCGCTCTCATGGGTGCCTCGGACGCCGAGATCGACTCGGCGCTGCGTTGCATGGCGGAGCGTTTGGGATCGGCGCAGTCGGCTCTTATGGCCGCCAACGAGAAGGACCTCGCGGCTGCCGTCTCCGCAGGTATGTCGCCCGCGCTGCAGGATCGCTTGCGAGTGACCTCAGCGCGGTTGGAGGCCATGGCGGCGGAGCTGCGCACGCTGGCGGACACCTCGCACGAGCCGAGGGACAGGGTCGTCGAGGTGCGCCCGGACGGCCTCACCCTGGTGGAGCGCAGGCGTCCGGTCGGGGTCATCGGCGCCAACTTCGAGGCTCGTCCGAACGTCACGCTCGACATCGCGTCCCAGCTCCTCAAGTCACGCAACGCGGGTGTGCTGCGCACCGGATCGGCTGCGCTCGGCTCGTCCCGGGCCCTGGTGGATCTAGTGATCGTGCCGGCGCTCGCCGAGGCGGGGCTGGATCCGGACGCCATCCAGCTGGTGCCCAGCGAAGACCGCTCGGCGGCTTACGCGCTGGTGGCCCTGCCCGAGCTCATCCCGCTGGTCATTCTGCGCGGGAGTGGCGACAGCACCCGTGACCTCGGCCGTGAAGGCGCACGCCATGGTGTGCGGACCCTCGCCCATGCCGACGGCGGCGGAGTCCTGTACGTGGACTCGGCCGCCGCCGAAAAGACCGCGCACCAGCTGATCATCGACAGCCTCGACCGCCTGGGCGTGTGCAACCGCCTCAATCTGCTGCTCATCGACCGGCCTGTGTACGAAGAGCGGCTGCCGGGCATTCTTCAGCTCCTGCACCGCCTGGGCATCGCCGCTTCTCTTCCCCCGCACAGCCATCCGCGCGGATACGAGTGGTCACTCGACTCGGAGCGTGCGGCAACCGTGACGATCGACGCCGCCGACGGCCCGTCGGACGCGGCGCGGATCGCGAACGAGGAGACGTCCGGGCTGGCCGCCGCCATCGTGACCGACGACCCCGCCGCCGCTACCCGGTTCATCGATGCTTATGGCGGCTCCGGGGTCTTCTGGAATTCCCCCACGCGACTTCTCGACGGCTTCAAGCTGCTGCGACTGCCGGAGACAGGTATCAACATCGACCGGGTCCCCGGTCCGCGTGGGCCAGTGAGCTTCCGCGATCTGTACCTGCGGCAGTACGTGGTCGTGCCCAGCGCAGAGAATCTCGGCTAGAACCCTGGCTGCCGGAACGCCGGCCGCTCGACGGGTGACAGGCCCCCGGGGTTCGTTAGGTTTGTTGCCCGGTCATGCCCGGGTGTCCTGCCCAGTGGTGCCCGCGTCCTGGTCCAGGGATGCCAGCCTCTGACGTCGTAGTGCCTCGGCCAGCGTCTGGTGCCCGGACTGCTCGGCGTGCACGACTCTGTCGCTGGGCAGAGCGCGCTGCCACCACTCGCCGGCTGCGGTGTCGGCCGAGACACGCAGTTCGACCAGTGCGGCGCCGAGGCGACGTCGGGAGAGGTTCAGCGCGCTGGGCACGGGATCCGGCTCTGCGAGGAGAGCCGCCGTGTGTGCATGGGCGTGCTCGACGGCGGTGAGCGCGTGCTCGAGGCGGTCGCCTGCGCGCCGGTTGGTGACTGCCAGGGCTGCGGCGAAGCCGACGAGCGTGCCGACGAGAGTGTCCGTGATCCGTCCGGTGATCAGTTGGACGGAGTCCTGGGTCCGGGCGAACTCGGTGATGAGCAGGGCCATCGGGGTGACGCAGACGGTATGGAGCCAGTAGTTGGGGCCGATCAGTGCCGCGGCGGCGAAACAAGTGGCGAGGAAGCACAGCACGAGGGCCGCCGGATGCAGGTGGGCGAGCGGGACGATCACGGCGAAGACGAGGACGCCGATGAGGTTGCCGACGACCCGCTCAACTGCTCGTCGGCGGGTGAGCGTGAGGTTGGCCTGGTACAGGGAAGCGGCGGTGACGAGGGCCCAGTACGGGCGCCCGATCCCGAGGGCGAGGGAGGCGTATCCGGCAAGCGCGCAGCCGATCGCGGTGCGCACCGCGATGGGGGCGAGCAGATTGTGCTGGCTCCACCACGCCGCCCGGGGCGACGCGGTCATCTCGGCGTCGACGCCGAGGAGTTCCTCGCCGTCCGGCACCGGGCGGCCGGCGTACGGGACCGGGTCCGAGCTGCGCAGCTTGCGCGCCCAGGCCTGCAGACGCTCCGGGTCGGCATCTCCGGGGGCGGTGACGGCGGCCTCGGCACAGACGACGAGCCGTATGAGGGAGCGGCGTGTGAGGTCGCGTCGGGCGCCGGCGGCCAGCAGGCATTGCCAGGCGGCATGCACAGCTGCGGCAGCGGCAGCGCGGGCCTTGGCCTGAATTTCGGCCGTACCGCTCACGGCGGCGTACGCGGCGGCCATGTCGAGGGCGTGGGCGGTGGCGCGACGCTCAGGTCCGTGAGGGCGCAGCAGGCCGGGCGCCATGCAGACCAGCCAGGCCCAGACACCCCCCAGCAGGGCTAGCCCGATATGGCCGGGGACCTGAGCGGGAGTCTGAGGCAAGAACAGAGCGGTCGAGCTGATGAAAGTGAGGACCACACTCGCGGGCGGGCCGATGCGGGTGGCGTCGCAGACGGCCTTCTGCACGGCGGCCATGAGAGCGCCGACAGCGACCAGGACAGCTGCGTTGGTGGTGAGCGCCGCCGTGAGCAGCGCGACGGCGAGGCCACCGACCATGCCGAGCACCACCCAAGCCAGGGCCTGGTACCGGGCAGCGTAGGGGCGGTTGTGGCAGTACAGCGCGGACATGGCGCCGGCCACCGGGTACATCGCCAGGTCAAGCCTGTCCAGCACGAGCAAGGCCAGAGCGGGCAGGGCGGTAGCGGCGAGCACGCTCAGCGCGGGCTTGAACCAGATGTGGGAGGGCCGGCCGAACCGCAGTATCCCGGGGAGGGCCAGGCGGCGCAGGGCCGCACTCGTACTCATCGATTCTCTCCGTGAGATTCGCCGTCACCCGTAACGGGGGATCGGCGCTTGGGGGTGTCGTGCCGCGCGGTGAATGTGAGCCGAGACGGGGTCGAACGCCGCCGACTGTGAGCCTTCGCGCCGGGGCAAGCACCAAGAGCGGAACAATTCTCAGACGGTGGCGCACAAGCACGACCCGGCGGGCGAGGGCGTCCGCGGCAGAGGGGCGTCCCTCGACCGGCGGGTCGGTTGTCGAGCGGAGGCGTTATCGTCCGGCGGCGGCCAGAGCGCGCTCCGCGATCCGGTTGGCGGCTGCCAGGGTGGTCGTCGCCTCTTCGGTACTCCGCCGCAGGATCTCGGCGGTCGTCGACTGAATCGACTTCAGCCGGTCCTGGGACTGCTCGGGGCTCAGGTGGTGCAGTTCGACCCCGGTCCCGTACATCACTCCGCCGGCGTTGGCCACGAAGTCAGGGGCCCAAACGATTCCTGCCTTGGCGAGATCGGCGGCCACCTCGTCGGTGGCCAGCTGATTGTTGGCCGAACCGACCACTGCGCGGCAGCGCAGCGCGGCCGCCAGCTCTCTGGTGAACACTCCGCCCAATGCGCACGGCGCCAGGATCTCCGTCTCCAGCGTGTAGGCGCCGTCGAGCCCCACCCACTGCGCGCCAGCCGTCTCCGCGGCTGGGCGACGGGTGAGGTCGATGTCGGTTGCCCTGACCTGGGCCCCTGCGGCCACCAGACGTCGGGTGAGCTCCTCCCCCACTGCCCCGAAGCCGACGACGACGACGTCCCGGCCGTGCAGATCGGCGGCACCCCACAGATGCTCGGCGGTAGCCAGCATCGCGTGCTCCACGCCCGCGGCCGTGCCGAACGTCGTCGCACCCAGTCCGTTCTCGGTGGTCGAGTAGCCGCCGACGTACGGCGTGCGGCGACGGATGCGGAGCATGTCGGCGGTGCTGCTGCCCACGTCCGGAGCCACGTGGTACGCGCCGCCGAGTTCGTGCACCACTTCGGCAAGGTCCATCAGCAGCCCGTCGCGCAGCGCCTCGTCCAGCTGCTGCGGTCCGCCGGGAAGCAGCGGTACGACAGCCTTGCCGCCGCCCGTGCCGTTGCCGACGGCGGCGGCCTTGTAGGTCATGCCCCGGCTCAGCCGGAGGCAGTCGACGAACGCGTCGCCCGGGGACGCGTAGCGGGCTATGCGGACACCGCCCACCGCGGGCCCAAGGCGGGTCGAGTGGACGGCGATGATCACAGGAAGTCCGGTCCGGCGGCCTGACCGGACCACCACCTGCTCGTGATCGAGAGTTGCTTCCAGAGCTGCAGCTGACATGGAAAACCTCCATAGGCGGGCGAGAAGGCTGACTTAAGGTACCTTAAGTCAGCCTCGCCGTAGAGTGGAGCGGTGACGTCATCCCTGACTGGCCTGCTGGCCGACCGCGACAGCTGGCGGTCCGAGCGCTGTTCCGCCGCTCGCGCCCTGGAGGTGCTCGGCACCCCCGCGAACCTGCTGGTGCTGCGCGAGGCGTTCTACGGCACGAC
Organism: Streptomyces sp. NPDC048751; assembly: GCF_043198595.1. Classification (NCBI taxonomy): domain Bacteria; kingdom Bacillati; phylum Actinomycetota; class Actinomycetes; order Kitasatosporales; family Streptomycetaceae; genus Streptomyces; species Streptomyces sp. NPDC048751. The sequence goes on from NZ_JBICUX010000014.1 coordinate 232,032, forward strand.
GTACTTCCAGGACTTCGTGCGGGAAACCCCGCTCAGCGAGCCCGCAATGGCTAAGCGACTCAAAGAACTCGTGGACGTCGGACTCCTGACCCGAGTGCCTTACCAGGAAGCCGGCCAGCGCACACGGCACCGCTACGAACTCACCCCGCCCGGCGAAGAGCTCATGGTCGCCTTCTTCGCCCTCATGGAGTGGGGCGACCGGCATGCCGCCCCCGACGGAGGTCCGGTACGCCTGCGGCACCGGGACTGCGGGGCACCCGTTCACCCACGGCTTTCCTGCACCGAGGGCCACATCCTGCCGCCAGGCGAGGTCGAAGTGGTCGCGGCACCCACCCTGCTGAGCACTGTGGCAGCCGACGACTGACCGATGCCACGAGTGCCCTGCCCCCCTACCGCCAGGGGCGTTACGTCCGAGTGGAGGAGGGCCATTGCGGCCGAGCAACCCTTCTGGCCGGGCGACGGACTCCTGCCGCCGCTGTGCCAGAGCGCCTGACAGCAACATGGGAGCAGAACGCTGATCAAACGGGCATGACGCGGTTCAGACAAACGCCTGCCGCCCCAGGACCGGTGTCCTGGGGCGGCAGGCTGATCAACACTTAACGCTAGCGCCGGCGGCTCACAGGTCCGTCCACGGGCGAGGCTTGCCGCCGACCAGAGGCATCCACACGGCCTGGGCGGGACCGTGCTGCTCAAGGTCTTCCAGCACGGCGGCTCCCAGCCGGACTTCGCGGGCGAGGGCCGCCATGAGCGGGTGCTGAGCCACCATCGCCTGCAGATCGCTTATCCGATTCTCCAGCCTGGCCCGGGAGGCAGCGAGCCGCGGCCGGCGTCCGCTGGAGAGCAGCAAGTCGGAGAGCGACGCGTAGCTGCACAGAGCACAGGAGCAGCGCGTGTTGCCCCGCCAGTCACCGGCACCGGGCACGGAGTCGTACGACCAGCAGTACGGCACCGGCGCGCTGGCGTGCCACTCCTTGACCGCCTCGGTCGGCCAGTCCTTGACGGGCAGCCACTCATCCACGACCCGCGCGGAGTTGGCCAGCACTGTACGGAAGGGCGGACGCTTCTTTCGGTCAGCTCCCTCGTCGCTGTGCAGACCCATGACCTTCAGGATCCGCACCGGGCGGCTGAGCTCACGCTTGAGGCGGTTGACCATCGGCGTCCAGACGCTGGAGACCACGCCCTCCTTGGCGTACTTGCGGCAGTAGGGACTGCCCATGCGCGGGAACCGCCCGTACGCCGCGATCTCCGTCAACAGGCTGCGCGGCATTGCGGTGCCGTCCGGGCCGGGCATCGTGCGGGTGACTTCGATGTGCCGGTCTGGAGGTAGCCCGAAGGCGGCACTCTGCATGGCGGCGAGCTCGGAGACGCCCGGGTAGCGGGTGCCCTCGAAGACGATCGGAGGCCACTCCAGCACTCCGAGGCTGGAGTGGTAAGAGATCACCCGGTCTTCGACGCCGGCGCTCCGGGCCGTGTCCATGAACACGGCCATCGTCACCGCGCTGTCCTTGCCGCCGGACAGCTGGGGTGCGAGCAGATCGTAGGTGGTCAGGTCGGGTACGCCGGACGAAGCGAGGGCAAGACTCGTAGCCATGGTTCCTCCAGGAACAGCGGGACAAGGACGGTGGGACTGCGACCACGACGTGTCGCAGGTGATGAGTTGGCGATGGCACGGATCGCGCAGGGGAGCAGCCCTCAGACCCCGATCGGCTCGGGGGCAGCCTGCTTGGGATAGGGCCGTTGAGTGGGGAGGCCGAGCTTGATCTGCTCCCGCTCGCGCTGGTTTCTGCCGAGCCGCCATACGTAGCGGTGCGCTCCGCGGTGCCGTACGTTGCGGGCGCCGACCGCGGCCAGGGCGTCCCGGAGCCAGACGGCCGGGTCGCATCCGGCCCGCAGCACCGGTGCTCCGAGCGCGATGAGCTGTGCTTCGGCGTACTGGTGGCCCTGCTCCTGGCGGCGGATCTTCTGCGCCGCGCGCTCGTGGAAGACGGTGCCGTCCGGCAGGACCTTCACCGTCCGGGCGGTTGCCCGGCTGACGTAGACCGCGTTCGTGGCTGCGTAGATCGTGCCGACGTGCCCAGGCATGACCAGAACTCCCGAGGCTGTCCGGCGCGGGACGGGGTCGGCGAACGAGACGACCCCGCGTACGCCGCGGGCGAGCAGGCGGTTTAGGCATTTCGCGAGGAACCACGACTCGGAATTTCCGGGGCACTCATCCAGCAGGACGAACCGCGAGCACACCAACGACTCGGTGTACGGCTCCTTCTGCGCACCGGACGAGCCCATCACCGCAGTACACGGCTGGCTTCGCCTGTAGGTCTACGGGGTGACCCATTGAGGGCGGCGGAGCAGCCCGACACCACCGACCTTCGTCGATGCCCTGCGCTATCTCGTTTACACGGCTGTGAGAACCTCCAGGGTGCTACCGCCCCGGGCTGAGGCCAAACTGGCCTCGCGGACCACGGGAGCCAAGCTGAAGGGTGACACGACACTGGTCAACCTGCTTCGCGACGCTGCGGAGGCAGCCCCGACGATGGCGGCCACATCATCAGCGGGCTGATCCGTCCCGCAGAAGAGGCCGTCAGGGATGACTCGGGGGTGCCGGTTAGCGGCGGGCGCCTCAAGGGCCGGGCGGCTCGGGGGCGGCTGCGACTGTCCGGGGTGCTTCCGGAGCGTCTGCGCCGTGATGGACGCTCGGGATGAGGCGATCGGCCAGCATAGTGGCGACGGTGCTCTTGCCTGCGCCGGGCGGACCCGTCATCACGATCACCCGTCCGTGCGGAGCAGGGATCTGGCCGGAGCTGGGCGAACTCATGCGGCTACCATGCCACTTCCGACCAACACGCTGTGCGCGATTTCAGCTCCGGCGCACAGTAGTCGGCCGCCCTTGTCGAGGTACTCCGACGTGTCGGCGAGTACGCAAGCGAGTGGTTGCCCGCGGGTTGGCCTTGCCGGCGCGGCCAGGCCGACCCGTGTAGAAGGCCCCGTCTCCGTCAGTCCCCGGCCAGGGGTGGCGGCAGGGGTTTCAGCAGGCTCATGACCACGTCGCCGCTCTCGGCGCCCGTGCTATCGGCGTCGCTGACACCGAGGGCGGCCGCGAGCTCGCCTGTGTGGAGTCTGGCTGCGGCCTCCAACAAGGTGGCGTAGGTGTCGGTTGCGGCGCGGATTCTGTGCCGTGCGACGGTGGCGAGTACCGCGGCCAGGACCGCTGCTGGCCACCACCACCAGGTCAGCGCGGCGTACAGGGCGGCCCAGCCGCCGAGCGCGGTGGCCCGGGTCAGGTCCTGCCGGGCGTCTGTGATCTGGGTTCGGGTCGTCTCCGGCATGGTGAGCCACAAATGCGGCCACAGCGTACCTATCTCCAGGTGGCGGTCCCGTTTCAGGCGTACGGCAGCGGCGTTGATGCGGTCGCCGCTCCAGGTCGGCCGTTGCGGGCGCTCGGCGGCGATACGGGTTCTTCCATGCCAGGTGGCCAGTCGGCGGTCTCGGTCCTCGTCGGTGACCGTGGCGCCGGGCCGCGCGGCAGCCCGGTACAGGTCGCTGTATTCCTTGTGCACGGCCTCCCATCGCGCCCGGCGCGAGGCGGTGCGCCGGGCGGCGAGATTGCGTGCCGGGAAGGGCCACTGGCCCCAGTCCGCGGCCAGCACCCCGCGCTCGATGGCGGAGCCGAGAGCTTGGGCGGCCAGCCCGGCGGCCGCCGCGCCGGCCAAGATCCCGGCCAACAGCAGCACTTGCCCCGCAGTGGTCGCCGCGGTCCGCGAATGGGACCAGGTGGTGATCCGGCCGCTGATGCGGCTGACGGCGACCGGATGGGTCTGGCCCAGGGCGCGGGCGCAAGCGGCGGCGGCCAGATACAGCGCACCGGGCAGGACCAACAGGGTCAGCCAGCGCTCCGCCAGTTTCTGGCCGAGCTGGCCCAGAAAACCGGTCACTGCTGCAACTCGCCCCGGGTCCACTCCATGCCGGTCAGTTCACATCTGGGAACGGCTCCCGGACCGGGCTGGGCGAAGCGCGTGCAGGGGTACTCGCGCCGGGGGCAGCGCAGCACGGGCTCGAAGGGCTCCTGCTCGACCCCGACGGGGTGAACCAGGCCACGAACACCAGCCTGGCCGTAGATGCCCAGGGAGTCGCGAGCGGTACGCAGAGCGCGATGGATCTTCTCCAGGTCGGCGGCGACATCCGTGGTGCCGACCGGATCGGCCAGCCTGGTCAGCGCCGCGCGTTGGTCATCCGAGCTCTCGGCGATGGTCCGTTCGATATACAGGCGATGTTCGCAGACATAGGCAAGCCCTCGGGCGACTTGGTCAGCGGACCGACCGGTGGCCTGGTTCACGGCGATCCCCCCAGCGTCGGCCGCCGAGCGCGGCCGGTCCGGGCCAGCATAGGCCAGAGCCGTGTGGCTTCTGAGACGATTCCGTGATTCCAGTAAGTACTCCGATGATCACGGTCAGTGCCGATACGGTGGCGTCCGACACACCAGAGGGACCGGGGTGGGGGACCGCATGGATCGCAGGACTGAGGCGTTGACGCAGGTCAGGGAGCTCCTGGCCAAGATCCGGCAAACACGCGACTACGCACTGGCGCTGGATCCCGGTGTCGGCGCTCTTGCCGAACAGTTGCGACAGGCCGGAGGTGGACCGGGCGACATCGAGTGCTGCCATACGCTCGGCTGGCTGCACTGGTACCGGTATGGCGCGCTGCCCCACGGCGCGGATCAGCATGCGCTGGAACAGTCCCTTTCCTCGTTCGATCCATGCTTTCTGGCCGGGAACCAGGACTTGCCGGAGGAAGTGATCCCCGACCTGGTGCAGCGTGCCGCGGCAAGCACGATGGAGCTCAGCCAACGGGCGCAGTTCTCGCCGGATCCAGAGCTGGTGACACAGGCCGTCCAACAGTGGCGGCGCATCATCGACGCCACAGCCCAGGATCACCCGAACTGTCCCGCTCTGCTCTGCGCCTTCGGTACGACCTTGCTGATGCGCTTCCAGCGCTCAGGTGTGCTCGAAGACCTCAATGAGGCCATCCGCATGGACACCCTGGCGCTGGACATCATCCCTGAGAACTACTTCGAGGCAGCCAAGCTGTTTTCCATCCTTGCCGAGGCGTTGCGGACCCGGTTCGAGCACACAGGCGTGCCGACCGATCTGAACGAGGCCGTGCGGCTGGGGGCTTTGGCCGTGAAAACAGCGCCGGAGAACTCTCCCGATCGCCCGGCCATGCTGGCGAACCACAGCATCGCGGTGCTGGCCCGGTTCGGGCAGACCGGCGACCCGGCCGACTTGAACGAGGCCGTACGTCTGGGCACTCTGGCTCTGAACACCGCCCCCGAGAGCCACCCTGGCCGCACCATCATGCTGACCAACCTCGGTGGTGCGCTGTACCGGCAGTTCGAGCGCACCGGTGCGCTGACAGATCTGAACGAAGCCATCCGTGTAGGTACCCTGGCCGTCGAAAACAGCCCCGGTCACCACCCCGGCCGCGGCGTGATGCTGTCGAATCTCTCGAATTCGCTGCTGGCCCGATTCGAACGCACCGACGCGCTCAGCGATCTGCACGAGGCCGTCCGCGTGGGCACCCTGGCTGTGGAGACCACTTCGGAGAGCGACCCCGACCGCGCCACGTGGCTGTCCAGCCTGGGTAACGCGCTACGGACACGGTACGCCCGCACCGGTGCGCTGGACGACCTCGACAGGGCCGTGGGCTTGGCGACCCTGGCCGTGGAACGCACCCCCGTAGGCCATCCCGGCCGCCCCGCCAGGCTGGTCAGTCTCGCGGGCGCGTTGAAGGCCCGATCCGAACGCATCGGCTCACAGGCCGACCTGGCAGAGTCCGTACGCCTGCAGACCCTGGCCGCCGAGGCCGCCGGCGACGACAGCCCCGACCGCGTCACCATGCTGTCCAACCTCGCGGAAGCGCTGCGAGCCCGTTTCGACCGGACAGACGTCCTGGCCGATCTGGACCAAGCCGTGGAGGTGGCGGCCCAGGCAGTCGAGGCCACGCCCCCGGACCATCCCAACCGGGCCTTCATCCTGACCAATCTCAGCGGCGCGCTTCGGACGCGGTTCCTGCGCACCGACACGCTGCCGGACCTCTACCGAGCCGTGGAGGTGGCGACCCTGGCCGTGGAGTCCGCTGCCGACGGCCATCCCCACCGGGCCGGCATCCTGAACGACCTCGGTGCCGCACTGCTCGCCAGGTTCATGCGTATCGGCGCGCTGACGGACTTGAACGAGGCCGTGCGCATGATGACCCAGGCCGTGGAAACCACCGCCGACGACCATCCCGACCGCGCCAAATGGCTGTCCAACCTCTGCGCCGCGCTGCACGCCCGGTTCGAGCGCACCGGGGCGCTCGCGGACCTCGACGAAGCCGTACGCATGGGCACCCTGGTCCTGGTGGGCCTTCCCGAGGACTACCCCGGGCGGGCCCTCACCATGGCCAACCTGGGCAACGCGCTTCGGGCGCGGGCCATGCGCACCGGCGCACTGGCCGACCTGGACAGGGCCGTGGAGATGGGCGGCCTGGCCGTGGCGGCCACCCCTGACGGCGATCCGGACCGCATCAAGCGACTGACCAATCTCGGCGCGGCCCTGTTCACCCGGTTCGAGCTCACCGGTACCCTGACGGACCTCGACGCAGCCGTACGCGTGGGCACGCTCGTCCTGGGGACCCTCGCCGAGGACCACCCCGACCGCGGCACCTGGATGTCCAACCTCAGCGTCGCATTGACGTCCCGGTTCCAGCGCACCGGCGATCCGGCAGACCTCGACGAAGCCGTGCGCCTGGGTGCCCTGGCCGTGGAGAGCTGCCCCGACGACCGTCCGGAACGCACCAGGTTCCTGTCCAACCTCGGCGTCACCCTGCGGACCCGGTTCGGATACACCGGCGCGTCGGCCGACCTGGACGAATCCGTGCGGGTGGCCGCCCTCGGCGTGGCGGCCACCGCGGAGGACCACGCCGATCGTGCCCTCATGCTGACCAACCTCAGCACTGCGTTGCAGGCCCGCGTCGAGCGAACCGGTGAGCCGGCCGACCTGGACGAGGCCATCCGTGTGGCGGCGCTGGCCGTGGAGACCACCGCGGACGACCACGCCAGCCGTGCCCTCATGCTCACCTTGCTCGGCAACGGGCTGCGGATCCAGGCCGAGCGTGGCGCCGACCCCGCGGCCGCGGAGCGGGCCGCTGACTTCCTCGAGCAGGCGGCCTCGTTGCACTCAGCGCCTCCGACCGACCGGATCGACGCCGCGCTGCAGGCGGGGACGCTGATCGGGGTCACCGACCCCGGCCGGGCCGCCGATCTCTTCGAACAGGCCGTACGCCTGCTGCCCGAGATCGCTTCGGACCGACTGCGACGTGACGACCGCCAGTTCGCGCTCAGGCGTTTCAGCGGCCTGTCCTCCGATGCGGCAGCATTGGCGTTGCTCGACACCTCCAAACCCGCAGGCCAGCGGGCCGAGCGGGCTCTGGCGCTGTTGGAGGCCGGGCGTGGAGTGCTGCTCAGCCGGGCCATGGGCCTGCGCAGCGACGTCACCGACCTTCAAGCCGAACACCCCGAACTGGCCCGCAGGCTCACCGAGCTGCGCACCTTGCTGGACGCCGAGTCCGACGGTCGTCGCGTCACCGCCGACCCGGCTGACGGCGCGGTGGCCGGCAGCACCCGCGCCGCGTGGGCGGTCGAGCTGGCGGCGGTTCTGGAGCGGATCCGTGCGCTGCCGGGCTTCGAGTCCTTCGGCCTGCCGCCGTCGATGGAACAGCTGCGAGCCCAGGCAGCGGCCGGACCGATCGTCAGCTTCACCGTCAGCTTCCACCACAGCGCGGCCCTGATCCTCACCACCGACGGCGTCACCGCGGTGCCACTGCCCGGCCTGACACCGGAGGCCCTGGTCGAGCACATCGACGCCTTCCACCGGGGGCTGGACGACGTCTACGGCTTGGAAGACGTGCGCCGCGAAGCGGGTCAGGCCTTGCTGAACACGCTGGCCTGGTTGTGGGACGAGGTCGCCGAACCGGTGCTGGACCACTTGGGGCACCGCCACCCACCGCTCGACGGTGCGGCCTGGCCGCGGGTGTGGTGGGCCACCGGCGGCCTGCTGGGACTCCTGCCGCTGCACGCCGCCGGACACTACGAACACAAATCCGACCCGGGCCGGCGGAGGGTGGCCGATCGTGTCGTGTCCTCCCACACTCCGACCGTTCGGGCTTTGGGCCACGCCCGCCGGCCCCGCCCGGACGTCACGGCGGCGTCCTCGCTGATCGTCGCCATGCCCACCACCCCGGACCTGCCGGAGGAGCTACGCGGCGCAGAATTGCAGCACATCCCCATGGAGGCCGCACGCCTGGCCGAGCTGCTGCCCAGCCCTGTGACGCTCAGCGGCCCGCAGCAGGGCGCGCCGGCGCAGGCCCCGCCGACGCGGGAACGCGTCCTCGCGGAGATGTCGGCCTGCACGATCGCCCACTTCGCCTGCCACGGCGTCAGCGACGCCGACAACCCCTCGAACAGCCGTCTTCTGCTGCACGACCACCGGGATCATCCGCTCACCGTCGCGGCCCTGGCTCCGGTCGACTTCCACACGGCACGCCTGGCTTATCTGTCGGCGTGCAACACCTCTGCCAACCACGCCGTCGACCTGCTGGACGAGGCGATCCACCTGGCCGGGGCCATGCAGCTGGCCGGCTACCCGCACGTGATCGGCACCTTGTGGCCCATCGACGACGAAATCGCCGTCGACGTCGCCACCGGGTTCTACACCGCGCTGCGGGACGCGGCCGGCGACCTGAACGTAGACGACGCCGCGATCGCCCTGCACCAGACTCTCAGAACACTTATTGAGGAGCAGAAGATTCACGCGACACCGTGGCTGTGGGCGCCCTACATCCATGCAGGGGCCTGACTGCGGCGGCGCTCCCCTTGAGGGTCACCGCATGGCCTCCTACGCTGGCCGGCGGATTCGCCACGCCGGAAGGGCTGTCCGCCGCGCGCGCCTTGGGGGCTGCCGGTATCCAGGTGGGCAGTGCGTTCGCCTTGCGTGCCGAGTCGGGTGTCGACGCCGCGCTCAAGCAGCGACTGCTCGAACGGGCATGTGCGGGCACGCTCTCGGTACGCAACGAGCCGTACGTCTCCCCCACCGGGTTCCCGTTCAAAGTCGCGCAGCTGCCCGCCACGCTGGCCGAGGAACAGGTGTATGCGGGACGGCCCCGGTTGTGCGACCTCGGTATCTGCGGACTCCTCCCCCCACCGCGGCGGAGGCTGCCCCACGCCGTCAGCTATTCATGCCCTGGCCGCTGATGCGAATGCTGGCCACCGGGCGGTGACAGCCAAGAGCAGCCGGGGGCTTGGTCAGAGGTCGGTCGGCCGCAGGCTTTTCACGAACCGGTCGGCTTGCGGGCGGTCGCGGTTGTCCGGGTTGGTTCCGGAGCATCCGCGGCGATCAGCCGGCTGTTCTCGACCATCAACCGCTGGTTGACGTTGCGGAGTGCCTGCATGGCGGTCTCTGCTTGGCGGCTGGCTGCGAGTGCTGCATCTCGTTGCTCGCGCAGTTCCTCCAGCTGAGTGTCCCGCGGCGAGCGGGCGTCCAGGCCGTCGCGGAGGCGGGCGCCCAGTTCGTGGGCTCGGAGCGCGCGCAGCTCGTTCTGGACTTCGTGAAGCGTCCGTTGCAGGGCGGCGTTCTGCTCTAGAAGCATGCGGTTCTCGATTTCGAGGGCCGCCTCCTTGCGGGCGGTCGCTGCTGCCGCCGCCCGCGGCCCGTCCTGGGCGAGGTGGGCGCGGACGGTCTCGGCTTCCGCTTTGAGGTCGCGGTGGCGTTGGAGGTACTGCGGGTTAACGGCGGCCCGCCGGGTGATCTCCGCGTCGGAGAGGGCCTGGCGGCTCTTGCGCATTGCGGCCAGGACGTTGAGGACCCGCTGCCGGCACTGTTCGCTGTCGGCACGGCGCCGCTTGACGGCGGCCGTCCTGCCGACATCGAGGACCTCGACCCGACCGGCGGGGATCGTCGCCTGGTCTGGCTGCTTGCGCGGGGCGGCCGGGCGCGTCATCCGGTCGTCCTTTCGATGACGATCGGGTCGACGGTCGGCTGGTCCAGGCGCTGCCGTCCGGCCAGCACTGCCGCTACTGGGATGACGGTGAGGAACCGGTCCCTGGTGTGGAGCCAGGACTCCACCGTGGTCCGTTCCTCGCGGGTTAGGGAGCCGATGTCGGCTTCGCACTTGCCGACGAGTTCGTCGATCTGCTGGATCTCTCGGCGCAGCAGCTCCAGGTTCGCTGCGCTCAAGGGGCCCGCGGTGAGTACCCTGCCGTAGGCGCTCTCCAATGCGGCGAGCTGCTCCGCCTTCCCGGCGCGTAGTTGGCGCAGTTCGGGGAGGTGGGTGAAGTCGGTGGTGTAGAAGGTGCAGGAGAAGCAGCGGTTGTACACCGGGCAGCCGTGCCCGTCGGCGCGGACGTTGTTCATTTCGTGGCAGCGTCCCGCGGGGACGGGCACCGAGCCGACGCCTGCGCGGATCCGGTCGGCAAGGTCGTCGTCGGGGGTGCGGGCGCGGATCCGGCCGCCGGTGAGGTCGAACTGGTACTTGGCGGCGATGGCGCGTACCGAATTCGACCTGGTCCGCAACGACGGCGTCGAACGCCGGCAGGCCGCTCATCCTGGGACGTTTCAGCGCGAGTCGGGGCGGGCGAGGCCCGAAGCGGCGTCGAGGCTGCCGATGGCGGTTCGGGCCTAGGACACCGCGGCGGCGATCGCGGCGGCGGCCTGCCCGGCTTGTTCGGGTGTGTGGGACGGCATGACCTGTAGGCGCAGTCTGGCGGAGCCGCTTGGCACCACGGGGTATTCGACGACCATGGCCGCCACTCCGCGCGGGCGCAGATTACGGTGTGTGAGGCGTGCTACACGTTCGTCGCCGATGACGGCGGGAACGATCGGACCCGGGCTGCCCAGGCAGGCCAGTCCGTGGTCGGCCAGAGCTTCACGCAGTGCCGACGCGGCGCCGAGTGTCTGTCGGCGCAGCCGTGCTCCTTCCGGGGACATCGCGATCCGCAATGCGGCGTTGTCTGCCGGGGCCTGGGCGGGGGGAAGGGGTTCTATGGGGTTCAGAGCCCGGCGACGACGCGTCGTAGTGTGCCTGGCGCGATGCGCAGCATGGCGGGCATGACTTTCGTCTGACCGGGGAATGCCATGTTCCGCCCCCGCCGAAGAGCTTTCATCGTGACCGCCGCCACCTGTGCGGGAGTCAGTTTCTTCCCCGTGGCTGCGGCGTTCATGGGTGTGTCCGTAGACGGTGGGAGGACCTCGAGGACATGGGTGCCCTGCGGGGCGAGTTGACGGCGCAGGCCATCCGCAAAGCCGTGCAGGCCGGCCTTCACCGCGCCGTGGGTAGGCGCGCGAGTGGGCGAGACCAGAGCGAACCCCGAGGTGATGAATACGATCGCGTCGGGCTCTGGCCATCGCTCGAGCACTTCACCCGTCAAGTGGATGGGGGCGGTGAGGTTCAACGCCACCTCGGCGTCGAGGGTCGCATTGGGGTTCTTGCCGGCTGCATAGTCTCGCTCCTCGAACGTACCGGCGTTGTTGACCAACACGTCCAGACGCCCGAAGCGATCAGCGATTGCCTGCAGCAACGCTGCCCGATCAGCTGCGTCCGTCACATCGGCCCGCACGGCCAGCGCCTGCGGGTGTGCCTGCGTGAATCGGTCAAGCGCAGCCTGCGAACGCCCGCAAACGACGACGGACGCCCCGAGCTCCACGAAGGATTGCGCGAGGCTCAAGCCGATGCCTGAGGTTCCGCCAGTGATGAGTACGGTCTGCGACACGATGCCACCCCTCTGTATAGCGTATCGAACGGTACGGAATACCCTAGCACATCCGTACCGATCGGTACTGAAGGAGTAGGATGAAGAAATGACCTCGCCGACACCGGTTCCTCCTGGCAGGCCTCGCGCGTTCGACATCGACGAGGCACTCGATCGTGCAGTCCTGGTGTTCTGGTCAAAGGGTTTCGAGGGTGCCAGCCTTGACGACCTCACCGAGGCGATGGGTATCAGCCGCCCCGGCCTGTACAGGGCGTTCGGCAGCAAAGAAGACCTCTTCTACAAGGCGCTGGAGCGCTACACCGAGGGCTTGACCGCCTACTTCGGCCGAGCTCTGGCAGAGCCCACAAGTGCCGCAGTGGCTACTGCCGTGCTCCACGGGACGGTCGAGGCGGCAACCATGCCGGGATTCCCCACGGGCTGTCTTGGCGTGCAGGGTGCGTTGGCCACCGGGGATGACAGCCGCCCGGTCCGAGACGCACTCATCGCATGGCGTGAGGACGGGATGGCCCACTTGACGCGCCGGTTTCAACAGGCGGTGGACGCCGGTGACCTTCCGCCTTCCACAGATCCCCATCTTCTTGCGCTCTACCTGAGAACAGTCGCCAATGGGATCGCCGTCCAGGCCGCGAGTGGTAGTTCCCGCCCTGCGCTGCTGCACGTCGCCGACCTCGCGTTGGGCAGCTGGCCAAAGCCGTAGTCAGCCCGTCAGCCCGGGATCTGCGCACGTGGCGCGCGGCCGACTACCGATGATCAACTGTTCATCAAGCCGTGCGTGCCGGCGGCATCCCGGCTCCCGCCCTTGTCGCGTCGGTGCCCCAGCTGGCCAGCAGTCGTAGTGCCTCCGCCGACGGGGAACGGGGTTCGGCGTGGTAGGTCGCCAGCGTCTGTTCGTGGTCGTCGGCCAGGTGGAACGACTCGAGGCGCAGATCGAGTTCGCCGACGAGCGGGTGGTGCAGGCGCAGGGTGCCGTGGCACTTGTCCTTGACGTCGTGGGCGGCCCACAGCCGCCTGAACTCCTCGCTCTTCACGGAGAGTTCGCCCACCAGCGCGGACAGCCGGGGGTCGTTGGGATGGGAGCCGGCGTCCAGGCGCAGCTGAGCGACGACGTCGTTCGCTTTCTGCTCCCAGTCCACGAACAGGTCGCTGTACTCGGGCCTGAGGAACACCAGCCGTGCCCAGTTCCGCTCGTGCTCGGGCAGCTCGGCCCAGTCGCCGAAGACCGCCGCGGTCATCCGGTTCCAGGCGAGGATGTCCCCCCGCCGCCCCACGAGGATCGCCGGGCCGCCTTCCATGGTGTCCAGCAGCGTCCGCAGGGAGCCCCGCACCCGCTGGGTGCGGCCGGCCGGCTTCTTCTTCTGTTTCGGCTTCGCCAGGTGCGTGAGGTGGGCGCGCTCGGCTTCGCTCAGTCTGAGCGCGCGGGCGATGGCCTCGAGGACCTCCGCCGACACGTGCCGCCCGTTGCCCTGCTCCAGGCGCGTGTAGTACCCCACCGACACCCCGGCCAGCTGCGCCAGCTCCTCGCGGCGCAGCCCCGGTACCCGCCGGTGCCGCCCGAAGTCCGGCAGGCCCACGTCCTCCGGCTTCAGCCGGGCCCGCCGGGTGCGCAGGAACTCACTGAGTTCGGCACGCGGGTCCAGCGCGTCGGCGGCGGGCTCGTGCACCGGTTCGGGGTATTCGTCCATGCCTCCGAGTATCCACGGTCGGACGCACACGAGCCTGCCCAAGCCAGTGGTAGGCACAGCGGATGTACACAAGGCCGTGACCTGGGTGAATACCGGATCGTCCAGCACGCTGGCCACTGTGCCCGGCTGGAAGGCAGCCGGGGCGTGACTTGCATCAGGAACGGAGTACACCCCATGACCGCAACACAGGGGACCGAGTCGAGGACGCACCGGAGCGAAACGGCCGCGGAGGTGGTCGGCCGCCTTCGTGCGACGTTCAACACCGGCGTCACCCGCCCACTGGACTGGCGCGTCGACCAACTGCGGCGGCTGCGGGCACTGCTGGTCGAGAACGAGCAGGAGCTGATCGAAGCGCTCTGGGCGGATCTGAGGAAGAACGCCGCCGAGGCGAAGACGCAGGAGATCGACTTCACCGTCGCTGACATCGACGAGACGCTGGCGAATCTGGAGAGCTGGCTTCAGCCTCGCCCGGTGGAGGTTCCCGCCCACTTCGGTCCCACGACCACGGCTTACACCACGTACGACCCGCTCGGGGTCGTCCTGGTGATCGCCCCGTGGAACTTCCCGCTGCACCTTCTCATCGACCCCATCATCGGCGCACTGGCCGCCGGAAACACCGTGGTGGCCAAGCCGAGCGAGATCTCGGTGCACACATCGGCGGTCGCTTCACGCCTCTTGCGCGAGTACTTCGACCCTGATGTGCTCTCGGTGGTCGAGGGGGGCGCCGAGGAGACCACGGCCCTCCTGGCGCAGCGTTTCGACCACATCTTCTACACGGGCAATGGCACGGTCGGCCGGATCGTCATGGCCGCGGCAGCCAAGAACCTCACCCCCGTCACGCTCGAACTCGGAGGCAAGTCACCGGTCTTCGTGGCGCCCGACGCCGACGTGGACGAGACCGCGAAGAGGCTGGTCGGCGGCAAGTTCGGCAACGCGGGGCAGCAGTGCATAGCCCCCGACTATGTCCTGGCCGATCCTGTCACCGCCGCCGCACTGGTTCCCGCCCTGCGTGCGGCGGTCGAAGCTCAGTTCGGCACCAGCCCGCAGACCGCGGCCGATTTCGGCCGGATCATCAACGAGCGGCACTTCGACCGACTCACGCGTCTGCTGGATTCCGGCCGGGCGGCGGTGGGAGGCCAGCACGACCGCGACGA